>CAVQJM010000024.1:0-241094 GCA_963712845.1 uncultured Acidobacteriaceae bacterium
GAAACCTCCGGCAACTTTTGCGCAAATTGCTCGAGGTCCAGAAGCGTGACGTCGCGCAACGCGCGCACACCGGAATTTCCGCGGAGAGAATCCGCGTGGCCGTATCGCAATCGGCCCGCCGGGCATTGTACTCGCCGGCGGCGTGATCGTGTTTCACCATGCTGTTGCATACGACAAACTGCGCATCGTGGAAAAGCGGAAGACGGACTGAAATTCCAGGGAGCGGCAATCCAGCATCAGCGCATAATTCGCGCGACCGCAGCAGGCGATCATCTGGTCCATGTATTCCGCAGCGCGCGCCGGCGAATTCATTTTCGGCGCGCTGGCAAATTTTGGCCAGCTCGACGGGATCGAGTGACATCCCGGAAGTGGCCAGCAGCGCATAACCCACCGCCACTTCCAGGGATGCGGACGACGAAAACCAGGCGCCCATCGGAACTTTGCCTTCGACCAGCAGATTCGCGCCGTGAATCTTTTGTCCTGCGAGGCGCAAACTGGCCGCGACTCCGAGTGCGTACGCGCTACGTCGGGCTCGGCCAGCTCCGCCATCGTGACGGCTTCCTCGCCGTCGCAGGCCTCGCCGACCACCTCGTATCCCGGTGCAGCCCGCAGGATCGCCGCTATTCCGGCGCGTATCAGTACTTGATCGTCAGCGATCAGAACCTTGACCATGATCGGCCCGCCGCGTCCTTTCCAACCGCTCGGCGCGTACGCCTGCGGTTCGCTCGTGTGACACGAGCCGGTCACCCTTGCGGGTGCCCGGATCCCGCATCCGTCACGATGTGCCGTCCTCGTTCCACAGGCCCGCACGATTGCTCGTGCTACACGACCCGACAGAGACAACGGCCTGGGCGACCAGGAGACACTGCTTGTCGCTGGCGTTTTGAAACTCTTTACCGGAACCCGAACCGTTCATAATCGACCACAGCTGAGCGGTGCTGCCGTCGCACGCTTGCGCGCTGGCCCGTCCGTTCGAAGATTCGGTCAGGCACGCTCCGCTGTCGCTGGTTGATCAGCTCGTAATCGCCGCCGAGCAGACCGTTGAGCGAGAGCGAGTACTGCCAGCCCTGGGACTGGCTCGACGCGCACGACGCGAGCACGCCGGGCTGGGCCAGGCAGCTTCCGGTCTGCTGGTTTTGCAGCCGGTGGTAGGTGCCGGGCAGCGGGAGCAGGCCGCCGCCCCCGGAGCCCGAGCTTGCGGAGGCCGACGCGCTCGGCGGGGCGTTCGAGGGCTTGGCGGTCGGCGACGGAGCGTGGCGTCACCGCCTCGGCGGCCCTGCGCGAGGGCTTGGGTGTGCCGCTGGTCTTCGGATGCTCGGGCGTCTTGGTCGGCGTGACGAACGCGGCGGCGGTGGCCGACGAGTGTTGCGAGGGCTCGGCGGTGGGCGCGTGTGTTGAAGAGCCTTGGGATTCGAGCAGTGCCCACGCTCCGATGCCGAGCAGCGCGATGAGGGCGACCAGGATCAGTGGCAGCTTCTTGCGACGCTTTCGGGCATCGGCGTCGGTTTCGGGGCCGCGTGCGCCCGCGCCCGCGCCGCCGCGTCGGCTTGCTGCGGCAGGAGCTACGGCTAGCGCTGCGTCGACGCGGTCCGGGCGGACCATTGTGTGGTCAGCAGCGGGCAGCCGCTGGGAGGACGAGGTGTGTGAAGAAGTATGCGATGACGTGGGTGATGCAGCGTGCGTATCCAGCTCGGTGCGATGCGCGCCGGTGTACCGCGTCTGACGGCCGACGGTCGTCGTCTCGTGCGCCGTGTCGCCTAGGTAGGGCATTGGGAGCGCGGACGGCGTGCCCTCCGGTATCAGGGCACGTAAAGTCTGCGCGAACTCGGCGGCGTCGAGGAAGCGGTCTTCCGGCTCCTTCGCCAGGGCACGCACGATCGCGTCCGCTAGCTCCGGCATCTCGGGGCACTCTGGGTGCGGCGGCGGTTCGCTGACGACGCGGAACATGATCGAGCGCACGTCGCGTGTGTCGCCGCCGAAGGGGGGCTGGCCGGTGAGCAGCTGGTACAGCGTCGAGCCGAGCGCGTAAACGTCCGAAGACGCCGTCGGCACGCCGCGCGTCATCAGCTCCGGGGCTGCGTGCTGCGGCGAGAAGATGTCCATCACCGACGCGGACGAGGCGCCGTCGAGCAGGCAAGAAACGCCGAAATCGGCGAGCGCGGGCTCGCCGAACTTCGATACCAGGATGTTGTTGGGCGTTACGTCGCGGTGCAGCACGCCTAGCGAGTGCGCTGCGGCCAGCGCGTCGGCGATCTTCGCCCCGACCATCGCGGTTTCGGCGGCGGAAAGCGGGCCGGAACGCTTGAGCCGCTCCTTCATCGAGCCGCCGTCGTACAGGTCCATCGCCAGGTAGGGCCGGCCGGACGCCGTCGATCCGGCATCCAGGATGGTCACGACGTGCGGATGGCCGCTGAGCCGGCCGGCCAGCCGGACCTCGCGCATGAAGCGGCGCCGGGCTTCCTCGTCGGTGCCGACGGTCAGCACCTTGAGAGCCACATCACGTTCGAAGGACTCTTGCACGGCGCGGTAGACCACGCTGAACCCGCCGTGCCCGATCCGTGCCAGCTCCCGGTATCCGGGAACGGATTCAGCTGCCTCGGTGGGCGGATCCAGCCGCGACTCCCGTGCGGAGCCTGTCGATCCACTTCGGCCTGTCAGGGTCATGGCTCGCGTTCCCGTCGTTCTTCGTGCTCGTACAACGGCGACTGGGCGGTGGAGGTGCGGCACGCCCGAACCGTGCCGCACTCCCACCGCCTGTTGTCGGTTAGTGCGTGGTGTTCAGTTCACTTACTTCTTAATCAGCCCGCTTACGCGCCTGGATCGCCTGAGGGGATTACAGGTTGCCGAGCGGCAGGCTGCCGACCACCGGCAGGCTGCCGAGCTGCGGCAGGCCGCCGCCGAGCGGCAGGGCGCCGGCGTTGGTGATGTTGTTCAGGATGCCGGAGACCTGGCCCTGCAGGCCGCCGAGCGCGCCCTGCAGCGAGTTCAGCTGGGTCTGCACCTGCGGCCACACCTGCTGGGCGAAGACGGACGCCGCCGGGCCGGCCCAGATGTTTTGGTCGGTCAGCGCGGTGCCGTGCTGCATGATCTGGTTCACCAGGTCGTTGAACGAGCCCAGCGCGCTGTTCAGCTGACCGATGCGGACGTGGGCCTCGGCGGTGACCTTGACGGTTCCGTCGCTCATTGTGGTGCTCCGTATCACTCGATAGGTTCCGCGGGCCTGCCTGTGCCTGCCCGCCGCGTCGGGTGGTGCTGGGACGCTGGATCGTCCTCACCGGTCCGTACGGTTGAGTACGTTAGGCGGATCCGTTGCCAAGGTCGTCTACCGATCGGTTGAATTCCGATCTACTGCGGTCGTTGTAGGCCGACGTGCCGTGTCGTCCGGACGCGACAGGCTCGGCTGCGCCGATGGATGACTGCGAGCCGCCGAACGGGCCGGCCGCCAGCGCCAGTTGCACGCCGTCGAGCGCGCCGTCGGTCACCAGATAGCCCCGCCCCGGCACGGGAGCCATCCGGTGCTGGCGCGGGAGCGCGACGCCGAGCAGGTCGCCGTCGAGTTCGTGGTCTGGCACGAGCAGCACGCCGCAGCGGCCGTCGCGCACCTTTTGCGTCCACATGCCGTACTGGCGCCGGATTCCGTCGTTGCGTCCTGCTGCGATCAGGTGCCTGCCAGCGCCGACCTTGGTGATCCAGCGGTCGATGACGCCGAGGGAGTCGTTGACCGTGTCCGCGTCGTCAACCAGGAGCAGAACCCTGCCGGGGATCGGGTCGAGGGTGCGTTCGAGGTCTGCGTAGTCCGAGCAAACGACCACCGGCGCGGGCAGGTCGCGCAGCGGGGAGCGTCGCGGGGCGAACGCCACGACAGTCGGCGGGCCGACTCCGGCCAGCCCTGCGCCCGCTAGGACCGTGGAGGCGATGGCGACCAGCGCGCTGCTGCGGCCGGATCGGGGCGGACCGGCAATCAGCGCGTGCTCGTGCTCGTACAGCTTGAGTGCGGCCGGCGCCAGGTTGCTGTCGGTGAACCCGACCGGAATGGACCACGGCTCGGTGCCGGTCGCGGCGAACACACCGGACGCATAGAGCTGATCAGCGGTGATGCGCTCCGGCAGCAGCACGACGGGATACGCCGTGCGCGGCGCGCCGGACCAGCGTTGCGCGACTTCGGCTGTCGCCGACATCAAGTCAGTCCCCGGATGCCCGATCTGCACGACCTGCCGCGTCGCGACGACCAACGCGCGACCCGGTACGTATCCGGGCACTGCGTTGCGCGGAATGTCGAAGCTGCTGAACTCGCTCGGATCGGCGAGCCGCAGCAGTAGCTTCTGGCGGCTGAGCGACACCCAGGAGCTCGGTATCGCGCCCGCACGGTCGCCGGTCGCGACGACGTGCAGCCCGACCGCCGGGCCGTCCGCGAAGACGCGCTCAAGTTCGTCGAGCATGCTCAGCCCGGCGAAGTCCTTCTCGAGCTCTGATCTCAGGGAGCCGACATTGTCGATCAGGACCAGCCACCGCGCGGGCGGCGCGCCCGCACCGGTCACGTCACGCATCGCGCCGCCGAGCAGCGTGCCGCCGGACTTGCGCAGGTCGAGTTCGCGTCGCAGCAACCTGATCAGCCGGATCTGCCGGGCTCGCTCGGCGGGACCGATGTAGGCGCCGGTGTGCGGCAGCCGTTCCAGCGGCGCGAGATCGCCGGAGCCCATGTCGAGCACGTAGAGGTGCAGCCGGTCCGGTCCCTGCGACGCCGCCTGCGCGAGCGCCAGCGATGCCAGCGTCGTGGACGCGCCGGCGCCGACCGCGCCGTAAATCAGCATGTTGCCAGCTGCCGGATCCCAGCCGACCGGATACTGCGCCTGGCGGTCCGGGTCGTCGGCTAGCGCCAACGCGGGCAAGCCGCGCGCGTCCGTTTGGAATCCGCGCACCGCCGTACCGAGCACGTGCAGCGGGACCGCCGTGGGCAGCGGGTCCGGCCAGGGCCTGCGGGGTCGGCCGAATCCGGCCTCGGCGCTCGCCTTGCGGGACGCCTCGACCAGCCGGACCAGATCGCTCGGCAAGCCCTCCGCGACACCAGGTGACGCAGAACTCATCGAAGCCGACGCCGCCTGGTCGCCGGACCCTGATGTCAACCGGAACGGTAGGAGCGTCAACCTGCCCGCGGCGGCTGCGGCAGGAGTCACGCCGGTCGACAGCGCGGTCTGCACCGGCAGCACTTCGCTCGCGCTGACCCGGTAGAAGCCGCGGCCCCACTGCCTGCTGCCGATCGAGGCGGCGGCCGGGGAGTCGATGACGTCCTGAGAGTCGGCGGTGCTCTCCAAACGCAGCGCGAGGCGCAGCTTGACGTTGTTCTTAATCGCGTCGCTCACCGAGCCGGAGGGGCGCTGCGTCGCCATGATCAGGTGCATGCCGAGGCTGCGCCCCCGCTGCGCGATGCTGACCAGCGCGTCGACGAACTCCGGCAGCGCCTTGACGAGCGTGGCGAACTCGTCGATCACCACGACGAGCCGGGGCATCGGCTCCAGGTCAGGACGCTGCGTGTCGCGCAGCCGCTGGTACTCGCGCACGTGGCTCATCCCGACGCCGCGCAGCGCGTGCTCCCGGTATCGCAGCTCGGCTTCCAGGCAGCGCAGCGCGCGCTCGCCGAGCTGTTCGTCGAGGTCTGTCACGAGTCCGACGACATGCGGCAGCCGCGCGCACTCGTCCAGCGCTCCCCCGCCCTTGTAGTCGACCAGCGCGAAGGTCAGGTGCTCCGGATCGACGCCGACTGCCATGCTCGCGATCAGGGTACGTAGCAGCTCGCTCTTGCCGGAGCCGGTGGTGCCCGCGATCAGCGCGTGCGGACCGTCGTCGTCGAGATCGACCTCGAACACGCCGCGCTCGGTCACGCCGAGCACCGCGCTGGCGCGCAAGGTGCCCGCCGCCGAACGCCAGCGCGCGCCGATCGCGGCGTCGAGCGGACCGGCCAGCTCCAGCAGCGGCAGCAGGCCGACTCGGTCCGGCAGACCGGCGCCCTCGACGCTTGCATCTCCGGGTCCTCGAACCTGGCCAGCGCGCGGGCCAGCGCCGAGCGCGATGCCGCGCCATGCCGGTGACCAGGATGTCGTCGACGCGCTCGCCGGTGGCGACCCGCCGCAGGCCTCCGGAGCCGTCGGGCGCCACGGACAGGACCTCGGTGCACAGCGCGGGCAGACGCCGGGTCAGCACGATGCCGGCGACGGAGCTGGCCCCGCCGCCGAGAAGATCCCGCAGGTAGCAGGGACGGCCTTCAAGCAGCGTCGCGCCGTCGACCACGACGAGCAGCACGGGCATCCCGTCCCCGGCACCCTTGCCGCCGTCCTTGCCATCCGCATCCCGAATAGCGCCGACGCCAAGTCCCAAGCAGCGCCCGCGCCGAACTCAGCGAGCAGATTCCGCGCCAACGCCTCGCTCTGCCCCGCGCCCACGGCGACGTACCGCCCCGAGCCCGATCGCGGATCGGCGCCGTGCGGCAACCACTTGGTCCAGTCCCAGTCCGCGATCCGGTCCTCGTCCGCGAACAGCGCGACCGTGACGTCAGCCGGGCCGCTCTGAGCGACCGCCTGGCAGAGCATTGATCGCGCTGCGGCGAGTATCGCCGCGCGCTCGCCCTCCAGTCCCAGCACTCCGCCGCCGGCGAGGTCAACGGCCACCGGCACCTGCGTGAGCCGCGCCGCCGCGTTGATCGCTTCGATGAGCGCCGGGTCAAGTTCCTGCTCACTGCGGCGTCCGCGATCGACCGGCGGTGACCAGCGTTCGTCGGCGAGTCCGGCACTCACCTTCAGGAAATCCGCCGCGCCACGACGCCGCTCCCACAGCCGCAACCCGGGCGCCGTCGCGCGGTAGCAGAGTTCTGCCGGGTCCGGGAAATCCGCGTGCAGCCGGACGATCCGCTCCTCGCGTCGCGCGGCGAGCTCATCGCAGGCCTCGACCATGCGAGCCGCGTACTCACGCTTTCCCCGGCGCAGTCCGGACCGGCCCCTGGTCCGGTCCTCCAGCATCGTGCCGATCATGATCAGTGGGCTGAAGAGCGCGATCAGCGCGTACGCGATGTCCTTCAGCACGAGCACCATGACGCCCGCCATCGCGAGCGGCAGGACCAGAGCCGTGACTCGCAGCGGTTGGCCGTCGGTGCGTCGCGGGGGTTCAGGCAGCCGGATCGGCGGCGCCGCGGGCGGTGCGGCGACACGTGGCGCGCGGTTGAACGGCAACGTGCCACCGGGACCGGCTTCGCGCGCCGGATTCCCATACTGCACAGGGCCGAGCGCGTCGGCGGGCACGACGCGGAAAGGCACCCGGCCGGCCGCGCACACGACGTCATCCGGAAGGACTTCGACCGGCGTGGTCAGGCGCGCGCCGTTGAGGTCCGTGCCGTTGCTCGACCCGAGATCGGCGACGGTCACCTGACCGTCCTCGGTGACCTCGATCTCGCAGTGCAGCCGCGACACGTCCTGGCAACTCACCCGGATGTCCGCTTCGTCGCCGCGCCCGAGCCGGAAGCGGCCGGGCCGCAGCGGTATCGACTGCCCCGCGTCCAAGCCGCCGATGATCCGCAGCACCAGGCCGCGATCGGCGGTCCCGGTGCTGGTGTTCTGGAATCCCGTGTCCTGGAACCCGCCGTTCAGCAACGCGGTGCTCGTCGCCGAGGTGCGGTCGTCGCGACCGCGATCGGAGGTCCAATGCGGACCCGGACCGGTAACCGCGGGGCCGCCGCGGCGAGACGCCCGTGTCGCCGCCGTGACCTCCGAGCCCATGACGAGCCCTGATCCGGTCAGCGGAACCCCGGGCGGCACCTCGCGCCCATCGATGGCGAGCCGTCCGCCGGCGACGCCGAGCGCGGCCGCGAGGTCGGCGACCACCGCGTCCGGGCGGCCGAGCCGCACCTCCAACTCGCGTTCGACGCCGGCGTCCCGATGGACGAACCTCATTACTCACCCGTGCTCTGTTCCGCCGCTCTTTGCTACGGCTATGCGTTCAGCGCGACGCAGTCGACGTGCGCGCCGCGCCGGTCAAGCGTTTCAGTACGGGTCCGTCCACCGCGTTCCCCGGAAGTTCACAATCCGCGCCGGAGGTACAACGAGCGCGGTATTCGGCTATACCGCAAAGGTTTACTCAAGAGTCCAGGGATGCCCCGGTGATCTGAGGACAGGCCGCGTCCGCGATCACTAGCTTGGGTCGATGCTCCGCTTGCAAGGTGCGCACGGTGTGCAGGGTGTCGTGAAAGCACTGGCCTCGATACCGCCGACGGTCGTCGACTTCGCCATCGCCGCCGCCGTGACCTGGATCTCGCTGACGAACGCGACCGGCTCGTATCCGGCTTCTGCGTCGCGGCGCTTCGACGCGCTCGCCGTCGCGCTGACCGCCGCGATCGGCGTCGCGCTCGTCGTGCGACGCCGGTATCCGCTGGCCGTGATGGCCGTGTGCGCCGCGTTCGTCGCGATCTCTCAGGCGCGGGGCTACTGGTTGAGCCTGAATCAGACGGCCTTGCAACTCGCGTTCTTCACGGTCGCTTCGCGCCGCTCACGGACGTGGATCGCCGCGTCCGCCGCCGTCGTCTTTCCCGAGTTGATCCACAGCAACATCCACGAGTGGGCCGGTTCCGCGTTCAACATCTACCTCGGCACCGCGGCGCTCGTCGCGGCCATCGCGATCCTCGGCGACGGTGCCAGGCGGCTGATGGAAAGCCACGCGCTCATGGCCGCGTACAGCGGAGAACTCCAGCGCAAGCAACGAGATCGCGAGCAGCGTGCGGTGCTGCTCGAGCGGATCCGCATCGCGCGCGAGCTGCACGACGTCACGGCGCACCACCTGTCCGTCATCGCGGTCCAGGCCGGCCTGGCGCGCTACGTGCTCAACACGGATACGGAAACCGCCGACCAGGCGATCCGCACCATCTCCGAGGTCGGCAGCGAGGGTCTGGCCGAGTTGCGCAGGCTGATCAGCCTGCTGCGTCAAGACGACGAAGAGGGTTCGCCTGGCGGCGGTGGCGGCACCGGCGGCGGCACGCGTGCGGACTACCGTCCCGCACCCGGCATCTCGCAACTGCCAGTCCTGATCGAGCGAGTCGGCCTGTCCGGCACCCCCTCCCGCTACACAGTCGCCGGCCGACAGCGTCCGCTGCCTGCCGGGATCGAGCTGTGCGTATACCGCGTGGTCCAGGAGTCGCTGACCAACGTGCTTAAGCACGCGCCCGGATCGTCCGTGGACGTGCGGCTGGAGTACGAAACAGAGCGCATCCGCGTCACCGTCGCCGACACCGGCCCGCACAGCATCCCGAGCCAGCGATCCCGCACGCCGCACCGCGACGCAGCGCAGGCGCAGGCCGTGAACCACACCGGCGCTGGCGTCGGACTGACCGGCATGCGCGAACGCGCGGCGCTCTACGGCGGCGAACTTTCGGCAGGCCGCAACGCTGACGGCGGGTTCGAAGTCTCCCTCACCCTCCCAGTCGACGCTGCGGTCGCAGACGAGCTGGATCGCGCCGGGCAAGCCGCCAGCCCCGCAGACCAGTCCGCGTAGACAACCCGAGCAACCCGCTCCGCGATCACGATCGCGCTGCCTCTGTTCCCGTGCGCTCCAATACTCTGAAGCGCACGGGGGCAGTCGGCTCGCACAGCTCACACACTTAGAGCTCAGTACGTGATGACGTCCGCACTGTCGATCGCGACATTGAAGCCAGCGCTAGCAGAGTTCTTGTTTCCAGTAACCCGGACCTTCATCGTGTGCGTGCCGGTCGCCAGACTCGGACTAGTCCAGACGATGCCAGACGCGTTCCGGCTCGCCGAGTAGTCGTCGACGATCGTCTCCGCGCCACCGTCAACGGACACTGCGATCATCTGCTGGTCGAAGTCGCGCACCGCGTGCAGCGCGATCTCGTTGCCGGTGAACGTGAACGTCGCCGTGGCGCCAGCGGTCGTACTCCAGTTGGCGGTGCCGTCGTACATGTCGGACACGCCGGTCGCCAGACCCCATTGCCCAGCGCTGTAGTTGAACTGGCCGCTCCCGGTGCCGGTGACATTGCCGTCTGTCGTCACGGCTTGATACACATCCGCCCGATCGATGGCAATGTTGAAGCCGCTGCTAGCAGAGTTCTTATTACCAGTGTTCGTAATCGTCACGGTATGCGTGCTTGTTGGCAGGAAGGCGCTCGTCCACACGACACCGGACGCGTTGCGCGACGGCGCGTAGTCGTCAACGTTCACCGCCGACCCGCCATCCACGGACACTGACATGATGCCCTGATCGACATCCTTGACCGCGTGCAGTGCGACCTGGTTGCCCTGGAAGCGGAACGTCGCCGTGGCGCCGCCGACGAAGGACCAGTTCGCCGTGCCGTCGAACATGTCGCTGACGCCAGTAGTCAGGCCCCAATTAGCGCCGTACTGGAACTGATCAACTCCGGAGCCGGTGACATTGCCGTCAACGATGACGGTCCCGGACCCACTACCGCCGGGTCCCGTGCCGCCAGCGGTTCCGCCGGGCGTCAGCGTGATCGAGAACGCGTCCGTGCCCGAGACATAGGTGACCGGGAAACTGATCGACCCATTGTTCGGGGTAACGTCCGTCGCGGTAACCGTCGTCAGCGCCGACAGCGGGCTCTGATCCGGTATCCGCTGGACCGTGACACGCACCTTCCCACCCGACAGCAACCACGGCGTCGAACTCAGACCATTCACATTGACCGTCGTCGTGCCAGTCTGGCCAGTGTTGTTGCCCAGCACGGCGACCGCGCGGTGCTGGCTCTGGTCCGCCGCCGCCGCGACCGCGATGCCGCCGCTGTTCGTCGTGGAGACCAGGTGTCCGGTCAGTTGCGCATAGGCCTGATACACCCACCACTGACCGCTCGGCTGCTGGTTGCCCGGCGTGCCGAACAGGACCGAGTCGAGCGTCCCGGCGCCGCAGCAGTCCGACCAGATCGCGTGCGCCGCCTGCGAGACGTTCGAAACGGCCAGCCGGTCGAGGAACCAGGCGGTGTAGGCGGCGTTCTGCTGCTGCGAGAACAAGTACTCGTTGATACTCAGCGGGATGCCGGTGATGCCGTGCGCGCTGAGCAGGCTGCTCGCGTCGGCGGCGTCGCCGGCCGGGTCGTCGCCGAAGTGCCAGTTGAGCACGGTCGGCAGCGTGCCGTCCGTCTTCGTCTGGCCAAGCCACGAGTCGAGCCAGCTGTGGTTGTAGCCGCTGTATGAGGGCCCGACGATGCCGGCGCCCGGCGACAGGCGACGGATCTCCCGCGCCGCCGTATCCCACATCTGGTAGTACTGCGCGCTGTTGACGCCGCGCTGCCAGAAGCCGGTGCCGTCCGGCTCGTTCCAGATGTCGTAGGACACGGTCACTCCGGCGGACCGGATGTCGCCTACCACCTGGTCGATGAAGGCCGTCCAGTTGGAACAGTCACCGTTGTCGCAGGGGTACACGGTGTTCGACGGCTGCGTCGTGTCGGCGCCGTAGAGGTCTGAGACGAGCAGGTGGTACGTGGCGTGGTACGGCGCCGCGGTCACGCGCCGCGCCTGCGCGACCGCCGAGTTGATGCGCGCGCGGTAGTTGGCGCCAGCACGGTAGCCGTCGCCGATCCAGCCGCCACCAGCGATCCGGGCGCCGCCACCGCGGAAGAGCGTAGGCGCGAGCGGTTGCAGAAGACTGTCAGCAGGCCCCGAGCCATCCTGGGTCAAGCCGTAAAGGAATCCGGCCCCGGCGTGCGTGGGCGTGCCGCCGGACTGGGACACGTCGATCGTCACCGTGGCGTCTGCGCCAGCGGCCGAAGCGGGCGAGGCCAGCACCGCCGTCCCCGCAACGGTGACCGCAGCGAGCGCTGCGCCCGCGGCCGCCAAGGCACGCGTACGTCTACGGATACGAAGTCGTCCTATCGGTCTGTTCATCAATTCTCCTTTGAATGGATGAGCGGGAGGTTCGCGTCGTCGCGTACGAAGAGCGGGATGGCGTCGAAGGGTGCTTCGACGGTGATCCAGCCGCCGCCCTCGTACTGCGTCGCCGTGCCGGCCGCGTCGTGGTGAGTCCAGATAGCGCCGCGCGGCAGGTAGACCAGGCGGCTGCGTGCGCCGTACTCGGTGACCGGCGCGACCAGCAGATCGCGGCCAAACAGGAATGAGTCCTCGATGTCCCAGACGGCCGCGTCGTCGGGAAACTCCAGCAGCAGCGGGCGCATCAACGGCAGACCGTTGCTCTCGCCCTGACGCAGCTGCTCGTGCAGGTAAGGCCGCAGCCGCTCGCGCAGCATCAGCATCTTGACCATCGCCTGCTCGGCACGCTCGCCGTAGGACCAGATCTCGTTGGGCCCGCCGCCGTCACCGACGAAACCGCGATGGGTGCGCGGCTCGCGGTGCCCGTGCAGGCGCAGCAGCGGGCAGAACGCGCCGAACTGGAACCAGCGCACCATCAGCTCTCGATAACGCTCGTCGTCCGGATCGCCGCCGTGAAAGCCGCCGATGTCCGTGGTCCACCACGGAATCCCGCTCATCGCCACGTTCAGCCCCGCGCGGATCGCCCCAGCGAGCGCGTCGAACGTCGCCGGGATGTCGCCAGACCACAGCGCGACGCCGTACCGCTGCGACCCAGCCCACGCCGACCGAACCAGCGACAGCACCTCGGTCTCCCCCGCATCAGCCAAGTGCTCGTACACACCCCGCGCGTGCTCACGCGGATAGAGGTTCGCGACCTCGCTACCCGGACCAGCGGCGTAGCTGAGATTGTGGGGATGCCCCGGCCGCATCTCCGGTTCGCAAGCGTCCAGCCAGAACGTGCGGATGCCGAGCTTGTAGTAGTGCTCGTGGATCTGGTCCCAAAGCCGTGCCCGCGCGGCCGAATCAGTGGCGTCATAAAACGCCACGCCTATCCCCGCGTCACCCTCGCCAACCTCCCCCACCTGATCCCCATCAGGCCAATCAGCGTGCAACGTCGCACCGCTGTTGGTCGCGACCAGCATCCCAGCGTCGCGCATCGGCGCGTAGTTAGCCGACAGAGGGCTGACAGACGGCCACACTGACACCGCCGTCTCCACGCCAAGGTCGCGCAGCTCGTCGACCATCGCACGCGGATCGGGCCAGGCACGCCGGTCGAAGTCCCAGTCGCCGAGATGCGTCCAGTGCAGATAGTCGATCACGATGACCGACAGCGGCAGCCCGCGACGCGCGTACCCGCGTGCCACATCAACCAGTTCGGCCTGATCGCGGTACCGCAACTTGCTTTGCCAAAGCCCTGATGCCCACGACGGCAACGCCGGCGCGTGACCAGTCGCGTCGGCGTAGTGCGACAGAATCGCCGCAGGCGTCTCCCCCGCGGTCAGCCAGTAGTCGAGCTGCCGCGCACGATCCGCGACCCACCGCGTGCCATTCGTCGCGAACTCGACGCGCCCGATCGCAGGGCTATTCCACAAGAACCCATATCCACGATTAGATACCGCGAACGGGACGCTGACCTCCCCGTTCCGCTGATGCAGCTCAAGGACCATCCCCTTCTGATCGAACCGGCCATGTCCGTGCTGTCCGAGCCCGTAGATCCGTTCGCCGTCGTACGCCGCGAAACGCTGCTCGACCCGATGCTGGTCCCCCGCGACCGCCTCGAAGTGTCGCGCCCCCGGCCACCAGAAGTGCGCCGGCTGCTCGCGCAGCAACTGCGCCCCAGTGTCGCTCCTGGTCGCGCTCAGCAGCCCCTGTTCAGCGTCGATGCTGATCCGCAGCAGCCCATTCGTCAGAATCGCAATGTCGTCGCGCAGCTCAACATCACAGTCACCCCGCGCCACCGGCTCCGCATCGAGCGCTCCCGGCAGGCCGTCGACGATGCGGTGAATCCCAGCACGCACGCGGACGCTGTCGGGTCCCCACGGCTCAACCGTCAGCACGTGGTGGCCGCGTCGCCAGGTCAGTCGGCGCGGGGACTCGGTGAACGGGCGCAAGATCTCTCCTTTGTGGTAACTCATTGCTATCGAGTCTTCAGTCCTTCACCGCGCCGGCCGAGACTCCCGCCGCGACATACCGCTGAGCGACGACTAGCAGCGCCGCAGCCGGAATCGAGGCGATGACGCCGGTCGCCATCACGCTGTTCCAGTCGCTCAGGTGCGCGCCGATGTAGCGGTAGATGCCGACGGTCACGGGCGCCTTGTCGTCGTTAGTCGTCAGCGTCACCGCGAACAGGAAGTCGGCCCACGCGAACAGGAACGAGAACAATCCCGCGGTCACCACGGCGTTGCGGCTGAGCGGCAGGATGATCGAGGCGAAGGTGCGCAGGCGCGACGAGCCGTCCAGCATCGCCGCCTCGCGCAGCGCGACAGGAATCGCGCGCATGAACGCCTGCAGGATCAACGTCGCGAACGGCACGCAGAGCGTTGAGTCAGCCAGGATCAGCGCCAACGGAGAGTTGATCAACCCAAACCGATCCGCCGCGATGTAAAGCGAGTTGGCCATCACTACACCCGGGATCATCTGCGCGACCAAGAACGCGAACATCAGCGCCCTACCGCCCGGCGCGCGCAGCTGGGCTAACCCATACGCGGCCGGCGCCGAGACCAGCAGCGTCACCGCCACGGTCCCCACCGACACCAGCAGGCTGATCATCAAGTGACCGCCCTGGCTGGACAGAGCATTGCGATAGCCCGCCAGCGTGCCGTGGATCGGCAGCCACGTCGGTGAACTGCGCACGAGATCGGCCGACGGCAGCAGCGAGGCGTTCAGCATCCAGTACAGCGGGAAGAGCATCACCGCGAGGATCAGCAGCGCGACGATCGTGCTCCCCCAGCGCGAAGCCCGCCGCCGGGTAACCGCCACGCGGCTCCCGCTCCCACCCCCGCCGCCGACTCCACTCACCGTCGCGCTCACCGCCCGGACTCCTTCACCGCGTCCCGGCCAGCCCGCAGGTAGACCACCGCGAACACCACCGCCACGAGAATCAGCAAATTGCCAACCGCCGCGCCGCGCCCGAACAGCAACTGCTGGAACGACTGGTCGTAAGCGAACGTGGTCAACGTCTGCGACGAGCCCGCCGGGCCACCCTGAGTCAGCACCATGATCACGTCGAAGACCTTCACGGTGTAGATGAGCCCAAGCGTCAGCACGACGGCCGTCACCGGCCGCAGCAGCGGAAACGTGATCGATCGGAACCGCCGCCACGCGCCGGCGCCGTCGAGTGAGGCCGCCTCGTACAGCTCCGCCGGGATGCCCTGCAGGCCGCCGTAGAGGATCACCATGTTGAACGGGATCCCGACCCAGATGTTCACCATCGTCACCGCGGTCAGTGCGACGCTAGTGCTGGCCAGCCACGGAACCGGATGCGAGATCACGTGCGCGTGCAGCAGCGTCTGGTTCAGCACGCCGGAATCAGTGTCCAGAATCCAGCGCCAAGCCGTGCCGGAGACGACCAGCGGCAGCAGCCACGGCACAAGCAGCAGCGACCGCAGCACGCCGCCAAGCGGAAAGCGCCGGTTGAAGAACACTGCCAGCGCAAGCCCGATGCCGAACTGGAAAACCAGGGAGCCGGCCGTGAACAGCACCGTATTGGTCACCGTCTGCGCGAAGTGGCTGTCCCGGAAGACCGCGCGGTAGTTCCGCAGTCCGACGAACGGCGCCGCTCCGGTGTAGAAGGACGAGACCGTGTAGTCCTCGAACCCCATCCGCACGTTCGTAGCCAGCGGATATAGGTAGAACGCCGCGACGTACAGCCAGGCCGGCGCGACGAACGCAAACGCCGCCCACCGCGCCCGAGCCCGGCCGCGGAACCGGAGGCGTTCGATCCGCGGCCGGGAGTCAACGGGTAAGTCCGCCACCGAAGACGTCCCATCGTCGAGCCCTGAGGACATCCCGTGGTTGGCGAGCGTCGTATGAGCCGCCGACGCGGAGCGGATGTTCGACACCGTTGCTCAACTCCTACACATTTCGTACGAGGTACTACGACGTCGCCGCGCTGCCACGACGGCGCCGCGCGATCACATCCGTCCCTACGAGGTCGCATCCCGCTGAGCCTGGTCCAACGCACTCTGCGGGCTAGCGCCACCCGCCAGACAACTCTGCACCGCGTTGTAAAGCGCCTGACTCACCTTCGGATACGCGGTACCCAGCTCAGCCGTACGCGCCTGAGCAGTAGCGACTTCCTGCGTAAACGCCGACAGCTGCGGGTTGCTGGCCGACAACTGCGCGGCCGCCGCCTCGTTGCTCGGGATGTAGCCAGCGTCCTTAGACCAGGCCAGGCTCACATCCGAGCTGAGCAAGCACTTGACAACCGCCACCGCCTTGGCCTCACGCGCCGGGCTGCTGTGCCCGACCGTCCAGACCTCGCCGCCCAACGGCGTGACCGGCTTCGCGGACGCCGACGGAACCGGAATCGGCACGATCCCGAAGTGCAGGTTCTTGGCCGCGTTCAACGTCGGCAGCTGCCACGGCCCGTTGACCATCATGGCCGCGTTACCCGCGATGAACTGGTCATTGACGTCGGCCTGAGTCCAGGTCACCACCGACTTGGACGCCGAGCCCGACGAGACCATGTTCTTCCACAAGCTCAGCGCCTGCGCAGCCTGCGGTGAATTGAGCGTCTTGAGACTCGCGCCGGCCGTCCAGAAGAACGGCTCGAACTGGAAGCTGCCCTCTTCGGTCCCGACCGCGCTGAACGCCATTCCATACCGAGATCCCTCGGTCAGCCGCTTGGCGTCGGCAGTCAGCTCGTCCCAAGTCTTCGGCGGCGTGAGCCCCGCCTTCGTGAACAGGTCGGTGTTGTAGTAAAGAGCCAGCCCATTGACACCCGGCGCGATGCCGTACGTCTGCCCCTGATACTGCCCGGCCGCCACGATCGACGGATAAAGCCCGGCCGTACTCAATCCCGCCTGCGACAACGAAACGAGGCCGCCGGTCGCGGCCAGCTGCTGCAGATCAGGGTTGTCGATGAGCGCAAGATCCGGCAACGAGCGCGCCGAGGCCTCTTGCAGCAGCTTCGGCATGAACTGCGCACGCGGCACCTGCTGATGCTGGACCTTGACCCCGACCCGCGAGCCACACTCGTCGAGGATCGCAGGCAGCTGGGTGTTCTGCGGAGCGGCCTCGTAGTAGTCGATCTCGGTAAGCGTGTCGACGGACCCTGAGCCCGAGCCGCCGCCACTGCCGCTGCCACAACCCGCCAACCCGAACACCCCGGCGACAGCCAGCACCGCCGTAGCCGCGGTGAGAGCGGCAGGCCGGCGACCAGTCCTGCGCGGAAGCGAATAACGATGATCGCGGTGGTCCATTGAACATGCCTTTCGAACTGATTCGACGTTGAATTGATTCGACTCTCCGGTGAACGCACCCAACGGGCGCTCACTGTGCCCTGCGGACATGTGGATGATGCAAGTACTACTCGAGCCCTGACGCGCCTGGAACGCGCCCTTCCCCAGCCTTGTCGAGCCTCGCCCTGCCGACACTCATCGACTCAACACTGCACGCAACCGGTCAGGTTGTTGTTGCTGCGGACTGCCCGCCGGCCCCCGCGCCATGCCGTCGGACGCGGGCCGTGCTGGCCCGAGGCTTGAGCGTCGGGGCGAGCAGCGTGCGCGACGGCTGCGTTTCGCCGTCGAGCTGCCGTGCGAGCGTGCGCACGGCGGTGCGTGCCAACTCCTCCGCAGGCAGCGACACCGAGGTCACCGCCGGCGTGCAACGCTCGGCCTCGTCGTCCGGACAGACGGCGATGACCGAGATATCGTCCGGCACCTGGTAGCCGAGCCCAGTCAGCCGCGCCAGCACCAGAGGCAACGCCCGCTCGTTGTAAACGATCAGCCCTGTCATACCCGGCTGCCGAGCGAGCAGGTCTTCAAGCGCCTGCACCACGCCCTCCGGCGTAGCATCGCAGGCGCCCCACACAGCGTGCTGCCCCTGGTCAGCCAATGCGGACAGCATCGCCTCACGCGCGCGAACCGCGTACGCGACATCACGCGTGTACGTGTCAGAGGCCTGCCCCAGGTACCCGACCTCGCGATGCCCGAGCTCGTCCAGATGCTCGGCACACACCCGCGCGGCCAGCTCGAAGTCGAAGTCGACACTCGGCACGCCGTGCGCATCATCGGGCGTCCCAACCGCGACCGCGGGACACTTGAGCTTGGTGAGCAACCCGATCCGAGGATCGCGCCGCTCGACCTCCATCAACATCACCCCGTCGACAAGCGCGCTGCCGACCGCGTCGCGAATCGCCGCCTTTCCGTCGTCGTCGGTGAGCATGAGCAGCTTGAGACCGTTGTCCTGAGCGGCGGTGAGCGCGGCCCACACGTACGGCATCTGCACCTGGTTGTGCGGACCGTAGACCATGGGCAACGCCATCGCGATCACACCGGTGCGACGGGTGCGAATCGATCGAGCCCCGGCGTGCGGCCGGAAACCCAACTCAGCGATGCTGCGCTCGACCCGCCGGATCGTCTCCGGCGAGATTGACCGATTTCCGCTGAGCACGTACGAGACGGTGCTCCGCGAGACACCCGCGTGCCGCGCGACGTCCGCGATCGTCACCGCCATAACCGACTCCGTACTTCCCGAGCCGCGACCACTCGAGGCGAGCGATCGTCGAACTGATTCGACGCGAAAGTAGCACGCCCCTCCCCGCCCCACAACCCCTTGAGGATCCCGTTACGGGGTGTCGGCTGGCGTGTCGGTGGCTGTTTCGGCGGCGGCTGTTTCTACTACCGCGTCGCCGCCGGGGAAGACCAGCCGCTCGTGGCCGTCGTCGAATCGGACCAGGTAGGGCGGGCCGCCGTCGGCTCCGCGGATCTCGGTGATCTGGCCGCAGTGGTCAGGCGTACCGACTTGGTTGCTGTGAACGCGCAGCTTGTCGCCTATTGATGCACGCATCTCAAACGCCCTTCGTAACTCAGCAGCGTGGAAGCGTGGGGGTGTCCTTTCGGGCACGATTACACGCGGACGCTTTCGCGTCTAGGTCCGATGGGCCCATCTCGTCGATGTCTCGTAGAGAATGCCGGCGGTGACGGGTGCGGAACACGGCGTTGCGGTGAATGCAATGGCGCCCGTCTAGCCAATGATTCTCAAGATTGAGCCGATGTCTTGCGTGAATTGATTGAAGTTTTGCGCCTTTAGCTCTTGACGCCCGGAGCGGCGCGGGTTGAAGCTATGGGCGGTCATCGGATGTTTCGACGGTATTACGGATTGCCCGGTTGAGGCCGCGCGGCGTGGTGCGGAGCACGCGGCACGGCACAGGCGTTCGTGATCCCGCAAATCCAGGTATGCCGTCGTGAGAACCGGATGGTGTCCGGGCGGCGCTCTCGCGGACAGCGGCCGTACTCAGTCCTCTTGTTCGCGGATCCGTCTGCCCGTTGCCGTGTCGAGCTGTGGGTGACGGCTACGCCGCGGGAAAGGCATTTGAACCTCTCATGGTCAGGATCAGGACGACAACAACAAGGCTCGCCGGCGCTCCGCACACGTCGGGCGAGCCAGGTGAGGGACGGAAGCCGGGCAGGGCGCGGAAGCGTGTCATCGCGGTGCTTGGCGCAGCGGCAGCGCTGGTGGCGGCGACGCTGCCGGTCGTGTTCAGCGGCGGGGCTCAGGCCGCCGCCCCGAGCCCGATGTGGTCCACGCAGCTGTTCTTCGACAACAACGGCACGGCTTGGTCGCAGGCCAGCTTCGCCGCGCTGAAGGCCAAGGGCCTGACGACCGCCGAGATCGACATGCCGTGGAACACGATCGAGCCGTCCAACGGCACGTTCAACTTCACCGAGCTAGACCAGGAGCTCGCGAACGCCGCGGCCGCCGGGTTCAAGCTGGTGCCGATCTTCTGGACCTCGGGCTGGAGCGGCAGCCCGGCCTCGTGGGTGACCAGCCGCGAGGTGAGCAGCAGCGGGGCGCAGAGTCCGGCGCCAGCCTGGTGGGACACGACGGATCAGCCTGCTTACTTCAACTACGTCACCAGCACGGTCAAGCACATCGACGGCAGCGCCGGGTACGGCGGCAGCGTGCTCGACTACGGATTCCTCGACGCGCAGTGGGATTACAGCGGCGGCGCTTCCGGCTGGGCGCAGGCCGACATCAACGAGTTCCACAACACCTACCTGCCGAGCACCTACAGCTCGATCGGCGCGTTCAACTCGCAGCACGGGACCTCGTACTCGTCGTTCTCACAGGTGCCGGCCGCGACGCCGGGGCAGTCGCTTTGGGGCGTCTACCAGGCGTTCCGCGCGTGGAGCGTGCAGACCACGTACGGCAATCTGACCTCCGCCGTACGCGCGTTCACGACCACGCCGCTGTACTACTACTTCGGCGGCCACTTCGGGAACGCGGTCAACTACGCCAACATCCCAGACATCTTCTTCACGCTGGCGCGGCAGTACACGGTCACCATCATCCTGGACGACGCACAGGCTCCTGGCCTGGCCATCACCTTCGGCAGCCTGGCACGCGCCTACGGCGTCGCACTCGCTCAGGAGTGGACCGCGCCGGGCGACAGCACGCAGCTATCCGCGCAGGCCGTGCAGTGGCTGGCCAACTACGCGATGGGCATGCCCGAGGGCGGCGGCGAGGACTTCTTCATCCACGACGGCACGCAGAAGGACGTCGTCGGCTGGCCGGTCTACACCACTTACCTCAGCACCATTCAGGGCATCTCAGGCTCCTACCCGCAGCAGCCGGCCGCCGTCTACATGGATTTCTCCCAGCCCTACGGCAACACGTCGGGCGGAGCAGTCGACGCGATGGAGAACGCCACGACCAATCTCTGGAACGGGTACCAAGCCGGGTTCGTCGTCGTGACGAGCCAGGAGGTTAACAACGGGACGGTGAAGCTCTCGTCGTACAAGGCGGTGCTGCCGATGAACGGCGTCGACGCGAACCTCAACGCGTACAAGGCGGCCGGCGGCACGCTGCTCACGTCGGGCTCGCAGCTCTCCCAGTACGCACCGGCATACGCGACGTTGGCGAACAGTGGCGTGCTGCAGACGATCCCTGCGGTGGCGTCTAGCCACACGAGCGCGACCATCACGCTCGCGAACGTGACGTCGTCGACGACTTATAACAGCGTCATGACGTTCTACACCGCCGGGCTCGGCCTCAACGCCGGCAGCTACCACCTCGTCAGCGCTAGCGGCTCGGTCCCGCCGCAGGCTGCGGTCAACGGCGGCGTGTGCGCGTCGGCGGACGTCGGGGCCGCTTCGCTCCAGCAGTGGAACATGGTCGCCGGGGTAATCCCGCCGGGCACTGCGGTTCCTGCCGGCTGCTCCGGGTCGTCCAACTGCGGCACGATGACCGCGAATCAGTCCTTGACGACGAACCAGTCGCTCGCCTCGTGCGACGGCCGCTTCAAGCTGGTCATGCAGGGCGACGGCAACCTGGTGCTGTACCAGGGCAGCACGCCGCTGTGGGCGTCGAACACGGTGAACTCGGGCGCCACAAAGGCGATCATGCAAGGGGACGGCAACTTCGTGCTCTACACCGCCTCGGGAACGCCGGTGTGGGCTAGCAACACGTCCGGGAACTCGGGCGCGAAGTTGACGCTGCAGAACGACGGCAACCTGGTGGTCTATAGCGCGTCCGGTGCGGCCCTCTGGGCTTCGAACACCTCTGGGCACTAACAACGACAGCAGGCGGTTTCCCTTGGCGCGATCTAGCCGAGGGGAACCGCCGTAACACGCACGGCGGCCGGAGCGCCTGTCCTCTCATGCGAGACCTCCGCGCAGAAGAGTCACGGCAGGTGATGTCACAGCAGGCACACCGGGTGACGCCATAGTGAAGCGAGTGATGCCACGGTGAGGGTCGTAGCGCCCGCCGGGCTGATCGCCGACCGCTACCGGCTGCTGAGCCCGCTCGGCTCGGGAGCGAGCGCGACCGTGTGGGCGGCTGCCGACGAGACGCTGGGCCGGAAAGTCGCGCTCAAGCTGCTGACGAGCACAGCGGCGACCGACAGCGACGAACGCGCGCGACTGCGGCGGGAAGGGCGCGCGCTGGCCGCCCTGACGCACCCGCACATCATCGTCGTGTTCGACTTCCTCGAGGCACCGGGCCTCGACGGCGCGGTGCAGCCGGTGCTGGTCACGGAGCTGCTCGAGGGCCGCAGCCTGGCCTCGCTGCTCGCCGAACGACGACTCCACTGGCGCAAGGCTCTGTCGGTGTGCGGCCAGCTCGCCAGCGCACTGGCTGCCGCGCACCGAGCCGGGACCGTGCACCGGGACGTGACGCCCGCGAACGTGATGCTCACCAGCTCCGGCATCAAGCTTCTGGACTTCGGAATCGCGGCGTCGACACATGAGCGCGCCTCCGAGGACGGCATGACCGTCGGCACGTCGGTGTGTATGGCACCGGAGCAGCTAATCGGCCACGCCGCGATACCCGCGTCGGACGTATACGCGCTCGGATGCGTGCTGCACTGGTGCTTGACCGGCCGGCCGCCGTACCGGGACCGGGACATTACGTGGCTCACGCAGGCACATCTACGCGCCGCACCGCCGCCTCTAACGATCGCCGGACTGCCTGAGGGCATCAACGAACTGTACCTGGCTTGCTTGGAGAAGGACCCGGACGAGCGGCCGACCGCCGAGCAGATGGCCGACGTGCTTGCGCCGTACGGGCCGAAGTCTGCGTCCGCCGCCGCGCCTGTACCTGAGCCCGCGCCCGAGCCAGTGCCTGCGGTCGTGGCTGCGGTTGAGTCAACGTCTACGTCTGTGCCAACGATTCTCGCGGCGGCATTGGCTGCGGCCGAACCCACGCCCGATGTCCAATCGCAGCCCGACGATGCGACGCAGGCGTTGCCAGTACTCACGTCCACGGGCGCCGTCGTGGTTACTACGTACACGAGCTCTGCCACAGAAGCAGACGCGAGTACCACAACGACGAACGGCGCACCGCCTGGTCCCCCGACGCGCCACGCGGGGCACGGCCGTGGGATCAACCGGCGCAGGCTGCTGCCGGTCGGACTGCTGATGGCCGCGCTCGGCGTTATCGCGCTGCTGATAATCGGCCTGAACAACACAATGTCAGGCGGCGGAACGTCCGCGACTGAGAACAAAGGCGCGGCAACGCGGTCGGCCGCGCCGGCGACCGGCACGTCCGCTACAGCGACTGTGCCCAGCGTGACACTGCCCAGCGGCTCTGCATTGCCGTCGATGTCCGCTAGTGCACACCGATCTGGCCGTCCCGCCGCCTCGGCGTCCACGTCACCGTCCGCATCCGCGCCACCGCCGTCACCGAGCCGGGCGGCGGCGCCGACCACCGCCGCTGCCCGCGCGCTTCCACCGCTGCCCGATCCTGCCGGAAACGCGGTCGGTTACCTGCAAGCGCTCGCCAACCAGGTCCAGGCCATGGTCGCTCAAGGTCCTGGGACGTCGCAGCCGGCCGCCGGGCAGAACCTGGTCAACTCGATCGGCGTGCTACAGAACGCCGTCGTCGCCGCTCAGCAGAACAACGGAAAGAAGGCGTGGCGCAACGTCGCCAACGACATCGGCAGCCTTCAGCAGCAGATCAGGTGCGTCCGCCATCGTGCTTGAGGGCATGCCGCGCGAACTGGCGGCGGAGATCACGGCGGAGCTTACGATTCCAACCATCGGCATCGGAGCCGGCGTGGACTGCGATGGACAGATCCTTGTCTTCCACGACCTGGTGAACCTGACCTTTGCTCCTCCAGCACGTTTTGTCCGGCACTATGCAGATGCTGCCGAGCTCTTTCGCAACGCCATCACTGCCTATCGCGAAGATGTGGTGGAGCGGCGCTATCCCGCGGAGGATGAGAGCTATCATCTGCCGAAGAGCACCAGGGCTGCCGTTACCGCCGAACCCAACGCTGTCGCGTTCGACGCGCCGCACCTCCGCCGCAAGGCATAGCACCGATGCAGGTCCTGCCTACGATTCGAGAGATGCGTGCGGCCTGCCGCGCCGTTCGTCAGCGTGGCCAGTCGCTGGGCCTGGTCCCCACCATGGGCGCACTGCATGCCGGCCACATCGAGCTGGTGCGTGCCGCGCATGCACAGTGCGATGTTATTGCCGCATCTATCTTCGTGAATCCGACGCAGTTTGGACCCAACGAGGACTTCGCGAAGTATCCGCGCACCTTTGAGCAGGACTGCGCGCTGCTCAAGGCGGAAGGCGTGGCGCTGCTCTTTGCGCCGCAGCCGGAGGAGATGTATCCGGCGGGCGCCGGCACCTTCGTTGAAGTCGAAGGCGTGGGCGACCGGCTCGATGGCGCATCGCGGCCGGGACATTTTCGCGGCGTGGCGACCATCGTTGCAAAGCTCTTCCATGTCGTCGGACCGGACAAGGCCTTCTTCGGCCAGAAGGACGCGGCGCAGGTAGCGGTGCTGCGCAGCATGGTGCGCGACCTGAACTTCGATCTCGAACTTGTCGTCTGCCCCACGGTGCGGGAGTCGGACGGGCTCGCGCTCTCCTCGCGCAACCGCTACTTGTCTGCATCGGAACGTGCCCGGGCGCTGGTGCTTTCCAACGCGTTGCATGTGATCGCTGCCAAATACCATGCCGGCGAGAAGGATGTAGCGCGCCTGCTCGAGGCCGGCCGCGGCCTCATGGCTACCGAACCAGAGGTGCGGATCGACTACTTCGCGATCGTCGATCCGGAAACACTGCTGCCGCTCACGGAAGCTCGGGCGGGAGCGCTGGCAGCCGTCGCCGCGCACGTCGGCAGCACGCGTCTCATCGACAACACGCTCCTGTGACAGCTACGTTACGAGCGCGAGGTTGGCGCGTGCCGGTCCGGAGACGCAAGGATTTCCGGCAACCAGGAAGCGCAGCGGCCGCTCCGCTGCTTTCGTAATGCCGATGCGCGGCGTGGTCACTATGCCCGGCGTCTCGTAGCCATCGTCGCGGAGCTGCAAATCCGAATCCTTACTCAGCAGATCCACTCCATTGTGCGTCGCGCGAGTGATGCCGAAGGCCTGGCAGAGTCGTCCCGGTCCGGAGGTGAGCAGGCGTGGCGACGCATGCGCGGATAGGCCGCGCCAAGCCGCCATTTCGGCGAGGCCCTGCAACGGCTCCAGTGCGCGAACCAGTACGGAGCCGGCCTGGCCTGCGAGCTCACACGAGATGTTGAGGCAGCTATGCATGCCGTAGATGAAGTACACGTAGGCGTGGCCGGCCGGGCCGAAGAGCACAGAGTTGCGCGCCGTGCGGCCTGCGGCAGCGTGCGCAGCGGGATCGCCATCGCCGATGTAAGCCTCCACCTCCACGAGACGGCCAACCAGCAAAGCACCGGGTGTCCGGCGAACCACCAGCTTGCCCAGAACCGCGCGTGCAACGGTGTCCGGAGCCCGCTCGAAGAAGGCGCGCGGCATCAGCCTGCCGGGCGCGGCCCCGTGATCCGAAATTTTGCGAGAAGTTTTGCTGGACACGAGCGTGCGGTTGCTTAGCTTCATCTTAGCTACTGGCATCCGCCATCGCGCCGACCCGTGACAGGGAGGGCCACCGGTGCCGTGGTGGGTGCCGTGGGCGCCACGACGGGCACCATCGCCGCGACGACCAGCGGCAAGAAGCCAGCCGCTATCCCGACCGAGGCGGCGGCCTGACCTTTACGGTTCAGTAGCGCGTCAGGTCACTCCTTGACGGCCGCCAGCACCTCTTCGGCATGCCCTTCGGGCTTTACTTTCGCGAAGATGCGGGTCAGTTTGCGGTCCGGGCCAATCAGGAAGGTGGTGCGCTCGATGCCCCGCACCTTCTTGCCATACATATTTTTGTCCTTCATCACGCCAAACCGATTGCAGACTGTTTCGTCTACATCTGCAAGGAGCGTGTAGGGCAGGTCGTATTTCTCTTTGAATTTCTTCTGCGCCTTCGGCGTGTCGCGAGAGATGCCGAGCACTACCACGCCGCCGGCCTTCTGCAGCTTCTTGAAGGTATCGCGGAAGCCGCAGGCCTCGATAGTGCAGCCCGGCGTATCGGCGCGGGGATAGAAGAAGAGCACAACTGGTTTTCCGCTATAGTCGCTCAGGTGAACCGTTTCGTCGTTCTCGTTCTGTAACGTGAAATCCTCGATCGTATCTCCGACCTGCATGATCTTTCCTCCGCCGCACTCTCTCTGTTTCAGGACAGCTACCATGGTAGCTGCAGCAGTGTGGCTGCGGAGTATGCCATGAAACCTACCCAGACACCTGGCCGGACACGTAAGTGGCTTTTGAGTGCGGCAACCGCTGCCATTGCTTTGAGCTCCGCAGCGATCCTGCACGCGCAGTATCCCGGCCACATCGATACCGAAAAAAAGCCGGAGACGGCAACGCTGCGCTCGGTTGCGGTGCTGGAGTGGACCGGCGACCGTGCTCGTCCCAATGCGACGCGGCTGGTGCCGGTGTCGCTCTTCGATGGAGCGCATCTTCAGGATGGCGGCCTGTACCTGGCACGGCCGGTGCCGCTGGCGCTCGATAGCGGGACGGAGTACGAAGTAGAAGGCTCGGGCCGGCCGCAGGGCTGGTTTGACATCGGTGGCGCGCGCGAGATCGGTACGGACTGGTTCGGATTCGGCGACTGGAAGCCCTATCTGCCGCCACCGCCAAAGAAGCTGCACCCGTCGCGCTATCCTCCGACAGTGGTCCGGGATAAGTCCGGTGATGAAGACAAGCCGCACTTCGTACGACGCGACCAGACTCCCGACTCCGGAACTGCGAGCGGTACAGGAAGCACGGGCTCCGCGTCGCCGAACAAAACTTCAGACAAGCCGCAGGCTTCTTCGGCTCCGGTCGATCCTGATCGGCCGCGGCTACGGCGCAGACCCGACGAAGACAAGCCTCAGCAAGAGGACGCCGCGGCTCCGGAGTCGCCCACCAAGGCGGCCGATCCCGATCGCCCGCGCCTTTCCCATGGCAAGCCCGCGGATCTGCAGAACGAGCCCAAGCAGCTGGAGATAACGCCGGTGGCGATGGGACAGACGGTTGCCGTCTCCGATGCCGGCAGCGTGGGGACGCAATCGTTTGCATACGACTGGGGCAGCCCTGCGGATGCCGCGGCTGCGCAGAAGGAGCTGGAAGCGCAAGCGGTCACGTTGTTGGCTGCCGCCGCGGCACCCACGACCTCGGCATCCACATCCGCGGCAACCGCTGCGAAAAAAACAACCACGGCAACGCGCAATAGCACCTCTCGAAACACTGCGCAGCGAAGAAGAGCGAAGCCACTGGAGTCAGCTTCGCCGCTGACGGACGTTCACTTCAGCGCCTTTGCTCTTACCTATGGCAGCGGCGCGACGCTGGTGATGACGGCGCGCGAAGCGGCGAGCACGCGCTCGATCGCGGTGATTGCGCTGCAGGATATCTACGGAAAAATTCAGGTGCTGTGGCACTCCATCACGGATGACACGCACCTGGACGTGACGCCGCGGATGAAGCTCATCGATGCGGTAGACCCACGCGGTGACGGACGCGCCAATCTGCTCTTCGAGCAGCGCAACGATACGGACCGGCGCTTCGCGCTCTATGCAGTAGGTGCCACTACCGCGGAGCAGGTCTTCGCTACCGATCCGCTGCCGCTGCATCCGGTTGCGCAGCAGAACGATTAACTGACGATTCGCTACGGATGCGGCAACTGCGAAGTGTCCCAGCCTCCGCCCAGCGCCTTCACCAACTGCACACTCGCCGCGAACTGGCGCGTGGTGATGTCCGCAGCCGTGCGCCGGTTGGCCAGCTCTACGGCTTGCGCGGTGATCACCTGGAGATAGATCGTCAGTCCGCCCTTGTACTGGTTGGTGAGGATCGACAGCGAGCGCTCCGCGTCGGCGACCGTCTTCTGCTGCGCCGCCGCCTCCTCATTGAGGATGCTCAACGCGGCGAGCTGGTCTTCCACATCCTGGAACGACTGCAGCACTGTCTGGCGATAGTTCGCGACTTCGGCGTCATACCCGGCGCGCGCCTCAACGGTAAGCGCGTGCCGCCGGCCCGCATCGAACAGAAGCTCGGTGGCCGATCCGCCAAGCGACCATAGCGAGCTAGGCCCCTGGAAGAGATTGCCCGGCCGCGACGACTCGAATCCACCGCTACCGCCGAGATTGACCTGAGGATAGTAAGCAGCGATCGCGATGCCGATCTGCTCATTCGCGGCCGCGGCACGACGCTCCGCGCCCGCTACGTCCGGACGGCGCTCCAACATCTCCGACGGCACACCTACGGGTACCGTGGGGAGCGTAAGGGTGAGCGGTGCGGGCGCCAGCGAGAAGGCGGACGCAGGCTGGCCGGTGAGCGTAGCGATAGCGTGCTCAAACTGCGCGCGGGCCACCCCTATATCGATGTCCTGCGCTATCGTCTGGTCCAATTGCGTTTGTGCCTGGGCCACGTCGGCATCGGTTGCGACGCCGCCATGAAAGCGGGATATCGTCAGTTGAAGAAAGCGCTGATACTCCCGGATGGTGTCGTCGAGCAATTGCTTCTGCGTGTCCAGCCCGCGCAGCTCGAAATAGTCCATGGCAAGCTCGGAGCGAAGACTAAGCTCTACATTTGCAAGGTCCGCGTTGGAAGCCTGCGCGTTTGCGCGCGCCTGCTGCACCGTGCGGCGAATGTTGCCCCACAGGTCAGGCTCCCATGTTGCCGTGCCGCTGGCGATCAGGTCGCTGTAGGGATTGCCGCTCGTAGGAACGCCGAAGGGGCGGTTCGACGAAACGCGTGTGCGCGAATAGCTGGGTGACAGCGAGAGGGTAGGGAAGTAGTTGGAGCGGAACTGCTGCACTGCCGCCAGCGCCTGCGTGTACTGCGCCAGCGCCGCCTTCAGTGTCTGGTTGGAAACGGTCACGCGCTCTTCCAGTTCATTGAGCTGCGGATCGCTATACGATTCCCACCATTTGCCGCGAAGCTTGTCATCACCGGGTTGCGCATGCTTCCAGCCCACGCCGGGTGCGGCGGGTGGAGGCGTCTCGGCTGGCTGCGCGTTGAAAGAGGGGGCCATCGCCGCGCTCGGTGTCTTGTAATTCGGACCAACCTTGCAGCCGCCCGCAAACAACACGAGCGTCAGTGCGCCCAGCGCCGCGTAATTCCATGCGTTGGACGTCACTTTCCCTGCTCCGGCTTTCCGCTGCCCGTGTTTTGCAGGACGTGCACCTTCTCGCCGTCGATGACCGAGTCCGGTGGGTTGGTGATGATAGGTGTATTCGGATCCAGCCCGCTGACTACTTGCACCGTATCGCCATCGTCATGACCGAGGGTGATCGGCACCAGCTTCACGATGTCGTTGCCGTCCGTGTGTTCGACAGTGGCAACGCGCAATCCTTCCTGGCGGAAGAGCAGCGTAGATACGGGAATTACGACTGTCGAGACCGGACGGCCCACCTTCAGATGGACCTCCGTATAGGCGCCGGTCGTCAGTTCTCCTTTGCGATTGTCTACGTCCACTTCGACGAGCAGCGTGCGCGAAGTGATGTCGATGGATTTCGCGGTGCGGACCAGCGTGCCTTCAAAGGTGCGGCCCGGATACTCGGCAAAGGTGAGCTGCGCCTTTGTGCCCGGCAGCGCGTCGCGGGAGTAAATCTGCGGCACGTTCACGTAGACGCGCAACACATCCGTGGACGACATGTGAAAGAGCTCCTTGGCCGCACCCTGGTCGATGAGCTGACCGATATCGATGCTGCGCGAGGTGACGACTCCATTGAAGGGCGCGTAGATCTTCTCGAACGAAGTCAACTGCTCCAGCCGCTGTACGTTTGCGATCTGCGACTTGACAGTGGTGTTGGAGGACTCTGCCTGAGTCGTGAAGTTTTCCGTGTCCTGTTGCGTCACCGCATCCTGCCCCAGCAGGCCCTGATAGCGCTTTGCCGTGCTCTTGGCGTAGCTGGAGTTGGACTCTGCGGTGGCCAGGTCAGCACGTGCCTGCAGCAGTTGCTGATCGACTTCCGGAGAGCTGATGACCGCCAGCAACTGCCCCTTGCGCACGTGTGCACCGATATCGAAGTACCAGTGGCTCAGGTAGCCGCTGGTGCGCGCGTAGATGGGCGAATCCTCGTAGGCAAACATGTTGCCGGGCAGCACAATTTCGGAATTCGGAGAGCCGCTCTTGGCTTTGGAGAGCAGTACGTCCGGGGCCGCAAGAGCGTTCGTCTCGGCCGCCAGAGCGCGGCGAGCATGCTGCCGTTGGAAAATGCCGCCGACGGCAATGATGGCGCCCACGATGAGCAGCACCACGATGACGATGACAGCGGTGCGGGCGGAGACGTTGGACTGCGGCGGAGCGTGTTCGCCCTGCGCGTGCGTGGTCGGCGGTGTGTGGTTAGGCTCGCTCATGATCCTCGAAGGTTCCGGGGTTTTTGCTTCCGGAGGTGTGGCCATTCCGGTTCATCCGGGCGCGGCGGCGGCGTTCCAGCGCGCCGTGCAGCACGCTGAAGAAGGTGGGTACGAAGAAAAGAGTGGCGGCGGTGGCGAAAAGCAGTCCGCCGATGACCGCACGGCCCAGCGGAGCATTCTGCTCGCCGCCGTCGCCCAGGCCCAGCGACATCGGCACCATGCCGATGATCATGGCCAGGGCTGTCATCAGCACGGGGCGAAAGCGCGTGAAGCCGGCCGCAAGGGCGGCCGCGGTGGCATCGCCATCGTTCATCTCCAGTTGCTCTTTCGCGAAGGAGACGACCAGAATCGAGTTCGCCGTGGCCACACCCATGCACATGATGGAACCCGTCAACGCGGGAACGCTGACGTGCGTTCCGGTGAGGAAGAGCATCCATACGATACCGGCAAGCGCGGCGGGCAGCGCGGCAACAATGATGAACGGGTCCAGCCACGACTGGAAGTTGACGACGATCAGTAGATAGACAAGAAGTATGGAGAAGAGCAGTCCGCTCACCAGCCCGATGAAGGACGAGCGCATCGTCTGGACCTGGCCGCGTATCACCAGGTGCGATCCTCGTGGCAGCTCCTTCTGGTGTTTGTTGAGGATGACCCTGATCTTGTCCGCCACACTGCGCAGGTCGGAATTCTCGACGTTGCCGTAGATATCGATCACCGGCTGGATGTCATAGTGGGTGACCGTCGCCAGCTCTTCGCCGCGCGTGACGGAGGCCAGGTTGCTGAGGATCTGGATCGGCTGGCCGCCCATCTGCGCAGCGGAAGTGAACATGCTGAAGTTGCTGTTGGCCGCAGCCGGGGCGCTGCCTGTGATCGGCACACTCTGCAGGTCGCCCAGCGAGTCCAGCGAATACTGCGGCGTCTGCGCCGCGATGTTGTAGCTCACGCCGTTCTTGGGATTCAGCCAGAAGGTCGGCGATGTCTGGAATGAGCCGCTCAACGCAACCAGCAGTGAGCCGGCGACGTCGCGCTGCGTCAACCCGATATCCTGCGCGCGAGAGCGATCCACATCGACGAAGAACTCGGGCTCGTTGAACGGCTGCTGGATGCGCAGGTCCGCCGTTCCCGGCACGTACTTGATCTCCTGCATCAACTTCTCGGCAAAATCGTGATCTCCCGCCTGGTTGTGGCCAACCACCTGGATATCGATTGGAGCCGGCAGGCCGAAGTTCAGGATTTGGGTCGTCATGTCCACCGGCAGCGTATAGAACGTGACGCCGGGAAACTCTTGGGCGAGTTTTCCGCGCAACCGCCGCACGTACTGCTCCGTCGGCTGATGGTCCTTGGTCAGCGACACCGTGATATCCGCGTCCGCCGAGCCCACCACGCCGGAGTTGCCGTAAGAAAGATTCAGGCCAGAGTAGGGAATGCCGATGTTGTCGATGATGGTGACGACTTCGTGCGCGGGGATCTCACGCCGGATAGCATTGTCGACCTGGTCACAGAGCCGCGCCGTCTCTTCGATGCGCGTGCCGGTGCGCGCACGCACGTGCAGCTTGAATTGCCCGGCGTCGACCGAGGGAAAGAAATCCTGTCCCAGCCACGGATAGAGCAGAGCAAAAGAGCCAAGACAGAAGACCAGAAAGAGAATCAGAAATACTGTGCTGTGCTTGACCGCCAGCCCCAGGAGTCCGTGGTAGAAATTGCGGAACTGTTCGAAGCGCCGCTCGAAGATGAGCTGGAAGCGGATGAAGGGATTGCGGCTCTTCTCCTTTTCCTTCTGCGCCTCCGGATCGTGCTCCACTAGCAGGAACTTCGCCATGGTGGGCACCACGGTACGCGAGAGGAAGTAGGACGCCAGCATCGCGAAGACCACGGCCTCGGCCAGCGGAACGAAGAGATACTTCGCGACCCCGCCCAGGAAGAACATGGGCACGAAGACGATACAAATCGAGAGCGTGGAGACGAAGGCCGGGACGGCAATCTGTGCGGCGCCGTCGAGAATGGCCTGCTCGATCTCCTTGCCTTCTTCAAGATTGCGGTTGATGTTCTCGATCTCGACCGTTGCATCGTCCACCAGGATGCCGACGGCCAGCGCCAGCCCACCCAGGGTCATGATGTTGATGGTCTCGCCCAGCGCGCTCAGCGTGATCAGCGAGACCAGGATGGACAGCGGAATCGACACCGCGATGATGAGTGTCGAGCGCCAGCTGCCAAGAAAGACCAGGATCATGAATCCGGTGAGGCACGCGGCAATCAGTGCTTCATGCACCACGCCTGAGATCGCGCCGCGCACGAAGATCGACTGATCGGAGAGCGGGGTAATGCGAAGCTGCGGGGGCAACGTGTCCTTGATCGAAGGGAGCTTGTTGTAAATGCCCTTGATAATGTCCAGCGTCGACGCATTGCCGTTCTTCTGAATGGTCAGCAGCGCAGCCCGCTGGCCGTCCACCCGGACGATGTTGGTCTGCGGCGGGAAGCCGTCGCGTACGTGCGCCACATCGTGGACGTACACCATCGCGCCATTCACCTGGCGGATGGGCAGATCGTTCAGGCCTTGGATCGTGGTGGGAGCGCTGTTGGTCTCCACCTGGTATTCGTAGGTGCCCACCTTGAGCGTGCCCGACGGCAGGATCAGATTCTGGTTGGCGATGGTGTTCGTGACATCGCTCGGCGACAGTCCCTTGGCCTGCAGTTGGTGTAGATCGATATCCACCTGCACCTGGCGCTGCTTGCCCCCGTAGGGATACGGCACCGCCGCGCCGCGGATGGTGACGAGCTGGGTGCGGATGAAATTGAGGCTGTAGTCGTTGAGCTGCTGCTCGGTGAGGCCCTGGCCGGAGACGCCGAGTTGCAGAATGGGAACGCTCGAGGCGCTGTAGTCAATGATGAGCGGCGGGGTCGTGCCTGCAGGAAGCTGTCGCAACTGTGTCTGCGAAACGGCTGTGACCTGCGCGATGGCCATCGAGAGATTGACCTGCGGCTGAAAGAACAGCTTCACCACCGCGACGCCGTAGAGTGAGTTCGACTCGATATGGTCGATGTTGTCGACTGTGGTGGTGAGCGCGCGCTCGGTGATGGTCACGATGCGATCCGCCATCTGTTCGGCGGAGAGGCCTTGGTATTGCCAGATGATGCTCACTACCGGAATGTCAATATTCGGAAAAATATCGACCGGCGTCGAGAGAATCGAGAGCGGGCCAATGATCAAGAGCAGTAACGCAAGTACGGCGAAGGTATAGGGCCGCCGCAGTGCAAGTCGGACAATCCACATAAGCTTTAGACACTTCCTCTAGCGGCGGCGCTTGCGAAGCCGGCTGTTTTGGACCGTTCGGGATCGTCACTGCGATCGCCTCAACGGAGACAAATTATTCTCGAGGACGCGCGGTGCGAACCTCTTCAGTGTACAAAGCAGTCGGCAACAACAGCGAGCCGGCATGACAGCCACGGCTACGCCGTGTGCCTTTTGCCAGCTCTAGCCTTCTCTCATTGCTGCCGGTGCCGCTGCAATTCAGCCCGGCCCGCGACTGAATGCCTGCCCGCAATGGGAGACTGCCGCGTGGGCCTAGAAGAGTCGATCAGGGTGGTTTGCACTCTGCTCAATGCACTTAGGATGTCACATCCTGAACCTTCGATTCAGGAAAGGGATGCTTGCCGGAAGGGATCATTATAGATCGATAGATCGATCCGGTTATAAAAGCGTTAGCCGGCGTGAATGCGGAGAAGAGAGGAATAGCGTCTGCAAAGTGCTGAATAGGGCCGAGCTATAGTCAGGCAATCCCATGATGTGAAAAGATTTGGGAGGGCAAAGAAACCATTCTTCGAGTCGTCCCGTCCCTAGTCTCATACTGATATCACGACTCGCACGGGCCTTCGAGGAAGACCTGCGGCGAAGCTTCACTCAGACAGAAAACTGGAAAGAAGAAAAACTTAATGTCATCTGCCGCGCCTACCGAGCAGGTTCCGACTTCGACTTACGCCTACCGCGTCCCCGGTGGCGAATCTCCCGGCGAAAACCCGCAGGAGCCGCGCAAACGCGGCTGGCTGCGCTGGGTGGTCCTGCTGGTGATCCTTGCCCTCGCCGGACTGATCACCTGGCGCACGATCACAGCAAAGCGGGAAGCAGCTGCAATCGCTGCGAAAAAGCAGCACGCCATGGCCAACCAGTCTGTCCCGGTGCAGGTCGCGTCCGTGCGGCAGGAGACGGTTCCGATCTATCTCACCGGTCTGGGCACCATCATGCCCTACTACAGCGTCACCATCATTCCCCGGGTTACGGGAGAACTGACCAACGTCTACTTCCGCGAGGGCCAGGACGTCCGCAAAGGCGCCGAGCTGATGACTATCGATCCGCGCCCCTATCAGGCGACGCTGGATCAGGCGAAGGGCCAGCTTGCGCGCGACCAGGCGCAGTTGGAGAACAACCAGGCGGAGTTCAACCGTTACAAGGCGCTCTACGATCAGGGAGTCGTCTCCAAGGAACAGTCCGACTCCATGCAGTCCAACCTGGGGCAGTTTGTGGGCGCCATCAAATCCGATCAGGCAGCGATCGAGTCGGCCCAGCTCAATCTCATCTATTGCCACATCAAGTCGCCCATCGATGGCAAGGTGGGTCTGCGCAAGGTTGACCCGGGTAACCTGATCACCGCGAATACGACGCAAACCCTGATCGTCAACCAGTTCCGCCCCATCGCGGTGTACTTCACACTTCCCGAAGACCAGTTGCAGCGCGTTCTCACCAAGCTGCGGCAGGACCACAAGCTGGATGCAGTCGCATTCGACCGCTCCGACACCACCCAGTTGGAAACCGGGCAACTGACGGCCGCCGACAACCAGATCGACACCACTACCGGGACTGACAAGCTGAAAGCAGTCTTCGCGAATACCGACGAGAAGCTGTTTCCCAACCAGTTCGTCAACGTACACCTCATCCTCGAGCAGCGGAAGAACGCCATCGTGGTTCCTGCCGCGGCGGTCCAGCACGGCACGGATAACGACTATGTCTGGCTGGTCAAGCCGGACACAGATCCCACTCCTGCAAATCCCAGTTCCGCAAACGGTTCCGCAGAGCAGCCGAGTGCAGCCTCGAGCGGAAAAAGTAACGGCGGTGGCGCTGCAGGAAGCAGCGGTCCTCGCCCCGGAAGCGGCACCGTCGTCATGCAGCCGGTGGACATCGATACCACCCAGGGCTCGATGGTGATTCTCAAGGGCGGCCTCGAAGCCAATCAGCAGGTGGTCGTCGACGGCGCCGACAAGCTGCAGAGCGGCTCGAAGGTATCCACCACGACGGCCACAACCCATCGCGCCCAGAAGCAGCAACAGCAGCAATTGGGTCCGTCGTGAGTCCATCTCGCATCTTCATCCTGCGGCCCGTGGCCACCTCTCTTCTGATGGTGGCCATTCTGCTCGCGGGCTTTGTCGCCTACCGGCAGCTCCCCGTCTCCGCGCTGCCGGAAGTCGACTATCCCATCATTCAGGTGGTGACCTTCTATCCCGGCGCCAGCCCGGATGTCATGTCCTCCGCGGTGACGGCTCCGTTGGAGCGCCAGTTCGGCGAGATGCCCGGCCTCAACCAGATGACTTCCACCAGCTCCCAGGGCGGCTCGGTCATCGTGCTGCAGTTCAATCTGACGGAAGACATCGATGTTGCCGAACAGGAGGTCCAGGCCGGCATCAATGCCGCGCAAAGCTTCCTCCCCACCGGGCTGCCCAACCCGCCCATCTACAGCAAAGTGAACCCCGCCGATCAGCCGGTGATGACGCTCGCGCTGACCTCCGACACCATGCCTCTGCAGCAGGTGGAGGACATGGCCGACACCAACATGGCGCAGAAGATCTCGCAGGTCTCCGGCGTGGGCCTGGTGTCCATTGCCGGCGGGGAGAAGCCGGCCGTCCGCATTCAGGCAAACCCCGCGCAGCTTGCCGCCTATGGCATCAGCCTCGAAGACGTGCGCACCGCGGTGGCCGACGCAAACGTGAATACCGCAAAGGGCAACCTGAACGGCACGCGTCAGACCTACACCATCGGGGCCAATGACCAACTGCTGACCTCTGCCGGCTACAAACCCATCGTGGTCGCCTATCGCAATGGCGCGCCGGTACGCATGTCCGATGTGGCGGATATCATCGACGGCTCGGAAAATACCATGCAGGCGGCGTGGATGAACCGCGTGCCGGCCGTCATCGTGAACGTGCAGCGTCAGCCCGGCGCAAATATCATCGCCGTGGTTGACCGCATCAAGACCATCCTGCCTCAGCTCAAGGTGAGTCTGCCGGCGTCGATCAAGGTCCAGATACTTACGGATCGCACCGAGACCATTCGCGCCTCAGTGAACGATGTGCAGTTCACGCTGATGTTGACCATCGGGCTGGTCGTGATGGTGATCTTCCTGTTCCTGCGCAGCCTTGCCGCCACTGTCATTCCCAGCATCGCGGTGCCGCTCTCGCTGGTGGGCACCTTCGGCATCATGTACCTGCTGGGGTACAGCCTGAACAACCTCACCCTGATGGCCCTCACCATCTCGACCGGCTTCGTCGTGGACGATGCCATCGTGATGATCGAGAACATCTCGCGCTACATCGAAATGGGCGAAGACCCGCTCGCCGCCGCGCTCAAAGGCTCGGAGCAGATCGGCTTCACCATCGTCTCGCTCACTGTCTCGCTTATCGCCGTGCTCATCCCGCTGCTCTTCATGGGCGATGTGGTCGGACGCCTCTTTCGCGAGTTCGCCATCACGCTTGCCGTCACCATCCTCGTCTCTGCTATCGTCTCCCTCACCCTGACGCCGATGATGTGCGCCAAGCTGCTCAGGCACAAGCCCGCGTCCGAGCAGAATGCCTTCTATCGCAAGTCGGAGCAGTTCTTCGAGTACGTGATCGGCGCCTATGGCAGGACGCTGCAGTTCGTCTTGCGCTACCGCTTTACCACGCTGCTGGTCACCATCGGCACCCTGGTCCTCACGCTGGTGCTGTATGTCATCGTGCCCAAGGGTTTTTTCCCTATCGAGGATACCGGCATCATCCTCGGCATCTCCGAGGCGCCGCAGACGGTCTCGTTTGAAAGCATGGCCCAGCGGCAGCAGAAGCTCGCGGACGTCATCCTGCACGACCCCGACGTACAGAGCCTCTCGTCCTTCATCGGTATTGACGGCACTAACACGACCATCAACAGCGGGCGCATCCAGATCAACCTGAAGCCCCTGTCGCAGCGCTCCGACCGCGTTCCCGAGATCATTCAGAGGCTGCAGTCCAGGCTGAAGAGTGTCGAAGGCATCACTCTCTACATGCAGCCGCTGCAGGATCTTACCGTGGCGGATGCCGTGAGCCGCACGCAATATCAGTACTCGCTGGAGAGCGCCGATGCGAATGAGCTCACCACCTGGACCCACAAGCTGGTCGACGAGCTGCGCAAACATCCGCAGCTCACGGACGTCGCCAGCGACATGCAGAACCGCGGACTGGAGACCGACCTGGTCGTCGACCGTGACACCGCTTCGCGGCTGGGCGTGCAGATGTCGACCATCGATAACGTGCTCTACGACGCCTTCGGCCAGCGTCAGGTCTCCACCATGTACACCCAGCTCAACCAGTACCACGTGATCCTCGAGGTGCAGCCGAACTTCCAGTTAGACCCGAGCTCGCTCAGCAGCCTTTACGTGGCCTCCTCGACCGGCACAGAGGTTCCGCTCAGCACTTTCGTCAAGGTGCAGCGCACCACCACGCCGCTTTCCATCGATCACCTCGGTCAGTTTCCCTCCAGCACCATCTCCTTCAACCTCGCGCCGGGCGCTTCCCTGGGTGATGCCGTCAAGATCATCAATCAGGTCGAAAGCGATCTCCACATGCCGGAGACGGTAAACGCCACCTTCCAGGGCACCGCCAAAGCCTTCGAGGCATCGCTCACCAACGAGCCCATCCTCATCCTTGCCGCGCTCATCACCGTGTACATCGTGCTGGGCGTGCTCTATGAGAGCTACATCCATCCGGTGACCATCCTCTCCACGCTGCCTTCCGCCGGCGTCGGTGCCATCCTGGCGCTGCTGCTCTTTCACATGGATCTCAACGTGATCGGCATCATCGGCATCATCCTGCTGATCGGCATCGTGAAGAAGAACGCGATCATGATGATCGACTTCGCACTCGAAGCCGAGCGGCACGGCGGGAAGAGCTCCGAGGAGGCCATCTACCAGGCCTGCCTGCTGCGCTTCCGGCCCATCATGATGACCACCATGGCCGCATTGCTGGGCGGCCTGCCGCTGGCGCTTGGCACCGGCATGGGGTCGGAGCTGCGCAAGCCGCTCGGCATCACCATCGTGGGTGGCCTTATCGTCTCCCAGGCGCTCACCCTCTACACCACGCCGGTGGTCTACCTCTACTTCGACCGCTTGGCGCAACGGCTCAGCCGCCGGCGCGCGCGTATCTCCGCGCACCGCACCACCGAGCACACGGTCTCTGCGGACTGAGGAGACCGACCACCCATGCATATCTCCGCTCCATTCATTCGCCGCCCGGTCGCCACCTCGCTCTTGAGCGTGGCGCTGCTGCTGGGTGGCGCTGTCGGCTATGCACTGCTTCCGGTGTCGTCACTGCCCGAGGTCGAGTTCCCCACCATCAACGTCAATGCCAGTCTGCCGGGAGCTAGCCCGGAGACCGCTGCCTCGGCTATCGCGACGCCGCTGGAGCGTCAGTTCGGCCGCATCGCCGGGGTTACGGAGATGACCTCGTCGAGCACCCTTGGCGGCAGCAACATCACGCTGCAATTCGACCTCAACCGCAATATCGATGGCGCCGCGCGCGATGTGCAGGCGGCCATCAACGCGGCGCGCGCGCAGCTTCCCGCCAATCTGCCGCAGAACCCGCGCTTCTGGAAATCGAACCCGGCCGACGCTCCAATCCTGATCCTGGCGCTCACCTCCGATCAACTCAGCCGGCCGGAGATGTACGACGCCGCGGATTCAGTACTGCAACAGAAGATCTCCCAGGTGCCGGGTGTCGGCCAGAGCTTCGTCGGCGGAGGCGCCAGCCCTGCGGTTCGCGTCGAAGCCAATCCATTGCAGCTCAGCTCCTATGGCATTGGGCTTGAGTCGCTCCGCACTACCCTCGGCGCGGTGAACCAGAACATGGCCACCGGCTACTTCCGGAACAGCACCCGGATCAGCAACATCAACACCAACGACCAGCTCTTCCAGGCGCGCAATTACGCGCCGCTGGTCGTGGGCTACAACCCGATAACCGGCGCGGCCGTCCGTCTCGAGGATCTCGCCTCGGTCGTCGATTCCACCTCGAACCTCTACACCTCCGGCCTGGCCAACGGCAAGCCTGCCGTGCTCATCATCATCTTCAAGATCGCCGGCGCCAATGTCATCGACACCGTGGACCGGGTGAAGGCCGCGCTGCCCTCGCTGGAAGCATCGATCTCGCCCCTCATCCACACCAGCATCGTGATGGACCGCACCATCACCATTCGTGCCGCGGTTCACGAAGTGGAGATCACCCTCCTCATCTCCATCGCGCTCGTCATCGTCGTCGTCTTCGTATTCCTGCGCGACGTGTGGGCCACCATCATTCCCAGCGTTGCTGTGCCGCTCTCGCTCGTCGGCACATTTGGCGTGATGTACCTGCTGGGCTATACGCTGGACAACCTCTCGCTGATGGCCCTCACCATCTCCACCGGCTTTGTGGTGGACGACGCGATCGTCGTGCTCGAGAACATCACCCGCTATCTCGAACAGGGCATGACGCCGTTCGACGCGGCCATGAAAGGATCGAAGGAGATCGGCTTTACTGTGCTCTCCATGAGCACGTCGCTCATCGCCGTCTTCATCCCCATCCTGCTGATGGGCGGCATCGTCGGCCGCCTCTTCCGCGAGTTCGCGGTCACCCTCTCCGTCGCGATCGCGGTTTCGCTGGTGGTCTCGCTGACTACCACGCCCATGATGTGCGCCAAATTCCTGCAGCCGCACAATCCCAGCGAGCGCAGCCGCGCCTATCTCCTCGGGGAGCGCTTCTTCAATGGAATGTTGGCCGGCTACGAGCGCGGGCTGCGCTGGGTGCTGCGTCATCAGAACATCACGCTTCTCATCGCCGTCGGCACGCTGGTGCTGAATATCTACCTCTACGTCATCGTGCCCAAGGGATTCTTTCCCCAGGAAGACACTGGCCGCATTGGCGGCACGGCAAGAGCATCCCAGGACATCTCCTTCGACGCCATGACGGTGAAGCAGTCGCAGCTCGCTGCGATCGTGCAGAAGGACCCGGACGTAGCTTACGTGCTGGCCTTCGCCGGCAGCGGCGGCGGCGGAGCCACCACCAACGTAGGCCGCATGTACATCTCGCTCAAGCCGACCAGCGAGCGCAAGGCTACCGCCGACCAGATCATCAATCGGCTGCGTCCCAAGCTCTCCCACATTCCCGGCGTGCAGTTGTTCCTGCAGTCTTTTCAGGACATCCGCGTGGGCGGCCGCTCCAGCGATGCGGAGTACCAGTACACCCTGCAGGACTCTAACCTCGACGAACTGAACGAGTGGGCCCCCAAGCTTCTCGACCGGATGAAAACCATGCCGGAGCTGCGCGATGCCTCCACCGACGAACAGGAGAATGGGCTGGAGGCAAGGCTGATCGTCGACCGCGATACCGCCTCGCGCCTCGGCCTGACCATGACCGACGTGGACAACGTACTCTACGACGCCTTCGGCCAGCGGCAGGTGTCCACCATGTACACCGGCCTCAATCAGTATTACGTCATCATGGAAGTGGACCCCAAGTACCAGCGCGACCCTGACTCGCTGAAGAACATTTACCTGCGCTCGTCGAATGGCACCCATGTGCCGCTCTCTGCAATCTCTCACTTCGAGACGCGCCGCACGGCGCTTGCCGTGAACCACTCCGGCCAGTATCCCTCCATCACGCTCACTTTCAATCTGGCGCCCAAGGTGGCGCTCGGTCAGGCGGTCACGGCGCTGGACAGAGCGAAGCAGCAGATGGGTATGCCGAGCAGCGTCCAGGCCGCTTTCTCCGGCACGGCGCAGGCTTTCCAATCATCCCTGGCCACCGAGCCCTTGCTCATCGCCTTCGCTCTGGGCACCGTCTACATCGTGCTCGGCATTCTCTATGAGAGCTACGTTCATCCCATCACCATCCTCTCCACGCTGCCCTCCGCCGGTGTCGGCGCTATCCTTGCGCTGCTCCTCACGCATACCGATCTGAGTGTTATCGCGTTGATCGGCATCATCCTGCTGATCGGGATCGTGAAGAAGAACGCCATCATGATGATCGATTTCGCGCTCGCCGCCGAACGCGAGGAAGGCAAGTCGCCGGAAGCGGCCATCTACGAAGCCTGCCTGCTGCGCTTCCGCCCCATCATGATGACCACTTGCGCGGCGCTGCTCGGCGGCCTGCCGCTGGCACTCGGCACCGGTACTGGCTCGGAGTACCGCCGTCCGCTCGGCATCACCATCGTGGGCGGCCTGATCGTGTCGCAGATGCTCACCCTGTTCACCACGCCGGTCGTCTACCTGGTCTTTGATCGCATCCGCCTCGCATTCATTCCCGGTCACAAGGAGCGCTGGGTCAGCGTGGAGCAGCACGGCGATTAGTGCGTAACCAAATATATCTACCAATGTATAAATAGGGAGCCGAAGCGCTGGCTGCACCCAATCGCTCCTCGGCTAATTAGCGCTGCCTCCGTTACATATTCCGAAAGACAACTGCAAAAGCAAACCCTCCTTCTCCATTTCTGTGCAGCGGTTCGGGTGCATACCAGAATTGCGTCCGAAAAGAAATTGACTTCCGCTGGGCGCGGGAGTAGATTTCCCCGTTCGTTCGTTACCCCCGGAAATCTGTAAGGTCGTCCCACTGCATTGCTACTGAAAAAGGAGAAATCGTGATTCGCAGATTAGGGTTCATTGTGTTCGCTGCCGCCGCGGCGTTGTTGGCCACGACGGCCCTCTCAGCGCAAACGTTGTTAACCCACCATATGCGCGACGCCGTACGCAACAATCAGGCGCAGGCCGTCGGACGGCTTCCCGCAAATCAGCTCATGAGCTTGAACATCGTTCTGCCGCTGCGCAATCAGGCCGGCCTGGAACGACTCCTCGACGAGATCTACGATCCTGCGAGCGCTTCCTATCGTCACTTCCTCACCGTTCCGGAGTTCACTGCGCAGTTCGGCCCCACGCAGGCTGACTATGACGCCGTCGTGCAATACGCCAGGTCGAATGGTCTCACCGTCGTCGGCGGCAGCCGTGACGGCATGGATGTGCAGGTCAAAGGGCCGGTTTCAGCGGTGCAGACCGCTTTCCACGTCAACCTCCACACCTATCAGCACCCCACCGAGAACCGCATCTTCTATGCTCCGGATCGCGAGCCGACCGTAAGCCTGCCCTTCAATCTCTGGCACATCTCAGGTCTCGACAACTACTCCATTCCGCATCCTCTGTTCGTCAAAAAGAGCGACTATGCCGCGGCTCATGGCATCGCCGCCGATAAGGTCGTCTCGCATGCCACCACCGGCTCCGGCCCCTCGGCGTCGTTCCTGGGCAGCGACATGCGCGCGGCCTACTACGGCGGAACAGCGCTGACCGGCGCTGGCCAGAACCTTGGTTTGTTCGAGTATCTGGGCACCGACCTGGCCGACCTGAATACCTATTTCAAGAACGTTGGTCAAACCAACAAAGTCCCGGTCACCATCCTCTCCACGGATGGGACCAGCACATCCTGCGTGGACAGCAGAGCCGGCGGCAATTGTGATGACACTGAACAGACGCTTGATATGACGCAAGCCATCGGCATGGCGCCTGGGCTCTCCAGTCTGGTCATGTATGTCGGTTCCACGGATACGGCAATCATCAGCGCTATGACCACGCACAGCCCGCTGCCCACCACCATCGGCTGTTCGTGGGGCTGGACGCCCGCGGACCCATCGACCCTCAATCCCTACTTCGAGAAGATGGCGGCGCAAGGCCAGACCTTCTTCGCGGCTTCGGGCGATAGCTCCACCTGGTCGAAGAGAAATGAGGCGTGGCCAGCGGATAACGCTTACGTCGTTTCCGTCGGCGGCACCGATCTGACTACCTCCAGCGCAGCCGGACCCTGGAAGTCCGAGACTGCATGGGCGGATAGCGGTGGCGGCATCTCGCCGGATAAGATCGCGATCCCCTCCTGGCAGCAGATCTCCGGCGTCATTACCACGACCAACAAGGGATCGACAACCTATCGCAACGGTCCCGACGTCGCAGCCAACGCCAACTTCACCTTCTACACCTGTGCTGACCAGACCACCTGCCTGGCCAACGAATACGGGGGAACCAGCTTCGCTGCTCCCATGTGGGCGGGCTTCATTGCGCTGGCCAACCAGCAGGCGGCCGCAAACGGCAAGTCGAAGGTCGGCTTCCTCGACCCAACCATCTACCCGCAGAACGTGACCTCTACCTACGCCACGGACTTCCACGACATCACGAGTGGTAAATCCGGCAGCTATTCGGCGGTGACGGGCTACGATCTTGTGACCGGATGGGGCAGCCCCAAGGCCGCCCTCATCACGACGCTGGCTCCGTAGCAGGGTTTCGCAGCAACCGAAACGAAAAGGCCCGGACATCTTCTGTCCGGGCCTTTTCTGCGTTGGTTGGCAAACTACCAAGAGTGGCTAGCGCGCGAAAGACTGCTCCAGCATCTGCGCGGAATAGCTCTCCTTCTTCTCCGGGTAGTACGCATTCGAAACGTACTGCTCGAGCATGCGTTGCGTGTTGAAGAAAGATCCGTTCATCGCGATGGTGGTTTGCATCAGCTTCCGCCAGCCTGGCTTGTCCTGATAGTAGAGCGGCAGAATCTTTGACTCGAGCTTGCTGTAGAGACTGTCCGCTTCATCCTCGGCGCGTTCATGGTCGTCGATCGCCCATCCGGTCACGCCTTCGATGCAGCCTTCGATCCACCAGCCATCCAGGACACTCAGGCTGGGCACGCCGTTCAGCGCTGCCTTCATGCCGCTGGTGCCGGAAGCTTCGTACGGCCGCAGGGGATTGTTCAGCCAAACATCCACGCCGCCGGTAAGCAGCGCGCCCAGGCGCCATTCGTAGTCCGCCAGGTAGATGATATGCAGCGAGGCAGAGGTGAGGCTCTGCGCCTCTTCAAAAACGTGGCGGATGATCTGCTTTCCCGGCTCATCCGCGGGATGCGCCTTGCCGGCGTAGAGAATCTGCAGGCTGCCCACCTGCTGCGCGATGCGGGCCAGCCGCTCTGCGTCGGTGAAGAGCAGATCGCCGCGCTTGTAGGTTGCGACGCGACGCGCAAACCCGATGGTGAAGATATCCTCGCGCAACTGGATGCCGGTGCGCTTCGCTACCTCGGCCAGCAGCACGTGCTTGCCATCCGCATGCGCCGCTGCAATCTCCTCCTGCGGGATGTCGATGGCGTAGCGCAGGTGCATGTTGTCCTCGCGCCAGCGCGGCAGGTGCTTGTCGAAAGTGGCCTGCATCGCCGGCGAGGTCCAGGTGCCGGCGTGGACGCCATTCGTAATCGCAGCGATGTCGTATTCCGGGAACATCGCCCGGCTCACCTTGCCGTGCTGCATAGCCACGCCATTCACGAAGCGTGAGAGGCGCATGGCGATGTAGGTCATGTTCACCATGCCCTCGTGACAGCCGCCGATGCGCTCCACCGCTTGCGTGGCGTCGCTGCCCAGAATGCGCTGTGCCTGCTCCATGGAGAAGCGGTCATGCCCGGCCGGCACTGGAGTGTGTGTGGTGAAGACGCAGTGCTGGCGCACCGCGTCGAAGTCGCTCTCCCGTGCGCTGGAAAGCGCACCGCCGCTCAGTGTCTTTTCCAGCAGCGCGAGGGTCAGCAGTGCGGCGTGTCCCTCGTTCATGTGGTACACGCTGACGTCGTAGCCCAGAGCGTCGAGCATCCGGAAGCCGCCGATGCCGAGCACGATCTCCTGCGCCAGCCGGTAGTTGGTGTCGCCCCCGTAAAGCCGATCGGTCAGGGTGCGGTCGCGCGGATCGTTCGCCTCAAGGTCGGTGTCCAGCAGATAGATCGGGATGGTGTGCCCGGTGACCCCTTCCATGTCATAACGCCAGGCGCGTACGTGGACCGGACGGCCCTCGATCGTCACCACGATGCGCGGCTCTTCCTGGGGCAGTCGAGCCTCGGGACTCCACGGCTGCGGCTCCTCGCTCTGCACGCCATTCGCGTCCAGAATCTGCCGGAAGTAGCCCTTTCGGTGCACCAGCGTGACTGCCGCCAGCGGCAATCCCATGTCTGCCGCAGAGCGCAGCGTGTCTCCAGCGAGCACTCCCAGGCCGCCACTGTAGGTGGGCATGCTGGGCTCGATGGCAATCTCCATGGAGAAATAGCCGACCATGCCTTCGCTGGCGGCCAGACGTACAGCATTCAGACTTCCAGATTTCAATCTCTCATCCATCGAGCGAAAAACTCCCTCCGACCCCATGTCATAGTGGCGCGTGAAGCGCCGCCGATACACACAAAATTCGCTAGTTTGACTTGAGATGCGCAACGGTTTGCGCAAGTCGCATATCCGGCGAGTTTTTGGGCCTTGCACCACCCACCGGATCCCGGTGGAGTGGGCGTATTTTAGCAACCGTGACCCCTTGAAGGAAATCGTTTACGCGTGCGACTTCCGTAGCAAAGTATGTTGTCGAATGGGTGACATCGCTGGCGCGGATGCCGGATTCGCGATCCCTCGCGGCATCCAACTACCCTGCTTTGAGCAACTTCCCCTGGATGTCGCGCGTAGCTGTGGAAATGTGCATGAACGGCCAGGATGCGGCGAGTTCGATCGAACGCGAACATCTCCTGATGCTCGTGCGAACTAGTTTGAGTCCAACGGCGCTCAATTTTCGTCGGGAAGCAGCATCATCTGCGGTTGTAGTGCATCGATCGCATCCAGAGTGCGCCCCGCAATCGCCTGCAGGTCGCCGTTGATCCCTTCGCTGGCCTTCAGCACCAGCTCAAGCTGCTTTTCGCGCTTGGCCCATTGCCGCTCGATGAACTTGCGCTCCTGGTCGAGATCCGCGCGCATGTCCGTGAACTTCTCCGCAATCGTCTCCACGCGATGGCGGAACTGTGGGCCGGTCAGATAGCTATAGACCTCCTGCGCCTTGGTTTGCTCGCCTTCGCCGGCCCGCCGCACACGCGCCAGCTCAATCAGCGCCTGGCGCAACGCCACCGCGACCGGCAGCGTGCAGGCCAGGCTGCTGACCCACACACCCTCCACATGGTCGAACAGCGACAGATCGCGCGGCAGCGTCTGGCTGGCCAGGACGGCCAATTCCGCGCCGGCTGCACGCTGATCGCCGCGCAGCTTCGCCAGCCATCCTTGAGACCAGTTCTGCGTGCGCTTGAACTCCCACAGGATGGTGCCGCAGGGCTGGCCTGCTGCGTCGCGCACCGTGTGCAGCAAATCGCCACCGAACTGTCCCTTGGGAACCGGCTGGATCTCGTCCATGGGAAAGCGTGCGCGCAATTGCTGCTCGATCTGCGTCTCCAGCACCTCGCCCTGCGCCTGCTGCGATCCCTGCTCCGCCTTGCGCCTCAGCTCGTCGATCTGCCGCCGCAGAACCTGGATGGCTTCATCCTTGTCCCGCACCTGCAGCCCCATCTGTTCCTCTGCCTGCGATTTCGCCTGCCGGCGGACCGACTCGAGCTCCTGCTGAACCTGCCGCTCCACCTGCAGCTTCAGCTCGCGGCGCTCGTCGTCGATTGCCCGCTTCTGGCGAAGAAACTCGGCTTCCTGCTCCTGTGCGACTTTGAGCTTGCCGGCCAGCGATTCAAGCCGCGCCTCGCGATCCTTCAGCTCGCTCGCCTGGCGTTCGAGCTCGCCGGCAACCATCTGTTTCGCGCGCTCGGCCTCCCGCGCCGCCAATTGCTTTCGCTCCGCCTCCACACGCACCCGCACCTGCTCGGCCACACGCTGCTCGGCGTCCAGTGTCTGCTTTTCCAATTCGGCGGAACGGTTTCGAACCTCCTGCTCCCGTCCGGCAATGGCGGTCTGCTGATCCCGCATCTGCTGCTGGTACTTCCGCTCCACGGCGGCGATCAGCGGCGCCGCCAGCGACTCCGTCACCTTCATCTCATAGCCGCATTGCGCGCATTGCACGGTCTGCTCGCCCAGCCTCTTTTCGTTCGGTCCCTTTGCTGCTGTCGTTTGCATCTGCACTCCTCGGTTCTCCGTCGCCAGCACTATCGCTGCTGGCGGACCAGCGTCTCCAGCGCGTCGCATACGCGCGCCAGGCCGTTCTCCCGCCGCATCTCTTCGCCAACTTCGGCGGCGCGTTCAGCGAATCGCCGATGCCCCAGGATGCGCCGAATCCGCCGCGCCGCGCGCTCCGCTGTGTAATTCTCCCGCCGAATGACACCGGCTACTCCCAGCCGCCGCATCCGCCGCGCGTTGTCGGGCTGGTCATGACTATAGGGCATCACCAGCATGGGCCGGCCTGCTTGCATCGCCTGCGCGGTGGTGCCCACGCCGCCCTGATGCACGATGAGCGAAGCCCGCGGAAAGAGCTTCGAATAAGGCGCGTAGCGCGCGACGCAGAGATCCGGCGATTGCGTCTGCGGGACGTTTCTCGCATCGGTGCCGACGAGCAAAACGGCACGCACGCCGGCCATCAGCGCCGCTTGCGCGCTCTCCTCGTAGAAATCACCGGCGTCCAGCACCGCCGCCGAGCCCAGCGTGAAGACGACCGGCGGTTCACCCGCCTGCAGAAATCGCTCGACCTCCTCAGGCAGCTCCTGTTTCCCTGCATCCCCGTCGTAGAAGACGAAGCCGGTGATCTCGCTGTTGGGCGGCCAGTCCGGCTGCGGCTCTCCCAACAGCGGCGAAAACATGGCGAGCACTAGGCTGGGCGCGTGCTTGGCATCGAACAGCACATTGCCCCCGCGATCCAGCCCCAGCTCCGCGCGCAGCCGGTAGACAGGCTTAGCCCACTCCCGGGTGACCCAGCGGGCGAAGCGACGCACGGCGTGGCCCGAAGCGGGCACCATGCTCTGCAGGCGAGCCAGCTGCGGATACGGCGGCAGCACCGGAGCGTCATACGAGGAGAAGAACGAGATCGGCGCGAGCACATAGCTGGCCCAGCGCACGCCCGTCACCTCTGCGACCACAGGCGCCTGATAGGTAAGCTCGCCCGCGAGCATCAGGTCCGCACCGCCGCCCGCCTGGACGGCAGATAACAGCTCGTCATAGCTCTGGCGGATGGCTGGGAAGAGATACTCGCGCAGCGTCCGCTCGGTGCCCTTTTGGATGTCCATCAGGTAGGCAACCTGCTCGGGATCATTCGGGTTCAGCGTAGGACCGACCTTGGCAAACGCCAGCCCAAGCGGCTCGATCTTGGGACGGAAGATCTCCGGCACCGCCAGCACCGGCACGTGGTCCCGCCGCCGCATCTCCAGCGCAACACCAATGAGCGGGTTTACATCGCCCAGAGTGCCAAAGGTAGTGAGAACAATCCGCATGTTGCTGGCAGCAGCTTATCGGATGCGCATGACAATGCGTTTGCCCCGTAGAAGTTATCCAGTCGACGAAAGCGTAGGAGCTTTTTGGCTACGACTGCTTCGGGACTTCTCGCGGCGTTGTCTTGTGCGCTGCGCCTCACATTCCAATCTTTGCGGTCACCCTGAGGCGGCTGTTAGATTGCATTGTTGTTTCGTGTGCTCGCCGACCGGAGAGACGAGAGATGGTAAGCAGCAGGATCTTCTTGACCACAGTGGTGCTCGGCGCGTTGGCGTCCTATCCGGCTGGAGCGCAGTCGGTTACGGACATGGCAGCGCTGAAAGGGCTCGCACCGTTGACTGTGTTGCCGACGACGCCGGCGGGCAAAGCGGCACTGGCTGCGAACTATACCGTCACCGGCGGGATTCAGACCGGTGTCATACGGCAGCCCACGCTGCTGCCTTTCGAGGAACAGCAGCAGCAGGCGCTTCGCGATGCTTTCATTACGGACGCCAATCTCGCCGAACTTGCAGACGGCCTGGGGACGACACTCGGCGCAGCCTATCTGGCGCGTGCGCATTACATCGATCGGGAGCGTTCCACGAACCTGTCGCCGGCGGTTGCCGAAGTCATCGCCTACGCAAATGCAACGAGTGGTTGGAATTCAAACTCTGCCAAGTATTTTTTCGCCAACGAGACGACGGATGGAAAAACACCCGTCTCGTCCGAGGCGAAGACAATCCTCAAGGACAAGGGTGGCTCCCCGGACACATTTGGCGCGAGCTACGGGCTCCCGGCGAAGAGCACTGGCGCCGATCTGTATGGCAATTCCCGCCCATTCCAGACGGAGCCAGACGTCACACGGATTGTCGGCCCAGACTACTTCAATACTCCTGCAGACAACTTCGTTTACAACCGCGGACCCATCATGAACCTGATCAATAGCCCTTCGTATCCGAGCGGCCATACGACCTATGGCTATATGGGTTCGGTGATGCTGGCGATCCTGGTGCCGGAACGGTATCAGCAGATGATCGCCCGGGGTGCCGAATACGGCAACGACCGCATCATCATGGGCGCGCACTATGCGATGGATGTGCTGGGCGGACGAACGCTGGCGCTCTACGATATGGCGCATCTTCTGGCGAACGATCCAGCCTACGTGGGGCAGACGCTTCCCCACGCTCCAGTGATAAAGGACTTCCAGGCCGCGGTAAAGAAGGCTCGTGCCGACGTAACTTCGACGTTGCAGGCAGCGTGTGGCAACTCGATGGAAGTTTGCGCAACGCAGGATACGGGACGCCTCAACAATCCCGCAGCCAACGAAGCGTTCTATGCCGTGACGCAAACGTATAACTTACCGGTGGTCTTTCCAAAGAACGCAGATGTGCTGGAGGATGTCGGCAAACTCGCTCCGGAGGCTGGATACCTGCTGACCGCGGCTTTTTCCTCGTTGACCCTGGAGCAAGCCGACAGAATCCTGACCGAGACAGAAAGCCCCGGCGGCGGTTTCCTGGATGATGGATCGCCGTTCGGAGTTTATTCTCGCCTCAATCTGTACGCCGCTGCGGGACGCGCCGCGCAGGTTGCCAATGCCAAGTGAGCAGCGCCGTTTGCGATGCCACCGAGGCCGTTCTGGGTCCTGCGAAGCGCCGGTTCCAGCCACGACCGCGCACAGTTTTTAGCTTTTAGTTAGGTCTTGGATTGAACTGAGAACACGGAGCGAAAGTCGATAAGCATGCAGTGCAAGCAGGCCGGCGTCGTTCGATGGTCATCACGAGCGCCGATCTGCCACGCGTGACAATCCGCATCTTGCTGGCAGCTGCTTATCGGATGCGACATGTGGGCGTTGCTTCTGAGCCACGGCGAAGTCACATGTCAATTCACCGATCTTGCGAGATGCTTCCGGCTCGCGGATTCGTCTGGGCTTTACTGAATGGAAGTCGACTTCCCGGTATTGATCGTCACAATAGCTGATCAGCGCAAACCCACTCGCTGTAATATCTCTCCTGCGCTCGTACGTCGCATGACCGCGGTGACCCCGCATGGGACAAGCCTGATCCGGCCCCGTTTAGTCCTCGATCACAGGAGACATCTATGTCTGTAGAGACCTGGGGGATGATTGGAGCGGGAATCGCCGCGCTGGTAGCTGGACTCTTTCTGCTCCGGCCGCGGTTCGCGGCAGCTTCCGGCGCCGACAGGGCTCTCGTGCTGGGGCCCGTCTTTGAAGCTGTTGCGCTGGCGATCTTTGCCGCCGAACATTTTCTGGCGGCACGCGATCTCATGGGCATCGTGCCGCGCTGGCTGCCGGGGGCTCTGTTCTGGACCTATTTCGTGGGGGCGGCTCTGCTGGCCGCCGCCATCAGCTTTATCGCGTGGCGGTATGTGCGCTTGTCGGCGTCCCTGCTCGCACTGCTGTTCTTGATCATCGTCGTCACCATCGACCTACCCAACCTGCCGAAGGAGGCACATGAGCGGCTGTTCTGGACGCTCACGGTGCGCGAAACAGCCTTCGCCGGGGGGGCGATGGTGCTGGCGGGCAGCCTATGGCCACGCGGACGATCGGCAGGCACCATACTCGTCATGGTGGGGCGCCTCATCGTCGCATGTACGTTCGTCTTCTATGCGATCGAGCACTTTCTCTTCTCCCGGTTCGTACCCGGTGTTCCGCTGGAAAAGATGACGCCGGCATGGATGCCGGCGCCGACGCTGATTTCCTATATCGTCGGGGCAACTTTGCTCGCCGCAGGCGTGGGGCTGATGATTCGCCGCACGCGCCGCATCGCCGCCGCCAGTGCGGGCACAGTGCTGCTGCTACTCACGGTCTTCTTCTACGTTCCAATCCTCATGACGGAAATCCGCTCTCCACTCGCGGTGGAAGGCATCAACTATGTGGGCGATACCTTACTGTTCGCAGCGACGGCTTTCTTGGCGGGCTACGGTGCCGACTGACCGAGAATCTCAGATCCTGAAGGGCATTTTCATCCAAGTCGTCTCAGAATGCAGCGCACGTCCCGTCGTGATGCTGAAAGACGAAGAGGTCATCCGACCCGTACACTGAAACGCGCTTGAGATCAGGAATGAGCACCAAACGCCCAGAGCATTGGCGACTCAAACTTGCCGCTGTTCCCCGGATCCATTCCCAAACTGAAATTCAATCCAGCCTCAGTTACAAAATACCTGCCATTTCAATCCATCCAAATTGATACCCTTAAATCAGGCGGTAAGTGGACACAGCGTTCCCCGACATTCCCACGCCGCGGCATTCGAACATTCGAACCCTGTAAGTCCTTTGCCTGGACATTTTTAGCCGCAAGTCATTAAAAATCAGCGAGTTGTGGGCCGGAAGCAGAAATGCACCGGGAATGATGCGAAATAGTGTCCGTAACTTCAATGGATAGACGAATTTACCCGTAATTCCTGCCGAATGACGATTTTGCGCACCGGAGCATTCCTTAAAACTCGTCAAAACAGCAACTTACGAGGGAAAAACGAATACCCTCCGGCGAGGGGGGAGGGGGTGGGGTTACTCAGGAGTTATCCCGCCCTGAAAGCACAAATCGCGAAAGCACAAATCGTAGGAACGGCGGGCGCACTTAGCGCAACCGGCGCTCCGCCTCGCTGATCTTTTGGTCGTTGATGCTGGAGACGCGGCGGCGCATGCGGCCGTCCGGCGCGAACTCCCACAGCTCCACCCCGTACGAACGGAACCATTGCCCGGTGCGGTCATGGCATTCGTACTCAAAGTGCACGGCGATGCGGTTCTCGTGTGCGGTCCAAAGCTCTTTGCGGAGCCGATAGTCGAGCTCGCGGGCCCACTTGCGCTCCAGAGAAGGCGACGATCTCTGCGCGACCGTGAAGAAACTCGTCGCGGTTGCGCCATTCGCTGTCTTCTGTGTAACCCAGCGCCACCTTCTGCGGATCGCGCGTGTTCCACAAGTCTTGCGCAGCTTGCACTTTGCGTGCTGCGCTTTCCATATCGAAGGGTGGAACCAATGCCTGCTGTGTCATACATGCTCCTTCCTAAGGAGAGATGCGTGGCCGATGCGAAGGACTTTCTATACTGAGAGGATGCGGAAACTCGATCGCTCCCGTTTGCTGCAGCAGCGCGCCGAGCGTCTTTTGCCCGGCGGCGTCGATTCGCCGGTTCGCGCCTTTCGCGCCGTCGGCGGCGACCCGCCCTTCCTCGTGCGCGCCGAGGGCGCCTATCTCTGGGACGCAGACGGCAACCGCTACATCGACTACTTCGGCTCCTGGGGACCGATGATTCTGGGCCACGCCTTTCCGCCGGTAGTCGAGGCGATCCAGCAGGCGGCGGCGCGCTCCGCCAGCTTCGGCGCATCCACGGCGAGTGAGGCGGATCTGGCTGAGCTGATCCGGGCCGCCGTTCCGTCGATGGAGAAGCTGCGCTTCGTCTCGTCAGGTACCGAGGCGACCATGTCGGCGATCCGGCTGGCGCGCGCCTTCACGAATCGCAAGTACATCCTCAAGTTCGAGGGCTGCTACCACGGTCACGCCGATGGCTTGCTGGTAAAGGCCGGCTCCGGCGTGGCCACCTTCGGCATCCCCGGCTCGGCCGGTGTGCCGGAGGAGATCGCGCACTTCACCCTGGCGCTGCGCTACAACGACATCGCGGCGGTGGAAGCGTCGTTCGCCGCGCGGCCGAACGAGATCGCGGCCATCATCCTCGAGCCTGTCGCCGGCAACATGGGCTGCGTGCCGCCGGAACCGGCTTATCTTGTGGCGCTGCGCGAGCTGACGACGCGCGAGGGCGCGGTCCTGATCTTCGACGAGGTGATGACCGGCTTTCGAGTGGCGCACGGGGGCGCGCAGCAGCTATACGGGATCACGCCAGACATGACCTGTCTGGGCAAGATCATCGGGGGCGGCCTGCCCTGCGGGGCATTCGGCGGTCGAGCCGAAATCATGAACCTGCTCGCCCCGCTCGGACCCGTCTATCAGGCCGGAACACTCAGCGGAAATCCGCTTGGCGATGGCGGCGGGCGTCGCCACGCTTGCATATCTCGCAACCAACAGGCGAAGCGGTGTACGGCAATCTGGAGGAGGCGAGTCGCCTGGTGGCCCAAGGCGTCGCCACAGTACTTTCCGAAGCCGGCATCCCGGTCACGACCAACCGGGTGGGTGCGATGTGGACGTGGTTCTTCACCAACGAGCGCGTGGTCAACTTTGCGACGGCGGCGGCTTCAGACACCACGCGCTTCGGCGCGTTTCACCGCGCCATGCTGGATGCCGGCGTGTGGCTGCCACCCTCGCAGTTTGAAGCGATCTTCCTCGGCACGGCGCACACGCCCGAAGTCATCGAAGCGACTTTGTCTGCCGCGCGACAGGCTGTGGCTTCGCTGCACGAGACGCAACCTGTACGCTGACTGGTTACGCAGGCAGCATTAGAACGCCGGCTTCTCCCACTCCGAGAAGACAATCTCCTTCAGATCCTTGCGCTGGCGTGGAGAAACCTCCGACTTCCGCGGTTCTTCCGGCAGCGATTCCGGATCGCCCAGATAGCCGACCGCCGTGACGGCAACCGTCTCGAAGTCGTCAGGAATCTTGAATGCTGCCTGAGCCTTCTCATGATCGAAGCCGGCCATGGAGTGCGCATGCAGCCCCAGCGCTGTGATCTGCAGACCGAAGTTGGCCATCGCTGCGCCGGTGTCGTGCCAGGAGTGGCGGTTGACCTGCCCGTTGTGTGCGAAGTGCTTGCGCGCCACCGACAGGATCAGCACCGGGGCGCCCTTGGCCCAGTCCCTGATTGAAGGGCACCAGCGAGTCTAAGATCTTTTGATAGGTCGCATCGCCGCGCCGCCCCACCAGGAAGCGCCAGGGCTGCTCGTTATACGAAGACGCCGCCCAGCGCGCGGCTTCGAAGCCCTTCTTCAGGTCCTCGGCTGGGACATCGCGGTCCGCATAGGCGCGTGGGCTCCAGCGATGAAGGATGTGTTCGACCATGCCCGCGACTCCGGGGGCATGCTTCAGGCTCTCGATAGATTCCGGCTTGGGCGCCATAGTTGTAGTTCTCCCTGTCTGCGTTGAAATGCGAACGCGTCTCGTGCGCGTGTGTGGTTGGATTCAACAAAGCACCCGGAAGGTGCCGCAATCATTCCGAATGCAGGCCGAGGGCTATTGCGATCGCTGGAACAGGCGTGGCCTTGCCGTTGGTCTTGGTAACAACGGCGAAGCTGCCCTGATAATCCCATACCGCCCAGCCGATGTCTTGATCCTCAAGGGCGGTGCGCGTGTCGCGCAGCCACGCGGCACGCATCGCAGGATCAGCATACGGCTGGTACACGCCGAACTCGCCGCAGTAGACCGGCACGTGGTGCAAGCGCGGCCCATTTCCCGGCGAAGCTCAGTTCCGACCGGATGCGCGCGGCGTCCCAGCGATCCAGGCCATAGGTGTTGATCCAATGCTGGCCGCTAAGCTGCGGCTCCTGCGAGACCGCCGTCGCGATGTTTTCCGGGGAGGATGGATAGGGCACGCCGCGAAGTGGCCGCACTTCGGCCATGGTCCAGGTCGCGCCCTGATGCGTGAACGGGAAGGGCTCGTAGTCGTGGAAGGTGTAGATCACGTTCGGATCGGCGACCGGCTCCAGAGTGAGCAGATCGTTAAGGCCGGAGTAGTGCTGCGCGGTCGCGAGGATGGTGTGATGTGGGGCGACCGTGCGGATGGCGGCGATGAGACGTGTCTGGACGGCACTCCACTGCTGCGCATTGTCGAACTCCGGCTCGTTGAGCACCTCGAAGAAGATGCGATCGGGATCCGTCTGCGCGTAGTGGCCGGCCAGCGCAGTCCACAGTGCGCAGAATTGAGTTACAGCTGCATCTTCGGTGCGGAGGCGGCGCTTGAATTCATCGGAAGGGTGTACGTCGACGATGACGCGCAGACCATCCTTCAACATCGTGTTCACGGCGGTGTCTAGCTCGGCGGCAAAAGTCGCATTCAGGCCGTTGGGCGGCGCGCCGCGCAGAAGCTCATCGCCATCGATGCTAAGCCGTACATGGTCGAATCCCATGGTGTGCATCAGGGCAATGTCGTCTGCGGTGGTGTAGCTGCGCAGCCGGGCAGGCGAGTAGTCGCGCGCCTGAGCGAACCACATGCTGGCGTTGACGCCGCGATGCAGTAGCTGCGCGCGTCGAGCCGCAAGACTGGCAGGCAATGACGGAGCTGCCAGGCTCACCGGCGAGGAGGAAGCGGCCGGCTGCGATTGCGCAGGCGTGAAGCAAGTCGAGAGAAGAAGGCAGGCGAGGAGGATTCGCATGGCGCCTCCTTTGTACAACGCGCGGCAAGCTCAAATCCCATCCGCTGGAAGGGGAAGTGAAATCTCGTTATCATTAATTGTCCATGCCGCAACCAGTACCCCGCAATACGCGTCAGAAGCAGGCCATCCGCGACGCCTTCATCGAAGCGAACCGCCCGCTCTCCCCGGAAGAAGCGCTGGCAGCCGCGCAGCGTCACTATGAGACGTTGGGCATTGCAACGGTCTACCGCAATATCAAATCGCTGCTGGCGGAAGACTGGCTCGATCCTGTATCGCTGCCCGGCCAGGCGACTCGCTATGAAGTTGCCGGCAAGGCGCACCACCATCACTTCCACTGCCGCAAATGTGGGCGAATGTTCGAGCTCGGCGGCTGCGCCGGGACTGTGCTGCCACGCCCGCCAAAGGGATTTCGCGTTGCCGGGCATGAACTGCTGCTCTATGGGAATTGCGCGCGCTGCGCGGAGGCGGCGCCCGTGAAGGGTCGAAGCCGCGTCAGTAGATAACGAGTGTTTGTTATCATTAACAGTTAGCAGCTACATAGTCATTCCGACCACGGCAAGGCTCCTCTCTCCATGCATCTCGTTATCGTCGCCCACGCATTGCTGGCTGTCTTCGCCCTGGAGGCGGTTGCGATGCTGGCCGCGTGGCTGCTGCGCCGGCGCGATTATGCGCTCAGCGCGTTTCTGCCGTATCTGGTCAGCGTGGCCACCGGCCTCTTGCTCGCGACCGCGCTGCTGCATCTATTGCCCGAGGCGATCGCCAACCTCGGCAACACGCCGCGCGTCTGGTATCTGCTAGTCGCGGGCATACTGGGGCTCTTCTGTGTAGAGCAGATTGTCGCCGCGATCGTACACACAGGCGACACTGGCGTCGTGCACGTCCACGCTCATGGCCATACGCACCATTCGCTGCGTCCTGCGAATCTGATCGTCGCCAGCAGCCTGCATAGTTTTCTTGATGGTGTTTCGGTGGCCGCAGCCTTTGCCGCTGGCCCGCGGGTTGGCTGGATCACGGCGCTGGCGATCAGTCTGCACGAGGTACCCCATCGTGTAGGGGATTTTGCTGTGCTGTTGCACGCGGGCTACTCCGCGACGAACGCGCTGCGTATGGCGGTGCTGCCATCGCTGGGTGCGCTGCTCGGTGTCGCGCTGGTGGCCGCCTTCGGAGCCAGCGGGGGTACGGCTGTTTACTGGCTGTTGCCGATCAGCGCAGCGAGCTTCCTCTACATCGCCTGCGTGAATCTTCTGCCGGAACTGCGTCACCAGCACAGCCGGCTGGCGATTGCGCTGCAGATGCTCTGCCTCTTCGGCGGTGCTGCGCTGGTGGCGCTTGTCGCCGGGCTGCCTGGCGCGTAGGCGCCGTGCCTTAGAAGACGAATGGAGTTGTCCGGTGAAGCGACAGGAAATGGGTGCCGCTAAAAGGTGGAGACAAAGTTATACGGCGCGTACTTGTTGGTCAGGTCGACGACTGATACGCTTGTATCATCCGACTCATCTTGCTGGGATAGATGCTCTATTGCAGGTCCAGATTAGTCTTTCCACCATGAAGTGGATGCGATTTTCCGTGCCACTCGAACGTGCCGCTAAGGCCCGCGGGCAATGTGATTTCTGCATGGAGGCGGCCGCCGGCCACCTCATAATGCGCAACGATCTCTCCCAGCGGATGTGGATAGCGAATGGTGAGCTTTTTCAGATCGCCCAGCTCCGGCGCGATTCTCACGGTGGCAAAGCCGGGAGTTCCGGGGTGAATGCCCCCGACGATGGTGAGCAGATCGTACGTCGGATGCGCGCTCCACGCGTGAGAGTCGGAACGCGAGTCACCCGGCATCTCCGGCCAGGTGCTGAAGCCCATCGGCAGCAATTCACGCCACGGTCCCAGTGACGAGAGATAGAGATTGCCGAGCCCGGCATGTTCCAGCGCACGCGCCAGATAAAAGCGGAAGTAGTAGCTGGCCGGCATCAAATGCTCCTGATCATTCACCATCCGTCGCAGTACATCCTGTTGCTCGTCTTTGGGAATCACGTCATACAGAACGCCGAGAATGTTGGCGTGCTGACTGAAGAGGCTACGGTCCGGAGTGTCGGCCAGCAGCTTCCGCTCGGACGACCAACAGCGTTCGTAGATGCCTTCACGCATATGCTTCAACCGCGCATCATACGATGCCGCGATGGCGGGATCTCCGAGGGCGCGCTCGAGTTCGGATGCATCGCGCAGCGCGCCTGCCAGCTCCAGCGATAGCACGCAGGATTCGCCATGCGCATCGAACGTTGGAATCTTCTGGCCTTCCGGCACCCAATCTACGAAGTTCCAATATGGCGGCTCGCGCAGCAAACCATCTGGCTGCAGATAACCGAAGAACCACGCCAGCACATCGCGCGTGCCCTGCAGATTTTCTGTGACGATGTGTGCATCCGGACGATACCAGTACAGATCGTCCAGCATGCCGATCCAGTAGAGCGAAAAGGGCGGAATGATTTGTTGCAGGCTGCTGGGATAGCGGCTCTGTGTCAGTCCTTCCGGGATGTGCGAGTTGGCAAAAGCCGCGATTGCCTGACGCGCCAGGCGATCGTCGCCGGTGACCGCATACGAGATGAGCGCCTGGATGCGCGTGTCGCCGATGTACTGCAGCTGCTCGTAGTACGGCGTATCCATGTAAGTCTCGTGTGCATCGAGCCGCGCCGTGCGCCAGCCGATCTCCCAGATATGTTGCAGGTCGGCGTCGCCTGAATCGAAAAGCGCGCGCTGCTCAAACGGATATGTGCTCTCGTGCGCACCCAGATGGTCCAGCGTCAATGCATCGTCATCGGTCTGGATATCGATCTGGATGTATCGCCAGGTGCGCCACCAGAGCGGCTCGAAGACGTGCTGCTTGCCGCCATCGGGCAGCACAATATCGTGGAAGCCAATGGCATGGCGACCCACGATAGCGTTGCGGTTCCCCTTCTTGAGCTGTGCGTCGTAGAGCGCTTCAGCATACGTAAGGACGATCCGCGAGCCACGCCCCCCGCTGAATGTCAGCTCGGGATAGGCGGTGGTCAGTGTCTTGCGATCGAGCAACAATTGCGTCGTCGTATGCGGGGGAATGACGAGCGCGCTTGCCGGAAATCCCGAACTCGCTGCATTCGCCATGCCAGCGCGGACAATCGCTCCGGGACTTTCGTCACTGTAGGTCATCTGTGGCAAAGGATCGGGCAGCAGGCGCCATGGAATGTTCGCGACGTCGTGCTCCGACGCTGCCTGGCCTGCCTCGGCGCTGTCATCCTCCCGCATGGCAGTACGAGCGGCCACCCAGTGCAGCGATGTATCGCCCGGCTGTTGCCACGTCCAGCCATACTTCGCGGCATCCAGCGTCTCGCCAGGACTGGCTGCCATGTAATCACCGCGACCATCGTTGGCACGCGGCACGACCGCGATTCCCGGCTCCTCTGCTACAGACCAGCTTGCATTCGTATCTGCTGTAGCTTCTTGTACGGTATCGCCCTGCACCAGGAAGGCGGTGCGGTCGGACATCTGTGCGATTGCCGAATAGATCCCGAAGTTCCACACGGTTGCACTCAGCAGGTTGGTGCCGGCATGGAGCACCGGCGCGAGATCGAAGGTCTCGTAGCGCCAATGTGGCAGGTCGCTTGCCGCGGGACCGGCGCCGATGCGCTGCCCGTTCACGTAGAAGAGGAACCTGCGATCTCCGCTGACGTGAACGATGTAATGCTGCGGCACTGCGGAGAGCTCGATCGCTTTGCGGAAGTGGAGCACGATCGGTTCTCTCAACGGCGCGGTGGGATGCGATATCCAGATGGCTGACCAGTGCTGACGCGGCTCCTCGGCGTGCATGAGGATCGACGTAATCCCGAGGGCGATGAAGAAGACGAACAGAGCCGGACGCCGAAGCAAAACCTTGCGAATGAGCAAATCAGAACCCCCCTGGTGTGCGAATCGGGCGCAGGAAAGCATGATCTTACTGTGTTCTATTGAGCGCGTTGTGGGGACTTTGCCGAGGCGAATAAATGGCTTTCCGCCGCGATGGTGGAAACTCCGACCGATGGTCAACCGCTTCTGCGCCCCATCCATCCCGAAGTCACTGCGATGCGAAAGCTAGAGTCCGCGATAGACGCCACCGTCCACCAGAATCGTTTGACCAGTAATGTAGGCAGCGCGTTCGGAGGCGAGCCAGACGATTGCATCTGCAATCTCCTCAGGCTTTGCCAGGCGGCGGAGTGGAACATCCTTTGCAAGGTCCGCTTCGCATTCGGCTGCGGAGCGGCCCGTTGCCTGTGCGTTTGCTTGCGCCAGATCTTTGATGCGGTCCGTGGCAGTATAGCCGGGGCCGACATTGTTGACCGTGATGTTGTGCGGGCCGTACTGCGTAGCAAGCGAACGCACCAGTCCAAGAACGCCGGTACGCACTGCGTTTGAGAGAACAAGTTCGAGCACAGGCTGCTTGACAGCAACCGAGGTGATGGGGATGAACCTGCCCCAGCGCCGCTGTTGCATATGTGGCAGCACTGCGTGAGCAAAGGAGATAATGCTGCGAAGGTTCAACTGATACGCACTATCCCATTCAGCCATCGTGGTTGCGGCGAATGGCTTCGCGGGCGGTCCACCGGCATTCGTCACGCAAATATCGATACGTCCAAAGCGGTGATGAGCGGCATCGACGAATTGGCGCACGCGATCATCTTCTGCAACGTCAAGGGTATCGGTATAGACTTCGACGCCGTGCAGGGTTCGTGCTTCCTCTGCGACCTGGTTGAGTAGATCAGCATTGCGTGCGCAGAGGGCAAGCTTTGTACCTTCGGCTGCGAGTGCGAGCGCAGTGGCACGGCCGATTCCTTTGCTCGATGCGGCGACGATTGCGACCCGATTCTGCAGTCCGGTTTCCATGCGATGAGTATAGATTTCCCCAAACAGCATTTAGAACCACAGGCCTCGTTAGCTTTGGTTGGACTGCTATACTTGGCCGCACGAACGGGGACAGAACCATGAGCGCACCAGAGGTGCAGAAAACGCCTGGACTCCAGCACATCCGATTTGAAGATATGCCCGTCGAACGCCTTAATCCCTCGCTCGATCGGCAGTTTGTTACTGGCGAAAGGAGCATGCTCGCCAGACTACTTTTGCGGACCGGCTGCGTTGTGCCATTGCACAGTCATGAGAATGAGCAGATCACTTACATCCTTGAAGGCGCGTTGAAATTTATCATAGAAAACAAGGAATATGTGGTGCGTGCGGGAGAAGTGCTGGTCATTCCTTCGAACACCCCACATAGCGCGGAAGCCCTGGAGGACACGATCGATTTGGATATTTTCTGCCCGCCGCGCGCCGATTGGATCAATGGAACGGACGCCTATCTGCGAAAGTGATATCTACAGCGAACAATGAGCAGCCGCTGTTGCCGTTGATTCCAGGTAGGCCTATGCAAGTTCGTGTTTTAAGAATTGCTGCAATGGCGGCCAACCTATGAAATGGCGAGGGCAACTGATTGCGGTTGCATTGACTGAGCTATTGCTGGCCGCCGGTTCCTGCGTCGGCCAGCAGATCGATCCCGCCATCGCCGGTCAGATCGCCTCCATCCGGGCAATCGATAATCACGCTCATCCGGTACTGGCGCCCCCATTGGACCGAACAGATAGGGAATTCGATGCGCTTCCAGCTTCCTCGCTGGAGCCGCAATCCGATCCGGTCGCGTTGCGTCCGGATTTTCCTCTGCTTGGAGCTGCGTGGAAGGCGCTGTACGGCTTCGACACGCCACCGCCGCTCGATACTGACGGCATCGCGCGTTTAGATAAGGCGCGGGCGCAGGTGAAGGCGCAACAGGGCGAACACTACCCTGCGTGGGTGCTTGACCAGGCAGGCATCGGCACCATGCTGGCGAACCGCGTAGCGATGGGCAGGGGTGTTGAGCCGCCGCGATTTCGCTGGGTGCCTTATGTGGACGCGTTACTGTTTCCGCTCGACAACAGCGGGATGGCATCTGTATCGCCAGATCGGAAGCAATTCTTCGCGCTGGAAGATCTGGTTCGTAGCCGATATCTCAAAGAAGCGGGTATAAGTGTCCCCCCGTCTACGCTCGATGAGTACTTGGACAAAGTGGTCACACCCACTCTCGAGCGGCAAAAGGCAGGCGGGGCTGTTGCGGAGAAATTCGAGTTAGCTTACTTACGGTCGTTCGATTTCAGCGATCCGCCCCGTCGGCAAGTCGAGAATATTTATGCCAGATGGGTTGGGCGCGGTGAGCCGGACGCTACCGAATATAAGTTACTGCAGGATTTCTTGTTTCGTTACATCGCGACGGAATGCGGGCGGCTGAGAATGCCGGTCCATCTCCACGCGATGGCGGGAGCGGGTAGCTATTTTTCTGTAAGCAGCGTGAACCCTCTGCTCTTGGAACCGCTGTTCAATGATCCGCGGCTGAGAAAGACAAGCTTCGTGCTACTTCATGGCGGGTGGCCTTACATACGAGAGATCGGATCCCTCCTACAGAAACCGAACGTTTACCTGGACATCTCGTCACAAGATCTGATCATTTTTCCGCACACGGAAGCGCAGTGGTTGCGAGAGTGGTTGGAGCTTGAACCGGAGAAGGTGTTGTTCGGCAGCGATGGATACTCCTACTCCGACGAATTAGGCTGGCCGGAGTCGACCTGGATCGCGAATAGGAATGCGCGCGAGGCACTCGGAATCGCGCTGACCGGAATGCTGCTGGATGGTGAGATAGATCGCAAGCGCGCCGGTGAACTTGCTCGCCTGGTCTTGCGTGGGAATGCCGAATCGCTCTACAAGTTCTGATCAGCCATAACGGAAAGCTCAGGCCGATAGCCACTATCTTCGCTGGCCTTTCGCGATGGAAAGGCCAGCGATTCTCCGTCCAGGCTTTTCGACGAGAGCCCTTCGTTTAGAACTGAAAACGCATCGCGAACTGCAACTGTCGCGAGGACCCTGCATCTCCGATTGCTGTGCGAGTCGCGGTTATTTGGCCGAATGTACTCGTGGCCGCACCACTCGCCGTCAGGTTAGGGTTCGCGAAGTTGGTATGGTTCAGGAGATCGAATGCATCTACGCGCACGACCAGCGCCGTGCTTTCAGCGATCCTTGTTGTCTTTTCCAGGGACACATCCGAATCCGCAAAACCTGGTCCGGTGAGCGCGTTGCGGCGGAGGGTGCCGAAGCCTGCGGGCTGCGCTAAGAAGGTGCAGCCCGGCGTCGGCGTCGCACATGCTGTGCCCTGGATGAAGGATACGTTTCCATTCGGCAGCGTCGCGCCCCGTCCCGTGGTGTATTGCCCCACTAGCGTTGGCCGGATGGTGCCGGAGACGCCATTGTAGGTCGACGTGGTGACCACGTTCATCGGATTGCCACTCTGCAGTTGCGTGATGTTCGCAAGCAGCCATCCCTCAACCAGTCGGTTGCCGTGGAAGGGCAGGTTCCACGTTCCGGAGAAGACGAAGTGACTGCGGGCATCGAAGTCCGACAGCCCGTAATCCCCCTTGGGATTGAAGTTGTTCTGTAACGTGTAGGTCCCCTGCGAGCCGAGTGAGTTCAGATCCTGCGACTTCGACCACGTATAGCTTGAATTCACCTGGAGTCCGTGAGCCAGAGACTTACGCACGGTGAACCACAGAGCGTTGTAGTTGGAGAGCGAATCTGAATCGATGTACGCAATATTGCCGAGGCCGGCTCCGGGACGGATGGAACTGGCCGGAGAAAGCTTTGCGAAAGGCCGTGTCGCAGTACCGCCGGGATAGATGAACTGGTTGAGGTTCCGCTGGATGCGCAGGTGCTTGCCCTCCGAACCGATGTATCCCATCTCCATCACGACGCCCTGCCCGAACTGCTGTTGCAGATTCAGGTTGTAGCTCTCCGTGTAGGCATTACTGAGTAGGGGATTGGTAGCGCTGGGCGCAAGGGATGCAAGTGCCGCGCTCGAATACAGCGTTCCAACGGGCAGCGCTCCGGTCTGACTGACCGGGTTCGCGTTGGGCGGATTGCTGGCAAGGCCGGTCACGACGCCGCTTACCGGCTCATCTGCCAGAATGCCATAGCCGCCGCGCAGAATCGTGTTGTTGTTCCCGAACACGTCAAAGATGAAACCCACCCGAGGCTCGTAGTTGTAATTCTGGTTGTAGGCCTCGCTCACATGCACCAGGGTGTTGGTGTTGGCGTCGAAGTTGACCAGACGACCGCCGCCTTCCGTGGGCGTTCCGTTCCATTCAAAGCGGAAGCCCAACTCTGCCTGAAAGCGCGGAGTGAACTTATAGTTGTCAGACAAAAATGCGCCGACCGCATTTTCGAAGATGCGGCTGGTGACCTGCGTTGGAGTCACGCTGAAGGCGCTGGCGGTCCCATTGATGAAGTTCGCTGTCGAACTGAAGGTCAGGATTCCTGGTGTCTGCGCGAACGAAGAACCGATAAAGCGTCGAAATTCGCCACCCATCTTGATGGTGTGCTTGCCCCGGTTCCAGGACAGTGTGTCGGAAAAGACTCCGCCAGTGTCAAAGCGACCTTGCGGAAAGCCCGAAGGGCCACCGAAGTTCAGGCCGATGTCCTGCACCGTAATCTGGGGCAGCGCGTTGTTGTAGGCCACGCCATTCTGGATACCGAAATTAAGCGGATTCTCCGGCGTGTTGGGCACGAAGGAGATAGCGATCCGGTTGAATCCAATACGTGCCTCGTTGACCACATTGGGGGAGAGGATGTGGACTTCGTTGATGGTGCCGATTTGCCGATGCGCCGTCCGGTGATCGCCGAAACCGGGAATGGTGTTGCCCTGTAGATTTGGCTCCGTGCGCGCGTCCTGCTGCCATGCGTAGTAGGCGTGCACATTGTCCTTGCTCGAAATGGTGTGGAAGAGGTCACCCGAAAACTGATCGGTCTTGACTGGCCCCGGCGAGGATCCCTGAAAGACGGTCCCGGTGGCGTTGTTGCCGGCTGGAATCAGACTCGCGAGTTGGGCATACGCAGGACCTGCCGGGGTGGCTGCAAAAGATGCCCGCTGCGCAGGACTCAACACCGTTCCGTTGAAAAGAAGACTCTGCTGCTGACGCAGCCCTTCGTAGCTCAGGAAGAAGAATGTCCGATCCCTGAAGATAGGTCCGGAGAAGGCGCCGCCGAAATTATTCCGGATGAATGAGTTCTGCCTCGAAGGCTTGCGATTGAAGAAGTTCCGCGCGTCGAAGTAGTTGTTTCGCAGGTAGTCGAAAGCCTCTCCGTGGAAGCTGTTCGTGCCCGAGCGGGTGGCTACATTCACAATCGAACCCGATGACCGGCCATACTCAGCGGAAGGGGTGGAGTTGGATATCTTGAACTCCGCCGTGGTGTTGATCGAAGGCTGGAAGGTGATCTGGTTCTGGGACAGATCGTTGAGATTGATGCCATTGATCATGAAGTTGGCGGAGTCTTCCCGCTGACCTGCAGTATCGAAGGAATTTGCGCCGAGACCACGACTGGCACTCGTCAGGTTGCCGGTCACAGGAGGTACCACGGTGCCGGGGGTGAGGTTCGTCAGATCGAGGAAGTGACGCCCGTTCAGGGGAATCTTTTGTACGGTCGTCTGGTCGATAACCTGGCCCACGGTAGTGGTCTGGGCGTCGATGAGTGGCGCCGCGGCTTGCACCTGCACCACCTGCCCCGCCGACGCCACGCCCAGTTTCACATTCGCCGTGACATTCTGGTCGACCTGCAGGGTCACACTCGCCAGCTTGTAGTCGGCGAAGCCCGCTGCGTGCACGCTGACGCTGTAATTGCCCGGCTGCAGCGAGGGGATGGTGTAGCTACCGGCAGGGTCAGATGCCGCTGTGCGATCGACCCCGGTAGATAGGCCGTGCACTGTCACCTGGGCTTGCGGGACAACTGCTCCGGAGGGATCTGTAATCGTGCCGGAGAGCGTCGCGGTCGATTGAGAGTAAGCAATCGCCGAGCCACTGGCGAGGATGAGAGCGATGAACGAGCAAACGCGATGGCTACGCATGCGCGGGGGCCTCCAGGTTCATGTCATGATCAGCAGCCGCAAAAAGTGAAGGCTGCCTGCGAGCGTTCGCAGAAGGGGGAATTCTGACTGAAGCGGCTCTGCCTGAAGGCCGTATGTGGATGCTTCTTCGCATCCTGTTTGCGGAATATTACTAGAAAATTACAGCCTCAAATGTCACTCGAATGTCAGCAAGCGCGAGATGACTTTGATTGCATCGTGATAGGTCCATCGTGCTGGGACGGAAGATCAGGATTTCGGTTCCGACTCCCTCAACAGTTCGACGAGATAGTCCTTCCAGATGGCAGCCTGCGTGTGCGTGCCATGGCCCCGTGTTGCATCGGAGATGGGGATCAGAACAAATTTCGCGTGTGGCATTTGCTTCGCCAACTTCTCCGCAATGCCGAGCTCCGGCGGATTGATGAAGTCATCATCGGAGTTGATGTACATGACCGGAACAGTGATCCGGCCAAAGCGCATGAGTGACCCACGATGGAGGCAAGCTAGTTCAGAATAAGCACGAAAGCATTCAGCGCCAAATAACAAAGCCACAAGGGCAGGCACTTTACAGTCGACGCAGCGGCGGTTCGGTCCCGTCTCTCGCTACCGTCGAGTCATCATCGAACGTCAGCTAGTTCTTGTTGTTCTCCCAGAGCATAAACGCTCCTTTGAACGCGTTGTCGTTCGAGCCGAGAAAGACCTTGGGCGGCAGCTTCTTCATGAGCTTCGCGTTTCCGCCGCCCAGGACGACATAATCGGCCTCCATGGCATTCGACATCAACGCGATGACTCTCACGACATTCTTCTCCCATTCCTTCCGGCCGTAGCGCTTCAGTCCCGCCTTGCCCAAATAGTCCTCGTAGGACTTCCCCTTTTTCCACGGCAGATGCGCCAACTCCATTGCCTGAACGGATCCATCCACCACCATCGCGGAGCCCAGCCCGGTGCCCAACCCGAGATAGAGCATGCGGCCGCCTTTGTAGCTCCCTAGCGCCTGCATAGCAGCATCGTTAAGCAGCTTCAGCGGTTTGCTTCCGAATGCCTTTTTGAAATCGAAGCGCACCCATCCCTTCCCAAGATTGTGGGGCTCCAGTAATGGCCGGTTATGGATGACAGGCCCAGGGAAGCCGACAGACACGCGATCGTATTTCCAACCCGCGGTGTGTTTCTTGATCGCTGCAACCATGACTTCAGGCGTCATCGTTGGCCCTGAGGGAATCTTGATGATATCGTCTTGTTGCTGCATGCGAAATTTCAGGTTGGTGCCGCCAATATCGACGCCCAATATATTCATGCTCTCTCCTTCTCAACTCGGACCGAAGCGCCTTCCATGTATACATGGGCCGGGGTCTTGGTGCTAGATGTTGGCTCGGAGAAAGGATCGAAGTGAGTGGCTGCTCGGGTTGGAACGCATATCAGCTCTTTGCGCGGCGGATCGCTGCGGAGAGGCGGACAGCACGAGGTGGGCTGGCCGGAGCGAAACTCCTGAGAGGACCTATGGAATTGGCCGAGGCGGAAGACCTCAGCGTGGCTCGCGCGCTGTGTGCGGAAAGCGAGGCCGCGTGGCCCTGATGCCGCGAGGCGGCATCAGGCTCAGAAGGGCAATTGCAGTGTGAGAAAGAGCGTCGGTTTGGATTCGAGGAATGCGCGCAAGATGCCAGCCAACACGCTGTCGGCATGGGCATTGGGCGGCGCGTAGGTCACAGCCAGCCGGGGTGTCTGGGCAGCGCAGTGCAGCAGGTCGCCGGAAGCCCATGCGCCGGCTTTCTGGAACTGCCACTCCACGTCGAAGTGCTGCGGATCGTTCACCGTATAGAGAAAGCGGTTCTTCGGGGCCGCTGACGAATAGCGCAGCACCTCGGTGCTGGTCACGGTGAGGGTGTGTCCGTCCCAGCCGGGGCTGTCGAAGATGGCGTAGCCGGAGGAGTTCATATCAATGAACACGAGCTTGTCCTTGCCCGCGTCCGTTCCCAATTCGTAGCGTCCGACGTAGCCTTTTGGGTCGACGTCGGTCTCAGTCAGATCCACCCATTTGCCGTCGGCGCTGGATTCGCCGTGATAGACGGAGCGGTGCTGGCGGCCGCTGCTGGGAAAGCTACCGGAACATTGCCAATAGCCGGCGAAGCTGAAGCCCGTAGGCGGCATGAGTGAGGACGCTAGACAGAAGGCCTGGCCGAGAAAGACAGTCAGGCTCAAAGCCAGAAGACGAAACGAGTTTCGTATGAACTGTCGCATGCGCAACAATCTAAAGGCGCCCTGGGACGTGGTTACAGCGGGTATCGACGAGCCGACCCCAGATTGCGACGAACCGTGCATTCCGTGCGCCAGGGCGGTGGGGAAGATCGCCCGGCCGACCAATAGAATGTGTAGCGTGGAGCAACTCACACCCAGCCCGCGCCTACGCTCTTTCTGGCAATTCCAGTTAGGCGGTTGGCTGCTGTACGCCCTAACGGTCGCAGCATCCCTCTTTCCGATGCGCAATATGCGCGATGACGTGGCGTATCACGCCATGCTTCTCGTATCGGGATTCGCTTCCAGTTTCCTGATGTATGGATTGTGCCATGCGCTATGGCAGGCTCGCGTCCCTCTCATTCGTGCGTTGTTCACCTGTACGGTTGTCGCATATGGGTTGGGCATCCTGTGTTCGGCGGCATCCCTATGGTCGGAGCACCGCTTTGGCGGTGTAACATCCCCGATCCACTGGAGCTATGTTTTCGTCTACGCCACAGGCAGTTGCTTCGTCCTGGCGGCTTGGGGCTTTCTCTACTTTGGCATCAAGCACTACCAGGCTTGGGAAGAAGAGAAAGGACGTATCCAGGCTCTGGAGGTGATGGCGCGCGAGGCACAGATGCGTGCATTGCGTTACCAGCTTCAGCCGCACTTTCTCTTCAACATACTGAATGCGATCTCTACTCTGGTGCTGGACAACCAGCCGCGGATTGCCACGCAGATGATCGCTCGGCTGGCGGACCTGCTGCGCAGAACGCTGGAGTCTCCGGATACACACCAGGTTTCGCTGAAAGAAGAGATTTCGGTGACAAAGGAATATTTGGCCCTGGAGAAGATTCGCTTCGGTCCTCGCCTGATGGTCACCTTCGCTATCGATCCCCAGACGCATGAGGCGCTGGTGCCGCGTTTTCTGCTGCAGCCCCTGGTAGAGAACGCGATCCGGCATGGCATCGCCAAGCGGCCGGATGGGGGCAATCTTCTCCTGCGCTCCGATATGGCCGGTGGCCGGTTGCGGGTAAGGATAGAGAATGATGGAGCGGAGGACGATGAGCCGGTTTTGCGGCGCAATACGGCCTCACCGCATCGCGGAGTCGGGCTGACCAATACGCGGGCACGGTTGCAGCAGATGTATGGATATGAGGCGACACTGGAAACCCATGCGACCCCGAGTGGCACTTACGAGGTCCGCATCTCGATGCCGTTCAGTACGGTTGAGGCACTCTCTGAACTGCAGACTATGGAGGCACAGTGAACGTTCGAGCATTGATTGTGGATGACGAACCGCTGGCACGGCGCGGTGTCAGTCTTCGTCTGGCGGAGCATCCTGACATTACGGTGATCGGGGAATGCGCCAATGGCGAAGATGCCATCCGCTCTATTCTGACGCTGAAGCCCGACCTGGTATTTCTGGACATCCAGATGCCCGGAATGTGCGGCATAGAGGTGCTACGGGCGCTGCCGCAGGGGTCGATCCCGTGCATCATCTTCCTGACCGCCTATGACGAGTACGCGCTGGCCGCCTTCGAAGTGCAGGCGCTCGACTATCTGCTGAAGCCGATCGACAATGTGCGCTTTCTCATCGCGCTGGAGCGCGCGCGGCGCATCCTGGCGCTGCAGCAGCAGGATCTACTGCACAGCCGCTTCCAGAAACTGCTGGAACTGCATGGGGAGCGTCAAGACGGCGGTCCGGCGAAGCGCTTCGCCATCCGCAATGGCAACCAGGTCGCATTTGTGCAGTCGTCGGAGATCGACTGGATTGAAGCGGTGGGTGATTACGCGGGTCTGCATGTCGGGAAGAAGATGCATCTGCTGCGAGAGCCACTCCACTTGTTGGAGTGCCGGCTGGACCGGACCGAATTCCTGCGCGTTCACCGCTCGACGATAGTGAAGCTGGACCGCATCACCCGGATTGAGCCGCTGGCGAACCGCGACTGCAGGCTGACCCTGCAGGACGGCACCCACCTGCGAGTGAGCCGCACCTATAGCAAGCCATTGCATGACCTGCTGCGGAACCGCGAGAGCGCGCCGGTCGGCTGACCGGACGATGATCCGGTAGCCCAGTAGTCAAACGATTGCGACGATCGTAACGTCACTTTTACGGTGACGAATACCGCGAGAGCGCCCCCGGCAGCGAAATTGCCGAAGTCGACGCAGGATTGCCGGCAGCGGTGGAGGAGCCGCCGAAGCGGCTCGTGGGATGGGCGCGGGTTGCGCTGAAGCCGGGCGAGAGTCGCGAAGTCACGGTGGCGGTCGATCCGAAGTATCTGTCTCTCTATAACGAGCAGCAGGGCTGGACGCTGCTTCCGGGGAAGTACACTTTCCTTGTCGGCGGATCCTCCGAGGATCTTCCGCTGAAACAGGAGACGACGCTCAAGTAGGTCACGTCTCCAATCTGCTGACAGGAGACAGGCCCAGCAACGCGTGCGTATCGCTCTTTTCATCACCTGCTACAACGACACACTGTTTCCGCGCACCGGGCAGTCAGTGGTGCGTGTGCTGGAGCGGCTGGGCCACACGGTCGAGTTTCCGCTGGAGCAGACCTGCTGCGGCCAGATGCACTTCAACACCGGCTACGCCCGTGAGGCATATCCGTTGGCGAAGCGCTTCGTAGATATCTTCGCGAACGCCGAAACGGTGTGTATCCCGTCGTCTTCCTGTGTCGCGATGATGCGCGAATACTATCCGGCGTTGGCGCGCGACAACAAGGATGCGGAGATGGCGGTCGCGGTTGAGCGGCTTCTGCCGCGCGTCTTTGAGTTCAGCGAGCTGCTGGTGGACCGGCTCGGCGTGACGGATGTCGATGCTTACTTCCCGCATCGCGTCACGTATCACGCAAGTTGCCATGGTCTGCGCAGTCTGCACCTAGGCGACAAGCCGCTGCAGTTGCTGCGCGCGGTGCGCGGGCTGGAGCTGGTGCCGTTGGAGGGACTGGAGCAATGCTGCGGCTTCGGTGGAACCTTTGCGGTGAAGAACGCGGACGTCTCTGCCGCCATGCTGACGGACAAGACGCGCGCCGTGCTGAATACGCGCGCCGAGGTCTGCACCGCGTGTGACAACTCCTGCCTGATGCACATGCAGGGCATGCTGCACCGGCAATTCGCCGGCGTGCGCACGCTGCATCTTGCGGAGGTGCTGGCCGGCACGGAGGATACTCCCGCATGAGTCTGGTGCAACTGGGTAGCCACAGTCTCGATCCAAAGACGGCGGCGCCATTTCCGGAGGCGGCGAAGGCCGATCTTCGCGATACACAACTGCGCCGCAACGTGGCGCGCGCGACGGACACGATCCAGCGCAAGCGCGCGGCGCTGGTGGAGGAGAAGACGGACTGGCAGGCGCTGCGCGATGCAGGCGCGGCCATCCGTCGCGAGGCTCTGACGAACCTCGACCGTTACCTGCTCGAGTTCGAGGAACATTTTCAGGCGGCCGGTGGGACGGTGCATTGGGCTGCAAACGCCGCCGAGTCGAACCGGATCGTCCTCGCCCTCCTGCAGCAGAGCGCAGCGCGAGAGGTCATCAAGATCAAGTCGATGACCACGGCGGAGATTGGCCTGAACGAATTTCTCGCGCAGCACGGTGTCACTGCACACGAAACCGATCTCGCGGAGCTCATTCTGCAGCTTGGCGGCGATCAGCCTTCGCACATCGTGGTGCCGGCACTGCACAAGAATCGGCAGCAGGTACGGGAGATATTCGCCCGCAGCATGGGACTGCCGGACCTGAGCGACGACCCGGAGGCGCTGACGGCAGCGGCGCGGCAGTATCTGCGGGAGAAGTTCCTGCGGGTGAAAACAGCGATCTGCGGGGCGAATTTTTTGATCGCCGAAACGGGCGGCGTCACCATCGTCGAGTCTGAGGGCAACGGACGCATGTGTTTGACGCTGCCCGAGACGCTGATCGCCATCGTGGGTATCGAGAAGGTGATTCCGCGGTTTGCCGATCTCGAAGTGCTGCTGCAGACGCTGCCGCGTTCGGCGACGGGCGAGCGGATGAATCCATACAACTCCATCTGGTCGGGTGTGGTGCCGGGTGACGGGCCGAAGAACATGCATGTCGTGCTGTTGGATAATGGCCGCAGCCGCGTGCTGCGCGATGCGATCGGACGCCAGACGCTGCAGTGTATCCGCTGCGGCGCATGCCAGAACGCATGCCCGGTGTACCGGCAGACCGGAGGGCATGCATACGGCTCGGTGTACGCGGGGCCGATCGGCGCGATCCTGACACCGCAGCTTGAGGACATGCGCCACGCGCAGTCGCTGCCGTATGCCTCGTCATTGTGCGGCGCTTGTTATGAGGTTTGCCCGGTAAAGATCAACATCCCCGAGGTGCTGGTGCACCTGCGTTCGCGCGTGGTGGACCGCGGCCGCCGCAAGCTGGTTTCGCTCTTCGATCAGGAGCGCGCCGGGATGATGATGATGGCTATGATCTTCGCAAACCGCCGCAGATACGAAGCAGCACAACGGCTCGCGCGCACGGCGCAGAGGGCCGTGCATCCCGGCGATGCGTGGTACCACTGGCTGCCAGGCATGGCGGGACGATGGACGGAGACGCGCGACCTGGCGCCATTGCCCCAGCAGACCTTCCGCGAGTGGTGGCAGCAGCGGGGACAATCATGAGCGCTCCTGGGATCTCCAGTCGCGAGCGCGTGCTGGAGAGGATACGCAAAGCAAATGCGAAGGCGGCTCCTTCCTCGCGCCTCATCTCTCGCGATTACGATCGCAGCAGCACCGGGAGTGCCAGCGAAACGCTCGCTCTGTTTGAGGAGCGGCTGCGCGATTACGATGCGCACGTCTTTCCTGTTCGCCGCGAGGAGATTGCCATCAGGGCAGCGGAGATTCTGCGTGAGGGCAACCGCCAACGCATTGCGGTGCCACCTGAATTGCCTGCCGCGTGGCTGACTGACGGCCCGGAGTGGATTCCCGATCATGAACTTTCCGTCGATGTGCTCAATGCAGTCGATGGCGTGATGACCGCAGCCACGGTCGGCGTTGCCACTTCAGGGAGCATCGCACTGCAGCATGGTGCTGCGGAGGGGCGACGGATCCTGACGCTGTTGCCTGACTATCATCTCTGCGTCATCGAAGCCGCGCAGGTGGTGGAGACGCTGCCCGAGGCCTTCACGCGGCTTGACCCAACACGGCCGGTTACGTTCTTCTCCGGCCCGTCGGCCACTGCGGATATTGAGATGACGCGGATCAAGGGCGTACACGGACCACGCTATCTGGATGTGCTGCTGGTGGAAGACTGAAGCTTCCCGATTTGCCGCATCTTCATACTGCGGTAGCAGAATGATCGGTGACATTTTGAAGGAGCCTCCCCCATGGCGAAGAAGACCACTCGACAGTCCGCCCCGAAAGCTACTCCGAGCAAGAAGACCACCACGAAGCCTCGCGCCGGGGCCAACGACCCAGTGTTTGCGCAGCCGTTGCCCAGCCCCGATCCGACCAACTTCCGCGATCCCGTCACTGACCAAAAGCTGAAGGAGATTGGAACCGTAGAACCGTTTCCGGCGCCGCGCGGTGGAGCGGCCGAACCAGTGCTGCAATTTGCCGATACGCTCGGTTCGCAAGGACCCGCGAGAGTCGCCGCGATCCAGAAGGCGGGGCAGATCGTCTTCCACGCGGCGGGCGATACGGGCAGCACCAAAGGGCCGTCGACGCAGTCGCAGGTTGCGGACAAGATGGTGACGGACTTCACCGAGGAGAGCGCTGCCGATGTGCCCTCGTTCCTTTATCACCTTGGCGACGTGGTCTATAACTTCGGCGAGGCCGCTTACTATTACGACCAGTTCTACGAGCCGTACCGCAATTATCCGGCGCCGATCCTCGGCATCGCTGGCAACCACGACGGAGTGACCTATCCGAAAGAAGCGGTTGCTACGCTGGATGCCTATCTCCGCAACTTCTGCTCCGCGACACCGGCGCATACGGATGAGGCCGGTGGCTTGTCACGCACCGCGATGATCCAGCCCGGCGTGTATTACACGCTGGAGGCGCCGTTTGTCCGCCTGCTGGGACTCTATAGCAATACGTTGGAAGACCCGGGCGTGATCTCGACCGAGGGCGCCACGCGCCCTACGCTCAACGACGACCAGCTTACGTATCTCAAGACGGCTCTTGCCCGCTGCAAGAGCGACAACTTTACAGGCGCGGTCCTGCTGGCGGTGCACCATCCGCCGTTCACCGGCGGCGTCAACCACGGCGGCAGCCCGCGCATGCTGCAGGATATGGACGACGCCGCGACCCAGGCCGGCTTCTGGCCGCATGTGGTGCTCTCCGGGCATTCGCACAACTATCAGCGCTACACGCGCACCGTCTCCGGAATGACGATTCCTTACATCGTGGCCGGTATGGGCGGTCACGGATTAACCGTGATGCGGACGACGGCCAGCGGCAACGCGATCCGGACACCAATGGTGGTGGATGGCACGCTGACGCTGGCGAGTTATGACGACACTCACTACGGCTACCTGCGGCTGATCGTGAACGCGGCCACCTTGCGAATGGAGTTCCATCCGGCCGAGGACGGCGGCACGACCAAGACGCCGGATGACGCCTTCACGCTGAATTTGAAAACTCGTGCCATTACCTAGGGTGCGCGTAACGGCCGGTGTGGCTTTTTGCAATCGCGAACGCTTGAGGCGCTGTGATACGATCCGCCTGCGAAACAGGTAACCTGCAACGCTGGGCCACGCAAACCCGGCAATTCGCAGAATCAGGTAGCCGCGATGCGTGCAGAGCTCCGTCCATCCAGCCTCGGTGAGATCCTCGACCGCACGGCGCAGATGTATCGCAGCCATTTCCTGCTGTACTTCGGTATCGCGGGGATCTCTTACGCGGGGGTCCTGGTTCTCAGCCTGCTGGCCGACGTGCTGTTCCACTCTCGCGCACATACCAACACGCGCATAGATATCGGCTTCAGTGCCGGGGTGGGCATCGTCATCGTGCTTTTCACGATATTGCCGGTGGCTATCGCGATGGCTGCCGTGATGCACGCCGTTGCGCGAAATTACCTGGGACAGACGTGTAGCATCCGCGAGGCGTACATGAGCGTTGGCCGGCGCTGGTATCGCTACATCCTCATATTGGTGGCGATGGACACGTATGCGCTGCTGCCATTGGCGATATTGATGGGCATCGTGATCGCGGGGAGCGCGCTTCTGCCCGGTGGAGCAAGTCGCGGCATTGTCATTGGCCTGATGGTGGTCATGATGCTGGCAGGCATGTTTGCGGCCTTCTGGTGGCTGCTGCGCTGGGCGCTTTCCGTGCCGGCTTCGCTGATGGAGAATCTGACGGTACATCACGCGCTGAAGCGGAGCAGCGTCCTCACCAAGGGCGGCATTGGGCGCATCTTTGTCATGCTGCTGCTGGTGGTCGCCGTGATGATGGTGATCCAATACGCGGTCCAGATTCCAATGTTCATTCTGCTGTGGAAGAGCAGAGGCGTTCCTACGTTGACCACACAGATCGCCGCGTCTTTCGGTTCATCGTTCAGCGGAGCGTTCGTGCTCCCGATCTATTCCATCGCGCTCACCCTCTTCTATTACGATCAGCGTATCCGTAAAGAAGGCTATGACGTGGAGTGGCTGATGGAACAAGCGGCGCTGACGCCGGATGCTGCGCTTCCGGGCGCGATTTCCTCCGGCAGTGTGGTGCCCGGCTCACTAACGCCGCAGACCGAACCGCCTGGACCAGCAACGGCAGGACCGGCAATTTAGATGCGTCCGGCGGCGATCGCCTTTTGCATCCTCGCTGGCCTTGGCTCTGCCCGTGCAGCGTCCAACATGCCGCAGCCGCGAAGCCAGGCAGAGTACCGCGATCATCTGCGGTCCCTCGCTACGCTGATCGCGCAATGCCAGCAGCACGTCGACGCCCCGCACTGCAACGCGGATGCAGTTGGCCCTGACGACATCGTCACGGCCACGGAGCAGGCAGGTCCGCGGCGGATTCCGTATGGCTGGCTGCGTGGGCTGCTCGATCGTATCGGCAGTCGCAAGATCAGCCCTGCGGATGCCGCGCCACTGCTGAAGACAGCCGCTCAGCGCATTCAGCTTGAAGAGTCTGAAGCGCCGGAAGTCTCAGCATCCGGGCTGCCCGCACTCTCCAATCACGCCACGGAGCGCAGGGCGCTGACAGCGATCCTGGAACGCGCAGAGTTCCGTCACGCGGATCGCTCGCTCACTCAGCGCGTGTTTGAGGTGATAGCGATCTGGCTCAACCGGAGGCTTAACGGACTTGTCGAATACAGTGAGCATCGTCGCTGGCTGGGTCTTCTGCTGGAGTGGGGAGTGGTGGCTTTTGCCTGTCTTGGGCTGGCGTATTGGTTTGTGCGGCAGACCCGTCGGGCGCGCGGATTGCGGGCTGCGGCCACGGAGCAGCCTCAGAATGCGCCGGCCATGCGCAACTGGGAACGCTTGCGCCAAGAGGCAGATGAGGCCGCGCGGCAGCAGCGTTGGCGCGATGCCGTGCGCGGCTACTACTGGGCAACGATCGCACGCTTCGAATCACGCAGCCAGTGGCCGGTGGATCGCGCTCGCACCCCGCGCGAATATCTGCGGCTGGTATTGCCAGGCCACGCCAAGCACGATGATTTGCGGCTGCTGACTCAGCGCTTCGAGACCTGCTGGTACGGATCGGAAACGGCGACGCAGCCGGATTGCGATGCTGCCCGCCAGCTCTGTGAGCGGCTGGTGGCACGATGAAACTGCTGGGCTCGCTCGACCGCCGCGACCAGCGCCTCCTGCTAATCACGGCAGTGCTCGCGCTGTGTACCACGGTGCTGATAGTCCTCGTGAATCCGCAAGAGCAGGAAGACAACTATATTCCGTCGACATACTCCACAGCGCCGCACGGGGCCAAGGCGGCATATCTATTGCTCGCGCGCCTGGGGTATCGCGTAGGGCGCAACGAAGGACCGCTCGACTCGATCGCTGATACTGCGGACGCACACACCGTCCTCATCCTGGCGGAGCCCACGCGCCCGCCGAGTCAGCAGGAGGCGGCGGCGGTGCGGCGCCTGTTGGCGCGGGGCGGTCGGGTGCTGGCTGCGGGCTTTCTTGCGGCTGCTGCAGTGCCGGATGAGAACCTCGACAACCAGTCCCCGCCGCAATTGGTGGGTGGTATTTGCGAAGCCGAACCGGTCGGCTTCTCGCCGTTGGCCGCTGACGGCAAGGTTGTGATGCGCGGGATTCGCAGCCTATGGAAGTTGGACCGACCATCCCAGCGCGCTGCCTTCCTGTGCGCCGGCGAAGGAGTCGTCGTGACCTACGCGGTTGAGAAGGGCACGGTGGTGTGGTGGGCCAGCGCGTCGCCGCTCGAAAATCAGGACATCGCCGCGCGCGGAAGTCTGGACCTGCTGCTGAACAGCCTGCAACTTCAGCACGGCGATCGCATCGTCTGGGACGAGTCGCTGCACGCAGAGCCGGCCGCCGCATGGAATCCGTTTTCGGATCGCATCGTCCTCGCTGTGATTGCCCAGCTATTTCTGATCGGGCTGCTGCTGGTACTGGCCCGCGGACGGCGCAGCGGCCCCCTGCGCCCGCTGCCCGAGCCGGCTCGCACCTCTCCCATGGAATTTGTGCGTTCGCTTGGAGGACTCTATCGCTCCTCAGGTGCGAACGACGTGCCGGTCACCATCGCCTATGAACGCTTTCGCGCCCGGCTGGCGCAGCGGTACGGCATTTCCGGAGCACAGACGGCGGATGCGGCTACACTGGCGGCGACGCTCACAGAGCGCTTCGGTATCATGGCGACTTCGCTCCAGCGCGATCTGGAAGCCTGCGAGAACGCCAGCCGGCTTTCAAGCCTGAACCCGCGCCAGGCGTTGACCCTGGTCAAGGCGCTCGCCAGCTACAACGAACTCGTGGCGCGGCGAGCGGAATCGAGCACGACGACAGTCACACATCTGGCGAACTATCGAGGAACCATTGGACCCGAGCACGAACACGCCGAAACCGGAAGAGACCCCACTCAGCGCCGCACCGCATGAGCCACTTGCTACGACTGCACCTCCGAATATCGCAGCGACGATGCAATTGCTGGAGCACGGCCGCGCCGAGATCGGCAAGGTGATTGCCGGCCAGACCGAGCTGATCGATCAGGCGCTCATCACCGTGCTCAGCCGCGGCCACGCCCTCATCGAAGGCGTGCCGGGCATCGCAAAAACCCTGCTGGTCAAGCTGTTGGGTCGCGTTCTCGGGCTCGAGTTCAGCCGGGTGCAGGCGACGCCCGATCTGATGCCAGCCGATATCCTCGGCACCAGCATCCTGCAGGCTGCGGGCGCGCAGATGATCTTCCGCCCCGGGCCGGTCTTCACCGATTTTCTGCTGGTGGATGAGATCAACCGCATGCCCCCGCGCACGCAATCCGCGCTGCTGGAGTGCATGGAAGAGCGCCAGGTGACCACGGACACGGAGCGGCGTCCGCTGCCGGAGGTCTTCACGGTATTCGCTACGCAGAACCCCATCGACTTCGAGGGAACGTATCCGCTCCCGGAGGCGCAACTGGATCGCTTCCTGATGAAGATTCGCGTCGGCTACCCGACCGCGGAGCAGGAGCGGCTGGTACTGGAGCGGCATCATGCCGGCTTCGATCCAGCCGGCCACACCGAGCTAACGCCAGCGCCCGTCGGCCTGCTTGCTGCCGCGCAGGCGGAGCAGCGCCTGGTGCGTATCGAGCCGGAGCTTTACGACTACTTGCTCGGCATCACGCGGCGCACGCGCGAGTGGCCTTCCCTGACGCTCGGTGCAAGCCCGCGCGCTGCCGTCAGCCTGATGCGCGTGGCGCAGTCCTATGCGGCGCTCGATGGCCGCGACTTCGTGATTCCCGACGACGTGAAACAGGCTGCACTGCCGGTGCTGCGGCATCGCATGATTCTGCGGCCGGAGGCAGAGCTGGAAGGTCTCGATGCAGATCGCGTGCTCACGGACGTGATCGCCGCAGTGCCCGTGCCTCGCCAGACAGAACGGACACGATGAATCAGTTCACCGTGCTGCCAGAGGCTGCGCGCGCAGCCGCGCAGCCGCGCGGTCGCCTGGCCTGGGCGCTAACGCCGCGCGCTCTCTATCTGCTGCTCGCGGGCTGCCTCTTTCTGGCACCGGCATTCTTTCGCGCGCGGTATGCATTCGGGATGATCGCATGGGACGTTTGCGTCTTGATTGCGGCAATTGTGGATGGAGCACGACTGCCCGCGCCGCGCGCGATCGATGTCGAACGCGAGTGGCTTGGCGCGCCTTCCCTTGGCCGCGAAGTGGAGCTGGAGCTTGCGATCACGCAGCGTGGCGGCAGCCTGATCCACTGCATGTTGATCGACGATCTGCCGGCCCCGTTTCTCGATGAGCCGGCGAGCTACAGGCTCGATGCGTACCCTGAGGCGCGCGCGGCGGTGCGGTATCGATTCACTCCTGCACAACGCGGCGATCGCGCGGCAGGCAGGCTTTATCTGCGATACCGCTCGAATATCGGGCTCGTCGAGCGCTGGGCCGTGGCCGATCTTACCCAGACAGTCCGCATCTATCCCACGCTGCGCACGCCGGAGGAGAATCGTCTCTATCTGGCGCGGCACCGCCGTATCGAACTGCAGATGCGCATGCGCAGGCAGCGCGGCATGGGGCGCGACTTCGAAAGCCTGCGCGACTACCTGGAAGGCGACGAGATCCGCGATATCTGCTGGACGGCGTCCGCGCGGCGCGGCTCGCCGGTGACGCGGCTCTACGAGACGGAGAAGAGCCAGGCGGTGTGGCTGGTGCTCGATGCGGGCCGGCTGCAGGGGGCCCGCGTGGGGCGCTATACAAAGCTGGACCGGGCGACAGCCGCGGCGCTGGCGCTGGCGCAGATCGCACTCGCGTCGGGCGATCGTGTGGGTCTGCTCGCATACGGGCGCGATACCCAACAGCTTGTTCTGCCCGGGCGCGGTGCGGCCCATCTGCGGATACTCCTCGACGCGCTGGCGCAGGTGAGGCCGGAAGCGCTCGAAGCGGATCATCTGCATGCCACGGCGACCCTGATGCATCGTCAGTCGCGTCGCAGCCTCGTCCTGTGGATGACCGACTTCGCTGAGAGCGCGATGCAGCCAGAGGTGCTGGATGCCGCGGCCCATCTGGTGCGACGGCATCTGCTGCTCTTCATCGCGATCTCCCAGCTCGATGTGCAGCGGCAGGCCGATGCTATGCCGCATACCGTGGATGCGATGTTTGAAACCGCTGCCGCGCAGGAGCTGCTGGATCGCCGTGAGCGCCTGCTGCGACGTCTGCAGGAGCGCGGCGCGATGACACTTGAAACACAGCCGGAATTGCTTGCCGGCTCCGTGCTCAACCGCTATCTCGAAGTGAAAGAGCAGGGCCTGCTGTAACTCTGACGGATGTGGATCCAGCGGTGCTCTCTACCACATCTTCCGGTGATGAGAAAAGCCACACCAGCAGCAGTGTGAAGAGCGCCGCACCCACCGCGAACTTGAGTGCGGCCGGCGCGCCTGAAGGCGAGAAAAATCCCTCGATCGTGCCTGCAACCACCAGCATGGGAATGATGCCGGCGATAAGCCGCACCGCTTCGCGACCGGCGCGTGTGATGGAGTCGCGGCGACTGTAGAGTCCGGGGAAGAGCATGCCGCTGGCCAGCCGTAGTCCTGCACCGCCGGCGATGAAGATTGCCGGAAGCTCGAGCGATCCATGCGGACAGACAAAGCTCCACAGATCGCGTGACATATGTGCCTGCTGGCACGCTGTGGCAATAACACCCATCAACAGCCCGTTGAAGAAGATGAGCCACAGCGTGCCCAGGCCGGCCGTGATTCCGGCTGCAAAGGTGATGAAGGTCACGCTCAGGTTGTTGGTCATGATCTGGCTGCTCTCCTGCGGCTTCATGCCGACGATGGAGTGCGTCCACATCTGGTGATGGCGAATCGTCTCCACCATGTAGGGACCGAGCAGACTCTCCATGAAGCCATGCCGCGTTACCGTAAGAACGGATCCAAGAAGCAGCGCGGCCGCGAACAATGCGATCGCAGTGAGCGTGTAGGGAAGCAGCCGGCGGAAGTGGCGTGGGTAGTCCTTACGAAGGAATGTGAGGACGCCGAGATAACTCCGCCTGCGGCTGGAGTAGATGATATTGTGTGTTCGGGCCAGCAGCTGATTCAGCATGTGGGCCGTGGACCGTGCCGTCCTATCCTGCCGCACCGCGGAGAGATCATTCGCCACCTGCCGGTACAGCAGCGCCAGCTCTCGCAGCTCGTCGCGTCCCAGCCGGCGCGCACCGGCGCCCTGAGAGTCGGCCGCCAGTGCTGCCAGCCGGTCCCAGTAAGGACGGCGCTTCTCAATCCAATGGTTCGAGATCATGAAATTCGGTGATCAGCTTAGCATCGAGACACCCGAGCTGGTGACGCTGGAGTTTCCGCTCGCCGGAATCGGCAGCCGCTTCATCGCTATTCTGATCGACTACGCGCTGCAGTTTGCCGCCTTCGTCGTATTGATCTTGGGCACCATGCTCTTTCTGCCCAGCATGCAAAAGTTCGAGTCGGCGAGTGCGAAGTGGGTCGTCGCAGTCATGGTTCTGATTCCATTTCTGCTGCAGTGGGGCTATTTCACGTTGTTTGAAGGGTTATGGCATGGGCAGACACCGGGAAAGCGCGTCGCGAAGGTCCGTGTTATCCAGCAGAGCGGCCGCGCCATCACCATCTTCGAATCGCTCTCGCGCAATCTTGTGCGTGTCATCGATTTTCTCCCCACCTTTTACGTCGTCGGTACCATCAGCATTTTCATCACGAAGCACAATCAGCGGCTCGGCGATCTGGTCGCGGGCACGCTGGTCGTCCACGAAGGGCAGTCGCGCGATGCATCACCCCTAGGCAATACCCGGTTGTTTACGCAGGCCGCGCCGCAGGCGCCTGCTGCTCCGCGGGCGACGAGCATTCCTGCAGATGCGCTCAGCCGGCTGCGTTTGGCCGACCTGCAGGCGATCGAAGCCTTTCTTGAGCGGCGCCTCGACATGGCGTTGGACGTGCGGCAGTCTCTTGCTGCGCGGCTGGCTGCATCGACTGCGGCGCGTATGAATCTGCCGCCGCCGGCGAACATGCATCCCGAGACCTTCCTCGAAGAGACTGCCTACGGAGTACGTTCGCTGGGTAAGCTGCGTTGATGGGACGCTATAGTTTGTAGCCGCCTGCGTCGAGTTGACGCTGCGCCACCATGCGGCTCAGTGCAATCGTGTTCTGCGGAGTGTGCTTCAAGAGCCGGCGCAGGATGGCCAGTTGTGTGCGCAGCATGTCGCCTTCGGCAACGGCTGCGAGGACGCGTCGCGCTGCTTTTTCCACTACGGCAAGCGCATCTGCCGCGCACAACTTCACCATGGCGTGGGCGGTCTGGGCTTGCGTCTTTTGGGACTGAGCGCCGAGTTTGCGCGCACGCAGCAGCGCAGATTCAAACGCGTAGACCTCCATCGTCATGTCGGCCAGGTCGCTCATGATCTCCTGCTGTTCCTGCAGCGCCTGCATGTACTTCTGCGTGGCTGAACCGGAACAGAAGAGAGCGGCTTTCTTCAGATTTGCGAGCAGCGCAGCTTCCTCGGCGAGCGGATCGTCTGTCTCGTCACCACTGTCAAAGGAGGGCGGCTCCATCACCTCCGCCATCAGCTTCTTGATCGCACCAAGCAGCGGCAGTTGCCCGCTGGCCGCCCGTTTCATCAACCAGCCGGTGATGATCATCCGGTTGATCTCGTTCGTGCCCTCGAATATACGATTGATGCGAGAGTCGCGATAGGCGCGCTCCGCTGGGTACTCTTCCACGTAACCGTAGCCGCCATAAATCTGCAGCGTGTGGTCGACCACCATCTCCAACATCTCCGATCCCCAGACCTTCAGGATCGAGCACTCGACAGCGTACTCTTCGATCTTCTTCTGAATCTCGCGGGGGTTCGTTGCGTTCTCACGTTCGAGCGATCCCAAGGCGACATCGATCATCCCGATGGTGCGGTATGCCATGCTCTCGCCCACGAAAATGCCGGTCGCGCTCTCGGCCAGCTTCTGCTGGATCAAACCGAACTCGCTGATGGTTTTGCCGAATGCCTTGCGCTCTTTCGCATAGCGGACTGCGTTTGCCAGAGAATTCTTTGCACCGCCGATAGCGCTTGCCCCCAGCTTGAAGCGGCCAATGTTCAGGATGTTGAAAGCGATATGGTGACCCTTGCCGAGCTCGCCAAGCAGGTTGCCGACGGGAACCTTGCAATCCGTGAGAATCAGCGGGCAGGTAGATGAGCCCCGGATGCCGAGCTTGTGTTCCTCCGCACCCACGGCGAAGCCTGGAGTATCGCGCTCGATCAGGAAAGCGGTGAACTTCTCGCCATCGACCTTGGCGAACACCGTATACAGGTCCGCGAATCCCGCGTTGGTGATCCACATCTTTTCGCCATTCAGGATGTAGTGCTGCCCGTCAGGTGACAGGACAGCGCGCGTTCGCAGGCTCATGGCATCGGAGCCCGAAGACGCCTCGGAGAGCGCATAGGCGCCCACCCACTCACCCGTCACCAGCTTGGGCAGATACTTCTGCTTCTGCTCCGGGGTACCATACCAGATGATCGGCAGCATGCCGATGCCAACGTGCGCGCTGAACGTGGTTGCAAAGCTGCCCAGCACCGCGAGTCTTTCCCCAACGATGGCCGAAGCGACCTTGTCCATCGCCAGTCCGCCGTATTCTTCCGGCGTGTCGGTAGCCATCAAGCCCAGCTCGCCCGCCTTGGAGAGCAACGCGCGCGTCACCTTGTAATCCTTCGCCTCGATCGCCTCTGCCGCGGGCAAAATCTCCTTCTGCGCGAAAGTGGAGGCTGTCTCTGCAATCTGCCTCTGTTCGTCATTGAAGTCCTCGGGCGTGAAGACCTCCTGCGGGGTGCGCTCTTCCAGCAGGAAGCTGCCGCCCGCGGCTGCTTTGACGGTAGTGGGGTGTGACGCCAGCGTTGCCATCATGTCGCTCCAGTGGTTACGAAATCAATTGAGATTCTCGAAGATACCGGCAGCGCCCATACCGCCGCCCACACACATTGTCACCAGCCCATAGCGAATCTTGCGGCGCTGCATCTCGTGCAGCAGCGTGGCGGTCAGCTTCGCGCCGGTGCACCCCAGGGGATGTCCCAGCGCGATGGCCCCGCCGTTCACGTTAACCTTTTCCGGGTCGAGACCGAGCTCGCGTATCACCGCGAGCGATTGCGCGGCGAATGCCTCGTTCAGCTCCACCAGGCCGATGTCCTCGATCTTCAGCCCTGCGATCTTCAGCGCCTTCGGTACCGCATGCACTGGTCCGATGCCCATAATCTCCGGCGCGCATCCCGCGGTGGCGAACGCAACAAAGCGTGCGATCGGCTTCATGCCGAGCGCTGCGGCCCGCTCTGCACTGGTCACGATGGTGGCGGCCGCGCCGTCGGAGGTCTGCGAGGAATTGCCTGCGGTTACAGTGCCCTTGGCGTGGAACGCCGGCTTCAACTTTGCCAGCGCGGCCGCTGACGTATCCGCCCGTGGCCCTTCATCGGTCTGGAAGCTGCGCTTTTGCTCAATCGGTTTGGCCGATCCATTTTTCGGTGTCCGCTCCATCCACTCGAAGGGCACGATCTCATCGGTAAACCGGCCTTCCGCGATCGCCTTCAACGCCTTCTGGTGGCTGGCGAGTGCAAAGTTGTCCGCATCCTCGCGCGAGACATGGAAGCGCTCGCCCACACGTTCCGCGGTGAGGCCCATCGACAGGTACGCGGCCGGCATATTGTCTACAAGCCAGGGATTGGCGCTGATCTTATGGCCGCCCATCGGAATCATGCTCATCGATTCGGTGCCGCCCGCCACGACCACCGATGCGCCACCGCCGCGGATACGATCTGCCGCCTGCGCGATGGCCTGCAGGCCGGAGGCGCAGAAGCGATTGACGGTCATGGCGGAAACTTCGACGGGCAGGCCTGCACGAAGACTCGCGATGCGAGCCACGTTCATGCCTTGCTCGGCTTCCGGGTGCGCGCAGCCCAGGATCACGTCGTCGACTTCGTTCTTATCGAGCTGGGGAACGCGCGAGAACGCTCCTTCGATGGCGGTGGCGGCCAGATCGTCCGGGCGCGCCGCGGCCAGGCCTCCTCGTCCCGATTTGCCGACCGGGGTGCGGACGGTGCTTACGATCACTGCATCCTGCATGACTAATTCCTTAGTGGCTTACCGCTGTTTAACGTGTAGGCGATGCGCTCCTGCGTCTTGCGCTCGCCGCAGAGCGAGAGGAATGCCTCGCGCTCGAGGTCCAGGTAATACTGCTCGGTCACACGCGTGCCCGGCGCCACGCGACCGCCGCACAAGATATGCGCGACGTGGCCAGCTACCTTCACATCATGGTCGCTCGCATAACCCGACTGCTGCATCATGTAAGCGCCCAGCTTCAACGTCGCGAGTACGCTTTCGCCCGCGGCAGGGATCTCCATGCGCAGCGCAGGCGGCAGATAGCCGGCATCGGCAAGTGCTTCTGCCGCGGCCTTCGCGTCCAGCAGCAGCCGTTCGCGATTTACCGTGATGCCATCGTCCGCCGTCAGCAGGTTGAGCGACTTCGATTCGGCGGCGGAGGTGGAGACCTTGGCTAATGCGATCGTCTCGAAGGCTTGTTTCATGGTGTCGACCAGCTCCGTCGAAATCGCGACTCGAGTTGCATCGCCGAAGGCACGAATGGCTTCGTCCGTCGCCTTCAATGCAAACTCCTTGGTGCCGCCGCCGCCGGGTATAAGGCCGACACCCGTCTCGACCAGTCCCATGTAGAGCTCCGCATGTGCCTGTCGCCGCGCTCCGTGCAACGAGATCTCCGTGCCGCCGCCCAGGCAGAGCGCATACGGTGCGACGACGACCGGCCGCGGACAGAACTTGATCGACTGTGTCATGCGCTGAAAGGCGCGGATGGTCAGGTCGACATCCTCCCACTCGCCCTCCTGCGCCGCCAGCAGGAGCTGCATCAGGTTTGCGCCGACGGAGAAGTTGTCCCCATCGCTGGAGATCACGAAAGCGCGGAAGTCGCGCACCGCATCGGATGCGGGCTCAAGCGTCTTCGTGATCAGCCGGATGATATCGTCGCCGATCGCGCTCTTCTTCGAGTGCAGCTCGATGCAGGCCACGCCGTCACCCAGATCGATGAGAGAAGCGCCCGGATTCCCCCGTACAACCCCGTTGCTGGCGCGGAAGCTGGCGATATGCGCGATGCCCGCGGGACGCGCGACGGGTTGATAGCGCTGCGTTGCCGGATCGTAGCTCGATGCGCCGTTGTCGCCGTACCAGCTTGCGGCGCCGCTGCCCAACATGGTCTCGACCACAGGACTGACCCGCTCGACCGCTGCCTGCATGCGTGTTACGGTGCCGGCTACGCCCACCGCGTCCCACATCTCGAAGGGGCCGAGCTGCCAGTTGTACCCGGCGCGCATCGCCGCATCGATGCTTGCTGCAGAGTCGGCGATCTCCGGCAGACAGTCGGCCGAGTAGTTCCATAGCCGCGTCAGCAGCTTCCAATGGAAGCGCGCCGCCTTGTCCTTCTTCTGATCGGCGGTCAGCAGCATGCGCAGCCGTTCGGCTAGAGAATCCACACTCTTTGCCATGTCCAGTGCGGGGAGCTTGGGCTTGGAAGATGGCTGATACTCCAGCGTTTTCAGGTCCAGTACCAGGCGCGCATCCTTGCCATCCGCGCCGCGCTCCTTCTTGTAGAAGCCGCCGCCGGTTTTGTCGCCCAGCCACTTGCGCTCCAGCATCGTTTCCAGAAACGGAGGTAGCGCTGCCTGGCCGCCGGCGTCCTGCTTTGCTTTGGCGAAGTTCCGCGCTACATGAGACAGGATGTCCAAGCCAACCATATCCGCCAGTCGGAAGGTGCCGGTGCGCGGCAGCCCGATAGCTGTGCCGGTCAGCGCGTCCACCTCCTCCACGGTCAATGCTTCTTCCTCCATCACACGCAGCGTCTCCAGGATGAAGAAGGTGCCGATGCGGTTGGCGATGAAGTTCGGCGTATCGCGCGCGCGAACCACTTCCTTGCCCAGGTTCTGATCGAGAAACGCGGAGAGTGAAGCCATTGCGGCCGGATCGGTATCTGGACCGGGAATTACCTCGACCAGCCGCATGTAACGCGGCGGATTGAAGAAGTGCGTGCCAAACCAGCGGCGCCGTAGTTCCTCAGGCAGCACGCTGGCGATGGAGCCAACCGGGATGCCGCTGGTATTCGTTGTCAGAAAGGCGTGCGGCTGCACATGAGGCGCGACGCGCGCCAGCAGTTGCTGCTTGATCCCCAGATCCTCCGTCACCGCCTCGATGACCCAATCACACTCGGCGAGCTGCGCCAGATCGTCCTCGAAGTTGCCAGTGCGGATGCGCGCGGCGGCAGTCGGCGTATAGAACGCGGCAGGCTTGCTCTTCTTGAGCGTATCCACAGCCTTCTCCGCAACTGAGTTGCGGGCGCCTTCGGCCCCGGGCAGGTCCAGCAGCAGCACGATTACGCCGGCATTTGCCAGGTGGGCGGCGATCCGCGACCCCATCGTGCCTGCGCCCAGCACTGCGGCCTTGCGCAGCAGCAGGGGGGTGCCGGTCTTCATTGTGGCGGCTTCTCGCTCGGCAACAGCTTCCATGCTCTCCTCGTCGATCTCTCTTCGGTACTGCTAACCCTGTATGTGGGCGCTGCTCTTGAATGCCAACGAGCCGGGCTGCATCAGCTCCGGCACGTCGCCATTCGCGAGGGCTGCCGTAAGAATCCGCACATATTGCGCGCTAATCGCACTCAGTTCCATAGGGCCTGTCGGCTCGTACCAGCTCGCCATGCCGTGGATCGACCCTGCCAGAATGAAGGACGCGATCTTTGCGTCGCAGGACGCAATCGACCCATCCTTGATCCCGCCCTCGATCAGAGCGCGCACCCGGTGATCGATCTCGCGCTTGCGCCCGCGCACCAGTTTGCGCCCGACCTTCGATAGCTCGCCATCGTCCAGCCGGATGACGGCACGGCCAAAATCGCCGGTGATGATCTGCATGTAGCCCGCGATAAAGTCTGCTACCTTGTCCAGTCCGGGCTTTTCATCGGCTTCGATCGAGTCCAGCATTTCGTCGATCAGGTCTGTCCCCAACCGGTAGATCTCCACCAGGATCTCTTCCTTGTTGCGGAAGTAGTGGTAGAGCGCCGGCTTTGTGATGTTCAACTGCATGGCGACGTCATTCATCGACGTGCGTCCATAGGAGCGCTCAAGGAACATGCGAACCGCCGTATGGAGCACGGCACCCCGCTTGCCGTCCGGATTGCGTTTACGATCGGCAAACAGCCGGCGATGCGGTTGCAGGGCTGCGGACTGCTTCTGCATCGTTCCACTCCCTCAGCGTTTGACAGTGCCACTACCGGTTGATATCTTACTCACCGGTAGGATATGCACTTATCGTTCTACGCGCTCTCGGCTCGATTGCGCAAGCGAATTTTCCAAGGCGCCTTACCAAGGTAAGAGTGCTGCCCAGGTTACAGCCTCATGAACACTGCGACACCGGCACACGGGCTCGCCCTGACTCTTCATTACGCGGAGCCACCCTCATTCTCCACGCTGGAGATGGTACTGCTTGGGTTGCTGATCGTGCTTTCGCTGGTCGGCTTCTTCTGGCGCTTCGATCGTGTGCTGCGCAACATCTTCACCGCCCGGAAAGACCCCGACTTTCACATCTCTCCCATCGGCAGGCGGATATGGGATTTCTTCTGGGAGGTGCTCTGCCAGGCGAAGGTTATCAAGGAGCGCCCGCTTCCCGGGCTCGCGCATGCCTTCGTCTTCTGGGGCTTTCTCGCCTTTGCGCTGGTCTCACTCAACCACTTCGCATCCGGCTTCCGGCTGGGCTTCCTCGACTCCGAGGCCCGAATCGGCGGTTTTAATTTTTGGTTAGGCGGCTTCTACTTCTGGTTTGCTGCCGTCTTCGCGCTGCTGGTGGCGGTCTCCATCGCCGGACTCTTCGTGCGCCGCTTTTTCGTGCGGCCCATCTGGCTGGGACGCAAGGTCTCTTACGAATCCGGCGTGATCGCATTCCTGATCTTCGCGCTGATGGTCACCTATCTCGCGGGATTCGTCGTATCGCCCGCCTCAGCCGCGGCACGTGGCTTGTGGTGGGCGCACGCACTCTGCATCCTGGCCTTTCTGCCGCTCATCCCGCACACCAAGCACCTGCACCTGGTCCTTAGCCCCATCACCATCTTCCTTTCGCGTGGCGAGTTCAGCCACATCCCGCCGCTCGCCGGCGACGAAGATTTCGGCCTCGTTACCGGCAAGGATGTCACCCAACTAGTGGCGCTGCAGGCCTACTCCTGTGTCGAATGCGGCCGCTGTACGGAGCACTGCCCGGCCAACAATACCGGCAAGGTGCTGAACCCCAAAGAAATCATCCTCGGCATGCGCAGCTATCTCAACGACCTTGGCCCACATTCCGAGGAGCCGCTGCTGGGCAAGTACAACTCGCAGGAGGCCGCCTTCCAGTGCACCACCTGCGGCGCATGCGAGTACCAGTGCCCGGTCGGCATCGAGCATCTGCCCATCATCATCGGCTTGCGGCGCGGCGCGGTGAACACCGGCGCCTGGGAAGACGATCACGGCACCAAACTGTTTCTCGCCCTCGAGCGCAATGGCAACGCCCTGGGCATGAGCTCCACCGAGCGCGACAAGTTCATCAAGAAGCAGGAGCTTCCCATCTTCGATGGCTCGCAGGAGTACTGCCTGTGGCTAGGCTGCATGGGCGCCTACGATCCGCAGGGCCGCGAAATTATTGCGTCCTTCGCGAAGGTGATGGACTATCTCGGCGCATCTTACGGCGTGCTCAAAAAAGAAAAATGTACCGGTGATCCCGTCCGCCGCCTCGGCAACGACCTCGTCTTTCAGCAGCTTGCGGAGCAGAACCTGGAAATTATGAAGCAGCAGAAGGTCACAAAGATTGTGACGATATGCCCGCACTGCGTTCGCACCATTGCGAAAGACTGGAAGGATTACGGCGCATCACCCGAGGTCGAGCATCACAGTGAGTTCATGGCGCGCTATCAGGACAAGCTGCCCAAAACCAGACGGGCCGGACATCGTCTATCACGATCCCTGCTATCTAGGCCGCTATCGCGGATCCTACGATCAGCCGCGCGAGGTGCTCGCACGCTCCGGCAAGGTCATCGATCCGCCGCGGGCACGCGAGCGCTCCTTCTGCTGCGGGGCCGGCGGAGGGCTGGCTTTTCTGGGCGAAGAATCCGGCGAGCGCGTAAGCCACGTGCGCGCAAAAGAGCTGGCCGCCACCGGCGCCAGCATCGTCGGCGCCGCCTGTCCTTTCTGCAACACCATGTTTCGCGATGCGCTGGCCGCCACCAGCGACGCGCCGCCGCAACTGCTCGATATTGCCCAAATTGCGGCTCAGTCAATCGCTAACGCAACACCGTCGAATGGAGCACAGAACGTATGAAGATCATCGTCGCCATCAAGCAGGTTCCGGTCCGGGATTCGAACCTGCACATCGATGCCAGCGGTCGCTGGATCGATGAGGAAGACCTGAGCTATGAGATCAACGAGCCAGACGCCTATGCGCTGGAAGAAGCGCTGCAGTTGAAGGAGAAGCATGGTGGCGAGGTCGTCGCGGTGCTCGCCGGGCCGGAGCGTGGCTCGCAGACCATCCGCGAAGCACTGGCCAAAGGCGCCGATCGCGCCATCCATATCGAATGCGATGACCTGGCCTCGCTGGACACACTCGGCATTGCCGGCCGCCTTGCTGCTGCGATCAAGGACGAGAAGGCGGATCTCATCCTCACCGGCTTGCAATCGGACGATCTGGGTCTGGGCCAGACCGGCGTCGTGCTCGCCGAGCTTCTCGGCATCCCGCACGCGACCATCATCATGCAGGTGGAAGCAGGCGAAGGCTCCATCAAGGTAAAGCGTGAGCTCGAAGACGGATGGTTTCAGCACGTCGAGATGCCGCTGCCCGCTCTGCTCACCATTCAATCCGGCATCAGCAAGCTGCGCTATGCGACGCTCATGGGCATCAAGAAGGCGAAGACCAAGGAAGTCCGCCGCATCGCCGCGAGCGATCTGCCGCAGGCCGGCGCCCCAACGGTGACTCTCGAGCGCATCTACCTGCCAGAGAAGAAGAAGGAGACACAGATGATCGAGGGCTCGCCCAAAGAGGCGGCCGCGAAGCTGGTCGAGAAACTGAAATTTGAGGTGCGGGTGATATGAGCGGAGTCCTCGTTGTACTGGAACATCGTGGGGGTGCCTATAACCGCATGTCATGGGAGGCGCTGGCTGCCGGGCAGCAGATCGCAGCGGCTGCCGGACAGCCGCTCTCCGCTGTCATCCTGGGCAGCGATCTCGAATCGCTGAGCGGCGAGCTGGCAAATAAGAAGCTCGACAAGGCTTATCGCGTCGAGCATGTACTGCTGAAGGATTACACCGCAGACGGTTACGTATCCGCGCTGGAGCAGTTCATCAAGAAGCTTGACCCCAGCTTCGTGGTATTTCCCCATACTTACCAGGTACGCGACTTCGCGCCGCGTCTCGCTGCGCGCTTCGGGCAGGTGCTTCTGCCGGATATGGTCGGCCTGCGTAAGGACGGGGACTCTTTTGTCTTTGTCCGCCAACTCTTTCAGGGCAAGCTCAACGCGGACTATCGCCACGCCGGTTCTGGTCCGTCCTTTCTGTCAGTCCAGGCCGGTGCCTTCCGTGCGGAGTCGCTCGAAGCCGGCAGCACCAGCGTCGAAGCCTTCGCATCGCAGCTCGATGCAAGCGCCATCCGCAGCAAACAGGAAGCGCCCTTCCGCGAAGCTGCGCAGACGGTGGACCTCAGCTCCGCGCCCATCATCGTCTCGGTAGGCCGCGGCATCAAGGAGCAGGACAACCTGCCCATCGTGGAAGAGCTGGCGAAAGCGCTCGGTGGGGAGCTTGCGGCATCGCGCCCCATCTGCGACAACGGTTGGCTGCCCATGGAGAGGCAGGTCGGCAGCTCCGGCCAGACCGTCTCGCCCAAGCTCTACCTTGCCGTGGGCATCTCCGGCGCCATCCAGCACCTGGTCGGCATGAAGGGCTCAAAAACAGTCGTCGCCATCAACAAGGATGAGAACGCGCCCATCTTCGAAGTGGCCGACTACGGCATCGTCGGCGATCTCTTCGAAATTGTGCCTGCGCTCACCGAAGCAGTGAAGAAGGCCAAAGGCGCCTAGAAGGAAATTGATCTAGTAGGCTGCTTCCAGCAAACTTGGAGTCAGTCTGACTGGAGGCAATCTGGATGGCGCAGTGGAGCGATGAGTTTCTCCCGCTTGGACGGGCGTATCACTGGGAGAGCGCCCGCGCACATGAGACTTATCTCGTCCAGCCGATGAGCGACGGCACCGTCCGCTCCTGGACCTGGCAGCAGGCCATGGACGAGGCACGCCGCATCGCCACTTTCCTGCGTGCTCGCGGATGGGAGCCCGGCTCCCGCATTGCCACGCTCGCACGCAACAGCGCCTGGTGGATTATCGCCGAGCTGGGCGCATGGATGGCCGGCCTGGTCACGGTACCGCTCTACCCCTCATTGCGCGCGGAGTCTATCCGCACGCTGCTGCAGCACGCGGATGTCCGAGCCTGCTTTGTCGGGGCCATGGACGATCGCGAGGCCATGCAGCAGGGTATTCCGGTGGGCGTGCTGCGCATCGCCATGCCCAATGCGGCGCCCGAGGTGCTGCGCGGCTGCGACCGCCGCTGGGACGAGATCCTCGCCGAATGCCCGCCCCTCGCCGAGTCACCGGTGCGCCATGGGGACGAGCTGGCCACCATCATCTATACCTCCGGGACCACCGGCCAGCCCAAAGGGGTGATGCATCGCTTTTCTGTCTTTCCGCACATGGGCGACAGCATTGCAAAGCTGGTCAACATGGACAGCAATGAACGATTTATCTCGTATCTACCGCTGGCACATATTGCAGAGCGAGGCGTCATCGAAGCCACCAGCCTGCACATCGGCTGCACCGTCTATTTCACCGCCGGGCAGGAGAGCTTTCTTCACGATCTCAAGCGAGCGCGGGCTACGCTCTTCTTCTCCGTTCCTCGCCTCTACCTGCGCTTCCGTCAAGGCGTGCTGGAAAAGGTCCCGCAGCCGAAGCTCGATCGCCTGCTGCGTATCCCCATCCTGCGCGGCATTGTGAAGCGCAAGATTCTGCGTCAGCTTGGCCTGGACCATGTACGCTTTGCCGCATCGGGCGCAGCGCCGCTGCCGGGCGAGGTCCTCAGCTGGTATCGCAAGCTCGGTCTGGGGATGATCGAGGGCTACGGCCTCACAGAAACAGCAATCACGCACGCACCCCGGCCCGAAGACTTTCGCATGGGTTACGTTGGGGCCGCGTTGCCCGGTGTCGAGGTGCGCATCGGAGCGGAGGACGAGGTTCAGATGCGCAGCCCTATGAACATGATTGGCTACTACCGCAATGACGAAGCCACGCGCGCCTGCTTTACCGCCGATGGGTTCTTCCGTACTGGAGACAAGGGCGAGCTCTCGCCGGATGGCCAACTGAAGATCGTCGGACGCATCAAGGAGCAGTTCAAGACCAGCAAGGGCAAATACGTCTCGCCGGTGCCGATCGAAAAGCTCCTCAGCATCCATCCTGCGTTGGAGGCGACCTGCGTCATGGGCGATGGCCGGCCGCACCCCTTCGCCATCTCCGTGCTCTCGGCAGAGGCTCGCAAGCAATGCGAGGCCAGCGGGCTGAATGGCGAGCTGGGCAGTTCGCTCCAGACCCTGCTGACACAGATCAATGCCGAGCTCGATCCGCATGAGCGGCTCCAGTTCCTCGCGCTTGTCGATGGCCCCTGGGACTTTGACAGCGGCCTGATCACGCCCACCTTGAAGCTCAAGCGAAATGCGCTGGAGGAGCGTTACGCACCGCGGGTGGAGGGCTGGGCTGCCGCCCAGAAGCCCCTCATCTGGGCACGTGGACTGTGAGCGAACCCGCACTGCTCAGCATTGCCGGGCGGCAGCTCGAAACCCGGCACGTCGCGGTTTCGCATCCCCGGGGCACCATCGTCCTGCTGCATGAGGCGCTCGGTTCCGTCTCCCACTGGCGCGACTTTCCCGAGCGGCTGGCGGAACGTTGCCAAATGGATGTGCTGCTTTACTCGCGGCTCGGCCACGGCCAATCGGAGGGGCCGCCGGAGCCGCGCAGTCGCCGCTACTTTGAGCAGCAATCCCTGGAGGTCCTGCCGGCCCTGCTTGCCCACTTCGCTATCGTGCAACCAGTGCTGCTCGGACACAGCGAGGGCGCGGCCATTGCGCTTATCTATGCCGCGATGCATCCGGAAAACGTGAGCGCGCTGGTGCTGGAATCGCCGATCCTCCGCCTGGAGCCCGCCTCTGCCGCAGGAATGGCATTGGCCGAACGTGCGTGGCGCGAGACCGACTTCCGCGAACGGCTCGCGCGTCATCACCGCGATGCAGATGCCGTCTTTGCCGCGTGGCTCAGCATCCGCGAGTCCGACAGCCTGCTCACCCTGCCGCTCGAAGCGCATCTGCCGCCGGTGGGCTGTCCTTTGCTGGTCCTGCAAGGCGCGCATGACGAGTACGCCACCAGTCTGCAGATCGATGCGCTGCGCCCGCTCGCTCCACAGATGCGCCTTGTCCGGCTTCCAGACAGCGGCCACACCCCGCATCGCGAGCAGCCGGAGATTGTCCTCGAAGAAATCGAGACCTTCCTCCGCCACTTACCCGCGAAGCCATCAGCGCTTTAACTTTCTGACCAGTCGGTAAAAATTGTGGTTGCCAACGGCGCGTCAGGGTCGGTACTCTTCGGCTGCTTTTCGCGCAGTCTCAGTTCATTTGCTGCGCGTTGAAATCCAAGGAGGTTGTTGATCCGCATGTCCCTACTCCCCCGCACGCTCAAAATCCCCCGGGCCATCTGCCTGCTTCTCTTTTTGCTATCGGTGCCGTGGGCCGCTCGCGCCCAGCAGGAGTATGTCGGCCGCTACGACATCTATAACGGCTACGCGGCCCTGATTGCCCCAAAGCTTGACCTTACGACCCGCGGCTATCACTTCCAGGCCGGCTGGAACCAGAAGACATGGCTGGCTGAGGGATTCGACTACTCAGTCACCACGGGCCACACGGAACTGACTCCGGACCTGCTGCCCACCGCGCTCCAGCAGGAGCTCGGCGCGCAGATATTGCAGCTCATCCTGGCGGGCGTGATTCCGCCGACTTACCAGGTCTATGTGCCGGTGGATTCCACCACACAGACCTTTGCCGCAGGCCCGCAGCTCAACTACCGAAAGTTTCGGTATGTCACTCTGTTCATCCGGCCATCGATCGGTGCGGTGCACGAGACGGCCACACCGCATCCGCACGATGCGGTCACGACGGCCATCGCTCAGGAACTTGTCCCCTCCGGGCAGAAGCACGACTGGACAGGCTTCTATGGCTTTGGCGGCGGCTATGACGTCAATGTGACAAAGCACATCGCCGTGCGCATGCAAACCGATGTCGTCTACTTCCACATCTTCAACGACCTTCTGAAGGACGGCAGATGGGACTTTCGCTGGTCGGTTGGTCCAACCTTCCATTTCGGAGGTAACATTCGGCCGTTAAAGAGCGTCCTACGCAGAGACACTTCGCCTGTGTCAACTACTTCGGGCGGCCAATCGAGTTCGTCTCAGCCGAACCCATAGGAGATTCCTGCCGCATGACGATCTGCCCCCGCCGGGCACTGCTGGTATTCTCTGGGCTCTTCTTTGCATTGCTCCTGAGCGCCACGCCGGCGTGGGCATCGCCCGGCGGCAGCGAAGGCAACTGCTCGCTTGTCATCCACGTCACCGGTTTCCGCAGTACCAAGGGACTGCTCGGTGCGGGACTTTTCACCTCCTCCGCGGGATGGCCGGAAGACGTAGCCAAATCCTTCCGCCACGCCCACTTCCCAATCGAAGGCGATCACGCCACGGCGCGCTTCGATCACCTTCCTGCAGGGAAATACGGAGTCGTCGTTCTGCACGACGAGAATGAGAACCAGAAGCTGGATCGCAATATCTTCATGGTTCCCACGGAAGGCTTCGGCTTTGCCAATAACCCGCATGTGCTCCTGGTGGCGCCACCGATCGAAAAGGCCACCATCGCGGTGACGTGTCCTGAGACCACGACGGACATTCATCTGATCTACAAGTAAGTCGTCTACTGCCGAACCGGCACGCCGCCCGCCGGTACTTTCAGTCCAAGCGCTTCGACATACCCAGTGTTCACGCGGCACTTGGCCAGCTTCACATTCTCCAGCAGCTGGTTCAGCGCCGCGGCCGCCACCTCCGGCGAAGGCCGCATGCCAAGCTGCTTCTCCGTGTTGCCGACGCCGCGACGCTCGCTGGCGTATTTCACGATCTCGTTCCAGTGGTCCGGCGGCTGGATAGAGACAATCGCCGAGCTCTTTTCCATCTTCTTGTATGGCCAGAAGCACCAGCCGATCTTGTCCTTTTCAAGCAGCAGGCGGAAGTTGCGGATCCAGTTGTCATCGTTTTCGCCCGACTCACCCAGCCAGATCGGCACATGATACTTGTCGCGGAAAGCCACGTACCGCGCCAGCGACGCCTCTGTCTTTGCCGCGGTCGCGTCGTTCCACGGAGTGTTGAACTGCGTACAGGTGAAGCTGGTACATCACGTTGCTGTCGAAGGGCGGACCGAAGACACTGAAGTTCGTGTCCCACTGCGCTCCGCCGAGGATCAGCACGTGGTTCTTGTCCACCTCGCGAATCGCTGCCGAGATGCGCTTGTACAGCGGCTCGAGCTGGCTGTTGTACTTCTGTAGCTGGGGATAGTGCGGGATCGGCTCGTTCAGCAGGTCGTAGCCCAGCACCGTCGTCTCGTCGTGGTAGTGGTCGGCGATGCGCTTCCAGATGTCGATCAGTTCCGCTTGGTCGCCGGGTGAATCGTAGAGCCACGGATAGCCGTAGCTGTCGTCGATATTGGTGCCGGTCTGTCCGCCCGGGGCCATGTGCATATCGATCACCACATACATGCCATCGGCCTTGGCCCAGCTCACTACCCGGTCCAGCAGACGGAAGCCCTCGTCGTTGCCTTGGGTAAAGAATTTGTAATGAATCGGCACACGGACCGAATTCATTCCGGTGGACTTCAGCAGGTCGATATCAGCCTTGGTGATGTATACGTCGCGGTACTGGTGCCAGAAAGTCTTCGCCTGCTGTGGCCCGATCAACTCGTCGAAATAATCTTCGATCTCCCGCGGCGAGGTCGGCCCGTCATCGCCGAACAGGAACATGTAGCCCTCCTGCTCCAGCCAGTTGCCCAGGTTGGTGCCGCGCAGCATCAGCGCGTGGCCGTTGCCCTCTACCAGTTCGCTACCCTGCGTGTGCACAAAGCCGGCCGGCTGGGCATGGAGCGAAATCCAGGGCGCGGCGGTCCACAGGGCGAGAACGCAAAGCAGCAGAGAACGCATCACAGTGCCTCCGAGCGCAATACCGGCTTCGTGCCGGCTGCCGCGCCATTCTAAAACAAACGATAGTCTGTGGGGCGATCTGCTACCGTTTCCGAATCTGGCATTACGTCATCCTCAAAGAACATAGTTTCGCGATGCGCAAATCGCTGTTGCAGGGCTCGAGCGCAGGTGTATACAGGAGCGCCACTGGCTACGCGGCTTTTTCGTCAAGAAAAGCCACACTTCGCGGAACTTGGCCGTACACAGTCGCAGTGAAAATGCTCTACTATCAGCTTCACGCACCCGGGCGATCGCGGAGACAAATGGCGCGCAAGAAGCAACAGATGCAGCACGGAGACAAGCCGGCAAGCCTGAAGACGCTGGCCGAGCACCTCGGGCTAAGTCCGGCGACCATTTCCGTAGTGCTGAATGACGTGCCGGGCCGCTCGATCCCGCAGGCCACGCGCGATCGCATCAAGGCCGCTGCAGAGAAACTCAACTACCAGCCCAGCCTGCTGGCCCGCTCGCTACGCAACCGGCGCACCCACACCATCGGCATCCTGGTGCCGGAGCTGGGCGAGGGCTACCACACCCAGGTCCTGAGCGGAGTGGGCGATCAACTGGTTCAGGAGGGCTATTTTTACTTCACTGCGCATCATCGGCATAAGCCGGAGCTCGTAGAGCAATATGCGCGTCTGCTGGTGGGCCGCGGCGCCGAAGGGTTGATCCTGGTGGATACCGCGTTCCAGCATAACTATCCGGTACCGGCCGTCGCCGTCGCCGCGCATCGCCACATCCCGGGTGTCACGAACGTGCTCCTCGACCAGGCCAAGGCCGCGGAACTGGCGCTCGGCCACCTTTACAAACTCGGTCATCGCTCTATCGCATTCATGCGCGGTCAGCCCTTCAGCTCCGATTCGGAAGATCGCTGGCGCAGCATCGAAAACGCCGCGAAAAAGCTGGGGCTCGTCATCGATCGATCCCTCGTGGTACAGCTCGACCGCGACCTCACTTCACCGGAGCTCGGCTACCCGGTCGTCGAACAGCTGCTGGCCGGTGGCAAGCGATTCAGTGCGCTGTTCTCCTTCAACGATGTGGCCGCCATCGGCGCCATCCGCGCGCTGCGCGACGCGAAATTGCGCGTGCCCGAGGACGTTTCCGTCATGGGCTTTGACGACATCCGCGCTGCCGCCTTCCATACCCCGAGCCTCACCACCATCCGCCAGCCGCTGGAGGATATGGGCCGCATAGCCGCCCGCATCGTGCTCAGCCGCATCCGCAATCTGCAGGAGTATGGCGACCAGGTGGCAGTGGAGCCCGCGCTCATGGCGCGTGAATCCACACGGGAAGCATCGTGGACGCCAGCCTGACCTCCACCCGATCCGCTCCGCGCTATCCCGTCGGCCCCATTCTCGGCATTCAGGCCATGGAGCTGGTCACCGGCATCGGCCTTACGCTGCTGGGCAGCGGCCTCCCCGCACTCGCGGCACTCTGGCGGCTCGACGACGCCAGCTCCGGCAGGTTATTGCTCGCGGTCTTCGCCGGCTCTGCCATCGGCGCACTGCTGGTGCGCTCTCCGTTCCATCGCACGCTTGCCGCAGGCATGGCGATGATCGCGACCAGCATGGCGGGGCTCGCCCTCAGCGGCGGTCATGGTCTCTTCTTTCTTTTTCTGCTCTTCGGCACCGGCCTGGGCCTGGCCATGACGGCGAACAGCGTGCTCACCGGCGACCGCTATCGCGAGCGGCGAGCCGCCATGCTCACGCTGCTCAATTTTTCCTGGAGCGCGGGCGCTGCCATCTCTCCCTTCGCCGTGCAGCTTGTGTTCCACCACGCCGGGGTGGCCGGCCTCTTCTGGTACATGGCTGCCGCTGGTGTTTTGAGCACGATTCTGGCCCTCTGCCTGAAAGACAGGCGAAGCGCCGCAGCGCAGGAGGTCTCGCGACGAACCTCTGCGGCCGGCGTTCAGAGTTCCAAGCGCGTCGTGGTGTTCTTCGCGATCTTCGGGCTGCTTTACTGCGGGACTGAGGCGGCGTTGGGCGGCTGGGTTCTCACCTACGTCCACCGGCTTCACTTTCAAATCTCTGCTGCGCCACCGCTGGCCGCCTCCTGTTTCTGGCTGTCGCTGCTCGTCGGCCGCGCCATTGCGCCTGCCGTGCTGCTGCACATTCGCGAAGAGGTGGCTCTCGCGGTCGCCCTGGTCTGTGCATTCGTCGGCGTGGCCGCGCTGCTCACGCTGCACTCCCTTCCGGCGGTCATGCTATCTGCGGCGGTAGCGGGGCTCAGCATGGCTCCCATTTTTCCTATCTGCGTCTCCATCTTCATGGCACTCACCAGCGATCCCGCGCAGACGCGCTGGATGTTCGCAGTCGCCGGATTGGGCAGCGCCACGCTGCCGTGGGCCACGGGGCAACTCGCGGCAGGCACGGGATCGCTCCACACCGGACTGCTGGTCCCGCTTCTCGCTCTCGGCCTCATGCTGCTCATGATGCGCTGGCCCGGCGGCGGCACCGATCTCTTTCGCAGCATCTTTCGTGCACCGGGAGAGCAGCCTCTCCCGCCGTCTGGCCCCACGGCGGTGCCCAGCCTGTAAGGCGTCTGCAACAGTTAGACGCATCGTAGTCAGTGGGACTCGGCCGCGGTCCCCGCTTGCTGCTGCGGCAGATCACATCTCACAGGAGGGTGCATGGCGCGCCTGAAAGACCGCATCGCAGTGGTGACCGGATCGAGCTCCGGGATCGGGCAGGGAATCGCAGTGCGCTTCGCCGCGGAAGGCGCTCGTGTCGTCGTCGACTACATCGGGCATCCCGATGGAGCAGAGCAGACGGTGGCCACGATCCAGAAGGCGGGCGGCCAGGCCGTCGTCTGCCAGGCAGACGTCACGAGCATGAACGACGTCCGCAAGATGATCGACGCCGCCTGGCAGACCTACGGCGGCTGCGACATCCTGGTGAATAATGCAGGCATGGAGAAGGAAGCGGACTTCTGGGAGGTCACCGAGGCCGACTACGACAAGGTGCTCGCCGTCAACCTGAAAGGCCCCTTCTTCCTGAGCCAGTATTTTGTGCAAAAGCTGCTGGCCGCCAACAAGCCTGGGCGCATCATCAACATCTCCTCGGTGCACGAGGACATGGTCTTCCCCCACTTCTCGACCTACTGCGCCAGCAAGGGCGGCATCCGCATGCTCATGCGCGATCTAGCCGTCGAGTTAGGGCCCAAGAACATCACCGTCAACAACATTGCACCCGGCGCCATCAGCACTCCCATCAATGCGAGCCTCCTCAACAACAAGGAGGAGCTGGAGGGGTTGCTGAAAAACATTCCCCTCGGCCGCATGGGAACCGTGGATGATGTAGCCAGCCTGGCCGCCTTCCTCGCCTCCGATGAAGCCGCCTACGTCACGGGATCTACTTACGTCGTTGACGGCGGCCTGATGCGCAGTTATCACGAGCAGTAAAGCAGAAGCAGGTAACTGTAATGTGAGCCCCAACTCCCGTCAGGCTTTTCTCAAAAAAAGCCTACATCGCGGATCTTGGATACCTCACACTTGCTCTGCTTCTGCTCTAAGTAACCGCTGAAGCAGGTCCGCGGCACCTCCCGCCCGCCTGTTTGTGTTAGTGTCCTCACGAGGTTTTCGAGAGGTTCGATGGCTCTAGGCAGCGCTTCAGGACAAACGGTTTCTGTTTCAGAGAGCGGCAGCGCCCACACCGGTAGAGCGCTCGCTATCGTCACCACGCTCTTCTTCATGTGGGGCTTTCTCACTACGCTGAATGACACCCTTATTCCTCATCTGAAACAGATCTTTACCTTGAACTACACCGAAGCCATGCTGGTGCAGTTCTCCTTCTTCGGCAGCTACTTCATCTTTGCGCAGCCCGCCGGCAAGTTGATTGAGATCATTGGCTATAAGCGAACCATGGTGGTCGGACTCGGCGTCATGGCGCTGGGCGTCTTTCTTTTCTTGCCCGCGGCGGGTGCCCAGTCCTACCCATTTTTCCTTGCCGCGGAAATCGTGCTCGCTGCTGGCGTCACGGCGCTGCAGGTGGCTGCGAATCCTTATGTCACCGTTCTGGGGCCCGCGCAAACAGCCTCCAGCCGACTGAATCTGACGCAGGCATTTAATTCGCTCGGTACCGTCATCGCGCCCCTCTTTGGCAGCGCCTTCATACTTGCCAGCGCTGCTGAAATGGCACGCATGACCAAACTCGAGCAGGCTACCTCGCTGAAGCGACCCTATGCCGGCATTGGCATCGTGCTCCTCTTGCTAGCCATCGGCATCGCTTTGGTGAAGCTGCCTCGAATTCAGGCGACCCGCGAGTTTCGCACCACGGGCGATCCGGACAACCTGATGGGCTCCATCTGGTCACATCGGCACGTCTGGCTGGGCGCCATCGGAATCTTCGCCTACGTGGGGGCAGAGGTGGCCATTGGCAGCAGCCTCGTCAACTACATGGAGCGTCCCGACATCGGCGCATTTTCTGCCCAGCGCGCCAACGCGTATTTGATCTTCTACTGGGGTGGCCTCATGATCGGCCGGTTCGTCGGGTCTGCCATTCTGCAGCGCGTGCGCACGGGGCCGCTCGTCGGCTGCTTCGCCATCGTCGCGGCATGCCTGGTAGTCATGTCTATGCTCACCTTCGGGCATTTGGCGATGTGGTCAATCCTCCTGGTCGGCCTATTCAACTCCATCATGTTTCCCAGCATTTTCACATTGGGTACGGCGCAAATGGGGCCGCTCACCGGCAAAGCCTCCGGTCTATTGGTGCAGGCTATCGTCGGCGGGGCGGTGATTCCCTTGGGCCAGGGAGCGATCATGGACCGAATCGGCATTCACCACGGCTTCATCCTGCCCGTGCTCTGCTATCTATTCATCATCTATTACGGCTTCATTGGCTCACGTCCTACAGGCGCCAAGGCCGAGCTCGTGGCTACCGAAGCATAGGTCAGTTCAGGTACAACAAAGGCCGCCTCTATGGCGGCCTTCACTTTCGCAGCGGTGTGTAGCTACGCCGCGTTCGGTTTGTCCAGCGACAATGCGGCGATCTCCTCTTCAGAGAAGAGCAGCTTTTCGCCATTCGTGCGGTCCAGTACATGCATGGCTACGCCGGCGGTCAGGGTCCGGTGCATCGCCTTGCGGTGAAAGGGCGAGCTGCTCAGCAGAGTGCAGATGCGCTCGAAGATCGGCAGCCACTGCCGCGAGCGCGTGCGGATCGCCTCGCCCGGCCCATTCGGCTGCGCGACGATTTCCATCTCCAGCACGCCACAGTCGGACTGGGTCGAGAGCTCGACGGGACGCATTTGGAGCGAGTAGCGGGTCGTTTCGTTTGGCATAAACATGACTTTCTTGTTCGATGCTGAGCTTCCTGATTTGATGCTGAACCTGACTGAGACTCTTTCTGGGTTATTTGTGTTGTATTCGCTGCAATTTGGCCGTACCCGGGGAGCTCTTCCAGAGCCCCCTTCCCGACTGGTTAGTCTAACCCGGCTGCGATGAATGGACGGCCAATAAATCCACTCCTACCCAGATGCCGTCCGTGTTTTATTCGCTGTTACCAGTCACCGGCCCTGGCCGACCCGGCTCTCCCCATCTGGTACTCTCAGACTCCTGATGACTCGACGCAACTCTGTCCTCCTTTGCTCCTGCTCTCTGTTTTTGCTGACCTGTTCGCCGCTTACGCCGTCTGTTCGTGCCCAGGACAAGGATGCCAGCCATGCAGAAGCCGTCGATATCTTTCGCCAGCTCATCGAGATCAATACCACGGACTCCGTCGGTAGCGTTACCGCCGCGGCGAAGGCCATGCAGCAGCGTTTTCTTGCTGCCGGCTTCGCGGCGTCGGACCTGCAACTGCTCGGTCCCAACGACCGCAAGCAAAATCTTGTTGTGCGTTACCATGGCGCGAGCGGCAAGAAGCCCATCCTGCTTATCGGCCATCTCGATGTGGTTGAAGCACGGCGCGAGGACTGGACCACCGACCCCTTTCAATTCGTAACCAAGGATGGTTACTACTACGGCCGCGGCACACAGGACATGAAGGAGTCCGACGCCATTCTGGTCGAAACGCTCCTCCGCCTACACCGTGAACACTTTCAGCCAGACCGCGATATCATCCTCGCTCTCACCGCGGATGAGGAAGGTGGCAAGTCGAACGGCGTCAACTGGCTGGTTGAGCACCATCGCGACCTCATCGACGCCGACTATGTGCTCAATCCCGACGGCGGCGGCGTGGAGCTGCACCACGGCAAGGCGACCATCTTCTCCGTCGACGCCAGCGAGAAGCTTTATGCCGACTACCAGCTCACCGTCACCAACCCGGGCGGCCACAGCTCGTTGCCGATGCCGGACAACGCCATCTACGAGCTCGCCGATGGCCTCGAGCGCCTTTCCCATTATAGCTTTCCAACCGAGCTCAATGGTGTAACGCGCGACTACTTCGAGACCGAGTCGAAGATCTTCTCCGGCCAGACAGCTGCCGATATGCGCGCGATTCTGAAGACGCCGCCGGACCCTGAAGCCGTGAAGCGGCTCAGCCAGACGCCCGAGTACAACTCGACCATGCGCACCACCTGCGTCGCCACTCGGCTCGACGCCGGTCACGCCAACAACGCGCTTCCGCAGCGCGCGCAAGCCATCGTGAACTGCCGCATCCTGCCCGGCCACTCCAAGGAAGAAGTGCGCCAGGAGCTCATTCGCGTGCTCAACAGCCCGAAGATCATAGTGCAATATGTAGGTGACGGCGGCGAAGGACAGGGCGTGATCTTCGACAAGGCGCCGGACAAGAAGGCGCTGCCGCCTGCGGCGATCAAGCCAGAGGTGATGCGGGCGCTTCAGCAGGTGGCAGGGAAGATGTGGCCGGGAGTGCCGGTTGTCTCCACTATGGCGGACGGAGCCTCCGACGGCATCTACACCAACGCAGCAGGCATGCCCACCTACGGTGTCTCTGGTATCGCGCTCGAGAGCGACGATGTGCGCGCCCACGGCAAGGATGAGCGTCTGCCCATCGCTTCTTACGATCGCGGCGTCGACTTCTACTACGACTTCCTGAAGACACTGACAACCGCACACTAGCCACGCCGAGAGAGACCAACGTCCCGTGCAGCTTCACCTCATCGACGTCCTCGCCATTGTCCTCTACCTGCTGGGCATTACCTGGTTCGGTCTGCGTTTTCGCAATGGCGAGCGCTCGCTGCGGTCGTACTTTCTTGCGGATCGCAACATCCCCTGGTGGGCCATCGCGCTCTCCATCGTTGCCGCGGAGACGAGCACCCTCACCATCATCAGCATCCCGGGACTCGCCTTCACCGGCGACTTCGGATTCCTGCAGATCGCGCTCGGCTACCTGCTGGGCCGCATCGTGATCTGTCTGCTCTTTCTGCCGCGCTATTTCGAAGGCCAGCTCATGACGGCCTATCAGTTAATCGGCGCGCGCTTCGGCAAGGGACTGCACCGCTTCACCGCTGGCCTCTTCCTGGCGACACGTGCGGCAGCGGAGGGCGTCCGTATCTTCGCCGTCTCCATCGTCATCACCGTGGCCTTCGGCACCGGAACCATTCCGTCCATCATCATCCTCACTATCCTGACCCTCATCTATACCTTCGAGGGCGGCTTCTCCGCTGTCATCTGGACCGACGTAGTGCAGATGATCATCTACTTCGCCGGCACCCTGCTCGCGCTCTGGACGCTGGGCACGAAAACCCCGGGCGGCTGGAGCGCCATCCATCACACCGCAGCCACGGCGCACAAATTCACCATCTTCCACTTCGCTTTTTCGCTGACTCAGACCTACACCTTCTGGGGCGGCCTCATCGGTGGCTGCTTTCTTACCATGGCCAGCCACGGCACGGATCAGCTCATCGTCCAGCGCCTGCTGGCTGCAAAGAACCTTGCGCAATCGCAGCTCGCGCTGCTTGCCAGCGGCGTCGTCGTCTTCGTGCAGTTCTCTCTCTTCCTGCTCATTGGCGCGGGACTCTATGTCTTCTATCCCGCGGGCACGCTCGCACATGTTGGCACGGCCGACCGCCTCTTCCCGCTGTTCATCGTGCAGGTGATGCCACACGGCATCTCCGGCCTGGTCATCGCCGCTATCCTTGCCGCAGCCATGTCGAACATGAGCGCTGCGCTCAATTCGCTCTCATCGACCACGATGGTCGACTTCTATCTCCCGCGCCATCCGGAGATGGAGGAGCGAGCCCGCACGCGTCTCTCGCGGATACTCACTGCCGTATGGGCCGTGGTACTGCTCGCGCTGGCGGTTCTCTCGCGCACCGGCGGCCACGTCGTGGAGATCGGTCTCTCCATCGCATCCGTTACGTGGGGCGAGATGCTCGGCGCGTTCCTGCTCGGCACACTCACGCGGCGTGCGACGCAGAATGGCACCATCGTCGGCATGATCGTCGGTCTCATTGTCAACCTGATCCTCTGGCAGCAGCCCGGCCCCTTCGCCACCGGACACGCATGGGCGCTTCCCAAGGTAGCCTTCATCTGGTACGTGCTGATTGGCGCGCTCATCACCACATCCGTCGGCTACATCGCCAGTCTGCTGCTGCCGCAAAACAGAAAGGGCCACCGTCGCATGATCCGTCTCGGACGAAACGCTGTCGTTGCGCTCGTCGCCTTCGTTGCGACGGCGATCGTGTGTGCCGCGCAAAAACCGTCGCCGGCTGTTGCACAGCAGACAGTCACGCCCTCCGCCTTTGCCCCCATCGACGCCATCGTCAACGACGCCGTCGCGCACCATGAGCTTCCCGGCGCCGTCGTTGTCATTGGTCATGATGGCCACATCGTCTTCCATCACGCCTACGGAATGCGCTCGCTGGAGCCCACCCGCGAAGCCATGACCGAGGACACCATCTTCGACATGGCCTCGCTCACCAAGGACCTTGTCACCGCCACCGCCGTGATGCAGCTCTACGAGCAGGGCAAGATCCGCATCGACGATCCGGTCGCTCACTACATTGGCGAGTTCGGCGCCAATGGCAAGCAGGACATCACCATCCGTCAGTGCCTCACCCACTACTCCGGCCTCGCACCAGACCTCGATCTCACCGGACCCTGGCACGGCCGCGAGGAGGGCCTGCGCCGCCTCTTCGAATCTGCGCCCATCACACCGCCCGGTGTGGTCTTCCGCTATAGCGATGAGAACTTCATTACGCTCGGCGCGCTGGTGGAGCGCGTCTCCGGCCTTCCGCTAGAGGTCTATGCGCAGCGCAACATCGTTGCACCGCTCGGCCTCGCCGATTCCGGCTATCTGCCGCCGGCGGAGAAGCGCAGCCGCATCGCACCCACTCAATACGTCACTGCAGATGGCACCTTATCCAGTGTGAGCACGGCCACCATGCTACGCGGTGTTGTGCACGACCCCACCGCGCGCCGCATGGAAGGCGTTGCCGGTCACGCCGGCTTCTTCAGCACTGCTGCAGACGTGTCTATCTTCGCCCAAGCGCTGCTCGACCGACTCGCCGGCCGCACTAGCAGCTTCCCGCTCAATCAACTCACTCTCGCCAAGATGATCGAGCCCGAGCAGCCCGCGACCGGCACCGCCCTGCGCGGATTTGGCTGGGATATCGACTCTGCCTTCTCCAGCAATCGCGGCACGCTCTTTCCAGTCGGCTCCTTCGGACACACCGGCTTCACCGGCACCTCGCTCTGGATCGACCCGCAGAGCAATACCTATGTCGTGATCCTCACCAACGCGGTTCACCCCGATGGCAACGGCCATACCGTCGTGCTGCGCTCCCGTATTGCGGATGCTGCCGCGCAGGCTGTCGGTATCCGGACGCAGGAGAACGGCCAACTCACTCAGCTCACCGGCTACAACGAGTCGCTCACCGGCGCGCGCCGCTGGATCGCGCGCAATGGCGATGTGATGACCGGCATCGATCTCCTCGAGTCGGAGAAGTTCCTCACACTGCAAGCTCTCGCAAAGAAGCATGGTGGTCATTTGCGTATGGGTCTGCTCACCAACCAAACCGGTCTTGACCGCGAAGGACGCCGCACCATCGACGTGCTCGTAAAGGATGCGCATGCCGCAGACCCGGGCCTGACACTCGCGACGATCTTCAGTCCCGAACATGGCATCCAGGGTGCACAGGATCAGACCAACATCTCCAATGCAACCGACACTGCGACAGGTCTGCCGATCGTTAGTCTTTACGGTGCCAACGATGCGCAACGGCGGCCGTCGCCTGAATCGCTGCGCAACCTCGATGCAGTCGTCATCGATCTGCAGGACGCAGGTGTCCGTTACTGGACCTACGCCGCCGCGATGGGCTACTTCCTCGAAGCTGCAGCCAAAGCCAATATCGATGTCGTCGTGCTCGATCGTCCCGACCCCGTTACTGGTTCCTTCGTGCAGGGCCCCGTCTCGGAGATCGGCCGCGACAGCTACACCAACTACATGCCATTGCCTGTGCGCCACGGCATGACCTTCGGCGAGCTCGCGCGCTACTTCAACGGCGAGCGCCACCTGAACGCCGCGCTCACCGTGGTGAAGATGCAAGGCTGGCAGCGTGGCGACTGGTTCGACTCCACCGGGCTCACCTGGACCAATCCCTCGCCCAACCTGCGCAGCCAGCGCGCTGCCGAGCTCTACACCGGCATCGGCCTCATCGAAACCAGCAACATCTCCGTCGGCCGCGGTACCGACACGCCGTTTGAGCTGCTCGGCGCGCCGTGGATCGATAACAGAATCTTCGCGCGCACACTGAACGCCCGTCTACTGCCAGGCGTGCGATTTGTGCCTGTCGACTTCACGCCCGCTGCGCCGTACCCCTACGCAGGCCAGCTCTGTCATGGCGTGTCTCTCATGGTGATGGACCGCAACGCACTCGATGGCCCGGAGCTTGGCCTGGAGATCGCATCCGCGCTCTGGAAGCTCTATCCCAACGACTACAAGCTCGACCAGATTGATCGCCTGCTGGTGAACAAGTCCGTGCTCGACGCGCTGCGCTCCGGCGAAGATCCACAGCGCATCGCGGGTGATTGGCGTCTGGAGATTGAAGCCTTCATGCAGCGCCGCGCCGCCTATCTCGAATATTGAAAAGCGAATCTTTGATCAGGCCGCACATGCTGGCGAAGTTAGCCCGCACCGCTTAGCGTGAGCGACAACGGAGCGAACCCAGCAAGTCGCGCCAAAGGCGCGATCGCCCCGGACGGCCAGTCCGGGTACACTCATCGCGTGCGTGTCCTCCTCCTCTCGCTCGTATTCGCGCTCACCCTCGTCGTGCCAGCGTCTTCGCAGACCACCATGCCGCTCTGGCCATCTACGCCGCCAGGTGCACCCAACGTCGCCGCCGGCCAGCAGGAGCACGACACTACCAAGCCGAGCGACAACATGATCGCCGGCAAGCGTGTCGCGCGCATCGGCTTCGTCTCCAAGCCAACGCTCGCCTTCTATCCCGCGCCCAGCGGCAAGAACACCGGCGCTACTATCGTTGTCTTCCCTGGCGGTGCCTACCAGATCATTGCCTACGATCTCGAAGGTACCGAGGTCTGCGATTGGCTCAATGGCATCGGCGTGAACTGCGCGCTGGTGAAGTATCGTGTTCCGAACGCTGGCCCGTTCCCCAAGTACACGCAGGACATAGCCGATGCGCAACGGGCGGTGCGCGTCGTGCGCCAGCATGCATCCCAGTGGCATCTCGACCCGAACCGCGTCGGTGTGCTCGGATTTTCCGCGGGCGGCCATCTCGTCGCCGTGCTCGGCGCACATGCGGCCGACCCCATCTATCCCGCCATCGACGATGCCGACAAGCGCAGTGCACGCCCGGATTTCACCCTGCTCATCTATCCCAGCTATCTCCAGTCGGATGACAACCCGCTTACCGTGAGTCCGGAGGTGAAGCCAATCGCACTTACGCCACCCAGCTTTCTGATCCAGACCGAAGACGACACGGCGAAGGTCGAGAACGCGTGGGTCTACTACGAAGCGCTGAAGCAAGCGAAGGTGCCCGCCGAGATGCACCTCTTCGCGAACGGCGGCCACGGCTACGGCCTGCGCCCCACCAAACTCCCAGTCACCCACTGGCCGGATCTCGCCGCGACCTGGCTGCGCACGCTCGGCATCACCACGCCCTGATGCGGAGCGAAGATGTGGAACGAATTGCGCATACTGTTACCTCTTCGTAGTTTTGCGGTCTTACAAGCATGATCTCCAGCCTCAACCGGCGGACAACTCTTCTCATGCTGGGATCGCTCACGGCTTCTGCGGCGATCATGCACGCGCAATGGGACCCGGCTCGACGCTACGGGCCCCCACGCGCTTCGCGTCGCCTGCAGATTGGCGGTGCCACTTTGCAAGTGGATTTCGCAACAGGAGCATTGGATCTATCCGACGACGTCGTCGTGAAGCGCATCGAGATGGCGGCCCATGCAGTTGCCACTTACTACGGCATCTTTCCGGTCCCGCGCGTCCGCGTCCTCATCGTTCCCGTCGCCGACCGCAGTGGAGTCGTGCAGGGAACCACCTGGGGCGATGTCGGCGGCTGGCCCGGATTCACTCGCATCCGTCTCGGCCAGCACACGTCGCAACAGGAGCTCGCGGCCGATTGGACCATCACTCATGAGCTCGTTCACACGGCCTTTCCCACGCTGCCCGACGATCAGCACTGGATGGAGGAAGGTCTCGCGACTTACATCGAGCCCATCGCACGCGTGCAGGCGGGTGAGTTGCCCGCGAAGCAGATCTGGCGCGACATGCTCGACGGCATGCCCAAAGGCGAGCCGCAGCCCGGCGACGAAGGTCTCGACCGTACTCACACCTGGGGACGCACTTACTGGGGCGGAGCGATCTTCTGCCTTGTGGCTGACGTGCAGATCCGCGTCACGACCCACAATCGTAAAGGACTGCAGGACGCAGTGCGTGCCATCGTTGCCGCCGGAGGCACCATCGATCACGACTGGCCGCTGACGCGTGCACTTCAGATCGGCGACACCGCCACCGGCACGCGCGTGCTCACAGAGCAATACCGGAGCTGGAGCACCTCGCCGGTGCCGGTCGATCTCGAAAAGCTCTGGCAGCAGCTAGGCATTCAGCGCGGCGGTGAACAAGTCGAGTTCTCCGCAGCAGCGCCATACGCGAAAATCCGCGAGGCCATCACCCAGGCGAGGCCACTGTCCCTTTAGGTAAGGATCACAAGTCCCGGCCGGCGGATCCATACGGTCCGTCACTCACAACATGCACGTGAGCGCGTCCTCTTCGGACGGCAAGTCCATTACTGCGCCAGAAACTTCTCCACCCGCTGCGAAACCTGCTCCGCATCGCACTCCATAATCAGGTGGCCGCACGGCGTGTCGGAGATATACGTCTCCGCATCCACAGCCTTGGCCCACGTCAGCGCAGGCGCGGGATACACCGAGTGGTCGTGCGCGGAGACGATCACCAGCCACTTCGCGCGCGTCGCCTTCGCCACCTCTTCCAGCGGTTTGCCACGCAGCACATCCTGCGCCAGCACCGCCTTCAGTTGCCACATGCGGTCGTTCGCGTCCTGCCGCTCCGGCTTGCGCGCCTCTTCGAGCAGCGCGGGAAAATCTTTGCGATCCGTGTGTTCCGCGCGAAACTGCGGCGTGGTCAGCTGCATCTTCAGCAGCTCGTTGGCGAGCTTCAGCGCCGGCTGCTTTTCGCCGTACTTGCCGTCTTTGTAATCCGGATCGGCAAGCATCGCATCTTCGGTGATGGTGTGTGACAGCAGGTCGTAGCTGGTGAGCTGCGGTGTCCCGATGATCGGCACCGCTAAATTGAAGAACTCCGGATACGTCACCGCCCATTCGAAGGTCTGCTCGCCGCCCATCGAAATCCCGACGACGGCGCGCGCATGTCTCAAATGCAGCACCTCGGTGACCGCGCGATACTCCGCGCGCACCATGTCACGCTCGGTAATCGCAGGGAAGCTCGCGCCCTTCTGATCGTCGTCGCTGTTCGAGGGCGAAGAAGAGACGCCATCGCCCAGCGCATCCAGCAGCACGGCATAGTATTTCGTGGTGTCGATCAGCCGCGTCTTACTGGGCGCGGAGCCCACCAGCGAGAGTAGGTCTTCCGTTCGTCCGTTCAGCCAAGTCGGCATCAGCACGGCATTGTCGCCCGCGGCGTTCAACGTGCCGAAGGTGCGGTAGCCCAAGCGGCAGTGCTCAATCGTCTGCCCGCTATCGAGCGTGCAGCGGCCCAGGTCTGCAAACTGCTGTGCGCCATCTTCCGCGCCGGCAGCCGGCAAAGCAGCAAGCAGCGCAGCGACAGACATCACCCAGGCGCAAGCAAGTCGCTTCACTGAGACTCCTTAAGGGGAACCCCCCGTGTATACGATGCTGACGGCCTACATGCGCAGGATGTGCGGGCGCACCGCCGTTTACATATTGGTGTGGCCGTGCCGCATCTCTTCGTTGAACTCCGGCTTGGTGAGCGAGAGTGCATGGGCCAGTAGCGCGCGATAATGGTCGCCCTGTTCGGCGAGCTTCCCGGTAGGTGTAGCAAAGTCACTGTCCAGAGTAAGCAGATCGACCGTTGCCAAATGTGCCGCGTCCTTCTGCAACTCTTCTACCGTCGTGTTCAGATACTGCGCGTCGTAAGGATCGGCGATCCACACCGGCTGATTGCCGCCCAGCACCACGGAGAGCCAGTACACCTTCGTCGCCAGGAACTCACGACGTAACGTCGTGGTGGAGTCGGAGAAGACAAATTTGTTCTGCCGGCGGCTGTAATAGCGCGTCGTCACCGTCACCGGTTGGCGGTTGCCGGACTTCAACATCTCCAACTGGCCCTGGTCCAACGTTTTGCGCACAGCGTTGTAGATGAATGCCTCGGCATATGGCTGCTCCGGCCCCGGCACCACCTCGGCAAAGGTCACTGTCATGCTGGCTGCCACTTTCGCGTGCAGCGGCGATCCGGCTCCGTCCTCCAGCCCCACTACGCCGTGCACCAGAAATGTGTCCGCTCCTGAAGTCGAAAGATGGAACGGCCATTTGAACTCACGGAAGACCAGCGGCAGCCCGGCGAGCGAGACCATTGCGTTCGGGATGGGATTGCGTAGCCGCTTTGCGGCGTACTGCAGGTAGGCTGCCAGCCCCTGTTTCTGCTCCTCCGATGCCGCCACAAAACCCTCACTCAACTCCAGGGTCAGGGTGCGCTCCGCCGGGCTATCAGGCGCCAGCCCAAGCCGGAAGATCGAAGTGGGTTTGCCGTGGAAGTCCGCACCTTCCGTCGCGGACAAGATGCTGAGGCCGGCCTGCTGTGTGGCCTGTTCGATGGTCTGCTGCAGAGTGCTGGAGGCGAGTGTCATTCCATTCCTGTTGCGGGAGAATGCGGGGCCATAGGCATCGCGGCCACTGCGCCCTTCTCGCTCATTGTACCGGCTGCTGTTGCGCATGCCGTCGCTAGGCCCGTGCCGTAGTCGCCAGCGCCGAGCAGTCCGTTTGATACAGTCCGGCTGCTCGCCACGGATGCGCGGGCTTGCGGCTCCGTCTACCCAGAAGCTGCTCGACCATGCGCAGTTCTGCTTCCATCGGTGCGCGATCCGCCGCCCACCGTGCCGCCTCGCTCAGGTGTCGCCGCGCATCCTCCAGTTGCCCTCCCTGGCGCTCCAATACGCCCAGCAGAAAGAGAGCATCGGCATGGCGAGGGTCCAGCGCCAGCACCTCCCTGTACATGGTTTTCGCAGCCGCGTGTCGTCCTGCGCGATGGTGCTCGGCAGCGATCTGCAGAACCGCCGTCAGCAGCTGCGTTATCGGGATAAAGGGTCGGGGTAGGGCACTCGTCATTGCAATCACCTCAGCACAAAGGTTCAATATCTTGCCAAATCACCATAAGCGCCTTTCGCCTCTTCTTCACCTAAAAATGACGCTCAATGAAGCACCCATTCCGGAAATGGAACCAGCCTCCTTCGCCAGAATTTCGCCATGACTAAAGTTTGCACGATGTTTGCTTCTCGATTGCCCAAATCTGCGGTTTTGTCCACGTGCTGCCGCTACCATGAATGCGATGCCCATCTCGAAAGCGAAGCGTGCTGCCACCCAGGGATCGCCTGCCGCCACACCCTTGATCATTGCCGGCAATCTCCGCAACAGCGAAGCCACCGCGGAGGTGCTCAGCCCCTACGACAATCACGTCATCGCCACCGTCTGCCAGGCAACGGGTGGCGATGCCGACGAGGCACTCCGCGCCGCCGAAAATGCTTTTACCGAGACGAAGGCTCTGCCTGCATGGCGCCGTGCCGCGATTCTTGAGCACATCGCCCACCGCATCGAGCACGACGCGCTGGATCTTGCGCGTGGCATCGCACTTGAAGCCGGTAAGCCCATCTCTGCCTCGCGCACTGAGGTGGAGCGCGCCGTCCAGACCTTCCGCGTCGCTGCTGAAGAAAGTAAGCGCATCGGCGGCGAGCTGCTGCCGCTCGACTGGACCAGTGGCAACGATCATCGAGCCGGTCTCATCCGGCGCTTTCCCATCGGCCCCATCCTCGCTATCACGCCCTTCAACTTCCCGCTCAACCTGGTCGCGCACAAGCTCGCGCCTGCCATCGCCTCCGGCAATCCCATCATCATCAAGCCCGCGCCGCAGACGCCGCTCACCGCGCTGCGCCTGGGCGAAATAGCCGTGGATGCCGGCTGGCCGCGCGGCGCTATCAGCGTGCTTCCGTGCTCCAACGAAGTCGCCGCCGGCATGCTTGGTGACTCGCGCCTGCGCATGTTGACCTTCACCGGCAGCGCCGAAGTCGGTTGGAAGTTAAAGGCAATGGCGCCGCGCCTGCGCTGCACCCTTGAGCTCGGCGGCAACGCTGCGATGATCGTTCACGAGGATGCAGACATCGAGCTCGCGTCGAAGAGCATTCTCACCGGGGGCTTCAGCTACTCCGGACAAAGCTGCATCTCCGTGCAGCGCGTCTTTGTGCACAAGACGCGCTGGCAGACCCTGGCGCAGCGGCTCACCGAAGGCATCGAGCAGATGCACGCCGGCGATCCGCTCGATGAGCAGACGCAGATCGGTCCCATGATCTCGGTCGCTGCCGCAGAGCGGGCTGCTGCGTGGCTCGAAAAGGCCGTCGACGCCGGGGCTCGCCTCATTACTGGCGGCGAGCGCCGCGGCGCCCAGCTCTCACCCGCGCTGCTGGCCAAGGTGCCGCATGGCACTGCGCTCTTCAAGGAAGAGGTGTTCGCGCCCATCGTCTTCCTCAATCCCTACGAAAGCTTCGACGAGGCGATCGCTGCAGTCAACGAATCGCGCTACGGTCTGCAGGCCGCGGTCTTCACCAGGGACTGGGGCCGCATCACGCAGGCTTTTCGAGAGATCGAAGCCGGCGCCGTGCTCATCAATGAAGCGACTTCGTGGCGCGCCGAGCACATGCCCTATGGCGGCGTGAAAGACAGCGGCACCGGCCGCGAAGGTCTCCGTTCAGCCATCGAATCGATGACCGAAGAGCGCATGCTCATCGCACAGTTCTGATGGATCCGGGCTCGTTTCTCTGATGGATCCAGGCCCGTCTCCTTCCCAAAGTGAACCATAGGGCCACGACAGGGTGATGCCACTTTCACTTCTGTGTGAGCGCAGAAACCGCCTTCTCTGTTCGATGATTGCAGAGACGCGCCCCCGGAATCCATACTCGGCGCGCTGTGAGACGAACTCGATGGACCAGACGCCAACCAGAACGAAGACGATTCTCCTTGCCGTGACGCTGCTCGCTATCCAAGCGATCTTGCCGACGAGCAGAGCCCGCGCCAGCTCACAGCCCATTCTCACCGCCGCCACCGCAGAGCGGCTGGTCATCCGCCTCATCAACGCAGAAACCGGTGCCCCCATGAGCCATCAAAACGTAATGGTGGAGTGGGACGCGGATGCCGAGGAGTCCCTGGTGTACGTCGGCGGCAAGGGACGCGGCACCATGCAGCTTCTTTCCGGAAGCGCGAATTTCACGCTGAAGCCAGGAACCAAAGAATACGGCGACCCAAACCGTCTCGCCTTTTTCAGTTGCAGCGGTCCCACCATCGCGGTGCCGGTCCAGCAGGCTGTCCACAAAGGCTTCGTCGCACACAACTTGTGCAACGGCCGGACAGCGGAGGCAAATCCCGGCGAGATCGTCTTCTGGGCTCGCCCACTGCCACTCTGGGTGCCGGATTTTCAGTAGAGACCAACAGCAGATACGGTGTCATCCTGACCGCAGCGAAGGACCTGCATTCTTTCCCACTACGACCCTGCTAGCGCGCGGCCTCGATCGTTCCGCGGCATTCGCCAAACCCAATCCGCACCGCGCCCCCGCGCTCGCAGTATCCACGCAGGATCACCGTATCGCCATCCTCGAGGAACTTGCGCGACTCTCCATTGCGCAACACCACCGGCTGCGCGCCACGCGCCGTGATCTCCAGCAGGCAGCCGCGCGCCGTGGTCTCTGAGCCGGAGACCGTCCCCGTCGCCAGCAGATCGCCGGTCCGCAGATTGCAGCCATTGCTGGTGTGGTGCGCCACCATCTGGCCCAGCGTCCAGTAGAGCTCGCGCAGGTTGCTGCGGCTCAACAGGAATGGGGCCTCGCCGGCTTCGCGCATGCGCGGCGTCTCCAGCAGCACTTCCAGCTTCACGTCGAAGCCGCCGCGCCGCTGATCGTCTTCGTCAGCTAGGTAAGCCAGAGGAGCCGGATCATCCGCCGGCCGCTCGTATGCCGGCACGCGAAATGGCTCCAGCGCATCCAGTGTCACTACCCACGGCGACACCGTCGTCGCAAAACTCTTCGATAGGAACGGGCCCAGCGGCTGGTACTCCCAGCTCTGGATGTCGCGCGCCGACCAGTCATTCACCAGGCATAGCCCGAAGAGATGTTCGCGCGCCTTCTCGATCGCGACCGGATGCCCGAAGCGATTTCCGTGACCCACAAATGCGCCGATTTCCAGCTCGTAATCGAGCATGCGCGTCGGACCCACGCTCGGCTCGGCGCCCTGCGTCCCAGGGAGTTGCCCCCGTGGACGCTGCACCCCCGTGTACGTCGGCACAATCGACGACGCGCGCCCGTGATATCCAATCGGCACGTACTTGTAGTTCGGCAGCAGCGGATTGTCCGGGCGGAAGAGCTTTCCTACGTTCGTCGCGTGGAAAATCGATGCGTAGAAGTCCGTGTAATCGCCGATCGCCGCCGGCAGCATCGGCAACACGGAGCTCTGCGGCAGCAGCGCCGCTTCCACCGCGGCGCGATGCGGCATCGTCTCCACGCGTGCTTCTTCCAGCAGGGCGCTGATCCGCTCCCGCAACATGCGTAGCTGCTCTCTGGATAGCCCCATCAGCGCATTCAGCGTTACTTCGCGGCACGCCTGCTTCGCCCCATCATCGAGACCATCCAGAGCCGCAGTCGCCGCCAGCCTGCGCAGGCTGAGCGCTTGATCGCCGATGGCGACCATCACGTCTGCGCCCGCGTCCGTCGTCCCCGGAACAAAAACGCGGCCAACGCCATACGGCAGGTTCTGGATAGGGAAGTCCGTGCCCGCGGCATGAGCCGACTTCACCCAACTGCGCAGCGCGGGATCGCAGGTGTTTACAGCCATCCCAGATTCCTCAGGTCCTCAATGGGTTCGGTGAATGAGCACGAGCCGAAGCTGATGCAGAATTGCTCGCGCGCCCCTTCGATCTGCTGCGCCGTCAGCGTTACGCCACTGTTATGCCAGGTCATCGCTTCGTCCATCGTAATGGCATCGGCATCTCGCTCGCCCAGCATCCACGCGGCTTCCTGACGGCGATCCGGCTCGTGCCACAGCAGTACCGCCGCGCAATACACATTCAGAAATCCGTGCAGCACGCCGGTCGGGCTGTCCGGCTTGTACGTAAGACGCTGCATCGCGCGCAGCGGATGGTGCAGCCCGGCCGTCGCCTTGAAGGCCAGCCGCCGCTCGCTCGCAATGCGCAGGAATTCGAGTACACGTGACTCCTCCGGAATGGCGCTCGCCACTTCACCTCCGGTCCGGATCTTTGCGCGTCCCTTCGCCACCGCGGTCGCCTGCAACAAGGAATGCCACTTCTCCGGCGGCATCTCAAAGTAGAGTTGACAGTTCCTGCCGAATGCTTGTGCAGCATCCTGGATCTCATGCGCGTGCGCTGCTTTGATCTCAAGCACGTCGATGCTTCCCGCTCCCGACGCGCCTGACTCGTCAGCACCGGTGTTGAAACGCGCAATTACCGGCGCATCACCGGCGGCCGCCAGCACGCTCAGGCTCCAGGCGCTGGCGTTGATGCCGGCGTTCCGTAAGGCCTCGGCATACTCCTCCAGCCGCGCCGCCGGCACGATGAACCGGCCCAGCATCCATGCGTGCTCGCCATTTCTGTAGCTATCGTAGTTACGTACGGCAGCATCCATCGTCATCCCGGCAGGCGGAAACAACCCGGCGTAGTCGATGAGCCCCCGTAGCAGGCTGCGCAGTGCCGGCGAGGTCATTGCCGGCCGGGCGGGGTGAAGCGGCGGTTCAGTCCCTGCCAGCATTCGAAGTAGTTGCGCTGCAGCGTATTGCTCTCCAGCGCGTGCTTCGTCGTCTGCACGATGAAGCGCGTCTCGAACATGAAGGCCAGCGTGTTTTCCAGGCGCACCGGCTTCAGCTCTGCATTGGTGGCGCGCTCATAGGTCTCCGCGTCTGGCCCGTGGCCGCTCATGCAGTTGTGCAGACTGCATCCGCCGGGCAGAAAGCCCTCGGCCTTCGCATCGTACTGGCCGAAGATCAGGCCCATGAACTCGTTCATCACGTTGCGATGGGACCACGGCGGACGGAAGGTATGCTCGGCCACCATCCAGCGCGGCGGGAAGATCACGAAGTCGATATTTGCTGTGCCAGGGATTTCGCTTGGCGCGGTAAGCACAGTGAAGATCGACGGATCAGGATGGTCGAAGCTCACCGTGTTGATAGTGTTGAAAGTCGCCAGGTCGTACTTGTATGGCGCGAAGTTGCCATGCCAGCCCACCACGTTCAGGGGGGAGTGCTCCATGCCGCTGCACCACAGCGAGCCGCCGTACTTCGCAATCACCTCGACGTGCTCCTGCAGGTCTTCGTACGCCGCTTCAGGCGTCAGGAAGTCGCGCGGGTTCGCCAGCCCGTTCGCGCCGATCGGTCCCAGGTCCGGCAGCCGGAACTGCTGCCCATAGTTCTCGCAGATGTAGCCGCGCGCCGCCTTCTCCAGCAGCTCCACGCGATACTTCAGCCCACGCGGCAGCACGCAGATCTCGCCCGGCCCGACTTCGATCTTGCCCAGCTCGGTAAAGATCAGCAGCTTGCCTTGCTGCGGTACCAGCAGAAACTCGCCGTCCGCGTTCCAGAAGAAGCGCTTGTGCATGGAACGCGTCGCGACATAGATATGAATCGCCGCGCCGGTCTGCAGCGAGGAATCGCCATTGCCGCCCAGGGTCATGATGCCGTCCACAAAGTCGATAGCGCCCGGCGGAATCGGCTCCGGATTCCAGCGCAACTGGTTGGGAGAGGTCACCGCATCCGGACAGGGCCAGCCGCGGATCAGCCGCTGCACGCGCACGGGCGTATACGGCTTGTGCACCGTCGAAGGGCGAATCCGGTAGAGCCACGAGCGCCGGTTCTGCCCCCGCGGCATGGTGAACGGCGTGCCGCTGAACTGCTCCGCATACAGCCCCAGCGGATGCTTCTGCGGCGCATTCTGCCCGACCGGCAGCGCGCCCGGCTCGGCTTCGGTAGCAAACTCGTTCAGAAATCCCGACTGATAACGCAGCTCCGCCATGCCATTCCTCCGAAACACACGTTTATACCTGAAACCCTGGAACGATGTCCGCGTCGATTCCCATGGAAGTTCCGAATTGCGCGACCGTATACATCGTGAAGCCTACACTGCGCCAAGCCGAGTTACATTGAGAACGTCCTCGAATCCGCTCAGCAACATGCCGTAAACAATTAAAGGATGGAATGGTAAATATCACGCGCGCCCCCCGCCGCCCGGCCCAGTTCTTGTTTGTAGTCATCGCTTTTCTTTCCCCGTTCGCGCCGCTGCACGCGCAGTCCGTCCCGGCCCTGAAGCTCATCCCCATGCCGCGCGAGTTGCAGGCGGGCAGCATTCTCCCGCTCGATCATGGCGTCCTCATCCGGACCGCCTCCCGCGATGCCGAGGACCGCTTTACCGCCGAAGACCTGCGCGCCGCACTGAAAGAACGAGCCGTCCCCAGCCGCGCCACTGGCCCCGTCATCGAACTGCTGCGCACCAACACACCATCGGCTCGTGCGCTGCTGGCGGCCTCGCACATCACCTTCGAGGCCGCGATGCACGACGAGGGCTATGTCATAGTTCCGCGCCGGCGCGGGCTCGCCGTCATTGCGGCCACGTCTGCCGGCCTCTTCTATGGCGCACAAACGGTAAAGCAGCTCGTAATCGCCGGAGACGCAAACGGCAACGGCAAAGAAGCCCAGCTCCAGACCGCCACCATCCGCGACTGGCCAGCGCTTCCGCATCGCGGCCTCGATGACGATCTCTCCCGTGGCCCTGTACCCACACTCGAGTTCCAGGAGCGCCAGGTCCGCACGCTGGCCGCCTACAAGCTCAACATCTACTCGCCCTACTTCGAGCAGAGTCTCGCCTACTCGGCATCGCCGCTGGTCGCGCCACCCGGGGGCGCCATGTCGCCTGCGGACGTCGCGACGCTCATCCACTACGCCGCGCAGTATCACGTCACCGTCGTGCCGGAGCAGGAAGCCTTCGGCCATCTCCACCACGTCCTCAAGTACGAGCAGTACTCCTCGCTCGCCGAGACGCCGCATGGCCAGGTGCTCTCGCCGGTCCAGCCCGGTTCGCTCGCGCTCATCAAGCAGTGGTTCACCCAGATCACGCAGCAGTTCCCCTCGCCCTGGGTACACATCGGCGCGGATGAAACCAACGAGCTCGGCAAAGGGCAGACGCGCGACCTCGTCGCCCAGCGCGGCCTCGACCAGGTCTACGTCGATTTCCTGCGCCAGATCCACGACGTCATCCAGCCCACCGGCAAGCGCATTCTCTTCTGGGGCGACCTCGCCTGGCACAACCCAGACCTCGTGGCTTCCTTACCCAAGGACATGATCGGCGTCCCGTGGGTCTACGACGCGCTGCCCGATTTCGACAAGTACATTAGCCCCTTCAACCGCGCCGGCATGGAGGTATGGGTCGCTCCCGGGGTCAACAACTGGCGTCGCGTCTATCCGGACAACAACGTCGCGCTCGTCAACATCCAGCACTTCGTCCGCGACGGCCAACGGATGGGCGCACGCGGCATGCTGAACACCGTCTGGAACGACGACGGTGAAGGCATCTTCGATGAAGACTGGTACGGTGTCCTCTTTGGTGCGGCAGCCTCCTGGCAATCCGGCGAGAGTCCTCTCCAGCAATACCAAACCAGCTATGGCGCGGTCTTCCACGGCGATCTCAGCCGAAAAATCGACGAGGCGCAAGACAAGATCATGGCCGCGCAAAAGCTGCTCTCGGACAACGGCTTCCGCTTCGGGGGATCAAACGCGCTCTTCTGGGAAGACCCCTGGAGTCCCGCAGGCCAGCAGGATTCGGCAAAGCTGCTCCCCATCTTGAAAGACGTCCGCCTCTACGCGGAGAACGCCATCACCCTCATCGATGAGGCGCGTGCCGCCAATCCGCTCCGCCAGCAGGACGCGCTCGACGCTCTCGCCCTCGGCGCGCGCCGTATCGACTTCATCGGCATGAAGTTCCAGTTTGCCGACGAGATAGCGCACGCTTACGCCGATGCCTATAGCGAGGCCGCCACGCCGCACTCCCGCGCCTTCAGCGACCTGGCCGAGATCAGCAATGCCAACGGCCGCTGCCAGGACCTGCGTGACGGCTACACGCTCACCCGCGAGCTATTCCAACAGGCATGGCTGCGCGACAATCGCCCCTACTGGCTGCAGAATGTTCTCGCCCAGTACGACATGGCCACCCAGCTATGGATCACGCGCGCCCGCCAGTTCGATACGCTGCGCGCCCAGCTCTCAAAGACCCACACCCTGCCCAAGGCAGAAGAGATCGGCGTCCCCGTCATCAATGGCGATTAAATGAAATACTGGAACAGTATCGTCATCCCGACCGGAGCAACGGAGGGATCTGCTTTTCTTCATACATAATTCAAAGGAATCTGCATGCGTAGTTTGCTGACCGCCGGGGCCCTGCTGCTGCCGGAAGGTGTTCTACCCGATGCCTGGCTGCTCCTCGAAGACGGCATCATCCACAGCTTTGGCAACCGCGGCGATGGTCTCCCGCAGCACACCGAGCTTCACGAGCTGCCCGGCGCTCTCCTCACTCCAGCAATGCTTGACATTCATGTTCATGGCGCCGCCGGCCACGATGTGATGGAAGGCACCGCCGACGGCGTCGCGCATGTGAGCACGCTGCTGGCAAAGCATGGTGTGGGTGCATGGCTGCCTACGCTCGTCACTGCCGCCGTGGATCGCACCTTGTTTGCGCTCGATGGCCTCGCAACGCTGATCGAGAAGAAATCCCTGCCCGGCGCCGTACCCCTCGGTGTTCACTTGGAAGGACCTTTTATCTCCTATGCCAAGCGTGGCGTGCATCCGCCCGAGTATCTGCAGGCGCCATCCGTGGAACTCTTTGACCGCTTCTGGCAGGCGGCGCGTGGCACGGTGCGGCTCATCACCATCGCCCCGGAGCTGCCCGGCGCGCTCGAGCTCATCACCCATGCAGCATCGCTTGGGGTTCGGGTCAGCCTCGGCCACAGTGACGCGACCGCTGTCCAGGCGCGTGCCGGCATCGCTGCCGGCGGAGTCTCCGCCACCCACACCTACAACGCCATGCGCGGCCTTGAACATCGCGAGCCCGGCATGCTCGGCACAGTGCTCGATGACGAGAACCTCTACGCCGAAATCATTGCCGATGGTAAGCACGTGGATCCCATTGCGGTGCGCATCTTCTGGAGGGAGAAGGGTCCAGCACGCGCCATCCTCATCACCGATGGCCTGAGCGCGACCGGCATGCCGGAAGGCCATTACACCCTGGGCGGCTTCGATGTCGAGGTCAAGGGAGGGGTAGGGTGGCATGACGGCATCGTTGCCGGCAGCGTGCTCACCATGGATCGCGCCGTGAGCAACTTCGCCAGCTTCACGCACGCGCCGCTCTCCACCGTGGCGCGTCTGGCCTCCGCGAATCCAGCCGCGATGATTGGATGTGCAGACAGCCACGGCGCTATCGTCGCCGGCCGCCGTGCAGACGTGATCGCGTTCTCGCCGGAAGGCCAGCTCATGGCCACCTGCATCGCGGGCCGCTTCGCGCGCGTGCAATGACTCAGCGCACCGCCATCATCATCGGGGCGGGTCCGGCCGGCCTTACCGCTGCTCTGGAGTTGCTGCGCCGCTCAGGGAAGGAACGGACGGTGGCAAAACGCCGGAGGGCGCTCCAGCCATCCGCCCCATCGTGCTCGAAGCCGACGACTCCATCGGCGGCATCTCGCGCACCGTCCGTTACAAGGGCAATCGCATGGACATCGGCGGCCACCGCTTCTTCTCGAAGTCGGACCGCGTCATGCAGTGGTGGCTCGATTTGATGCCCATCGCGGACGAGGGCGCCGGCCATGCTGTCATCTCCTATCAAAACCGCCATCGCTCCCTGAAGACGCTGCACGCCCACACGCAGCCCGATGCCGACCCTGAGCTCGTCATGCTGGTGCGCCCGCGCCGCAGCCGCATCTACTTCCTGCGCCGCTTCTTCGACTACCCCATCACCCTCACCGGCGACACGCTCAGCAAACTTGGTCTCGCCCGCACCGCGCAGGTCGGCCTCAGCTACATCAAGGCGCGAATTCATCAGCTCCGTCCGGAAAAGAGTCTCGAAGACTTCCTCATCAACCGCTTCGGCCGCCAGCTCTACCTCACCTTCTTCAAGTCCTACACGGAGAAGGTGTGGGGCGTGCGCTGCGATCAGATCAGCGCCGAGTGGGGTGCGCAACGCATCAAAGGACTCTCGCTCACCAGCGCTATCGGACACTTCCTCAAGCGCACCTTCAGCACGCAGCCGCGCGGCAGCGACCTCGCGCAGAAGCACACGGAAACCTCGCTCATCGAGCAATTCCTCTATCCCATGCACGGCCCCGGCCAGCTCTGGGAGCACGTCGCCGATCTCATCCGCCAGCAGGGCGGGGAAGTCCTGACTGGCTGGCGCGTCGATCACATCATCAAGACAGACCGACGGCGCCCACCGCATCGTCGCAGTAGAGGCGCAGCACGCGAGCGGCGAGCGCCGCCGCTTCGATGCCGACTACTGCTTCTCCACCATGCCGGTCACCGAGCTCGTCCGCGCATTGGAGATATCGAATCCGGACCAGCCGGTACCCGGCAACGTGCAGGAAGTCGTCAATGGTCTTATGTATCGCGACTTCATCACCGTCGGCCTGCTGGTCGACCGCTTGCTCGTTACCGAGCCCGACGGCTCGCCACTCAAGGACACATGGATCTATGTGCAGGAGCCCGATGTGCTCCTCGGACGGTTACAGATCTTCAACAACTGGAGTCCGCACATGGTCGCCGACCCGTCCAAGATCTGGATCGGCCTGGAATACTTCTGCTACCAGACTGACGAGCTGTGGCGCATGTCGGATGACGAGATCATCCATGTTCGCCACTCAGGAGCTCGCGAAGATCGGCATCATCCATGCCGGCGACGTGCGCGACGGCCACGTCGTTCGCGTGCCCAAGACCTATCCCGCCTACTTCGGCACCTATGATCGCTTCGGCGAGGTCCGCGAATGGCTCGACCCCTTCGAGAACCTCTTCCTCGTCGGCCGCAACGGCATGCACAAATACAACAATCAGGATCACTCCATGCTTACCGCAATGACCGCGGTCGACAATATCCTCGCCGGCATCACAGACAAGAGCGCGCTATGGGAAATCAACACAGAACAGGATTATCACGAAGAAAAGTAACGTGGCGCGCTATGCTTTGAGCCGACGCGCATGACCATCATCACCTTCACTCTCGCCATTCTCGGCACCTCGATCATCGCCGGCCTGCTCGGCGCGCTCACCGGCCTCGGCGGCGGCGTCGTCGTCGTTCCCGTTCTGGCGCTGCTCTTCCACGTCGATTTGCGTTACGCCATCGGCGCCTCGCTGGTCTCCGTCATCGCGACCTCCTCCGGCGCCGCCGCAGCCTATGTCCGCGAGGGATTCTCGAACATCCGCATCGGCATGTTCCTCGAAATCGCGACCACGCTCGGCGCGATGGTCGGCGCCTATCTCACGGCGATGGTCTCCACCAAGGCCATCGGCATCGTCTTCGGCGTCGTGCTGCTCTACTCGGCCATCTCCAGCTTTCGCGGTAAGCATGAAGATGCTGCTCCCAGGCACACCGGTGGCCTCGCTGACCGGCTGCGCCTCGAAGGCGAATACCCCGCAGAGAGCGGTGCCCTCACCGCCTATGTCGCGCAGCGCGTGCCTGCCGGCTTCGGCATCATGTTCCTTGCCGGCGGCCTCTCCGGCTTGCTCGGCATCGGCTCCGGCGCGGTCAAGGTACTAGCCATGGATCAGGCCATGCGGCTGCCTTTCAAAGTCTCCACCACTACCAGCAACTTCATGATCGGCGTCACCGCCGCGGCCAGTGCCGGAATTTATATCAGGCACGGTTACATCATGCCGTCGCTCGCCATGCCGGTCATGCTCGGGGTGCTGGGCGGCTCGCTGATCGGCTCACGTATTCTCATCCGCGCCCGCGTCTCCACGCTGCGCATGATCTTCGCCGTCGTCATCGTCGCGCTCGGGGTCGAGATGATCTACTCCAGCCTGACGGGAAAGCTCTGACCGCCATGACCGAGCCTGCGCGCAAACACGCTCCCACCGCAGAATCCCGCCGGGAGCCAACCCGTGAAGAGGACCAGCGACTCGAAGTAGCCATCGCCGTTCTGCTGCGCGTCGGTGTCATCGCCGCTGCCGTGCTCGTCGCCATCGGAGGCGTGATGGTGTTGCGCCACCCTGAGGCGCCCGTGCCGGACTACCGAATCTTCCATGCGCCCGCCGAGGCCGCATCGGCCGTCTCCGCGGGCACTTCCATCCACTCCATCCGCGCCGTCTTTGGTCAACTACGCAGTGGCAGCGGCGCCAGCATCATCGCCCTCGGCCTGCTCGTTCTAATCGCCACGCCGATCGCTCGCGTGGCCTTTGCCGTCATCGGATTCGCCCGCGAACGCGACACGCTCTACACCGTCGTCAGCCTCATCGTGCTCGCTATCCTCGCCTTCAGCCTGCTCCACGGACGGTGACTCATATCATCCCCCGCCCGCACTGCACGCAATAGCGCCCGCCCGCCGTCTGCACCATGCCGCAAACCGGACAGCCCACCATCGTCGCTGGCGCCGGCGGCAGCGTCACACCCTGCACCACGGAGCAGGCAAGCAGCGTCGCCTGCTCCGCGTTGAAGCGGCGAACCCGCTCCGGCATGAAAAATGCCTCGATGATGCCCAGAAAGAAGGGCACCGATGTCCAGCAAAGCAGGAAGTACAGCACGCCTAGCGCATTCCGCCGCAGATAGAAGTGGTGCGCGCCAAAGCTGCCCAGCAACAACGCCAGCAGCACGCCCGTCAGCTCATCCCGCTGCGTGCCTGGGTAGTAGGCGTTGAAGGTTGCTTGCTGCTGTTCCGTCATCTGCGGCAACATCACCGGGGTGGTCATAGGCTTTGCTCCTGCTTCTGTGCCGTGAATTCCCGGGCACAATGGGAGCTACGCATCCCCGCCATTCACAGTTCCGTAACCCGCGAACTCCCACTGCACCTTCTGCTTACCCGCCGCATCGAAGTCACTATGAGGAAGCCAGCATGAGCACCACAGCCACACTCTCTGCACAATCCAGCGGCACCTTCTCCTTCGGCGGCAAGACCCCGGTTCACCGCCTCGGATTCGGCGCCATGCGCCTTACAGGTGACGGCATCTGGGGCGAACCCAAAGACCGCGCGGAGGCGAAGCGCGTCCTCAAGCGCGCGGTTGAACTCGGCGTCGACTTCATCGACACCGCCGACTCCTACGGGCCCTACGTCAGCGAAGAAATCATCGCGGAAGCTCTCCATCCCTACCCGAAGGGGCTCATCATCGCCACCAAGGCCGGCCTCGCGCGTAGCGGTCCCAACGCATGGCAGCCCCTGGGCCGTCCTGAATATCTGCAGCAGGAAGTCGAGATGAGCCTCCGCCGCCTCAAGGTCGAGCGCCTCGACCTCTGGCAGCTTCATCGCATTGATCCCAAGGTCCCCGTCGAGGAATCGCTCGCGCCCATCAAGAAGCTGCAGGAGCAGGGCAAGATCCTCCACGTCGGCCTCTCCGAAGTGAAGCCGCACGAGATCGATCAGGCGCGCAAGGTCATCGAGATCGTCAGCGTGCAGAACCAGTACAACCTCGGCGATCGGCAGCACGAAGACGTCGTCGACTACTGCACCCATCACAAGCTCGCCTTCATACCCTGGTTCCCGGTCGCTGCAGGCAAGCTCGCCCGCCCTGGCGGCCCGCTCGATGCCGCAGCAAAGAAGCACGGTGCGACGACCGCTCAGCTCTCTCTCGCCTGGCTGCTGCACCGCTCGCCGGTCATCCTGCCGATTCCCGGCACATCCTCGGTCAAGCATCTGGAGGAAAACATAGCCGCCGCGTCGCTCAAGCTCGATCCAAACGAATGGAAGGCCATCGAAGCGGACGCGCAGAAGAAGTAAACAAGCCGAATCAAGGGAGTGCCCTCGGCGCTCCCTGATTCGCGTCCGGTCTAGCGCGAGGTTCTCATCAGCGGCCCGGTCAGGTGCGGGTCTTGTTGATTCACCAGTAGCGCGTGGTCCGCATCGATGAACTCGATCGTCATCGGAATCGGCGGTTCTTCAAGGGATGCAGGCCCTCCGGCATGATGCGCGCTCACCCGGAAGCTGAGCGTTGTTCTATCGAAGTGCGGATCCAGCAGCGGTTCCGGCACGCCCGGCGTAGCCGTTTCCGCAGCACCTGCTGTCTGGCGGTGTAGATAAAAGAGAACAGCTCCCGATAAGGTGCCACCCTCGTCTGTGAGCGTCATCGTGACCCACGGCAGCCCATGGTATTCCCCGTGCCAGACCCCGACAATCTCATTTGCCGCCGATGAGGCCTTCGAGTCCGAAATAGCTGCATTCGAGACACTTGCAGCAGCTGGTGTCTGGCTGAATCCGGCTGTTGTGATCATCGCTGCTACCAATGCACCTACCGCTAACCTAGCTCGCATTGTCCTACTCCTTTCTTCACATCTGTCCCCCTGGCTTCGCCAACGCCGCCGTGGCCAGCGACCCGCCCAGCCCCATCGTCTCCACTGCGGAAGAGGGAACAATCACCATCGACCCTCTCTCTTTGATCGCCTCGTAGAGCATGTTCATCGCTCGCAGATGCAGCGCCACGGGGTTCTCGGCATAGGCAGAAGCTGCTTTCACGAAGTTGGTGGATATATCCGTCTCCGCCTGTCCCAGGATGATGCGCGCCTGGCGTTCGCGCTCAGCTTGTGCCTGCCGCGACATCGCATCTTCCAGCGCCTGCGGAATCCGCACATCGCGGATCTCGACCGACTGCACCGTGATTCCCCAGGGATTGGTCTTCTCATCCAGAATGCGTTGCAGCTCGCGGCCCAGCATCTCGCGTTCGGTGATCATCTGCGCCAGCTCGTGGCGCCCGATCGACTCCCGCAGCGCCGTCTGCGCGCTCAGGACGATCGCGTCGACGAAATTCTCCACTTCGAGAATCGACTTTTCCGCATTCCACACCAGCCAGAAGAGGATCGCATCCACGTTTACGGGCACCGTGTCGCGCGTCAGTGTAGATTCCGCCGATACGCTCGAAACGCGCACTCGCTGGTCCACGTGCGGGCTCAGCGTCTCAATCACCGGCACGATGAGGAACAGTCCTGGCCCGCGCAACCCAACGTATCGGCCCAGCCGCAGCAATGCCACCTTCTCCCACGGCGGAATAACCTTGATGGAAAACAGAAGATAGACGCCTGCGATGGCTCCCACGATGAGGGGTGCTTGGTGATGCAGCAGCGCGGTCAACCCCGCGCCCGCGCCGATACAGACGAGAAATGCCATCACTGCCACTCTGTTGTCCGGTGTCACGTTGATTCTGGTTCATTGCCACTACCTCCTGCGGGTCGACTCTGCAGCAGACTTCCGCAAATACTCGACGACGTCGTCCACGGTGAAACCCATTGCTCCGGCACGAGACACGCAATCCCCCACGATCTGCGCCAGTTGACGCTCACGCTCCAGGTCTGCGCGCTTGATTTTTTGTGCGCTGATAAATGAGCCCGTTCCCTGGTGGGTCTCGAGCAGTCCACCAAGCTCCAGCTCTCGATAAGCCCGAGCGACAGTGTTCGGATTGATCGCGAGGTCCACTGCAAGCTGTCGCACTGTAGGCAGTTGATCGCCTGCCGACAAGGATCCTGATGCCATGGCGCCGCGCACCTGGTCCATGATCTGCCGGTACACCGGCACACCGCTCTCCAGGTTCAGCCGGAACAAAAATGACGTGGATGGAGCTCGACTAATCATTACTTGACACAATGTACTAGTTAACTAGTACATTGTGTCAAGTAAATAAAAAGAAATTTCGCGAAAAAGAAGAATTTCGACCCTCTTGCGCTTACCCCGCGCATAGTGCTACCGTCTGTAGCATTATGAACAGTAGCACTTCGGTCCATCCGAATCCGGAAGCACACGACCCCGCCGTCCTCGGCGAACTCGAACAGGCCATTCTGCGTATGGTCTGGCAGCAGCGCCAGGCCACTGCCGAGCAGATCCGCGAGCAGCTTCACGCCTCCGGCCGTGTGCTCAAGGAGTCCACCGTCCGCACCGTGTTGCGCCGGCTCGAAGAGAAGGGCTATCTCGCCCACACCGTCGAGCAGCGCACCTATCTCTATCGTGCCGCGGAGGATGGCCGCTCGGTGGCCGGCCGCGCTGTGCAGGGCATCGTGGACCGCTTTTGTGGCGGCTCCGTGGAGGCTCTGCTGGTCGGCATGGTGAGCGCCGACGTGCTCAGCGAGGGCGAATTGCAGCGGCTGGCGGCAAAGATCGCTCGCGCGAAAACGAAGACAGGAAAGTCAAAGTAGCAATCAGGGAGCGTGCGGCCCGCGAGGCCGCATGAAGGATGAAGGAGACCCCATGAAGGAGACGAAGAGATGAGCGTCATCCATGTTCTCGGAGAGTCGGCGGTCCGGTCGCTTGCCCTGGCCCTCACCGTTGCCATCGTGCTGCGTGTGCTGCGCGTCCACCACGCGCGTCTGGCCAAACGCGCCTGGACCGCCGTCCTCATCCTCGCGCTCGCCATGCCCGCGTTGGTGGCGCTGCACATCCCGTCCTTCTCCTTTACGGCGCTGTGGTCCGCCCCGCGCACGATCATCCGCCCTGCCGCAACCGTCTTTCCAGTCGTAATCGATAGCTCCTTCTGGTACCGCACCGGCCGCTGCCCGATCCGAAGATTTCCTGACCGCCGCACCTTCAGTCATTCTTGCCCTGCCCGTTCCCGCAGCTCTCCAAGGCGCGCCCACGCCAGCCCGTCATCTCGCCCTATGGCAGATCGGGTTTGGCGCCTATCTCGCCATCACCGCTCTGCTACTGCTCCGCGTCCTGCTCGGTCTCGCTCTCGCGGTGCGCCTCTGGCGTCGCGCGCAGCCCTTCGCCACCTCGGAAGCCGATCTCCCCGCTCCTCTCTCGGTCCGTCTCTCAATGGATCTGCGCTCGCCCGCGACCGTCGGCCACGGCATCCTCTTGCCGCTTGAAGCCATCGACTGGGACGATGCCGCACTGCACGCCACGCTCGCGCATGAAGCGCAGCACATCCGCGAAGGCGATTTTTATCTGCAGCTCGCTGCCACCCTCCACCACTGCTTCTTCTGGATCAGCCCGCACGCATGGTGGCTGCGGCCGCAGCTCTCGCGCCTTAGCGAGGCCATCTGCGACCGTGCCGCCATCGTCTCCAGCGGCGACGGCCTCAGCTACGCGCAACTGCTCCTCCGCTTCGCTACCGCCGAGCAGACCCCCGCCGGCATGCTCGCCATGGCCCAGTCCGCTGGACTCCGGGAGCGGATTGACCGCCTCATTGCTGACCCACAACTCACCAGCACCTTCCGTCACCGCCGCGGCCAGGGAATCGTTGCCGCCGCACTGTTCGCCACTGCCGCCGTAGTCGCCGCGGCCTCCGTCCACATCCTTCAGCCGGAAACCATCGTCCTTGCCGCGCCCCAGGCGCCGGCGCCGCCGTCCGCCCCTGCCTGCGTGGATGCCCCTCCGGCTGCGCCATCACCCGCCGCCGCTCCGGACGCAGCACCTGCTGCAGCACCCGCACCAGTGCCCGCACCCTCAGCCCCCGCCTCGCCAGCGCCTGAGATGGCACCGCCGCCGCCAGATACCGTCAACCCTCCGGAAGCCAGCATCAAGGTCGTTCCCGACGTCCACGTCAAAACGGAGGTGGCCTCCGACATCCGAACCAGAGTTCTCGTCCTGCCCAAGCTCAACAACGTATTGCCCATCGGCCCGCTCACCATGGTTCACCCGATCGTCACCGCGGACGTGCGGACGCATGTGCTGGCCCTCCCGCAGGTCGAAGTGGTATCTCCCGAAGGCCCGATCGATCTCCACGGACGCGGCTACGCCATCTACGGTCCGGACGGCGGCCACACAGTGATGATGCACGGCTGGTTCAGCGACAGTGACAAGTTGCACGACGAGCAGGCAAAGCATCCCGGCGGCGCCATCCTCTTCGAGCGCGACGGCAAGACGTACGTCATCGACGACCCAACTCTCGTCAAGCAGGCGCAGGAAGCCTACTCGCGTGTGAATGAGCTCGGGAAGCAACAGGGTGAACTCGGCGCGAAGCAAGGCGAGCTGGGTGCAAAGCAAGGCGAACTCGGTGCGCTGCAGGGCGAATTGGGTGCGAAGCAGGGTGAGTGGGGCGACCAGCAGGCCAGGTTCGCCGAAGATTTTCATTTCGAGATGCCGAAGGATTTTGATAAGACCGTCCAGGACTTCGCCGACAGCGAAACCAGGCTCGCCATGGATCGCGACAAGATGAGTCAGGAGCAGATTGCCGCGCTGGAGGCCGAGAACAAAACAGCACACGAGCAGATGGACAAGGAACTGGAGCAGTTCAAAGCGCAGCAGCCGCAGCGCGAAGCCATGGAGAAGCAAATGCAGGCTCAGGCCGAGCAAATGCGCAAGCAGATGGAGCCCATGATGAAGCAGATGCGCGAGCTGGGAGCAAAGCAAGGAGAGCTGGGCCGTCAGCAGGGCGAACTCGGTCGGCAGCAAGGAATGCTTGGCCGCCAGCAGCACCAGGCCAGCCGCGAGGCCGACGGCAAGGTGCAATCGCTCATCGACCAGGCCATGAAGGACGGCAAAGCCCACCCAGCGCAGTAGGGAAGTCGCCGCTAACCATCCCCACGCGCAACTCGTTTTCAGCCAGCAAACGAAACGGGCAGGATGCGTTCGCCACCGGTATTCACGAATTCAGATCGAGAATGCGCCTCTCGTTCTCCGGCGACTTCGTAAGTGCGGCGAAATGCAGCAGTATTTCGCAGCGATTCAAGCCACGGATCGCGCATCATACTTATTGTGCTCCAGTAACCTGCTGCTACGGATTGCTCCAGAAAATCGTTTCCCAGTTCGACTGCGCCAAGTCTTGCCGCCTGTCGAGCGAGGTAGAAAATTGTCTCGGGATCATGGTTCTTCAGGTCTCTGCCAGTCTCCAGCACTGCGACGGCTCGGGTAGGATCTTTCAGCAGGTAAGCGTCGAGGGCGTTCATCTCTGTAGGAAGCGCGCGGAACCCATCTTTCCGGCTCCACATTAATGCGGAGGCCTCTTGATCTCGACCCATCGTTGCCAGTGCAACTGCGTCCATGTACAGACCCGGACGGCCCGTTCCGTACCAATACAGAGCCTGCTCATAATCGGCCAGAGCGAAATATGTGTGAGCGACGCTGGTGGTCATGTTCGAATCAAGTTCCATCGCTCGTCGATGGGCCGCGAGAGAGGCTTCGAGTTGCCCGCAGTATCTGCAGGCCTGTACCAATCCGCAGAAGAGCTCCGGATCGTTGTCGTGCGATTCAGCCCGGCGCAGAAGGCGAACCATTGCACCTTCCGCCTGCCCGGCATCCGCCTGAATGGGTGTGCACACATTGTGGGCAACGCCTAAGTCGGGGTTCAGTTCGAAGGCACGCTCTAATGCCTGGAGCGCCGCCCGGCCGTCCATTGCGGCTTTCGGCTGAACCTTCAGCAGGAGCCGGTAACAACGGCCCAAACGTGCCCAGGCCGGAGCGTAGCCGGGATCCTTGCGAACGCACTCGAGATATAAATCTCGCGCCAGAGCAATATTTTCTATCGTGCGATCCAAGGCAATCGCGATCTGGTTGGCTCGCAGGTAGAGGTCGTAACTCTCCGAGTTGGAAGGCGCGTCGATCACTGCGTCGATGGTGCTGTCGTCACGCACTCCTCGGACAAGGCTCCGCACCAGAAGATGAACAACCGCCTGATGAAATCGAAACAGATCGTTCGCATCCACATCCCATGACTTCGACCACAGCAGCGTGCCTTTCGGCGCATCGATGAGGTTGGTGACGACGTGGATCCCACCATCTCCGTAAGCGTCCAGAGTTCCGCTGAGAATCACGTCTACGTCGGCCTCTTTCCCCACCTGTTCGGGGTCCCAGTGCACCGGATCGAAGCGCATGCCTAGCTGAACGCTCCTCACGGTGAACATGTTCATTTCGGCAAGCGTCGTCGATATAGCTTCCGGCAGGCTGTAAGCGAGATGTTCGACGTCGGAAATCCCGAGGCCCCGCCGAAACGGAAAGACGAGAATGCGAATGGACCGTTGGCTGGGCTCGTGGTGTCCTCTCTGCGGCTCGCTCGATGGCGTGCACAAATTGTTCACCGGCGCGACGAAGCGATAACCAAGCTTGGGCACTGTCCGGATGTACTGCGCTGTCGCCGGTGAATCCCCCAGCGCCTTTCGCAAAAGGGCAATCAGGTTGGAAAGATTGGCCTCTTCAACGAAAGTTTCCGGCCAGAGAGTGCGAATGAGACCATCTTTCTCTAACAGCTGACCCGGTGAGTTCACCAGAACGCAGAGCAGGTCGAAACACTTCGGCGGCAGCGCGATAGCCTGACCGTTGCCAGTCAGCAGATGCTGGTCGGCATCAAGATGAAAGGGACCGAAGTTGTACTGGCGGCCCGATTGCTCTCTCAACTCTCCCCCTTACGCTCGTTCCGAAGAACATGGAAAAACCTTGGAACTTCCCAAGGACTTCCGGGTGGGGACCGATCCATCTTCTTTACGAGCCAACGAAGTGGCATGCCGGGCAAGTCTAGGCCAGGGCCAAGTGGGACGACAACTCCCATCTCGATGCCATGAACGTGCCCTCTTGTGCCTTTTACCGAAGTCCCTCGCGCCTGTTACCGAAGTTCAAGGAGAGATGTATGCGCAAAAGTTTACTCTTGCTTCTCGCGTTCTCGAGCGTGGCCGCATGGGCCGACCCCGTCTGTCAGCACGTTGGCGGCGGTATCGTGACAAACTTCCTGAACCCCACAACCACATTTGGTTCAGCCACAGGCGACATGGGCGGCGGTATCGGCGTAACCGTCCTCAGCCTCACTCCGGGCCCTGGGGGAGTACTTACCCTTCATAACCAACACCACTGGGTCACGACGCAAGGCGACACGATCCTGGCGCCGCCTGCCGACGCGACTGCCTACCCGAGCGGCCAGCCCGGACTGTACGCCGCTACCTATGCCGACGGAATCATCATCAGTGGCGGGACCGGCAGGTTCAAACATGCCACGGGCAAGGTGCTCGCGTGGGGTGCAATCGACACAAGCAAGAATGAAGTGGTGCTCCGCTATGAGGGCACCGTCTGCTTCGCCGATTCAGGGAACCACTGAGACACAGTCGGACAAAAAGGAGGGAGCCGAAACGCTCCCTCTTCTACTGTGCTGACTTTTGTAGCGCCGTTAGATCTCCTTCACTCCATCTGCGCACATGGCGAGCCTCGATCTCGGCCTGCGCATCGAATGCGATCCGCTGGTCCGCGATAAGTTCTCGCGCCATGCTGCGCAGCCGCAACCCGACCGGCCCGCACAGACTGTGCAGCCCGGTTTCGCCTTCTACGACGAGCCTGCAACGCTATTGAATCGATGCTGTAGCGTGCTCAAAAACAAAAGACGGACCCCATCGGGGTCCGCCCACTCCTAAACGCACGTGAGTGCGAATGCCCGAGACGGCAAGTCTCAGACCTCCTTCACCCCATCCACAAACGCCTTCAACCGCCGCGACCGTGACGGATGCCGCAGCTTGCGCAGTGCCTTCGCCTCGATCTGCCGAATGCGCTCGCGTGTCACTTGGAAGCTCTGTCCGACCTCTTCCAGCGTGTGCTCGGAGCCATCCTCCAGGCCGAAGCGCATCTTGATCACGCGCTCCTCGCGCGGGGTCAGGGTGCGCAGCACCTGCGAGGTGTACTCCTTCAGGTTCACGCTGATCACCGCCTCGGACGGCGACACCGCCTGGCGGTCTTCGATGAAGTCGCCCAGGTGCGAATCTTCCTCTTCGCCAATCGGCGTTTCGAGTGAGATCGGTTCCTGCGCGATCTTCAGCACCTTACGCACCTTCGCGACAGGGATATCCATGCGCTTGGCGATCTCTTCCGAAGTAGGCTCGCGGCCCAGCTCCTGCACTAGTTGCCGCGAGGTGCGGATCAGCTTGTTGATGGTCTCGATCATGTGGACAGGAATACGAATAGTCCGCGCCTGGTCGGCAATCGCCCTCGTGATCGCCTGCCGGATCCACCACGTCGCATAGGTCGAGAACTTGTAACCGCGACGGTACTCGAACTTGTCAACCGCCTTCATCAGGCCGATGTTGCCCTCCTGGATCAGGTCCAGGAACTGCAGGCCACGGTTCGTGTACTTCTTCGCGATGGAGACAACGAGTCGAAGGTTGGCTTCAATCAGCTCCCGCTTCGCCCGCTCGGCGTCCATGTCGCCCTGGATCATCTCGCGCTGTGTGCGCTTCAGGTCGGCGATGGAAACGCCGATCTCCGTCTCCAGGTGGTCAAGGTCCGTCTTGCAGTTGCGCTGCTGGCGCCGATATTCCTTGCGCAATTCTTCGCTTTTGGAGGAGTCGTGCTTCTGCTCGAGCGACTTGATCTGCCGCTCCAGCGTGCGCATCGAATCCACCGTCTTGTTCACCTTGTCGAGCAGCCGCTTGCGCTCGGCGTTGGTGTACTTCAGCTCGCGCACGATCCGGGAGACCTGCACCCGCTCCCGCCCCATCAGCCAGCGCGTCTTGCGGTGCTCCTTCGCCTTCGACTTGGGGTTGATCGTTTCCAGCTTTTCGAGCAGCACCTGCGCCTTCTTCTGGTGCTTCAACAGCGCATCCACCCGGGCTACTGTGGCCTTCACGCGCGTCTGCAGGATCTCTTCCGTGATCTCCTCTTCATCGAAGATCACCACTTCCTTGATGTTGCGTACGCCGCGCTTCAGGTCTTCGCCCAGTGCAACCACTTCGCGGATCACGATCGGCGACCGCGAGATCGCCTTCAGCACGCGAAGCTGTCCCCGCTCGATGCGCTTGGCGATTTCGACCTCTCCCTCGCGCGTCAGCAGTGGCACAGTGCCCATCTCGCGCAGGTACATGCGGACGGGGTCGTTCGTCTTCTCGAGTGTTCCCGGTGTCAGGTCCAGCTCGACGTCGTCGCCCTCTTCGGCATGCTCCGCGTCGAACTTTTCCCCGGCAAACTTGGGCTCGCCTTCGAGCAGGTCGATGCCCTGGGTGTTGATGGTGGTGATGAGATCGTCAAGGTCGTCCGCCGAATGCATGTTGTCCGGCAGCAGGTCGTTTACCTCACCATAGGTGAGGTATCCCTTTTCCTTGCCCTGATCCATCAATTTCTGGATGTCGTCTTCGAATTTGTCTTCTATCGCCAAAGCGCGCCTTGTCTCCCCGCGTTATTTCGCCGCTGGCGCAGCTTTCGCTGCGCTGGTTTGTCTTGGGCAAACCGTTCTATCTATTGAGTGAAGATGCGCGATAAGGGCCATCCTATTAGTGGCTGATCCCGCGGCCTGGAAAGGCATCGTGCGGGCTGGTTGACGCACTCTTCAAGACAGAGAAAATCAGGATATCACGCTGCCCACCAGATTCCGACCGCCGGACACTTTTATCCTCAATTGTTAGATGTACTTCGGGGCATTTTGTTTCACCTCGGCGGACTTTCCGAACGGATTTCTCAGCCGCCGAGGAGCGGTCTCAGGAAGGCATGGCTGCAGCATCGTCCTTAGGGCGGCAATTCGTGCGACAGAGCATTTTCACTGTGGGTGCGTGCAAAAGCACCACTCGCCGCGTGGCTTTTCCGTCAAGAAAAGCCACACCGTGGGGAACTTGGCTGGTACACGGTAACAGTGAAAATGTCCTAGCCGCCCTGACTGACGAGTTCGTGCATTCGCTGGTCCAGCTCTCGCAATCGACGGTCCAGCTCCATTCGCTCTGTCATCAACGCGGTCACGCCAGCCAGGTCGCCCTTGCGCTCCGCCTCGCCAATCGCACCCCGGATGCGCCGCTGCCGCTGCTCCACAAAGTGCTGCTCCAGTGTCACCAGCGCCGATTCCAGTTCGTGCCCATTCACCGGCTCGCGCTCCCGCATCAGCAGTTGCGCCACCATCGTCCGGGCGCCCGGCTGCTCCAGCGCCTCCAGAGGATCGGCATCCCGCCGCCTGGCCAACTCCTGCAGCGCAGTCAGGATGCCAAGCCCCTCAAAATATTCGGCTTGTGCCGCCATCGCCGCGGAAGCTCGTTGGAAGTTCTCGCTTCCCAGCGGTCCGGCAAGCGCCCGCACCAGCACCCGCTCGCATTCGGACAGGTTCGACACCCCCGCCGCGATTTGCCCCTGCCGCTTGGCCGCCGCCTGCTTCAGCTCCTGCCGCAGCAGGGCAGAATCGATGCCCAGCTTCTGCGCTGCGTCCTGCGCAAACTCATCCCGCACAATCGCGTGCGGCATCCGCCGGATGTGCGGCAGCAGGAAATTCACCGCCTCCACCTTTCCTTGCGGCGTCCGCACCGGAAAAAGCTTCCGCGCCCGCTCGATCAGATAATCGGAGTGCCGTACCGCGCCTTTCAGCGCCTCGGCATACGCCTGAATGCCGCGTTCGCGCACAAATCGGTCCGGATCCAGCCCGCCTTCGAGCGTCACCACCCGCACCTCGAAGCCCTCTTCCGTCAGCAGCGCAATCGACTTCTCCGCCGCAGTCGTCCCCGCCGTATCCGGGTCAAAGTTCACCACCACGCGTGTGGTGTAGCGCCGCAACAGGCGCGCCTGCTGCTCGGTAAAGGCTGTCCCGCTGGTGGCCAGCACCGGCGTCACCCCCGCGGCAAACACGGAGATGCAGTCCATCTGCCCCTCCACCAGCAGCGCCATATTCTGCTGCCGGATCGCCTGCCGCGCCTTGTCCAGGTTGAACAGCACCTGCCCCTTCGAATAGAGCGGCGTCTCCGGCGAGTTCATGTACTTCCGCGGCTCCTCCGCATCCAGCGCCCGCGCCGTGAACGCGATCACCCGCCCACCCTCGTTCGCGATGGGGAACGTAATCCGCTTGCGGAAGTAGTCGTACATCCGCCCCGCGCTGCCATCCTCCTGCTCCTTCGCACGGAAGAGCCCGGAAGCCCGCAGCACCTCCGGCGGCGCTGCGCTGTTCAGCCGATCGCGCAGGCTGCCAAACCCCTCCGGCGCATAGCCGATGCGAAACTTGGCAATCGTCTCCGCCTTCACTCCGCGCCCCGTCAGGTACTCCCGCGCGCGGGCTCCCTCGGCGGACTTCAATTGTTCTTCAAAGAATGCCGTCGCCTGCTCGTACAGCTCCAGCAGACGCCCGCGCAGCCGGCTCTCCGCCGCCTCTTCCGGCGAGGAAAACTCGCGTTTGGGCAGCGCGATCCCGCACTTCTGCGCGACGATCCTCACCGCTTCCGGAAAGCTGACCTTGTCGATCTCCTGCACGAACTTGAAGACGTCCCCCGAAACCCCGCATCCGAAGCAGTGATAGAACTGCCGCGTCACGTGCACGGAGAACGATGGCGTCTTCTCGCCATGAAAGGGGCATAGCCCCGAGTAGTTCTGTGCGCCACTTTTCTTCAGCGTGATGTACTCGCCGATGACGCGGACAATGTCCGCCTGCTGCTTCACGCTCTGGGCAAAATCCGACATGCTGAAGGTTTACGACTCCAAAAATAGCGACTGAAGGGCTGAAAGCCAGTTGTAACCCCATTCTCATCTGCTGGCGAACTCCACCTTTGTGGAAAGTGCGCCTAACCCTCCCGGGCACTCCATTCAGGTAGAATCCTGCGGAATCCGTCTCTGCTCATTAAAAGACTTACCGCTAACGTAACCGGAGGTCCGCCATGACGGAATGGAACGCCTCGGAATACGACCGGATCTCCGCCCTCCAGGCCACCATGGCCGAAGAGGCGCTTGCGACGCTCCAACTGCAGGGAAACGAGCGCATTCTGGACGTCGGCTGCGGCAACGGAAAGACCACGGCGGAGATTGCGGCGCGCGTTCCCCACGGTTCGGTGACGGGAGTGGACGCCTCGGCCGAGATGATTGCCTTTGCCAGTACGCACTGGAGCCCGGCTCACTCCAATCTGCAAAATCTTCAATTCCAGGTGGCCGATGCACGCCATCTGCCCTTCCACAACGAGTTCGACCTGATTGTCTCTTTCAACGCGCTCCATTGGATCCCCGACCAGGCATTGCCCCTCCAATCGATCCGTGCCGCCGTCAAAGCCCACGGCAGGGCGCAACTGCGACTGGTGCCGAAGGGTGACCGGGAAAGCCTGGAAGATGTGATTGAGGAGACGCGGCTCTCCCCGCGGTGGGCCGATTTCTTCAAAACCTTTCACGATCCCTACCTGCACCTCACGCCAGGGCAATACGCCGATCTGGCGGAGCGCAACGGCCTTCGCGTTTCAAGCCTCCAGACAGCCGCCAAGGCGTGGGATTTTCAATCGCGCGCCGCCTTTCAGGCCTTCGGCTCCGTCACCTTTGTGGAGTGGACCCAGCACCTGCCCGAGGCAGAGCGCCCCAACTTCGTCACCGATGTCCTCGATCGCTATCAGGACGTGGCTGCCGACGAGCCTGGAGAAGAAAACTACTTCCGCTTCTACCAGATGGACATCGTGCTCTCGCCGAAGTAGCGACGCCGCAGGCAGGCACAGCGCCCATCGCCCGTCCACCGCTGAAAGCCGCAAGGAGTAGCATCAGCAGCGCATGAAGGCCAACATCCTCTCCCTGATTCTGCTGGTCGTGCTGCTCTGCCTCTTCGTGCCCCGCTTCCTGCATCAGCCGTGGACGCCGCTGCGCATTGCCGGCGGCATGATCGCTCTGACGTCCCTGTCGCTCATCGTGCTGGCGCGTCTCCAGCTTGGCCGCTCGTTCTCGGTTCGCGCCAAAGCCACCCGCCTGGTCACCACCGGCCTCTACTCGCGCATCCGCAACCCTATCTACACCTTCGGCTGCTTCTTCTTCCTCGGCCTGGCGATGTTCATCCCCGCGTGGTGGCTGCTGCTCGCCCTCCTCGTTGTCATTCCCATGCAGATCGTCCGCTCCCGCAGGGAAGCGGACGTCCTCGAAGCCACCTTTGGCGAAGAATACAGACGCTATCGCCAGCAAACCTGGTTCTAGGAAAAGCCAGCACAGATACGTTCCGCTCATTGCGGATGCTGCTGGCGAATTCCCGACGAGTCTTTGCGCCTTACCGCAAACCCCGTTTTTCGGAACTACAGGAACTTTCTGTCCGAGATGCCGACTAATGGGCCACGTGCGAACTTCCCGTTGCCGAACCGAAACACAGTCTCGTCCATGACATACCGACGCCTTACCTGGCCGTCTCGCCCGCGGACGAGCTTGCCAAGAGGCGCGTCCCTCTTGAGAGGTATTTCGATTTGACGGGCGTAGTCGGAGTTCGATATAGTCGGACTCCGAGTATGAAATCCGATCCATCCAAGGCGTCACCCTTATCCGCTGCGACACTTCACATCCTGCTGGCGCTGGCGGACGAAGACCTTCACGGATACGGCATCATCCAGAAGACTGCCCGCCAATCCAATCAAAGTTACAGACTCGGTCCAGGTACGCTTTACGACAACCTCAAAAAACTTTTGGACCAAGGTCTGGTGGAAGATATTCCGAAGTCTTCGGCCCGTTCCGATGAGGAGAAGCGGCTCTATCGTTTGACGTCAGACGGGCGGGTGGTTCTGTCGTGCGAGTTGGAGCGTCTCAAGAACGTTCTGCGCGAAGCAGAATTTTCGTTTCGAACAAGGAGGCCGAAAAGGGTATGAATGCCCTGAGCTTCGCTCGCCTTCTCTATCGTCTGCTTTTACGGCTACATCCTGCAGGCTTTCGCCAGCGCTTCGGTCAGGAAATGTTATGGATTTTCGACTCTGCTTCTCACCAGACGGCTTACATGCTCTATGACGGAGCGCGCTCTGCAATCATCCAGCAGGCCAAGTTTGAGATGCAGGAGGACGTTGCCGCTCCGTTTTGTCTCGAAGTTAAGGCTTCGAGCCTAACCCTCGCACGTCTCGGTCAAGCTGCTTTGCTGAGCACAGTTGTCCTCTTTGCACTTGCGTCGCTCATAGCGCGGAATATGCCGTCGGCCTGGTATCTCGACCATGACCAGCAACCGACGTGTCAGCAGACGGACGAACCGAGATCGAAGGCAGTTCTGGAGATCAGACAATGATGAAGACTCCGGGTAGTCGATCGATCTCGAGAACCGCTTTGGAGCGAATCACAACTGCAGTCGCGGCTGTCGTCACGCCATGGCTGTTGATGTTTGCTACCACAGCGCCTTCCCCACTGCGGGCACAGCAACGTACTTCGCCGGCTGCTCCAGTGGCGCGCACGGTTACAGTAGAGAACGGAGTCAACCTCGAAGTTCTCGATTGGGGCGGCACAGGCCGGCCCCTGGTCTTTCTTGCGGGCCTTGGGGCCACCGCACACGATTTCGAGAAGCTCGCTCCGCAGTTCACGGCGCACCATCACGTTTACGGAATCACACGCCGAGGCTTCGGCGCTTCCAGTAAGCCTGCGCCTACCGTCGCGAACTACTCCGCCGAGAGGCTGGGAAAAGACGTCCTGATCGTCATCCAATCGCTGAAGCTCGATCATCCCGTCCTGGCCGGACATTCTGTCGCTGGTGAAGAGTTGAGCTGGATCGGCAGCCGTCATCCAGATGTAGTCACCGGCCTCATTTACCTCGACGCTGTCGACAGTTATTCGTTCTACAATCCCGCACAAACCGACATGGTGATGGACATGGTCGATGTCCGACAGCAGATCGACGCCTTCAGGGCGGGCGAGCCGCTTTCTACCACCGTCCTCGGCCAGATCCGTGACAGTGCCGCCGCGCTCGCAAAGAGCGCCGGAAGAATGGCGGACAATGTCGCGATGGCCGGTGGGCGAGAAGATCCTGCGCCGCCACCCGTCGGGCTCGCCATATTTTTTGGAAAAGAGAAGTTCACCACCGTGCATGTGCCAATGCTTGCCATCATGGCCTGTCCGCATGCCTTCGCCCCGCTTGCGCAAATCAATGCGAAGGGCGCTGCCATTCTGGCTGCCAAAGATCGCGTCAGATGCACGGAGGAGGTTCAATTCCTGAAAGCACATGTCCCATCAGCACAGGTCGTACTTTTGCCCAACGCCGACCATTACATCTATCACTCCAACGAAGCTGATGTCGTCCGCGCGATGCATGCGTTCCTCGCAAAGCTGCGCTGACCTGCTCAGCACAAGTTAACCAGGCAGAAACCTATGGCTCAGACGCACAGATTGTCCTTCTGTGGTAGGCAGCGACACGGCAATCGCAGCTCTGCTATGCATGCCATCCTGTTAGCTTTTCTGCTTTCGCTTACGACTTCCTATGGATGGACGCAAATCAGCATTCCGAAAACGCCGTCGGGACATGTATTACGGGCGTGGCTCGATGCAGTCAACAGCGGCAACCCCGCGAAGATACAAGCGTATGTGAGATCCATCGATTCGACGCAGACGGTGGATTGGCTTGTGAGTTTGAGCCAACACTCAGGTGGCTTCTCTCTTTTGTCAGCAACGAATAAAGGGCCTCGCCTCATCAGCTTCCATGTCAAAGAAAAGGAGAGCGCAACGGAGGCTTTCGGGAGTATACGTGTCCGTGATTCAACGCAGCTGAGGGTGTTAAGTTTCACGCTACGCCCTCTTCCGCCAAATGCCCTTATCGAAGACGTCGTCCTGGATAGGACAGAGAAGGAGCGGGTCATCGAACAGGTAATTGTGAATCTAAATGAGCATTACCTGTATTCAGATGCCACAAGAGAGATGGCGGATGCGCTATTAAAAAACGAACAGCGTGAGGATGAGAAAGCGGAAATGGACGGGGGAGCCTTTGCCTTCTCGCTCACGAAGCAACTTCGCGATATAAGCCATGACAAGCATCTTGAGGTGATCTATACCCCATTCAAAGTACCGCAAGGCCGGCAATCAGCAGTAGCCAACGGCGCTGCACACCCCTCGCAGGAGCGGCGGAGCAACAACTGCGGAATCAGCGATGCGAAAATACTAGCCGGGAATATCGGGTATCTCAAAGTGGATGCTTTTTCCGATCCGGTTGATTGCCGGCCAAGCCTTGAGGTCGCCATGGTGCGGCTGAACAATGCTGCCGCTCTGATCTTTGATCTTCGACAGAACCATGGCGGCGATCCGCGTATGGTCGCGTTGATAGCCTCTTATCTCTTCGACCAGCCGACTCACCTCAACGACATGTATAACCCTAGGTCCAAGGCGACTGAAGAGTACTGGACACACTCGCCTATCCCAGGGAACAAGCTGGCCAACAAGCCGGCCTTTGTGTTGACCTCGTCAATGACTATTTCCGGTGGTGAGGAATTCTGCTATGACCTCAAGATGCTGAAGCGTGCAACGATTGTGGGTGAAAAGACCGGTGGGGGTGCGCACATAGCCAGCCTGCACCGCATCGATGATCACTTTGCGATTGCTGTTCCTTTTGCAAAACCGGTGAATCCTATTTCAAAGAGCGACTGGGAAGGCACGGGCGTAGTGCCAGACGTAGAGGTGAAGGAAGGAAACGCGCTTACGAAAGCAACGAAGCTCGCCAGGAACAACCCAAACTAAAAGTAGGGTCAATCGTCGATTTCAGATAACGAAGCGATTCCAGCCGCCGCCGCCACGCATCGAGAAGTAAATGGTCGTTTCTGAGTGGCGGGTCGTTACCCAGAAGTAATCCACTTGGGCGTATAACCGGCTTCACGGAAGTTGACTTCTCCTCCTGAAAAGTCCGCTTATCGGTAAGTTCGATTCTCGACTGACGTGAACAGGACGATGTACTCATTGAGCCGTAAAAGAGAGCCTGTGCCGGATACGTCGATGCATGGTGGCGTGCATCAGCTGTTCACGCCAAATTCATGGCCAAGACATGGTTCACTTCCTAGGGGCTGCTGAATCGGCTTCGGGAAAACAAAGAACTCTTACGCTAGCCAGCTTGTGGTTCAATCGGCGAGAGTATGGTTCAAATGACAGTGACGCTCCGCGTCACGGCTTGGGTGGGGATGACGGAGAGTGTCGAGTGACTGAGAGCCGGATCGGATTGCACCGACCCTATTTTGTGGTGGTCGAGCAAGGATCGACGGTTAGTTTGTACCCTTGAGGGAATCCGCCGATGTGTAGCCTTCGGGGATCTGGAGGCGATGGGTCGGCGTGGCCTGCGGTGATGTGTCGTTTGCGCTGACCTGTCTGTATGCTGTGGGCCTTTAAGTCGTGTATCCGGAAACAGACATGGCCTCCGAGTCCATTCATCTCCCACATGCGGAACGCTTCACCGATTGGTTTCCCGATTTCCTGAAAAAGGAACTCGCGCCCTATCCCGGCCGCGGTGCGCTCGTGGCGCGTATGGTCATCTCTGCCACTTTGACCATGATCCTGATCGTCACCTTCCGCATCCCGGGAGGCTACGTCGGTGCGCTCACCGCGTTCCTTTTTTCGCGCGAGAATCTCGTCTCAACCGCTCGGTCGGCCATTTTCTTCATCGGCGCGTTCGTCATTGGAGCCCTCTTCATCCCGATCGGCGCCCGTCTGCTCGCCTCCCCTCCTGAAACGCACTTCCTCTGGGTCGGTTGCAGCCTCTTTGTCGCGTTTTTTCTGCTCCGCTGCCTCACTAATTTCGCCGCGGGGACCGCCCTCGCGATTGTTATCGCCAACGTTGTTGGCATCTGGTATCTGCCCGGCCCTCCAGGAAGAAACGTCGAACTTACCCTCTGGCAGGTCGCCGGCACGTCCCTCGGCGCACTCGTAACGCTGGGCGTCGAGATTGTCTTCTATGCGGTGCGTCGGCGCGATGACTTCTCAGAAGGCCTGGACACCCGTCTGGCAATCATTGAGCAACTCATGGCCGATTACGCCGCTGGCGGTCCCGTTTCGCCCGCCACACAGGCCGGTCTTGCGCAATTCGCCGTCGTGGGAGCCGGCTCTCTCCGCCGTCATATAGCCCGCGCCAGCTACACCCAGCTCTATCGCGCACGCATGGCCACGCTGGTGGCTCTCGTAGGGCGCTCGATTGATTTCGCTGCCGCTCTTTCCAACGCCTTTCCAGTCCTGCCGGATGGAAATCAAGAGCGCGCCGCGTGCCTCCAGCGAAGCCTCGCCGATATTCGCCTTTGTCTTCGCACCCACCGGCGGCAACCCGGCGAGGCAACCCTGGAAGCAAAGCCCAGCCCCGACACTCCGCTCCTGTCGGAGATTGAATCGATGGTGTCGCTGATGCCCTCCATCTTCAGAGACGAGCATGCCGTCGATCCGGGGCTCGAACCACTCGAGGACGCGCCGGGAACCAGCCGCATCTTCATCCTCGACGCCTTCTCCAATCCCGGGCACCTCCGCTATGTTCTTGGCGGGACACTGGCGTCCATGCTCTGCTATGTGTTTTATGTGTCGCTGGACTGGCGCAACCTCTCCACCTCGCTCACCACCTGCGTCCTTACGGCCCTCACCTCCATCGGATCCTCTCGCCAGAAGCAGGTCCTGCGCATTGCCGGCTTCCTCCTTGGCGGCGTCATCGCCGGGATCGGAGCCCAGATTTTTATTCTCCCCGAGATCGATTCCATAGCGGGATTCACCGTGCTCTTCGCCAGCGTGACCGCGGTAGCTGCATGGATCGCCACGTCCAGTACCCGGCTCTCCTACGCGGGCGTGCAGATTGCCTTCTCGTTTTATCTGGTCCACCTGAGCGACTTTTCCATCCAGACCGATCTCACGGTTGCGCGCGACCGCGTCCTGGGCGTGCTGCTCGGCGTCACCATGATGTGGCTTGTCTTTGAGCGGCTCTTTCCCCGCTCCGCAGCAGATGAGATGGTGCGTATTTTTGTCGTCAATCTTCGCCTGCTGGCCGATCTCTCACGCACTCCTCGTGCCGATGATCCGGCCTCGATTCTCAAGATCCGTCGACTGCGGGAAGAGATTTATCGCCACTTCGGCGAAGTCACCGCGCAGTCCGACGCCGTTCCTTTCGAAACCGGTCCCAGGCGCCTGGCCGAGATGGCTGCCCGCGACCGAATCCGCCGCTGGCAAGCCTTCCTGCGAAGTTTCTATCTGCTCGAAGCTCCGCTCCTCCAATTTCGCATCTTCGCCAAGATCGATTCCAGGTCGCGTCCGTTCGCCGCATTTGAGGATGACTTTCGCTTTGAATGTTCGCGCATCTTCCTCCATGTTGCAGAGAGTCTTGAGAAACAGTCGGCAACCCACACCCGCCACGCCGACTCAGTAGCAAGCATCCTGAATCGCATTGATTCATCCGAGGCAAAAATCGAAGCGGAATTCTCAGAACGCGAACGCGGTCTGTTGCGACTTATCCGGACTATTGCGCAACTCGTCGATCGTCTGCAGGTTGAGATCGCCTCGGAAGGCCTCTACGATGTCCTCCAGACTTCTGCCGCGCCTCTGCGACCTGCCGAGTCCGAAGGCACTTGAGAGATAAGCGTCGATATCGTATCTGCATTCCAGGGGCGCCGATCGCGGTTGTGCCTACCCGCTTCGGCAGAAGGCAAATGAGCTTGTGAGGCGCGGTTCAGATTTCCGTTCGTTCTATGGATTCGCGTGCATGGCGGGAGGCTCTGCGCCGGGCTTCGCTGGGGGTATGAAGGTGACTGGCATACTGTGTCCTCGATGGCACGTCCCGCAGGCCACGGTTTTCTGATCCGGAGCCGCATCCGGGTCGTGTATCTGGGACATGTACTTTGCGTTGATCTCCTGGGTCATCAACATCATGGTGCGCGCGGTGTTCTTCTCCGGCTTGTCGTCGGAGGCGAAGTTGGGGTGTTTGGCGCCCGCGTCCTGGGCGTGGCAGAAGGTGCACTGCACGCCGAGTTGCCGCGAGAAGGCGAACATGGTCTTCATCAGATCCTGAGACGATATGTCCTTGGGCAACACCTTGAGGTTGACGGGCTTCGGCATCGGCTTGTGGGCAGCGCCCGCTGGCGGTGGGGCCTGCTGGGCCAGGAGCGGAGAGGATGAAAAAACGGAGAAGGTGAGGAAAGCTGCAACCATAAGGAACGTGCGAGGCATGCCGAGGCTCCGATCGGGAGAATTCGCTGCTGAACTCGCACACATTGTTGCACAGCGGGGCTCGAGCTTTGCATGGTCTTCGGGTCAATATCGCTGCAGCCCTTCGCGCCGAAGGCGCCATGCGTGGTGGGGGACGAAATTTCTTCGCAGCCGAGACGAGGAATATAGGCCGCCCGGCGCTTCCGATGGTTTCATGAGGATGGAATGCAGAGAGGCGACGATGGCAGCGAATGCGATAGACCCGAAGAGCGAGAGATGGTGGCAGCGGAACGAGCTTCGCCGGCGTTCGGTGGGCGCGTTCAAGACCGCGCTGGCCGCGGTGCTCTGCCTGTGGCTGGGGCATCTGTTCCATCTGGAGCGCAGTTACTGGGCGTCGGTTACGGCGATCGTAATGATGGGATCCGAGAACGCGGTGAGCCTTGCGGCCTGCCGGGACCGACTCATTGGCACGGCCATCGGTGCGGTGCTGGGATGGGTGACCGTCCAATTTTGGCATGGGCATTCTCTGCTGTATGGACTTGCAGTCCTGTTGTGCCTGCTGGCCTGCAGCACACTGAAGTTTGAGAAGGCGGGACGTCTGGCCGCGGTGGCGCTGACCATCATTGTGCTGATCCAGTGGAACGGAGGCCCGGCGTACGCGGCGCTTTCGCGCTTTTCGGAGGTAGCGCTGGGCATCATCGTCGCGCTGACGGTGGGTTTGCTGGTGTTTCCCGAGCGGCCTTTGGAATTGGCAGACAGCGCTTCGCATTAGTTTTGCCGATCAGCCGCTATTTTCGTGAGAGAAGGATGAGTTATTCATGCACTGTCCATTCAAGTCTCTGCTCATTGCATCGTTGATCGGCGCGATGGGTGCCGGTGCGATGCCGGCGCAATCCCGCCCGACGTATCCGGCTCGCGATCCGCATACGACCGGCTACGTAACGGCTACGGAGTTGCCGGATGGTGCGAATGCTCCGTCGGATCGGGATGGGAACTTCATCCTGGGGCCGACGCACACGCCTGCTCCGGAGATGGTGGTGCGCGAAGGTGTGCCGCATGGCACGGTTTCTGTGTTCACGATGAGCTCGGCGGATAGCAAGCTCTATCCCGGGATTGCGCGGGAGCCGCATACCTTTGGCACGCCAGATCCGCACAATCCAGCGAAGCTGATCGTGACGACGAGCCACCCCGCTCCCTATACGCGCACGGTGACGGTCTATGTGCCGAAACAATATGTAACCGGCACGGTTGCGCCTTTCATTGTGGGGGCGGATGGGCCGGACGGGGAGTTGTTTACGGCGCTGGACAACCTGATTGCCGAGCACCGGGTGCCGGCGATGATTGCCGTGTCGATCAGCAATGGCGGTGGCGATGCGCAGGGCAGCGAACGCGGCCTGGAGTATGACACCATGTCCGGGCGATACGCGGAGTTTGTGGAGACAGAGGTGCTGCCTCGGGTGGAGGCGCAGTATCACGTGCGGCTGACCAAGGACCCGGATGGCCGCGCGGCGATGGGCGGCAGCTCGGGCGGGGCGTGCGCGCTAATCATGGCGTGGTATCACCCAGAGCTTTATCACCGTGTGCTGACTTACTCGGGAACGTATGTGAACCAGCAGTGGCCGTGGAATCCGCTGACGCCGCACGGCGCGTGGGAGTTCCATGAACGCCTGATTCCGCAGAGCGCGCGGAAGCCGCTGCGCATCTGGATGGAGGTAGGCGACCGGGACCTGCTGAATCCGAATACGATGCGCGACGGTATGCACGACTGGGTGCTGGCCAATGAGCGAATGGCAAGCGTGCTGGCGGCGAAGGGCTATCCCTACCAGTTTGTGTTTGCGCGCAACGCGGGCCATGTCGACCACGCCGTGAAAGAACAGACGCTGCCGGAGGCTCTGGAGTATGTGTGGCGGGGCTATCGTGCGCCAGCGACAAAGCATTGATGCGGCGGCTTCCCGCTATCTGCCTGCGACACGCAGCGAGCTAAAGCGGGTTCGGGTGCAGGGCGGGAAAAAGCAGAGACGTTCTAGTTTGCGGTGGCGGTGGCCATGAACTCGCGGGGCGCTATCATCGCCGGAGCTTCCTCGGGGCAGGCGGGAAGGAAGACGGAGAAGACGGTTCTTATCTTGAGCGGCTGTTGGGACGCCGGCTCATTGGGCCGCGAAGCGGTTTGGCTTCTGACGCGGATGCGGCCGGAGAGTTTGTGGACGATCTCGGCGGTGACCCAGAGTCCCAGGCCGGTGCCGGTCTCGCCCTTGGTAGTGACAAACGGCTCGAAGATGCGGTGCAGCATTGCTTTGGGAATGCCCATGCCGCTGTCCGCGATGGAGATGCGGACGCCGCGGATGGCGGGGTTTGCCGGATCTCTTCCGTTGCGAATGCGAACGGTCAAGCAGCCGCCACGGCGCATCGCGTCGACCGCATTGATGACGAGGTTGGAAAAGACCTGCCGCAACTCGCCGGAAGCTCCCAGGATGGGGTCGGCAGCCTGAATCTCGCGCTGCACGTGCACTCCGGCAGACGCGATCTTCGGATGATAGAGGGTGAGAACCGATTCGAGCACGGAAGCCACGTCTACCGGGCCAGGACGGGCGGGCTCGCGATAGAAGTGCAAGGTGTGTTTCGTGATCTCGGTGACCCGTGTGAGCTCCTGTTCGGCTTGGGCCAGATAGTCGGCGCGACTGGCAGGATCGGCGTTTCTCATCAGGAAGAGGAGGTTGGTGACCGACTCCAGCGGATTATTGATCTCGTGCGCGATGCTCGCGGCGAGGCGTCCGGCGACGGCCAGCTTTTCCGATTTGCGCAGCGCCTCCTGCGCCTGCCCGAATTGCTGCAACTGATCGCGCATCTCGTATTGGCGGTTGCGGGAGCGCAAGGCGTTCTCGACGGTGCTGATCAGGGTTTCGGGACGAACCGGCCTTTCCAGCAGTAGGACGTTGCCGAGAGGCTCGCGAATGGCGCGCCGGCGCTGACTGTGGAAGGTGACCTCGCCTGCGACGGTGAGCAGGATGAGTGGAAAGTTCGACCAGGGCGGCTCGTCGCGCAGCACGTCGGACAGCTCCGCGACACGCTCGGAATCGAGGGCCTCTTCCGCAATGATGCCGACTCCGGCGCCGATGCGCATGGCGGCACATGCATCCGCAACCGAAGTACAGACTTCGGATTCGTAGCCCGCCTTGCGCAGTAAGTCCGCTACGAGAGCAGCATCGCGTCCAGTGGGCGCGACCACAATCACTCGCCGATGCACTGCGTCATTGGTCGTCGCTTGCACTCGAGTTCACACCCACCTGTTCAATAAATCTTGGTGTTCCTGTCAACACGCCTTCGAATCGCCGCAGCGCTTCCCCTACCTCGATTCCATGTTTGCCGAAGGTGAGCTCACGGATGGTACGTTCGTGGCCGCCGGTGCGTTTCTTTACCACTGAGATGGCCTGCTTTACCTCTCCGCGCACCTCATAGTAGCGGAAGAGGAGCACGGAATCCGCCAAGTAGCTGACGTCGACGGGCGTGTTCATGCTATATCCAACAAACCCATGTTGAGACAGCGTCATCATGGCGGCTACTCCCTGCTGACCGAGATAAGCCAGCAAATCGTGAAGCTGCAACGTAAGCGCCTGTTCATTGGGCATGGAGCTCAGAAAACCATTCAAGCTATCGATCACTACGATTTTCGCGTCGTGATGATCGACGGCGTCGCGTACGCGAGCGACGAATTCCCCGGGGGAGAGCTCGGCAGGATCGATCTGCTGAATTTCGATGGTGCCCGCCTGTATATGCGAGGCGAAGTCCATTCCGAGACCCTTTGCCCGCTCGAGGAGAGTGGCAAGGGACTCGTCAAACGTGAACAACACGCTGCGCTCTCCACGCTCGGCGGCGGCCAGTGCGTACTGCATGGCGATGGTCGATTTCCCGGAGCCTGCCGGCCCCATCAACAGGGTGCTGGTTCCGGTATGGAGTCCGCCTCCGAGAAGATCGTCGAGTGACTGGACGCCGCTGGAGACAAACTGCCGGACGAATCCGGGTTTATGCTCCGCGGCAACGAGCCGGGGATAGACGACGACCTGGCCGGTCTCGATGTTGTAGTCGTGAAAGCCTTCGCGGAATTTGGAGCCGCGCAACTTGCGGACTTCGACACGGCGCCGCTTGATGCCGAAGTCACGCTCCAGGCTCTGCAACATCAACACGCCATGGGCGATGCTCTGGAGCTGGAGATCACTCCCTTCGCCGGTGCGGTCATCGAGCAGCAGCACAGTGCATTTCCTTCCGGCGAAGTAGCGCTTGAGCCCAAGGATTTGCCGACGATAACGCAGGGGATCGCGGGCCAGCATGCGCAGCTCGGAGAGGGAGTCGAAGACCACGCGCTGCGGCGTGAGGCAGTCCACCTGCTTCAATACGGATGAGATGGTGTCGGAGAGCTCGACATCCGAGGGATGAAAGATGGTGTACTGTGCCTCGGGGTCGATCTCGTCCTGAAGCGGCGTCATTTCAAAGATGGGCAGTTGGGCGAGGGACCACCCATGGGACGCGGCGACGCCCTCCAACTCTTGTTTTGATTCCGAGAGAGTGACATACAGGCCCGCTTCTCCCTTTTGCAGTCCCGCCAGGAGGAACTGGAGCGCCACGGTGGTTTTGCCGGTGCCCGGGTCGCCCTCTATGAGATACAGGTGACCGCGGGGAAAGCCGCCGTTGAGAATATCGTCCAGGCCGGGAATTCCAGTGGACACTCGCCCTGTCGTCTGCGGTGTCCCGTTTGGCGAGTCACTCATCTCATATTCCTTAGGCAAGGTTTTCATGCCGGCTTTCGCAGAACTTCCGCAAGGTCATGTATTTCCCTGCAGTTGCACGGTCGGAGGAAGCGGCCGCTTTACCTGTGTTCGATGCCGATATCGACGGGCGGGTCGAGGGAATTGGATGCGAACCGCTTAGGGAAAGGCTGCCCCGGGCGCTTCTGGCTGGCTTCGACCGAACGAACTTCGGAAATCCGACTTCGATACCTGGGCCAGATCGGCGAAAATATTGTGTGCCGGTCTGGCTAGGTCTCTCGGGCTGGATCTCTCTGGCTGGATCATTGCTCTTAGCGAAAGCATTGTGCTTTGGCTCGAACGAATCGAGGTGCCAACCCTATGTGCCGCAATATCAAGATGCTGTTCAACTTCGAGCCTCCGGTGACGGAGGACGAGGTGCGGGCTGCGTCGCTGCAGTATGTGCGAAAGATCAGCGGACTCAACAAGCCGTCGAAGGCGAACGAGGCGGCTTTCCTGGCGGCGGTCGATGAGGTGGCAAGCGTTTCCATGCGTCTGCTTCGTTCTTTAGAGACGAACGCGCCGCCGAAGAATCGTGAAGAAGAGGCGGCGAAGGCGAAGGCTCGCAGCGCCGCACGATTTGGTACGTAAATTGAGGGTGCGGCTTACGCCGCGCTCCGCCATCTGCGGGAATGGTCTTCCGTCTCGCTGTTCCAGAAGAGGGTATGGAGTTCCTCTGCGGCGGCCGGTGTCGGCTCTGCTGCCCTGGGTGGGGCATCCGCAGGCGCCAGACGGAACTGCTGCGTGGTGAGCGGGAAGTAAAGCAATGCCGCAATCGGACCCCAGATAAGAAGAAACACAGTGATACCCATACAGACAGCCTCCTGGCCTACTCTGTTGTACGAAACCCGGGCGGTGATGGCCAGATGTCGTTGTCGCTGAAATCAGGGTTACGGTCACCACGGCCGTGATTACGGGCGGGGGAGACGGCAAGATGTTGCGTTCCGTTCCGGGAGCATGGAACCGAAATGGGCGAGTAGTGGTCGTGCCGAGCGGAAGAAAAGCCCACACCTCAAATGCGAGATGTGGGACATCGTCTTCGTGGCTCGGTGGCTCGCGCCGCTTAGAAAGTTCGCTTGGGGTGGCGCCGTATGTCTTTCTCGATCGCGTTCCATTTCTTTCTTAATTCGCGGGCACGGTGGATGTCGGTTTGCAGCTCGAGATGATTCAGCTCCTTTTGTAACTTGCGGTAGCTGCGCAGGCGGGCGGGGTCGAGACCGGCGTCGCGAACAGCGCAACCGGGTTCTTCGTTGTGCGCGCAGTCGCGAAACCTGCACTGCTGCGCCAGGTCGGCGATGTCGGCGAAGGCGGTATCGATGCGCTCCGGATCGGCCCACAGTTGCAGCTCGCGCAGGCCGGGCAGGTCCATCAACAGCCAGTTGCCGGGCATGCGGATGAGCTCGCGATGGGTGGTGGTGTGGCGGCCTTTGCTGTCCTCGTCGCGCACGGCTGTTGTGCGCTGACGTGTCTCGCCGAGCAGCGCGTTCACGATGGTGGACTTGCCGGCGCCGGAGGAGCCGAGAAGCGCGGCGGTTTCCCCGGGCTCGACGTGGCGCGCAATCGCATCCAGCCCCCATTGCGTAAGGGCGCTGACGGCGAGGACGGGCACGCCGGGAGCGTGACGCTCCGTGAGCCGGACTACATCGGAGAGATCGCCACGCAGGTCCGCCTTGTTCAACACGATGATGGGGCGGGCACCGCTCTCATACGCGAGGACGAGATAGCGCTCCAGACGGCGCGGGTTGTAGTCGCGATCGAGCCCGCTGACCACGAACAGGAGATCCATGTTCGCGGCGAGCACCTGCTCGCGGAGCCGCTTGCCTGGCTCCTTGCGCGAGAGTTGCGTGCGCCGTGGCAGCACCTGGGAGATGACGCTGGCATCGCGCAGGACCACCCAATCGCCGACGCACGGCGGATCGGAATCCATGTGGCGAAGGTGGCCGCTGATGGTTGCGGTGACTTCGCCATGGGTTGTCCATACGATGAAGTGATCGCGATGTACTAAAGCTACCCGGCCGCAGGCGCTTACTACCCCGCCATACGAGGGATCGGATGGTGTCTGGGACGCATAATGCGCCCAGTCTGTCTCTAGGAGATTCATGTCTAAACCTTTTGTGGTGGAAGGCACACATCTGGTGCGCTACCGGTGCGGCGGGCAGCGATCGAGATGGGAGGGTTTAGACAGAGACGGTCAGAGGCTGAACCTTTGGGGCAAACAACACGGAATACGCCCTGCGCGGGATGTTAGCAGGTCTGCCCGGGCGGTTAAAGAACATTCCTGGCTCTGCCTCGTTTGTGACGAAGGACGCAAGGATTCATGCGAACGCCGCAACTTGCAGGTGGGGCCCGGCGTCTGGATTAGAAAGATCCTGTCGAGGTACGTGATGACAGCTCGCTGGTTACGCTCGCGCTTTTTTGCAGCCGCGATGTTTGGTCTGCTGGGGACTCTGCTGTTGATTCAGGCCAACCGTAGCGGTGAGCGAGGAAGAGTCATTGCCGCCAGCATGCCGGACGGGGCGGGCGCCCCGGATGAGGGCATGGCGCACATGGCAGGTCATATGTATATGACGACGCTGCGTGCACCGAAGGCGGGCGATCAGCAGAAGGCCGACGCGATTGCGGCTGCAGCGAAGCAGGCGATGGCGCCGTACCAGGACTATCGCAAGGCGCTGGCGGACGGCTACGTGATCTTTCTTCCCGACGTTCCGCAGCCGCAATATCACTTCACGAAGCGTGAGTATGGATTCCAGGCGGCATTCCAGTTCGATCCGCTGAAGCCAACGTCGCTGCTGTACAAGAAGACGGCCGACGGCGGCTACAAACTGGTGGGCGCGATGTACACGGACCGGATGAGGGCGAGCGAGGATGAGCTGGACGGGCGGATTCCGTTGAGCATTGCGCGCTGGCATCAGCACATCAACTTCTGCAAGGCGCCAAAAGGACAGGAGGCTGCTTACTTCGGCCCCGACGCGAAGTTTGGGTTGCGCGGCTCCATCACGACAGAAGAGGCGTGCAATGCGGCCGGCGGGGAGTTCCATCCGCACCTATTTGGATGGATGGTGCACGTGTACCCGTATGAGACAGACCCGCGGAAGATCTGGTCGGTGGACGATGACGACCAGGGACACGACAACATGGACCACGCGGCGATGCCGGGGATGCAGATGAACTAGAACGGACCCGCTATGGATGCGATTCTGTGCCTGTGGCGGAGAGCGACTGCACCAGGGCCTGGAAGCGGGGATGGTCGCGCAGGGCGAGAAAGTCGGGATCGTGTTCGATCCAGTCTCTATGGCCGAATCCGTTGCGGACGGCCTTCTCAAGCAGGTCGAGAGCGCGGTCGGTTTCTCCAAGATGGGTGTAGGTGCAGGCCACGTTATAGAGGATGGCGGTCTCCTCCGGATCGATGGCCAGCGCACGCTGCGCCCAGTCGAGCGCCCGAGAGCGATCGCCGAGCTGCACGGATACGCCTGCCCCCAGATATAACGCGCGCACATCGCCGGGTTGGAGCTGAATGTGGCGTTCCAGTACGCGGAGCGCGTCCTCGTTGACCTGGCGCGCCTCCTGCTTGCGGTCCAGGGCGCGGAAGCATTGTTCCAACTGCACGAGCGATTGATAGTCGGTGGAGTCCAATTCGCTGGCCCTGCGGAAGTGGGCAGCGGCCTTCTCCATGTTTCCTTGCGCGAAGCAGGAGCGCCCATAGAAGTAGAAGGCTTCATAGAGCCTGGGATTCAGACGTATTGCGGTCTCGAACTCCCTTTCCGCCTCCTGATAGTTCTTGTTGAGAGATTCCGCCAAGCCGCGGGAGGTATGCGCTTCGGCCGATTCCGGGTCCAACTCGACAGCGCGGCGGCTGGCTGTTGCAGCTTCTCTCACGTTGTCCTGGGTCGCTTCGATATACATGTAGAGGATCGAGCTACAGTTCGCGACGCCTGCAAAAGCGGCGGCGTACGTGGGATCGATGACGATGGCTCGGGCAAACATCTGCCGCGCGTATTCCAGACTCTTGCGCCGGAACTCGAAGAAGACCTGGCGGCCGCGAAGATAGTAGTCGTAGGCCTGCACGTCGCGCGTGGGAATTTTCTCGATGGCGCGTTTCTCATTGTCGCTGAGCATGACGCGGAGAGCGCGGGCGATGTTCTGAGCAATCTCATCCTGAATGGCGAAGACGTCTTCGAGCTGACGATCGTATCGCTCCGCCCAGATGGAGCGGCCGCTGCGGGTTTCAGCAAGCTGCGCGGTGATGCGAAGACGGTTGCCGGCGCGGCGCAGGCTGCCATCGAGCACGTACGCAACGGCAAGCTGCTGGCCAATCTGGGCGACGGGCAGCGGCTTGTCTCGAAAGGCCAGCACAGCCGAACGCGGCAGCAGCTGCAGCTCCTTGATCTTGGTCAGCTCGGTGATGATGTCTTCCGTCATGCCATCGCGAAAGTATTCGTCGTCCTGGTTGCCACTGAGGTTCGCGAAGTAGAGCACGGCGATGGACTTTTCCGGCTGCTGGGGCGCAGGGATACGGCCGAGTGCGTCCATCCGGCTCATTGTGTTCAAGACCTCCTCCATCGAGGCGCAGCGCTGAGCTGGGGATTTTGCGAGGCAGCGGTCGATGAGTTTTTCCCACTCCGGATCGACGTCCGGCACCAGCGTGCGCAACGGCGTGTAGGGCGCGCGCAGGATGGCGTAGAGGATGTCGATAGAGGTTTCGCCTTGAAAGGGCAGGCGGCCGGTGAGGCACTCGTAGAGCAGCACGCCGAAGGAGAAGATGTCGCTGCGAGCGTCGGCCGGTTCGCCGCGAAGCTGTTCGGGGGACATATAGGGCACGGTGCCGCCGGTGCTGTTCTGCGCGGAGGTGCGGGTGGCGAAGGTCTCTTCTGTCTCGCCGATTGTGCGCTCGTGGCGGCTCAGTTCGGCGAGTCCGAAATCGAGGATCTTTACGCGAGACCTGGAGTCCAGCATGATGTTGCCCGGCTTGATGTCGCGGTGATAGACGCCGGAGCGATGGGCCTCCCGCAGGCCTTCGGCGATTTGACGAGCGGTGCTTACAAATTGGGCGGGCGTGAGCGCGGCGTGTAGCAGCGTTTCTTTCAGCGTCTCGCCGATCACCAGCTCCATGGAGATGAAGGGCGTGCTCTCCGTGGCATTGACCTCGTAGATGGTGGCGATATTGGGGTGGTTGAGACGCGAGGCGGCCTGGGCTTCTTTGAGAAGACGCTTGCGGGCCTGAGGGTCGGCTGCGGTGTCGGCAGGGAGAAATTTGAGCGCCACATCGCGCCCCAGGGTCAGATCTTCCGCCCGATATACGGCGCCCATGCCGCCTTCGCCTAGCTTGGCATGGATGCGATAGTGCGAGATGGTCTGGCCGATCAAGTGTGTTGCACCGCCGTGAGCGCATGGTAGAGATGAGTAGAAGCTGGAGTCAACGACGGTTGGTCGAGGCACGGCGCACGAGGCGATCGGCGGAAGTCCCGCGCGGATAGCTCATGGAATCGAAGTAGCGGATATGTTTCGCAATATCAACATGCTCTTCGACTTCGAGCTGCTGGTGAACTAGCTTCCGGTATCGAGATGGAAGGATCTCGTGTATGGCTCGACGGGATAGCCCCTGGCCTTCCAGCCGTCCAGGCCGCCTTTGAGGAATTTGACCCGCGAGAACTCCAGGGCGAGCGCCTTGCGCAGGATGGTGCGGCTGGTTTTGTCACTCGGACAGGTACAGTAGACGATCGTGTCCTTCTCTTTCGGAATCAGCGAGGGGTTTGCCTCGATCTCTTTTGGGGCAAGCCGTCTAGCCCCGGGGATGATGTCAGAATCGGCTAACAGGTCGAGCGGCAGGCGCACATCGAAGACCAGGACCTCTCGATCCGCTGCCAGCAGTGCGCGGAGCGCTTCCGGCGTGATGCTGTGGTGCTCCAATTCGCGCCGGTCTCTTGCGCGCTTGATCCAGTAGGCGATCGCCAGAACGACGGCGATTATCGCAATGAGAGTCACAATCATCTCTATCTATCCCCTGCAACTCTCCCTTCCAGATTCACGAGCGAGCTGAGGGATTCAGGATATAGCCGGAAAGTGAATCGTGCCTGCGGCCCTACTCTGCGCGGAGGGCCTGGACGGGATCGATGCGGGTGGCGCGGACGGCGGGGAGCAGGCTGGCGATGCCGCCAGTGACGAGCAGGACAGCTGCAGCTGCGGCGGCGATGCCGATGTTGAATCCACCGACTCCGAAGAGCAATCCGCTGATGGCGCGGGCCGCGAGCGCGGCCAGTGCGACGCCGGCGAGAGTGCCGATGAGCACAGGCGTGATGCCATCTTCGAGGATGAGGCGATAGATCTGCGCCGGCTGCGCGCCAAGCGCGATGCGGATGCCTAGCTCGCGCGTACGCTGCAGCGCGGAGTAGGCGACGACGCCGTAGATGCCGAGCGCGGCGAGGACCAGCGCGCAGCAGGCGAAGGCGAGCAGCAGATGAAGCTGGAAGTTGCGCGCGGCGAGCGAGCCGTCGACGACAGTTTCCATGGTGCGGACTTCAGGAACGACGACCTGCGCATCGACGCTCCAGATGGCCTTGCGGATGGGGTCCGCCATCGCGGCGGGATCGTTCGCGGTACGGATGACGAAGGCTCCGCTTTCGTTGGAGCGATAGGTGAGTGGCACATACACCATGGAGACGGGCGGCTCGCTCAAGTCAATTGCGCGCACATCACCGACCACGCCGATGACCTGGAAAAGGGGTTCGCCGGGGTCTCCGCGACGGAAGAATTGGCCGACGGGATTTCGCGCTCCCCAGGCAGCCCTCGCTGCGTTTGCCGAGACGATGGCAACGTGCTTGCCAAGATCGTCCTGGGTGAAGAAGCGCCCGGCGAGAAGCGGAATTTGCATCGTCTCAAAGTAGCCGGGGCTTAGCCAGCGGTATTTGGCATCGGGCTGAGCAAAGATCGGACGCGTGTCGGAGGGGATCGAGATCATATCGCCCCAGCGGTCTCCATCGAGCGGAAGGACGCTGATGACGCCGGCGGAACGGACTCCCGGCAACTGGCGGAGGCGCTCCAGCGAGCGCTGGTAGAAGGCATCGCGCGTGGGGGGCGCGCTGTACTGCTTGTCCGGCATGACGATGCTGGCGCTGATGACGCGTTCGGTAGCGAAGCCGCGATCGACGCGCAGCAGATGATAGAGGCTGAGCAGGAACATACCGGCGAGAACGACGAGCGCGACGCTGGCCGCGACTTCCGCGATGACGAGCCCGCGGCGGAGCTGCTTGCCGCCCGCGGACTCCGAGGCGGTGCGGCTCTCAGAGCGAAGTGCCTGCTGGGGATGGCTGTGAGTGAAACGGATGGCAGGCAGCAGGCCGGACAGCAATGCGCACACGAGCGACGCGCCGATGGCGAAGAGCACGAGCGGCGCGTCCATGCGGAGGGGATGCAGCAGCGGCAGCGCGGAGGGAAGAACGTGGGACAGGGACGGTAGAACAAGTGTGGCCATAGCGAGGCCGAGAATGCATCCGGCGGCACAGAGCAGGAGCGGCTCTGCGACGGCACTGCGCACGAGTTGTGCAGTGCTCGCGCCGACTGCGGAGCGGACAGCGGCTTCATGCTCGCGGCCGGCGGCGCGCGCCAGCAGCAGGTTGGTGATGTTGACGCAGCCGATGAGCAGCACCGTGATGACCGCAGCGAGCAGCATAAGCAACGAGCTGCGGCTCGATCCGGCGAGGTACTGCTGTAGGCCGATGACTGTGGAGGTGAAGTCGGTATGGTCCGTCGTCTGCCGGCCGATGGCATGCTGCAGCGTGTTCATCTCCGCGGTGGCCTGGGCGTTCGAGACACCGGGTTTGAGACGAGCGATGCCGACGTAGTCTTGATCGCCCTCGACTTCCGCGAGTTGTTCGGCATTCCAGCCGAAGGGAACGAATGCTTCGATGGGATGATCGCCACCGGCGAGCCGGGTGTCAGAGAGATCGAAGGCAGATGGAAGCACACCGACGACGGTGTAGGGACGGCCATCGAGCGGGATGGCACGACCGACTATGCCGGGGTCCGCGCTGAAGCGGCGATGCCACAGACCTTCGGTGATGATGACGACATCATGGCCGGGCTGATCTTCCACCGGCAGGAGTGTGCGGCCGAGGATGGGATGCACGCCGAGCAGCGAGAAGAGATTCGACGTGTGCTGCGCGATGGCGATCTCCTCCGGCTGGACGCTCCCGCCAAGCGGCATAGACCCGGGACGGAGTGCGGCAAAGCCCTGAAAAGACTGCGCATGCTGCTGCCAGTAGCGAAAGTGGTTGGCATTGACAAGCATGTCCATATCGGAAACGTGTCCGGCAAGGATGTTTTCCCGAATGACGACCAGCTGCTGCGGCCGTACGTAGTCCGGCCCGCGCAACAGCACGTTGCGGACGATGGAGAACATGACGACGTTCGCGCCGATGCAGAGGGCGAGGGTAAAAAGAGCGGCCGCGCTGAAGGCGGGGCTTCGGCGCAACTGACGTAGTGTGAAGCGCAGTTCGCTGAGAAGTCCGTGCAAGATTGTCTCCTGTTGCGTGCCGCAGCATTGCTGCCGAGGCTACATCGTAGGAGACAAGGTTGCGCGCGGCCGCTTTCTCCTTAGGAATGATCTGGTAACTGCACGTTCGTTGCCGAAGGAGTGCGTGCGGCAGAGAGCGGGTTTTCAAGCACTTCCGCGTCGCCGGGCAGGTTGGGTTGGGACCTGCGTTGTCCACGTATGCGCTCGCGTGACCGAATCCGGACAGTCAGCGTCGCTTCTTCGCCGCGTTCAATTGCAGCCAACACAGTGCCTTGCGTGCGCGGACCTGCATGGCGCAGGTGCCGGTGAGCAGCGCCTGGTGGAGAAAGGGTTCGACAGTGCTGCGCAGCGAGGCATCGCGGCGCGCCAGCAGGCCCAGGCCTTCGACGGCGGAGCAGCGGACGACATTGCTCTTGTCCTCCGCGAGCTGCCACAGGATTTCAGCGGCGAGACGGATCTGCTGCGGCGTGCGGGCAGAGCGGGCGGCGACCAGGCCGAGATGCCAGCGGGTGCGTGACTCGGCGATGGGTGTGTCGGCGAGGATGGAGGCCAACTCGGCAGCGTGCGGAGCGAGGAAGTCGACGTCCCGTTCGGTGATGCGGCGGGCGACATCGGCGGCGCGCACGCGCTGATCGGGATTACTGGTGATTAACGCGGCGATCAGTTCGCGTGCGGGGCGTCGGCGATCCTGTTGCGCGAGCAGACGCTGTGCTTGGGCGCGTGCTTCGTCGAGTCCCCAGCAGGGGGGCTTCATCAGGTCGTCTGTCACGGAAGAACGAGCGGCCATATTGCCCGTCGATGTTGCTGCATCGGGGTGAGGATATGCAATGGCAGTCGCTTCATTGCAGAAAGCGACGCCGGAACTGCCGTGAAACAGGTTGCGGTGCTGAAGTTATGTAAAGAAGGCCACTCCGTGAGGAGTGGCCTTCTTGTTTACCGAGATAGCGGTTTGTCGTAGCGAAACAGGGGAGGAAAGCCGATTGGAGCAGGCCTGCCCCTACTTGCCAATGGAGAGGGTCGAATCATTGTAGGTAGAGCTAGAGACGACAGTGATCACTTCCCCGACAGGGTGGTGTTCAGTTGCTGTATCTGTCACGATACGTGTTCCGACCGGCAGCTTCAGCGGCAGGACCTCGCCTTCCTTCAGCGTTGTGACTTTGTCTCCAATCTTCAACTCAAGGGGAATCCCGGTGTCATTGCGGAGATTGAATTTGATCTTCTTATCTCCAGCATGAGCTGCGGGAAGCGTGGCGAGAACTGCGACAGCGAAGCAGGTAGCGAAGCTAGTACGAAGTTTCATGACATCTCCTCATCGGTGTTGGTCGCACCGGTCTGGCAGCGCGCGACGCGTTCGTCGCTTCGCTACTCTGATACAACACCTGCACGTGATACGGCATTCCCGGGCAAGTGTTCCGTGACACGCACTACATCGTGTCGTTCTCGCTGAGGCGTGCAACGAGATGACACGAGAAAGGGACGAGTCGTCGCAGACGATTGGGTTGTGCGAGCCAGGACGCGAAGGAAAATGAGCGCAGCCTGTCCGGTTCCGCGCATCAGTGCCCGGAACCGGACACTTCGAACGGTGGAGAACCACTGCGCGCACGGTGCTCGATGCAGACGCACGAAAGGCCACTCTGCAAAGAGTGGCCTTTGTTTGTGCTTGAGACGGTTGCTTAGTAGCGGTAGTGCTCGGATTTGTAGGGGCCGGCAACCGGCACGCCGAGGTAGTCGGCCTGCTTCTTCGAAAGGGTCGTGAGCTTCACGCCGATCTTTTCCAGGTGCAGGCGAGCGACCTCCTCGTCCAGAGCCTTCGATAGCGTGTAGACGCCGACTTTGTAGGTGTCCTTGTTCTTCCAGAGATCCATCTGTGCGAGAGTCTGGTTGGAGAAGCTGTTGGACATGACGAAGCTGGGATGGCCGGTGGCGCAACCGAGGTTGACGAGGCGGCCTTCGGCGAGAATGAAGATGGCGTTGCCGCCGGCGAAGGTGTACTTGTCCACCTGCGGCTTGATGTTGAGCTTCTTCACGCTCTTGGCGCCATTCAGCTTGTCCATCTGAATCTCGTTGTCGAAGTGGCCGATGTTGCAGACGATGGCCTGATCCTTCATCTGCTCCATGTGCTCGTAGGTGATGACGTCGAGATTGCCGGTACACGTGACGTAGATGTCGCCGCGGCCGAGCGTGTCCTCAATGGTGGTGACCTCAAATCCCTCCATCGCAGCCTGCAGTGCATTGATGGGATCGATTTCGGTGACGATGACGCGCGCGCCCATGCCGCGGAGCGAGTGCGCGGAGCCCTTGCCCACGTCGCCATAGCCGCAGATGACGGCGACTTTGCCGGCAACCATCACGTCCGTGGCGCGCTTGATGCCGTCGGCCAGCGATTCGCGGCAGCCGTAGAGGTTGTCAAACTTCGATTTCGTCACCGAGTCGTTTACGTTAATGGCGGGGACGAGCAGCTTGCCCTGCTCCATCATCTTGTAGAGGCGATGGACGCCGGTGGTGGTCTCCTCGGAGACGCCGCGCCACTCCTTGGCGACGTTGGTCCAGTGCTTGGGGTCGTTCTTCAGCGTCTCTTTCAGCAGGTTCTTGATGACCTGCTCCTCTTCGCTCTCGGCAGTGGCATCGACCCAGGAGCGGTCGCCCTTTTCGAGCTCGACGCCTTTGTGGATGAGCAGCGTGGCGTCGCCGCCGTCGTCGACGATGAGCTGCGGGCCGAGGCCGCCCTTGTGCGCGAGCGCCTGCGCGGTACACCACCAGTACTCTTCGAGCGATTCGCCCTTCCAGGCGAAGACGGGCACGCCGGCCGCGGCGATGGCGGCAGCAGCGTGGTCCTGGGTGGAGAAGATGTTGCACGAGGCCCAGCGCACGGAGGCGCCGAGATCGGCCAGCGTCTCGATGAGCACGGCGGTCTGAATGGTCATGTGCAGCGAGCCGGTGATGCGCACGCCGGCCAGCGGCTTCGATGGCGCGTACTTGGCGCGGATGGCCATCAGGCCGGGCATCTCCTGCTCGGCGATGCTGATCTCTTTACGGCCCCAGTCGGCGAGCGAGATGTCGGCGACTTTGTAGTCGAGTGCTGCGGTCTGTTCGAGTGTTGTGGCCACGGGGGCTCCTTAGCTGGCTTTATGAAAGATATTGCGACATACAAGGATATCGTGGACGGCGGGTGGTCTGAAATAGCTCTCGCTCAGCGGTGGCGGCTGGGGGTTGACTGGCAACTGAGCGGGTGTGAGGTGCTGCGTGACTTCCCAGTTGCGATCTCAGAGGAACCCGCTGCTCACCAACGCGATTCCGGCTGCTCCAATCCAAGCTGCAGTAAGAGTCGTACTAATTCATACGCATGAAGGAGGCAGAACACTCATGACACTCAAACCATGGAATTTCCGGGCCAAATCCAACGTGTGGTCGGGTTGCGGGATTGCGGTGATCTGTTTTGCCGCCGGATCTCTGACCACGGGCCGCCTGGTGCAGGTCACGCCAGTCAAGGCCGACAGCGATCGTGTTTTCGAACTTCGTATCTATCACGCCGTGCCCGGCAGGCTGCCCACGATGGAGTCGAGGTTTCGGGACACGACCTCCAAACTGCTTGCGAAACACAACCTGAATGTTGTCGGTTACTGGACGGGCGAGGCTGCTCCTGGCTCGGACAATACATTTATCTTTCTGCTTGCCCATCCGAGCCTGGCGGAGGCCAGACAGAACTGGGATGCGATGGCAAAAGATCCGGGATTTCAGCAGGTCATCCAAGCCGAGCAGGCGGAAAAGACCTTAGAGAAGGCCGACGTGATCTACATGCGTCCGACGGACTTTTCTCCAATGAAATAGCGGCGGAACCAAAAAAAATGCGGCAGACTGAAACGCAGACAGTCTGCCGCCTGGAGGTTTGACGACCTTAGCTACCAGCGATCGTGACCGTGATCGTCATCGACTCCGGTGCCAGGAGCGAAGGCGACGCCGCGGAGGACTTCCGCGAAGCCAGCCTGGCGCACGAGGGAGAAATTCTCCTTCGCGGCGCCGGTCGCGCTGGTGTTGGAGAGACGATCGTTGATGGCAACGAGGCGGTTGGGATCGGCGCCTGTGTCGCCATTGCCGCTGACGGTGGAGGTGATGGCCCAGATGGTCGCGGTGCCATCGCGGTTGACCTGACCTTCAATGTTGCGCAGGCCATCGGTGGCTGGCGCCCAGGGTAGATTTGTCGCCGCGTTGGTGCCAGCCGGATAGCCGTGGATGGTGTAGGGGACGCCAAGTTGGAGACCGTTGGTGAGCGTGTAGGCGAGATTCCAGGTGCTGGTTGCCGAATTGAAGACCCACTTCTGCAGGCCCGCGGTGCTTTGCGCGGCGGCGTGGGTGTAGAGGGTGGTGTCACCGGTAAAGCCATCGCCTTCATCGGCTACGTAGAGCGTAGTCGGGTTGGCGAACCAGAGCGCGAAGGGGAAAGCGACGACCTTTGCTGTCTTGGCCAGCGCGGTGGGGAAGCCGGCGAGGATGCACATGTTCGAGGGAAGGCCGGTTGTCTGGAGCGCGGCGGGATCGTAGGTGAGCGGTGTGGTGGGAAGCTGCGCGTTGGCTGCCGGCAGGCCTACGCCGTTGGGGCAGGCTTTGCCGGTGGTGTCGACGAAGTAGACGGTGTTGACGCCGTTGCTGCCGCTGCCCTTGGTGTAATAGAGGACGTTGTTGAAGACGGTCATGCCGCGGAAGTTGTCGTCTTTGCCAATCTTATCGGCTTTGTCGCCAAGCAAAGTGACAGAGAAGCTTGAGACGGGCGTCGGCGTGCCGGGATCCTGCTCCGCCTCGGGTTTGTTGGTGAGGTCGATGAACTGCGCGCCTGCGCCGAGCACGATGCCATCGGGCTGGGGGTTGGCGCCGTTGCCGGCATTGCCCGCGGTGTAGACGATGCGGTTGCCGTCCGAATCATTCAGGATGGCCGAGCGTCCGTTGTTGCCGCTGTAGGCGTTGGTCTCGGTGAAATGGAAGTGCCCGTCGCGGCCCACCGTTGCGACGGCGCGCAGGAATTCCGTGCCGACGGGATTGGTGGGATCGATGGCCAGCGGGGTGTTGGAGTTCGACACATCGAGCGTGTTCACCGGCGCTACGTAACCCATGAAGGTGAGCGAGCGATGATCGGTCGAGAGGTGAAGCGCAATCTCCGACTTCGAACTGAAGCTGGTCACGAGCTGGTCGCTGGAGCTCTTGATACCGCGGTCGAGGCTATTGGGGACTTCGAGCGAATTGATCAGCCAGCCATTCGGTGTGAGCTGGTCGAGAAAGATGCGCGATGTGATGCCGAAGGAGCCGTCGTAGAGATCGTTGTTGAAGACGAAAGGATAGGTGCCGTCGGCCGGCGCGCCGGTAGAGGCGCCGCAGCCGCCCTGTGTGGCGGCGCAGTTCGGCGGCAGAATGGTGCCCACCTTCACGTTGGCGGGATTGTTGTCATAGACGCTGCGGCTGACGACGAGATTGCCGGGCCAGAAGTGTGCGGCGTCTTGGTGATCACCGTGTTGCTGAGCTCCGGCGGCAAGTGTGGCCAGAGCGATGCCGAGAACGCCGGTGGCCTGTGCCAGAGCGTGGATGGTGCGATTGCGTAGTTGCATGGACGACTGTCTCCCCGCGCGATGCGCGCGACGTGAATGGCGAGCTGTCTGCTCGCCGCAAGCAAGGCTACGGACGCGAGATGAGCGGTACGTTACAACCATGTAACGGAATTGTTGCTTGGGGCGTGAGTGCGGCGCGTCTGCCGGTGTCGTATGCTCGACTGCGCGGTGTTGGCGGAGGCGCGACATGGTGCGAAAGTGCTTGGTTTACGCGGCGATGACGGTGTTCCTGCTGTCCATCCTTTCGGGAGCGACGGCGCGGGCACAGAGCCGGTTGAATGACAAGGACCTGGCGCGGCTGATGCAGAACCTGAGCGAAGATGCGCAGCCCTTCCGGCAGAGCTTTGCCAATGCGCTGAAGAAGAGCACGATCCGCCGCACCAGCCAGGAGAAGGAGGCCCGCCGGTTGTCGGACACCTTTGCCGAGCAGGCGAAGCACATGCTGGAGACCTTCAAACACAAGCGGAAGGCCGAAAACGAAGTCACCGCGATGGTGGGCACGGCGGGGCAGATCGATGCGCTGGTCTACAGCCTGCAGCCCCAGGGCCCCAGGATCACCGAGCAATGGGAGAAGCTGCGGACGGAGCTGCACCAGGTGGCTGGCGCTTTCGGGGTTCCGGAGCCTTACTTTCAATCCAATCCCGGGTCGGCTATGGCCAGCGCCGGCGGCGAGACAAGCTGCCTGGTCTCCGTTGGGACAAAACGGAGCGCGGAGTTGGTGAGGGAGTGCGTGCAGGTGTCGCCGGCAACGCACCCGCCGTGCAACGCGGAGAATGCCTGCTCGTTGATTGTGGATGAGATACGGCGCAGCTGCGGGATGCTGGGGCAGGACGCGCCAGGGTTTTGCGCCGAGTACCGCTAGGGACTTGCCGTCCGGGCAATCGCGCTGTTAGCGCGTGTCGCTGGTTTCGCTTCCTTCGGTCGCTCACATCTGAAATCGCGGGCGTGCGGACGAAGAACAGATCCCTCCACTTTGCTTCGCTCCGGTCGGGACGACGAAGATGGAGGGATCTGGGGATCCGAATACCGTCAAGGGCGGCGCCAGCTTACATCAGATACTGCTGCTCTTTACCCTTGCCGGGCGTCAGGGCGCGGCGGCGGTCCAGCTCCTTCCGGACGAGGTTGAGGCCGAAGATGCAGGTCTCGAACTTCTCCGAGAGGCGCTCGAAGAGTGGCGCTTCGCGCGCGTACTCAAAGAGGTTAAAGGCAGCCACGATGGAGTAGGAGTCGCGACCCGTCTCCACCAGCCGCTCAAAGCTGATGGGACGCGAGGAGACCCCGATGGCTTCCGGATACATGCCGGCGAAGAAGAGCGCATAGTCGCCGATCTGCTTGCGCGCGGATCGCTCCGCGTCGAAGGAGGCAGCGGTGCCGTTGACCGGGTCCGCGGCGAGCAGCATGGCATCCAGATCGCGCAGCGGACGGCCGATCTCGTCGCGCAGGGAGTAGATGCGTTCGTTTTCAGTGAAATCGGTAAGCAGGTCAGCCACGTACGTGGAGATTTCGGCGTCGTCGACGCCGGCCCCCTGGCTGTAGCAGTCTCCCACCAGCTCGTGGAAGAGCGAACGGAGCATGTGTTCCTGGGGAACCATGGCACAGTCCTTTCAGCAAACAACAGATACTGCAATGTCCGTGGACCGCGTCCGGTATCCGTTGACTAACGCCCCCGGTTCCGGCTTACCTCACCGTCGTGAGTGTGATAGCCCGGGGATTATATGAACGTTGAATGTAGCGTGACAGTTGCGTGAAACCAATAGCACCCATGGGTCTGGGGCATAGTTCTTTAGCAGTCACCCATGCCAAGTGCGAGACAACCCTTTGTTTTCTGCCAAGAAATTGCTTCCCAGGCAAGGTATCTCGCACACTGCGTGAACTTTGCATTCGCTGGGCAAAGTGCCAGATGCTACCCTCGTGGCACTCCCCGGGGGGAACGATGGATCGGGTTACGCTTTCCTGTTTTTTGCTCTCACTGTGCCTTGGTGCCCCCGGGCTGCATGCCAAAGCGGCGCGGACCGTCCAATTCCATCTACCGCGGGAAGTTCGTCGAAGCCTTCGTATCGGGAGATCTCCCTCCCTCACCGTGGTGATTCAGTGACTAAACGAGTCCGCTCGGGATTCCCCGAAGCGCGCGGCATTGGTGGTCGCGGCTTCCAGAAGCATTTACCCTCAGCGTGAACGAGCGGCCGCAGGTTGCCATGTTCCATTGAAAGGCGATATTCCATGATTGTGCACGGCGCAAGAGAGCGGCCTGCTACCTGGAACAGCCTCACGAATCGCATGAAGCGGCGCTGGCTGATTCCGTTCATCACCTTTGAATGGATATGGGACTGGACGGCTTACTTACTAAGCTGCTGGAGCTTTCTGGAAGTACTCGACTACCTGGGGCGTTTCTCGATTCTGGTAGCCGTGATCTTCTATTTCAGTGAGTCCGGCAACCGCATCAAGCAAAGACACTACCAAGCCTGGCAGGTCATCAACACCGCACAGGGCAAGGGAGGCAGCGGCGGTCGCATTGAGGCGCTGCAGGAGTTGAACGCCGATAAAGTTCCCCTGGTGGGTGTGGATGTTTCGTCGGCGTTCCTGCAGGGGCTGAAACTGGAGCGCGCGAACCTATTGCGAGCCGACTTCAGCACCGCCGATTTGCGGGGCAGCGATTTGGAGTCCGCGGATTTCACGAATGCCAATCTCCATTTCGCGAATCTCCGGGAGAGCAATCTGAAAAATGCCTCCTTTCAATCCGCCAACATGACGGATGTCGATCTGTGGGGCAGCGATCTGGCTGGGGCAAAGCTCGACGATGCAGACATCAGCGGCGCGGATCTGCGATTCGCAGATTTGCGGGACATTCAGTGGAAAACGCTGAAGAAAGTGACCACCGCGAACATTGCCGGCGCCAAAAATCCGCCGGCAGGATTCGTGGACTGGGCGCTGAAGAACGGCGCGGTGGACGCACCCTGAGTGGGGCGACACCGGCCTCTCGGCATGCGAGAGGCCAGTGTCGTTTCTACGAGCAGCCATCGTCTGCGGGTCACTCCGATCGAGCTTGGGCGTGGTCCTCACTTCGCGGCAACTTCGATCGTTCCGGACGACGAAGAACCCTTCGCATTCTCCAGGCCGCGGTTCGGCTTCGCCACTGCCTTGACGTATTGGTTTGTTCCGGCGAACCAGGCCTGCGACAGGTACATTCCCCGACCCTCCCGCTGAAAGACCAGGTGAGCCCGGGACTGATACCCGCGCCCCTGCTCGCCAAGGACCATCAACGTGATGGTTCTGGATGTCTTGTTGTTACGGATGGAGAGGATGTAATTGTTAAGCTGCTCCACAGAATAGGAGCCGGCAGCCAGGTGCTGGTCTCCGACGGAGAAGGCGAAAGGAATAGTGGCGGTCATCGTTCCCGTCTGTGCCAAAGCGTTGGGAGCGGTCCCAAGCAGGCCAGTGACAAGGGGAAGACTGAGGAGCAGGTTGGCTAGGATAGCTGAGCGACGCGTCATGGGAGTCTCCTTTGAATTGCGGCCGCCGCTAGAGCATCTCTGCCAGCCCGGCAACCGCTTGCGATGGTCGTAATCTGCTCTCCTGCCGCTGGTTCCACCATGCTCTGCAGGTAATTTCCAGATAGAACGCGTATCGTCGGCTAACCCGCTGAGAACACAAAGCTTCAACCGTGGTATGCTCCGCGGATTTCCGGTCGTCCGCATCGAGGCCCGCGTGCTAGGCTCTTCGGCAGCACATCTGCGGGGTCCGGCCTGTGGCAACGCGAGAAGGCAGCACGCAACGCTGGAGCTTCGGCATCTTCGAAGTGGATGGGCGGCGCTCGGAACTGGTCCGAGGTGGCACTCCCGTCAAGCTGCGCGAGCAATCCTTTCGCATCCTGGTTCTCCTGCTGGAACGTGCCGGCGATATCGTCACCCGTGAAGAGCTGCGGCAGCGCCTGTGGCCCTCGGACACCTACGTTGATTTCGACCACAGCCTGAACAGCGCGATCATGAAGCTGCGCGATGCCCTGGGCGACTCCGCAGACAAGCCCCTCTATATTGAGACCATCCCGAAGCGTGGCTACCGGTTCGTCGCTCCGGTATCTGTACCGTCAGCCTCGCCGAATGCGAGTCTCGGGCGTGATTCTGTGCCGGCCGCGACTGAGGAGACAGCTGACGCAAAGCAGCTTCCTCCGGCACCGCCCGAAATTCCACCGCCATCCACTCGTCGCCGGCGTCTTGCATGGCTCGTGAGTGGAGCAGCCGCCCTGCTGATCCTCGGATTCGTGACTACATGGCTTGTCAGGGAGCATCCGCACGGTTCGCCGCCGGTGCGTCCTTCCGCGGGGGAAGCGGCCCAGGGACACAGCTCGGAGTTGCTCAGCGTGCACGGATCGATGAGCGTGCCGATGCTCTCTCCCGACGCAAGAGAGGTAGCTTTTCTCTGGAATGCCGGGAACTCCTGGTCTGATCTCTATGTGCAACTCATCCGGAGTGACCGCACAGACGAGCGTCCGTTGCGTCTGACACACATGCAGAATGGTTTTCTCTGCTGCCAAAGCTGGTCTCCGGATGGAAGCGAGATCGCATACGGCCGCTGCGACGACACCGGTGGCGCGGTATATACGGTCTCGGGATTGGGTGGCCCTCCGCGTCGGGTGGCTGACGTGAGTTGCTCTTTTGGCATCGCTGGATGGCCGATGTGGGAAGCCGATGGCAAGTCGCTGATCATCATCGATACGTGCGCTCCCGGGACGGCCCCGACGCTGATGCGACTTGCACTCTCGACCGGGGAGAAGCACTGTATCGGTAAGCCGGTGGCGGGCATCATCGGAGATTTAGGCGCCGTGATCTCGCCGGACCGGAAGACGGTTGCATACATCCGTCTCCTTACCGCCGGGACCAGCGATATCTATACGCTGACGCTTGCCGACGGAAGAATACGGCGCGTCACCAACGAAGGTAAGGCCATCTGGAACCTGATGTGGACCCCGGACGGTCAGCACATCGTCTTCCGCTCCTCACGCGGTGGTCTGCCGGCTGTCTGGAGGGTTCCGGCACTTGGAGGCGCGATCGAAAGAGAGACGGTATACCCCGCGGTCGGATCGATTTCGGCAGATGGCCGGAGGATGATTTATCTTGCAAATCCCGCGGGAACCCCCTACGAGGCGGGTCCGACCACAGCGCAAATCGTCCGCGTGGATCTGTCAGCCGCGGGCGGAAAGGTGCTCTCCTCGGGGGACGTCATCGCGATGGGCACACTCAGCGATGGACCGCAGTTGTCCCCAGACGAGGCGCAGATCGCCTTCCGCTCTAATTCGGCCAGGAGCGCTGGGTGGGGAGGAGAGATATGGAAGAGCCTCGTGGATGGGAGCGACACTACGCAATTGACCTCCCTCGGAGCGCACTCGGGCACTCCGCGTTGGTCGCCGGACGGACAATCCATTGCTTTCGACACGCGTCCCGGAGCACATAGCCGGATCTATGTGATGGATGCTAACGGCCGGAATCAACGAGTGCTGGTCGGCGACAACGCAGAGAATGTCACTCCCAGTTGGTCGCACGATGGCAAATTCCTCTACTACGCTTCAGACCGCACCGGCAGTTTTCAAATCTGGAAACGAGATCTTTCCACGGGAAGAGAAAGACAGCTCACCCAGCACGGCGGATTGGGTCCTCTTGAGTCGTATGACGGGACGACGCTGTATTACTCCATTCTCGATCATGGAGGACTGTGGGCCGTTTCCACCACAGGAGATAACGAACGGCGTCTGCTGGATGCGCCGCACATGGGCTACTGGGGATACTTTGCGGTGACGGAGAACGGAGTATATCTGCTGGACTTCACACCCAAAGCGACCATTTTCTACTACGACCTGAAGCGCCAAAAGTTGACGCCGATCCTGACGATGTCTGAAACGCCGCTCAACCAGGAGCCTGGAATGGCGGCATCGCGAAGCGGAAAGGCTCTGCTGTTCGCGCAGGGGGATACATTCAGCTCCATCACGATGGTGGAGTACCACTAATCGCGATGACAGGCGATACAGCATAGAAAGCGAAGAGGGTAGCCACGCGGGCTGCCCTCTTTGCATGAATCAGTGACGGTTGCTTACTTTGCGGCGAGCTCTTTCTGTTCGAGCTGCGCGAGGCGGTTGGCGAGGAGCTTCTCGAGATCTTCGAGCGCCTTGCTGAAGCCTTCGATGCCTTCCTTCAGCTTGTCGTGCGCCATGCGATCGGCGGCGTGCATCTTGTCGAAGGTGGCCTTGTCCATGGGGATCTTGTCGATCTTCATGTCCTTGGCCTTGGCCGGATCGAGCTTGCGTGTCAGCTCCGAGGTATCGGTTTCGAGCTCGGCAAGCAGCTTGGGGGCGATGGTCAGCAGATCGCATCCGGCGAGTTCTTTGATCTCATCCGTGTTGCGGAAGCTGGCGCCCATGACGACGGTCTTGTAGCCGAAATGCTTGTAGTAGTTGTAGATCGTGGTGACGGATTTTACACCAGGATCGTCGGCGCCCTTATAGTCCTTACCCGTGTCCTTCTTGTACCAGTCGAGGATGCGGCCGACAAAGGGCGAGATGAGCGTGACCTTCGCTTCGGCGGCGGCGATGGCCTGGTGCAGGCCGAAGAGCAAAGTCATGTTGCAGTGGATGCCCTCCTTCTCCAACTGTTCAGCAGCCTGAACACCTTCCCAGGTGGAGGCGAGCTTGATGAGGACGCGCTCGCGGCTGATGCCGGCCTTCTCGTAGGAGGCGATGATTTCGTGAGCGGTCTCGATCGACTTTTGCGTGTCATAGGAGAGGCGCGCATCGACTTCCGTGGAAACACGGCCGGGCACGATCTGCAGAATGCGCTTGCCGAATTCGACGGCGAGCTGCTTGAAGGCGAGGTTGGCGACCTTTTTCTCGTCGGCGCTTTCGCCGAGCTGAGTGCGCGCGCCTTTGAGCGTGCCGTCGACAATGTCGGAGTACTCCGGCATCTGTGCCGCGGCCGCAATGAGCGACGGGTTCGTGGTCGCATCCTGTGGCTTGAATTCCTTGATGGCATTAAAGTCGCCGGTATCGGAAACGACTGTGGTCATGCTGCGAAGCTGCTCTAGCACTACTTCTTTTGCCATGATTGAACTCCCCTGTCCTTCTATTCTATCAACTTGTCAGGTTGTCTCCCTCGTTAAGATGTGCGGTTAAGATCCGCACGAGTGGCGGTCCAGGGCAAAGGCGCCTTTGGCGCGTGCTGCCGGGTTCGGTTAGGCCACGGGATTGCGCAGGATGCCTAGGCCTTCGATCGCGACTTCGACCGTATCGCCGGGGGCCATGGGTCCGACGCCCGCGGGGGTGCCGGTGGGGATGAGGTCGCCGGGCTCGAGCGTCATGGCGGCGGTGATGTAGACCAGCAGGCGCGGGATGGAGAAGAGGAAGTCGCGGGTGAAACCGTGCTGCTTGCGCTCGCCATTCAGCTTGGTTTCGACGAAGAGGCCGGCCGCGGGGTTGACCTCGGTGGAGACGAAGGGACCGCAGGGGCAGAAGGTGTCGAAGCCCTTGGCGCGGGTCCACTGGCCGTCTCTCTTCTGCAGATCGCGCGCGGTCACGTCGTTCACGATGGTGTAGCCGCGGATGTAGGGGCGCAGGTCGGCATCGGCGTTGAGCGAGCGGGCCTGGCGGCCGATGACGATGGCGAGCTCGCCTTCGAAATCGACGCGCGAGGATTGCGCGGGCAGACGGATGGCGCCGCCGGGCGCAAGCAGCGACGAGGGCGGCTTGAAGAAAAGCAGCGGCTCGGCGGGAACTTCATTGCCCAGCTCGGCGGCGTGCTCGCGATAGTTGCGGCCGACGCAGACGATCTTCGAAGGCTCGACTGGCGAAAGCAGTGTGGCGTCGGCAAGCGCGATGGGGGTAAAGGCCTCGGCTGCATCGTAGGTCACGCGCGACTCGGGCGGCGCGGCGATGAGGGCGGTCGCCCAAGGGGCTCCATCGCGGTCTTCGACTGCGGCGTAGCGTGGTCCATTCGATGTCTGCAGGCGGCAATAGCGCATAACGGTAGCTCCTGGGGGGTCAGGGATTGGGTTGCGAAGTGGGGGTGTTCCACTGGTCTTCGATCTCGGCCGAGCGCGCGCTTTCGTTCCCGGAGACGTCGATCGCGCTGACCGAGTAGGCGTAGCGCTGGCCGGGAACGGCAGTGGTGTCGGTCCAGTTCGACGATGTCACCGGCTTTCCGGCGGGTGAGATGCGCTGCGGCTGCTCGGTTGTGCCGCCGGCGCGCCGGTAGACGAAGTAGCCGGCGAGACCGGGATCGACGTCGGGAGTCCAGTCGAGATCGATGGCTTTGGCGGCAGTATCCGCGGCCGAAACCAGCCCCGTGGGCACCGGCGGCGGAAAGACATCGGGGTATGCGGTTTCTGCCGGAGCGCTGGGCAGGCCGGCGATCTCGATGCTGCGGCCGGCTATGGTGACCTGCTCGACGCGTTGCGCGATGTAGCGATAGCTGTTGCCGGTGTGGGCGGTGGCGTCGATGGCGGATGCTTGATGCTGGGCGGTGCTTTCCGGCAGGCGAAGAATCTGTTCCGCCGGCTCCCCGGGTGTGTTGCGGCCAGTCAGGAGGTTGCGGCTGGAGTTGTTTTCCGTGGGCTCCGGCTGCGGCGGCGGTGCAGAGGTGCGGATGCGGTCGAAGCGGATCCATCCAGTGGTGCTGGCAGGCTGATCGGTAGCCTGCCACGAGAGGATGATGCCTTTGCGCCGCGGTATGGCGACGAAGTTGGTGACGGGGAGCGGCGTCACGCCTGCGGCGGTATACGCAGGCGCAGAGTTCCCCTCGGATTTTCCGGCGCGGTTCAGGATGGACACTCGGTAGGCGAGGAGACGCAGCGGCCCCTGGCTGAGTTCAGGCGGCAGGTCGTCATCCATCGAGGCTGCTTTCTCTTGCACCGGGATGGAGAGAGTACCGGCGGCTTGGCAGGGGCCGCTTTCTACACTGCGGCAGAGACGGGCGGTCATTGCGCCGCGCACGGGGAGCTTGTCGGTGGTCTTCTGCGGGACAGTGAATGTCAGGTGGACGACATTCCCGGCGCGCTTTGCGGCCAGATCGCGCACCGGCTGCGGCAGGTTCAGCGTAGGCGGCTGAGGTGCGGCGGGAGCGCCGCAACCAGTCACAATCGAGACCGAGAGAAGAGCGAGAGGCAGGGCAATCCGGCGGCAGTCTTGTGCTGTGCGGTCGCGCTGCGTCATTGGATTTCAGCGTAGCAGACGGAAGCGGTTCTCCCATCCGGAGCCAGCAGCCGCTCAGACCATCTCGGTGATGGCCTGCTCGAGACGTTCGTGACTGAACTGGAAGCCGGCCGCGTGCAAACCCGCGGGGACGGCGCGGGTGCTGGCGAGCAGCGCATCCGGCGCCATTTCGCCGAGAGCCGCGCGCAGCACCAGCGACGGTACGCGAAAGAGGGTGGGCCGGTGCAGGATGCGGCCCAGGGTATGGGTGAATTCCGCGTTGGTGACGGGGTGCGGCGAGGTGGTATTGAAGGCGCCGCTCAAGTGCGGCTGCGCGAGGGCGAATTCCATTGCAGCAACGGCATCTTCGAGCGAGAGCCAGCTCATCCACTGGCGTCCGCTGCCCAACGGGCCTCCCAGACCAAGGCGAAAGATGCGCAGCAACCGCGGCAGTGCACCACCGCGTGCGGTGAGAACCACGCCGAAGCGCAGTTGCACGACGCGCGGCGCCAGGGTGGAGGTGGCTGCCTCCCAGGCCTGGCAGGTCTCCGCAAGAAAGCCGACGCCGGCCTGCGACGCCTCGGTGAGCACCTCATTGCCGCGGTCGCCATAGTAGTTGATTCCCGATGCGGCGACGACTACCGGGGGAGGAGACGTGAGCGCGGTAAAGATGCGGCCCAGTGCGCGCGCGGTATCGACACGGCTGCTGACGATGAGGCGCTTGTATGCAGGAGTCCAACGATGACTGGACAGGTTGGCTCCCCCCAGATGCACAGCGGCATCGCAGCCTTCCAGGGGCCGCAGGTCAACCGTGTCGCCGGGGCGTTCTGGCTGCCATTCCACCTCGACGATGTCGGACTCCGGATCAGGCTGCGGCGGACGGCGGACGAGGAGCACTACCTGGATCCCTTCGCGCAACAGGTGTTGTGCCAAGCTCTTGCCTAGCAGACCGCTTCCACCGCACAACAAGAGCTTTCGGATCACCACGGCTGACCATCACGGGGGGGCATCGAGCCTGCCCGCTCTGTTGGATGCAAGGCCTCCCGGTGGACGATGAGGTTCCGTGCCCCTTCTATTTTTGTCACTTTCTTCACTCAAGCTCTCTTCCCGAAGTGGATACGCCGCATCTGTATTGCTGTGGAACTTTGATGGCCGACGCGCTGGGAGAGGCGCAAGCGATGCAACCTGTAACGATACAACGCAAAGACGGAGAGGCGAAGCAGTCCAAGCTGGAGACTGCAGCCTCCTTCCTTACGATGAACGGTCCTGAGGTGGATGGCGCAACCGCAGAATCCTTCATCACAGAGAAACGAATTGGAGAACGCATTAAGCGGTTGCGCCTGAAACGCTCGATGGGACTGGTGGAGCTGGGAAAACATACCGGGCTTTCCGCGAGCTTTCTATCGCAACTGGAGACGGGCCGCGTGGTGCCGACGCTGCGCAACCTGGCGCGCATCGCCATGGTCTTCAACAAAGACCTCTCGTTCTTCTTTGAATCTGAGCCAGTATCGCTGTTTCGCGTGCACCGCAAGCACGATCGCGTGCGGTTGCCGCAGACCGGCGTGGATGACCCGACGTACTTCTTCGAGAGCATTGGCTTCATGGTGCCGGATCGCCAACTGGACCCTTACTATGCGGAGTTTCTGCCGGTGAAGAAAACGCAGGAGATCCGTCCGCATGTGCATCCGGGCTTTGAGTTCCTGTATGTGCTGGAAGGTGAGCTCGAAGTACGGCACGGCGATCGGCTGCAGGTGCTGAACCCGGGCGACGGTGTGTACTTCGATGCGAGCACGCCGCATAGCTACCGCTGCGCCGGCAAGACGCCGTCAACCGCCATCATCGTCACCATGCATCAGCCTTCGGTAGCGCAGCCCGCCTACAATCTGCGTCCGCTCGGCGCACCGATGGGGGTACGTGGTGCGGCGAAGCAGGGGACGGTGCAGCCGCCCGCTCCGGTGTCTTCGGTGCGGGCGGTAGTGAATGGCTCACCGGTACAGAAGGCATAGGCCGTCAACCGGGAAAAAACAGGTCTTCGACTTCCAGCCAGTTGTTCACGCGCACAGGTGCGACCACCTTCGCATTGTGAGCAGCGGTGAAGAGCACGCCCTGGCCGGCGAAGTGCTGGAAGTGGCGCGGCATATCGTCGATCAGGTAGTCGGCATGCAGGATGCTCTTGTCCCCGCAGAAGACGAAGTGGGTGGGCGAGATAAAGGGAAAGTGCCGCTCCAGCCAGCGGAACTTCGGGCCGAAGGAGCGGGGAAACTCCATCGCCGCGGTGGCGATGAAGATCTCGTAGCGGCGGGAGAGCCGCTCGAGGACGCGCTGACTGTCCGGCATGACGTCGAGATCTTCGAAGAAGTCTTCTTCCTGGAGATAGGCCATCAGCCGGTCCTGGCGGCTGGGCGGAAGCACATTCACCATCCACTTGCCCCACATATCGTCAACGGTGAGGTCCTCGGAAAACTCCGCGTTGTAGAGGCGGATGAGCTTGCCGAGGGCGTCGGCCAGCACCTCATCCATATCGACACAAATACGGTTCATGCGGTGTGGGCGTTAGGTGTGCCGCTGGCCCCGCCGGGCCGGCCGGTTTCTATTTGCGGCTCGCGACGGTTGTCCACGTAGAGGATGCGTCCGCAGCTTTCGCATTTCTGCGATTGACCGTCGCGCAACTGGTTCCACAACTGGGGGCGCAGACCCATCTGGCAACCGGTGCAGCGCTGATCGCGTGCACGGGCCAGCGCGGTGCCGCGCGCGGCGGCGATGCGATCGTATTCCTCAAGCCGGTCTTCGCCGAACTGCTCACTGATCTGCGGACGAAGCGCGGCGCGCTCCTTCTGCCACTTGCTGAGGTCGGCCTGCTCCAGCAGGGTGCTGCGCGCGGCAGCGCCTTTTCGCTTTCGAGATACGCCGCGTGGCTGGCATGCTGCTGCCGTGCGGCGAGCAGATCACGATCGATGATGTCGGAGCGCTCCATGCTTTCGAGCTCTCCATCTTCGATGCGGCGAATCTCCTGCTCCGCGAAAGCGATCTGGTGTTCGAGCGCAGTAGCCTGCGTCTGGTTCTGTACCGTATTGAGCTGCTGGCGGGACTTGGTGATCTTCGCCTGCTGATCTTTCAGGTCGCTCTCATCGCGTCGTCGCCGGGCTTCTTCGTCGCGCTGCCGCTGCTCCAACTCGCTGATGGTTCTGGCGTGCGCGGCAAGCTCACTTTCGATACCGCGGATGCGGCGGGGTGTCGCCTCCAGCGAAGCCCGGAGCTGGCGGATCTCTCCATCGAGCTGCTGCAGGCGAATCAGGTTCTCGATCGTTGGATCCATCACAATGCGTGGAGTCTAACTCATTTTGGACGGCGGCACATGGCGGCGGGGCAAGGATCAGGCACCGCCCGATGGCGGTACCTAGCGGCCGCGTCCTCTTTTGCAACTCGCACCGGCACTTCGCACCTGGACCGGCACTTCCGGATAATTGAGCTTTGCCGGGCGCCGCAAATTACAATATAGCTATGCACGTCCACGGAGCCCAGAGCCCTCGCACGCAGCGCATCCTGCGCCTGTCGCTCGCGGCCACCCTCCTCTACGTGCTGGTCACCTTCATTGCCGGGCTGCGCGCCCATTCGCTGGCGCTCATCTCGGAGGCCGGCCACAACGTCTCGGATGCGCTGGCTTTGCTGCTCTCATTCGTGGCGGTGTACTTTCAGGGCCGTCCCGCCTCCGATGCCAAGACCTTCGGCTACCAGCGCGCCGGCGTGCTGGCGGCGTTCATCAATGCGCTGACCCTGATCGTCATCGCAGCCGGCATCGCTATCGAAGCAGTGCACCGCCTCAGCAGTCCGGTCACGGTGCAGCCGCGGCTCATGATGATTGTGGCCGCTGCGGGTGTGGTGATGAATGGCGTCATCGCCGCGTTCCTCTTCAGCGGCAGCCGCGACATCAACATCCGCTCTACCTTCATTCACATGCTGGGCGACACGTTGTCGACGGCAGCCGTCATCGTCGGCGGTGCTGCGATCCTGTTCACGCACATGAACTGGATCGATCCCGTGCTGTCGCTGCTGATTGCCGCGCTGATCCTGTGGAGCTCTCTCTCTATCGTGCGCGAGACGCTGAACATCCTGCTGGAAGGCACGCCGCGCGGGCTCTCCGTGCCGGATATCCGCAACTCGCTGGCCACGATCGAGGGCGTCATCGACGTGCACGATTTGCACGTGTGGAGTCTCGGTTCGCAGACACGCGCGCTGGCGACGCATGTCACCATCGAGGACATTCCGCCCTCGGAAAGCACCCGCATTCTGGGCGACATCCGCGAGCACCTGCTGAGCCGCTACGGCATTTATCACACCACGGTGCAGTTTGAGCATGCCGCGTGCGGCGAGGCTCACGGCTGTGTGGAGGTAGTCGAAGAAGCGCACGACCACAGCCACGTGGGACATTCGCACTAAAGATCCCGACGCCGAACGTGAGCGACCGAAGGAATCGAATCCAGCTGCACGCGGCGCCGGCACAATCGCCCATGCGGGAAGCATCTACAATCTTTCCATGGCTGAACCCACACCGGATGTCCTGACCCGCGCAAAACGGATCCGACTGCTACTCATGGATATTGATGGCACCCTCTCGGGCAGCGTGTGCCTTATTTCGCTGCCGAATGATGGCGGTGTTGCCGAGATGAAGGCCTTCGATCCGCAGGACGGCCTCGCCCTCAAGCTTGCCCACACGATGGGGATCCGCACCGGCTTCATCACCGGCCGCAAGTCGCCCGCGGTGGCGCAGCGCGCGCGCGAGTGCGAGGTGGATTACGTGTATCTGGGGCAAGCGACGAAGACCCAGGCGTACGAAGAGTGCCTGCAGAAAGCCGGCGTCACCGACGAAGAGACTGCATATCTGGGCGACGATCTTCCCGACATGCCGGTGAGCCGCCGCGCCGGCCTTGCGGTTGCCGTGGCCAATGCCGCGCCGGAGCTGAAGGCGATCAGCCACTACGTCACGGAGCGTCGCGGTGGTGAAGGCGCAGCGCGCGAGGTTGTCGAGCTGATCCTGAAGTCGCAGGGACGCTGGGAGACCGCGATCCCGCTGGCGCTTGCATAAGTTTGAATTGTGAGATCAGGCAGGTAGCTGCGGCGTGGCTGCGATCAGTGCCTGGGTGTACGGCTCGCGAGGCGCGCGGCACAGTGCGTCCGCTTCGCCCTCTTCCACGACGCGGCCGCGTTGCATCACCACGATGCGATCTGCTAGGTAGCGAACCAGCGGCATGGAGTGCGTGATGAACAGGTAGGCCAGGCCATGCTCGCGCTGCAGCGTACGCAGCAGGTTCACGATCTGCGCGCCCACGCTTACATCGAGTGCTGATACCGGCTCGTCCAGCACCAGCAGCTCCGGCCGCAAGGCAAGTGCCCGCGCGATGTTGATGCGCTGCCGCTGCCCGCCGGAGAACTCATGCGGATAGCGCGGGAGCGCGGAGGCGTCCAGCCCGACGCTCTTCAGCAGCTCGCCGACGCGCTCGCGCTGCGCCTTGCGTCCGCGCGGCAGGTGGGCCTCGCTGCCGGCGAGCGCGGAATGAATGAGAAAGGGTTCGCAGAGAATCTGCTCCACGCGCATGCGCGGGTTGAGCGCGGCATAGGGATCCTGAAAGACCGGCTGCATACGCCGACGCATCCAGCGCAGCCGCGCGCCGCGTGCCTGGGCGACAACTGCGCCATCGAACAGCACCTCGCCCGCGGTCGGCTCGATCAGCCCCAGCACCACGCGCGCTACGGTGCTCTTGCCGGAGCCAGATTCGCCGACCACGCCGAGCGTTTCGCCGCGCGCAATCGTGAACGACACCTGGTCGACAACCAGCGCCGCGCCCGACGACGAGGGATAGCTCTTCGAGATTGCCCGTACCTCAAGCAGCGCCATGCGCGAATGCTAGAGCATTTTCTCTGTATGTGTAAGTGGCTGAGTGATGCAGATTGTGGCCTTTCGTTAAGGAAAGGCCATGCAGATGGGCTGAAAAGCAGACGGGCGGCGAATCTGCTCGCCGCCCGCGCCAGCACATGGTGCCTCTACTCCTTGATCCAGACTGTGGTCATCGGTTCGTTGGTCTTTGCAGGAGTTCCTACGTCCGTGAACTTCTTGCCATCCGCCGACAGGGTCATCGTGCTGCGATAGATCGGCTCACCGTTGATCTTCTCCACCATTTTGAGTGTGTGAGAAGAGGTGCGAACCAGCGAGATGGTAAGGCCCTTGGGAACTGTTGGTCCAACCGGCGCGCTGTCCTTACCGTCAAGTGGCACGTCGACCACGCCCTTGATCGCAGGGATATGCCAGGTGAGCTCATTGGGGCCTTTCTCCGCGATGTCGTAGATCTGCTCTTCGTTGATGTCGGTCTTGGTGCTCTTCCAGCTTCCCATAAGACCCTGCGTGCCACTGACGCGCGCGTAATTCGAGTTATTGTCAAAGCTCGAACCATCGGGATTGGTGCCCTTGCTCTCTACCTTCAGGGCCTTGCCATCCGGCGCAAGCGTCCACGTATTTGTCCCGAGTTCCACACCGTTTTGCTTCGCGCGACTCTCGTAGGTGTTGTCGTCAATTTTCTTCCAGCTCACTTCCGCGCCGGACCAGGTTTTGACGGGAGTTCCATCGAGTTTGAACTTCGTGGTGTGCCCTTCACCGGTGTACGTCATTTCGTCACCTCCGCCTGAAGTGAAGCGGATGGTATCTCCGGTGAGCTTGCTTTGCGATGGGTCCATTTTCCATTTTCCCGACCCAGGGGCTATTTCCGCGAACGCAGTACCGGCAACAACCAGCATGACGATCGCGACAATAGACCAATAACGAATGCGCATGGAATATCTCCTGACCTGCGGTTTTCTCGGGGAAGGACGGGGATTGGTTACATGCATTCGCGGGTCGGGGAGAAAAGGCCACGGACGTGCACGAGAACCCAGCCGGAGAATGCGCTTAAACGGCAAGCAATGGCAAGCTTTTTCGCAGTAAGACGAGCGGGCCGGAAGTCTGACTACTGCCAAAAGAAATGCATCGGCTATCTGCACGAGCTAGACCGCTGGGTTTGCGGGCGGATAGACATCCATCCGTTACATGAGCACACCGTTAACCGGGCCGGCATAGCTAGGGAATTGTCAGCCGTTGTACATTTCCTTCTGACGCACCACCGACCGAGCCGCTCACTTTCACTTCTTCACTTTCGAGTTCGACCGCGATGCAATGATCAAGAAAGCGAAACATCCGACCCTGAACGAGGTAGCGCGCAAGGCCGGCGTCGGGACCACCACTGTCTCTCGCGTCATCAACGGCGGACATCTGGTTGACCCGAAGACTCTTGCCAGAGTGCGCCGCGTCATCGAAGCCCTGGGGTACATGCCGAACCAGGCGGCGCGCACACTTAAGGGAGCACGCACAAGAATGATCGGCTTCATCATTCCAAGCATTGCCGATCCATTTTTTTCCAGTTGCGCCGAAGCCGCGCAGGTCGTCGCTCGCGCCAATGAGTCGCTGCTTATTGTTCTGACCACACAAAACAATCCCAAGGCCGAACTGGATGAAGTGAATGTGTTGATGCGTCATCGCGCGGACGGCTTCATCATCGCGCCCGCGAACTCGCGCAGTAAAGCGTTACGCAACCTGCTGCGGCGCATCTCTATTCCTGTTGTGGCGCTGGATCGGCCGGTCGAAGGCTCGAACATTCCCTCGGTGGTGGTGGATAACTTCGCAGGTGCGCATCTTGCCACCCAGCACCTGATCGAACATGGTTACAAGCGCATCGCATGCCTTACCGGTGAGGTCTCTCTGTACACGATTCACGAGCGGATTCGCGGATATCGCGAGGCCATCGAAGCCGCAGGGCTGGATTGTCTCCTCGATACCTCCGTTTACGACTACCTTACCGCTGAGCATGCGATAAAAAAGCTCTTCGCTTCCTCCAATCCACCTGATGCCATCTTCACGCTCAAAAACAGTACAACGATCCACACCTTTGAAGCTCTGCAACGGCGCAACATCTCCGTGCCGGATGAGGTTGCGCTCCTGGGCTATGACGACTTCGAGTTATCCAATAGGGTGCGGCCTGCCATCAGCGTGATCCAACAGCCCATCGAGGAGTTAGGCCGCGTGGCGGCCGGTCTTCTCTTTGAGCAGCTGAACGATTCGATTGCATCCGGCGGATCGACGCGGAGGTCTCCTTCGCAGCAGGTGCAATTGACGACCCGCCTCGTCCGTCGCAGATCCTGCGGCTGCTTGCCACCAATAGCCTGATAGGGTTGCTCCCGTTTCGGATTAACAATATCCCTGCTCTCTTCCTGTCTCAGCTCAAACGGATCGTGTTGTGACATGACGGTTTTTGATTCGATCGCAACGGCGATACTTTTTCCGCAATAATTTCTTGACAAGGCAAATGACCGGGAGGACAATCCGGTTCGTTGATGGTGTCGTTCCCATGCCTGTATGGAAACCATTCCATCGATATTCGTAAATATTAAAAAAGGGTGCGTTCGGAACACCTGCTGCCGGGCTATTTTCGGAGGGTCATGATGCGTCGTAATCTCAAAGTATGGATGCAAAGCGTATGTCTGCTGGTGTTGATCTTCGTCGTCCCTGATGGCCGCTCTCAGGATTTTCGCGCCGTGCTGACGGGTCAGGTGACCGATCAATCCGGAGACGCAATCAAGAACGCTACTGTCTCAGCCGTGAATGTAGCGTCAGGAACAAGCTATACAGGGCGGACATCCGATAAGGCCGTCTACTATATCCCCTACGTATTGCCAGGAAACTACACAGTCACCGTCTCGGCCGATGGTTTCAAGACGGCAGTTCAGGACAAGGTCATTCTGCTGGCGTCGCAGACCTTCAATCAGAATTTCAAACTAGAGATTGGTTCGGTGGCTCAGCAAGTAGTGGTGAGCACCACGCCGCCGCAACTCGAGACTTCGACCGGCTCCGGTGGCACCGTGATCGATTCGCGTGCACTGCAGAATGTTCCGCTCAATGGCGGACAGGCCTACATGTTAATCGGCACCACTCCCGGAAGTCAGTTCACGAACACATCCTTCGGCCCCGGAGTCGGCAATTCCGGCACGCGTGGATGGGATACCACGAACTCCTACACCATCGGCGGAGGCATTGTCGGGAATAACCAATTCACGCTGAATGGAATCAATATCACCAGCCAGACTGGCTACGGCAACGCGTCGCCGGGCGCATGGACCGTCTCTCCCAACATCGACAGCATTCAGGAAGTCAACGTCATGACGACCACCTATGACGCGCGCTACGGCAGGACCAGTGGTGGCACGGTGAACGTGGTGAGTAAGAGCGGAACCGACCAGTACCATGGCACGGCGAGATACGCCTACGAAGGCGCTCTGATGAACGCCAACAACTTCACCAATAAGCTGACCGGCACGCCACGACAGGGCGAGGTGCAAAATCAGTTCTGGATTACGGCCGGCGGCCCGGTCATTAAGAAGAAGCTGTTCTTCTTCGGTGGATTTGAAGGCTATCGGCAATCCATCTCCGGTACGCTTTTGACGAACGTGCCTCCTGCTTTCCTACGGCCGGGGTATAACGGGAATTCTGGAGTCAATTTTGGCTTGGTCCAGCAGTTGGACTCGCAGGAGTTTCCGAATGGGCTCCCCATCTATCAACCGGGAACGGCCTATTGCTTGGACGGCGGTGCGGTGACTTCCTGCAACAGCAATCACGTTGGTCAGCTTCCGTTTGCGAATAACACGATTCCCGGATCGCAGATCAACGGTACAGCTACAGCCGTACTGAAATATATTCCCCTCCCCAACATTCCAGGCACAGAAAACCTGGTAAAGGGCCACAACTACATAGGAAAGACTCCAGACCTGTATAGCTACAACCAGCCGCAGGTTCGCGTCGACTATAACCTTAGCGATAGGACGAAGCTATACAGTTATTTTCTATGGTGGAAAGGTTCAGAGTTCCGCAGCAACAACGGGCTAACTGGCGTTGCGGCGAATGGAAACATCAATTGGCAACACGAGAACTGGGTGGCGACGCAGGATATGACGCACGTCTTCTCGCCCACGCTGATCGGCGATTTCAAGATTTCATTTGATCGTTTTTTCAAAACTGCGCCGGATGGCGATCTTTCCCAACAGACCGACCCCACTACTCTGGGATTGGGTATGCCGCTGCCGGCCACAACAACGTCGAAGTATCTGCCTGAATTCACGGTGAACGATCCCTGGGGCTCGAGTATTGTCGGCGGCAAGACCGTGTTTGGAAACAATGCGCAGATCGATGTTACAAATAACATCACCTTCGATGCGGATATCACCAAGTCGGCGGGCGCTCACAGTCTTGAGTTCGGCGGCGAAATCGACGAGTTCCAATACGGCAACCCGGGATTTCTCGGCAACGCGAACGGTCAGTTTGGTTTCGGCTCCACGTATACGCAATTCAACCCGCATAACCAGAATTGTTATCCAGTAGCCGCCGGGGCTGGCGATTCGAACACCTGCAATTCCAACGCGCCGAACGGTTCTGCTCTTGCGGCGCTCTTGCTGGGTGTTCCTTCACAGACAACGAGTGACAGTGGGAGCACCATAGGGGCAGGCCACATTGACTGGAACAAGACCATTTTTGAAGGCCAGCCAGTCTGGGCGGTCTACTTCCAGGACAACTGGCGCGTCAATCATCGGCTCACTCTTAACGTCGGAATTCGTTATGACGTCCAACGTGGCCTCCGCGAGCGCAACAACAATCTCAATCGCGGCATTTGCCTTACCTGCATCAATCCGATCACCAACAATTCGACGTATCAAGGTAACGTTGGGAATGCGGCAAACGATACTGCCTGGGCTGCGGCTGGGATAGATCCTGCCTCGCTCCAGCAGGTGCTTGGTGGGATTCAGTTCGCTGGCACGAACGGTCAGTCGCGCGATGCCTACGACACCGATTGGTCGAATGTAGGTCCGCGGTTCGGTTTCGCCTTTGCGATCGATCCTAAGACCGTTCTTCGCGGGGGCTGGGGCCTGATGTATTCCTATGGGCTCGAGGGCGGGTCCAGCATTGGTGAGTATCAAAGTACGAACTACACGGACTCTGTCGATGGCGGCAACACGCCGACGAGCTATTTCCGGTCCGGATCGCCTTTTTTGACCGGTCTAGTTGCCCCAACCGGCAACAGCCTCGGACTGCTGACGGATCTCGGCAACAATGGCGTCCAAGTGGATTTTCCAAATCGAAAGATTCCGATGGAAAACATCGTCTCCATGGGTATCCAGCGCGAATTGCCGGGGGGTATGGTCCTTGACGCAAGATTCGCAGGCAATTTCAGCAGCCGCCTTCGCACCTTTCTCTGGGTAAATGGCACGGCAACGTTTCCCCAAATACAGTCGTTTATTGCGAATCCGCAGGTAGCAAACCAGCAAGTGCCGAACCCGTATTTCAATGTGCCCGGAATGTCCGGGCCGGGCCAATGCGGAACCTCTTCTACAGTCCAGGCAATCGCTCTGCTTCTGCCGCTATCGCAGTATTGCTCCCCGGGAAGCAGGGGTCTGGTTGGACAATATAACTCACCGCAAGGACGCAATTGGTACGACGGCCTGGAGGTGAAGTTGAACAGGCGAGTTTATGGTGAGTCTGGCCATGGGCTGAGCTTCCAACTCGCATATACCTATTCAAAGACGATCAACGGTGACGGCTACCAGAATGGTTGGCCCTACCAAGATCCCACCCAACAGCACTGGCTTGGAGACAACGATCGCACGCATATTCTGTCTCTGACGAGCGTTTGGGACCTGCCGGTCGGCAAGGGCGGACTGCTTTTCTCTACCCCTCCGCCTCCAGTCGGTTTCCTCATCAACAATTGGAGCCTTAGTGGCGTCTTTAACGCGCAGAGCGGCACGCCGGTCGGAGTGAACACTGGCTACGACTACACGTGCCCCGGAGAGAGCTACCGCCCGAAGGGTGGCACCTCCGTCGGTCAGGGACGCTGGTTCTCTGGGAATACAGACTGCTGGCAAGGTATCCCTACGTACGGTCTATCGAATCTAACAGGTAGGACTGGTCAGGTGCGCAATCCAACCATCCCGAGCCTGGATCTTTCTTTGCAAAAGAGCACGCCGATCAAAGAGAATCTGAGCTTTATCCTTCGCCTCGATGCCTTCAATGCAATGAACTCGGTTCTTTTCGGCGGTCCAGATACCAACCCCGGCGATGGGCCTGCAAGCTTCAGCCCGACCTCTGGATGGAGCGGCTTCGGCACGGTGGGCGCCCAGCAACAAAACTTCCCCAGGATCCTGCAGGTGTCAGGGAAGCTCAGCTTTTAACAGCGCCATGCAGCAGGCTCCTGGGCGATCGGCGCGGGAGCCGCTGCCATTTCTTATCTCCATCATGCTCTTCTGTTCCACCACTCTCCAAGGAGTGTCTCGATGACGGCTCAAATTCCGCGAGCTTTCCAATGCGTCCATTTCCTTCTGCTGCTCGCGTCTCTCTCATCTGTCACTTTGTATGGGCAGAACGCCCCGGGCACGAAGACTCCGCTGCAATACGCCAACGGGCTGGTTGGGACGGCGCCGCTCGACGATCAAAAGCTGATCGGCAACGCGCCTCCACCGGGGGAGCGGATCTACTCCGGTTTCACCTCACCCGCCGCAATGCTGCCGCACAGCTCTACTGCTCTCGGACCTATCAATGCAAACCTGGATGTGGAGTTCATCGCGGGCGTTCCGTCTATCTACTACTATCCGAACCGCAGCATCTTCGGCTTTACTACCGGATACCGCGGTGGTCCTACAATCATGCCGGTCGTGGGCGACTGGACGGTTCCGCCCGATCGCTCCCAGTCCGTGTACGACAAAGCGCGCGAAATAGCCTCGCCCGGATACTACAGCGTGTATCTCAATGACTACCGCACGCTCGCCGAGATGAGTGCTACCACTTGGACCGGCATCTTTCGCTTCACCTTTCCGCAGACCGAGAAGGCGCACATACTGCTGGACCTGGGCCGCCGCGGCGGAGATCTCGAAATCATGAACGATCGAACTGTCTGGGGAAAAGCAGCACGCGGCTCGATGTACTTTGTGGCGGAGTTCTCTCGCCCTTTCACTGCCTCTGGCACATTCAAGGTAGTTCCGCCAAGCGGACCGCGTGAATCGCTGCTCGGCGACAACGAAGTTGCCCCCGGCGCGAACACGGCTTCAGGGAGCTTCGCAGGGGCTTACCTGACCTTTGCCACCAAAGAGGGAGAGCAGGTGCTGGTGAAGACTGCTACCGGGGTGAGTTATGAAGCCGCCGAAGAAAAACTGCAGGCCGAGGATCCAGGCTGGGACTTCGAACGGGTCAAGCATCAAGCCGAGACCGCGTGGGCTCGCAAGCTCAACCTCGTCGAGGTGAAGGGCGGCACAGCGAAAGAGAAGATGCTGTTCTACTCCTGCCTCTATCACTCCTTCGATAGCCCGCGCCTGGTCGCTCGCACAGGCGAAGAGTTCATGGGCCACGATGGCACGCTCGAAAAGGCAACTTACAACCGATATGGCCCGGTGCCTTTCTGGGATACGGGCCGCAACCAGGTGGTTCTGCTCACGCTTCTCGAACCCGACGTAAAGGTCGACATCCTGCGCTCGCAACTCGACATGGCACGCGAGTCCGGCTATATGGGCACCTCCTTCCACGGCGACCATGCCGTCCTGATGTATCTGGGAGACTGGGAGCGTGGGCTCAACTTCGACTGGGCCGCAACCTACGAATATCTTCGCAAGAATGCGGTGGATACAAATGGCCCTCGCGGCTATCTCGCCGAATACATCAAAAACGGCTGGATATCCGACTTCATCCCCGATGGCAACCCGAGTCCGCCGTACGCTGGCGGCAAGGCGGGCGCGGCTACGACGCTCGAATATAGCTGGGACGATCACGCCCTCGCGCTCTACGCAAAGAAGCTGGGCAAGGACGACGACTATCAGTTATTTCTCAATCGCTCGCAGAACTACAGAAATGTCTTCGATAGCTCCATCGGATTCATCCGTGGCCGAACGGAAAATGGCAAATGGATAAGTCCATTCGACCCGAAGGAGCCGTACTACAACTTCATGATGAAGGAAGCCTCCGGGTGGTCGACGCTCTGGCTCATTCCGCAAGACATTCCCGGGCTCATCCAACTTCTCGGAGGGAGAGAGAAGTTTGCGGCAAAACTGGATCAGTTCTTCAGCACGCCCTACACCGCCAAGGGTATCTGTCGCGATTGCACCGGCGTAATCGGGCAGTATGTGCAGGGCAACCAGCCGGATCAGCAGGCTGCTTATTACTACGACTGGGCTGGCCAGCCATGGAAAACGCAGAAGCTGACACGCCAGATCATGACTACCCTCTATGGCAGCGATCGGTCTGGATTTGCCTTTCCCGGCATGGATGATCAGGGCTCAACTTCGTCCTGGTATGTGATGAGTGCGCTGGGCTTCTATCCTGTCGACCCTTCTACTCCGGACTACATTCTGGGCAGTCCGCTGTTCAACGAGGCGACCATTCATATGGGGAACGGACACGACTTCATCATCGTCGCGCGCAACAACTCTGAAAAGAACATCTACATCCAGTCTGCGACCATGAACGGAAAACCGTGGAACAAGCCGTGGTTTAGCCATTCGGATATTGTCGGTGGCGGAAAACTGGTTCTTACTATGGGACCTGAACCGAACAAGCAATGGGGCGTCATCCATTGAATGTCCTCCTATCTTCTGACTGCCCGACTACGGCGGCGGTCGTTCTGATGGCCTGACTGGCCTTCGCCGTCGTGCGGATGTCAGTCAAACAAATAAAGCGCCTATGGATGAAAAGCAAGGGTCCGGGTGTCGGCTCTCGCGGTAACGGCGAGTGTATAGTCTTTCTATTCGCGATGAGCTGTTCCCGCCGAGAGTTTCTTCAGATATCGATCGCCGGCGCTTTGGCGTGCGATCCTTTTCGAGCCTTCGCTCAGAGTGTGGCTGATCGGCATGTAAAGGCCCAGCCGAGGGGTCCGAAATCCGGTCTCCCTTTTCGGTCTCGACTGGTGGATGTTGCTTCCCAGGCCGGATTGCACATGCCCACCATCTATGGCCCGCTGGATCATAAGGATTACATCATGGAAGCCGTCGGTTGCGGATGCGCTTTCATTGACTACGACAATGATGGCTGGATCGATGTCTTCCTCCTGTGCGGAACCCGGCATGACGCCGCGCCCCCGGAGGCAACAAACCGGCTTTATCACAATAACCGGGACGGCACCTTTAAGGATGTAACCCACGAGGCGGGGCTTGCGGCCACTGGATGGGCGTCTGCCGTGTGTGTAGGCGACTATAACAACGATGGTTTCGAAGACCTCTTCGTCACCTTTTATGGCCAGAACCGGCTATACCGCAACAACGGCAATGGCACGTTTACCGACGTGACCAAAGAAGCTGGTTTGACAAACGATCCAACCCGGTGGGGCTCCGGTTGCACTTTCGTCGATCTGAATCGTAACGGCCACCTGGATCTGTTTGTGGCGAACTACACGGGCTTTGATTTCGCCCGCATGCCACGCCCCGGCAGTGCTGCCAACTGCCAATGGAAAGGGATTGCCGTGAGCTGCGGACCACGCGGACTCCCCATGGGGAGGCATTCGCTTTATCGCAACAATGGCGATGGTACTTTCACCGACGTGAGCCATGTGTCGGGAGTCGCTGAGCAGAAAGACAACTACGGCATGACCGCTGTGGCTGCGGATTTCTGTGAAAACGGCTGGCAGGATATCTATCTCGCCTCCGATTCAACGCCCAGCCTCTTCTTCGCAAATTCAGGCAAGCCTCGTCTTGAGGAGCAGGGCGTGGTGCGTGGTGTGGCATTGAGCGACGACGGACAAGAGCAGGCGGGCATGGGAATAGCCGTGGGCGATTACGATCTCGACGGCCACCTTGATATCTTCAAGACTCATTTTGCAGACGACACCGACATCCTCTATCGGAACGATGGTCACGGCAGTTTCACTGACATGACTTTTGCTGCCCGCATCGGAGTGGAGACACGCTACACCGGGTGGGGCACCGGATTTGTCGATCTCGATAACGATGGGCTGCCTGATATTTTTATGGTGACGGGCAGCGTTTATCCCGAGGTGGAAAAGAAAACACCTGATTATCCGTATAAGACGCCTCGGCTGATTTTTCGGAATCTTGGGAACGGGACGTTCGAGGAACTGATCGAAGAAGCCGGGCCTGGAGTGGCCGCCGCGCACTCTAGCCGTGGCTGCGCCTTCGGCGACTTTGACAATGATGGAGACCTCGACGTGCTTATCATCAATCTCAACGAGCCTCCATCGCTTCTGCGCAACGATGTGCAGGGCCAGCATCATTGGATCAAGGTGAAGCTGGTCGGAGTGACCTCAAACCGCAGCGCCATTGGCGCCCGCGTGCTGGTCCACTACGGGGGCAAGACCCAGGCCCAAGCTGTCTTGAGCCAGTCCAGCTTTTACTCGGCGAGCGATACTCGCCTTCACTTTGGTCTGGGAGCGACGTCTTCCGTGGACATTGATATCTACTGGCCCAGCAGCGGTCGACAGTCCCTGCACGGTATCTCGGCAGATCAGTTGGTGGTCGTCAAGGAGGGTTCCGGACTTGTGCCCGGTATGGGCTTTGCAAGCGAGCGGAAGACGAACAAGGGTGCACCGCGCTAGTAAGTGGAAGCCTCGCTCGAGAGGCTGCCATAGGTTCTCGTAGTTGCGCAGATTGCGCGCGCCACGAATGTCATCATGGACTCTCTACGTGATCGGTCTCGGCTTGCATTCCACCTCGGACCACCGCCCGGTGGTTTGCACTTCGAACCTCCACGAGACGCTTCGCCATGGCATTCGCTTTTTCCGTGTTGCCCAATCGCATGTAAGCCCGGGCCAGCAGGTTATAAGGTTGCTCCAGGCTTGGATTCGACTGCATGGCCAGATTGAGTTGCGTTACGGAATCTTCAAGGCGATTCTCATTCAGCAGGATGCGTCCCAGTTCCGCGTGTGCCAGCGCGAAGTGATCGTCTATCGTCAGGGCCTTTGTCAGAGCACTTTCTTCACCAGCTTCATCCTGTTTCGCCCGCAGTGCCAGTGCCAACTGATAATACGTTCGTGGCTGATCGGGAGCGAGGCTTATCGCTGTCCGATATTCAGTCACCGCCTGATCCATGTCACCTAACTGCTGCAGTACATTTCCCAGCAGATAATGCGCCTGGTACAACTTGGGGTCGAACCTGATGGCGTCTTCCAGATCGCGGCGAGCCGCATCAAAAATCTTCGCGTCGTATTCACTCTCTGCGATGGTTGCGAGGAATTTGGGTGATTGCGCGTACTCCGCTCGCTTGCTCTGAAGAAGGCTGATCACATCTTTATACCGTCCTTCGAGTTGCAAACTGTTTGCGAGCAGCAGCAACGATTCGATGGAGGGATAACTTTTATAGCCGAGTTGCGCCAAGGCCTCGGCTTTCGCAAGCTCGTGATCCGCAAGGAACACGACAATCGCCAGTTGCATTTCCTGCCAGGGCATCTCCGGGGTCGCATGCAGATATCTGATTGCCTTTGCGGCCTCTTTGACTTGACCGTTACTGATATATTCGCGAGCCAAAGAGGCTGCGATGCTGGTGTTGGCTGGCCATGCAGAGTGAGCCTGCTGCAGTGTTTGCTCCTCCGCATTTGGATTGTTGCTGCCCTCGAACGCAGCAGCAAGCAGGAGGCTGATGCGAGGGTCGCAATTCAGCGTAGATACTGGCTGTAACGTTTCGATCGCAATGTTGTATTGGGCTTGCTGGAGCGCATCACTGGCCTTGCTGAGTGCCGCAACTAAATCCCGAGGGGGCGGACACTTCCTGTCAGACTTGCCAGCAGATGGACCGACGGGTGCGGTACTTTGCCCTGCAGCCGTTCCCGCTGCTGCCAAGCCCGGAATCAGAATGGCAGCAGCAAGAACTGTGATACAGGTGAAGGGAGTCCTGAGAATCATTCCAGCAACATGATACTCAGAAGCTGAATCGCAAGCTAAGCTGGATCTCGCGCGCCGCGCTTGCGTTCGTAAGCAGCCCGAATCTGGCGTCGTTCACGCCGGAATCCAGATTGTAGAAGTTGACGCGGTTGAAAGCATTGAATACGTCTGCCCGGAAATCAAGCGTATACCGGTCGGCGATGGCCCATCCCTTGTAACCGGACAAGTCCCAATCTGCATAACCGGGGTTAGCTAACTCCTGGACGGAAGCATTTCCCTGAACCGCCTCTGCGGTTACGGGTACGACGTTCTGGGTGTTGAAGTAAGGCCCGAGCTTGCCGTGCTTGCCCAGACCAGAATGCAGCGATGAGTTATTGATAGGCCCAGTAACATCGGGCAATGCATTTACAAAGATTCCCAGGTTCTGGTCGCTCCCTAGCGTCGTCCAATTGCCAGAATGAAGGGAGGCGATGGCAGCCAGCTTCCACCCACCCACAAATTGGTTCAAGAGGGCACCATTGTTCAGGTAGGCCTTGCCCTTTCCAAAGGGAAGTTCATAAATGGCGTTTGCAACTAAATTATGGTTTAGATCCTCCTGACAGTGGCCGCGATCGAGACGAAGATCGAGCGGGTGCCAGGAGAATACGTCCTGCCAGGGATAGCCGAGACATTTGGAGAAGGTATAGTTGCCCAGCAGCGAAAAGCCTGAGCTATACCGGTGTTCCGCCCGCACGATGAGAGCGCTGTAGAAGGAGCTGCCTGAGTTAGTGTTCTCCTGCACGCCGTTCCAGCCAGGCAGTGCAGTGGCCCCAGTGCTATCCAGAAGGGGAGCAATATTTGGGCGCTCCTCATAATGGTGTGCCGCGCTGCCCAGATACCCGACCTCCACGAGCCAGTTCTTGATCGTGTGATCGACGGTCAGGTTCCATTCGTAAGTATAGGGCGTCATACCATCTGGCTGAATGAACGACGCCGTTGGACCGCCACCTTTTACCGTCGGGCCGAATAACTGATCCAGGGTGAAAGTAGGCGGCCCAGGGTTTGCCGTGCTTACGATATAGCCAGGCGGCGGAGTTGCTGTGGAGTTGTTGTAGCTTTGGATCAGATAGTACTTGGTTGTATCTACTTCGACTTCATACTGGTTGATATTCGGCTGGATGTAATAGATGCCGAAGCCGCCTTTGATATCCGTGTTCCCGTTGTTGAAGGGAACATAGTTGAAGCCAATCCGCGGCGCGAAGTTCAGAAATTTCGGTTTGACCATCGCCCGGGTAAGCCCAAGCACGTTGGTATCCGGATAGGAGAGGTCCTGATTTGTAGCAACGTCAAAGCTCCCGACATGATTCTGGGTGTCGACGGGCTGGCTTCGGTGCTCATAGTTAATGCCGACGTTCACGGAAAGGTTTTTCTTGAGTTTTATATTGTCCTGAACGAAATAGGATTGGTACCACATCCTCAGATTCAAAAGCGGATCCCCAATTGCCGTAAAACCCGAGGCTGGCACGCCGAGAAGAATATCGGCGACCGGATCGCCGGTGTAGTTGCCGTTGAAATTTAGTGAGGTGGCCGCCCAATCTTCGTACATGTAGATGGGCTCATAGCGAATGTCGAAGCCGGCAGATATCTGATGTCTACCCTTCTGCAGGGTAACCGTGTCGGTGCCCATCGTAAGGCCTTCCCGCACGATGTCCGTTCCCTCTGTGGACCCGGGGTTTGCGTAGTTCGTCACACCGAAGCTGGGAGGGCCATAGGATCCCGGCTGGTCCGCCTCATTGATCAGGCCCAATGGATTCGCGTTGTCAGGATTGAAGCCGTCTGCTCTCTGTTCTCCGGTCGCAGTATGCGTGTAACCAAAGCGCACGTTGTTCACGAGGTTAGGCGAGAAGACGTGGGTCCATCCAACCGCCAGGTTTTTGGGATTCGACGGGTAGATGATTTCTCGGGATGGGGTGATGTCCGTAATGCTGGTGGTCTGACTCTGATTGGTGAACCGGGCAAAGATGGTGTCCTTCGCCGATATCGTGTAGTCAAACCGACCACTCTCCTGGTCCCAACCGTTGGTGGTGTTTCCGACATAGGAGTAATTCGTCCCGCCGGAATAGAGCCCATTCGGTGCCGGGTAAAAAGATAGTACCTTCAGGCCGACGGGATTGAACCCGCTGCTTGGAATCTGGTTGCCTGCAAATGGAGCACCATTGAATGGATTGATAAGCTGCTTGGGATCCGCGCCGAAATTGCCGGCTAGCTGCTGCGGAGTGGGAACGAGCGCGAAAAGAGTCGTGGGCTGGATCAGGCGGAAGCCTTCGTAGTTGAGGAAGAAAAACATTTTGTTCTTCTTGATTGGCCCACCTAGCCTGGCGCCGAACTGGTTTTGGTGGAAAGGTGGTGCGGCACCCACGTCGAAGTAGTTTCGGGCATCGAAGTCGTTGTTGCGGAGAAACTCATAGACCGATCCATGAAGCTCATTGGTGCCGGATCTGGTGACCGCGGTGATGAATGCGCCTCCGGCTGAATATTGTGCTGGCGCCCCGGATTGTATGACGTTGAACTCCTGAATGTTGTCGATGGAGGGGAGCAGGCCTTCGGCGCCGTACCATGCATTGCGCGTCTCGATGCCGTCGTACAGGTAGCTCGCATCATCCTCTCTCAAGCCGGCGATCGAGATACTCACTGTCGAGGTACCGGTCCATTGCGAAGCTGGAGAGCTCATGCTTGGAGTAATCGGGGTGACGCCAGCCGATAGCTGCGCGAGTTGCAGATAATCCCGGCCGTTCAGAGGAAGCGCCTCGATCTGCTGCGTTCCAATGACCTGACTCTGGTTCGACGTTTGGGTGTCGATAAGCAGGGAAGCGGCAGAAACAGAGACCGTCTGCGTAGCCTGGCCCACAGCGAGAGCAATGTTCTGCTGGGACTCCTGGCCCACCAGCAGCGTGAAAGCCTGGAGGTCTTGTGTCTGGAAGCCTGCGCTGGTCACCTGCATGGTGTAGCTGCCAGGGGGCAACTGATCGACTCGATACGACCCCTGGCTATTCGCCGTAGCGTTGTACTTGATCCCTGTGGCGGTATTTGTAATTACGATTTTGGCTCCAACAACAATGGCTCCCGAAGCATCTGTCACGGTACCGAAGACGCCGCTCGTGGTCTGGGCGCGGGCGGCTGGGGAAATCAAAATAGCCAACACCGCAAATGCAATGCCCAGAGTTATCGCGCGCTTCCTGAGAGGTGGTACAAGTCCGCACCGCTCTTTATCTTTGCGAATTGCTGTAATCGCTTGCACGCCACGCGCTATCGGCCTGTAGAACCACGCTAGTTGTTCGCTCTCCCGTTTCATCGTATGTCTCCTGAAGTAATGCAAGTCCGGACTGCTGTTCTGAATCTTCTGTAAGCGCTTTCATGTGGGGCGATACGACCCCACGTAGTCACTCTGAAATACCAAGCCCGCAATTTCGTTACGCACTCTACTACAAGCACGCGGGGCATAACCAGAAATTATTACGGATATGTAACACTCCGCGGACCTGTACTGAGCGCGCGCCGTGCGGGCTGGCCGAACGTTACCGTGCATCCTGCTGGATAGACAGGCGAAGACAAGAGAACGATGTCACCGGAGAAGACACCGGTTGCGGGTGGAAACCCTGATTCCACCCGTAACCTGACGCAAACAGATATTTAGGAGATCAATATGTGGCAGAGGAACTTATAGGAGATGAACTCAAGCCATCATCCGGCTGGGTGCCGATCAGCCTTTCGATCTGCCAGACGAAGTGCGGCTGTCCAAGAGATGAGCCAGGAACGAGCCCTCGAAGAGGATGCCGCCAGGCTTTACCGAAGTCGTGGAGTGGAACCCCCGCGTATTGTCGAGGTGAAGAACTCGTACATCCCCGGAACGAGCGCCAATTCCGGAGCTTTCTTCCGCGAATCAGGACAGTATTTCGCCAACCTGACTTACAAAGCGTTAGATATCCAGGTTCTTCACATCCAGCGCATTCTCTTCGATGAACTTGCGGCGTGCGTCCACGTCCTCACCCATCAGTGTGGTGAAGATCTCCTCGGTGGCAGCCAGGTCTTCAAGCTTTACCGAGAGCAGCGTGCGCCGCTCCGGGTCCATTGTCGTCTCCCACAGTTGGGGAGCCGTCATCTCGCCGAGTCCCTTGTAGCGCTGCACCTGGTAATCGCGGCGGCCCTGCTCGATCACATATTCGAACAGATCGCGCGCCGTCTTCTTTTCGACCGGCTCCTGCGGATTGCGCGGCGCCTTGCGTGCGGCTTTCGCGGTCAGCGCTTCTCCGGTCTCGGTGTCGGAGCCATCCTGCGCTACGATCTCTTCGACCGTCTCCTCTGCCGCAGCCTTGCCCTTGGCTGCGTATTCGATGAGGAACGGCGGCTCCAGCTCGTCCTTGATCTGCGCATGCTTCGCCATCATCTGGCGATACTCCGGAGCGGAGGCCAGCGCCCAGTCAATCCTGCGCAATGCGCCCTGCGCATCGGTGAAGGAAACAGACCACGTCCGGTGCTCTTCATCGAGGACAGGATCGGTGATGTCTTTGAACTGGTAGCCCTTCTTCATCGCAGTAAGCGCCTTGTGCAACTGCGCCAGCTTGCCCGGCGCCTTGCCATCGGACGATTCAAAATCCCCACGGCGCACCAGCTCCAGCTTCGCCAAGAGCGAGGTGACCTCTTCATTGCGAATGCGCTTATCAACCTTCTCGAAGAAACCGAGATAGTCGTTGAGGTGCCCCATGAACTTGGTGAGCACGCTGCCTTCCAGCTGCTTCTGCGCGCCCTCTGCACCGTAACGGATCACCATGCCGTCCGACGCACGCTTCACCATCACCTTCACGAACTCGCGGTCGTCCTTGATGTACTGTTCGAACTTCCCCTTCTTGATGCGATAGAGCGGCGGCTGCGCGATGTAAACGTGACCGCGCTTGATGAGCTCCTGCATGTGGCGGAAGAAGAACGTAAGCAGCAGCGTGCGGATGTGCGAGCCGTCCACGTCTGCGTCGGTCATCAGGATGACTTTGCCGTAGCGCAGCTTGGTGGGATCGAAATCATCCTTGCCGATGCCGCAGCCCAGCGCCGTGATCATGGCGCGAATTTCTTCATGCCCCAGCATCTTGTCGTAGCGGGCCTTCTCCACGTTCAGGATCTTGCCCTTCAGCGGCAGGATGGCCTGGAACTTGCGATCGCGTCCCTGGCGTGAGGTGCCGCCGGCCGACTCACCCTCGACCAGATAGAGCTCGCAGCGGTCCGGATCGCGCTCGGAGCAGTCGGAGAGCTTGCCCGGCAGGCCGCCGCCATCCAGCGCACCTTTACGCCGCGTCAGATCGCGCGCCTTGCGTGCGGCTTCGCGCGCGCGTGCCGCTTCGATGGCCTTATTGATGATGCGCTTGGCGATGGGCGGGTTCTGCTCCAGGAATCCCCCGAGCCGCTCGTTGACGAACGCCTGCACCGTGCCCGCGATGTCCGAGTTCAGCTTGCCCTTGGTCTGGCCTTCGAACTGCGGCTGCGACAACTTCACGCTGATCACGGCGACAAGACCTTCGCGTACGTCGTCGCCCGAGAGGTTCTCCTTCACGTCCTTGAAGAGCCCTAGAGACTGGCCAGCGCTGTTGATGGTGCGCGTAAGCGCAGTGCGGAAGCCGGAGAGGTGCGAACCGCCATCGACGGTGTTGATGTTGTTGGCAAAGGAGAAGACCGTCTCCGAGTAGCCGTCGTTGTACTGCAGAGCGATGTCGATTTCGACGCTGTCGCGCGCAGCCTCCATGTGGATCGGCTTCTCGTGCAGCACCTGCTTGCCCTTGTTGAGGTGCTTGATGAACTCGGCGATGCCGCCGGCATAGCGAAACTCGGTGCGCTTGGCCTCTCCGGTTTTGGGATCGGTCACCCGCTCGTCGGTAAGCGTGATCACCAGGCCCTTGTTCAGGAAAGCGAGCTCGCGCAGCCGCTGCGCCAGTGTGTCGTAGTTGAATTCTGTAACCGTGAAGATCGATTTATCGGGAAGGAAGTGAACCTTCGTGCCCCGCCGCTTGGTGACGCCGGTCTGGCGCAGCTTGGAGATCGGCACGCCCTTCGCGTACTCCTGCTCGTAGGTGTTCTCGCGCCAGATTTCGACATCGAAGGCCTGGCTCAGCGCATTCACGCAGGAAACGCCCACGCCGTGCAGACCGCCGGAGACTTTGTAGTTGGAGGAATCGAATTTGCCGCCGGCGTGCAATTTAGTCAGCACCACCTGCACCGCCGGCATCTTTTCACCGCCGGGCAATTCCATGTCATCGACGGGTATGCCGCGGCCGTCGTCGACCACCGTGATCGAGTTGTCGAAATGAATCGTGACTTCGACGCGCGTCGCATGTCCGGCAAGCGCCTCGTCGACGGAATTGTCCACCACCTCGTAGACCAGGTGATGCAGGCCCATCTCGCCGGTAGATCCGATGTACATCGCGGGCCGCAGGCGCACCGCCTCCAGGCCTTCGAGCACCTTGATGTTGCTTCCGGTGTAACTACCGTTCTTGGAGGGTTTTGCTTCCTCTTCTGGGGGCGGGAGGATTGCTGCGGCGATCTCTTTAGTGGACATGAAACTCCATCACTGTCGGGGGCCGTCGCGCACGCCCGGATCGGCTAACTAAATAGCTGTATCCAAAAGACTTGAGCCAGCCCCGTGAGTATCTTTATTCTACCACGCGCACAGCCCTTTCGGAGCCTCCCGGAGAAGCTTCTTCGCAGCGCAAAATCAGCACTTTGCGGTGGATTTTCGAGCCGTTTACCCGCCCCCCGGGCCACGGACGAATGGGACGAATACTGGGACGAATACAAGGTGGAAGGTCACCCGTTAGAGTCTACGGTAACGCTCCATCGTTACTCCAAATCGGTGGCGTACCGTTGAGAGCCGTGCTATTTGCGGTCTATCTTCGATCAGGACATGTTTTCGCCCTCCTCTCAATCCGTTCTGCTCTGGCTCCGGTCCGTCACCGTCCTGCAGACGGCTTTGCTGCTGACGGCCTATGTCTCCGTCCTGCGGAAGGACCGCATCTATCCCGCGATGCGCGCCTACCTGTTGGTGAATGCCATCGGCGGCATCCTGGTATGTACCCTGCTCGGATTGCCGGGTCTGCTGGTCGGAAGCGCATCGACCGTGTATTGCACGCTCTTCTGGGTGGTCTACGGCACATCCGGTGTGCTCACTTTCTTCACCGCGCAGCAGATCTTCCGCGATGCACTGGAGCCGCTGCCCGGCCTCCGCCGCCTGGCGCTGGTGGCCTTTCGCTGGGTTGCCGTAGTCTCTGTTGCGCTCTCCGTGGTGCCGGCGATTGTGCCGCTGTTCTTCCGCGCGCATTCGTTGCAGGTCACGGTGCTGCAGGCCATGCGCTGCGTCAGCGTGCTGGAGTTCTGCCTCGTGGCCTTCATCCTGCTCTCCGCGCAGGCGCTGGGCATCTCCTGGCGCAGCCGGATTGTGGGCGTCACGCTCGGCTTCGGCGTTCTCGTGGTGGTAGACGCGGTCTGCTTCATGTTCCTGTTGCGCTCCCTCTCGCAACTCCTGCCCTGGCTGCTGGTGCGGGAGGCGGGCAGCGCGATCGCCGCCTCCGTTTGGCTGGTCTACCTGCTGATGAAGGAGCCGAAGCGCACCGCCGTCCGGGTGAATAGCAGCTCGCAGTTGCAGAAGTGGAATGAGATCGCGGTCGCCCTGGGCAAGCCGGTGCCGCACATTGCCCTTGGCCAGCCGGAGCCGTCGCCGTTCTTTCTACAGGATGTGGAGCGGGTGGTGGACCGCGTGCTCAGCCGGAACGAAGTCGACCGGCCTGGAGCGCACTGAGCGGGAGATCACAGCCAAACAGCGAAAGGCCAGAGCATCTGCTCTGGCCTCGCTGTTTCAGAAGTATTCCCGCTATGCGGTGGTCAATTCGGCAGGTTCCACGGAGACGAAGCGCCCGCTCTTGCCCTTGTCCTGGAACTTGATCTTGCCGGTGACCTTGGCGAAGAGCGTGTCGTCGCTGCCGCGGCCGACATTCAGACCGGGCTTGATGCGAGTGCCGCGCTGCCGCACGATGATCGAGCCGCCAGGTACAACCTCGCCCGCAAACCGCTTCACGCCCAGCCGCTGTGCATTGGAGTCGCGGCCATTCTTCGAACTGCCTAAACCTTTTTTGTGTGCCATCTCTTCGTCCTCTGAATCCTTGCGGGAGCTTACTTTTCAGCCCTATAGGTGGTGCCGTCCACTTCGATCTCGTTGATGCGTACCTGTGTGAAGGCCTGCCGGTGTCCCTGCAGCTTCTTGTACTGCTTCTTCCGCTTGTAGTGGAAGACCAGGATCTTTTCGCCGCGGCCATCGCCCAGCACCGTCGCCGTCACCTTCGCGTTCTGCGGCTTGTCCAGGGCCCCCTCCGAGGTCGACGCGGCCAGCACCTCGCTGAACTCGATCGTCTCATTCGGCTCGACTCCGGTCTTTTCAATGCGCAGCACATCTCCAGGCGCCACGCGATACTGCTTTCCACCAGTGCGGATCACCGCGTACATAAAACCTCCACAGCTCCACACGCGGAAGCCGGAATTCAAAAGTCAGTTGGGGCGGATACATGCTTTCGCTGGTCCGAGCACTGCTTCCATCAGGCCGTACCGGATACGCTCGATGCGGGTGATGAATCAGCGCTGCAGTCCGGCCTCTCGTCTGTTTTTCAGGACACAAGGAGGCGCAGGCAGGATCGCCAGAACCTATCCAGTTTAGCCGGAGACAGCAGCAGGGTCAACCGCGGGATAGCGGCCCTGTCGCGGTTCCGCACTCTGGAAGAGATAAACGCCGAGCAGGGCGATCAACGGTTCCAGCGGATGCCGGAAACGGGCGTGCACGGTCACGAAATAGTAGACCGCCGGCAGCGTGAGGAAGGCGAATGCGAAGAGCCATGCGCCGTAGACGCGGCGCTGGAGCGCCAGCAGCAGACCCAGCAGTCCGGCAGTGCTGAGAAAGCCGAAGTTCAGGCTGCGGAAGAAGCGGCTGGCGGCATTTCCGCTTGCCGAAGGGACGCCGAACCAGAAGAAATCCAGCCGCTTCAGCGTATTGCGCACGAACAGCCAGCGATCCTGCCGGATCGTCTCCTCGGCTAGCGCGCCCCGCATTTGCGCATAGCGGTACTCGCCCATCGCGGTGTAGAGGCGAAGCTGTTGCGGGTCTTTGGCGGGATGGTCGTACTCCATCAGCAGGCCGGTTGCGCCGGGCCCATTGCCCAGGCAGAGCTCGGCGCCGAAGTTCGCCCGCAGCGGCACAAAATGATGGAAGACGCGCCTATTGCGCATCATCCAGGGCGTCAAAATAACGAGGAAGATCACCGCGCTCAGGCTGGCGCCGGCCAGGCCGCGGGGAAGTGGCTGGCCGATAAGAATCCAGACACCCGCGAAGGGTAGGAAGAGCACCAGAGCGGGGTTGGCGAGCGCGATTGCTCCCCAGATGAGCCCAAAGAGCGCCCAATCGCGCGCGCCGAAGCGCGCTGGCCGGTCATGCGAGCGCTGGCGCATCCGCAGTGCGAGCGCAATGGCGCAGGTAAACAGCAGGGTGCTCAGGCTGGTCTCCCAGACCCAGCGCACCGCGTACTGCATGGCTGCCGGATAGAGCGCCCACAGCCAGACCGACCAGCGGCCGATGCTGGCAGCGCGGTCGGATCCCAGGGCCGCGAAGGAGCGTCGTGCGATGGCCGCGATGGGAAAGACGGTAAGCGCGCTGAAGAGCGAGTTCAGCGTCAGCAGGATCCAGGCAGAGGTCAGAGTGTAGATGCCGGTGAGCTTGAAGACAGTGGCCAACAGCAGCGGATAGAGCGGGGCGACCCATGCTGTGGGGCCGGTGTGGCCGAGAAAGGGATCGGCATACCCGCGGCCGGTTGCGAGCGCGCGGGCGATGCGGCCCATCTCCCAGCCGTACTCGAAGTGATCGGGAAACGGCCGGATGCGGTAGGTGTGGGCGAGGGTGAGGTACGCCACGCGGACCAGTAAGGCCGCCCAGAAGGCGAGGCGGGTCTGGTCAAAAAAAATGGTACGACCGGGGATGCCACGACCGGAGATGCTACGACCGGCGCTGCCCTGCTCTTTGCTGTCTGACATCCTCATGGGTGTTGCTACCAGTATGCCGGTCGGGCGGCCCGAGGGATATTGAGGGGACATCGAAGGCGGGCTCAGATACGCCCTGTGTGATTGTCTGAAGATGGCTTCTCGGATACACTAAAAGCTCGCGAAGCGGTCTGGGCTGGCGCTTTTATGCCGCCTGGAGAATTCTGCCGGGCTTCCCCGCATGACATATCCGCCGCGTATAGGTTTCCAATCGAGTTCTGGAGTTTGGACATGGCACAGGTATGTGAGGTTTGCGGCAAAGGTCCGCAATTCGGCAACAACATCTCCCACGCGCACAACATCAGCCGGCGCCGCTGGAACGTGAATCTGCGCCCGGTAAAGGCGAAGGTGGGCGGCGGCAACAAGCGCATTCGCGTCTGCACCAGTTGCATCAAGGCTGGCAAGGTAACCAAGGCTTAGCTTCGCAGGCCGGCGGTCTCCAAACAAAAGCCCCGCAGGTAGCGGGGCTTTTTCGTGCCTGTAGAAGCTGCTTTTACTTGTTCTCGGGATCGAAGCCCAATGCCGCCGAGTTGATGCAGTAGCGCAGCCCGGTGGGCTTGGGGCCATCGGGGAAGACGTGGCCCAGGTGTGCGCCACAGCGGGCGCACGTCACCTCTACCCGCTCCATGCCGTGGCTGGTATCGGTGTGGGTCTCCACGGCGGTCGAGTCCATCGGGATAAAGAAGCTGGGCCAGCCGCTGCCGGACTCGAACTTCGCATCGCTCTTGAACAGCTCCGCGTCGCAGGCGACGCAGCGATAGATGCCGTCCGCATGGTTGCGATAGAGCGCGCCGGAAAAGGCCGGCTCGGTCCCTTTCTCCCGCGTGATGTGGTATTGCTCCGGCGTCAGTTGCGCGCGCCACTCCGCGTCTGTCTTCTCTACCTTTGCTGTTTTCGTCTGGGTATTCGTCTCGGACATTGCAATCCTCGCTCTCTATCGATTCGCTTTCCTGGTGTTAGATGGACCGCCACGCGCTACAGGTGCGCGATCACTTCGATTTCGACCAGCCCATCCTTGGGCAACCGCGCCACTTCCACTGTCGAGCGGGCGGGCGCTACTACATCGTCGCCGGCGAAATAGCGGCCATAGACCTCGTTCATGGCGGCGAAGTCGCCCATGTTCTTGAGGAAGACGGTGGTCTTGACCACCTGGGCGAGGCTCGCGCCGGCGGCCGCCAGCACTGCCTTCAGGTTTTCGATGACCCGCGCCGTCTGCTCGGTCACGCCGCCGGTCACCAGCGCGCCGCTGGCAGGATCGAGCGCAACCTGACCGGAGGTGTAGAGGAAGTCGCCGATACGCACCGCCTGCGAGTAGGGGCCGATGGCCGCCGGTGCATTTTTGGTGCTTACCTGCTGTTTTTCCTGCAACCGTGTTTCAGGGGACATGATCTCTCCACGTTCGAGTGCTGTTGCCTTCTACGGATAATATCTTCCTTCGCTTCATGCCGGCTTCTGCCGTGCCTCTTCCAGCTCGCCGCCGTTCTTCGCCATCCAGAAGTCTTTCACGATGCTGAGCCAGCCCATGGCACATCGCTGGTAACTGCGCCGCGCCCGCAGCATCGGCGCAATGCGCCGCCATCGCTGCGCCGGAAGCCCCAGGCGCGTCGCCAGGAAAGCGCGCTCGGTGTAGAAAGCCTCCGCCGCGCCGGTGGCTCTCTTTTCTGCCGGCAGGGGCAGGTCATCGAGAACCGGGCAAAGCCAGTCGAGCTGCTGCAGGAGAAAGAAGAGCGAGCTCCAGTGATTGCGCGAGCGGGCGGCAAAGGATGCCGGATCGCGGTCGGACACCAGATGACCCTCGATGCCGATCTGCTGGCCGGCGTGGACGCGATAGCGAATCAGGGGGTCGGTAAGCCAACAGAGGCCGGAGAAAGACGCGACGATGGCGGAGGCCCATCCATCGTGGTGCCAGCCCTCCTTTGCCGGGGATATCCAGGACAGGTATTGCGCGCGAAACATCATGGTTGCGCCGGTGATGAAGCGGTGCCTGGCCAGCGGGATGTAATCGCCGGAGCGGAGGCGGCGTTGATCTTCTGCCGTGAAGACGAAGCGTTCCCACAGGCGTTTGCCGGTCGGCTCGCCTGCATCGTCGATGAGAGTGCCGTCGGTGAAAACCGCGCCAGCCTCCGGATGCTCGCGCAATGCCTCTTCGCTGCGGCGGAGACGGTCAAGATGCCAGATGTCATCCTGATCGCTCAGCGCGATCAAGGTGCCGCCGCAGGCATGGATGGCCTGCTCAAAGTTGCGAATGGAGCCAAGCCGCTGCGGATTGCGATGAATATGTACGGGGAAGCTGGCCTGCGCGGCAAATTGTTCCAGCAGCTCGACACTGTTGTCGGTGGAGCAATCGTCGAAGGCAAGAAGCTCGTCCGGAAGCCGCGTCTGCGCAAGAATGCTGTCCAGTTGCGGGACTAGAAACCGCACGCCGTTGCAGGTGCAGAGCGCGACGGAGATGCGCTCTGCGCTTTGGCTGGTCGCGCTCAAGCGGTAAGTCTCCTCATGCGCGTGGAAGTGAGGCGGAGCGCTTCCTTACGTTCGCCTGCATTGAGCGCAAAGCGCCACGCTACCATGGCGGTTACGACAATGCAGAGTCCGGAGAACAACGGCGCCAGGGGAACGCTTGGGGGCGCAAGGCGATTCGCCGCCAGCAGCGCCGCTGCGGGGAGCAGCACGATAGCCGGGCGTGCGATGCTGCTCATAACGAGCTGCAGGCGGCCGAAGCGGAGCAGATCCTGGGTGCGCCGCATGCTTTGCAGCAGATGAAGCACTACGCCGAGAAGAGCACCGGCAAATGTGCCCCAGGCCACGCCGATTGCGCCATAGTGCCGCGCGAGCAGGATGCTGAGGCCGAAATTCAGCACCGCCTCGCATGCCGGCGAGAGCGTCGCGGAGCGCTGCCGGCCGCCGGCGACCACCATCACGGTATAGACATACACCAGATAACGCACCACATTGGCCAGCAGCAGGATGCGCAGGAAGACGAAGGCATGCTGGGCATAATCTGCTCCTACCCAGAGGCGCAGCAGGAAATAACCTCCCGCGAATAGCGGCAGGGCGATCAGGAACAGCAGCAGATTGCTATAGCGCGAGGCGCGCAGCAGCAGCGCGCCCATGCGCTCGGCGGTGCTGACGACGCCGAAGGACGCGGTCGCGGGCATGAGCGGGCTTACCAGGGAACCGAGCAGCATGATGACGAAGTTTGTAGCGCTGGCCGCGACCGCGTAATAACCCGTATTGCGGAAATCGAAGTGGCCGACGATGAGCGTGTCCAATCCGCTGATGAACAGGCCGCCGAAGGTCCATATGCTGAGAACGCCGCAATACCGAAACAGGCGCTGCAGATGAGCGCGGGTGGCCGCGGCAATGCGCAGGGGCGCGCGGTGGGCGGCCAGCTTATACCAGCCGGCGTAAGTGGCCAGCGCCGTAACGATGTTGAACAAAGCCAGCACCAGCGCCATGCTGAGCAGGTTTCCGGTTGCCAGCAGGGTGACGATGATGGCCGCCATCGACAATGCGCGGCTGAAGGTGGCGACCAGGGTCGGGTAGGTGTACTGCTGCAGGCCGACAAAAATTGCCGTGAAGGTGGAGAAGGGAAGACTGAACGCAGTGGAGCAGCCAATGGCGATGAGCCCGAACCGCACCTGCGGCCAGAGAGAGACGGGCATGCCACGGAAGATGACGGGAATCTTCCAGCTCAGGATGGCAATTGCTGCCAGCCCGATGGTGCCGCCCGCTACCAGCAGCAGGAAGGCAGAGCTCACCGTGCGATGCAGCTCGTTGCGGTCTCCTCGCGCGTCGTATTCGGCGACAAACTTGCTGACCGCGGTCTGTATGCCGAACTCCAGGTAGTTGATATATGCGGCCAACTGGAGAATGAGCACCCAGGCGCTGTACTCTGCCGGCTCCATGTGGTGAACGAGGAAGTGTGGCAGATAGAGCGAGAATGCAAGCGAAAGCACGAGGCGAAGCAGGTTTGAGAGCGATCCCTGCAGCACCTTTTTGCGGCGTGAGGGCTCCGTCATGACTGGTTGTGGGGCGCCGTCGGCGCCGATGCAGCAGCAGCGGGTCGAGGCGTTCCGGCGCGGGGAGTGGCGGAGTAGAGGAAGAACTGCCGGAGGCTCTGGAGCGCGAATGGGCGTCCGCCATGCCTAACGAGGAGTGAAAGCGCGTTGCGCAGCAACCAGGCGCGATGCAACAGACGCTCCCAGGGCGAGCCATTCGTCTTTACGTAATAGATCATGGCCGAGAGGATGTTGCGATGCCGCGCGAGACTGTGCGAGAGCTGCAAGAAGTCATCGGCTTCCACGGACAGGGAATGCTCGAGCGTGGTCTTCATGACAAACAGATAGTTGCCGTTTCCGTACAGGTCATGAAAGACCGCCATGTCGAGAAAGTCCAGCCAGTACGCGGCCGGGAATCCTCCCATGGCGAGCATGGCCTGGGTGCGGATCACCGCGCCGGAGTTGAAGGCGACCAGCCGGCAGTGTTGCGGACCATACGTCTCCGGCGGAACGATCATCGGCCGGCGCCGGCGCGGCAGCGTCACCTGGCGCCGCAGAGAATCGATGAAATCGATGCTTGGGGAGCGAAGCCCGGTGGCGCCGGCAAGCTTGGGCGCGAACGCGGCGATCTTCGGGTCCTGTGCGGCGATGGGTTGAAGCGCGATCAGCTCGTGCAGATAGTCCGCAGTGACGCGGGTGTCCTGGTCCAGCAGCATCAGCCAGGGGATGCCATCCTCAACCGCTAAGCCAAGCGCGTGGTTGTAGGCAACGGCAAGGCCGGCATTCTGCGCATCGTGGCAGTAGGAGAGAGCGATGCCGGGAGCCTCCGGCAGGTTCTGCGACGTGGGCGAGTTGTCGTAAAGAAGGACCCGAAAACTGGCGGCGAGTGCGGGATCTTCTACGAGGAGGTGAAGAAGCGCCTGTACGGCTTCACTATGCTCGATGGATCTTTTATAGAGAACGACCGTCGCCAGGATGAGATATCCATCGCTGGCAACAGCACCATGTGTGCCCATGCGCGAGTAGGACAATCATACCTTGCTGGCCCGTTCCACATCCCGCACACCGGGAAGTGTGCGCAGACCTGTGACGATTCGATCCAGATGGGAGACGTCCTCCGCCTCGACGATGAACTCGACGATCGCTTCGCCATCCTTGCCAGCGCGGGAGTCGACGCTGCGGATGTTGGTGCCGTCGTCGCTGATGATGGCGGTCAGGCTCTTCAGCATGCCGGCGCGGTCGTCGCAATAGACAACTACCCGGACTGGGTAGGTTTGCTGGCGGCCGCGTTGGTCGCTGGTGTTCTTCGACCATTCGACGGAGATGCGGCGGTCGGCCTCGTAGAGCAGGTTCTGCACGTTGGAACATCGCCGGGCGTGCACGGCCACACCACGGCCGCGTGTGACGTAGCCGATGATCTCTTCGCCGCGAATCGGATTGCAACATCGCGCGCGATAGACCAGCAGATCGTTCTGCCCTTCCACTTCCAACGATTCGGTGCGCGGATTCAGGTGCAACTTCTTGACTGTGTCGCTGGCCGCTTTGCCGTCGGCTGTATCCGTTTCCGGCGCGGCCGGCGCGATCAGGCTGGGCTCCAGCTTGTGCAGCACCTGGCGCGATGAGTATTTGCCGAAGCCGATGCCGGCGAGCAGGTCCTTTTCGCCCCCCACGCCATACTCGTTGGCGACTCGCGTGTAATCGGCATCGTTGAAGCGGGCGAGTGCGACTTTGTACTTGCGTGCCTCGCGGTCGAGCAGCTTGCCGCCGATGTCGATGGCGCGCTCGCGCTGGTGCTCGTTCAGCCAGTGCTTGATCTTGTTGCGCGCCCGCGAGCTCTTGACGAAGGTGAGCCAGTCGCGGCTGGGCGTATGGCCGTTCTGGGTGACGATCTCGACGATGTCGCCGTTGCGCAAGCGTGTGCGCAGCGGCACCATGCGGCCGTTGACGCGCGCGCCCGTACAGGCCTGGCCGACCTCGGTGTGGACGGAGTAGGCGAAATCGACGGGGCTCGCGTCCTTGGGCAGCACAACGACCTTGCCCTTCGGGGTGAAGGTATAGACCTCCTCCGGGTACAGGTCGATCTTGAGCGTGGAGAGGAACTCGTTGGGGTCCGACATCTCCCGCTGCCACTCCACCAGCGAACGCACCCAGGCGAGTCGCTGCTCGTCTTTGCTGCTGATGGGGCTGCCGTTGGCCTTGTACTTCCAGTGCGCGGCGATGCCCTCTTCGGCGAGGCGGTGCATCTCCTCGGTGCGGATCTGCACTTCGAACTGATGGCCGCCGCCGCCCATGACGGTTGTGTGCAGCGACTGATACAGATTGGGCCGCGGCATGGCGATGAAGTCCTTGATGCGCCCCGGCACCGGCCGCCAGATGGAATGGATGAGGCCGAAGATGGCATAGCAGTCCTGTACGCTTTTGGTGATGACGCGCACCGCCAGCAGGTCATACACCTGGTCCACGCTGGAGCGCTGCTTCTGCAGCTTCTGGTAGATGCTGTAAAGACGCTTGATGCGCCACTCCACCCGCGCCTCAATCTTGTGCTCCTTCAGCTTTTCCTGCAGCGTCCGCTCCACCTCTTCGAGGAAGTCTTCGCCCTCCTTGCGGCGCTCGTCGATGGCTGTCTGCACCTTCTCGAAGCTCACGGCGTCGACGTAGCGGAAGGCCAGGTCTTCGAGCTCACCGCGCACCTTGCCCATGCCCAGGCGATGGGCCAGCGGGGCGTAGATATCCAGCGTCTCGCGCGCGATGGCCTGCTGCCGCTCGACGCGCAGGTGCTGCAGGGTGCGCATGTTGTGCAGCCGGTCAGCCAGCTTGATCAGCACCACGCGCACATCGCTCACCATGGCCAGCAGCATCTTGCGGACGTTTTCGGCCTGGCGGTCTTCGCTGTTCGCGAACTGGATCTTGTCGATCTTGGTGACGCCTTCGACGATGTGCGCCACCTGCTCGCCGAAGAGCCGGGTGATGTCGTCCGCGGTCACCGCGGTGTCTTCGACGGCATCATGCAAGAGGCCCGCGGCGATGGCGGTGGAGTCCAGCTTCATCTCGGCGAGGACGTGTGCAACCTCAAGCGGATGCAGCACATAGGGCTCGCCCGAGGCGCGGACCTGACCTTGATGATGTTCGAGGGAATAGTCCCAGGCGCGGCGGATGATCTCGACGTCGTCGCCGGGACGGTGGGCGCGCACCGTATCCAGCAGCGCACGGAAGCGTGCGTCGATGAGCGCACGACCGTCCAGCGCTCGCGGGTCGGGCTCCGTCCCTCGCGATGCGTTAGACTCCGGCGGCGTTGTACGCGCGGTCGCCATGCCTGATTATAGGCTGATGGCTTTCCAGTTTCAGGAAAGCCTTGCCAGAGGCATCCCTACCGTTATGACCAGCACACCCCAGACCGCATCGCGACGGGCGAAACCCAAGGCCACCCCACCGCGGCATACCCCAGCAACAGCCCCGCCACGTACCGCTCTGCGCGCCGCCGTCGTGAACAGACGGGCGGCGGACCGCCTGCGCGCGGGGCATCCCTGGGTCTATGCATCGGATGTGGTGGAAGTTACAGGAGATGAGCTAGCGAAGGATTCGGGTTTGATTCCCGTTTCCGACCAGCGCGGCATCCCTCTGGGTACCGCGCTCTACAGTCCGGCGTCCCAGATTGCGCTGCGGCTGGTGAGCCGGGAGGTGCTGGCGACAGAGGAGGAATGGCTGGCCTTGATCGAAAGCCGGCTGCGCCAAGCCCTCGCACTGCGCGCCACTATGCCGACGGAAGCCTGCCGCCTGGTCTTCAGCGAAGCCGACGAGCTGCCCGGTCTGATCATCGATCGTTACGCCTCTCTGCTGCTGGTGCAGGTGCTGGCTCGCGGGCTCGATCGGCCGGAAGTGCGTGCGCTGGTGACGCGCGTACTCGTCGAGGAGCTCGATCCGGAGACCATCGTCGAGCGCGGCGACGCGCGCATCGCGGCACTGGAAGGACTGAGCACGCCCGCGCTGGCCACGCTCTATGCGAAGGATGAGGCGAACCCGGCGCTGCAAACGACTTTTCTGCTGAACGGCCTGCACTTCGCTTACGACGCGGCTTCCGGTCAGAAGACCGGCGCGTTTCTCGATCAGCGGCTGAATTACGCGGCAGCGGCGGAGCATGCACGCGGCGAGGCGCTGGACATCTGCACCTATCAGGGCGGTTTTGCGCTGCACATGGCGCAACGCTGCTCGCGGGTCACTGGCGTGGATGCGTCGCGCAGCGCGCTCGAGGTCGCCGAGCGCAACCTCGCAGCAAATCGCAAGCAACTTGCCGCCGAGGTGGACTGGGTGGAGGCGGATGCCTTTGAGCTGCTCCGCGCATGGAGTGACGCCGGCACCCAGTACGACACCATCGTGCTGGACCCGCCGGCCTTCGCGAAGAGCAAGCGTGCCATCGAAGGCGCGCTGCGCGGCTATAAGGAGCTGAATCTGCGCGCGCTCAAGATGCTGCGGCCGGGCGGCGTGCTCGTGACCTGCTCCTGCTCGCATCACATCTCCGCTGCGGAGTTCACCGCGACAGTGGCGGCAGCGGCGGGCGACGTTGGACGGCGCGTACGGCTGCTGGAGCGCCGCGGTGCCGCGCCCGATCATCCTGTGATCCTGACCATTCCGGAGACGGAATACCTGAAGTGCCTCATCTGCGTGGCCGAGTAACGATGCGGCGACCCCATCGAGGCGTACACAGTCGTTCGCGCTGATGCCACTTTCCATCTTCCATCAGGGCGGCTGGCTTGCCGCCGCATCGTTCCTGGCCGGCGCATTGAACGCCGTAGCCGGCGGCGGCTCATTTCTGTCCTTCCCGGCGCTGCTCGGCGTGGGCGTGCTGCCCATTGCTGCCAATGCGACCAATACCGTGGCGCTGTGGCCCGGTCAGCTCACCTCCATCGCCGCCTATCGAGAGGACCTGGGTGTCAATCTGCGGCTGCTTGTCCCCGTCTCGATTTCTGCACTGATGGGTGGACTCGCGGGCGCAGTTATTCTGCTGCGGACGGGCCAGGGAACTTTCCTGCGCCTCGTGCCCTGGCTGTTATTGGGCGCATCGCTGCTGTTTGCGGCCAGTGGGCCGATCGCGCGATGGATTGCGCGCCGCCGCGTGGAAGCTGACGCCGATGCGCGACCCCGCTATGTGCCGCTCTGTGCGGCGCTGGCGCTGGTCTGCTTCTACGTTGGTTATTTCGGGGCGGGCTCGGGCTTCCTCATCATGGCGGTGTTGGCCATCTTCGGTATCCAAAGCATCCGCGAGGTGAACGCGCTCAAGGTGGTGGCGACCACCATCGCCAACGGCATTGCCGTCGTTACCTTCATCGTCGAGCGGCAGATCGTCTGGCATCTCTGCCTGCTCATGATGCTGACGGCCGCGCTGGGCGGATACCTCGGCGGGCGTTACTCGCGCCGGCTAAGCGCCCGCGTCATGCGCGCCTTCGTAGTCGTCATCGGCCTGGGCATGGCTGCGTACTTCTTCCTGCGCACGCCGTAACGATGGGCGCGGCCATGCAGGCTGCGCGTATCCTGAAAGGGAAGATAGAGAAGAAATTATGAGTCACGAAGGTATTCGCATCGTCGATGAGCGAGAGGCGCGCCGCGCCGATCGTCCTCCATTGCCGCGCGAAGCCGTGGATCCGGCGAAGGTGCGCGTGCACAAGTCGGAAGGCACCGGCATGGAGATCGAGTGGAAGGACGGCCACCAGAGCGCATGGACCTTCCGCTGGCTACGCGATGCCTGCCCCTGTGCTACGTGCCACGAAGCGCGCGAGGCGGCGGGTCTTGCGCCGGGCGAGCGCAAGGCCGCGCCCGCAATACTTCTGCCGATGTACGAAGCGCCGCCACGCCCCAACAGCGTGGAGCCGGCGGGTCGCTATGCGGTGGTCTTCCACTGGAATGACGGCCACTCCACCGGCATCTACTCGTGGGATTTTCTACGCCGCCACTGCCAGTGCGAGGAGTGCCGCCAGAGCCGCGACTGATCTTTATTGCTTTGGGTGGCGATTCTTCAGGAAGTGGTGCTCGATGTCGGGGAGAAACTCAATCAGCTCCGAACCGATGACGCCCTCTGCCGTTACTGTCATGGCACCGATCACGGTCTTCTCGAAGCCCGTGTCTTCGTCGGGATAGTAGAGATTCGAGATGCCGCCAGAGATGAAGTTGCCGGCAACGTTGGCGTAGTTCGGTCCCCACGTGCCGTTGTCGCGGCGGCACCATAGGGCGGTTTCGGCCGAGTAGGAGAAACGCCGCAGGAACGATCCGGAACCCATGCGGTAATAGCGTGGGTCCTCTTTCAGGAGCACGGGGAGCACGGCATTGCCCCAGAAGTTGCCGTCTGCCGTGTCCGCGTAAGAGGCGCCGAAGCGCTTGAAGTAGCCAGCCGCGCCCTGCCCGAAGCCCCAACGGACTTGACTCGTCGTTCCGTCCGGATTGGTCACGGTCTTGGTGCCGGAGTTGGTGTTGCGCGCTTGGCCTATGCCCGAGAGAACGGCGTCCTGTGCGAAGACAAAGGGATCGGTCGTACTCTTCAGCATGAGTTGAAACTTTTGCTTCGGCCGCAGAGCCGGGATATTTTTCGAGTTCGCCAGCGATACGGTCTGGAACATGGGCATGACGCCGAAGGCGCGCTGCTTTTCCTCCTGCCGCAACACATCGTCGGAGCTTGGCTTCTTTTGCTGCTCCTCCTGAGTATTTGCCGGCAGAGCCGACGTGCTCATGGGCGGTGGGGTAGCCGTCGTCGGGGTGCTCTGCGGACTCGGCGCATCGGGAAGGCTGCTGCTGGCGATGTCGGTTTGCATCTGCGCCATCCCTGCGGGGACGCCGACGGCCATCACGACTGCCAGAACAAGCCAGTGGAGCTTTGGAAGGGCAGTGTGCTGCATGCGTCTTGTCAGGATAAACGACCAACTTGCTGGAACCCTAAAAAAGCGCTCGGCGAAGAGATTCTATGCGCTGCTATAGACGGAAATCAGGCAAGCAGAGTTTCGCCGGCTAGCGAAGCCACAGGCGCGCCACGGCGTCGCACGCTGCGTTCGCATCCGGCGTCACCAGTGAGAGCGCGCGGTGCGCCGAGCGCAGAAATCCGGCGGCGACCGCCGCATCCAGCATGCCGAGGAATGCGTCCCAGTAGCCGGCTATGTTGATCAGCACAACGGGCTTGTCGTGAATGCCAAGCAGTGCCCAGGTGAGGATCTCGCACAACTCGTCGAGTGTGCCCAGGCCGCCGGGCAACACCAGAAACGCATCGGCGCGCCGCGCCATCTCGGCCTTGCGTTCGTGCATGCTGCCCACTTCGATTAATTGCGTTAGACCGCGATGCGCAATCTCCCGGTCGACCAGCGCGCGCGGAATCACCCCGGTGACCGCGCCGCCGTCGGAGAGCGCCGCATCCGCCAGCGCGCCCATCAGGCCGACGTCGGCGCCGCCGTACACCAGCTGCCAGCCGCGCCCGGCGATACTCCGCCCCAGCGCTTTAGCCGCTTCAAGAAAGATGGGTTCCGCGCCGTTGCTGGACGCGCAGAAGACACAAACGCTGCGTTGTGCGGGAGGTTCGCTGGAGGGGGATAGATTCATTGGCAAATATTCGGCGGCCGCTGAAGATCTTTGCGACTCTTCCAGATTAGCGAATGCGTGGCTTTGCGTACACGCGATCGCATCGCCGGCGGCGATACACTGGAAGAGAAATTCCCACCGAGACGCCAGCCTGTGAACCCCCTGCTTGAAAAGATGAATCCGCAACAGCGTGCCGCCGTGGAGGCCACGGATGGGCCGGTGCTGATCCTGGCCGGAGCCGGCTCGGGGAAGACGCGCGTCATCACGCATCGCATCGCGTATCTCATTGAGGCCAAGGGCGTCGCGCCGGACTCCATTCTGGCTGTCACCTTTACCAACAAGGCCTCCGCCGAGATGGGCGAGCGCGTGAACAAACTGCTGGCCGGCTCGACCCTGTCCAAGCCGCAGCTATCGACCTTCCATTCCTTCTGCGTGCGCGTGCTGCGGCGCGACATCGAGGCGCTGCGCATCGGCGACCAGGGACGCACCCGCAGCTTTGCCATCTACGACGAGAGTGATCAGCAGGCCATCGTGAAGCAGGCGATGCGGCGCATGTCGCTCGACGACAAGACGCTGACCCCGCGCACCGTGCTGGGAAAGATCAGTTGGGCCAAGAACCACATGATCGATCCGCAGGAGTATTACCTGGGATCGAGCGACCCCATCAGCGAGCGCGTGGCGCAGCTTTACGAGGTCTATCGCAAGGAGCTGCTCAAGAACAACGCGCTCGACTTCGACGACCTGCTGCTCGAAACGGTGCGCCTGCTGAAGGCCAGCGGCGAGACGCGCGAGCGCTACAACCGGCGCTTCCGCTACATCATGATCGACGAATACCAGGACACCAACCGTCCGCAGTACGAGCTGATGAAACTGCTGGCCGGCGACCACCACAACGTCTGCGTGGTGGGCGATGAGGACCAGAGCATCTACAGTTGGCGCGGTGCGGACATCCGCAACATCCTGGAGTTCGAGAAGGATTTTCCCGAAGCGAAGACCATCCGGCTGGAGCAGAACTATCGCTCCACGCAGGTGATTCTCGAAGCCGCATCCGCGGTGGTCGCGCGCAACGCCCAGCGCAAGGGCAAGAACCTATGGACGGAGCGGGAGGGCGGCTCCAAGATCGGCTACTACGAGGCGCCCGACGGTGAAAACGAGGCGCTGTTCATCGCCGACTACATCCAGAAATATCTGCGCAAGGCCGGCGAAGGCAATGAGCCGCCGCGCGTCGCTGTGCTCTATCGCACGAATTCGCAGTCGCGCCTGGTGGAAGAGGCGCTTCGCCGCTACAGCATCCAGTACACGATGGTCGGCGGCTTCTCGTTCTACGAGCGCGCCGAGATCAAGGACCTGCTGAGCTATCTCAAGCTGGTGCAGAATCCGCATGACTCGATCGGGCTGCAGCGCGTCATCAACACGCCGGTGCGCGGCATCGGCCGCTCCACGCTGGACACGCTGGAGCGGCTCGCGCTCGAAACCGGCACCAGCACCTGGGACGCCATCGGCCAAGCCATCCGCCGGCGCCTGCTGCCGCAGCGCGCACTCACCGCGCTCGAAAGCTTCCAGCGCATCATCAACGACGCGCACGCGCTGCTGGAGCCCGGATTCGCGGAGAAGCTTGCTGCGGATGTAGCGGCGGCTGCGGAGGAGGTGCTGCCCGAAGGCGGCTACACGCAAGGGCCGAACGCCGAGGATGATGCTGAGGGCGAAGCGGAAGAGGAGGGCACGGTCGACGATGGCACCGGTTTCGCCTTCGGTGCGCAGGGCATGCTCGATCTGACCCATGACGAGGCGGCGGACGATTCGTTTTCGCCGGAGGCCTTCGCCGAAGCCGCTACTGATGGAGAAACTCCAGCGGACGTCAGCTTCAATCCTTTCGATGGTGTCGAGCTGAAGCAATCCGGATCGTCGCTTTCAACAGCGGAAGAAACGGTAGCTTCGGAATCGTCGGAAGATGAACGGGCACGGTTCCGCAAGCCCGGCGATAAAGCCACTCTGCCGGAGCTGATTCGCTTCATCAACGACCGCAGTGGCTACATCCGCGCGCTCGAAGACGAAGGCACGCCGGAGGCCTTCTCGCGCATTGAAAACCTGAAGGAGCTCGCCAACGCCGCGCAGGATGCGGAGGAACGCGGTGAGACGCTGGCTGAATTTCTAGACCACGCAGCGCTGGTCAGCGATACCGACCATTACAAGCCCGATAGCCGCGTCACGCTGATGACGCTGCACTCGGCGAAGGGGCTGGAGTTTCCGCTGGTGCTGCTTTGCGGCATGGAGGAGGGGCTGTTTCCGCACTCGCGCACGCTCACCGATCCTGCCGGTCTCGAAGAGGAACGGCGCCTCTGCTACGTCGGGATGACGCGCGCGATGGACACGCTGATCCTGAGCCGCGCGCGCTATCGCCGCCGCTACGGCAACGACATGCCGGATGCAGCGCTGCCCTCGCGCTTTCTGGAAGAGGTGCCGCCGCAACTGTTGGAGGACCTGAGCGGCGGTCGCGAGCGCGCCACCACCTGGGGTGGCTATGCGGCCAGCTACAGCACCGGCTCCTCGAGCCGCAGCGGCGGCCGCTTCAACGAGGACGGCGAGCGCCATTACAGCTATGAGGACGAGGACCAGAGTGCGCCTGCTTCCGCCGCTTATCGTAACCAGCGAGGTTACGGAAATGCCGCTGGCGGAACACGCAGCGACGCCGGTTCCATCGACAACATCGCGAGCTTCTTTGGCGCCCGCGGCGGCGCGACCGCCAAACGCCCCAAGCTGCCGATTCCGGAGGCGACCGGCGTGGTCGGCTTCAAGAGCGGACAGCGGGTGCGCCACCCCAAGTACGGCGATGGCGTAGTCTTCCGCCGCGAGGGTGACGGCGACGACGCGAAGATTACAGTACAATTCACGAAGTTCGGCGTGAAAAAGCTGGTCGAGAAGTTTGCCCAACTTGAACGGGTCTAGCGCTTCTCCAGATGGCCGGACGACATTTCAGGAATCGAGATAGATCATGGCAAATACGACGAAGATCGAAGATACGCAGGAACGCAAGAAGGTGAAGCGTGCGGCGCGCAAAAAGGCAGCTCCGAAGGCAAAGCGCACTGAGCCTCGCGGCTCCAAAAAGAAGAAGATCAAGAAACTGGCGCGGGGCGCGAGCAAGCGTTAGAAGAACTTTCCTGTCTACACCGGCAGGGAAGATAGCTTAAGGTAGTGTCACCCGGCCGGCGTGCTCGCGCTGGCCGGAACCTTCTGCCGGAGCCGCCACCTCTGTCGCAACTCTTTGCTCGCAAGTCCATCGATAAGCTGATCAGCGACTCGGAGTGCGCGGAACATGCTCTGAAGAAGTCGCTGGGGCCTGTCTCGCTCACCGCGCTTGGCATCGGCGCGGTCATCGGCTCGGGAATCTTTACCGTGATCGGCACGGCGATCGCCGGCGAGAAGTTCGATACCTCCTCCATCCTCAATACTCCACTGCTGGATTATCTGATCCGGCATAAGGCGCTCATCGGCCGCCCTGGCGCGGGTCCGGCGCTGGCGGTCTCGCTCATCCTGGTAGCCATCGTCTGTGGCTTTACCGGGCTTTGTTATGCCGAGCTCGCCTCCATGATTCCGATTGCCGGCTCGGCCTACACCTACACCTACGCAACCCTGGGCGAGCTGGTGGCGTGGATCATCGGCTGGGACCTGATCCTCGAATACGCCGTGTCGAACATGGCGGTCTGCGTGGGCTTTGCCGCGCACGTGGTCGATTTCCTCGACTGGTTTGGCATACACCCGTCCCTCGGTTGGATTTCGCCAGCCTATCTTCCGTCGGGTTTCTCCGATTTCACCGGCAAACAGCTTTACGCGCCGGGGTGGCACTTCGGCTTCAACGTTCCCGCGTTCCTGATCGTCATGATTCTCACCGTGGTGCTGGTGCGCGGCATCCGCGAATCCGCCCGCACCAACAACATCATGGTGCTGCTGAAGATCGCGGCCATCCTCATCTTCATCTTTGGCGCGGCGCACTTTATCAAGCCCGGAAACTGGCATCCCTACTATCCCAACGGCTGGTCGGGCGTGCTTACCGGCGGGTCGATCATCTTCTTCACGTACATCGGCTTCGACTCGGTTTCAACCGCCGCGGAAGAATGCCACCGGCCGCAGCGCGATGTTCCCATCGGCATCATCGGCACGCTGGTGGTGTGTACGGTGCTCTATATTTCGGTCGCCGTGGTGCTTACCGGGCTGGTCCCGTGGTACACGCTGGTGGACGATGCGGCACCGGTCGTCAACTCGCTGAAGAAGCTCTCCCTGCTGCCGGGCGGCCACAGCCTGCAATGGATTCGCCTCATCGTGCTGCTGGGCGCGATGGTCGGCATGATCTCGTCCATCCTGGTCTTCCAGCTGGGCCAGGCGCGCGTGTGGTTCGCCATGTCGCGCGATCGCCTCTTTCCCGCGTGGTTCGGCAAGGTGCACCCGCGCTTTCGCACCCCGGCGGTGGCCACCTGGATCGCCGGCTTCCTGGTGGGCATACCTGCCGGGCTGCTTGACATCGGCACGCTCTCCGATCTCTCCAACATCGGCACGCTATTCGCTTTTGTGCTGGTCTCGATCGGCGTCATCATCCTGCGGGTGCGCGAGCCGGAGCGGCACCGCAGCTTCCGTGCTCCCGGTGGTTTTGCAACGCCGATCCTCAGCATCGCCTTCTGCGTGCTGCTGATGGCAGGCCTGCCCATCACGACCTGGCTGCGCTTCTTCGTCTGGCTGATCATCGGCATGGTGATCTACGTCTTCTACTCGCGCAAGCGCAGCGAGTTCGCCAGTTAGCTGAATCTGCCAGACAATCTGCCATTAATTCGGATAACTGCGCCGATACACTTCTGTCCCGTGAATCCGTTACTTTGCGGGAACGTTCGCTACCCGATCTTTTCGTTTGCACGTCAAACGTGCATAATAAGCAGTTCCTCGTTGCAGCCTGGGCCCTTTTCGTTCGACAGGGCTGTTCTCGTTGGAAATTTTAGGAGGCAATATGCGCATCCGGCGATGTTTGCCAGTATTGTTCGCACTCTTTGTGTTAACGATCCCTTTCTCGCTTTCGGCACAGACCGTCACGGGAAGCGTCGGGGGCACAGTGACAGATTCCACGGGCGCCGTAGTGCCCAATGCGCAGGTAACCGCGCATAACACCGCGACCGGCGTCGATACGCAGGCCACAACCAATGGCGCTGGTATCTACAGCATCCGCTTTCTACCCATCGGCGTGTACGAGGTGACAGTCCAGGCTGCGGGATTTGCCACGGCCAAGCTTCCCGCCTTTTCACTGGAAGTCGATCAGACGGTGAAGTTCGACGCCCACCTGAAGACCGGCGGCGCGACCACCACGGTGGATGTTCAAGGCGATGTCGCACCAATTCTGAATACGAATGATCCCACGCTAGGGACGACCTTCACGGCGAATACGGTCCGCAACATTCCGCTGAATGGGCTGGATTTCTCCGCCCTCACGCTCTACACGCCTGGCACGGTGACGACCTATGGCACGCAGGGGCCCACCAGCATCGAACGCAGCACCTACAACAGCGACATTCCCAACATCAACGGCAATCGCGCGCAGGCGAATAACTACACGCTGGACGGCATTGATCTGAATGAGACCCAGAACAACTTGATCGCCTATAGCCCGGCGCCTGAATCGCTCCAGGAAATCAGAATCCTCTCCGCCAATTCGCCCGCCGATTACGGCAACGTGAATGGCGGCGGCGTGGTGAGCGTGCTGAAGAGCGGCACCAACTCATTCCATGGATCGGTCTACGGTTACACGCAGAACGCCAACTATAACGCCAACTCATGGTCGAACAATCACGCAAACCCCATTGTTCCGATCAAGCCGTTCTCGCAGTCGCAGTTCGGCGGAACTTTTGGCGGACCGATTGTGCACGACAGGCTGTTCTTCTTTGTGGATTACCTTGCGGCGCGTTACCACCAGGGCGGCCTGGAGCAAGACAGCGTCTTTACGCAGGCCATGCGAGGCGGGGATTTCTCCACGCTGTTAAGCGGAACAAATGGCAATACGCCGGTGCAACTTTACGACTCGCAAAATAACTTCGCGCCCTATGTGAACAACCAGGTGCCGGTCAGCAATCCGATCGCTGCTTACCTCTTCGCGCACCCAAATCTCTATCCATTGCCGAACGCGGCTCCCACGGACGGCATTGCGCAGAACAACCTGCAGGGGCCCAGCCGCACTTTCAAAGCGAATAACCAGGGTGACATCAAGATCGAATACGATCTGCGGCCGGCAGACAAGATCACCGGCTTCTATTCGATGGGCACCGGATATGACGGAAAGACCACCTTCCTAGTGATCGCTTTCCCGGGTTCAAACAACTTCCCGACCAAGCTGGGCGGCGCAAACTGGGTTCACGTCTTCTCGCCGGCAATCATCAACTCCGCGCGCGTCGGCTTCACACGCGTCCAATGGACCCAGGGAGTTCCGAGCGATCCGAGCGGCATCTTCGGCCTGACCGGCAATTCGATCGTCGGTATAGGGGGAGAGTCGCAAAACTATCCCGGCTATGCCGCACAGAACATCACCGGTGGCATCTCGGCCGGCGGCAACGCGGCGTTTATCGGAAGCATCGTCGACAACACTTACAGCTACATCGACAACCTGACGTGGCAGAAGGGACAGCACCTGCTCAGCATCGGCGTGCAGGCGATTCGTTATCAGAATGCCTACACGACCGATAACAACGCCGGGTTCCTGGGGCAACTCAGCTATACCGGCGACTACACGAGCAATCCATTGTTGAGCAATGCGAACCGGCTACGGCGGCGCGGACTTTGTGCTCAACCGGGTTCATGAGGCGCAGGTCACTTCGAAGGGCATTTTCGTCGGGCAGCGGCAGTGGCGCGTTGCAGGATTCGTCCAGGACGACTGGAAGGTCATGCCGAACCTGACGCTGAACTTTGGTCTGCGCTACGAGTACGATCAGCCCTGGTACGAGCAAAACAACAAAACAGGCAACATCGATCTGGTCACGGGTCAGGTTCGAGTACGCGGAGAGAATTCCGACCGGCGCGCCGCCTGACTCGAAGCTCTGCGGCAATCGTGCCTGCTACCAGCCTAACTACACGCAGTTCATGCCGCGGCTGGGCTTTGCCTTTCAGGCGACGCCGCGGTTTGTTCTTCGCGGAGGATATGGTGCGACCAGCTTTTTTGAAGGCAATGCCGCCAACCAGCGCCTTACCTCCATCACGCCCTTTGTGCAGTCGGTTGATATCAAGCAAATTACCCCGGCAGTCCCGTCAAACGGCGGCCCGGCGACTGGCGGAGATCCACGAACCGTGCAGCAGGGTTTCAGCGCTGGTCCGGAACGACGTGAACTTCAACGGATCGACACTACAATATCTATCCGCAACACATCCAGCCGGCCTATGTTCAGGAATGGAACCTGACGACCGAATACGCCATCAGCAACAGCATGTCGCTGCAAGTCGGTTATCTGGGTGAGCAGGGCCAGCACATCGAAGACTACGGCAATGTCAACCAGTACCTGGTGAACGGCGACCAGACGACCGCGCCCTTCTACAACAACACGAACCTGGGTATCGGCTCCAGCACGCTCCTCATCACAGAATCGCGGGCCATGATGAACTACAACGCACTGCAGGCTACCTTGCGCGAACGTGTCAGCCGCGGGCTGGAGTTCACCGCAAACTACACCTACGGCAAAGCCATGACCAATAGCTTCGGCAACTATAGTCTGCAGGTTGCAGGCTACAGCGGCGCCTTTCAGGACTATTACAACAGCCACGCCGATTATGGTCCGGCCGGCTCTGACGTCAAACACAACCTCTCGGCCACTGGTGTCTACGACTTGCCGTTTGGCCGTGGCAAGCAGTTCGGGGCAAACATCAACCGCTTCGCCGATGAAGCCGTTGGCGGCTGGAAGTTCTCAACTGCTGTCGTATCGTATTCAGGCTTCCCGGAGACCATCACGGCGCCGAGCAACAACTCCAACAGCTACGGGACTTCACGTGCGAATCAATACCGCCATTGAAGGTGGTTCATCGCAGCATCAACAACTGGTTCGGCACCGATCCGTCTGCCACACCGTGTACGCAGCCGGGCGCGACCATCAACTCACTCGGCGTGGCCTGCGCTTTTGGCGTTCCTGCCAGCAACACCTTCGGCAATTCGTCCAATGGCAGCGTGCGCGGGCCGGGATACCTGAACGTCGACATGTCGGCCTTCAAGGACTTCCACACCTTCCGGGAGCAGAGCCTCGGCTTCCGGTTCGATGCCTTCAATGCGCTGAATATTGCCAGCTACTACAATCCCGACACCGGCGTGGCGAGCACAACCTTCGGCCAGATCGCGAGTCAGGGAACTCCAGTACGTTCGCAGGAGCGGCACCTGCAGTTCTCAGCGAACTACCGGTTCTAGCTCATTCGCTGGTTTACAACCGCCGGAGCGATCCACCCGATCGCTCCGGTTTTTCTTGCTGCGCGCTTTCACTGATTAGACTTGAGGTGTGAGAGAGTCCACCGGCGATTTCCTGCGCAGGCTGCCCAAGGCGGAGCTGCATCTGCACCTCGAGGGCGCGGTCACGCCGGAGACGCTGGTGGAGTTGAGCGAGCGTCATCCCGCCGGACGGCTCACGCTGGAGCAGGCGCAAGCACTCTATCGCTATGCCGATTTCAGCGGCTTCCTGCTGGCCTTCAAGGCCATCACCGAGCGGCTTCTGACGCCGGACGACTACGAGCTCATCACCTGGCGCATGGCACGGTCGCTGGCGGAGCAGGGCGTGGCGCATGCGGAGGTCTATGTGTCGGTCGGCGTGGTGTACTACTGGCGGCGTATCGAATTCGAGCCGCTCTTCGCCGGCATGGAACGCGCCCGGCAGCGCGCAGAGCGTGACCTTGGCATCAGCATCCTCTGGATCTTCGATGCGGTGCGGCACTTCGGTGTGGAAGAAGCAGCGCGCGTCTTTCGCAAGGCGGCAGAGATGCGCCGGGAGCATCTTTCGATCATCGGCATCGGCATTGGCGGCGACGAACGCCGCACCGGCGCGGAGCCGTTTCGCGAGCTCTATGCCGAAGCCCGCGATGCCGGGCTCCGCCTGACCGCGCATGCGGGCGAAACCGTGGGACCGGAGAGCATCTGGGGCGCACTGAATATCGGCGCGGAACGCATCGGTCACGGCTTGTCTGCGGAGCATGACGCCGAGCTGATGGAGGTTCTGGCGGAGCGGCAAATCCCAATTGAGATTTGCGTGACGTCAAATGTGCGAACCGGTTCCTGCCCCTCACTGGCGGAACATCCGGTACGCCGCTACTTCGATTCCGGCCTGATGATCACGCTGAATTCGGACGACCCCACGCTCTTCGGCAGCGATCTGCTAGGGGAATACCGGTTGGCGGAGCGCAAGTTCGAGTTCACGCAGGAGCAGTTGCGGGAGCTGGCCGCGAATTCGGTTGAGGCAAGCTTTTTGCCGCCGGAGCGCAAGGTCGCGATGCTGCGCGCCATTGAGGGCGTGGTGCACCCGTAGTGACGAAAGAGGGACAAACCCAGCACCGCCGTAATGGCCGTAATGCAGACAGCGAGCGGCGCCGCTGGGCTATCATGAACGTAGATTGAGAGAGCATGGTGCGGACGGTCGTTGCACCTGAGCGGAGAAGGATCATGAGCAATCTTCTGCCATTCCAAACAAAGCCGAACTACCTGCTGCGCACCGTCACCTGGACGGGAGTTGCGGTGAGCGTAGCAGCTCTCGGCCTACTCGTTGGTCGTGAACTCAGACTGCGCTACAAGTTCAATCACCGCACGCCATATGACTACTACAAGCACGCGGGCGATCAGGATCCGCTGGACTCTTACGCGGTGGGCGTCTAGGCCGATTTCCGGTAATCGCGGTTGCGGAACGAGGATCGATCAGGATTTTTGTCAGCCGCCGCTTCCATGCCGCGCATGACATCCGGATTGGACCGGACTGACAGGATGCAAATCTGGGCGGAGGCGACTCCGCCTTTTTGCTGCTCCCAATGCGCAAACGATTTCGCTCGTACTACACTGGTGGCCGGATCGCTCATGGGAGGTGCGGAATGCAGAGAGTCAATCGGACTGTGGCGGCAATCCTCTGCTGCTGCTGGCAGTTGCGTGGAGCGCGGCGCATGCGCAGGAGACAGTCACAATAGACGCGCAGGCCACGGCAACCCCGCTGCCGCACTTCTGGGAGCAGATGTTCGGCTCCGGCCACGCCAACCTCGCCATGCGCGAGGCCTATCGCAACGATCTGACCGCCGTGAAGAACGTGACCGATATGAAGTACGTCCGCTTCCACGGCATTCTCGACGACGAGAACGGCGTTTATACCGAGGATAAGGACGGCCAGCCGCAATACAACTTCACCTACGTGGACGAGATCTACGACGGCCTGCTGGCGCGGGGCGTGCGTCCGGTGGTCGAGATCAGCTTCATGCCCAAGCAGCTTGCAGCACATCCTGCGCCGCATGCCTTCTGGTACAAGCCCAACGTTGCGCCGCCGAAAGACTATGCGCGCTGGGATGCGCTGATCCGCGCCCTGGCGGAGAACCTGGTCGCGCGCTACGGCATCGACGAGGTCGCGCAGTGGTACTTCGAAGTGTGGAACGAGCCGAACATCGATTTCTGGGTCGGCCAGCCCAAGCAGGCGACGTACTTCGAGCTCTACAGCCACACCGCGCGCGCGCTCAAATCGGTCAGTCCGCGGCTGCGCGTCGGCGGACCGGCGGCTGCTGCGGAGGAGTGGGTCCCGGAGTTTCTGAAGTACATGCACGACAACAATGTGCCGGTGGACTTCCTCTCTACCCACGGCTACGCCGACGAAAACTACGAGCACACCTTCACCCCGAGCGAGCTGCCGCCGATGGACGATCGCCTCTGCGCCGCAATGGCACACGTAAAGCAGCAGATCGCCGCCTCGCCCATGCCGCACATCCCCTGGTTTGTCACGGAGTGGAACGTTATCGGCATCGATGCGGCGCGCGATACGACCTTCGTCGGCCCGGCGGTTGCGAATACCATCCGCGAATGCGACGGCCTCCCGGCGATGATGTCCTTCTGGACCTTCGACGATGTCTTCGAAGAGGATGGTCCGAAACGCGAGCCCTTCGACGGAGGCTTCGGCCTGATCGCGCCCTACAGCATTCGCAAGCCCAGCTTCAACGCCTTTGCGATGCTGCACCATCTCGGCGATGAGCGCCTGGCAAATCCTTCGAAGAATGCATTGGTAACGCGCCGCGCGGATGGCACGCTCGTCGTCGCGGTGTGGAACATGACCGATCCCTTTGGCGCGCATCAGCCCGGTGGACCGGGAGTGGACAAGCAGATGCAGATCGCATTCGAGCACGTCCCGCACAACGCCTCGGTGAGCATCACGCGTCTCGATCCAACGCACGGCAACACGCTCGCCGCATATCGGAAGATCGGCAGCCCCCGTTACCCCACCGAGGCGCAGGTGCGAGAGCTGAATGAGGCTTCGAAGCTCAGCCCGCCGGAGAAGACGAAGCTGCGTAACGGCAAGATTGATGTGAATCTTCCGGTAAATTCGCTGGTGGTGCTGGAAGTCGCATTAAGTCGAAGATGTGAATGGCCCGCGCCCCTGACCCAGAGGCGCGGCACAGTCATTCAGTTCGCAGCCAACTGCCGCAGCACATACTGCAAAATGCCGCCGTTCTGGTAGTAGAGGATCTCCTGCGGCGTATCGATGCGCACCTTCGCCTTGAAACTACGCTTCTGCTGCTTCGCATCCGTCACCTCCACCGTCAGCTCGCGGCCGTTGGCGAAGCGTGCATCGAGCAGCGCCTTCAGCCCAGGGAAGCTGTAGGTCTCTTCGCCAGTCAGCGCCAACGATTCAACCGTGTCCTCGTTTTCAAACTGCAGCGGCAGGATGCCCATGCCCACCAGGTTCGAGCGATGAATGCGCTCATAACTCTCCGCAATCACCGCACGCACGCCCAGCAGCCGCGGCCCTTTCGCCGCCCAGTCGCGCGATGACCCCGAGCCGTATTCCTTGCCTGCCAGGATCACCAGCGGCGTGCCACGCTCGGCATACTTCACCGAGGCGTCGAAGATGCTCATCGGCTCGCCCTCGGGCAAGAGGCGCGTAACACCGCCTTCCGTGCCGGGTGCGAGACGGTTGCGCAACCGGACGTTCGCGAAGGTGCCGCGCACCATCACCTCGTGATTGCCGCGGCGCGAGCCATAGGAGTTGAAGTCCGACGGCTTCACGCCATGCTCGCTCAGATACTTGCCGGCCGGTCCGTTGGTTTTGATAGAGCCGGCGGGCGAGATGTGATCCGTCGTAACGGAGTCGCCCAGCACCGCCAGCACCCGTGCATCGCGGATGTCTGTAACCGCAGCAGGCACTTTTGGCATATTGTCAAAGTACGGCGCCTGCCGAATGTAGGTTGAGTCCGGCTCCCACCGGTAGACCTCGCCGGTGGGGACCTTCAGATGCTGCCAGTTCTGGTCGCCATCGGTTACGGTCGCATACTCCTTGCGATAACTCTCGGAGCTGATCGCGCTGGCGATGGTCTCGGACACCTCCTGCTGCGTCGGCCAGATGTCGCGTAGGAAGACTGGCTTCTTGTCTTGGCTCTGCCCCAGCGGCTGGGTGTCGAAGTTGTGGTCGATGCGCCCCGCTAGCGCGTATGCCACCACCAGCGGCGGAGACATCAGGTAGTTCGCGCGCACATCCGAGTTGATGCGCCCTTCGAAGTTACGATTGCCGCTCAGTACCGAGACCGCAACCAGGCCATGGTCGTCGATCGACTTCGAAACATCGGTAGGCAGCGGGCCGGAGTTGCCGATGCACGTGGTGCAACCGTAGCCGACGACGTTGAAGCGCAGCTTGTCGAGAAAGGGCAGCAGGCCCGATTTCTGATAGTAGTCGGTGACGACGCGCGAGCCGGGCGCAAGCGATGTCTTTACCCACGGCGGCACGCTCAGGCCCTTCTCCACCGCCTTCTTCGCCAGCAGTCCCGCCGCCACCATCACCGACGGGTTGGAGGTGTTGGTGCAACTCGTAATCGCGGCGATGACGATTGAGCCGTGGTCCAGATACTTGTCCGGATCGATGCCGAAACGCTGCTTCACGCTGGATGGCGAGCCGTGCTCCGCGTCCCCCTGAGCTGCGTCGACGGTCGCCGCCGGATGACCGCCTTCGCCCTCCCAGCGGTTCACCTGGCGCGCCGTGGACTGGTTGCCGTTCGGGCCAAGCAGCGTGGGCAGCAGCTTCTTGAAGTTCTCTCCCGCATCCTTCAGCAGTACACGATCCTGCGGACGTTTCGGTCCGGCCACCGATGGCTGAACAGTGCTCAAGTCGAGCTCGATTGTCGCCGAGTACTCCGCCTCCGGCGCACCTGGTACGTGGAAGAGTCCCTGCTCCTTGTAATACGCCTCGACCAGTGCGATCTGCTCATCGCTGCGGCCGGTCAGCCGCAGATAACGCAGCGTCTCCGCATCGACAGGGAAGATGCCGCAGGTCGCGCCGTACTCCGGCGCCATGTTGCCGATCGTGGCGCGGTCGGCCAGCGGCAGCTCCGCAATGCCGCTCCCGTAGAACTCCACGAACTTGCCCACCACGCCAAGCTTGCGCAGCATCTCGGTCACGGTCAGGACGAGGTCGGTCGCGGTCGCGCCTTCGCGCAATTTGCCGGTGAGCTTGAATCCCACCACCTGTGGCACCAGCATGGAAACCGACTGGCCCAGCATGGCGGCCTCGGCTTCAATACCGCCAACGCCCCAGCCCAGCACGCCCAGGCCATTGATCATCGTGGTGTGGGAGTCGGTGCCGACCAGCGTGTCGGGATACGCGCGCAGCGTGCCGTTCACCTCGGTGGTGAAGACGACGCGCGCCAGGTATTCCAGGTTCACCTGGTGGCAGATGCCCATGCCCGGCGGCACAGCAGAAAAATTGCGGAAGGCCGATTGTCCCCACTTCAGGAATGCGTAACGCTCGCGGTTACGTTCGAATTCCATCGCCGCGTTGATGTCGTAGGAGCGCGCCGTGCCGTATTCATCCACCTGTACCGAGTGGTCGATGACCAGCTCGGCCGGCTGCAGCGGATTGATCTTCTCCGGGTTGCCGCCCAGCATCTTCATCGCGTCGCGCATCGCCGCCAGGTCCACGATGGCGGGTACGCCGGTGAAGTCCTGCATCAGCACGCGTGCCGGCATGAAGGCGATCTCGCGATCAGCCTCTGCCTTGGGGTGCCACTTCGCGAGGAACTCGATGTCGGCCGCGGTCACGGACTTGCCGTCCTCCTGGCGCAGCAGGTTTTCGAGCAAGATGCGCAGCGAGTAGGGAAGCTTCGCCAGCGAGACGCCTTTCTGCTCGAGCGCCCTCAGGCGATAGACCTCGTAGGATTTGCCGTTGCTGGTGAGAGTGGATTTGCTGCCAAAGCTGTTCATCGGAATCGTGTCTCCTGTGTCGTGACAAAGCAGTTCGAAGTGCGCCTGAAGGCACACCGGGCAAGCGCAGGCATGCGGCCCAGGGAGGGCAACGCGAGCTCCGGCGGCAGGCAGTCTTCAGGAGAGGAGGGTGCGTCCGCGATCGTGGCGGCCGCGGCGAAAGCGCTGAATGCGAGAGGCATCGGAGGTCGACAGATGCTGGTAGTTCATGTCCGCTCTCTAGTGTAACTCCATCGCAGCAGACAGGAGAATGACGGATGCATTGGACTGGTTCGCCGCGGCAGTGCATCCTTGTCAGCATGCCCACCTACGTTCACGACGGCCTGACCCTCTGGTACGAAGAGAGTGGCAGCGGCGCGCCGGTCATCTTTCTGGCCGGCGCCATGGGCGATCACACCCAGTGGGACATCGTCGTCCCGCAGTTGACCGGCCTACGCTCGATCACTCTGGACAATCGCGACATAGGCAACAGCAGCATGGCCAGGCAGGATTACTCGGTGCGCGATATGGCCCATGACGTTCTCGCGCTGATGGGGCATCTCGATCTGGACCGGGCCAGCATCGTGGGCCATTCGCTGGGCGGCAAGATCGCGCAGGAGGTGGCGCTGCTCGCTCCGGCCCGCGTCGACAAGCTGGTGCTGGTCTGCTCCTCCGCCCAGCATGACGTGCAGACCCGCTCGCTGATGGAGCTCTGGATCAGCCTGCGTGAAGAGATTGCCGATGACCTGGTCTTCGCTCAGATGATCTGTTTCTGCGTCATGGGTCCCGATCTGCAGGCGCGATATGCCCTGCGAGATGCCGCGGAGATGTGGATGATGAGGACCAAGCTGCAGCGCGGCTCGGCATTCATCCGCAACGTGGAGGCATCGCTGGCCAACGATACGCTCGCGCGGCTCGGCGACATCCAGGCGCCCACGCTGGTTATCTACAGCGACTGCGATCTCATCTTCACAGCGAAACATGGCAAGCAACTGGTGGCCGGCATCCCCGGCGCCAAAGGAGTGTTGATGGAAGCCTGCGGCCACGCACCGATGTCCGAGCGCCCGGCGGAGTTCGCGCAGCTGCTGCAGCAGTTTCTGCTAGCGGATTAGTGGCCGCCGAGCGACTGCCACAGCAGTACGCCGTTCAACGACAGGATGATCGTGGCGCTGAGCCAGCCCAGCGACTGGATCACCCGGCCGTTCACGAAGCGGTCCATCACCTTCGCGCGCTGCGTCAGGATGAGCAAGGGGATCAGCGCGAAGGGCAGCGTGAAGCAGAGCGCGGCCTGCGAGAGCAGCAGGATGCGCAGTGGGTCAAGGCCGATGCCGATCACGATCAGCGCCGGCAGCAGCGTGAGCAGGCGGCGCAGGAAGATCGAGAAGCGCACCTGCAGGAACCCTTCGAGGATCATCTGTCCGGCCATGGTGCCGACAGTCGAAGACGACAGACCCGAGCAGAGCAGCGCCACGGCAAAGATTGTGGCAGAGGCAGGCCCGACCAGCGGACCCAATGTGGCATGCGCCGCCTCGATCGACATGCTCCCCATCCCCCGGCCGGCAAAGGCCGCTGCAGCGACGATAATGGCGGAGTTCACCAGCCACGCGCCGTTCATCGCCAGAATCACGTCGAACAACTCCATGCGCAGCAGCCGTGTCCGCGTGAGGAAGACGGGCTCGTCGCGTTGTGCGCGTTCCGCCTGCAGCCGCGGCTGCACCAGGCCGGAGTGCAGATAGACGACGTGCGGCATCACCGTAGCGCCCAGCACCTGAATATGATTTCGTCCGCTCTGGACGGCATTTGCACAAAAGCCGCCGCACTCCGGGGCTGCTGCATATAGATTTGGCTGCATGAAGATCAAGAGCTCTTACCGGGTGACGCCGGGCGCGAAGTGTCGACTGAAAGACTGGCCGACCAAAGACACTGGCAGCTTCAAAGACGAGCCCGACGCCCAGGAAGATTTGGAGAAGCACTGCCAGACCCTGGGCAACCTGCAGGATGTGCTCTTCGCTGAAGCAAAGCACGCGTTACTGATCGTGCTGCAGGCGATGGACACCGGCGGGAAGGACGGCACCATCCGCCACATCTTCACCGGTGTGAACCCGCAGGGTGTGGATGTGACGCCGTTCAAGGTGCCCACGCCGCTCGAAGCCGCGCACGACTATCTATGGCGCGCGCATGCCGCGGTGCCCCGGCTTCGGCACTATCGGCATCTTCAATCGCTCGCATTACGAGGACGTGCTCGTGACGCGGGTACATAAAACGATCAGCGACAAGGTGGCGAAGCGGCGATTCCGCGAGATCAATCAGTTTGAAGAGATGCTGCACGATAACGGCGTCACCATCCTGAAGTTCTTTCTCCACATCAGCCACAAGGAACAGACGGCGCGGCTGAAGGCGCGCTGCGACGACAAGGAGAAGCAATACAAGATCAGCGAAAGCGACTTCCACGAGCGCGTCTACTGGCGCAAATATCAGGAGTATTACGAAGACGCGATCGCCGCGACCAGCCAGAAGCACGCGCCCTGGTTCGTGATTCCCGCGGATCACAAGTGGTATCGCAACGTCGCGGTATCGCAGATCATCGTCCATGCTCTCGAAGGGATGAATCTGAAATACCCGCTGCCGACGTTCGATGTGTCGAAGGTGTGCGGAGAGGTGTAAAGAAACCTCAGTATCCTTTCCGTTCGGTCACGCCCCTACTTCACTTGGCTGGTTGCCGGCGCTTGCAGCGCGATCGGCCGGTCGATCTGAGTCTTCAGCACGATCGTGGTCTCTGTCTGCTCGATGCCGGGTATGAGGTGCAGGTGCTCTGACAGGCTAAGCAGTGCGGCCGTATCCCGGACGCGGACCTTCAGGATCATGCTCAGCTCGCCGGCCACCGAATGGCACTCCTCGATCGAAGGAATCTTTCTCATCGAAGCCAGCAGCTCCGAACAAGGCCGCGTTGAACGGACTCCGATAAACGCAATAACTCCCAATCCGAGTGCAGTGGTATCGAGATCCACCGTCCATCTCCGGATGATGCCTTCGCGCTCGAGCCGTCGCAGACGCTCATGAACGGATGAAGGCGCCAACTTCACCAGCGCCGCAAGATCTTCCAAACGCTGCGAAGCATTCTGCTGCAGCGCCTCGAGCAAAGCGAAATCTTTTCGGTCCAGGTCCATTAGCGGCATCCAAACAAGATGAAGACCGAAGAAAATTCGGTAATGCGGAAAATAGAGCGATTCATATTAGGTATCTATCCATTTCTCCTAATCTAATACGACAAGAGGGAGGAATGCTATGCAGGTACTTGTAGTCGTCGATGCGCAGAATGAATTTTCCGCAGCCGGATTGCGCGCGGTCCCCAATCATGCAGAGGCCCTGGAGTGCATTCGCGATCGGGTTGCGGAGGCTCGCCGGGAGGGCCGCCCTATTGCCTGGGTGCGGCATTACAACAAGCCAGACGAGTCACGAGCCTTCGTTCCGGGAACATGGGGAGCGGAGTTGTCCAGCGGCTTAGGGCCAGATCCCAACCTTCGCTCCGAAAAGCTATTTGAGAAGGATGTTTTCGGAGCATTCACGGGAACAGGCTTGGAAGAGTGGCTCTGCAAAGTCGGCGCCAGTAGTCTGCTGCTGGTCGGCTTCTACGCCCACATGTGCCTTTCGACCTCGGCTCGTGAAGCCCTGGTGCGTGGCTTTGATGTCGCCGTGGATCCGGACGGGACGGGGGCGCGCGATCTGGATCATGAACTGCTCGGACATCAGAGCGCGGACGAAGTGCGTCGCAGCGCGCTGCTCCACCTGGTCAATCTGGGCGTGACCATGGAGCGCAGGAACGACAGGTTCCCGATCGCAGCCTTTTCTAAGACAGTGTCTCCTGCTGATTCTGCGGACTCGCTGCTATCTATGACTCGTAGTACAGATACCGCCGCCACTTCGGATCGGAATGGCCGATCATGCGCATGATGTGCCGGCTGGTGTGCAGCGAAAACGGCCGCGGCTCCCTCAGTAGCTTCATCTCTGTCTGCTCGTTCAGCAGGTGGTTGCCCTTGCGCCGGTTGCAGTTGTGGCAGCAGGCCACCAGGTTCTCCCAGGTGGAGAGGCCGCCGCGGGAGCGCGGCTGGACGTGGTCCAGCGTGAGCTCGCCGGAGTTCAGCACGATGCCGCAGTACTGGCAGGTGTTGCGGTCACGCAGCAGGATGTTCTTGCGCGACAATGCGCGCGTCTGGTGCGGGATGCGGCGGTATTCGAGCAGGCGGATCACCGACGGCATGGGCACGCGCACGCGTGCGGCATGCAGGATCGCGCCCTGCTCCTCTTCCGTGCGCGCGACGCCCTTCAGCACCAGCACCAATGCGCGCCTGGCGCCGCAGATATTGATCGGCTCATAGGAGGCGTTCAGCACCAGCACCGGCCGCTGCATGGTGATGGGTTGCGCCACCCGGATCTCCACCGGCGGCGTATGCGTCAGTCTGGTCTTGCGTGTGTGCGCGGTTGCCTTTACTGGCGACATCCTGACCTCTCTCTCAAGTGAACGGCCTGCCAAAAACGTTCCCGTACCGCAATCGACTACGACTGCACCATCGTGCCCGCTTCTGTATGTCCCGCGGCGGCGTGATCCGTCAGCGCGCCCGCGTCCCACATCGCAACACCCTCGCGCTGCGTTCTCGCCACAGTGGCCACCCACACCGATTTCGCGCCGGCCCGCAGCAGCACCCGGCTGCAGGCGGAAGCTGTCGCGCCAGTGGTGTAGATGTCGTCCACCAGCAGCACCACCCGGTCGCGTACACGCGCGCCATCGCTCACCGCGAAAGCACCTCGAAGATTGCGCCGGCGTCCCTGTGGGCTGAGCCGTGACTGGCTGTCGGTTGCTTTCTGGCGTCGCAATACTCCTCGCCCCATCGCCCAGTGATGCGATTTGTCCGCACGCCCCAGCTCGCCGACCAGCGCGCTCGCAATCCGCTCCGCATGGTTGAAGCCGCGCTGGCGCCGCTTGGCGCGATAGAGCGGAACCGGGATGACCAGGACGCGCGTACCAGGCTCAATCGGCAACTCCGCCACGGTGGATGCCAGCCGCCGTCCCAGTGGCTTGGCGATGGGCTGCATGCCGTCGTACTTCAGCAGGTGGATGAGGCCGCGCAGCTCGTTTTCATATCGTCCAAAGGCGACGGCCTTGGAGAACCCGGCGGGTTTGTCCTGGCAGAGGTCGCAGAGCCGCGGCTCATCCGCGGCGAGATGTGCCAGTGACGACTGAGGCAGCCCCAGGTCTTCACCGCAATGCGTGCACAGAACACCGCTTTGCGGCGCGACGGCCGACCAGCAGGACTCACAAATGGGAAGGGAAGAGAAGCGCAGGAGGGATTGCTTGCAGAGCGCGCAGGAGGCAGGGTAGAGCGCGGCGCTCAATGCATCGAAGATCGGTTGCAGGGGACTTCGCAGAAAGCGCGCAGCCGCACGCCATGACAGTGTTACTGCTGCCGGAACGTCCGATGTCAGAGCTGTCTGACTGCGGAAGACCCACCCTCTTTCAACCAGTTGCCGCCCTGGGGGCACCACGCCGCCCGGGCACCAGGCGCCCGATGCACTAAGTATAGAGCAGGTGGCGCGTGCCCGTCACCAGCAAAGATGCTGGAGGACACTCTCGAATCGGGGTTGCAACAGCATTTTCACTGGAGGTTTATGTCAACGCGCGATGGTCCGCGTGGCTTTTTCGTCACGAAAAGCTATATCTCGCGGCAGTTAGCCGGTACACAGCAACGGTGAAACGCTTTAGACTGACCGCATGTCAAAGCAGCCTTCGCCCGAACTGTACGAGGTGCTCGCGGCGCTGGGCGATCCCGTTCGACTGGACATCGTGCGCCAACTGGCAGAGCGCGGCGAGGTGCCCTGTGGCGGCTTTGGTCTGGAGCTGGCGAAGTCCACTCTGTCGCATCACTTCAAAGTCCTGCGCGAGGCGGGCGTGGTCGGCGCGCGCTCGGAAGGCACCTCGCTGCTGAATTACCTGGAGCGCGACGGGATCGAGCGCAGGTTCCCTGGACTGCTGACCGGCGTGCTCGGAGAAAAGCCGCGCCGGCGCCGCGGATAGACGAGTCAGCGAACCGCAACTCTGTCGGCCGCAGGTGGTTTTGCGATCGGCGCTTTGCTCTTCGACAGCATCGTCGCTACGACTCCCAGGATGATCATCGCCGCGCCTGCTGCCTGCAGCGCGGAGACGTGCTCAGCGCCCAGCGTGACGCCAACGATCAGTGCAATCAGCGGGTTGACATACGCGTAGCTGGCGACGCGCGTGGCCGGCTCGTGATGGATGAGCCAGGTATAGGACGTGAAGGCCAGGATCGACGCGCAGGTCACCAGATAGACGAACGAGACCACCGTGTGCCAGTGCCAGGCCGCGAAGGCCGCGGGAATGCGCGGCAGCTCGCCGGCAACCGCGGAGATCACGATCAGCCCCACACTGCCGAGCGCCATCTGCAGACCGGCACGCATCGCCTGGTCATCGGGCAGCGTCAGGGAGCGGCTCCACAATGTCGCAAACGCGAAGACCAGGCTGCCCGCCAACTCCACCAGGACGCCCGAGACCATCGAGTGGTCCAGTCCGATGGAGCGCGTCACCATGCATACCCCAACAATGCCCAGCAGCGTCGCTCCGGCGACCGGTATGCCCAACCGCTCGGTACGGAAGACCAGTACCTCGCCCAGCAGAATCCAGATAGGAATCATGGCGGCGATCACCGCGGCCGTTCCGGAGGCGATGCGCGTCTCCGCCCAGAAGAGGCAGCCATAGCTGCAAGCAAACAGCAGCAGGCCCAGCCACAGCGAATGCACGAAGGCGCGGCCACTCACCCGTGCGCTGCCACGCCACCGGCTGAAACAGTAGAGCGCCACGCCAGCGAAAAAGAAACGAATGGCCGCGGAGAAGAAGGGAGGCGTGACGGCGACCATGTCGCGGATGGCCAGGAACGACCCACCCCAGAAGACGTAAATCGCCCAGTAGGCCAGTATGCGAACCGTCTTCCGCGAGACCGCCATAGTTAAAGGATAGAGCAGCCTGCCTCATGCTTCCGCCGTTTCGGGGCGCAGTCTACGCAGCGACGCTGCAGTCCACTCAAATTGCGATTCCAGCCTGCGAATCGCGATGCTGCGCTGATACACTCGCTGTTCCCCGAAAGCCGTCAATGCACCGAAGGTGAATCACGTGCCCGAAACCATACAGCAATCTCAACCGCCGCAGCAGTTTCAACCATTCGTTCCCGCCACAGAGTCGCGTCCGGAGCTGACCTTTCGCGCGCTGCTGCTGGGCTCCCTCTTCGGGATTCTCTTCGGCGCCGTCACTGTCTATGTCGGATTGCGCGCCGGGCTCACCGTTGCTGCTTCCATTCCTATCTCGGTGCTCTCTATCAGCGTGCTGCGCGCCCTGGGCCGCGCCTCGATACTCGAAAACAACATCGTCCAGACCACGGGCAATGCCGGCCAGTCCATCGCTTCGGGCGTCATCTTCACCCTGCCGGCGCTGGTCTTTCTCGGCTTCGATCTCGAATACTCGCGCATCTTCTTTCTCGCGCTGATCGGCGGATGGCTCGGCGTGCTCTTCATGATCCCGCTGCGCCGCCAGCTCATCGTGCAGGAGCACGGCACCCTCACCTATCCCGAAGGCACTGCCTGTGCGGATGTGCTGCTCGCCGGCGAGCGCGGCGGCTCCTTCGCCAGCCGCGTCTTTCTCGGTCTGGGACTCGGCGGCGTCTACACGCTCTTTCAGAACGACAACCTCTTCGCTGCGTGGCCGGGCACGCCGGACTATCAGCCGAAGTGGCTCAAGGGCGCGGCTATTCGCGCCGATGTGACGCCGGAGTATCTCGGCGTCGGCTACATCATCGGGCCGCGCGTCGCGGGCGTCATCTTTGCCGGCGGCGTCTTCTCCTGGCTGGTGGTCATGCCGCTGATCTACTTCTTCGGGTCGCACATGCCGGATGCGATCTATCCCGGCACCAAGCCGGTCTCCATGATGTCGCCTTCCGACTTATGGGCGAGTTACATCCGGCCCATGGGAGCAGGCGCGGTGGCTGCATCCGGTCTCATCACCCTGCTCAAGACCATGCCGACCATCGTCGGCGCGCTGCGCTCCGGCGCGAAGGAGTTTGGCAAGGGTGCCGGCCAGACCGCGGCGCTGCGCACCGACCGCGACCTGCCCATGAGCGTCGTGGTCTTCGGCTCTGCCGCGCTGGTTCTGCTGATGTTCTTCTTTCTCACCTTCCATCCGGTGCCCGGCGCGCAGACCACGCTGCTCTCGAACTTCGCCGCTTCCATCCTCGTGGTCATCTTCGGATTTCTCTTCGTCACCGTCGCTTCGCGCATCGTGGGACTCATCGGCAGCTCGGCCAGCCCGGTCTCCGGCATGACCATCGCAACCCTGATGGCAACCACTGCCATTTTTCTAGTCAAGGGCTGGACCGCACCCGCCTTCGGAGCGCTGGCCATCACCATTGGCGGCGTCGTCTGCGTCGCGGCTTCGAATGCCGGCGATACCTCGCAGGACCTGAAGACCGGCTTTCTCATCGGCGCAACGCCGTGGAAGCAGCAGCTCGCCCTGATGGTCGGCGTCATAGTCTCCACTTTCGTTATCGGTGCCACGCTCAACGTGATGAACAAGGGTCTGGAAGAGTTCCGCGACACCTCGCGTCCGTGGAATATCTCGGTGCCGCACGATGGCGTCCAGGTGCAGCAGCAGCACTTCCAGCACGCGCGCATCCACGTCATTCACGCCGATAAAGCCGCCGGCTCCGGTACAGGCCAGACATCGGACGAGCGGGATGCCACCCAGTACACCCTGCTCAATGCGCTCGGATCGCACGAGCTGGCCGACGGCAAGTACCTCTACAACCCCGGCACGCAGAAGATCGAGGTGCAGTGGATCCAGGGGATCGGCAGCGAGAAGGCCGCCGCTCCGCAGGCGCGGCTCATGGCGACGGTCATCAGCGGCATTCTCAGCCGCAAGCTGCCCTGGGGGCTGGTGCTGCTGGGCGTCTTCCTGGTCATCGCGGTGGAGCTGCTGGGCATCCGCTCGCTCTCCTTCGCCGTCGGTGCGTATCTGTCCATCGCCACCACGCTCGCGATCTTCTGCGGCGGGGTGGTGCGCTGGATGGTCGACCGCGCCGTGGCGCAATACAGCGGACGCACCGCGGAGACCGAGAGCGAGGTCAGTCCCGGCTCGCTCTATGCCTCGGGCCTGATTGCGGCCGGCGGCATCGTGGGTCTGCTCGGCGTCGCGCTCAAGCTCTACGAGGCGGCCACGGACAAGAGCGACATCCTGCAGTTTCCCGCCAGCAATCTGTTGCACCACGACTGGGTCTCCGTCCTGATGTTCGCCCTGCTCGCCTTCTCGCTTTACTACTTCGCGCGCAAGCCGCTGGCCACGGAAGCCACCCCTCCCGCAGAGGACCGCCAGACAAACGGATAACCGGGTAACACTTTCGTTGTAGGCACTTCCACCCTTGGGGCATGGATGGATCGCCCCGTCTGTCGCACTCTGAGGTTCCCCTCGCAAGGAGAGGACGAAATGCACAGCATCCTTGTCTCCGTTGCAGTCACCGTTCTGTTGCTGTCCCCCATCGGAATCGTAGCGTGCCTCAGAAAGCCAACCATCTAATCGAGGCACGCTGCACACTCCCCCGCCAACACTCACGCACAGTTCGCAACACCTGCAGCACCGGGCCTCTCCCCCACTCCTCTCCCGCTTGCTGCTGAAAAATCCCTGCTGCGCAAGTGCAACCCGCTGCACCTCCGCGAAAATACAATGACGGCGCACCGCGCCTCGTGCAAGCGGACGGCTTTTTCAATCGCGATTCACATGCTTTCAACAATCGCCGCAGCGCGGAACATCATGCAGAGCGTGCTCTGCGCACTTTTCTGCGAAACGCAACCGCAAAAGCATGCGCAGATTCGCCGCATCTTCTCCGTTGCGCAGATGCCTGGCTCTGCTTAGTCTCGGGAACGTTGTCGAGCAATCGACAATGCAGTTTTCGCCATCTTTTGACTGACAACTTGAGTTAGAGCAGAGCGCGTTTTCGGCGTGTGCGCAAAACCATTGCTCCTGCATGTGTAGAGCGGAAAACGGATGTGAGCGCAGCCTCTCCTGACACGGATACTGCATCAGCATCACCCACGCTTTACTCCAGGCAGGATACGAGGGAATGCTCGTCGTGGCTGGTCGCAGTCCGGCATTTCCGGCAAGCAGTTGCCGGTGGGCCCGGACCCATGTCCACACGAGGGGCGCTGGCAACCATGCCGTTCCGCTCTCTGCTCTTCCGCAACTGGGCCCTGTGCGCCCGGGTGACAGCGGCGCCGCGAACAACGGGTGGGACATGCTTCATCGCAAGCCCATTCCGTACGCGGAAAGAGCCCCTTCGTCTTCCATAGCCCAGGGCCTGACTGCGGCAACGGTCAACCTCTCCGGGAGCCGCACGCCGGTTCTTTGCTTTGGAGCAGAATCGCCCCGCCGAGCGGGGCAGAAGGGAAGTTTATGAGGCCACGCAAGACCATCCTTTGCGTCGATGACAACGAGCAGGCTCTTTCCGTTCGCAAATTCATGCTGGAGACGCGCGGATATCGCGTGTTGATAGCCCACACGGCTGCCGACGCACTCGAGATCTTTGCCGCAGGAAATGTAGACCTGGTGCTGAGCGACCTCATCATGCCGCAGATGGACGGGAACGAGCTGGTGCGCCGAATGAAGTCCATCTCGCCCGAAGTGCCCACCATCATCCTGAGCGGCAGCGTGAAAAACTTCGAGCGCGCCAGCAGTGCCGATGCGTTTCTGCCCAAGGGCGCCTGCACGCCGCTCGAGGTGCTGGAACGCATTCGCGTGATGATCGCGCGCAAACGGGGCCCCCGCAAGGCACAGCCCCGCGATGGTGAAGGCGCCATGCTGGCCCCCATGCCGCACGATGTTGTGACCGCGGCCGGCTGACGCACACCGGGCGGCAGATTCTGGACGGGGCACATGGTGACGATACAATCGCCAAGTGCCGTCCACCGAAGTGCCGCCCATCATCGTTGCTCAAGGCCTCAGCAAAATCTATCGCTCGGGACGCATCGCCGTTTCGGCACTCAAGGACGTCTCCTTCACCGTGGCGCGCGGCGAATTCGTTTCGATCGTGGGTCCCTCCGGCAGCGGCAAGTCCACCCTCTTCTACCTGCTGGGAGGGCTGACCCGCGCCACCGCCGGAAGCGTTCTCATCGACGGGGTGAACCTGGCCAATCTTCCGGATGCCGAGCGGACTGCGGTACGCGGCCGCAAGATCGGCTTTGTCTTTCAGAAGTTCAACCTGCTGCCGACGCTCACGGCTCGCGACAATATCGAGATCGCCTACGAGATCAGCGGGCGGCAGAGCGGACAGAAGCAGCCGCTGGACCAGAAGTTCCTCTCTCACCTAGCAGATCTGCTCGGGATTGAGGGACGCCTCGATCATCGCCCTTCTGAGCTCTCCGGCGGCGAGCAGCAGCGCGTCGCGATTGCGCGGGCGCTGATTACCCGCCCCGCCCTGGTGCTCGCCGACGAACCCACTGGCAACCTGGACACCGTCAACTCGGACACCGTGCTCTCCATGCTGCGGCGCTCCAACCAGGAGTTTCAGCAGACCGTGCTCATGATCACGCACAATCCAGAGGCAGCCGCGATCGGCGACCGCGAGCTTCATATGCGGGACGGCCACCTGCTGGATGAGACCCCGAGATCTGTCCCGGTGAGCGCGCATTAAAGTAGGCTGGCCATCAGTGGGTCGAATTGACCCATCATCCGCCCCCCGATATACTCAGCAAGTACTTCAGCGGGAGTAGCTCAGTGGTAGAGCATCGCCTTGCCAAGGCGAGGGTCGCGGGTTCAACTCCCGTCTCCCGCTCCAGATAGCAGCCATTGAGCTATCGTGTCGGCGTGACAACCTCACCACACCGTCACCACATCCTCTCCGCAAGACGGCGCGGTACCCAAGTGGTAAGGGAGAGGTCTGCAAAACCTTTACGCGTGAGTTCGATTCTCACCCGCGCCTCCAAACTCCTCAGTGATT
>CAVQJM010000025.1:0-38207 GCA_963712845.1 uncultured Acidobacteriaceae bacterium
AGCAGCAGAAGCTGATCCTGGGCGGCGAGGTGTGCATGTGGGCGGAGCAGTTAAATGAGCACACGATCGACTCCCGCATATGGCCGCGCACCGCTGTGATGGCGGAGCGCTTCTGGTCGCCGCAGTCGGATCGCGATGTTGCATCCATGTACCGGCGGCTTCCGGGCATCTCGATCGAACTGGAGCAGGCGGGATTGAAGCACATCAGCGGTCCGGCAATGATGCTGCGCAGCATCAGCGGAGAGGTGAACCCGACGGCGCTGACGACGCTCGCGGGTGTGCTCGAGCCGGTGAGCTTCGGCGAGCGCTACAAGGGCCAGCATACGGATGGACACACGCCGCTCGACCGGCTGGTGGATACGGTGGTGCCCGATCCGCCTTCGCGCTTTGAGATTGCGCAGGATGTGGACGCGGTGCTGAACAAGACTGCTGACAGCACCGCCGCGGAGGCGCGGCTGACGCGGCGCTTCATGGAGTGGCAGGAGATCGCGCCATGCTGGCGGCGCAGATGCAGGCGAATCCGCGGATGAGCGATGCGGCGGTTCGTGCGACGCAATTAGGCGAATTGGGCAGGGTTGGGCTGCAGGCGCTCCTCAATCTCGACCCAAACAATAGCGCCTATGGCGGCCCGAAGCTTGAGGCGAGCAACCCGCAGAGCCAGCTTGCGGCCATCGACGATGCCGCAAAGCCAGCGGCGCTGGTGCGCTTCACATTCCTCGATTCGTTGAAAAAGCTGGTGGCGGCGGAGAAGTAATCTACTCCGCCAGCACAGCCTTCGTCAGGTTGCGCGGGCTGTCGACGTCGATGCCCCGCTGGATGGCGCAGAAGTACGCGAACATCTGCAGCGGGATCACTTCGGTGATGGGCAGCAGGTGTTCGCGCGTGGGCGCGATCGGCACGAAATGCGTGGCGGCGCTGGCGACTTCGTTGTCGCCGGCGTTGCCGAGCGCGACCACTGTGGCGCCCTGCTTCTTCATGTCATGCAGCAGTTGCACGCTCTTCTCATAGCGAATGACGGAGCCGGGCTCGCTGCGATCGACGGTGGCGATGGCGACGATGGCGGCGGTGGAGCCGACCAGCGCGTTGGGCCCGTGCTTCAGCTCGCCGGAGGGGTAGCCCTCCGCCTGCAGGTAGGCCGATTCCTTCAGCTTGAGCGCGCCTTCGCGCGCGATGGCGTAGTGGATGCCGCGGCCTAAGAAGAGGTACGTCTCCACTTCGCGAAGCGCTTTGGCGATCTGCTCCATCTGGCGCTCCCAACCGTCGAGCTGGCCGGCAATCAGCGCCGGCAACGCTGCGAGCTCCTTGAAATGCGCCGCCAGGGTTTCGGCAGAGAGCGTCTGCAGCGCCACGCCGGAGCTCAGCGCGATGAGGTTGAGGACCAGCAACTGGGCGGTGAAGCTTTTGGTCGCGGGGACGGCCAGTTCCCTGCCCGCCCAGGTGGGCAGGCTGATCTCTGCCTCGCGCGCCATGGTGGAGTTCTCGACATTCGTAACCGCGATGGTGCCGTGACGGCGGCGATTGGCTTCGCGCAGGGCGGCGAGGGTGTCCGCTGTCTCTCCCGACTGCGAGACGACGATGATGCCCGGGTTGGTCAGCGTGTTGATCTCGCGATAGACATACTCGCTGGCGTACTCGACATCGACCGGCATGCCGCTGATGTCCTCGATCATGATCTCGCCGGCAAGCGAGGCATGGCGGCTGGAGCCGGAGGCGGAGAAGACCACTTGATGATGATCGCGAAACCATTGGTACACGGGACCGAACGAGGCTTCGTCGAGCGCGCTGCCCCGGACGTAGTGCTCGAGCGCCGCGCCAAGAGAGGCGGGCTGCTCATGGATTTCGCGCAGCATGTGATGCGGATATTGCCGTTGCGGAGTGCTGGTGGACATGGTGTCTCTCTCTTCCTCGGAAAAATGTTCAGTAAGCGGCGCCGCCGTTGTACACCTGGAATTCGCGGATCTGCGCCGGCCCGCTGCTATCGAGCAGGGTCAGGCGGACAGCGGTTGCGGTAACGGCGGGAAAGATGTCGATCTTCTTGTGGCCGATGGCCTGCGCGTGTGCCACTTCGCGCCATTGACCGTGCTCTTCCACTTCGATGCGGTAGGCGGTGATGTGCTGTCCATCGTTGAGCCGCTCCATGGTGACGGTCCGGTCGATGGTGGCGGGTTGTAAGAATTGAACAGTAAGCATGGAGGGCGCGACGTTGCCGGCAGATGATGCGGGAGCCTGCCAATAAGTATTTGCGTCGTCATCGAAGGCTGCAGCGGTGTCGGTCGGGTACTTTCCATGAAGCGCGAGATTGTTGCCGTAGATCTGGTGGATGCGCTCGCCGAATTCTTTGAGCCGCGCAACATCCGCAGCGGGCAGGCGGCCGGTGTTATCCGGCGCGAGGCCGAGCATGAGCTGCGCACCGCGGCCCACGGTCTGGTCGTATTCCTTCACCAGTTCATCGACTGATTTGAGCGACGCTTCATCGTTGGGATGCCAGAACCAGTGGTCCGTGTGGAGCGGCGTATCCGCCTCCACGGGACGCCAGCGCAGATAGCCGGCGCGATCGACGACGTTCCAGTTCTCGAAGTCCACCTTGCCGCTTTCCGTGCCCACCCAGCGCAGGTCGGCGTACTTGAAGAGGCCGACATCGGCGAAGACGAGCGCGTTGGGCTGATAGGTGCGGAGGTTGTCGATGATGGTGTCGAAGTCGTAAGTGCGGCCGGCGCTGCCGGCGCCATCGAGCCAGAACTCAGTGAGCTCGCCGTAGTGCGAGGCCAGCTCCTCCAGCATCGCGAGGTAATACTTGTCGTAGGCGGCGGGATCTTTGTAGCGCGGATCGTGGCGGTCCCACGGCGAGAGATAGACGCCGAAGCGCAGTCCATGCGAGCGCGCGCTGTCGGAGACCATGCGGACCAGGTCGCCTTTGCCGCCGAGCCACGGGCTCGACTTGACGCTGTAGTCGGTCTGCGCGGTGGGATAGAGCGCGAAGCCATCGTGGTGCTTCGCGACCAGCACGACATAGCGAATGCCTGCGGATTTCGCGGCTTCGATCCACTGATCGGTATCGACATGCTGCGGGTTGAAGACACTGGGCGGAGCGGTGCCGTCACCCCACTCGCGATTGAGAAAGGTGTTGGTGCCGAAGTGGAGGATGGCGCCCATCTCCATGTCCTGCCAGGCCACCTGCTGCGGCGTCGGCTTCACGTCGACAAAGTTCTGGCCGAGTGCCGCGGTCGCGGCGAGCAGCGTGAGCCAGGTGAGCAGGTATTTCATCCATCCCTCTATTGGCGCCAGGTGATGCGGTAGGCGTATGCGTATTGGCCGACAGGTTCTGCCGGCACATGGATGTGCAGGCCGTCAGGCTTTTGCTGAAAGGTGAGCGGCGCAGTGGAACCGAGCAGTTCTACGGAAGCAACTTCGCGTGTTCCGACGCCGGAGCTAAGCGCGTGGATGACGGCCTCGCCATCCTTCGGCCAGCCAAGCTCGATGGCATAGAGAGCGCCGTCTTTCGTGGTGAAGCGGTAGTCCTCTGCGGTGTAGGGCTTCGATTCGCTGTCGTGGAAGGAGCCCGCCTCGAACCTGGTAGGGCCTTCGCCGAACTGCCGCCACGGGCGCGTGCCGTAGATCGCATCGCCATTCACCTTCAGCCATGCGCCGACTGCGAGCAGCGTCTTCGCTGCGCCTTCGGGAATCGTGCCGTCCGGCCGCGGACCAACGTTCATCAGCAGGTTTCCGTTCTTGCTGACGACGTCGGCGAGTTGGTGAATCACGACCTCCGGGGACTTGTAGGTGTCGTGCTCGATGTAGCCCCACGAGCCGTTCGAAAGCGAGGTGTCGGTCTGCCAGGGCTGCGGGCGGATGTCGCCGAGGCCGCCGCGCTCCATGTCGAGCGTGGCCGAGCCGTCGGCCATATCGTTGAGCTTGTAAAAGAGCACGACCGGCTGATGCTGCGCGGCAGCGTGGTTGTAGTAGTAGGTTGCGAAACGTTCCAGGCGGCTGCGGAAGTCCGGCTGGCCGACCCACCAGTCGAAGTAGATCAGGTCGGGATGATAGCGCTCGACGATCTCCGCGGTACGGGCGAGCCAGTCATCCGTATAGGCATGGGAGACGTAAGTGAAGTCGTGGATCAGTTCGTCTCCGTTGTCTCCCTCAAACTGGCGAAGCTGCGCTGGGCCGTAGAAGGCAGCGTACTTCGGATCGTTGACATCGGAGGCGAAGTGGCGGCCGCCATCGAAGAACCAGTCGTGCTCCGCGCGATGAGATGAAGCGCCGAGATGCATGCCTTCCGCGCGCACTGCCTTCGCGAGTTCGCCAAGCACATCGCGCTTGGGACCCATCTTCCCGGCGCACCAATCGGTGAGGTTCGATTCGTACATGGGGAAGCCATCGTGATGCTCGGCCACGGGCACAACATAGCGCGCGCCGGCATCATGAAAGAGCTTTGCCCATGTGTTGGGGTCGAAGTGCTCCGCGGTGAACTTGGGAATCAGATCCTTGTAGCCGAAGTGCGTTTGCGGACCGTAGGTGGCAACGTGATGCGCGAAATCCGGTGAGCCCTGCTGGTACATGTTGCGCGAGTACCACTCACTGCCGAAGCCGGCGACGGAGTAGACACCCCAGTGGATGAAGATGCCGAACTTCGCATCGCGAAACCACTCCGGCGCCTGGTAGCCGCGCAGGCTTTGCCAATCATCGCGAAATGGGCCTGCGGCGATGGTGCGATCAACATTGGCGAGAATGCGCTTGCGCTCGGAATCGTACTTGCTGTTGGCCGCGATCCACTGCGCGTCGATCTGCTCCGGCGTCAGCGTGCCCGCCGTCGGGGCGTTCGGATCAGCGCCGCTCGCGGGCGTCTGCGCTGCGGGACGCAGAACCGCGCTCGCCGCGACCAGGACGGCGATGCAGGCGAGGATATCGGCGGCGACGCTTCATATGTCCCTTCGAGCGCGGGAGTATTCTCAATGCGTTCAAGGAAATGCCTGACGCCATGGTGTGAGCCGAGCTTTCCGCAGAGCGGATGCAGCGGAAGTGTCCATATTAAGCTGGAACGATCAATTTACAACTCTGAGCTGACGAATTTCAGTCAGAAAATATACAGAGGCGAGGAGCGAGCGTGCGCTTAACAAGACTGCAGAACATATATCTGCAGCGACCGAATGCAACGCGAACAAGAGATATGCGGTGCTTGTTCCGCGCCGGGACTTTTCTCATCTTTCTTCTGGTGCTCCTTCTGGTGCCGTGCCACGGCGAGGCCACGTCGGCCCCTGGAGTGGCGGTGAATGGATGGCAATTTCGCCTTGCCGCCTCTACACCGGATGCGGCCGCACACGCCGATGCCCAGCAGTGGCACGCGGCGGCCGTTCCTTCCACCGTGCAGACCGATCTGCTGCGCAATGGATTGATCGTGGATCCATTTACCGGCGCGCACGAGGCGCAGCTCCAGTGGATTGGCCTTGCTGACTGGGAGTACCGGACCACGCTGAACGTGGATGCTGCGACGCTGGCGCATGAGCATGTCGACCTGGTGTTCGACGGGCTGGACACATATGCGACGGTGCGGCTGAACGGGCAGCAGATTCTGGAGGCGGACAACATGTTCCGCCGCTGGCGCGTGCCGGTGAAGGGACTGCTGCACAGCGGCGCAAATGAACTCACGGTGACCTTCGCATCGCCGATCCGGCGGCTGCTGCCGGCCACGCTCAAGCGTGCGTATCAGTTGCCGGGCGAATTCGACTCCGCATTTGGCGACGAGCCGAAGGGCGTGCAGACAGCGAATTACATCCGCAAGGCGGCCTACCAATATGGATGGGACTGGGGGCCGCGCTATGTGACCGAGGGGATCTGGCAGCCGGTGCGGCTGGAGACATGGGATGCTGCGCGATTGGACACGCTGCACGTGATCCAGAACTCGGTCAGCGCGGATGCGGCGTCGCTCGATACGCAGGTGCGAGTGGAAGCCTCGGCCGCCGCTAAAGCAATCCGTATCGGTTACGTATACGACGCCGAAGGGTGAGCATGTCTCGCTTCCGGAGGTCACAGCGCAGCTCGTGCCCGGCAGCAACACCGTGCATGTGCCGATGGTGATCGAGCACCCGGAGCGATGGTGGCCGGTTGGATATGGGCCGCAGAACCTGTATCAAGTCTCCGCGAAGGTACGGATCGGGCATGAGACGCTCGCCGCGGAACGCACAACGGGGCTGCGCACAGTGCGGCTGCTGCGTGAGAAGGACCAGTGGGGCAAGAGCTTTGGCTTTGAGGTGAACGGCGTGCCCATCTTTGCCAAAGGCGCGGACGTGATTCCCTTCGACAGCTTTCCCGACCGCGTGACGCCGGAGAAACATCGAGAGATTCTGGAGTCTGCGCGCGACGCGAACATGAACATGGTGCGGCTGTGGGGCGGCGGCTATTACGAGAGCGACGACTTCTACGACGAGTGCGACCGGCTGGGGCTGATGGTGTGGCAGGACTTCATGTTTGGCGGCGCGATCCCGCCGGACGATCCGGCGTTTCGCGCGAACACGGAGCAGGAGGCGACGGAGCAGGTGGACCGGCTGCGCGATCATCCCAGCCTGACGTTGTGGTGCGGCAACAACGAAGTCGAGACCGGATGGGACGCGTGGCCCGACCGGATGCTGCTGAAGGAGAACATCTCGCCGGCGGAACGCGCGAAGATCGAGACGGGAATGATGCTGCTCTTCGACGACATCCTGAAGCGAACAGTTGCGGTACACGATCCCGAGGTGCCGTACTGGCCGAGCACGCCGAGCGCGGACCACGAGACGGAGGCGAACAGCAACGACAACGGCGACGTGCACTCGTGGAGCGTGTGGTCGGGCTCCGCGCCGATCGAGGATTATCTGAAGGACACGCCGCGCTTCGTCTCCGAGTATGGCTTCGAGGCGCTGCCGGATATGCGCACCATTCGCGCCTTTGCGACGCCGGCGGAGCAGACACTGGACTCGCCGGTGATGCGCGCGCACCAGAAGTTCGCGAATGGCAACGGCAACGACCGCCTGCTCCTTTATCTTCGCCGCTACTATGGCGAGCCGAAGGACTTCGCTGCTTTCGTCTACCTGAGCCAGGCGATGCAGGCGCAGGCCATCGAACTGGAAGCGGAGCATCTGCGCGCCAGCCGGCCGCGATCGATGGGCTCGCTCTACTGGCAGCTCAACGACTGCTGGCCGGCAGCATCGTGGGCCAGCATCGACTACTTCGGCAGATGGAAGGCGCTGCAGTTTCACGCGCGACGCTTCTACAACGATCTGCTGATCGCACCCATCCGGCAGGACGGCACGACGAACGTTTACGCGATCAACGACCGCACCACGCCTGTGCCGGCAAACGTGCACATGCAGGTGATGAGCTTTGACGGCCGCGTGCTGTCGGAATCGACGACTCCAACGACAATGCCACCGCTGTCGAGCACACGGGTGAACTCGCTCACGGACGATGCGCTGCTAAAAGGCGCCTATCCGTCGAAAACGCTCGTCGTCTTCACCATGGAAGTGGACGGCAAAGCCGTGTCGCGACACATTCTGTACTTCCGCGCCGCACGCGATCTGAGCTTGCCGCGGGCGAAGGTCACCGCGCATGTGACAGCGGGCGCACATGGTCTGGAGCTGACACTGCACACCGAAACGCTGGCGCGCGATGTGTGGATCTCGTTTGGCGATCAGGAGGTCACGCTCGCCGACAATGCATTCACGCTGTTGCCGGCTGAATCGCGCACGATCCAGCTCAAGAGCAATGCAGACGCCGCGGCGCTGGAGAACGCGCTGCATATCCAGACGCTGGATACAGCGACACTGCCATCCATGGCGGGCGTAGGAGACTAGACTTGCCAATTCGAATGAAGATTCCGTTCCTGCTCGCGATGCTTTCTTTCACTGGCTGTTCGACTGCTGCGTTGGCCCAGACGGCGACTCCGCATGCGACGAAATGGGCCATCGCAATCCATGGGGGCGGCGGTGAAGAGGAGTGGCTGCACATGGACGCAGCGACAGCCGCAGCTTACCACGCATCGCTGGCACGTGCGCTGGACGCCGGCGCGGCAGTGCTCAGCAAAGGCGGGCGATCGATCGACGCAGTGGAGGCAGCGATTGAAGTGCTCGAAGATGATCCGCTGTTCAACGCGGGGCGCGGCGCGGGATTCGACGCACAAGGCAGGAATGAGATGGATGCGGCGATCATGGATGGCGCGACGCTGGAGGCGGGCGCGGTTGCCGGTGTGAGCGCGACGAAGAATCCGATTGCGCTGGCACGCGCGGTGATGGAGCATTCGCCCTACGTGATGATGGTGGGGCCGGGCGCGGACGCCTTCGCCGTCAGCCAGCATCTGCCGCAGATGCCGCCTTCGTACTTCTTCACTGAGATGCGCTGGCAGGAGTTGCTGGGCGTCCTGCGCGCGCAAGGCAAGCCGCTTCCGCCGCGGCCTCCAGGTGTGCCTGCTGCACCGCGCGCGATGGCAGTTTCAGATGGTATGGCGCCGTTTGCGCATCGCTTTGGAACCGTCGGCGCTGTCGCGCGCGACATGCACGGCGACCTGAGCGCGGGCACGTCCACCGGCGGGATGCAGGGCAAGCTGCCCGGCCGCGTTGGCGATTCACCGGTGATCGGCGCGGGCACCTACGCAGCGAATGATGCGTGCGCGGTCTCTGCGACGGGAGTGGGCGAATACTTTATCCGGCTGGACGCCGCGAAGGAGATTTGCGCGCTGGTGAAGATGAAGGGCATGACTACCAGCGCCGCAGCCGAGCAGGTGATTCGCGGCGAAGTCGCGAAGCTGAAGGGCGGCGAGGGTGGCGTGATCGTGCTCGACCAGAAGAGCGATCCGGTATGGAGCTACAGCACGCTGGGGATGTTTCGCGCGCGGCAGGTCGAAGGCGGGACGGCTGAAGTGGAAGTGAAATGACGCTGCTGTCCGCGACCGAAGGTGATTGCAGGTCCTTCGCTTCGCTCAGGATGACATCCGTGCGTTAGGCGTACTTTGCGAGAGCGGCGGAGAGATCGAGCGGAGCATCGTCGCTCTTTCCCGCAGGCGCGCGCGGCGAGATGAGCACCGCGTGTCCCTGATTTTCGCGCCAAGCCAGAAAGGTGACGTGTGCCGGATCGGCGATGCGCAGCAGATCGAGCAGGATGTAGTAAGCGCTGATGTCTGCATCGCGCAGCGAGCCTTCGGGATCGGGCACCTCGACATTCGTGGCGGCATCGAAGAGCTGATTCAGCGTTCGCTGGCGCTGGCGCGGTGCGAAGCGCACCAGTAGCTGCTCCGGCTGAGCGCGGCGCAGTGTCTCGCGTGCAGCCCATTGCGCAAAGGAAGTGCTGTAGATCTGCGTTCCGGAGCCTTCCACGAACAGCATGGTGATGAAGTGCTGCATCAGCGGATCGTGGGTCACGACGTCGGTCGCCGGACTCCGCCGGATTGAGTCCTTCCAACATGCTGCGCATGGCCTCAGCGCCGCCCGGACCGGATTGCGTAAAGCGATTCATGCGCTCGAGCACGTTTTCGCGGACCGGGCGCAACTGCGCATAAGAGAGCAGCTCGACCGCCGGGGCATCATGCGGCCAAGGCTCGCCGCCGTCGATGTACCAGCGAGTGTATGGTGCGGCCTGCGTTGCCGCGCGTTGCTCCAGCGCTGCGTGAAGCTGCCGCGGCGTCTCCGGCGTCCATTGCAGATTTTGCAGTGTGACGCCATGCGGTGCGAGCTTGCGAAAGAGCTGCGGGCTGGGCGCCGTGGCGTCTTTGCCCACCACGACAATGACAAAGCGATCCTTCTGCGGCGTTGCGTCCAGAGGCACGGCGAGCAGATCCTGCGCGGCGCGGCGATAGGTATCGATCTGGCTGCTGGACCAGAGATAGGCGGTGAGCTCTTCGAGAAATGGCTGCGGCGCGACAACCCAGTCCCTGGCCGCGAGTGCGGGCGGTATGCTGATCTGCCGGAAGGGAGCGAGCAGGCGGCCTCGTTGTTCCGGAGTCAGCGATTCCAGCCACACGCACTGCCGCTCGAAGGTGCCGCGCTCGGCGGGAAAGCGCCAGTCGAAGACGATGATCTCGCGCAGAAAGGCGGGTGCGACAGCGATGGGCAATTGCTGCAGCAGCGCGAGATGCGTGGTGGCAAACTGCTGCGCCTGCGGCGGATAGCTGGAGAAGCTGGCGGCGGTGAGCTGATCGGGCGTCATCGGAGTCACCTCACACCAGCTCCGCAATGGGAGCGCCCTTGACGTATGGCGTATCGAAGCCGTGGCGTTTGCCGATGGTGGGCACCAGGTCGATCGGCTGAATGGCGCGATCGACGGTGACGTTTTGCCGGATGCCGGGTCCGAGTGCGAGCAGCCAGGTGGTGCGCGCCATGGCACCGCCGGTGCGGTGATGCTGAAAGCCGTTGCCGCCCGGATCGCCGTCCGCATCGCGGCCGAAGTCCGGCATGATGAAGAGCGCGGTGCGGTCCTTGTACTCAGGCATGCTCTGGATGGTCGTCCACAGCTCACCGCAGATGCGGTCGGCACGCTGGATCGCATCGACATAGAGCGAAAACGCTCCGGCGTGCGCGACATCCATATCGTGCAGCGTGATGAGTAACAGCGATGGCGACACTTGCGCCATCAGACGGCGAGCGATGGAGAGTGAGAGCGCGTCGGCGCTGTCGAGTGCGCGGGCGTCGCGGGTGAAGTCCTCGACCGAGAGCCGCAGCGTGGAGGCGAGCTGCTCCAGATGCAGCTCACCATCGTTTTGCGAGAGCGACGGCCGGTAGACCGGCATCTCGTAGTTGTCCTGCAGCAGATGCTCATAATCGACCAGCGATTGCGGATGCTGTTTGCTGACCGCGGCGGCGAGCAGTTGCTTGGGCAGGATGACGCCGGCTCCCTGCCCTTCGTATCCGCCGTGACGGCTGAAGCCGATCTGCTGGAAGCCGTTGCTGGGCGCGATGACCCACGCGTCATCCATGGGACGCGCGAGGCCGCGGCGGAAGTATTCGAAGACAGTTGGGTTGCCGGTGGGCTGCGCGATGAAGTTGTCGAATGTCTCATAGCAGCCGGTGACGATGCCGGCGGTGGCGACGTAGTGGCCAAGGATGCCGTGGTTCACTACCTGCGTGAAGAACGTTCCCTGCGGGATGAGTTCACCTAGAAGGTGCGGGACGTTCTGCTGACCTTCCAGAGCGAAGGTCTCCTCATCGCGTGCGCCGCCGCCGAAGGTGACGACGACGGTGCGCGGCCGCGGCTGGATGCCCGCTGCGAAGGCCGAGGGCACCAGCGTGGAGACAGCCGTAGCCGAAGCCGTGCCGGCGACGAGGCGCAGAAATTCGCGGCGCGTTTGACTGCGTAGCAGAGAAGCGAGCGCGTCTGAAGAAGACGACATCGTGAAGACATCCTCGGTCGCGCTGACCAGGCGGGGTGTGGCTCCGACTTTACACATCGTGACCCGCCACCCACAAGTGCGAGTCTTAGTGCGGGACCCTTGTTACGCTGGGCGCGCGACTAACGACGAAAATCAGCGCGTATCGGTTCATCGATCAGAGCATGATCGACACCGCTAAGCGGTGGCACCGCTCCGCCGTCCAGATCGAGCAGCACCACTTCATTGCGGCCGGGATGCAGCCAGGCTCCGGGCAGGTAGAGACCGCCCTGCGGACCGATGCGCCAGTAGCGGCCTAGCGCGTGGCCGTTCACCCAGACCTGGCCCTTGCCGTAGGCGCGCATGTCGAGGAAGGTGTCGGTTGGCTTGCCGATGGAGAAGGTGCCGCGATAGAGCGCAGGGCCTTCGCTGGCTGCCTTCTGCGTGAAATGCGCAGACGCAGGATCGGTGAAGGGCAGCGAATAGTTCTGCCAGCCGGTGAGGGGCTTGCCGGCAAAGGTGACACCGTGCGTGATGCCCGCCTGTTCGGTGCGCAGCACGGCGGTGAAGTTCACGCGGCCGGAGTTCTCGACCAGGATGTCGAGGCGCTGCTCCTTGCCAGCAACGGTGAGGGGCATGGACATCTTGCCGAGCCGCCGATCGAGCACGCCGGCAAGTTTGCCGTCGAGATAGACCCGCGCGTAGGAGTGCAATTGATCGAGCACCAGATCGCCCGATGCCGGTCCATGCAGCGTGGTGCGGTAGAGCACGTAGCCGAAGTCCTGGTGGAGGTCTTCCATGGTGAGCGGCTGCTGCGATTCGACCGGGGCAGGCAGCATGTCCCACAGCGATACGCTCTCGGCGAGCGGAATCGGTGGCAGCGAGCCGAGAATCGGCGGCTGCGGCACGGGCGGCGGTGTAACCCCGGTGGCCTCCTGGATGACTTTGCGTATTTCGAAGAACTTCGGCCGCGGCTGGCCGGCTTCGTCGATGGGCGCGTCGTAGTCGTAGCTGGTCACGTCAGGCTGATAGTTGTGGCCGTTTGAATTGGCGCCGCTGAACCAGCCGAAGCTGGTGCCGCCGAAGAGCATGTACATGCTGACGGAGTAGCCCTGCTGGAGCATCCAGCGGATCTCCGCGACCTGCTTCGCCGCGTCGGTGTGCTCGTGCTTCGCGCCCCAGTGATCGAACCAGCCGGCCCAGTATTCTGCGCAGAAATATGGCCCCTCGGGACGCAGCTTGCGGTAGAGGGCAAAGGAATGCTCGGCTTCTCCGGTGCCGAAATCGACGGCCGCGGGCAGATCGGGCAAGGAGCCGCGTGTCATCTCCTCGGCGCCGTCGGCGGTGTAGAGCAGCGCGCTGGTGAAGCCGGCGTGCAGCACCATCTGGCGGGCGCGCTCCATGTAGGCGTGGTCGTTCTTCTTTCGCGTCCTGGAATGATCCGTATTCGTTCTCCACCTGCACCGCGAGGATGGGACCGCCGCGATCAAGCTGCAGCGGCGCCAGCTCCTGGCCAAGCCGATCCATCCAGCGGCTGGCTGCCTGCTGGTACGCGGGTTCCAGGCTGCGCAGCTTCAGGTTGCGATCGCGCAGCAGCCACGCCGGATAGCCGCCCAGGTCCCACTCACCGCAACTGTAGGGGCCGGGGCGCAGGATCACGTACAGCCCCTCCTGCTGCGCCTCGCGGATGAACTCCGCGACATCGCGCTGGCCGGTGAAGTCGTATTGGCCGGGCTGGGCTTCGTGGAAGTTCCAGAAGACGTATGTCATCACCGTGTTGATCCCGATGGCGTGGGCCATGCGCAGACGGTCGCGCCAGTACTCGCGCGGGGTGCGCACGTAGTCCATGTCGCCGGAGATGATCTGGAAGGGTTTGCCATCGAGCTCGAAACGTCCCTGTGCGGCCACGAAACGATGCGACGCGGGCGCAGAATGCGCCACGGCAGATACCGCCAGGAGCAGGAAGAGAGCGATGCAGACGCGCCGAAAGGCAGAAACCATGAAAAAAGACCTCACCGAGCGAAAGCCAGAGTATCGCAAGCTGCAATGGCACGGGTACTTTGGGCAGCAGCGCGAACTGCATGGATTGAGGTATGGTGGGATCGCATGCTCGCCCACGCGTCGACAGCCATTACACCCAACGTCCGAGCACTTTCCCCAAAGCTCGAGGTTTGCGTTGAGACCCTCGACAACGCACAGATCGCCGACCGCGGCGGAGCGAACCGCATTGAACTGTGCGGTGAGCTTGCCGGCGGCGGCGTCACCCCCAGTCTGGGGCTGCTGGAGGAGGTAGTCTCCAGCATCACGATTCCAGTCCATTGCATGATCCGTCCGCGCGGCGGGGACTTCCTCTACAACGCGGGTGAATTTCGCGCGATGGAGCGCGACATTGAGCTGGCAAAGAACGCCGGAGCGGCCGGGGTGGTCCTGGGCATACTCACTGTACGGGGCGAGGTAGACGTCGCGGCGACCCGCCACCTCATCGAAGCGGCTCGGCCTATGCGCGTGACCTTCCATCGCGCGTTCGACGTGACCCGTGACCTGGATGCGGCACTGGAAGCGGTGATCTCGGCTGGTACGGATATCCTGCTGACGTCTGGCGGCGCGGAACGGTTGAGCGAAGGCATCGATGCCGTGGCGCGGCTGGTAGAGCGTGCGGGAGACCGGATCGAGATCATGGGAGGCTCCGGCGTGCGCTTGCAGAATGCCGTAGCACTCTATGAAGCCTCCGGCGTCGCCGCAATCCACTCATCGATGCGGCGCCCGTTGTCGATCGAGGCATCCACAGGCATCCATGTGCTTCCGGATGCGCTGCCTCCCTATGAGGTCCGCGAAGAGGATGTACGCACGCTGACCGCGGCGTTGAAGGCATCCGCAGAAAAGACTGCTGCGAATCGTCTTCTGCCGTAGAGCTTTCACTGCTACTGTGAATGACCGAGTTCCGCGAAGCGTGGCTTTTCCTGGTCAAAGGGGGCAGCCGTCCGCGTGTTGCGGTGAACTGCAGAACTAGACCGCAGATAGACAAGAGCTAACCACAGCGCTTGGAGCGTGCGCGATCTGCTCGATTGCCGCGCTTATGGAAGCGGCCGGAATGCGTACCCGCTCCTTCAGTAGCCGGACGATCGCAGGCGCGGGCAGCGGCGGCGCGAAGTAATAGCCCTGCACGCGATCGCAATCGAGCTGCCACAGGCGGGTGAGTTGATCCTCGCGCTCCACGCCTTCCGCTACCACGACCAGCCCGAGACTGTGCGCGAGAAAGACGATGGCCTGGACAATCGCATAGGTGCCGTTGGGCTCATTGATGCGCTCGATGAAGGAGCGATCGATCTTCAGCGTTTGCACCGGCAACTGATGCAGATGGGCGAGCGATGAATAGCCGGTTCCGAAGTCGTCGATGGAGAAGTGGATGCCCATGCGGGCCAGGGTGTCGATCTGCCGCGTCACCTGACCGATGTTGCGCATCACGGTCGATTCGGTGACTTCCATCTCCAGTGCCGAGGGTGCGAGCTTGTAGTGGCGCAGACACTCGATCACGTAGCTGGAGAAGTCGAACCGGGTGAGCTGCAACGGGGAGACGTTGAAGGCGATGCGCACCGGGTGGAGGCCGCGGTCCTGCCATTCGCGGCTCTGGCGGCAGCATTCATCGAGCACCCAGTTGCCGAGCGGCACGATAAGACCGCTCTCCTCCGCGATGGGGATGAAGCGATCCGGGTAGACCAGTCCGAGCAAGGGATGCCGCAGACGCACCAGCGCTTCCAGGCCGCAGAGTTGCCCATCGCGCGTGTAGAGCGGCTGATAGTGCAGCTCCAGTCCGCCGTCTTTGAGGGCGCGCCGGAGATGTTTTTCCAGCTCCGTGGCCTCGAGGGTGGCTGCGGAGATCTCCTGGGAGACATACATGAACTGGTTGCCGCCGGATTTTTTGGCGCGGTACATCGCCGTGTCGGCATCGCGCCACAGCACGGCGGGATCGGTGCCGTGATCCGGATAGACGGCGATGCCCAGGCTGGCGGTGAGATCGATATCGATCCCGTTATGGCGATAGGGCTCGTTCAGGCCTCTCAAGATGTCGGCCGCGACGCGTTCGGCATCTTCCGACTCGGCGATCTCCTGCAGCAGTACCGTAAACTCCTCGCCGCCGGTGCGGGCGACGGTATCCACGGCGCGCACGCGGGAACTGAGGCGGCGGCCAATCTCCTGCAGACAGACGTCGCCAATAGCGTGACCATAGGTGTCGTTGATCTGTTTGAAGCGATCGAGGTCCAGGCAGAGCAGAGCCGCCTTGTGGCCGTAACGGCTGGCATGCGCGAGCGTCTGCGCGATGCGGTCTTCGAGCAGGGCGCGGTTGGGCAGCCCGGTGAGGATGTCGTGATTCGCCTGGTGCACCAACTGCTCGTGCAGGCGATCGCGCTCGGTGACGTCCTGCATCAGGGCGAAGGTGACTTTGTGCCCATCGTGCTCGAGTTGATGCGAGGCGATATCCACCAGCATGAAGCTGCCGTCCTTGCGCTGATGGCGCCAGGGGCCATTGAGAGGGTTTTCGCAGCTGCGCTTCAGCTCGGCCACCAGCCGGGAGAACTCCTCGCCGGGGCGGATGTCCGCCATCGTCATCTGCTCGAACTCTTCGTGGGTGTATCCGTACTGTTGCGCCGCGGCATCGTTCACATGCAGGAAGGCAAGCGTCTCCGTGTTGTACATCCACATGGGGTGCGGATTGGATTCGAAGAGCACGCGGTAATGGGCACCGGCGTCCTCGGCGCTGACGATCTCTTCTTCGAGCAGGGTAAGGATCATGCCGACGGCGACGAGATACTTGGGCAAGTTCCAAAGCTGGGGGGGAATCTGCGCTGCCGGCCACAACATCTCGGCCGCGGCCGCCGAGATCCAGACCGCAGCCCATGCATACAGGCTGAGCACCACGGTCCGGACTCCGGCCGTGAATCGCGAAACCTCGAAGCTATAGAGCAAGGCGAGAAGCAGAAACACCTGCGTGAGCATCACGTCCAGCGCGGTCCCGTCGTGATGGTGCAGGATGCCGTAGCTCAGCCATCCCGTGCATCCGGCGACCGAGAGCCCCAGGATGGTGCGCAGCATTGGACGGCGTTGCGAGATGCGATACGCCACGATAAGCGTCGCCGCTTCGCCGGCGATGGCGCTCAGGGGCAGCAGGCGGCTTCCATCGGGCAGGAAGCATGCGGCAGCGGTGGTGGCCAGCCAGGGGATGCCCAGGGTGACCAGAACGGCCAGCCATCGGCCAGGGGCAAAGCGCACGACCGTCGTAGAGAGGATGAAGAAGACGCCGCCGAGTACCAGCGAGCCGAGTACCAGGAAATCCTGGCCGGCATGGCCCATCTCCGATGTGGGACGCAGCAGCAGTCCAGCGAAATGGACCAGGATCAGACACCAGCCGATGAGCCAGCAACGGACACGGACAGTTGGCCGCTTCCTGTATATGGAGCTGAACAGGAGAACCAGCGAGCCCAACGATAAAAGATCCAGAAGTCCGCTCATCCTTGAACCTGCAACCGGATCAAACTTTGCGGACCAGGGGATCGGGCCGGCAACCGGGGATAATTGAACAGTAACCCTCCCACGTCACCGACTCAATATCACGAAAGTTTAATTCTACTCATTCCAAGCACCTTAGGTTACTTCTGAGGGTACTTTCCGTGTACCGAAATGGGCAGAAAACTGAAGCCGGCTGCCGGATCAGCCGAGAGGCTGCGGCCTTTCCTGGCGGAAAGGCCGTGCTCGCCTTCTTTGCTTCGGAGTCACCGTACCGACCCTCGCTCCACCGCTAGTTCTTGGGTGGATGCGAGACGCCATGTCCCACCGGACCCTTCTGGGGTGGGCGCATGCGCTGACGCGCGTACTGCTGGCCGTGGATCTTGATCTTCGACTCGTCGATCTGGCCTTCGGTCGGCTGGTCGAAGACGGCGCCCGGCGCCAGCAGGTATGTCTGTACCTGGCGGCCCGGCGTGGTGCTGGTGCGGACGTCGACGCGAGACGGATCGATGCCCTTCTCGTTGGCGAGGTACGCGCGGGTGTTCATGGAGCGCTCGGCGGCGGTCAATTGTCCGTCAACCTCGCTGTCGGAGTGTTCGCCAACCAGGACCAGGCGGGCATCCGGCTGGTGCTCCATGGTGAGGGCGATGTCGTCCAGGCAGGCGCGGCCTTCGTTGTCCACACGAGCGGGGCGACGCATGTCGCGGTTGAAGTAGACCGTGCACAGCGGCTGCGCCTTCGGTGCGGGCGGCAGCGCGGGCGGAGCAACGGTGACTTCCGTGGTCCCAACCGCGGTCCGGCCCAGGTCATCCTGGACATTGCAAGTGACAGTGGCGACGCCCGGCGGCAAGCCGTCGGTGTGCAGCTCTGCCGTATTGTCCTTGCCGTTGATCTGGCCTTCGGAGGTGGTGTAGCTGTAGGTCAGTTGCCGCTGCGCGATGGTGCTGGCATACGCGGTGATGATGGAGACCTGACCCGGCGTCACGGTCGAAGGATCGGCCGAGCACTTCACGGTCGGGGCAGGCGATTCCTTGACCACGAAATTGGTGGAGCACTGCGCGAATTGCTTGCCCTTCTCCTTGAGCGAAATATGTGCAGTCGCGTGATAGGTACCGCCGGCCAAGCCGGTGGTGTCGACGAAGATGACGGGGCCGAAGCCCTGCTGCTTACCGGCGGTCAACTGCCAGGCGAAGAAGAAGGGGTGCTTGGTTTTGTCGCGATAGTTGCGCAGGGTGGCGGCGACGGTGACGCGCTCACCCGCGTAGACCTCCGACGGGGTGGCATCGCAAGCCAGGCCCTTCGCCGGGACTGGAATCTTCTCGCCGAAGCGGAAGACAAGTCCTGTCGAGACACGCAGGGTGCTTACCGACTCCGTGCCGCCGGCCAGATCGTAGGCCTGCAATGCGCCCTGATCGGCGTGCATATAGCCGAAGTCGGCCTGAGCGAGACGGAAGGCAACGTGATCGCGCGTGTGAGGTAGCAGAAGATCGATACCGCCGCCACCGGACAAGCCGTAGCCCCAGGTGGGCGGCTGGAACTTGGGTCCGGCCACCTTTGCGCCGCCGGCGGTGAAGTGTACGAACGGGATGACGTGCTGACCGACGAAGAAGCGATAGATTGGCCCTGCTTCGACGGTATAGAAGGAGTCGGTGACGCCGCCGAGCTGCACAAATGGCGGCGGGGGCGATATGCCGGTGGTACCGAGGGGGTATTCGCTGTGCGAGAACTCCGCCTGCACGCCGAAGCCGGAATTATGGAAGTAATAGGCGCCGCTGGCAATGTACCCGCGCGTGTTGTTGCGGGGGAAGCTCCAGGTTCCGACAGTGCCGCTGGGACGCAGATAGGTGTATCCGCCGAAGATGTCGATGCGCGAGCCGGGTGGCGGCTCTGGCTCATTTACCTGGGGCGCGGGCATAGAGGGATTCACGGCCTGGCTGTCCGGTGGAGCCGATGCAGACGGCGCTGCGGGTGCCTGGTCCTGTGAGGCAGCCGGCGCTGGTGGCGCAGACGGTGGTGCGGCATCGGGCGCTGGCGCGGTGGCGTCTGTTGCGGCTGGGTCGGCAGATGGCGTTGCTGGAGCGGGCTGTTGTGGTGCCGTGGAGTCCGCCGCGGCCGGCGATGCTGCGGGAGCGGTCTGTTGTGGAGCTGGCGCGCTTGCGTCTGCTGCCGGCGTGGTTGTTGCGCTGATGGCATCGCTGTTGGGGGCGTGGCACTGTCGGTGTTGCGGAGGTTGTGGGGGGGGGGGGGGTGGGGGGGTGGTGGGTTTGGGGGGGTTTGTGTGTGGTGGGGTGGTGGTGTGTGGTGGTGGGTTGTGTGGTGTGTTGGGGTGTGGGTTGTGGGTTGTTGTGTTTTGGGTTGTTGTGTTTTGGGTTGTGGGGTTTTGTGTTGGGGTGGTGTTTGTTGTAGTTTGTAGTAGTGGTATGGTTGGTTGGATTTGTTGTGGATGTTTTTGGTGGTGTTGGGTTGGGATTTGTTATGTTGGTGTTGGTTGTGTTATTTGATGTGTTTGATGTTTGTATGGTTGTTGGTTGATTTGTGGAAGTATTTGTGGTTGTGTGTTTTGTTTTGGTTGAGGGAGTGTGCGGCTCTGGCTCATTTACCTGGGGCGCGGGCATAGAGGGATTCACGGCCTGGCTGTCCGGTGGAGCCGATGCAGACGGCGCTGCGGGTGCCTGGTCCTGTGAGGCAGCCGGCGCTGGTGGCGCAGACGGTGGTGCGGCATCGGGCGCTGGCGCGGTGGCGTCTGTTGCGGCTGGGTCGGCAGATGGCGTTGCTGGAGCGGGCTGTTGTGGTGCCGTGGAGTCCGCCGCGGCCGGCGATGCTGCGGGAGCGGTCTGTTGTGGAGCTGGCGCGCTTGCGTCTGCTGCCGGCGTGGTTGCTTGCGCTGCCATGGCATCCGCTGTTGCGGGGGCCGTGGCACTGTCCGGTGTTGCGGGAGCGCTCTGTTGCGGAGCGGCGACTTCGGACGGGGCTACCGGCGTTGTGTTGTCCGGTGCTGCGGTCTGTTGCGGCGCTGCCGTCTCGGTCGTGGGCGCGGTCGCTGCGGGCGCGGCGGGTGTCGTCGCGGGTTGCTGAGCAGACGCAACCAGCGTGCACAGGCCAGCGGCCAGCAAAGCTTGAACGATCGGACCCAGCGTAGCTCTCGAGCGATGACGCATGAACAGTGTTCCTCAGCAGCAGCGTGCGCTGGTGAGCGCAGGTGCAGTCCGTCCACAATTCGCAGCTTGCGGCACGGAGGTTGGGTGAGACGGCAGGCCAGGCTTGAGCATCACCGGGCCAGTACGAAAACGACAGTCGAAGACTGCGTGATGGTTGCGCCACCGCTGGTGCCGGTGCCGGTGACGGTGACGCTGTAGATGTTGTAATTGCTGGGCGACGCGCAGCCCGACATGCCGACTGCCGCAACCAGCAGAGCAAATGGGACCAGCAGGAGCGCCAACCGGCGACGGCGGCGCGCACCCGCCAGCAGCCCGCCGGCCGAACCAAAGAGGCCGAGCGGCAGCATGGTCCAGGCGAGTAGTGGTGAGCTGCCATTCTTCGGCGTAGGCGGCGCGTTGCGTAGCTTACTGAAGACGGTTGGAACGTTGGTGGTGTCGGCGGTGGCCGTGATGGTCATGACCGAAGCGCCTGTAGCGCCGGCAGCCAAGGTCACGCTGGCTGGCGCGAAGGCGCACGTTACGCCCTCGGGCAGCGCCGAGCAGCCAAGGGTGATCGGACCCGTGAAGCCGCCCGTCGATGTGAGGGTGACGGGATAATTCACTGTGCCGTTGTGGTCGATCTCCTGTTCGGGCGGCGTGGCTGCCAGCGTGAAGCTGCCGCCACTCCCCCCGCCGGGAGGAGGCGGCGTGCCGCCGCCACCGGGGGGATTGCTGCCACCACCGGTGGTGGTGACGGTCAGTGTCCCGTTGACCACGGTGATGGTGTAGTTCGACGCCTTGGTGCCTGCCCCGATGATGTAGGCAGGCGTAATGGGATAGCTACCCGCCGGGCTGGCGAGCACAGCCGTGGTGCTGTAGGTTGCGGTGATGGACTGGCCCGGCACCACGTTGACTACCGTGCCGGTGAGCGGCGGGTTGGCCGTGTTCACCGGACGCGTCTTGTTCTCGGCTGTAATAGTGACTGGCCGCGGCGTGACCGTCAGGGTGATGTTCGCAGTGGACGCCGGGTAATTGGAGTCGCCGGAATACGAAACGATGACGGTGTACGTCCCGACATCTTCGAGTGTGGGCGAAGGCGTGCAGCTCACGGCTCCGTTCGGCGGTAGCGGCAGCGGCCCGCACAGAGTGGAGGCGCCGATGGAAAAGGTAGCAGTGCCGGTAGGCCCGCTCGGCTGGTTGCCGCCGATGGTGGCGCCAAGCGTGTAGGCATTGCCGTAGACCACTGTGACGGCTGGAGCAACGATAGTCGTAACGGGCGGTGGGGGCGCGTTGGCGATCAAGGTGATGGTCTGTTTCGGATTGGCCGAGGTGTCGTTCAGGTGGGCCAGATCCACGAAGGAGCCCGCCGACTGCGGCGTGAAGATAAAGCTGAGATCGCAGGTAGAACCAGCCGGGATGCTGTTGCCGCAGTTGCTGCCGGCAGCGTCGACGTTGAAGTCTACATACTCGTCCAGAAACATGGTGGCAATCGGCTTGAGGACGTCGTTGCCGGCATTCCACAGCGTGGTGTGGAGCGGGCCACCGATCTGGCCGATCTTGACCGTGCCGAAGTCGAGCGTCGGGTCCGTGTAGGTGATCTCGCGCAGGGCGTCGTTGCCGGTGTCGGCGATATAGACATCTGCTGCGCTATCGACCGCTACAGCGGTGGGGTTATTCAGCTCCGCCACGTTGGCCGGCCCGTTGTCGCCGGTGTATCCCGGGGCGCCATCGCCCGCGAGGACCGATACCTCGGGGTTATGCGCCAGGCCGCTGAAGGCCAGGAATATCCGGTTGGAAACGGCATCTGCGATGTAGAGATCGCCGGCCGCGTCCGCGCTGATGCCGGCGATACCCGGCAGACCAGTGCCCAAACGCGTGCCGGGTGCGCTATCCGTAGGCGTGCCATTGCCGGCGAACCGGTGAATGATCCCGGCCGCATCGATGCTATAGACGCGGTATGCGCCGCTGTCTGCCACATACAGTGTGCCCGTCGGCGATAGATACAGCGCCGAGGGATTCACGAACTGCGCGCTGGTTGCGGGGACGCCATCGGGCGCGGGCGTTGCTCCGCCGCCGGCAATGACGGCCTGCTGGCCTCCGGCGTAGATCTGGACCACGTCAAGCGCTGTCCCATCTTCGGCAACGAAGAGATTTCCCAGTGTGTCGGCGGCCAGGGCAACCGGGTCATGCAGGCCGCTGACCAGCGTCGACACGACCTTGTTCACGTCGTATTCGAAGATGGAATTGGCGGTGGAATCGGCGATATAGAGGTTCCCTGCCGCGTCGAGGGCGAGCGCTGTCGGCGTGGTTAAAGGGCCGGCTGGAGCGATCAACTGGATTGGGGATGAGGAGCCTGCGGGCAGCATCGAGATGGAGCCCCCGCCGCTACTCTCCGCGTAGTAGACGTCACCTGCGCTGTCGATCGCGATGGCCGAGGGCGTCGCGAGCGATTTGGCTAGGGTCTTGATGGTCCCCGGGATGAAGATCGCCTGCGCGCTCTGGCCTACGCCACTCAGTCCGAAGCGGTAGGTGGTCGCGGGCGAAGTCTGGCTGTCGGTGATGGTCAGGGGCGCGGTGCGCAGACCGGGCAGCGTCGGCTGAAAGCGCAGGCTGAGCTGGCAGGTCTCGATCAGACCTGCGGTCGGCGCGGGGAGAAACCCGGTGCATTGGTTTGGAGGAAAGCTTTGAAAATCGCCGGCCGGCCCGGAGGCCAGTGTCACGGCATTGCTGATCATGAACCACAGGTTCTGCGGCGTGCTGAGGTTGCCGACTAATGTCTCCTGGAAGCCCAGACCCTGGGTCAGGATGCGGATGATGTTGTTATTCGTGTCGGCGACATAGACGTTGCCGCCCTTGTCCGCCGCAAGCCCTTGCGGATTGAGCAGCGCAACCGAGACGGCGGCGTGACCATCCTGGCTCGAGGCATACGCGCCACCGCTACCGTTGCCGGCCACCAGCGCGAGCTGGCCTGACAACAGCTCGTAGATCTTCGCGGCGGCGTTGTCGTTGATGTAGAGATGGCCTACCGCGTCGGAGGTGACGCTGACCGGCGTCTGCAGCGCAGTGCTGCTCGAACCGGTGCTGTCGTTAGAGCACTTGCCGACCGCGGTTGACGGCACGCCGACAGCCGATACCTTACGTACGCAGGCGTTCCCGGAGTCGGCGATATAGAGATTGTTGACGGGATCTATGGCGAGGCCCATAGGGGCGTTCAGGGTCACGCCGGCTGTGGTGCCGGGGCACTGCGTGGCAACGGCAGCGGATGGCGCGCCGCTGAGCAGACAGACAGCAGCATAGTTCGCAGGACTGCTGCGGAGAACCTGGTAGATGCCGTCGGCAGAGTCGTTGATGGCGATATAGAGGTTGTCCGCGGAGTCGACCGCGACTCCGGAGGGCGCAGGCGCGACCGAGACGTTCGAAAGATCGGAGCAGGTGCCGACCAGCGGCTGCAGATTGGCGATGCCGGTAGCGCCGGCACTCAGGCGGCGTACGCAGTTGTGGCCGGTATCTGCAACGAACAAGTCTCCAGCGGCGTTGAGTGCGAGCCCCGATGGATTCAACACGCCGGTGGTGAAGGTGGTGACGCTGCTGACGCTGGTGCAGGTGTTGCCGGCGCCCTTGCCCACGACGACCGTCATCTGACCGCTGGTATCCACGCGGCGGATGCAGTTGTTTCCGGTATTAGAGTTGTTTCCGGTATCAGAGATGTAGATGTTGCCGGAGACGTCCGATGCAACGTAGGTGGGCGCGGTCAGCGGGATGGTAGTCGCTGTGCCCGGACCATCGTTGGTGGCGTTACCGGTGCCGTCTCCTGCGAAACGCGAGCTGCTGGGCACGAGACGGACTGATTGCGCGATGCCGGCCTGCGCCGCGACACAGGCGGCAAGCACGAACACTGCCCCACGCAGCCACACGAGTGCACCAATGCCAGATCCGTCCCGCAACTGTTTCATCATTCGCTCCGCTTGTGCTGCCGGAGGAGCTGCGAGGGACTCTAAGCGGTGCCTCTGCGCTCGACCGGGAGACAGCCTGCCCGGCATTCAGGCGGACTCTCCTAACCCAACTTCACCATCCGGCCTGAAGCGACGTGTATCCCGAAACGGGCAGACGCCTTCCGCCTATGGGAAAGTTCGCCCTATTCAAGCACACGGGAAGTGACGAGAGTATGCAACTAAGGCATCAGTGAGGGTACTGAATCTTTATCGTAACTGATGACGGTTACAAACTAGTTATGCCTGGCGAGCGGGTGGTTGCGAGCGAATAACGGAGGCGCGGCCGGCCGATTCCAGGCGATAGCCGGCAATCGCGGCGGGAACTACCACCGCGCGGCCAGCCATCAGATCGACTGGCTCGCAGCCATCGCCGTGGAGCACTGCGGCGCCTGCGACGGCCACCAGCGCGTGCGGCACGCCGGCTGGCGGTTCGGAGCGAAAGGGACTCGACGGGCTGAGGTCGATGCGGTCCACGGTGAAGTACTTCTGCTCGATCAGCCGGGTGCGTGCGCCATCGATCTTGGGAGCGACTTTGCCGGCGGCGGTGTGGAGGCGTGTGGCGGCCAGGCCGCGATCGATGTGCAGCTCGCGCGGGCGGCCGTAGTCGTAGAGGCGATAGGTGATGTCGGAGGTCTGCTGCGTCTCCAGCAGGGTGACGCCGGGGCCGATGGCATGCACCGTGCCGGCATCGACAAAGATCATGTCGCCCTTCGTGACCGGAACCTGTTCGAGCATGGCTTCGAGGGTGTGGTCGGCGATGGCCTTCCGCATGGCTTCGACGGTGCTGCCCGGCTTGAGCCCGAGCGCGACGGCCGCGCCAGGCTGGGCATCGAGCACATACCAGCATTCGGTCTTGCCGCGCGGCTCGCCGATCTGCTGCGCCAGCGCATCGTCCGGATGCACCTGGACGGAGAGCTTGTCGTGGGGAAAGAGGATCTTGACCAGCAGCGGATAATCGCCGACTTCGTTGCGATGGGGGCCAAGCAACGCATCCGGATAGGCCGCGGCAAGTTCGCTCAGGGTCCGGCCCTGCTGATCGCCGGTTTCGATGAGGCACTGCGGGCCGGTGAGCCAGGCTTCGCCGACGGGCTCGGCGGGACGGTAGTCGTACCACGGGGACAAGTCGCGCGTGCCCCAGGGGCGGGGGCTGAAGAAGGGCGCGATGCGGAAAGGGGCGAGCGAAGGAACTGGCATGACCTTCACAGGATCGCCTGATCGGAGGTGCGGGGCAAGCGCGTCCTCCAACGGGCAGCAATCGGATAACGAAGTCAGGCGCTAAGCCAGTCAGTTAACTGAGCCACTGCAAGCGGCGCGGCTGGAAGTGCAGCATCCGGCGCGCCTTCTTGTTGGAGGCGCCGCGCAGCTTGGTCTGGTAGTAGATCGGCTCTTCGCCGACAGCGGCGAGCGCCTGTTCTTCGGTGACATGCGGCGGATCCGGCGCGCCGACAAACCGCGCAAATGCCGGCAGCCAGACGCTGACCGGCGAGGGGTCATCATCGACTACGTTGTAAACGCCGGGAGGCGCGGTGAGGGCGGCAACGGTCGCGTGAGCGGCGTCTTCGATGTGAATCCACGACCAGACGCCTTCGCCGCGCCCGATGATCGGCATCTCCTGCTTGCGGACTTGATCGGCGGAGGCGCCTTCGCGGTCGTACCAAGTATTGGGGCCGTAGAAGAATCCGTAGCGGAGCGCGACGCCGTCCATGGCAGAGGAGCTGAAGAGGCGCTTCTCCAGCTCGGTGTAGGTGCGGGCGGCTGCCGCGACTCCGGGTGAGGCATCGACCGCGAGAGATTCGGACTCGTCCGCCAGGCCTTTGCCGGATTTCAGAAAGAAGGCACTCGCCTGCTGCAGGTAGCGGCGAACTCCGGCGGCTTGTGCCGCGCGGAAGAGATTGCCTCCGCCTTCGAGTCGCAGCTTGCGATCGCCCGCGGCTGCCGCGGCCATCTCCGCGGGATGGTGCGGCAGCGCAGTCAATTCGTCGATAACGATCTCTGCGGAGCAGCGCCGCAATGCCTCTTCAAGCGCCCGCGCATCGAACGCGCTGACTCGCGCGACGGCCGCACCTGCCTTGCTGAGCTTCTCCGCACCGGCATCGGAGTGCGTCATGCCGGTGACGGTGTGGCCCTGGCGAATCAATTCCGCGACCAGCGGCTGACCAATGGCGCCGCTGGCGCCTGCAACGTATATCTTCATACAGTCTCCTTAACATGGCGCTCACGATGGAGCGCCGAGTCGCTGATTGAACCAGAGCTCCCTAGTTGTGAATGAATTCTCGTGAACTTTGTTGCCGACCTCACAGAATTGAGTGTCGAGAAGTCTGGCAGCGCCGCAATTCCTTCGTGCTACCGCCTGATTGACATGCGTTCCGTTAGAGTGACCTCGACAACTCCATAGCCGTCCGCTGCGTCAGGCATCCTCGTCGGCGCTTCGGTATCGAATGGAGTGAGGAGTTATCACCATGAAGAAACGAAAGCTGGGGAGGCAGGGGCTGGAGGTCGGCGAGCTGGGGCTGGGGTGCATGGGCATGTCGGAGTTCTACGGGCCGGGCGACCAGTTCGAATCGGAGGCGACGATCGATCGCGCGATCGACCTGGGCGTGACCTTCTTCGACACGTCGGACATCTACGGGCCATTCACGAATGAAGAACTGGTGGGACGCGCGCTGCTGCCGCACCGGCGCAGGGTGCAGATCGCGACCAAGTTCGGCATCGTGCGCAAGAAGGAAGATCCATCGTTCCGCGCCGTGGACGGCAGCCCCGCCTACGTGCGCAGTGCATGCGAGGCCAGCCTGCAGCGGCTGGGCGTGGAGACGATCGATCTTTACTATCAGCACCGCGTGGACCCGAAGACGCCGATCGAAGAGACGGTCGGCGCGATGGCTCGGCTGGTCGAGGAGGGCAAGGTGCGCTATCTCGGATTATCGGAAGCGGGGCCGGAGACCATCCGCCGCGCGCATGCCACGCATCCGATCACGGCGCTGCAAACCGAATATTCTCTGTGGTCGCGCGAGCCGGAAGACGAGATCCTGCCGACGGTGCGCGAGTTGGGCATCGGCTTTGTCGCGTACTCGCCTCTGGGGCGCGGCTTTCTTACTGGGCAGATCAAACGCTTCGAAGACCTGGCGCCGGATGACTTCCGCCGCAACTCACCGCGCTTTCAGGGCGCGAACTTCGATCGCAATCTGGCGCTGGTGAAGAAGGTGGAAGAGATGGCGGCGAGCAAGGGCGTGAAGGCGTCGCAGCTTGCGCTGGCCTGGGTACTGGCGCAGGGAGAGGACATCGTACCCATCCCGGGCACAAAGCGGCAGAAGTATCTTGAAGAGAACGTGCACGCCGTCGATGTGAAGCTGGGCAAGGATGATCTGGCGGCGCTGGATGCGCTGGCGCCGCGTGGTGCGGCAGCGGGCGAGCGCTATGATGAGCGCGGCATGGCAGCGGTGGGCCGGTAATCACTACAACTACATAGGAGACCACGAGAGACTATGCACGCCAGAGGAACGTTTGTTGTAAAGATGGGTCCCCGCCGAGGCATCGGCCCTTGCCCAGCAGGCGGGAGTGGGACGCATGACCATCGATAAGACCTTCTCCGGAGATATCGATGGAACGAGCAAAGGGGAGATGCTGATGGGAGCCACGGATTCCACCGGCGCCATGGCGTATGTTGCCCTGGAGCGCGTAACCGGAACGGTGAATGGCCGCAGCGGAAGCTTCCTGTTGATGCACAACGCATCGATGCTGAAGAGCGATCCGGCGAGCGGGTTGATGCAGGTGAGGGTGGTGCCGCAGTCCGGCACAGATGAACTTGCCAGTCTGAGCGGCCAGCTGACCATCACGATAGAGGGCGGCAAACATAGCTACGATCTTGAATATGAATTGCCCTCTTCAGTTGGCGCTCGTTGACTTATGTGACGGCCATTTAGAGGCGATGAAAATGCGAAGGTGCCAAGTTAGGAGATAGGTCGATCGCCGCCGTATCCTCTATACTTTCCCTCCGGAGTGTGTCTATGGCTTCTACAGTTTGGAAGGGGTATATCTCCTTCGGCCTGGTTTCCGTTCCTGTCCGGCTGTTCGCTGCAGCCCGCGAAGAGCATGTGAGCTTCAACCAGATTCACAGCGAGTGCGGCGGGCGCATCAAGCAGCAGATCTTCTGCCCGCAATGCGACCGTGTTGTGGAACGGAATGAGTTACAGAAGGGCTACGAGGTAGAAAAGGGCGTCTACGTGACGGTCAACTCCGACGAGCTCAAAGCTCTGGAGGCTGAGTCGTCGGACGTGATGGAGATCCAGCAGTTCGTATCGCTGGATGAGGTAGATCCAATCTTTTTCGAGACCTCCTACTACTCTGCCGCCGAAGATTCCGGCAAGCGTGCCTACAACCTGCTGTTCCGCGGCATGACGCGCGAGAAGGTTGCGGCGATTGCGCGCGTAACGCTGAGCGGGCGGGAGCAGGTGGTGATGATCCGGCCTTATGACAAGGGCCTGCTGCTGCACACGCTTTACTATCCGGCAGAGGTGCGAGAGGTAAGCGAATACGGACAGGACACCGCGGCTGAAGTTCCGGAGCAGGAGGTCGCGCTGGCCGAGAAGTTCATGGAGTCGCTACGGGCGCCGTTCGAGCCGGAGCAGTTTCAGGACAACTATAAGGAGAAGGTGCTTGCGCTTATCGAAACCAAGCGCGCGGGCGCCACACCGCTGCCCGGTGTTGAGAAGCGTAAGCTGGCTCCGGTCGTCGATCTGATGACGGCGCTCAAGCAGAGCATTGCCGAGAAAGAGCGCGCGCGGCCTACACTGGTCCCGGCGAAGGCCACTGCAGCAAAGAAAGCGTCGCAGCGAGAAGGCAAAGAAGGTGCGGCAAGGCCGCGTAAGCAGAAAGCTATGTAGGTTAGCCAGCCGTGGGCGATAGCTAATGCTGCGGTGTCTTTGGCGCTTGCCCCAGCCATAAGATGGCATTTCTGAAAAGCTGATTTTGCGTGGCGCTGGTAAATATCTTGTCCCCGTGTCCCATGTTGCAGTAGAGCATCTTGTATCTCGTGTTCGTCCAGACCACGGGGAGATCGCCGGCCGTCAGAGTGTCTTTCATGCCCAGCGGATAGTTGGACGGGCTTAGGCTCAGCAGTACGTGAATGTCCTTGTTCGCGCGTGGGTCGGGCTTCCAGATATACCACTCATTGGCTGGTGAGATAAACGTCTTCGGAAGGCCACGGGTCACGGGACTATCTCGGTCTTCGACGACAAGCGTTGCCGGCAGCGGCGGCCAGCTGTTGGTAAGGAAGACGGCGCTGAGAAAATCGCCGGTGAACCAGGGCCAGTGCGTGCTCTCGTCGTTGTAACCGGCGAAGTGAAAGCCAATCCATGCACCGCCGTGCTCCATGTATTGCTGAAAGACTGCGCGCTGCGCGGGCTGCTGGGGAGAATCGTTCAGCCACACCACTAACTGATAGTGCCCCAGATTTTCCGCATTTAGATCATTCCAGTTCGTGGTTACATGCCAGTCGAAATTGTCGCGCTTCGCCTCAGCTTCAAAGAACGTCACCGCCTGGCGCGCGAAGTCGACGTGATCGGCTTCGGTCTTCTCCGTATAGAAAGCGAGCACATGAAAGCGAGGCGCCTGCGCGTGCAGCGTTGCACCGCACGCGGTTACCAGAACGACTAGGAACACCGCGATCCGTCTCATGCGTGTGCCGCCCACAGTATGGAGTTATGAAACAGCGTGGTAAATGACTTGTTCTGGAATAACTCGGGATGATGGCCCATGAAGATATAGATATTCCGCGCCTTCATGTGTTCGTTGGTCCAGATCACCGGATGATCGCCGCCCATCTTGATGGTGGTTGCGGGAGTGTAGCTGTTCTCGTCCACGGTCGCCAGTACGTGCACATTCGGTCGCGGATCTTTGTCCCAGGTGTACCACTCCTCGTTTTCAATCGGAAACGAGCTGGCGAGGCCTTTCATCGCAGGGTGCTGCGGGTCTTCCACGTGCACGGTGGCGGAAGCGAAGGTGGCGATGTAGTCCTTGAACTGGATGCCGCCCATGAAGTCCGAGAACCACGGCCAGAGACCGAAGCCATCGAAGTGTCCCAGCAAGGTGGCGTGATGAAAGCCGATCCAACCGCCGCGTCCCTCTTCGATATAGCGCTGAAAGGCGGCTACCGCCGCCGGCGTCCAGTTATACGGCGGATAGTTCAACTGAATGAAAAGCTGATAGTGCGCTAGAAAGGCATCGTTGATGGGGTCTGTGTTCTCGATGTAGTCGATGGTGAAGTGATCCCGAACCGCCTCCTGCGCCAGCCAAAGCTTCGCGGCGTCGACGAATGGTTTGTGAATGCCGCCCTTTTCCGCGAGCGCGATCACATGGAATCGAGGGGCCTGGGATTGGGCTTTCAGCGCACTCACGCAGCCAAGCATCAAGAGCAGAACGCAGGCGGTTCTCAAGAATGATACAAAGACCTTCATCAACGCTTTGCCTCCGGCTATGCGGAAGTATGGAACACAAACGTTATACCTTGTCACGAGACAATGTGCCGACGACTATTATTCTCCGGAGAGAAGAAGAGGAAAATCACCGATGAGGCGATACCAGAGTCTGCAGCGGTTTGCAGTGCTGTTCCTTGCTACAGGCGTGATGATTCTGGTGGGCTCGCCACGCCTGCGAGCGCAGACAGATGCGGAGCCTCACGGCCGCACGATTCATTCGCGCGCTCTCGCCTTCAATCCGACGACTCACCGCCTCTACGCCGTGGACCAGGATGGCAACCGCGTCATTGTCGTGGATCGTAAGGGAGCGCGTTCGTCGATTGCAGTGGGTCGAGCGCCGAATTGCATCGTGGTGGATGCCAGCTTGAATCGGATCTATGTCGCGAATGCCGGCAGCGGCAACATCAGCGTGATCGATGGCGCCACGGATCACGTGGTCAAGACCCTCCCCGGCGAAGAACATCCATATGCAATTGGGTTCGATGCCGCGCTCCACCGCGTCTACGTGACGAATACCTACAGCAACAACGTCACTGTCATCGACAGCACAACCGACAGCGTTCAGCAGATGCCGATTGGCTCCAAGGATTATGTCGAGACAGACGCGCACCGCCGGCGGGCGTTCTTCATCAGCTATGAAGACCCGGCCCTCACCGTGCTGGACGCTTCGAATGCGATCCGTCACGAAGATCTTGGTCTCTCGCACCCATGGGGACTCGGAGTCGATGAACAGCGCGGGATTGTCTACGTGACCGAGATCGGCAAGAACATGCTGATCGCGTATCACGAAGAGAGCGGCAAGACGGATGCGGTGCCGACCGGAGCGATGCCCGACGCTGTACGGATCGACGAAGCGGCCAACAAGATTTACGTTGCCAACTATGTGGGAGATTCGGTGACGGTTATCGATGGCGCGACGATGAAGCCAGTAGCAACCGTGGCAGCCGGACATCATCCGCAGGCGCTCGCGGTCGACGGTAAACGGCACCGCATTTTTGTCGCAAACACGCACAGCAACAACGTCACCGTAATCGATGGCGCAACCAATCAGGTTCTGGCAACGCTGCCCGGCGGAGCGAATCCGTATGCTGTTGCGGTCGATCCCGAGAGCGGCGACGCCTACGTCGCGAACTATGGTTCGCATCCGGTTACCAAGCTGGATCTATCGTCACTCCACTGATGGCCGCGCCTTTACAGTTGCATCCGCAGGCGCGCCCTGGTGAGGCCCCTCGCAATGAGTAAGATCGCGATCGTAAAGCAGACGGCACGGAGGATGCCCGGCCATCCCGCGTTCCAGTGCCCCAGCAAAGACACAAAACCCATCAGTCCGGCGAGGAAATAATAGATGTCGGGGACAAGATAGGTGAGCAGAGTATTGGAGCCGGCGGGGCGGACCAGCCAGGCCCAGCCGGTCTGCTTGCGCACATCGCAGATCCAATAGAGCGCGGAGAACAGCGCGCAACTGGCTGCGATGGTCCACAGGGCCCAGGTGGGTGTTGCGCGAATCTTCGAGATGCCCAGCGGCGCAAGCAGCCAGCCCGCGACGAAACAGACAACCGCCATCAGCAGGGCAAGCTGGATTCTCTGCCACGGAGTCTTCCAGCGATGCTCGCCGAGAAAGATGGACGACGTCACCACGCCTGCCATGACCAGGCTGGGCATCGCTCCGTTGCTGAAGGGCCAGATGTACATCGAAACGTGGTCAAAGGGTAGCCATTTGAGGACACATGCAGCGTTGAAAGCGACCAGCAGAACGAACCAGACGATGGGTGCCCAACGCCAGCGGCGCGTGGGAATGTAAAGCAGACAGACGGCGAAGTACGTGAGGCCGATAAGGCCGAGTATCTCCGGATACGAAAACTTGATCCATGCTTCGCCATGCGGAGTCGATCGACGAAAGATGGCGAACATGGCGATGATGAGCGCCGCGCCACTCCCTCGCAAGAGCAAAACAGTTCTGCTGCTAAGGCCGGTGTAGACGTTCCATAGCAGGATGCCGCCGGCGAGTCCGAGGAGCGCCCACGCATTCGGGTTGATGTGCATCCGCGCTGGGTCGCCACGCTCCGCGTTGGCAAGGATGAGGCCGAGCACCAGCAGTGCGATGGCACGCAGCACCACGTGCATCCAAAGCGAGGCGACGGATGCATTGCGCTTCAGGCGCTGCTTCACCGCAATGGGCAATGCCATACCGACGATGAACAGGAACGCCGGAAAGACCATGTCGACGTAGGTCATCGCGTCTACATTTGCCGGCATGTGATAGGTCCACTTGGAGAGACCGTGCACGCTGTCCAGATCGTTGACGAAGATCATGACCGCCATGGTGATGCCACGGAAGATGTCGATGGAGACGACGCGGGTAGAGGTGGCCTGACCGGCAATGCCGATGGCGGGTGCGGAAACGGTCGCGTTCATCGCCCGCCCCCTGCGCCGGCACCGTTGCCGTAGAAAGCTGTGTTGATGGTGCTCAGGAGCGCTCCGGTGGGGTCGCCGTTGTACTCCCAAAACATGACGCCGGCGAGCCCTTTGCGCCGCACATACGCGCACTTCAAGGCGAGCGACACGGTGTCCTCATAGGAAACGAACTCGCGCTTCTGCTCGCTATAGAGATACGGGACCGACGCAGCGGCATCCCAGTAGCGCGTGAATCCATTGTTCAGCATGTTCGACACGATGTTGCCGTAGTTCGCGAATGCGTTGGGCACAGGCGCTCCTGGCTGGAAGAGTCCGCGATCAGTGGGCGGGACATCGCCCCAAATATGTCCATAGAAAGGTACGCCCAGCACGATCTTCCGCGGCGGCACACCGGCCGCTTCGAATTCCTGGACAGACTGATCGGCGGAAGCCCGCTTGGGATCGGCAGGATCGGTGTAAAGCGGCGCGTGGTTCCCGGAGATCTTGTCGCTGCCCGGTTCGTAATAGTCGTAGGCCATCAGGTTCACGGTATCGAGATAGCGCTGCACGCTGCTCATCTCGGTGTGTGCGATGAAGTCGCTGGACGAGCCCGCTGCGACGGAGAGCAGCAACGGATGCCCCACCCTGCGCTGTTCACGGTCGAAACGTGCGCGCAGCTCTTTCAGAAGCAAAGTGTAGTTACGTTTATCCTCGGGGCGGAAGTGATTGCCCGCGCCGGTCATCCCCGGATATTCCCAGTCAATATCGAGCCCGTCGAGCTTGTAGCGCTCCACGAAGGCGGCCACGCTCTCGATGAAGCGGCTTCGGCTTTGCTTGGTGAGCGCCGCGTCGGAGAAGTTTCCCGACCACAGCCAGCCGCCCACCGAAACCAGCACCTGCAGTGATGGGTTCTGCTGCTTCAGCCCGACGAGTGTGGCGAAGTTCGCCTCGTCCACCGGAGAGCCGACCACGATGCGGCCGTCCTGAATGTTGGCGAAGGCGTAGTTGATACGGGTGAGCTTGCCTGCTGCGACTTGGTTCGGCTCGAGCGCAGCGTTGCGCGGAAAGATGTAGGCGATGATCTGCGGAGGAAGAGCCTTGTGGGTCGCGCTCTTCGTTCGCGAAGCGGCCAGCGGCATAGAAAGGGCAAGAGCCGCCAGCAGCGGCCATACGATGCGCCGCGCTCGTTTCGGTTGCCGGCGGGCAGACGGCACCGGTCTGGGTGAGATTTCTTTGCTGCTCTGTGGCACCACAACCCCTCCGCACCCCGAGCTGATTCGAACCAGCATTGCACATATCGGGCGAAAACCGCCGGGAATCTGCACATACCTGTGCGTTATAGTCGCAAGCAGCCCGCCAGGAGGGTGGCTACGCGATCCGATTCTTGAAGGCTTTTCTTGTTCTGAGTGCGTGTGCAGCGGCCGCGGTAATGGCGTCGGCGCAGATGCGCGTGCTGGTGGATCAGGTCGGCTACGAGACGACCGCGCCCAAGGTGGCGCTGATCTCTGGAGCCGAGAATGGCCCCGCGGCTCGGTTCACATTGGTGGATGATGCGACAGGCAAGGTCGTCTTCAGCGGCACGGCTGAGGCGGCTGGTCACGTGGATCGCTGGGGCGATCGTACTTACTGGAAGGCGGATTTTTCGGCATTCCGCACACCGGGGCATTACATCCTGCGCGTCGCGACCGCAGATAGCGTCGTCAGTTCCTGCAGCTTCCAGATTGACGACGATCTGTTGGAGCGGACGACGTTGTCCAACGTGGTCTTCTACTTCAAAGGCCAGCGCGCCAGCGGCGACATGGATCGCGCCGATCGTCATCTTCCGCTGCCCGACGGGTCGGGCACGGTAGACGTGCATGGCGGCTGGTACGATGCGACCGGCGATTACGGCATTCACCTGTCGCACCAAAACCTGACCTCATACTTCAATCCGCAACAGGTGCCGCTGGTTGCGTGGACGTTGGTTGCCAGCTACAACACGCTCCAGACGCGGCACGATGACAACTTCAGCGAGTATGAGCGGCGCCTTCTGGATGAAGGCCTGTTTGGTGCGGATTTTCTGGTGCGCCTCAAGCGGCCGAACGGGTCATTCTTCGAGAGCATCGACGGACCGGGGCCGGCGAAGCTCGCGAAAGATCGCAAGATCGGCAATCCGAACTGGCGCACGCAGATCAAGACCAAGGTCTCCGATTCCACGGTGCGCGCCGCCCCAGTCGCGTCAGGTCCGCATGCGTATGAGGCCGGCTATCGTGCCGGCGCAGGCATGTCGATCGCCGCACTGGCGTTGGCCAGCACCATGCCCCAGGATGGCGACTTTACGCGCGCGCAATATCTGCAGACCGCAGAGGACGCCTTCGCCTTTCTTGAAGCGCACAATCGTGAGCTGCTGAACGACCACACGGAAAACATCCTGGACGATTACTGCGCACTGATGGCCGCGACGGAGTTGTATCGCGCCAGTCACAAGGAAATCTATGGGCAGGCGGCGGACAAGCGTGCCGCCCACCTGATGGCGCGGCTGACGACCAGCGGGGCGTTTCACAACTACTGGCGCGCGGATGATGGCACACGGCCGTTCTTCCATCCTTCGGACGCGGGACTACCCGTGGTCAGTCTGCTGCGCTATGCAGAGACTGCCTCCGCCGCAAACCGGAAGCAGGCGCTCGCGGCTGTAAAGCGGTCGCTGCAATTCGAACTCGCGACTACGCACGAGGTGAACAATCCGTTCGGCTATGCGCGGCAGCTTGTGCGCATGGGCAATGGCCAGGTGCGAACAGCGTTCTTCTTTCCGCATGACACCGAGGCCGCTCCGTGGTGGCAGGGAGAAGATGCGCGGCTCGCCTCACTTGCTGCTGCGGCGCGCCTGGCTGCACCGCTCTTCGCCGGTGACGCGGCGTTTCAGTCCGCGCTCCAGAGCTACGCAGACGATCAGTTGCACTGGATCCTGGGGCGCAATCCCTTCGACAGCAGCATGCTGATGGGCAGCGGGCACGGCAACGCTCCTTATATGTTCTTCCGCTCGTACAAATACACCAGCGCGCCGGGCGCGATCCTCAACGGCATCACCGCTGCAAGCAACGATGAGGACGGCATCGCCTTCAACGAAGGCTTTGCCGTGACCGGCAAGGACGAGGACTGGCGCTGGACCGAAGAGTGGCTGCCACACGCAGCGTGGTATCTCTACGCCGTGAGCCTGCCCCACCAGTAATCTCGTGCAGCAATATTTCCTGGCATTGATCAAGCATAATTAGAGGCAAGATGGCGAAATTGGTAGTGATTGGTGCGGGAGCCATGGGCTTGGCTGCGGCATACCACGCGTTGAAGGCTGGGCACGATGTGGATGTTGTAGAGGCTTCCAATATCCCCGGTGGCATGGCAGCTCATTTTGATTTTGGCGGTGTTTCGTTAGAGCGCTTTTATCACTTTGTATGCAAGACGGACTATCCAACATTCGAGCTTATGGCTGAGCTTGGCATGAGCGATCGCTTGCGCTGGGTCGATACCACGATGGGGTTCTTCAACGAAGGGGAACTACACAGGTGGGGAGATCCAGTCTCGCTGCTGCGATTGCCCGGGCTTAGCCTCCTGGATAAATTTCGATATGGCATCTTCGCCGCGGTCTGTGTACGCCGCAATCAGTGGGCGGCGATTGAAAACGAGTCAGCGAAGGCATGGCTCGTTCGCTGGTGTGGGCGGAAGGTGTATGAACGGCTCTGGCGGTCTCTTCTGGATTACAAGTTTTACGAATATGCCGACAATATTTCGGCGGCGTGGATCTGGACGCGCATCAGGCGTATCGGCCGCTCTCGCAGATCCGTGATGCAGGAGAGCTTAGGTTATATCGAGGGCGGCTCGGAGGCTTTGATTGATTCGCTGGTCAAGGCTATTGAGCAGCAGGGTGGGCGTATTCATGTGAACTCTCCGGTCAGCAAAGTAGCAGTTGCAAATGGATGCGTGATCGGAGTTGAGTTGCCGTCGGGCCACATCTCTGCAGACTCCGTTATCTCGACGGTGCCGACACCCTATGTTTCGGCTATGGTTCCAGACCTGCCTACCCATTGGAAAGCACGATATGAATCTATAGCGAACATCGGCGTGATCTGCGTAATTTACAAATTGAAACGATCCGTGAGCCCGCATTTCTGGGTGAACGTCTCGGAGCCAAGCATCGAGATTCCCGGCATCATCGAATTTTCCAATCTGCGTGATTTCGCCGAAGATACCATCGTCTACGTTCCTTACTACATGCCCATTACCCATGAAAGATTCACTTGGCCCGACCAGCGGCTGGTGGATGAGTCCTTCGCATGCCTACAAAAGTTGAATAGTCAGCTGCTGCGGGAGGACATTGTCGATATAAAGGTCGCTCGCCTGCGCCATGGACAGCCGATCTGCGAACCGGGCTTTGCGAAAAAGATTCCACCGGCGCAGACGCCGATCCAGGGTCTGCAGATTGCAGATACCTGTTTCTACTATCCCGAAGATCGCGGGATCGCTGAAAGTGTCCGCTTGGGTCGCATACTGGCCGAATCGATCGGGCCATCCAAGGTGTGACTCATCGCTCCGATCTGGTCGAGAGTGTTGTACATGCGGGCCGGCGTTGCGAGCAAAGCTGCTGCGGCGGCTGACCGATTCCTGGCGACCAAGAACAGTCTGGCCGCCTGCCCCCCCGCGAGTAAAAAGGTACCGGTATGTGCAAATTTGCTCCAATTCCTTTGACTTTTGTCTTCTGCATGGACGAGAAAGAGCAAACGCCCGAGCCATTTTGAAACGAACTACTCCACATTTGTTGCGACATGCATTTCGGCCCATCAAAAAGCTCGGGGACGCATCCTATATATGCGTATACAAACGCGATGCGGACGCCGCTACCGGCGCAGGCAGCGCGATTGAGAACAGGAGACAGAGTATGACAATCCTGATCGCTTGGGTATCACTCTCAGTTGGCATCGTGATGGGAGCGATGTGGAGATCGCTCTGTGAAAGACAATCGCGCAGCCACGCAGATATTGGCGACGGCAGTGTGAATTTGCACCGCTTGACCCTGACGCCACAGCATCACCGGGAAAGACAACAACAGCGGCCTGCCTGACATCACAGCGAGTCATATAGATCACGCTAACGCGCGAACCGAGCCCTTCGGAACGCCATGGCGGTGATAGTGTTTCTGATTACCGATTGAGATTTTTGTAGGCGCGTTGAGATCGAAGCCATATCGCTGCGCCGCAGCTTGTCCCCCTAACATAGGATCTACCTGAGCGGATCTACCTGAACTCCACAAAGAAGAGATCCATGAGCGAAGGCGCAGTCCTGTTGCTGCACTCCGCCGATCGCAAGGGACTGGTAGCCACCATCGGGAATTTTCTGTTTTCGCACGGCGGCA
>CAVQJM010000026.1:0-6107 GCA_963712845.1 uncultured Acidobacteriaceae bacterium
CGGCGCAGCGGCCGGAACCAGCTGCGTATGACGTGTGCCGATGGAATTATGTCCTCGAGACACATAGCCGCAGTGGAGAGCACGGCACACTTCGCAATCCGGGATTGTTGCCCGAGTCCAGCGCCTATCCGGCGTATGTCAAAAGCATCAACACCCGGCTCTTTCGCCGTCATCCGGAGGTCTATTTCGAAAGGCCGGTGCACGAGACGGTCGTGTATCGGTTGCAGAAACTCCAGCTTCCTATCGCCGCAGCTCCGTTCCTCATTCATCACTTTGGTCATACGGAAGACGCGAAGGCGGACCGCGCCCGGAAGAATGAGATCTATTACCAGATCGGTATGCGTCACCTGGAGAAGAACCCGGACGACGCGAGAACCTGCTTTGAACTTGGACTGGTGGAACTGGACTACTTCAAAAAGCCCGAGGCTGCGCTCTCATTGTTTCTGCGTGCACTGCAGCTCAATCAGCAGCACAGCGAGCCATGGATCTTTGCCGGTGTATCTCTCGTGCGGATACAGAAGTATGTTGAAGCCATTGAGCTCTTATCGCATGCCGCGAAGCTCAATCCGCACAGCATCGTGCTCGAGGAAAGCCTCGGCGATGCCTACTTCCATCAAGGCGATCATCGGCAGGCCTTGGCGTCTTACCGTTCCGCGATGCAGATGGGGAGCGCGTCCGCGCTGGTATTGGCCAAGCGCGGAGTGTGTGAGATCTACTGCGGCAGGCGCGAGGCTGGACTGCGAGCTCTCCAGGAAGCCTTGCGGAGAGAGCCGGATTTTCCGGAACTGCTCGACGTTGTTGTTGCCGGCGCCGCACTGTCTCGTGACAACGTTCTAGCGGCAAAAATCGCGCACCGGCGGCTCTCCATGGCAGGAACATCTGCCTTTCATTACGCGCTTGCAGGCACACTTTTGAGTTTGTCCGGCGAGTCGGCACTTCGGGAAGATGTCATTCGCGAAGGCTTATCGAAATTCCCCCATGACCCCGCATTGGCTGCAGAACGATAAATCTGTAACCGCTGAAAGAAATACTCGTCCGCGTCCTACCGATGAAGACCGCTTCTCACAAACTTTCCCTCGGCAGCTAAGAGATCGGTAGACTGATCGCGCCATAACTTGGTTTTGATACATCCGGCCCTTGTTGCGCACTATCGTTGCGCACCACCTGTACTGGGAGACAACCATGGCCGCCTTATGCCGCTCGATCGCCGCGTTGTGCATCTTGTTTGTTTCACTTTTCTGCGCGCCCCGTCGGTCCTTCGCTCAGACCTCATCACCCGACATCATCCTCTACAACGGAAAGATCTTCACCAGCAGCACCACTCATCCGTATGCACAGGCTCTTGCGATCCGTGGAGAGCGCATCGTCGCGATTGGCGACTCCGCGAAGATCCTCGCGCTGCGCGGACCTGCCACACGGGCCCTCGACCTCGGTGGTCGCACTGTCATCCCCGGCATCAATGATGCCCATGTGCACCTCGACATTGAGCCGGCAAACGAGGTTAACGTGGCCGTCGAGGGTCAGAACCCGACCCGGGAGCAGATGCTGGCAGCCATCACCGCAGCTGTCAAAAAAGCCGCCCCGGGATCGCTGCTCGCAGCGGAAATCGGCCCTGCCGTCTACTTCGATCCGCAAACCACGCTCGCCGCGCTCGACAGCATCGCCCCCAACAACCCGGTGATGCTCGTGATGCTCACCGGACATGCCGCATTCCTCAACACCGCCGCACTCAAACAATTCGGTATTCGCGAAGATCAACCCAACCCGCTGGGCGGCAAATACGAACGCGGGCCCGACGGCAAACTCACCGGCGTCGTCCGCGAATACGCCCTCATGAACCTGGAACGGCAGCTGGCGGACGGGACACCCGATGCTGTAGCTCTCCAGCAACTGCAGTCACAGCTCAACGAGGCCGCGCGCTTCGGCATCACGACCATTCAGGACATGTCGAATATCATGACGCCCGATCGGGCCGTCGCACTGCTCCAGAAATTGCCGCCGACGGCGCGCGTGCGCATCATGCGTATGCCGGGCACGAACACGACCGGCCGCAACGTACAGGAAGGCCGTCCCGCGCCGCACCCCACCTCACCGCTCATCACGGTTAACGGCACAAAATGGATGCTCGATGGCACGCCGCTGGAAGGCAGCTTCGCCAGCAGGGAATCGCGCGCGGCTGACTTTGCATCGGCAGACCGTCTGGCAAAATCCGGCAAGACAACGGAATCGATCTTCTCCAACTTCGGTATGCTCTTTCCGCAGCCGGAATTGACCGCAATGCTGCGAGAAACGCGGCAGGACAATGACCCTCTTCTGCTGCACGTGAGCGGTTACATCGCTGCGTCCACCATGTTGCAGACTCTCCAGTCCAATGGCGGCAGCGCCGTCTGGTCAACGCGTCGCGTGCGTTTCGAACACGGCGACGGCCTTTATCCGGACCTCATCCCCTCCGCGAAACAACTCGGTATCGTCGTCGTTCAGAATCCCACTCACTTCGTAGCCAGCAGCCTGATCCCGGGCTTGGTGCTCGAAAAATCGCAACCCTTCCGCTCTCTGCTCGACGCTGGCATTCCATTGGCGCTCGGCTCCGATGGCCCGATGAATCCCTATCTCAACATCATGCTGGCAACCGTCGATCCAGGCCGGCCCTCCCAGGCAATCACCCGTGAGCAGGCTGTCATCGCCTACACACTGACTTCTGCGTACGCCGAATTCGCGGAGAAGGACAAAGGAAGCCTGGAGCCAGGCAAGCTCGCCGACCTGGCGGTGCTCTCGCAGGACATCTTCACCGTACCCCCGCCCGATCTGCCGAAGACCGCATCCGTCCTCACTCTCGTGGGCGGAAAAGTGATCTACGACGCCAAGGTGATTTCCCCGCCGCCGGCCGGATCGAACTGAAAACCATTATCGCAATCGACATCAACTAAAACTAACGATTCGACCGGCGGATGGTCCGGCAACTGCGCCGCCCTCAGCCGCTACTTCAGGCCATACACGTCCTGTTCCCCTCGCTGTTTCGTCACCTGGGAACGCGGTTCGCATGCCGCTCAGCCACCGCATCTTTCGAAAACTGCATCACGAAAGATGTGGGCGCAAATCGCCTTCGCCGCTTCGTTCGCGCGCGGGCCTGGGCGAAGCTACCCTGCAGTCGTTGAGGAGAGCAGACAAATGCGGACGTTGCAGCGCGAAGGCGAGCCACGGCTGCTGCTCGAATCAGCCCTCCTTGGCGTTGCCGGCGCCCTGAGCGCGCAGTTGTTCATGTGGATGTTGCGCTTATGCGATCGGCTCTTTCTTCAGCGGCTCGCCGGATATCAGGCGCCGGGACTGGAGGCCGCGGGCTCGCTTGTGCAACATATCGGGCCTCACGGATTGTGGCTCATTCCGGTTGCAACCGCGTTGGGCGGCCTCTTATCGGGATTTCTCGTCTACCGCTTCGCTCCGGAGGCAGAGGGCCACGGCACCGACGCCGCCGTCAACGCCTTCCATCGACAGGAAGGCATCATCCGTCCCCGGGTCGCTCCGATCAAGATGGTGGCCTCCGCCATCACCATCGGTTCCGGCGGCGCAGCCGGCCGCGAAGGCCCGATTGCGCTCATCACCGCCACGCTCGGTTCGTACTATGCCCGCCTCACCCACCATACCGAGGAGCAGCGCCGCCTCCTGCTGCTGGCGGGCATGGCGGCTGGACTCTCGGCCATCTTTCGCTCGCCGATGGGAACCGCCGTCTTCGCCATCGAGGTCCTTTACGGAAACATGGAGTTCGAGGTGGGTGCTCTCCTCTACACCATGTGCTCCTCGGCAGTCGCCTATGCGGTCAATGGGCTATTCGTTGGCTTCCGGCCACTCTTTCAAATTCCGCACATCGCCACACCGGTCTTCACTGACTATGCCGCATATGCTGCGCTGGGATTGGCCGCCGGGATCATCGGCACGGTGCTGCCAGTGGTCTTCTACGGGGTCCGCGATCTCTTCCGGAAGCTGCCCGTTCCTCTGTGGACGAAACCTGCTCTCGGGGGGCTGGGAGTTGGCCTCCTGGCCCTCTGGCTTCCCCAAGTACTGCAGGGCGGTTACGGCTGGATTCAGTTGGCTATCAATGGCCAGATGGCACTGCATATCCTGCTGCTTCTCGTATTCGCAAAGATCGCCGCCTTCGCCCTGACCGTCTCTTCCGGCGGCTCCGGAGGCGTCTTTGCGCCTTCGCTTTTCATCGGCGCCATGCTGGGAGGCAGCTTCGCCATCTTGCTGCATCAGCCGCCCGCCGTCTTCGTCGTCGTAGGCATGGCAGCGGTCTTCGGGGCTGCTGCCCGGGTACCGATTGCCACGATGCTGATGGTCACCGAAATGGCCGGAGGATTTCACTTACTCGTGCCCGCCGGCATGGCAGTCATGATCAGCTATCTGCTCCAAGGGAGACTCTCGTCCCGGCTGAAGTACCGCAGCCTGTACGAAGGCCAGGTGCCGACGCGGCGCGACTCTGCGGCGCATTATCTGGAACACATCCGGATCGCGCTGGGCCTGTTGGGCAAGCGGGATCTGCCCTTCACCGACGAGCTGGGCCATATCGATTTGCTGCGGCTGTTGCAATCGCACGTCCGGTTCGATCTGCCTGGCAACAAGGAGCTCACCATGGCGCAGGTGAAGAAAGACAGCGCCATCGTTGGCAAGAGCATCGCGGCGCTCTATGAAACGCTGAGTTCCGATCAGTTCGAAATCATCGCCGTGATGCGCCGGGAGCATGTGTTGCTGCCGCACACGGAAACCCTGTTGCAGGCCAATGACCGCCTCGTCATGATCACGTCCCCGCACGCCCGCGAGGCGCTGGCGCCGTTCGTCGTGTCCCAGCCCGTGGCGTCGCGCGATGGGGTACACGCTCGCTCGGTCGAAACGTCATCCTAGCTGAAAGGAGATCTCTCCTATGCTGCACGCATCCGGGTCCGCTGATGCCGCTGGGCCCACTGACAACATTCCGATCCGGCTCAACCGGATCCTCTTCGCCACCGACTTCTCTAAGACCTCCGCCATGGCCCTCCCCTACGCCGCTGCCATCGCGCGTCGCTTCGGTTCTTCAATCTACGTCGCCCACGTGATTCCAGCTGAGGAATACGCGCACATCGCGCCCGAGCAGCTCGATCGAACCCTGCGCGAGATGAAGCAGGCAGCCGAGCACCGCATCACGGGCCTGCTGACCAGCTCTCATTTCAAGGACATTCCCTTCCAGGTTGTCCTGGCTCACGGCGATCCCACCGCCGTGACGTCCGCACTGGTGGATGAGCACAGCATCGACCTGATCGTCGCGGGAAGCCATGGACGGCACGGTCTTCACAAGCTGCTGTCGCCTTCCATGGACGAGGCCATCGCCAGAGCGGCAGCCTGTCCCGCGCTGCTGGTCGGCCCGAAGGCGGCCATCGAGCCGCAGGCGGAGGTGCACCTGAAATCCATACTCTTTGCTACGGATTTCTCTCCAGACTCCAGGCGTGCGATGGAGTACGCTTACGCCCTGGCAAAGGCACATAGCGCCCATCTATACGTCTTTCACGTTGCTGAGGACGTCTGGAACGAACCGCTTTCCACCAGAATGTCTGCCGACGCCTTCTGTCGCATGCGGCTTCTAGAGAACGACCTGCCGCAAAGCCTGGGAGGCGTCGAGGCAGAGTTCCTGGTCGAGTTCGGACCGCCCGAAGCACTCATCCTCGAAGCAGCGGAGAAACAATGCGTCCAGCTCATCGTTGTCGCGGTGCCCAGTACCAGCCATCCGCATCTGTCTTCCCGGTTGCCGGGCCCCATGGCATATAACCTGGCCTCCCATGCTCGCTGCCCCGTCCTTGGTGTCAGGTGCACAGCTCCAGTGGGATGAAAACTCTGCGTTGAGCTCGGCCCTATTTCAATCCATACACGTCCAGTTCTCCGTGCGGGTTCGTCACCGTCGTCAGGTCGTGTCCGGTGTTGATGTAGACCTTGCCATTGGCAACCACCGGGGAGGTGAACTTGATTCCGTATCCCGGCACGTCTGCGGAATTCTCGCTGCTGTTGTACAGCTCAGTGCCCAGATCGTTGGCATCGTAGGCGCGCAGCGTCGACTTGGTCGACGTGCCCTGTTGCAGCGGTAT
>CAVQJM010000027.1:0-68423 GCA_963712845.1 uncultured Acidobacteriaceae bacterium
AGCGGGTGATCCTCATAGCTTCTGCCTTCGACATTCGTGAGTGTGCGGAATGGAATATAGGCAGGCCCGGGGGATGGTCAGCCATCGTGTGGAACTCAACCCCGGGGAGGATACTTCGGGAGAGTCGCGCAAGCGCATTCTAGCGTGTCACTACACTGCTTTCAATCGCGCTTTTTCTGTATAGAGACGCCGCGGGACGATTCTTTGATCGGATGAATGGGTTTCGCTTCTTCTTCCAGGCTCATATCGGCGAGTCGGAGAAGCCCGGACGGGCAATAAATTCACGAAGGCTGCTCGCCTGCGAGCGGAAACCGCTTGACATGATCCCCCGACCCTATTTTAATCTAGGCCTGTTTGGAATATGCCTATGACGCCAAGCTCAAAAACCGAATCCCGCGACCTCTTCCGCGGCGCACTCGAAATGATGATCCTCCAGTCCCTGCGCCGTCAGCCCATGCACGGATACGCGCTGGTTCAGCACATCAAGCAACGCTCCAATGAACTGCTTCAGGTCGAAGAGGGCTCGCTCTACCCCGCGCTCCAGCGCATGCTCAAAGACAACCTGGTCAAAGCGCAGTGGGAAACCTCAGCCAGCAATCGCCGCGTCCGCACCTATCGCATCACCCCCGCGGGCATCAAGCATCTGGAGCGCGAAGTCTCCAGCTTCGAACAGATGCTCAAAGGCATAAACCTCGTTCTCGCTCCCGCCGAATCCTGAGGACTTGTCATGCATTGGCTGCGTTCAGTCTTCCATCGCCGGCAGATCTACAGCGATCTCTCGGAGGAGATCCGGCAGCACCTCGCCGAAAAAGTCGAAGCCCTCATGGCTGGCGGTATGAGTCGCAGAGACGCGGAGTTCGCAGCCAGGCGTGAGTTCGGCAACATTGCCCGCATCGAGGAGTCCGGTCACGAACCCTGGATGTGGCCGCGCGCCGAGAGCATCCTCGCCGATATAAAGTTCGCCTTCCGCAAGCTGCGCCACTCACCTGGCTTCGCCCTCACCGCCATCCTCACGCTCGCCTTCGGCATCGGCGCCAACGTCGTCGTCTTCAGTGTGCTCAACGGCATCGTCCTTCGTCCCATTGACGTTCCGCAGCCGGACACTCTCTTCCAGGTCTCGCGCGGAGAAAACGGCGGCGACGCACACGCTTATCCCGACTACCTCGACTATCGCGATCGCAACCAAGCCTTCACCGGCCTGCTCGCCTACAAATTCATCCGCGTCGGTCTCGCCATCGACGCATCCGTCTCGCAAAGCTGGGGCAACGCCGCGTCAGGCAACTACTTCGATGTCCTCGGCGTGCAGCCGGCGCTCGGCCGCTTCTTTCACGCGTCGGATGAGCATGGCCTCGCCTCCGCCCCCTATATCGTGCTCAGCTACGACTTCTGGCAGCGTCAATTAGCCGCCAATCCACACATCCTCGGCAAGACCGTCACGCTCAACCAGCATCCCTTCACCATCATCGGTGTAGCGCCGGAAAATTTTCACGGCACCGACTACTTCTTCTGGCCCGACTACTGGATTCCCGCCGTAAATGCCCAGCAGGTCACCGGCTGGGACGACCTCTGCTGCCGCGATCACATCAGCTTCGATGTTCTTGGCCGCCTCAAGCCGGGCATCACGCCGCAGCAGGCAACCGGCAGCATGAATGCCGTCGCCTACCAGATGGCGAAGCAATATCCCAAAGACGACGGGCTGACCCTCCGTGTGCGCCGTCCCGGCCCCGCCGGCGAAGCTAATGATCCGGTCAAGAAGGCGCTGCTCGCCATCATGCTGGTCGCCCTGCTCGTCCTCGTCGCCGCCTGCGCCAACCTTGCCAGCATCTTCGCGGCACGCGCCGCGGACCGCAGCAGCGAGCTCGCCATCCGCCTCGCCATCGGCTCCAGCCGCTGGATGGTCGCGCGCCAATTGCTCACGGAGGCCGTCGTCGTCTCCGTCATCGGCGGCATCGTCGGAACCTGCTTCGCCCGCCTGCTGCTCGGCACACTCGGTCACTGGCGCTTCAACGACTTCCCCCTCCACTTCCTTATCGTGCCCGACGCGCGCGTCTATCTTGTCGCCATGGCGCTATCCATTGCCAGCGGCGTCGTCTTCGGTCTTCTGCCGGCGCGGCAGGTCTGGCGCACCGACGTTCTCCAGACGATCAAGAGCAGTTACGTATTCGCCGGCTCCTTCCGCCGCTTCGCCGTGCGCGACGTTCTGCTCATCATCCAGATCATCGTCTGCACCCTGCTGGTCACTACTTCGCTGGTGGCTGTGCTCGGCATGATGCGCAGCCTGCACGTACCCCTCGGCATCGACCCGCACGGCATCACGCTCGGCCAGGTCGATCTGAAGATGGCCGGCGTTCCCGATCCGCAATCTCCACTCGTCCAGAAACGTCTCCTGGACACGGCAACGGCCATACCTGGAGTGACTGCCGCAGCAATTGCCGGCGACATCCCGCTCTCTGGCACCGGAGGTGGATGGTTCGTTTACAAATGGGACAGCACGCAGTTCGTGCCCTCGCACCGCGCCTTTGTCGCTCCCGTGTATCCCATCTCTCCCGGCTATCTGCAGCTTGCCGGAACGCGTCTCCAATCCGGCCGCGACTTCACCTGGAACGACAAGCCAGGCGCGCCCGCCGTCGCCATCGTGAATGAGACCTTCGCGCGCCGCCTCTTCGGCACCACCCATGCCGTAGGGCAACGCTTCGCGATGTGGGCCACTGCAAAGTATCAGATCGTCGGCGTAGTCGAAGATGGCAAGTACAACAGCCTCGGCGAAGACCCGCGGCCCGTGATCTTCCTGGCGCTCCAGCAGGGTATCGGCGGATTGATCACCTCCGGCTCAGTAACCGTGCTGGTCCGCGCGAAATTGCCACAGGACCAGATCACCGCCACGCTCCACCACGCGCTCGCGCAGGTCGTCACCACCGCTCCCATCGCCATTCAGTCATGGAGCGACACCATCGATCGCTCCATGATGCCCGCCCGCACGGCCACCATCGTCCTCAGCGTCATGGGCCTCATGGCCGCCATGCTCGCCGTCACCGGCATCTTCGGCATGGCCTCGTATTCCGTCTCCAAACGAATGAAGGAGCAAGGCATTCGCATCGCCCTCGGCGCGCAGCGCTTCCAGGTCATGCGCTCCATGCTCAGCCGCCCTGTCCTCATCCTGCTCGGCGGATCAAGCATCGGCCTTATCGGCGGCGTGCTGGCCGCGCGTCTGCTCGCGCACCTCATCTCCTTCGCCAGCACCCGCGATCCACTCGTGCTCTCCGGCGTCGTCCTCACCATGCTGCTGCTCGGCCTCATCGCCACCTGGATTCCCGCCCGCCGCGCCCTGCACATCGACCCCGCAAGACTCCTCCGCGACTCCTGAAACTCATAAGTTGTCATTCTGAGCGAAGCGAAGAACCTGCAGTTTGCTTGGTCACCCACAAAATCAAACGTGAGCAACCAAAGGAAGCGAACCCAGCAGCATGCGCCGCAGGCGCGTGTGCCCGGACGGCCAGTCCCGCCGCAGGCGCGTCTGCCTGGATGGCAAATCCTAGTGAGCCAGCGCCTGCGCATCCGCCTTGCGCGGATGATTGCTTCTCAGGAGAAACGACGCGAAGAACATGATCGCCGTGATCACGCCCAATAGCCAGAACGTATCTATATAGGAGAGCGTCGACGCCTGGCTCAGCATTGTCCGATACAGCCTGCCATATGCCTCAGCCTGTGCCTGCGCTCCGCCGGAATGACGCAGTTGCCCGGCAAGCGATCCGCTCGAGCTCTGAAACATCCGGTTGCCCAGCCCCGTGTGGTTCGCCAACATCACCTGGTGTACCTGCGCGCGCCTCGCCAGAATCGTCGTCACCGCGGAGGTCCCGGCACTCGCGCCAATGTTGCGTACAAAGTTGATCAGACCGGCCACCGCGTTGCTCTTCTCCTGCGGCAGCCCCAGATACGCCACCATGGTTGCCGGAATAAAGATGAAGCCCATCGGCAGATACTGCGCAATGCGCAGCCATGTAGCCGACACGAAGCTCATCTGCAGATCGAGCCGATGCGTCGAATAAAACATCGCAATGGTCAGCGTGGCCCAGCCGAAGGCGATCAGATAGCGTGCCTGGATCCTCGCCGTCAGTTGGCCGACCATGGGAAGCTCGATCAGCAGCAACACCGCGGCCACGGAAAGCACCATGCCGGCGCTCGTCGCGGTATAGCCCATCAGGGTCTGCAGATATTGCGGCATAAGAACGGTCGTTGAAAACGAAGCCGCACCCACCATCAGCATCATCACGCTCGCCGTGGCGAAGTTCACATTCTTGAACAATCGAAGATCGAGAATCGGGTGCTTAACGCGTAACTCCCAGATCACCAGCGCAACCAGAGCGATCGCGGCAATGATGGAGAGCGTGAGAATGAAGTTCGATCCGAACCAGTCATCCTCCTGCCCCTTGTCCAGCACAATCTGCAGAAAACCGACGCCCACCGCGAGCAGCCCAAAGCCGAAGTAGTCGATCTTGCTCTCGTGCAGCGTCGTCCGCTTCAGAAACGGCGGATCGTCGACATAGCGCAGCACCAGGAAGATCGCCATAATCCCCACCGGCAGATTCATCAGAAAAATCCAGCGCCAGCTATAGCTGTCCGTCACCCATCCGCCCAGCGTCGGTCCAATCGCAGGAGCCACCACCGCGGTCACTCCATAGACCGAGAAGGCCAGCCCTCGCATCTTTGGCGGAAAGGTATCGGCCAGGATCGCCTGCGCCATCGGCTGCAGTCCGCCGCCGCCGATGCCCTGGATCACCCGGGCCAGCAGCAGGAAACCTAACGTCGGTGCCACGCCGCAGAACAGCGAGCTCACCGTGAACAGCGAGATGCAGATGAGAAAGAATCGCTTCCGCCCCACCAGGGAGACGAGCCATCCCGTGATTGGCAGCACGATCGCATTCGAGACCAGGTACGAAGTCAGCACCCAGGTGCTCTCGTCGCTGCTCGCGCCCAGGTTTCCCGCAATGTGCGGCAGCGCAACGTTGGCGATGCTGGTATCCAGCACCTCCATGAACGCCGCCAGCGACACCACAAACGCAATCAGCCACGGGTTCACCCGCGGCGTCCACACGGATTCCGGATTGGCGACGGCAGCGCTCACAACTTACCTGGGCCCGTCGCCAAATCATCGTCTCCCGAGGGCAAGCTGCCTATTCTTTGCGATACAACAGATCGCGCATCGCATGCCTGCGCGCCTCGTTCAGGCCGCTATCAGCCTTGCTCTCGCTCGCGCCGCGCTGCGCGGCTATATCCGCCTCGTCCATCGCGCTGCACTCCGGGCAGCGGTTGGCAAATCCAGGCTTGTCGGGCTTCAGTTCAAACTCTTCTGAGCAGATCGTGCAGACTTTGATCGGAAAAGGCATAACCCCTTCATGATAACCAACCATCGGCCGCAAATCCTAACCGGCGCATAGAGCATGTTCACTGCAGGCGCAGGCAAGAGCGCCACACCTCGCGGAGCTTCGCTGCACTCAGTAACCGTGAAAACGCTCTAGCATGGACACGAGGTTGCGCGAGCCGTGACACTGCTCTCCGTTCTTGTCCTGGCTGTTCATCTGCTGTGGCTCGCACTGGTCATCTTTGGAGCCCTCTGGACCCGCGGCCGGCCCATCTGGACTACCCTGCACATTCTGGCGCTGCTCTGGGGAATTGCAGTGGAAGTGAGCCCCTGGCCATGTCCACTCACCCTCGCAGAAAATTACTTTGAAGCCCGGGCCGGCCTGGCTGCATACCAGGGCAGCTTCCTGCTGCACTACCTGGACGCGATCGTCTATCCCAACCTCCCCGGCTGGATCGTCGCGAGCGCAGGGGTCGCCGTATGCGCTGCCAACCTTGGCATCTACGTTTGGCGGTGGCACAAATCTCGTGCGCTTCGTTCGAAAACGAACGCCGGTCTTCAACCTCCCGGCTAACAATGTCGTTGCCCGGTCTACACCGATGGCAAATGCTCTAGCCGGGTACCTCTTCCATCCGAATCCTTTTCCAGTCTTCGCCGAGAAACATCCGGATCCCGGCCACGCCCACCGCGCCCGCCTCGATGCACGAAGCTGCGTTCTCCGCATTTACCCCGCCGAGCGCATACACTGGCATCTTTCCCGCCGTTCGTGCCGCCGCAGCCAGGGGCTCCAGTCCCAGCGGACGCGCCTCGGGATGGCTCTCCGTCGCGAACACCGGCGACAGCAGCGCGATGTCTGCGCCCGCCGCCCGCGCCACCGCCACCTCGCCCAGCGAATGGCATCCCACCGACACCATCCCCCGAATGCGAGCCCGCCCCGCCTGCTCCGCCTGCCACCGTCCCGGCAGGTGTACGCCCGCCGCGCGCACGGTGCGCATCGCCTCCGCCGCGCCCGGGGCCCCCGCATTCACCAGCAGCCGCGTGCATGCGCCCGAACCGCAATCCCGCATCGCGGCCAGCATCGCCGCCGCCAGTTCCGTCAACTCCGGCTCTCCCAGGTCCTTCTCACGCAACTGCACATACTCCACGCCGCCAGCCGACCATTCCGTCGCCAGCCGCACCAGCGCCTCGTGCTCGGCCGCGCTCAGCCGCCCAGCTTCATGTGTGCCCGGCAGCAGCCGGCGATCGGTAATGGCATAGAGGCGCATGGCCTAAAGTCTAACTTCCCCGCAATCCGAAAGATGAACATTCGGCAAATCGCAACATGAGTGGAGTACCGTATCTTTGCCTGCAGTGCGCCGTTTGGCAAACTTCGATACCCTTGAGCTTCGAGCATGGCTATCTACGACATCATCATCATCGGATCGGGACCGGCTGGACAGCGTGGCGCTATCTACGCGACCAAGCAGGGGAAGAAGGTGGCGGTGGTCGAGCGGATGCGCTCGGTGGGCGGTGTCTGCATCAACACCGGCACCATCCCCTCGAAGACCATGCGCGAGGCCGTCCTCCACCTCTCCGGCTACAACTACCGCTCCATCTACGGCATGAACTATCGCGTGAAAGAGCGGATCACCATGGCCGATCTCGCCTTCCGCGTCCAGCACGTCATCAAGACCGAAGTCGACGTCACCGAGGCCCAGCTCTCGCGCAATGGCGTCGATGTCCTTTACGGCGTCGGCAGCTTCGACGATCCCACTCACGTCCGCGTCGACGGCGAAGGCAGTTCCACGGTCTACGAAACGAAGAACGCCATCATCGCCGTCGGCACCAAGCCCGCCTTCTCGCCCAAAGTCCCCGTCAACGGCCGCAACATCGTCAACAGCGACCAGGTGCTCAATCTGCCCACCCTGCCCAAGACCATCATCGTGGTCGGCGGCGGCGTCATCGGCGTTGAGTACACCTCCATGTTCGCCGCGCTCGGCGTCCGCGTCACCCTCATCGAAAAGCGCGCCCGCCTGCTCGAGTTCGCCGATCAGGAGATCATCGAATCGCTCAGCTACCACCTGCGCGATAGCCGCGTCACCATGCGACTCGGCGAAGAGGTGGAGAGCGTCGAAGAGTTGCCCGAGGGCGGCGTGGTCGCGCATCTCGAAAGCAAGAAGCGCATCCAGGGCGACGCGCTGCTCTACGCCGTCGGCCGCTCCGGCAACGTGGAAGGGCTCAACCTCGCCAACGTCGGCATCGAAGCCGACTCCCGCGGCCGCATCCCTGTCGACAAGGACTACCGCACCAAGACCCCCAACATCTTCGCCGTCGGCGACGTCATCGGCTTCCCCTCGCTCGCCTCGGTCTCCATGGAGCAGGGCCGCATCGCCTCAGCCCGCGCATTGGGAGACAACGCCGTGCAGTCGAACCCCAGCTTCTACCCCTACGGCATCTACACCATCCCGGAGATATCCTTCATCGGCAAGACCGAAGAGCAGCTCACCGATGAAGACGTGCCCTACGAAGTCGGCGTCGCTTACTATCGCGAGATCGCCCGCGGGCAGATTCGCGGCGACACCACCGGCCGCTTGAAGATCGTCTTCCATCGCGACACGCGCCATCTGCTTGGCGTCCACATCATCGGCGAAGGCGCCAGCGAGTTGCTCCACATCGGGCAGGCCGTCATGGCGCTCGGCGGCACGCTCGACTATTTCGTCGATACCGTGTTCAACTATCCCACGCTCGCCGAGGCCTACAAAACGGCGGCGTTCAACGGCATCAACCGTCTCGGCCGCGCCGCAGACGGCGACTGAACGACGAACGGTAAGCGCAAGTAACAGAGGACGTGGATTCCGCTTCCCCTGTCGAGGTAGATCGAAGAAGGAATCTCGGCGCAGCTTTTCCATCAAGAAAAGCTGCACGGCACGACGATCAGATAGCAAGAGAAACAGGGGAAGTGGACATTATGGGCAGAAGCATCGGCGTGGTCATGACCAAAGACATCACCGCCGGACTCATCGAGGACCATCAGCTCATCGGCGAGATCCGCCGCTATCCGGAAGATCCGGAGGAGCTGCACGGACTCATCGATCTGCCCACCGATCCCCTCGTCGAAGTCATCTGCGACCTCATCATGGCGCTCAAACCAGAGAAAGAGCCTCTCGACGCCATCGGCATCGCGCTGCCCGGCATCGTGCGTGCCGGCGTGGTCGAAGACTCGCCGAACCTCCCGCAGATCAAGGGCGCAAAGATTTCGCAGAAGGTAGAAGCAGTGCTGCACGGGCGCGGCATCAAGCCGCCCATCTCACTCTTCAACGATGCCGATGCCTCCGCCGCCGGCCTCGCCGCCACCCGCAATCAGCTCGACAAAGTCGTCCGCGTCTGGACCCTCGGCAACGGCATCGGCTTCGGCCGCTACCCGGATGCGCCCGGCCCCTTTGAAGGCGGCCACACCATCGTCACGCTCGATCCGAAAGAGACCTTCTGTGGCTGCGGCGGCGTCGGACACCTCGAAGGCATCATGGGCCATCGCGCCATGCGGCTCCGCTTCATGGACATGGAGCCGGACGAAATCTTCGCCAACGCCAAAGCGGGCGATCAGCGCTGCGCCGATTTCGTCAAGCGCTGGCATCGCGCCCTCGCCGCCGGCACCGCAACTTCCATCCACCTCGACGGTCCTGGCCGCTTCTATCTCACCGGCCTCAACATCGGCTTCCTCGACCTCGCCCTGCTCAAGCAATACCTGTGGGACATGGTGAAGATGAGCCCGCTGCAGAGCTACTCAGTAGAAAGCATCCCGGAAACTCCCGAGATAGCCGTAATAGGAGCCGGCACCGCCGCCGAACTGGACCAGAAGCGCTAATCCCGAACTCGTTGACATGATACGCATATTGCGTATATATCTACGCAATATGCGTAGATCGCCCATCCTCGAAGCGCTGTTCCCGGAAACCCGGTCCAAGGTTCTGGGGGCTATGCTGTTAAGGCCGGAAAAGGATTGGTACCTGACAGAACTCGCCGCATTTCTTCATACGCAACCCTCCAGCCTGCAACGGGAGCTGGACGCTCTGTCCAGGGCAGGCATTTTGAAGCAATGGCGAGACGGACGACGTCTCTATGTAAAACCCGACACAAAATCCCCTGTGTTCCCCGATCTCAAAAACCTCTTCGAGAAGACGATGGGGATTGTTCCTATCCTCCAGCAGGAGCTGAAACCCTTTGATAATCGCATCCCGCTGGCTTTTCTCTATGGCTCAATTGCCCGCTCGGAGGAGAGTTCCGAAAGCGACATCGATCTCATGGTCGTTGGCTCCGTCGGACTATCGGAACTGGTTCCGATGTTGCGCCGCGTAGAACGGACGATGGGAAGACCGCTAAATCCAACAGTGTTCTCTTCGAAGGAATTCGTCCGAAAAGTGCGAAGCGAAGATCACTTTCTATCGACTGTGTTGCAAGGTGCGAAGCTCTTTGTAAAAGGAAGTGAGCATGAGTTGGACACAATGGCTGGCCGCGGGCGATATTCGAACGCATAAGACCAGTCGGCAGGAACTCGAAAATCTCCGGGCCCTCATCGCTCGAGATCTTGCCGATGCGGCGATCCCAGGCCTCTCCGCAGACCGTCGCTTTGCCACCGCATATAGCGCTGCACTGCAGGCGGCAACCATCGCCGTGGCTTGTTCAAGTTATCGCGTAAGCGCACGGGCCGGACATCACGCGATCACCTTCCAGGCTGCTCGGCTTGCCATTGGAAAAGCTGCCACCGCACTGACCGACTACTTCGAAACCTGCCGTCGCAAGAGAAATGTCATCGACTACATGCTTTCATCGGTAGCCACGGATACTGAGGCTAATGAACTTCAGCAGAAGGTAATTGAGTTTCACCAGCTTGTTGAGAAATGGGTCACAGCGCATCATCCACAATTCGCCACCAATCCTCCAACGCTCTCACCGTGACCATCGGGCATCCGTTTATACCGAGGCAAACCCCAGAGAAGTCACCGCACCGCACCCACCCGCGCCACATTCTCCCCACCTAAGCCGCGATCCGTAGACAGCCGCGCATACACCGCAGCCAGCCACGAATCGAACTCCTCCTTCACCCGCACAGAACCCCGAACCTCATTCTGCTCCACCGACACGCCCGAAAAGCGCGTCCGCAGCGTGTCCGCAATTGGCATCAGATGAGACCGCCCATCCATCGCCGCCGCTAATGCCGTAGCTGCCTCTGGGCTATTCGTCCCGATGGAGAAATCCACACGCTCTTTCGATCCATAGTGCATGCCAATGGCAACGTTGCTGATCCTGCGCAGAAGCATAGCGCCCGTTTCATCCACCACTCCCGCACGCAAATGCCGCTCCAGCACCGCGCCAGGCATCGCGAGAATGCTCCAGCAATTCACATCCGGCCGCAACGTCATCAGCTGCTTCACCAGTGCAGCGTCTGCCACGGAAGACGAGAGATACCGGTCGAGCGCGCGCATTACCATCACCGGCGTGCCGAAGACCGCGGTGTTGTCGCCGAGCACTGTTAGCCAGCGCGTGTCCGTCATCTCCTTCTCCTCGCGCTGGAATGGCTTCAGCTCCACGATCCTCACCCCTCGGTATTCACGTCGGCCGCCACCGTTTCTTTCCGCTTGATTGAGAATGCGTCCGCCCTCGAAGGAGCCGCGCGCCAGCAGCAGGTGCTCGGCCAGGTCGCTTCGCGGCGATGGCATTGCCACGGTGATGAGCCTGTCCACCTCTTGCCGGCCATCCACCCCAGCCAGCGCGATCCAGTCGTTCACATCCACGTTGTTGTTATTCGTCACAATCAGCAGGCGCCCGCGCTGATCCCCATGATGTGGATCTTGAATTCCCGCGACAATCGCCGCATTCGCCGGCACCAGCCGCAACAAACGATCCTCTGCCGGGCTGCTGCCCAGCGCACGCACACACGTCAGAGACATCGCACTCACCGCGATGACTAGATATCGTAACCACTGTGGAAACATAAGGGCTCACCTCGTGAACCCATTCCAACAGCGCGCCCCGGCCAGTGCGATAAAGATTGGTTAAGGAAGGTAAAGTTTGGTAAATGCAGCTGGAATAAACTCGACGACCACCTGCGGTACCGAATCCAGGAGAGCGCAATCTCACGTCAGGCGGCTGCGCGCCGCGACAGGGCCATGAGCGCTATAATTCCGCCGCAGTCAGGGCCCCGCTCGCCACGTCATACATAACCACTGAGGAGCAGGCTGATATGTCACCCGAAACGAATAAAGCCCTGGTACGCCGTTTCTACGAGGAGATCGACAAGGGCAACCTAGACATCTTGGATGAGCTGGTTGCCGAAGATTATCTGGATCACAATCCGCCGCCATTTCCTGGCTTGGGTTCTGGCCGCACAGGATTGAAACAGGGCTTCAAACTATTCTGGGAAGCGACCCCGGGCCATCACCAGATTGAAGACCAGATTGCCGAAGGCGATAAGGTGGTCACTCGTCTGACCTCCATAGGCAAACACGAAGGCGACCTCCCCGGCGCACCGCGAACCGGAAACGATCTGAAAATGACCTCCATCACCATCCATCGCATCGCAGGCGGCAGGCTCGTGGAGAAGTGGGCAGAGAAAGACATGATCGGATTCTTGCAGCAAATCGGCGTGATGCCACCCCTACACTGAACACAACGCATCGGCCACCGGACCTCTAGCGTCAGAGCGCGACAACCAACAGGCAGGGACTTTACGAAGTAGACTAGGCCGGCAAGCAATGGCCTTCCCGTTTAAGAGCGGGATAAGAAATTCTTACTCCGTTCGCAAAGCCTGCATAGGATCGATCGAAGCCGCACGCCGCGCCGGTATCAATCCCGCCACGCACGCCGCCACGGCCAGCGTCACGATGGCCCCCGCCATCACCGTCCCATCCGCGTTGGTGATCTCGTACAACTGCGCCTTCACGAAGCGCACGCACACCAGTGCCACCGGAATCCCGATCGCCAGCCCCAGCAGCGTCTGGATCATCGCGCCGCGCATCACCATCGCCACCACGCTGCGCCGCTCCGCACCCAGCGCCATGCGGATGCCAATCTCGCTCGTGCGCAGCGCCACCGTGTATGCCGTCACGCCGTACAACCCCACCGCCGCCAGCAACAGCGCCAGCGCACCGAACATCATGGTCAAGCGCGCGATCATGCGGTCGTCATTGAATCGATCCGCAATCTGCTGATCGAACGTCTGGAACTTCACCACCGTGAGGTTGGGATTGATGCCCGCCAGCGTGCGACGTGCCAGCGATTCCATCTCGTTGATCGGCCGCGCCGTCTCCAGCACAATCGCGCCGGCATACAGCGACATATCCTTGTCAATCGGTTCCTTACCACTCGCGGGCCGCTGCATAAGCGGGATGAAATACATCTGGTGGTTCTCCCAGCGCACGCTCCTGTACGTCGTGTCCTCCACCACTCCGACGATCTGATAATCGCCCGTCGACTTCTCTCCATTTCCAAAGTGCTGCCCGATCGGGTTCGCTCCATGGAAGAAGGTCTTCGCGAATGCCTTATTCACCACCGCGACCGCGGGCGCCGTCGACGTATCCTGCACGCCGATGCCGCGCCCCATCACCACGCGCGTTCCCACTGCATCGAAGTACTCCGGATTTACGCGCACGATCGACGCCCACGCATCATGCCCGATATTCGGCTGGCCCTGCACTTGAACACCCGTGCCCCAGTTGTTGTCCTCCATCGGCGTATACGCACTGAGGCTCACCTTCACCACACCCGGTAGCGCATGGAAGCGCTCTTCCATCGTCCGGTAAAGGGCCTCCAACTGTGTCTGCGTATAGCCCGCCGCCTGCGCATTGATGTGCACGATGTACCGGTTCTTCGTCTCCAGCCGCATGTCCGCATGCTCGAGCTTGTTCAGGCTCTGCGTAAACAAGCCCGCACCCACCAGCAGCACCAGCGACAGCGCCGCCTGCACCACCACCAGCCCGCGTTGCAGCAGCGAGGCGCGCGTCGTTGTCGTGCGCGATCCGCTGCGCAACGCATCCGCTGGCTCGATACGCGCGGCCATCCACGCCGGCGCCACACCAAACAGCACACCCGTGATCACGGACAGCCCGAAGGCAAACGCCAGCACCGCCGGCGATGGGTTGGCCTCAATCGGAAGCCCCTGCGCGCCCGGGAAAGCCAGCATCAGCAGCGCCCGCGCTCCCACGTACGCCACCAGCAGGCCCGCAGCGCCGCTCAACACCGAGAGCACGATGCTCTCTGTCAGGAGTTGCTGGATGATTCGTCCGCGCATCGCGCCCAGCGCCGTGCGCAGCGACATCTCCGCCTTCCGTCCCATGCCGCGCACCAGCAGCAGATTCGCAATGTTCGCGCACGCTATCAGCAGCACCAGGCCGGAGATGGTCATCAGCAGATACAGATTGGAGTCGTATTCCTGCTGCAGTGCCTGAATCCCGCCGCCCCCCGGCGTCAGCACCACATGCGCCTTCGCCAACGCCTTCTTCCCTTCGCCTTCAGAAAACGTCTTGGTGTGCTCAAACGACTGTCGCAGCAGCGCGCTCAACTTTTGCTGCAAGGCCGGCAGACTCACCCCCGGCTTCACCCGCCCGACAATATAGAGCCACTGCACGTCCGGGTCATGGACATAAGGAGCATTCGCAACCACCGGCATCGACTCAATCGGCAGATAGAAATCCGGAGGCGTGCTGGACAGCCGGTCGCCAAAGAAGCCCTTCGGCGCAATCCCGGTAATCGTCACCGCCTTGGTGTTCACCCAGAAGGTGCCGCCCACCACCGCCGGATCGCCCTCGTAATCCCGCTGCCACGCGGCATAACTTATCACTGCGGTCAGCGGCGCGCCGGCGGCGTCATCCGCGTCCGTCATCAGCCGTCCCGCCTCCGGCCGCAGCCCGAAGGTCCGGAAATAATTCCCGGAGACAAACTCTCCCATCATCGATCGCGCTGTCGTTGAATCCCGGCCCCGCCGCACCGTGATCGGGTTATAGCCAAAGCCCGCCTGCATCGCCGCCAGCTCCTCAAACTCCGGAGCGTTCTTCTTCATATGCAGCCAGGTCTCCGTCGGGAAGAGCGAATACTCGCCCTTGTCGCTGGTGCCCGAATTCACGCAGCAGTCGTCCTCATTGCCGACCCGCACCAGCGTCTTCGGATCGGCCACCGGCAGATTCTTCAGGAGCACCGCATGCACCAGGGTGAAGATGGCGGCATTCGCCCCAATCCCCAGCGCCAGCGTCAGATGGCAGTGATGGTAAAGCCCGGAGTCTTGCGCAACTGCCGCAGCGAGTAGCGAACATCCTGAATCAGCGTCATCGTGGCTCTCCCCGCGGGGGCAAAGAGCAAACGACCATCCAAAACTATTCCGGCCGTTCCCCTTGATTCACCCACAACTTAGGCAGATAGAAGAATCCCTCACCTGTCCATTCGCAATTTAGTTGTCCAACACTGGACAGCCATACATCTGTACGTTCCCGGACAGGCCAGTCCGCCATCGGACAACGCACTTTTCATGCTCCGGATATTCGGGTTTCTGATTTCAACCATTTACGGCGTCGTAAAAAGTGGCCTCTCATCTGCTCATGCACAGAGTGGTCAAGGCATCACCTGAGTCCCACTACGTCATGAGCGTCAATGAATCCGAGGGGTGAAACATGGGCTGCACTATCCGCGGAACCCAAAGTGGAAACCTGGGTGGGACGCAGACAGGAACCCAGACAAACAACGTGTTCAGCCGGTGGATGAATCTCTTCAGGTCTGTGGCGATGCTGCTGCCACTCTGTACATTGGCATCGCACACATCGGCGCAGCAGGCGACTACGCCGGCCCATAAAGATCCAGCGGCTCAAGCCCTTCCTGCTCCCGGGACGTACAAGATAGACCCGCTTCACAGTTTTGCTTACTTCAGCGCCTGGCATCATCTCGTCGGGCGAGTGCGTGGCCGTTTCGACAAGGTCACGGGAACGATCATCGTTTCTCCAGATCCCGCCGCCTGTAGTGTCGACGTAAACATCGACGTCTCGACCATCAGCACTCAGGTCATTCCCCGCGATGAAGATCTTCGCGGTCCCGCGTACTTCGATGTAGCGAAATTCCCAACCATGACCTATCAAGGTCGAGGCATTCGCCGTGTCTCTGCAGATCAGTGGGTGATGGACGGCTCCTTAACCATTCACGGAGTAACCAGGGTCGTGCCCCTCACCTTCAAGTTCAACGGGATCTTCGCCGGTGGCAAGCCCGGCCAGCCAGCGCGAGCGGCATTCCATGGAACTGCAGCCACGAAGCGAGCCCAATACGGCATCGGCGCACGCGACAATCTGCAGGAAGTCGGCGATGCCACAGCGCCCGACGTAGACATCGAAATCGACGTGGAGGCAGACGCGACTTCCCCAACTCCCTAGCAGGACCACTCCCCCAAAATGCAGGCAAAGAGCAAACGACCATCCAAGCTCAGAAGGATTGTTCCCGTTATTCGTCCGCTACCTACAACAGCAGCCGCGCTCGGACTGTCCATCCGAAGTTCCCGCAGTCTAAGACCGGACAGAGAGGCATCAGGTCGTCCTCGATTGATCGCTGGCTTATAGACGTTGGCCGCAATCGCCAGTTAGGCATAGACTCAACGCGCATCTCCTGACGGAGCCCTTGAATGGCCAGACTGATCGACATGGAAGCAGTGATCCAGCACTTCGGCAGCCTAGCAGTGACCAATTACATGCACTGGGATAAGGCAAGAGACGAAAATGCTCTGGATGCAATCGAGAGTACCAATCTTGCGAACCGCCACGAGACGATACGCGGCTGGCTGGATGGGTATCGGGTCCTTATGGGATTTACTGCCAAGCAGCGAAATGATGTCACGAGAGCGGTTTTGACATGGGCTGATGCGCGTCATCCCGGTCGCAGACTTGATGACGTAACGGCACTCTCAGATGCTCATAGGGAAATGACGAAAGCCTGCGCTGATGCTTTTGGAAATAAGAGAGATTTCACATCATTAGCATCGAAAGCACTCTGGCTATGCTACCCCGATGATGTTCCCATTTTTGACAGCATCGCCCAACGCGCGCTCTGCGTGATTAGCAAGTTGGATGGTGACATACCGCCGCCTAGCGACAGCGGCGAGTCGAGATACACCAGCTTCATCCGCCCGTGGAAAGCCCTATACGAGCGTTATTCTGCGGCTCTTCAAGCGGTAGATATGGAATCTTGCAAACGTCCGGTGCGGATATTTGACGGAATTCTTTTATGCATCGGAGCGAACGCATATTGAATTGGACAACGCCGCATTCAAGCGTGTCCCGGCAGCGCTTCGAAGAACAGAAACGCCGCTCTGATTTGCTGTGAGTGATCGAAGCTACCCGCGGATCCGGTGCACACACCCAAGGTGTTGGAGCTCATTTGAATGATTTGGGGTACCGGGCGACGCTCGGTTCAGTGACTTGCCAACAGCCCAGAGCAATGGTTACTAAAAGGTATACAGGACGGGTTACAGGCGTAACAGCTAGTTTTGCCAGTTAATCCCCCGGCTTTAGCGATAATGGATATAAGAGTCGCCCAAGAGGCCGCGCACATCGAACGATCACGGCATTGCAACGTATGTATGGTATTGTTGCGTGACGTTTGACGGGCGACATAGATGCATTGTGTCGACGGAAGTGAAAGATGTCACCTCGGGCGAAGTGATCTCGGCGTTAATGAGCGTCTAACGGATCAGTGAGCATATCAGTGGACGATCTAGATCATAGAGAGATGGCATAACATGCAGGTGCTTACGCACAATTCGGTTCCCGCCGAACAGGCTAATCTTTTCCCCGCAGAACAACGGAATGGCCTGCCCGGAGAACGACGGAATAGCGCTCTCATCCGGTCCAAACGCCATGCGGACCTCCTCAAACGTACAGCTCCGCTGGGCATCGCGGGCGGTCTAGTGGGTTTGGCAGCATTCATTGAGCCGGGCGTGATCGTCGGCTCGGTGTTCTTGGGCGTTGAACTGCTACTTGGTGGTTTAGGTCTTTATAAGCTCTGGCCGAAAAAGTAACCAGGCCATCTGCGTTTTTTGCAGTATCTTGTAGTTCGTGATTTCGGACCCAAGTGCGACCACCCAGATAGAAGCGGCTTCCTCCCCCACACTCTTATGGCTCATCGTACTTGCCAGCGCCATCATAGCGGCGGCGGCGTCAACGATCATAGACAACAGGGTCAAGGGAACACATAAGCAGCGACCGCACAACAATGTTTTGCTGCTCAATGAGTGTCTGGCAGAACACCAGAGCGCCTACCTGATTTTCTTCATCGGACTCGTTACGGGAACGGCGGCGTTCTCTCACCCGTGGGTGAGAGCGATCCTTTCGATATGCATCGTTCTTGCGTTGCTCCTTTACATCATCGGCGTCAGCATTACTGCCGATCATGAAGACCTGATCGCGGACGCACATATTTGCACTTTGCCCAAATGCACTCAGCGACTTCCGTGGGGGTTAAAGCTGAAGATCATTGCGGTGAATTTGGGATCTTCAGTCTTTCTGTTGAGCGTATCGGTGGCCCTTTGCTTCATGACCACGAAGGCGCCGGGATAGAGATGCGCCGATGATTCGTTCCAAAACGGACCGCAACCCAACGTCATCTGCAAAAAACTGCCAAATCACCCCCTCCAAATTGCTACTCTGGAAATAGGGTGATTCACGACGCCTGACACCAGCCGTGCCTGACTCACCGCCTCACCTCTAAGCCCTTTCGCTGGACTATTTTAGCGACAACCAACCTATTATCAGTAATTTACGAACCGAAGCTCCCGCTTGCAGCGGGAACAGTGCAATCCTGCGCCCGGAAGCCATTTAGAAAGAGGATTTTAGCGATAACCCCAATGCCTGGACGAATTTAGCCCTCGGGAGGGCACCTAATCCGAACAAAGGAAGCCACTTACAAGCCAGCCTTCCGCACCGGGGGAGGGGAGGGGCCCTCCGGTCTTCCGGAGGTTCGCTGGCGCCGTTAGCCAACTCGATACCCATCCATTGTCCGTTCACGCAGCCGTCCTTATAACCAGAGAACCATGAGCACCCGCCGCACCATGCCCGGAGGTTGGGCCGTCCCGCGCACCCTCCCCCGCGGCGCGACCGGCCGATGCCTCTGCCGCTGGTGCGCGACGGAAGTGCCCAGGCGCCGCCGCACCTTCTGCTCCGACGACTGCGTGCACCAGTGGCGCCTGCGCTCCGACCCCGGCTACCTCCGCGAACAGGTGCTCAAACGCGATCGCGGCGTCTGCAAAAGTTGCCGCATCGACACGCTCGTCGCCGGAGGCATCCTGAAGCGCTCGCGCGGCCCAACGCGCCAGCGCCTGCTCAACTACTGGGACCTGCCCAGCTACACCGGCCGCTCCCTCTGGGAGGCCGATCACATCACGCCCGTCGTCGAAGGCGGCGGCGAGTGCGATCTCTCGAACCTGCGCACGCTCTGCCTGCGCTGCCATCGCATGGCCACCCTAGGCCTGCGCCTCCGTCGCGCAGAGGCGAAGGAAGCGGCCCGCCAGCTTGCACGCCTCGGCGACCGGCCTGCTCAACGCGAGCTTGCCGCCACCTCCGCACAAGCCCTATCCTGACTCGGCCTGTTAGGAGAAACCCGTGCGCGCAGCGCTCTTCACCAAGGAATTTCCGCCGCACATCTACGGCGGCGCCGGCGTCCATGTGGACTACCTCAGCCGCGAGCTGGCAAAGAAGATCGACGTCGAAGTCCACTGCTGGGGCAAGCAGCACGCGGACCTCGGCCGCCTCCACGTGCGCGGCGCCGAGCCCTGGGACCAGATCACCCATGGCACCACCGGGAAGTTCAAGGGTGCCCTCGAAGCTCTCAGCCTCAACCTCACTCAGGTCAAGGCGCTCGAAGGCATCGACATCTGCCACACCCACACCTGGTACGTGTCGATGGCCGGCTTCCTCGCCAAAAAGCTCTACAAAATCCCCTTCGTCCTCACCACGCATTCGCTGGAGCCGCTGCGCGCCTGGAAGTCCGAGCAGCTCGGCTCCGGATACGCGATGAGTTCATGGATGGAGCGCACCGCCATCCTCGAGGCCGATGCCATCATCGCCGTCTCGAACGGCACCAAGGCCGACGTGCTGCGCGCCTACGACGTGCCCGCGGAGCGCGTCCACGTCATCTACAACGGCATCGATCTGAATGAGTACCAGCAGACCGTCGACACCACCGCGCTCAGGCAGTACGGCGTGGACCCGGCCATTCCCTATGTGCTCTTCGTCGGCCGCATCACCCGCCAGAAGGGCGTCACGCATCTGGTCGACGCCATCCGCTACCTTCCGCCGGAGACGCAGATCGTCCTCTGCGCCGGCGCACCCGACACGCCGGAGATCGCCGCCGAGATGCGCGCCAAGGTGGACGAGGCCCGGCACCACAATCCGCGCATTGTCTGGATCGAGAAGATGGTCACCCGCGCCGAGACCATCCAGCTCTACTCCCATGCCCGGGTCTTCTGCTGCCCCTCCGTCTACGAACCCTTCGGCATCATCAATCTGGAAGCGATGGCCTGCCGCGCCCCGGTGGTCGCCAGCGCCACCGGGGGCATCCTCGAAGTCGTGGTCGATGGCGAAACCGGCTACCTCGTCCCGTTTAAACAAGACCCCGTTACCAGCTTCCCCAGCGATCCCGATCAGTTCGCGCGTGACCTCGGCGCCAAACTCACCACACTGCTCAAAGACCCCGCCGCCTGCAAGCGCATGGGCGAAGCCGGTCGCAAGCGCGTAGAGCAGCACTTCGCCTGGTCCAGCATCGCCGACCAGACCATCGCTCTCTATCAGGAGATGATCGCTCACAAAGAGACATCCAATGAGCGATAGGCCCATTTCTATCGCTCACGTTTTGCCCCTAATCCATGAGCGATAGAATTATTTCTATCGCTCACAAAACCGTATATTCCTGAGCGATAGAACTCTCTCTATCGCTCATGCTCTGGAACTGGCAACAATCCGATTGGCCCAACTTCACCTGGAAACAGGCGCGTCTGGCGCCAGCAGAGAAGCGCTTCCGCTCCGGCGGCGGCATCTTTCTAGGCACCATCCGGCACATTGCCGGTGAGCAGCGTCGCCTGTTGTTGGTCGATGCCATGAGCACCGAATCGGCCACCACCTCTGCTATCGAGGGCGAAGTCCTGGACCGGGCTAGCGTCCAGTCCTCCATCCAGCGCCAGCTCGGCCTGAAGGCCGACCCGAAGCGCGTTCGTCCCTCCGAAGAGGGTGTGGCCGAGATGATGGTCGATCTCTACCGCACCTCCGCGCAACCGCTCTCCGAGGAAATGCTCTTCGGCTGGCATCGCCGGCTGATGAAGGGCCGCGGACTGCCCGACCTTGGCCGATACCGCGATGGCGGCGATCCCATGCAGGTCATCTCTGGCGCCATTGGTAAGCCACGCATCCACTTCGAAGCGCCTCCGGCACGCCGTGTCGCGGCCGAGATGAAGCGCTTCGTCGCGTGGTTCAACCGCACCGGAGCCGAGGGCAAAACGCCCTTGCCGGCGCTCACTCGCGCCGGGGCGGCACACCTCTATTTCGAATCGATCCACCCCTTCGAGGACGGCAACGGGCGCATCGGACGCGCCATCGCCGAAAAGGCGCTCGCCCAGGGGGCCAGCGAGACGGCCGACGAGCCCGTGCTGCTCTCGCTCTCCGCCACCATCCTTGCCCATCGTGGCGACTACTACCGGACGCTGGAGCGCGCGAACAAAAACAACGAGATCACCGCGTGGCTGGCGTGGTTTGCCGGCATAGCACTTGAAGCCCAGCAGCGCACCCTCGCCTCCGTCGACTTCCTGATCGAGAAGACGCGCCTGATCGACAGCCTGCGCGGAGAGATCCATCCGCGACAGCATAAGGCCATCCTGCGCATGCTGCGCGAAGGGCCCCAGGGTTTCAAGGGCGGGCTTAGCGCCGGCAATTACGCCACGATCACCGGCACCTCGCCCGCCACCACCACGCGCGACCTGGCGGACCTGGTGGAACGCGGCGCACTTCGACGCACCGGCGAGCTGCGCCATGCCCGCTACCACCTGAACCTGAAACTCCAGCCGCCCCGCAGCATCACTATCAACCAGCGCGGCGATATTCTTGAAAAACCAGCCAGCGAACTGCTGACGGAAAACTAGCCAGCGGCGCCGGCAAGCCGCACAATACAACCGTGCACCCACTCGGCCTGATCTTCGGACTGCTCGCCATCGGCACCGTGCTGCTCGATGCCTTCGAGACCATCATCCTGCCGCGCCGCGCCAGCGGGAAGATTCGGCTCACCTGGCTCTTCTATCTCGTCACCTGGCGTCCGTGGTCGGCGGTCGTAAGCCGCTTCCCAAATCGCCGCCTGCGTGAATCGGGCTTCAGCTTCTACGGCCCACTCTCGTTGCTCTTTCTTATGGGGCTTTGGGCGGTGGGGCTCGTCTACGGCTTCGGCCTCATGCTCTATGGAATGGGCGCACCGCTGCACGATCCTTTGGGGCTGCATCCGCTCCATACCGCGATCTACATCAGCGGCACAACTCTGTTCACGCTCGGTCTTGGGGACATCATTCCTCTGAACCACTGGGCGCGCGACCTGATCATCATCGAGGCGGGCACTGGACTCGGCTTCGTCGCCGTTGTCATCGGCTACCTGCCGGTTCTGTATCAAGCCTTCTCGCGGCGCGAAGGCTCGATCGCGCTGCTCGACGGCCGCGCCGGCTCGCCGCCTACTGCCAGCGAACTGCTTCGTCGCCACGCCAGCGATGGCGGCAACGATGCCTTGGTGGAGCTGCTGGCGGAGTGGGAACGCTGGTCCGCGGAGATGCTCGAGAGTCACATTTCGTATCCACTACTGTGCTATTTCCGTTCGCAGCACGATAATCAAAGCTGGCTCAGCGCGGTCACCGCCATCCTCGACACGTGTGCCGTGCTGCTCAGCATCGTCGAGTGCTCGGCCTGCCGTCAGGCGAGGCTCACTTTTGCCATAGCGCGCCATACCGTCGTGGACCTGCTGCTGGTCTTCAACATGCAGCCTGTCGCCATGCCCAAGCCCGCAGCTCCGGGCACCGCTCCAGCCGCAGACGCGGCGAAGGATGCCCCATCACGACTGAGCGAAGCCGAACTGGTAAGGCTTACGGAAATTCTCTGCAAGGCGGGCTACCGTCTGCGCCTCGAACCGGAACGGCTCGCCCTCCTGCGCAAGCTGCGCTGGATGTATGAAGGCCAGGTCCTCGCGCTGTCGCGCTACCTCAGCATGCCGCTGCCGTCCTTCGTGAAGGAGACACCGGGCCGCGACACCTGGATGCTGGTGAACAACCTGCTGGAGCTCTACTCCGCGCAACCGCAGGCGACGGACGAGGACACCCACGCCGCCACGCTAATGGCGCGCACGCGCGAAATCTTCGCCGACGAGCCACACGCCTTCTAGCTCGGGGCCTCTGAGCCCGCTATGGATAAATCAGCGCGCCGCTCGCTGGCGGCAGATGCAGGCGCGCGCCTGCGGTCTCATGCGAGCTCGCGTGCCAGTCGCCGTCCGCTGCGATCGCCGCGCCGCCCAGCGTCTCGCCCGTCTTCGCAGCGGCGTTGGGCGCCTCCAGCCGAATCAACCGCATGCCGGTGAGCTTGTGATCCAGATCGATGGGATGCTCCAGGCTAAGGTTCAGCGCCGTTAGCGCAACATGTCCATCGGCGCGCTGCACAGCATAGACGCGCAGCCCATCAGGCGCAGTGCTCAGGCTGGTCTCCAGCAGCTCTCCCGGCGACGCTTCGCGAAACAGTCTCATGCCGTAATACAGCGGCCGTGCCTCAAATCCCTTCGCGCGCGCGCCCGCGATCGGCGTATACCAACCGTAGCCGCCGCCGTGAAAGTTCACCCCGATACCGCCCGCCTGCGCGATGCGGAACATGTAGTCCGCACCCCACAGCGCAGACGCGAAGGTATCGCTCACATCCGCCTTGCCACCGCCATAGCAGGAGTTGGTCTCGGCCAGCCGGAAGGGCAGTCCTGTCTCCTTCGTCACCTGCTCGAGTCCGGCGAACTCGCGCTCCAGCTTCGGATCCGGGCGCAGCAGCCGCGGAATATCCATTGCCGGATCGCTCGGCGGACCCTCCGCGTAGTAGTGCGAGGAGACAAACTTCACATCTTTGCGGAAGGCCTTTGCGAACGGCACCAGCCAGTCGTTGTTGAAAGCAGTATCCGGCCCGGCGAAGGGCGCATCGGGCACGCGTTTACGCACCGCTTCGAAGAACCGCCGCCACTCGGCGATGAACTGCTCCGCGTTGTAGCTCTGCAGACGCAGCCCGTTTTTGAAGAACAGGTCGGGCTCGTTCGCCATCTGGAAAGCCAGCAGCTTCGATCCCATCGCGCGGGAGACGAACGCGGCTTCCTCCGCTGCCATCGCCGGTGTGCCCAGCCCGAGATTGAGTCCGTAGATCAGCGACCATCCGGGCAGCCGATCGAGAAACTCGCGCAGATTGTGAATCGCCTGCTCGGTGATCACCCGGCGCGGCGGCGCCTTGTTGCCCTTGTCCGGTCCAAGCGCCTCCTGAATCGGGTTTGTCGAGACCCCGTGCGCCTGCGGATCGGACTTCCAGAAGCAGTATTCGCTGGTGTTGCCGCCTATGCGCAACACGCCATGCTGACCAAGTCCGCTCACCAGCTCGATGAGCTGCCTGTTATCGCCCGCGAAGAAATCTGGATCGCTAAGTTGCGCCGACTCATAACTGAGACCGGTGAAATCCTCGGCAATGCGGCGGCCAGTCGGTTTGCCGAGCGTCACCGTAACCGGCAGAGGAGCAGGTTGCGCAAGCAACCGGGAAGCGGGGTGCATCGCAGCCGTGCCGAGTGCAGAGAGGGAGAGAAAGCGACGCCTGTTCATCGCTGGTCATTCGATCACAGGCTGAAGCGGACAAGCAAAACCATATCCAGCGCGGCGCAGCTTCGTTTCACTTATATGAAGCGGTATATCGCCGAGCCAAAGCGGCGTATCACTTATACGACCGCTGATAGGTCCCGCTGATCCGGTCGTGCCAGCCTAGTTGATCTTCGTCAAAGACCGCCCAGAGCAGTCCCAACCCCAGCGGCAGGGCAGACAGCAGCAGCGCGCCCACCCGCCGCTGCATCGCCTGTCGTGTGGGATTGTCATCGTTCAGCGTACACAGTGCGATGCGCGCATACGTCATGCCCGGTGTGCTCTCGCCAAAGCGGAAGAACAGCCACTGGTACGCGATAAAAGTAGACAGCAGCGCCAGAGAGGTAGCAGCGAAAGCAGTCCTGCCCGCAGGCGGATGCGCCGTGCACGAACTGAAGACAAAGACGAAGACCAGGAAGCCGGCGAAGCTGAGCGCTCCATCCACCAGCGCAGCCATAATGCGGTCTTCCAGCGCGGCAGGCCGGATCGGAACGTCTTCCGCTTCCGCAGCCGCCCGCGCAATGCGCGCCGCGCGCTCTGGCGCCGCATCCAGCCGAATGGACGACCAATCCAGCCCGGCCGCAGCCGCAGTCGTTCCCGGCCGGTGATCGATCGCCTCCGGTTCCACTTCAAAGATGCGCAACTGTCCGGACTGGGGCTCGGCATCGCGCAGCGGCCCCTCCGCCAGTCGCGGACGCGCCTTGCGCGCAGCCACCAGCTCCCGCGGAAACTCGATCAGGTTCGCCGTCAGCGGAATCGCCGGCGTCACCGTCTCCTCTTCCAGGGGATCGCAGATCTGCGGCGGAGTTGGCGGATGCGAGGACTGCGATGGTCGCGCAGACCGGCGGTCCTCATATGCCTGCATCTGGCGGCGCGTGCGCTCGTCCATGTCGTAGCGTACTTCGACGCTTTCGCGCTCCACGCGTTCCTGCTCGGCCTGCAGCCGCTCCTCGGCGTCGCGCGCTTCGGCAGCGGCGGCCTCCGCAAGGCGCGCATCTTCCATGCGGCGACGCACTGCTTCCTGCGCGGCCTGCGCCTCCACCAGCGCCTGCTCCGCGGCCAGGGCCGCCTCTTCGGCTTCGCGCTCCAGCACCTCGCGATAGCTGGGGCGCCCCGCATAGCGAGCCGCGACCGCTGCGGCAACATTCGCAGCGCGGGCTGGCTCTTCCGGATCTATGGAGCGGTTTTCCAGCGGCAGACGAGGCTGGCTGGTGCCGCGGCCCGACCGGCGCGCACGGCTCGCGGCTAGTTTCTCCGTCAGCTCCGTCTTCCACGCTGGCACATCATCCGGCACAAATTTGGCCATCACTCTCGTCCCTGCTTCCGGTGTCACTGGACCGCTGCTGCGCCATGCACGTCCCGCGCTCTCGCGCGTCCCTCGCCGCCTGCGCGGCACGCGGAGAAACGGAACGAAGCCGCGCCGGATCATCGCGACAAACAGCGAAGATGCGACGGGGAGCGTTGGCCGAGCCAGAGCTGCGCGGGCGTTCACAATTCGAAGCAAGCATCGCCTTTGCTATTCTGGCCTTGCCCGTGCCGAAGAACCTGCGCAGTTTTTTATGTATCACGGTGGTGTGGCTGTGTCATCCGCAGCTTGCACTTTGGGCGTGGCAGAGCGGGCACCCGGAATCAAGCGCGGTACCGGCACAGCAGACGCAACCTTCCTCCGCGCCTGTATCCGGCGCGCTGCCGGATGTACCCGACGCCGACGACCTGCCGCGCCTCGAGCCTGCCCCTGGACCTGGCAAGGTGCTGGTCCCGGTTCACATTGCAGCGAACACGCAGCGAAAGGACGGCTCCGTCTACACGCTGCTCGGCGACGTCGAGATCCGCTACAAGGACTACGTGGTTCACGCCGACCGCATGAACTACAACGAAGACACCGGCGAAGCGCGCGCCGAAGGCCATGTAGAACTCGATGGCGGTCCGGCCGACGAGCACATCCTCGCGGACCACGCCACTCTCAATCTCGATCTCGACACCGGCCGCTTCTACAACGTGACCGGCAGTGTGGGAGTACGCGAGAACGTCAGCCGCAAGAAGGTCATCTACACCACGACCAACCCGTTTCTCTTCACCGGCCGCGTGGTCATCAAGAGCGGACCCGAGCAGTTCCGGGTCATCGACGGCACCATGACCTCCTGCCGCCTGCCGCATCCCGACTGGGTAATCGCGGCCGGCCGCATCGACATGGCCAACGGCCAGGCGAGCGCACGCAACGCGCTCTTTCGCATCCTGAACATCCCCATCGTCTATCTGCCCTATGTCACCCACCCGGTCATGTCCTCGGACCGCCAGTCCGGATTCCTGATCCCCGTCTTTTCGGAGTCCAACACCAAGGGCAGCGTCTTCGGCGAGCAATACTACTTCGCGCTGAACCGCAGCATGGACCTGACCATCGGCACCGACTATTACTCCAAGCGTGGCTGGGCGCCCAGCGGCGAGTTTCGCTACCGCGGCCACGGTGACGACTTCGCAGACATCCGCTTCACCGCGCTCTTCGATCGCGGCATCCTGCTCGGGACCACACTCACCGACCAGGGCGGCCAGGACATCCTGATCAACGGCCGGCATGGCCTCGGCGACCACACCCGCCTGGTCAGCAATGCCGAATACCTGAGCTCGATCATCTACCGCGAGGCCTTCGCGGAGAGCTTCTCCCAGGCCACGGCGACTCAGGTGAACTCGAATATCTACCTCACCCACAATAGCGGCGGCGTCTCGGAGACCGCCAGCTTCAACCGCTATATCAACTACGCCCAGGTGAGCCCCTTCATCGAGGATGTGGTGATCGCGCATCTGCCGACGATGGATCTCACCTCAGTAGAGCGTCCACTCGCCGGCACCTGGCTGCTGTGGAGCGCAAACGGCAGTGTGGCTGGACTCAACCGGCATGAGCCCGGCTTCGAAACCGCTCACGAGGTGGGTCGTGCCGATGTTTACCCCAGCCTCTCGGCGCCGTTCCACCTGGGCGGCTTCGATATCCGTCCCGAGGTGGCCATCCGCGAATCCTTCTACACCAAGAGCCAGGCCCCCACCTCCGTTCTCGATCCAGTCACTGGGGCCTTTGTGCCCGTCTATCGCTCGGCCAGCCTGAACCGCAAGGATGTGGAAGCCGGCATTGAGCTGCGAGCACCAGTGATGGAGCGCGATTTCGCCCCGGAGTGGCTCGCGCGCTATGATCGCGCGCTGCGCCATACCATCGAGCCCGAGGCCCACTACGAGTTCGTCTCCGGCATCGACAACTTCCGCAATATCCTGCGCTTCGATCCCACGGACCTGGCCAGCGACACCAACCAAATCGAATACTCCGTCACTCAGCACTTCTATCTGAAAAAATTGCACCCAAAGCCTTGCGGCAATCCGCCACTCCCTCCCGAAGGCTTTGGCCGCGTGTACCTCCCGGTCGGCTATCACGATTGCTCCAACACGGACACCAGCGAATCCCTCAGTTGGACCCTGGCGCAGGTGCATTACTTCGATCCGCAATTCGGCGGCGCGGTCTTCGACAACCGGCGCAACGTGCTGGACACCACGCTCAACCTCACCGGCGTCTCCTTCCTGGCCGGACCTCGCGATTACTCGCCTCTCATCTCGCGGCTGGAGCTGCGCACCAACCAGACGCTGTCCTTCGGCTGGGATATGGATTACGATCCTCACGCAGGCCGTATCAACGCCAGCAATGTCTATGTCGACGTTCGTCATGCCGGCTTCTTCGGCTCCATCAGCCACGCGCGCCTGGATTCCCTGAACCCCAGCACCCTGCCCACCCCCACCACGCCCTCGCCGGTCACCAACTATGAGCAGCTCCGTGCCACGCTCGGCTACGGCGCCAGCACCAAAACCGGCTTCAGCGGCGGCTTGAATCTCGGCTACGACCTGAACCAGGACGCGCTGCAGTACGGCGGCGTGCAGACCAGCTACAACTGGAACTGTTGCGGCCTCACCGTGGAATACCGGCGTCTCGCCCTCGGCGCGGAGCGCAATGAGAACTACGAGAGCTTTAACTTCACCCTCGCCGGCATCGCCACCGCCGGCAATATCAATCGCTCCCAGTTGATCTACTAGGCCCCGGTTGGGCTGGCCGCCGGCCTCAGCCGCGCCATTCGCACGCGCTCGCCGGGCCCTGCGATAATGGGAAAGGCACGTCGTCATGCAGCGAAAGGCGGTTTGTTTGTTCCGTTCCCAACTTGTCCTCGCCTGTGCCCTGGCCGCCATCGTCACTCTCGGCTGCCGGGCCCAGAACCCTCCTCCCAATGCCTCGGTCGAGCGCCGCATTGAAGTGCTGGTGCGCTCGCAATTCAACGTGCCTTCGAACTACGACGTCTCCCTGGGCGGCAAGACAAAAAGCGATGTTCCGGGATTCGACAACCTGCCCGTCACCTTCTCGCACAATGGCAAGCAGACCACCGTTACCTTCCTGCTCTCGAAGGACGGCAACACGCTGGCGCGGCTGGAGAAGTTCGACATCAGCAAGGATCCGCAGTCCGTTTACTCGGTCGACCGTAGGCCGATGCGCGGCAATCCCAACGCGAAAGTGACCGTCGTCAACTACGACGATCTCGAGTGCCCCTACTGCGCCCGCATGCACGAGGAGTTGTTTCCCGCCACGCTGGATCACTACAAGGACCTAGTGCGATTCGTCTATAAGGACTTCCCGCTGGTCGAGATTCATCCCTGGGCGATGCACGCGGCCGTGGATGCAAACTGCCTGGGCGAGCAGAATGGCGATGCCTACTGGCAGTTCGTCGATTACACGCATAGCAATGGCCATGAGATCGACGGCAACCATGATGACGCGAAGCAATCCTTCGCCGCGCTCGACGGGCAGGCACGTGCCATCGGCAAGAAGGGCGGTTTGAACGACACGAAGCTGGATGCGTGTATCGCCAAGCAGGACGAATCCGGCGTCCGCGCTTCTATGCGCGAAGGAGAGAAACTCGGCATCGACGGCACCCCACAAGTTTTCGTGGACGGGGAGCGCATCGCCGCCGGCGCCCAGCCGACATCGGCCGTGTGGGACGCCATCGATCGCGCATTGAAGGCGGATGGCATCACGCCGCCGGAACGGACAGACGCAGCGCCGCCAGCAACTCCGCCAACGCCATCGCCGGCTCCGTCCCGCTAACCGATTTCCCATGGCTTTACCGTTGCAAAGCCTACGCACGAAGCAGGGACTCCCGCGTTCCGGCTGGTGCCGCAGTGGGGAGACGCACTGGGAGATACGATAAGCTTGATGAGCCGGCGCCGGGCCAACACCCGAGCCGGTGAGATGCGCTCCGCGTCAGATCGCCTCTCGAAGGAGACAGAGTGCCAGAAGTTCCGCCGACTGCATCCAGCCCTGCCGTCCCCTCCCCGTTCCGCCGTTCCACCTCGCTCAGCTTCGCTCTTCTCCCCCTGAGTCTTATGTGTCTGACGCTGGCCAGCGGCTGCAACCGCCCGCACCAGCCCGACGTCGTCGCCACCGTCAACGGCCACCCCATCGACCAGGCTACGCTGGAGCGCTATTACCACTCCAATATCGGGAACAATCCGCAGCAGCCGTCGCCGGTACAATCCCAGATCGCGCACCTGGAGATTCTGCGGCAGCTCATCGACAACGAGATTCAGCAGCAACGAGCCGCCAAGCTCAACCTGGTCGCTACGGATGAAGAGGTCGACGCCAAGCTCGCTGAGATCAAGGCCCCCTACACGCAGGAGGAGTTCAACCGTCAGCTCAAGGCGAAGAACATGACGTTGGACGATCTGAAACGGCAAATCCGGCAGGGCCTCACCAGCGAAAAGCTGATGAACAAGGAGATCAACTCCAAGATCAACATCACAGACGCGGACATCAGCGAGTACTACAACTCGAACAAATCCCTCTTCAACCTGGTCGAGCCTGAGTACCACCTCGCGGAGATCGTCGTCTCCGCCGTGCCGGCGCAGCAGGCCAGCACTATGCAGGCCGCCAGGGGCAATACCGACGCGGAAGCGAAGAAGAAGATCGAGGCGCTGCATACCCGGCTGGAGAGCGGCGATGACTTCGGCGCGCTGGCCTCGCAGTTCAGCGAGCAATCCTCCACCGCCAGCAGCGGCGGCGATATGGGCCGGCTTACGGAGTCGCAGCTACGGCAGGATAGCGCTGTCTTCGCCGCAATCAGCAAGCTCCGGGCCGGTCAAATCACCGATGTCGTTCCTCTCTACGACCAGAGCCACAAAGCAAACGGCTACGCGATCTATAAGCTTCTCGACAAAGAAGCCGCCGGCCAATATGAGCTGAACGACCCGCGCGTGCAACAGACCATTCGCGGACAACTGCGCGATAGCCGCTCCCAACTCCTGCGCAACGCGTACGATGAGATGCTGCGCGATCAGGCGCACGTCGAGAACTACTACGCCGAGGGGATCTTCAAGAAGGGCGCACAGTAGACATCGCGTCCATTGAACGCTTGCTAAACTGGACCATTTCCCGGAGGCTGCACGTGTCCCTTCGCTCGTCCCTGCTGCTCTCGCTGTTTGCCCTCACCGTTCCCGCCGTCTGCCTCGCACAATCACAGCCGCAACCGTCGGCACGAACGCTCGTCCGTGCCGCGCACCTGGTCGACGTCCACGCCGGCCGCCTGCTGGATGCGCAGACCCTCGTCGTCTCCGGTGATCGCATCGTTGCCGTACAGCCTACCTCGCAGGTCCAGACGCAGCCCGGCGACACCGTCATCGATCTGGGCAATGCCACGCTGCTCCCCGGCATGATCGACGTCCACACCCACCTCACCTCGGATACGAACTTCGACCCTTACCATGAGCTCTCGACCAGCGTCGCCAAGAGCGCACTCATCGGCGCTCGCAATGCGAAGGTAACGCTCGAAGCCGGCATCACCACCGTGCGCAACGTGGGAGCCGACGGCTTTGCCGATGTCGATCTGCGCGATGCCATCAACGAGGGGCTCATCGAGGGACCGCACATGCAGGTCAGCGGTCCTGCGCTCGGCATTACCGGCGGCCACATGGACAACAACCTGCTGCCTGAGTCCTACCATGATGTCGGCGAAGGTGTGGCCGATGGCATCCCTGCGGTGCAGCACAAGGTGCGCGAGAACATCAAATACGGCGCGGACCTGATCAAGATCGGCGCCACCGGCGGCGTGCTCTCCAAGGGCGACGATCCGCAGGCCAGCCAGTACACGCTCGAAGAGATGCAGGCCATCGTCGCCGATGCTCATCGCCTGGGCCGCAAAGTGGCTGCCCACGCCCACGGAGCGCAGGGCATCCTCTGGGCCACCGAGGCTGGCGTCGACTCCATCGAGCACGGCACCTACATGAACGATGAGGACATCAAGATGATGAAGGCCCGCGGCACCTACTTCGTGCCCACCGCCTACCTCATCGACTGGATGCGCGACAACGGCCACCTGCCGCCCTTCTATCAGCAGAAGATGAAGGATGTGAGCGCCGTCGAGAAGGTCAACGCGAAGCACGCCATCGCCGCGGGCGTAAAAGTTGCGATGGGCACCGACGCCGCCGTCTATCCGCACGGTCTCAACGCACACGAGTTCGAGGTCTACGTGCGCGACTTCGGCATGACGCCCATCGACGCGCTGCGCACCGGCACCGTGAATGCCGCCGACCTGATGGGCTGGAGCGATCGCGTCGGCTCGCTCGATGCCGGCAAGTGGGCTGACGCCGTCGCCGTCCAGGGCAATCCGCTCCAGGACATCACTGTGCTCCAGCATCCTGTCTTCGTCATGAAGAGCGGCGTCGTTTACCGCAACAACCTTAAGGATCGCTGAAGGTTGGCAAACCTAGCATGAATAGCATGGTCCGGTACGGTATTCTCGGCTTCGGCCATCATGGAGAGCGCCGTCTCGCGCCCGCTTTCGAGCATGCGCAGAACTCGCAGCTCACCGGCATCTGGCGCCGCAATCAGGAGCGCGCACGCGAAAACGCGCAGCACTTCCGTATCGCACACCTCTTCGACTCTCCTGAGGAGTTGTGTGCCTCATCTTTCATTGATGCGGTCTTCGTCGCCAGTCCCGATGCGCTGCACTCCGAGCACACCCTGCTGGCGCTGCGCCATGGCAAGGCGGTGCTGTGCGAAAAGCCGCTGGCCATGAGCGCGTCCGAGGCGATCCGCATGGCGAGCGCCGCTCGCGCGGCGGGCCGTGCCTTCGGCGTGGCCCAGAACTTTCGCTACAACCTGTCCCTGGAGAGAATGCGGGCACTCATTGCCAAGGGCGCCATCGGCGACCCGGTCTTCGCCTCCGCGCACTTCTGCTTTCTCAGCGGCAATAGCCCGCGCACCTGGATCAGCGACAGCGGCATGGCGTGCGGCGGTCCCATCGGCGACGTCGGCATTCACGCCATCGATGCGCTGCGCTTCCTTTTGCAGCAGGAAGTCCTCGCCGTCAGCACCCTCGCACGCGAGGGCGAGTCGCTCCTATCGACCGGCGGCGAATCGCGCGCACCGTCCTCCGACTCAAAGCGTGAGCTTGAAGAAAGCGCAGCTATCACCCTGGAGTTCAGTCGCGGCGTGCTGGGCAACATCCAGGTAAGCTTCCGCGCCCAGTACCGCACCTTCCTCGAGGTGGTCGGCGAAAGCGGCGTCCTTACCGCGGAGAGCGGCCTCACCGTAGACCGGCCGGTCACCATCGTCCAGCACTCTGCCGGCAAGGTCCTGGATCAGGAAGTCGTGTCGAATGCCGATGCCTACAGCCGCATGCTCGACGCCTTCTCCGCCACGGTAGAAGGCACGGGCAGCTTCGCCAGCACCGGCGAAGACGGCGTGCAGAACCAGCAGATTCTCGATGCTGCCTTCCGTAGCTGGCACAGCGGCTGCCGCGAACGCATCCGCTAGGGCGACTCAACCATCACTCCAGCACAGCAAGCACCTGGCCGGAGGCCACCTTGTCGCCGGCTGCGACCCGCACCTCCACAATGCGTCCATCGCGCGCGGCCTTCAGCTCGTTCTGCATCTTCATGGCCTCAATCACTAAGACTCCTTGATGGGCCAGCACGGCATCGCCTGGCGCCACCAGCACACGCGCCACGCGTCCCGGCATCGATGCTTTGATCTGCAGTACGCCATTGCCCGCTCCCGGCCGCTTGCGCTGCGCTCGCAGCGAGCGTGGGTCGCTCACCGCAACCCGGTGCTGCCGCGAGCCAACAGCAATCGTCTCCTCATCCGCAATAACGGTGCGCACGCATCGGTAGGAGCGGCCCTCCATGAGGAGTGAAAGCACGCCGGGCACCGGCTCGTACATGTCGACCGGAATGGCGCGGCCATCCATGTGGACCACATAGCCACCTTCATTACGCTCCAGTGCCAGTCGGCGGATCGCACCGTCCACTTCCACCTCGACCGCGAGCGGAGTCATCGGCGTAGCCCTCGGCGCAATGCGTCGTTCTGCCACGGCGTCTGCGCTCGTGTTGTGGTGGGTGCGGCCGCGGGAGCGGCAAACAGCACGGCAGCCACAGCGGCAGCACTCGCGCTGTCTGTGGCTGAGTCTGTGGCTGCGTCGGAACTCGGCGGAGCAGCCGCCGCAAGCAGGCGGTCGAGATAGCCAGTATCGATGCGCGCTGCCTGGAAGTCCGCGTCATCCAGAACGCGGCGCAGCAGCTTCAGGTTGGTTCGAATCCCGCCCACAACATACTCGTCAAGTGCGCAGCCCAGCCGCGCTATCGCTGTCGCGCGGTCCGGCGCGTATGCAATCAGCTTCGACAGCATCGGATCGTATTCGGTCGGTACCTCCCAGCCCTCGTACACGCCCTCGTCCTCGCGAATGCCCGGGCCGCCCGGCCGCAACAGCCGCGTGATCTTGCCCGGCGAGGGCAGAAAACCGCTCTCCGGGTCCTCCGCATAGACGCGCACCTCCACCGCGTGCCCACGCAGCACGATCTGCTCCTGCGTGAATGGCAGCGGCTTGCCCTCGGCAACCGCGATCTGCAGATGCACCAGGTCTAGCCCCGTGACTAACTCAGTGACCGCGTGCTCTACCTGCAGGCGCGTGTTGACTTCCAGAAAGTAGAAGTTCTGCGCCTCATCGACCAGGAACTCCACTGTGCCCGCATTCACATATCCCGATGCGCGCGCCAGCCGGCACGCCGCTTCGCCCATGCGCCTGCGCAGTTCGGGACCGACCACGGCAGATGGCGCCTCTTCGATGACTTTTTGATGTCGCCGCTGCACCGAGCACTCGCGCTCGCCCAGGTAGACGACGTTGCCGTGCTGGTCTGCCAGCAGTTGTATCTCGATGTGGCGCGGCCGCTCAATCAGCTTTTCGAGATACACCTCGCCTGACCCGAAGGCCCGCGCCGCCTCATCGCTGGCCGAAATCAGCGCGGATGGCAGATCTTCCGGCCTTTGAATCGCACGCATGCCTTTGCCGCCGCCGCCAGCAGCCGCCTTCAGCATCACCGGATAGCCGATCTCTTTCGCCAGCGTCAGTGCCTCTTCGGCAGAGGTAAGTCCGCGCACGGAGCCGGGGGTGCGCGGCATCTGCGCCCGATCGGCCGCGGCGCGAGCCCGCGTCTTCGATCCCAGCTCGCGCATGGCCGAAGCCGGCGGCCCAATGAATGTGATCCCCGCCGCCGTGCACGCTTCCGCGAACTCTGCATTCTCGGAAAGGAATCCGTAGCCCGGATGTATGGCGTCCGCGCCGCATTGGCGCGCGATCTCGAGGATGCGGTCTCCCCGCAGGTAGGAGTCGACCGACGGCGCCGGTCCCAGTCGGTACGCCTCGTCCGCGTGCTGCACGTGCAAAGCGCCGCGGTCCGCATCGGAATAGACGGCCACCGGCGAGATGCCGAGCTCGCGGCACGCACGAAGCAGACGAAGTGCAATCTCGCCGCGGTTGGCGATCAGGATCTTGCGTAGGGAGGCCACCAGTGAGGGATTTTAAACTGATACACATCTTGCGGGTGCAAGGTTCGCGCGGCCTTCATGTCTCGAAGACGAATGTGTGTGCCAAAAGCAAAGGAGCCCGCTGGCGGGCTCCTTCGCGTCACTCTGCGAATTGGTTACTTGGTAGTATCTACGCCGGGCTTGGAGGCTTGGTTCGCCTTCAACACGTTCGCCTTGCGCGCGCCCAGAGCCTTCTGAATCCAGTCTTGCGCCTGCTGTATATCGGCCTTACGTGCGTCGTCGTTGCCGCACTCGATCTCCGCCTTACGGCGATAGGCAAGGTTGAGATACGCCATAGCATCTTCGTAGGAGGGCCGCAGGTCGATTGCCTTATGCAGAGAATCCATCGCCTCGTCGACCAACGGACCATTCGTTGCTGCAAGTTTCGGGCACTCTTTTTTGGGAATGGCCCCATCGGCCGCTTGCTTTTCCGTCAGACCGTTGGCTGCAAGAAAATCCAGCGCGTTCTTCCGTGCCTTGTTCCAGTCGATAACGCCGATGGTGTAATACGCTTCTGGATCCTTCGGATCGACCGCCAATACCTTCTGCTGCCACGCCTTCGCGTCGTCCCCCCTGCCTTGGCCGAAATAAATAGCGGCGATGCCCTTGATCGCATTCACATTGTTGGGATCGTTTTGCAGCGCGTCCTTGTAGGCCGCGATCGCGTGATCCGCCAGTGCTTTGTTCGCGGGCGTGTCGGAATTCGGCACAACCTGCTGCGCATAGGCCGTGGCCAGGTACATATGCGTCATGGTTAGCGATGGATCCAGGTTTACCGCGGTCTGGAAGTGCTCAATCGCCTCTTCGTACTTGGCGTTCTTGTAGGCTTGGACTCCCTTGTTGAGCTGATCGCGCGCCTTTAGCTTACTGCACCCGGTGGTGGCGAGGAGCAACGACAGGCTGGCAACTGCCGGCATCCACACTCTTGCAATACGCATCATTCTGCTTCATTTCTCCTTGAATAGGTGCCAGACCGCGGCGCATTGTGGGGTCCGTTTACTGGGCAGGGAACAGAAACTTCTCTGCGCAGTGATTGTAACTGTTTTCTTCGGGCCCGCAAGTCCTCGACAAACCGTTTTCACAATGAACGTGGCCTGCTGGAAAGCATCCGCGCAGCCTGTCCCGCGGGTAAAGCCGTTTTTCGCATCGCCTGTCGGAGGCGGTGTTTGCGAAAGCCGCATAAGAACAAACCGCGGCCGAACCCGGCCGCGGGCTGGAATGAATAGGGGTCAGCTACTGACCCGCCTCAATCTTGGGAGTAATCAACCCAACGTGGTCAACGCCCGCTCCTTTGGCGATATCAATAGCGTTGGCGACCGGACCAAAGTCCAGGTCCTTGTCCCCTTTGATAAACATCACCTTCGTAGCGCGCGTGGAAAAGATCGTCTGCAGTCTTCCCGCCAGATCGGACTTCTGCACATCGGTTTCGTTGATCTTGTATGCCGGCTGACCGCCATTGCCATGCAGGATCGACACCACGATGGCCGTGTCATTTTCCTTTGGCGGCTCTTTGGTCTTCGGCGGCTGCGGCACCAGCGCCTCCAGCCCATGAGGCGTGACTGGCGTAATGGCCATGAAGATGATCAGTAGCACCAGAAGGATGTCGATCATCGGGGTTACGTTGATGTCGTGGGAGAGCCCTCCGCCACCGCCTGTAGAGAATGCCATGAGAGATTCCTCGATTCTTCAAATCCTCGCCAAACAGCGAGGATGCTGTTGCTACATGCTGCCGGCGGCTCCGGCATTCGGCTGGTCAGTCAACACGCCCAGCGTATCGGTGCCCGAGGTACGAATATTGTCGATGGCTTCCATCACCACCCCGTAGTTCGCCCGGGTGTCTGCCCGCAAATAGACCTCTTTGTTGGTCTTATTCTGCAGCATGTCATTGATCCTCGGTCCAAGGTCGGCGGAAGAGAGCTGGTTCGCCCCGAGAAAGACGCGCCCGTCGCGAGTGATTGCCACCACCACCGAGTCTTCGTGATCGGCGTCCGGCATCGGAATCGCATCGACGCTCTTCGTAAGATCCACGTTGACCTTGTTCTGCACCATAGGCGTGATGACCATGAAGATGATCAGCAGAACCAGCATCACGTCCACCATCGGGGTGACGTTGATGTTGGAGTTAACCTTGGCGCCTTCGTTTCGAACTGCAAGTGCCATATATGCTCCCTACCTGAGTGGGATCGTACCAGTCATGCGGCCGCCCTGTGCTTCTGCGGGGAGGAGGGTGGCGGGGCTTTTGCACCCCGCCACATTCGATTCTCGCTTGGACGGCGCCGAGCCGCGTTAGCGGCGCTGCGACTGCTTGATGAAGTAGTCCAGCAGCTCGCTTGAGGAGTTGTCCATCTCCACGTCGAACGCCTCGACCTTGTTGGTGAAGTAATTAAACAACATCACAGCCGGGATCGCGACCAGCAGGCCAAATGCGGTGGTCACCAGTGCCTCCGAGATACCGCCTGCGATGGCGCCGATACCGGCCGACTTCTGCGTGGCGATCTGTTGGAAGGCGTTCAGGATACCGACCACCGTGCCGAACAGGCCGATGAAGGGCGCTACGGAACCGATGGTGGCCAGGCCGCCCAGACCGCGCTTCAGCTTGGCGTGGACGATGGCCTCGGCACGCTCCAGGGCGCGCTTGCTGGACTCAATCTGGTCTTCGGTAATGGCGCCGCCGTTGCCGTAGCTGCGAAACTCCTGTAGGCCAGCGGTGACGACCTCGGCCAGGTGCGACTTCTTGCTGCGGTCCGCTACCTTCACGGCTTCGTCCAGCTTGCCCTCGCGCAGAGCGCCGGCAACCTTCGGGGCGAACTCACGCGACTGCTTGCGGGCAGCATTGAAATAGATAGCGCGATCGATGATGACGGCCAGCGACCAGATCGACATGATGAACAGAATGATCACCACGGCCTTGGCCGGAATGCCCATTCTCGCCCACATCTCGGGGAGGCTGAAGCCGACGTTGCTGCCCTGGTCCTGAAACAACAGACCGAGGTTCGAAATGTGCGGGACTACGTGAGTGAGCTGAGCGAGAATCACTGAATCTTTCCTCCTGGGGTACTACCGAAGCTGATAACTGAAATCGCTTGAGGGTCGCGGTGCCTCGAAAAAGCACCCCGATGCTATCACCGGCCTCTTCACGCCCTGTATGACACGAAGAGGCCAGTTGGTGGAAGGTCATCCCCTCGCCGGAGGGAGATAACCCGAGGCATCAACAATCAGCCGCCGAGGTTGAACACCACGTTGACCGTGGTCTCCACCTCAACCGGCTCGCCGTTCAATTCATAGGGCTTATATCTCCAGGTCTTCACCGCTTCCAGAGCCGATTGCGTGAGCATGGGTGGCCCGCTGATGACACGCAGATTCTGGATCGTGCCTGTCCTCGAGATGGTCGCCTGGAGCACTACCGTACCAGAGATACGCGCCGCGCGTGCGATCGGCGGATAGGTGGGCATCGACCCGCCGGTCTTGAGGCCGGTCATCACACCGGACGAGATAGCGATCTTCTTTGGTGTAGCAGCCTTGACCACCGGCGCCGGAGCATTGCCCATGCCACCCAGGATGCCGCCGATCGCGCCGCCGGAGCCCATACCTTCCATGCCGGCCACGCCGGCATTTGTCGGCGGTGGCGGCTCTTCCTTCACTTGCTTGATCTCATGCGGAATCTTGCTCGGTGCCTGGAAGGGATCGACCGTTTGCACATGGATCTTGGGCTGAGGCGCCTGCGGCGGGGGTGGCGGGGGCGGGGGTGGCGGGGGCGGGGGCGCTACCAGCAACGTTGCCATCATATTTTTCGGAAGCGATTCCAGATGCATCAGCGGCCAGAGGATAAGACCCACCACAACTGCGCAGTTCACGATAAACGCAACGATGGACCAATACTTGCTCTTCGTCTTGATCCTGTGGCCGGATTCCATCAGGGCATCTTCGAACATGGCTTACCTCGGATTGCTAGACACCAAATTCCCCGCACCTTCCGGTACTACCCGGCCGCTCCCGGCTTGGGGAACAGTCGCGGCGTCGACGAAGGCGAGCGGAGACGGGGCCTGCGACTTCTTGGCTATAGACACCTGACAGGGGTGTGATTGTTCCCGTAAATCTTCAAATAATTTGGCCTGCACCAAAATCGGTGCAGGCCGAATCCATACGGGCAGGCGACGGCCCAGCGTTTCGCTAGACGCGCGCCCGCTTTGCTGCAGGCAGCGCCGCCGAGCGTCCCTGCCCGGCACGCCACTCCTGCCACGCCACCAGCATCGGCGCCGCGACCGCGATTGACGAATAGGTCCCGATCAGGATGCCGATCACCAGCGCAAACGAGAAGCCGTGCAGCACCTCGCCGCCGAACAGAAAGAGCGAGAGCACGGTGAGGAAGGTGAGCCCCGAGGTGAGCACCGTCCGGCTCAGCGTCTGGTTGATGCTGCGGTTCACCAGGTCAGCCAGCGGCTCGCGCCGGCTCATCCGCAGATTCTCGCGGATGCGGTCGAAGACCACGATGGTGTCGTTCATCGAATAGCCCACCAGGGTCAGGATGGCCGCAATCACCGTCAGCGTCAGTTCCTTGTTGGTGAGCGAGAAGGCGCCGATGGTGATCAGCGTGTCGTGGAAGACCGCCACCACTGCCGCCACGCCGTAGATCAGCTCGAAGCGCCACCACAGATAGATCAGCATTCCCAGCAGCGAGTAGAGGGTCGCGCGGATGGCCTGCCCGCGCAGTTGCGATCCCACCTGCGGCCCGACGATCTCGGTGTTGAAGACGTGGAAGCCCGAAATATACGTCTGCTGCTGCAGCAACGAGACCACCGCCGGGTCGGCGACGCCCTTCAGCGCATCGAAGCTGCCGACCAGCCCGTCGCCCTGCTTGTCGCGGTAGCTCAGAATCGCGTCCGCTTGTTGTGTGTACTTGGTTTTCCCGGCATCGGGGCCTAGATGCTCCGGATCCTGCTGCATCAGGAAGTCGGCCAGCGTTCCGGAACCCACGTTGTCCAGGTCCACCTTGCCCTGATTGGCGGCACCGGAAGCTGAATAGTTGCTGCCCAGCGCCTTCACGATGGTGTCGCTGCCCGCTTCGGCATTCGACTCCTCCATCTCCTTCTCCGGCAGGGAGATGATCACCTGATTGCTCGGACCGCGGCCCAGTTGATTGCCGAAGGGCTGGATGCGGAAATCGCGAATGCCGGCCTTGTCCACGGCCGCACGGATACGATCGGCGGAAGGCGGGGCGTCGAACTTCACGTAGACCAGCGTGCCGCCCTTGAAGTCGATGCCCAGCGGAATGCCGTGCCAGAAGAGAATCGACAGCAGGCCGGCCACACTGAAAACGAGAGAGAAGCTGAGGAAATACCACTTCTTCCCCAGCCAGTCGATCTTTACGTCGTGAAACAGTTCCACTTGAACTCCGTTTACGTGGTGAACGTACTTCACCACATTCCTTAGTCATGCTGAGCGAAGCTCGCCCGGCAAAATCCTATTGTGAGCGATCATCGGGAGCGAACCCAACGACTCGCGCCGCAGACGCAATTGTCCGTGCGGCCAGCACTTACTTCCTGCCCAAGAATCTTCCAGAAACGCCGCGCACCAGGGTCCGCTCAGCAGCCACGGTCGCCACCACGAGCAAGGCGCCAGTAGCAATGCCAAGTCCGATGAGTCCCGCCGCGGTTGCCGCGGTAACAATAGCAAGTCGCATTAGATGGAAAGCGCCTCTCCACGCTGCTTGCGGTTCAGAATGGCGTCAAAGATCGTCCGCGACACAAACACTGCCGTGAACAGGTTCGCACCCAGACCGAAGACCAGGGTGACGGCAAAGCCCTTCACCGGCCCGGTGCCGAAGAGAAAGAGGATGGCCGCAGAGACCATCGTGGTGACGTGGGTGTCCAGGATCGTCGTCCACGCGTGCGCAAAGCCCTGGTCCACGGCTGCGGCAGGCGACTTACCGGCACGAAGCTCTTCCCGGATGCGCTCAAAGATCAGCACATTCGAGTCCACGCCCATGCCGACGGTGAGAATCACACCTGCGATGCCAGGCAACGTCAGCGTAGCCCCAGCGAAGCCCATGAAGCCGAGCAGGATCACCAGGTTCAGGAAGAGCGCCAGATCGGCATTGATGCCGGCGCCCTTGTAATAGACGAGCATGAAGATCATCACCGCCAGCATGCCGACAGTCGCCGCCGTTATACCCTTGCGGATCGAGTCGGCGCCCAGCGACGGGCCGACGGTGCGCTCTTCGAGATAATGGATCGAGGCCGGCAGCGCTCCGGTGCGCAGCATCAGCGACAGGTCCTTGGCCTTCTGCTCGCCCAGTCCGGAGATGCGTCCCTGATCGCGGATCGCTTCCTGGATATTCGCGACCTCTTGCACCTTGTTGTCCAGCACCACCGCCATCGGCTTGTTGACGTTCTTGCTAGTGAAGTCGTAGAAGCGGTCGCCGGCCGCGCGGGTCAGGATAAAGGTTGCGTCCGGGCGTCCATTCTCATCCCGGCCAGGCTGCGCATCGCGGAAGTCCGAGCCGGAGACCACAGCAATCCGCTGCAGCAGGTAGTACTGCCCCTGCTCCGACTCATCGGTCCCGCCATACTGCATCAGCTCCTGGTCCGGGGGAATGTTGCCGCCGGTGGACTGCTTCGCCGCATCTTGTGTGGCAAATGGACCGCCCGTCACGGCATGGATCTCCAGTCGCGCGGTTGACTGGATGATGTCCCGCACCCGGCCGGGATCGTCCACGCCCGGCAGCTCCACCAGAATCTGGTTCTTGCCTAGCCCGTACTCCTGCACCGTCGGCTCAGTCACGCCCAGCGAATTGATACGCGTGGTGATGGTCTCGATGGAGTTTTGCATGGCCTTCTTTTCGAGGGCCTGCTGCTCGGCGGGCTTCAGCGTGAGGGTGTAGCCGTCCTGGGTCGAGCTGATGTTGTACTGCTGGCCGTACTTGGTATCCAGCACGTTGCGCGCATCGCTCGCTTTGGCCGCGGGCACGCCGGAGATCTGGATGGTCGTCGGGTCCGACGGATTCGGCTTCAGGATCGAGCCCGCGGAGACGCCTGCGGCCTGAAGATCGCTTTGCAGCCGGCCCAGGGCGTTGTCCGTCTCCGCGCTCACGGCCTCTTCGACCATTACCTGCAGCACCAGGTGGGTGCCGCCCTTGAGATCGAGGCCGAGATTGATGCGCTTCGCGAGCGCGTCACGCCATGCCTGGCCGCTGATGCCGTTGGGAACGCCGAAGATCCCGAAGACAAAAACCAGCAGGATGGCGACGATGAGAATTGCTTTACTGGTGAGATTCTTGCGCATGATGGATGGGGTCGCCTCTTCGCGGCGTTACTTGGCTTCCTCGGGTGAATTGGTGGTCACGGCCGCAATAGCCGACTTCACGACTTCAACCTTGACGCCGTCCGGCGGCAGCTTCAACTGGATCGCGTCGTCGCGCAACGCCACAATGGTGCCGCGCATTCCGCCGGTGGTCGTGATCTTGTCGCCGATCTTCAGATTGTTCAGCATCTCCGCCCACTGCTTCTGTTTCTTCTGGTTGGGCCGGAAGAGCAGCAGGTAGAACACGCCGACCATCAGTACGGCGGGCAGGAAAGTGATGTAGTTGGTGGGCAGTCCGGCTGCGAAAACAGAGGCAAGTTCAACGAACACAGAGATCCTTCTTCCATCAAGGTGCTCCGCCGCCGCGCTGCTTCTGGGGGCTGGTCCGGTGACGCATACGTGCCGGGTGCAGCTTCAGGTGCGGGAGCGCGGGAGTGGAGCAGGTGTGGCCAGGCAAAACCGGAGCAGATGCCAGGCAGGAAACCCTCCCGGACCGCCACTCATCCCGCGCCAAGCCAAACTCCCGAAACGCCCGAAACGGGCGAAGGCGGGACACACAGATCGGCAGGATACCTAAGCAACAAGCATCACGGAGTCTGTGGCTTGTGTCAAGGGATCACGCTCTGCCCTCGATTGCATGGCTCACTCTTCCTTGTCCGCGCCTTCAGGAGCATGAACGAGGGGATTCATCCTTCCAGCGCACAGAGTGAGCTAGTGCAGAGCCGTCGCGAGGAGCGGATGGCCGTGGGCTGCAATCTCCCCAGAGCCGCGGCTGTGTGCGTCGATACCGACAATACGATCGAAAGCCAGCTCCAGCCCGTCGACACGCTCCGATCGCTCCTCTGCGCTTGCCGTCGTCGGCGCATTTCAGATCACCGCTAATTCTCAGGCAAGCCCTTTGAGCACTTTCGATCACGCAGTCGCTTCGCAGGGGACGTCCTACCTCATGTAAGCATACGGCGAGCTCATTATGGCGACGGGCATGCGCCGGAGAGCGAGCCCTCCAGTCCTTCCTGCTGGACAGCGAATGTCATCGCCGGGGCGCCCGTGCCCGCCGTGCGGGTGATGTGGAAGACATACATCGTCTCGAAATCATCGCTGGGCCATGCGGGCACCTGCGACGGGTCCAATCCGTAGGCCCGCAGCATCTGCCGGGCAAAGTCGTAGGCGTACTTGTGCTCCCACGCGATAAAGATGGTGCTGTTTGCATAGGCCGGCGCGGTCACGGCGGCCTGCAAGCCGGCGATATCCGCGAAGGACAACTGCGTATTGACCGGCAATCCGAGTTGGATCGCCGTCGGCTCAATCGTCGCCAGCGGACGCACGTAGGAATAGGACCGGGTCGAAAAGAAGTTCTCCCGCATACGGCTCGCCGGATTCGGAGCGAAGATCGCGTCGGCGCGTCCGAAGCGTCCGATCAGCAGCTTCGGCAACGCGAGCGAGCGGTTCAAGCCCATGCAGCTGAGCTGACCCACGCCGCCTACTGCCTTTTCGCCATGCCGCAGGACGACGATCGTCTCGCTGCTCTTTATTGACGACAGTGGGGTTGACGAAGCTGCGGACTCCGGCTGCTTGGAAACTTTGCAGCCGCTCGCCACAAAGCAAAGCGCCAGGAGGGTAGCCGCGGCGCAGAAGAATGCACGCACGAGCGAAAACGATCTCGATCTCCTTGCCGTCAATACCCTGTCCTTTCGAATCGATGACTACAGATATACATAAGGTAGAAAATTGCGGCGAACGCCAAACGCAAACGCAAACGCAGACCAGCAACCAGAGGTGGGCACGCTCATGACTGGATTTCTCGCTTCACTGTGGCAGGACCTTCGCTTCGCCGCGCGGATGGTCGCCAAACGTCCCGGCTTCTCCGCGGCCATCGTGCTCACTGTCGCGCTCGGCATCGGCGCCAACACCGCGCTCTTTTCGGTTATTCGCGCCGTGCTGCTGCGCCCGCTGGGCTACGCAGACCCGCAGAAGCTCGTCGTGCTGACCCGCGGCGCAACGCCCATCCACGTGGACGAGTTCCGCGCCGCCGCCCGCTCTTACACCGAAACCGGCGTCTACACCGTCGGAGCGGAGCAACTCGCTCTCACCGGCAGAGGCGCGCCCGAAGTGGTCAGCGCCGCGCGCGTCTCCGCCAACTTCCTCAGCATCCTCGGCGTCGCGCCGGCACTGGGCCGATCGTTTCTGCCCGCGGAAGACCGTACCGGCGGGCCCAACGTCGCCATCATCAGCACCCGCCTGTGGCGGCAGCGCTTCGGCAGCGACCCCGCCATCCTTGGCCACACCGCCACCCTCGCGGGCATCCCCTACACCATTGTCGGCGTCCTGCCGCCGCGCTTCGCCTTCCCCTTTAACGGCGCGGATACCGATGTGTGGATCACGAGACCCATCGAGTGGTCCCTGATGCCGCTGAAGTCGCGGCCGCTCAGCCCGTATCTGCACATCTTCGGACGGCTCAGGCCGGGCATCGATCTGCAGCAGGCAAACGCCGAGCTCACCGTCCTCAATCGCCAATACGCCGCGGCGCATCCCGCCATGCTCGACGCCAAGCCGGCCACGGCAGACAACCCGAGCACTGTGCGCTCGCTGCAGGAATCCATCGTCGCCGATGTGCGGCTGCCGCTGCTGCTGCTGAGCGGCGCCGTGGGACTCCTGCTGTTCATCGTCTGTGCAAACGTCGCCAGCCTGCTGCTGGCCCGTGCCGCTACCCGCGCGCGTGAGTTCGCTGTTCGCGCAGCCCTAGGAGCAGGCCGGAGCCGCCTGCTGCGTCAGCTCCTCACCGAAAGCACGTTGCTCTCCCTGCTCGGCGGGGCGCTTGGCCTGCTGTTCGCGTGGGCTGCTCTGCGCGGCATCCGCACCGCCACCGCGCTCGATCTGCCGCGCAGCTCGGAGATCCATCTCGACCTCGGCGTCCTCGGCTTCGCGCTCTCCCTCTCCGTCCTCACCGGCATCCTCTTCGGCCTGGCGCCCGCGCTCTCTGCATTCCGCCGCGACCTCGCCGCTGTGCTGCAGGGCAATCCCGGGATCTCCACCGGCGGCAGATTCCGTCGCCACCTCGCCCGTCGGTTCAGCGTTGGCCCTCGCGGCGTGCTGGTTGCCGGGCAAGTGGCTTTGTCGCTCATCCTTCTGGTGAGCGCCGGGCTGCTGCTGCAGAGCCTCGCACATCTCTATCGCGTCGATCCCGGCTTCCGCCCCGATCACGTGCTCACCATGTCGGTCTCGCTTGCGCCCACGCAATACGACACCGACGCAAAGCGAGCCAGCTTCTACACGCAGCTTGTCGACCGGGTTGAAGCGCTCCCCGGCGTGGAGCACGCAAGCGTCACCCTCACGCTGCCCACCGCGGGCTGGGCGGGCGCGCCGGTCCGGATCGCTGGACGTCCGGAGCTGCCGCTGAACCAGCGACCCATCGCGATCATCCAGCAGATCTCGCCCGACTACTTTCGCGCTCTGCAGATCCCGCTGAACCGCGGTCGCGCCTTCACCATCGCGGACAACGCCAGCGCACCCGGCGTCACCATCATTGATGAGAGCCTCGCGCGCCGCTTCTGGCCGCAGTATCCGCGCGGCGAAAACCCCATCGGCCAGAACCTGCTCATCGGCTCCCACAAGCAGCCTCTCGAGATCGTCGGTATCGCCGCACCGGTGCATCAGGAAGGCCGGGACACCGATCCCGTGCCGGGCTTCTATGTGCCGAATGCGCAGCAGCCGCCGCAGGCCGCCATACTGGTGATCCGCACCAAGAGTGATCCATCGGCCTTCGCTGACATCGTGCGCCGTACAGTCCTGCAGCTCGATCACAACCAGCCCGTCTCTGAAATCAAGACCCTCTCCGCCGTGCTCGGCGCCTCGGAAAATCAGCGGCGCCTGATGTTCGCGCTGCTCGGCGCATTCTCCGTCGCGGCCACGCTGCTCGCGGTGCTGGGCCTGTACAGCGTCATCTCCTACTCGGTGGTCGAGCGCACGCGGGAGATCGCCATCCGGCAGGCGTTGGGCGCGCAGCGCAGCAGCATTCTTGCGCTGGTGCTACGGCAGGGTCTTGGAGTTGCGCTTACCGGCATCGTCGCCGGCATCGTCGGAGCGGCCGGTCTCACCCGCTTGCTAAGCTCGATGCTCTTCGGAGTAAACGCACTCGATCCAGTTACATTTGTGCTGGCTGCGATGTTGTTTCTGATGGTGGCGCTCGCCGCAAGTTACATTCCCGCACGGCGCGCAGCCGCCGTCGAACCGATGGCAGCATTGCGCAACAACTGATGCACTCTAGTCAGCCGGATCGCGAAACATGAGTTAGCCGCGAGTTACATGACTTAGCAGAGAGTCCTGGCGGCAAGAAAACAACCTACTCGGCGCGCGCGCCCGCACGCACAGCGGTCGGCGAGAGCGGCGGTATGCCGCGGCCCATGCTATCCCGCATGCGCGCCATCGTATCCAGGTAGAACGCCAAATTGTGCAGCGTATTCAGCACCGCGGAAAGCGGCTCCTCAGAGACCATCAAGTGCCGCAAATAAGCACGCGTGTAGCGTCTGCACACCAGGCAGCGGCAGTTCGGATCGGGCGCGCCTTGGTCCTCGGCGAACTGCCGGTTCTTGATGTTCAGCCGGCCCTCCGAGGTAAACAGCAGCCCGTGCCGTGCCGCGCGCGTGGGCAGCACGCAGTCCATCATGTCCACGCCCATCTTCGCGTACTCGACAATCTCATCCGGATAGCCGACACCCATCACGTAACGCGGCTTGTCCGCGGGCAGCAACGGAAGTGTTGCTGCAATGATCTCGCGCGTCAGCTCACGCGGCTCGCCCACGCTCAATCCGCCGATGGCGTAGCCGGGGAAGTCCATCTCCACCAGCCGCTCCGCCGATTCACGTCGCAGCTCCGGATACATTCCCCCTTGCACGATACCGAATAGCGACTGCGTGCGGCCGCCAAACTCTTTAAGCCACGGCACCTCGTGCTTGTGCGCCTCGAAGTAGCGCTTGCTGCGCGCCGCCCACTCCAGCGTCAAATCCAGCGAGCGCCGCACCCGCTCGCGGTCCGCCGGATACTCCGTGCACTCATCGAAAACCATCAGGATGTCCGCTCCCAGCGCAATCTGGATCTCGATCGAGCGCTCCGGCGAAAACTGATGTGTCGAACCATCCAGGTGCGAGCGAAACTCGACGCCGTCCGCCGACACCTTGCGCAGCTCATTCAGGCTGAAGACCTGGAAGCCGCCGGAGTCGGTCAGCAGGCCGCGCGGCCAGCTCATGAAGCGGTGCAGTCCGCCCATGCGCCGCACCACCTCATGCCCGGGCCGCAGATAGAGGTGATACGTGTTGCCGAGAATGATCTGCGCGCCCAGCGCCTCTAAAAGATGCTGCGGCACCGCTTTGACCGAACCCGCCGTACCCACCGGCATGAAGACCGGCGTTTGCACCTGCCGGTGCGGCAGATCCATGACCGCGCGGCGGCCGGCGCCGGCAGTCGCCATGATTTGGAAGGGAAGACTCACTCGCTGATTTTAGCCACCGTGCCCGTCTCGGGCGATAAATCTGTCAGCAACTCCGAGATCGTACGCCCCAGCACCGGATGCCGCCACTCCGGCGCAATCTCCGCCAGCGGCGCCAGGACGAAGCGCCGTTCGTGCATCGCCGGATGCGGCAGGGTCAGCGCTGGCTCATCCAGGACGATGTCGTCGTATAGGAGCAAATCAAGATCCAGCGTCCGCGGACCCTTCGGTGGACCCGCCGCCCGGTCGCGCCCAAAGCTGCGCTCGATTTCAAGCAGCGCCTCCAGCAGCGGCAGCGGCCGAAGCTCCGTCTCCAGCAGCACAGCGGCATTCACGAACGCAGGCTGATCGACATAGCCCACCGGAGCCGTCCTGTAGAACCCAGACCGCGCCGCGACCCGGCCGTACTCCGCAAGCCGCTCCATCGCAGCGGCAATCGTCTCCGCAGGCGTACCCGCTACCGAGGGCAGGTTCGCGCCAAGTCCGATGGCAGTAATAGTGGGCACCCTTTATTATGCGGTGGCCGCGCATGGCCTGTGCGAATCCCCGAGCATCGTCAGTTAGCATCAAGCGATGCGCATCGCCCTCTTTGGCGGCAGCTTCGACCCTCCGCACTCCGGGCACATCGGCATCGCGGTGGCCGCGGTGGAGCGTCTGCGTCTCGACCGCGTGCTCATGGCGCCGGTCGGCCGTCAGCCGTTGAAGCGGGACCAGACGCAATCGCCCTATGAGGACCGGATGGCGATGGTGCAGCTCGCCTGCGCCAATCATCCGCCGCTCGTCGCCAGCGTCATCGACGCGCCGCGACCGGATGGCCGCTACAACTACACCTACGACACTCTCCAGCGCCTGCGCGAGACGCTGCCGGCCACGGACGAGCTCTTCTGCCTGGTCGGCGCCGATTCACTCCAGACTCTGCACCACTGGCACCGCGCCGCCGAGGCCCTGATGCTTGCCGAGTGGATCGTGGCCGCGCGCCCCGGCTTCACCCTGGAGGCTCTCGAAACCCTGCTGCCCGCCGGCGTCCATGCAAGCCATCCGGAGCACGGCGAGGGCTGGCTGCGCCTGCGGGTCACTGGGCCGAGTACAGTCGCATCCGAGCCAGGGAGTGCGCAGCAGGGAACACTGTGGCTGCTGCCTGATCTGCACTACGAGGTCTCCGCCACCGACCTGCGCGCTGCGCTCGCCGACGAGTCCTCCGGCATCTCACAACGGGTACTGGATCCGCGCGTGGCCGAATACGCGCGCGAACATGGCCTCTACGACCGCACCTGACACAACAATGCACAGGGGCGGCAGCTTACGATAAGCATGACCCCAGGAAAATCAACTCAGGAGAAGAAATGGCAGGCCCCAACAAAAAATCCAGCGGCAAAAAAGCCGCGAAGCACACAAGTAAAAAAGCAGCCGGTACGAAGAAAGCGGCAGCCAGAGGCCGTGTAAAGGCCGCAACCAGGCCACGTCCAGCAATCAAGTCCGTTCCAGCAATCAAGTCAGGCCGCGCAACCAAGTCCCGTCCAGCGAAGAAAGCCACCGCCGCGCCCACGCCCAGCCCCGAGCGAATGATTGCCGAGAGCACACGCCAAATGGTGGCCGCGGCGGCAGCAGCCTGCGAGGAGAAGAAGGCGGAGGACATCCGCATCCTCGAGCTCGACGCCATCGATGCCGGCTTCACCGACTTCTTCCTCATCGCCAGCGGGACCAACGAGCGGCAGACGCAGACCATCGCCGACGAAGTCGAGTTGCGCATGAAACGCGAATTCGGCACCTATCCCAACTCCGTGGAGGGCAAGCGCCAGGGCGAATGGATCCTGCTCGACTACGTCGACTTCGTCGTCCACATCTTCCTCGCGGAGAAGCGCGCCTTCTACGACATCGAGCGTCTGCGCAAGTCCGCGCGGCATGTGGACGCGGTGGAGTTACAGAAGGCGCTGAAGCAAAAGACCGCCTCTACAAGAAAGCGCATAGCGACTAATACAGCCGCGGCTTCGCACGCGAATCCTTAAGCAGCAGTGACTGGTGTCAAGAAGCTCGCACATAGACAGACACATGCGAAATGTTGTATCGGTACCGCCATCCGTTCCTGCAGCTCATTTCACGACGCGGAGTCAATCGCGATGCCGGATACCGCCAGCACCCTCACCCAAACCCCGGAGCCTAACCCGCAGACACTCTCGCAGGTCGAACGTGTCGTCAACACCTTCATCGAGCCATCGAAGACGTTCGCCGACATCAAACGAAACCGCTCGTGGTGGCTGCCCTTCCTGATTCTCGCGGTGCTGAGCTACGTCTTCTGTTTCGTAGCCGTGCAGCATGTCGGCTGGGATTCGCTCACGACCAACGTCCTCAAGAGCCAGCCGCGCAATGCGGAAAGACTGGACAAGGCCACTCCCGCCGGACAGGCGCAAATGCTTGCCGTCACCAAAGGGTTCATGGTGGGCTTCATGGTGGGCAGCCCTGTGGTGATTTTGGCGGTGAATGCGCTGATCGCACTGCTGCTCTGGGCTGGCTTCGCATTCGTGCTGGGAGGAAGCACAACCTATGGCGAAATGTTCGCCGTCGCCATCTTCGCGGCCCTGCCGAATGCGCTCAACTCGTTGATCGCCATCGTCACGGTCTTAGCCAGCGACCCACAGGGCTACAACCTCAATCTGCCGTCGCCGGCCAACCTGGCCTATTTCCTAAGCACCGACTCGGCAGCATGGCTGCTCTCGGTGGCCAAGTCCCTCGATGTCTTTTCGCTGTGGTCGCTGGTGCTCGCCGGATTCGGAGGCGCTATCGTGTCGAAAGTAAAACCGCTTCGCGGTGTCATGCTCGTCTTCGTTGTCTGGATACTCTATGTGCTCGTGAAGACGGGCATAGCGGCCGCTATGAGCTGAGACCAGGCTGCCCGACTCGGCCGGGCATCTCGCCGCTTTGGTCAGTACACACTGCGGCTCAGCTTCTGATTCCAAGTTAGGAATAGCTCTGCTGAGCCACGGAAGATCTACGGACGAAGAGGGTCTGGCGAATTGCAAGACCCTCCTTGTCCGTTCATTCTCATGCGGCGGGTTGCGACAAACTGCCTAGAACACGATCTTGATGGCGCCCTGCAATTGCCGCGCACCGGTGGTCCCGTCGTTCTGGCCTACTTGGCTCGTCGATTGACCGAATGTTGGGTCCGCGATGCTCAACCCGCTCGGAGACTCAAAGTTCGGGTGGTTCAGGAGGTTGTAGCTCTCCGCGCGCAGCACCATCTTCACGTCCTCGTGCAGTGTCTGCGTCTTCTGGAAGACCGCATCCGTGTTGACGAACCCGGGCCCGTGAAACGTATTGCGCCGCATCGAGAGGTCCTGGTCGAACGGCGCATTTGCAAAAGCGCTCAACGCCGGTCCGGTGATAACACCTCCCGCAACCTTCTGTCCCCGATTGGACGGATATGGCTTCCCGACAAGCTGCGGCCGGTTGAGTACCCCCGAATGCAGGTTGTCCACAGTGCCGCGCAGTTCGAACGGCAGTCCGGTCTGCGCCTGCTGGATGCCCGAAATTTGCATGCCCTCCAGCGCCCGGCCAAGGAATCCGCTGGAGAGATAGTGCTGGCCGTGCCCGATCGGCAGAGCATACGTGCCCGCTGCGACAAAGCGCTGCCGCACGTCACTGTCTGAGTTGCCATACTCGTCGGCCAGGTGGAAGGTGCTGCGCGGCAAGCCCGCGCCGCCCGCCCCCTCTACCAGCGGGTCGCTGCCGTTGTCCAGCGCATGCGCAAAGGTATAGCTGCCGGTCAGTGACAGGCCACCCACTTGCTCCGTCATACGGAACTGCAGCGCGTTATAGTTTCCGTTCGCCTCTGCCGTCTGGAAGAGGATGTGGAAGAACGCCGTATTGTTTACCGCCGGATCGAAATTTGTTCCGTTCGCGTCCGTGCCTCCTGTATAAAGCGCCGTCTCCTGCAACGCGCTCGGAAGCACCCCCTGGTTTATCAGCTGCTGCACCAGCGCAGGCTGCGGCGGCGCGCCGTCGATCTCGCGCAATGCATGCACCGTGTGGCTGCCGACGTAATTCAGTTCCGCAGTCAGGTGATCGCTGATCTGGTGCTGCACTCCCAGGTTCCACGACTGCGTTCCCGGAATCTTCAGGTGCGGATCGATCACCACCGGCTCCAGGTAGTCGTTGTCGAATATGAATGCCGATGGGGTCAGCGTTCCCGGAGGAGGCGTATTGGAAACCAGCGGCGTCGTTGTGGTGCCGTCAAAAGGGAACAGGTTCGACTGCGCCTGGAACGGCGGATTGGACTTCGCGTTTCCGAAGATATTGTCGAAGATGCGATCGTGGAACGTTCCGAAGCCGCCGCGGATCGCAGTCCGGCCGTCACCCTTCGGGTCCCAGGCAAAGCCGATGCGCGGCTCCACCAGGTCCCAGCTGTTGCTGTAAAGCTGCTGTCCCGTGCCTGGCCCAACATCGGTGAACTCAAATCCGTTCGGTGGCGTCGCAATCGTGCCGTCTCCAAAGAAATTAGCGAAGTTGCCATCGCGCTCAAACGGCACCCCGTTGAATTCATAACGCAGTCCCAGGATTGCCGTGAAGCGCGGCGTCACCTTCCAGGTGTCCTGCGCAAAGATCGCCCACTCCCGCTGCACGAAACGCGTCAGGTCATTCGCCTGCCGTGCGCTGGCGCGGGTGAAGAATTGATTCTGCAGCGAGTTGGCGATGGCTCCCGTGGCTCCCCACACTAGGTCCTCAAACGGCAGACGATTCGGAGAGTCCGCCGGCCCGTTGTACACATAGGACGATGCATTGAAGTCCGTGAAGTTGGTGAGCGCGAGGCCCTCACGCGAAAAGAAGTCGTCGTAACTCGTGTCCTTCACGTTGCGGAATTCGCCGCCAAACTTGACGGAGTGCGCACCTTTCACCACCGTCATCGTGTCGCCGAGCAACATGGTCGAGCTCAACCGCGCCTGTCCGTTGCTGTCTCCCAGCTGGCCGCATCCATAGGTGAGCGGACCGGGCGTTGACGTTGCCGGTTCACCAAAATAGGGCAGCGTAATGTCGCGCCCATGCCCGAACGAGTCCAGCCCTGTGATTGCATCGATTGCCTGAAAACCCTGGCAGAAGAATCCGGCGTCGTTCTGGTTGTATGAGGCACGCGCCAGGTTAGTGATGTTCGAGCTGAGTGTGGAAGCCAGGGAGATCGAGCCGTTGTGCGCGGTCGTAATATTGTCGTAAGAGCCGATCCCCGGCAGCACTTCGCTGTGTGCCGGATTCGACTCAGCTGAGTGTCCATAGGTGTAGCGCACGGTCAACTGTTCCTTCGGGTTGATCGCGAAATCCAAGCGGCCGGTCAGCGTATAGTCGTTCAACGCATCCGGAGACGGGAAGAAGAGCAGAGTGCTGACCCCGTCACCGAGATCCTGCTGCCCGACCGGCGTGATCGCCAGCAGTTTCGCCATCGTCGGATCGATCCCCAGGCCTGAAAGGTTATTAGGATTCCCGCCAGGATTATTTAGGTTCACTGGCGTCGAGCTTCCATCGGGAGAGTTATAGGTGAAGACGCCGGTCTTGAAGGCTGCGTTCGGCACCACCTGGTTGTCCGTGCGCGTCGTGCGGAAGCGCTGCACCTCTCCATTCAGGAAGAAGAACAGCCTGTCCTTCAGGATTGGTCCGCCCAGCGACGCGCCGAAGTCGTTACGCACATAGGGATCCTGCGGTCCGTTTGCCTTCGTATTAAAGTAATCGCGCGCGCCTAGCGCGTTGTAGCGGCCAAACTCGTAAGCGCCGCCGTGGAAGGTATTTGTGCCGCCGCGGGTGACAACATCGACGATCGCACCGGTATCGCGTCCGAACTCCGCATCGAAGTTGTTCGTGATCACACGGAACTCCTGCGCCGAGTCCGGGTTCGCGGAGACCAGCCCGCCCGGAATGCCGGGCACCGAGGTATCGTTGTTGTCCGCTCCATCCAGCATGAAGTTGTTGTTGCGGTCTCTCTGCCCGTTCACCGAAAAACCGCCATCGTTATTCGTGGACAAAATCGCGCCCGGAGAAAGCAACACAAGCTGATACGGATCGCGCAGCACCAGCGGCAGATTGTTGATCTGCTTGGCATCGATCACGGTGGAAAGCTGGGAGCTGTCCGTCTCGATCGGGGCGGCCGTCACTCCCGCCACATTCACCGTGGTGCTCGCCGCCCCCACCGTCAAATTGAAGTTCAGCGGCAGTGTGGCCGCGATATTCAATGTGACATTATCCTTGGTTACCGTCGCGAAGCCCGTAGCGGTGGCCGAAACCGTGTAGACCGCAGGCGGCAGCGCGGCAAAGTTGTACAAACCCGACGAGGTCGTAGTCGCCGTCTGGCTCACTCCGGTCGATCCGGAGGTCGCCGTCACGGTTGCATTTGGAATCACGGCGCCGCCCGGATCGAGAACCTGGCCGGTAATGCTGCCGGTTTGCGCCCACACAGACCGCCCCGACAGCAACGCAACGGCAACCAACATCCCCAGAAGAAGAACCACACGAATACGAAGCATCACTGCCCCCAAACATCTACTGTTCATCTGTTTCACAGGTAACTGGGCATGTATGCACACCGTTTGCCAAAGAGGGTGGCAGGACTCAAATGTGACAGCTAGCCGGCACCAAAGGGCGAAGTCACAAAATGCAGGGTGAAACAATTTGAGCCGAAAGAGTTCTCCAGTATTTGGAATTTCGTGTATGAGTTCAGCAGTAACCAAGGACTCGCGTGGTCTGCTATGCGCCTCACCCTCTCTGCCATCACATCCCGGAAGAAGACGCGCCTGCTCGAAGACGCCTTAGCGGAATTCATCTCGCGCCTCGGTCATTACGCAACCCTGGATCAACATCAGTTCAGCAGTGAAGCGGCACTGCTGCAATTGCTAAGCAAGCCCGGCCGCGCGCCCGCCAGACTCATCCTGCCCGCGAAGCTGATCTTGTTGGACGCGCGGGGCCGCACCATGTCCTCCGAAGAGCTCGCTGCCTGGATCGGGCGGGAGCGCGACACCGGCACCCAGCACCTGCACTTCGCCATCGGGCCAGCCGATGGCTGGTCTAAGACCTCCCGCGACCGCGCCGACCTGCTGCTCTCCTTTGGCCCCATGACCTTTCCCCATGAGCTGGCCCGGGTCATGCTCGCCGAACAGCTCTATCGCGCATTTACAATCCTTGCTGGGCATCCCTACCACGGCGGTCACTGATTCCATTTCACTTCGCCCTACACGCCCGGCCATCCCCATGAACGAATCCCGTGACGAAACCCGTAATGAATCCCGACGCGGCCTAATCCTCATCAACACCGGACCCGGCAAGGGCAAGACCACCGCCGCCATGGGCACCGCACTGCGCGCCGTCGGCAATGGCATGCGCGTCCTGATGCTGCAGTTCCTCAAAGGCTCCTGGCACTACGGCGAGCTGGACGCAGTAAAGTTCTTCGGCGACGACTTCGTGATGAAGCAGCTTGGCCGCGGCTTCGTGAAGGTCGGCGGCGCCGAGACCGATCCCGAGGACATCCGCATGGTCGAAGCAGCGTGGGGCGAAGCCCGCCAGGCCATCCTCTCCGGCGACTGGGACATGGTGGTGCTGGACGAGATCAACTACGCCATCGGCTACGGCATGCTCGACCCGGCCAAGGTGGTCGAGACCCTGAAGCAGCGCCCGGAGATGGTGCACGTCATCCTGACCGGCCGAAACGCGCATCCCGACCTCGTCGCCATCGCCGATACCGTCACCGAGATGCGCCAGGTGAAACACGCCTACGAGAACGGGATATTGGCGCAGCGGGGTATCGAATATTAGCCAGTTATTGAATAAGGGATAATACAGAGATGGCCTGGTTCAAGCGGCAGGACAACGAGATCGAAAACAGCACGCAGGAGAAGCGTGTCCGCACCGAGGGCCTGTGGGTCAAGTGCGAGGGCTGCGAGCAGTACATCTTCAAGGCTGATCTCGAAAACAATCAGCAGGTCTGCCCCAAGTGCGGCCGCCACCACAGGATCGATGCACGCAGCCGCGTCGCCACGCTGCTGGAGCCCGGCTACGAGCTGGTTGATCTGGAACTGAAGTCCACCGATCCGCTGAACTTCTACGACGTCAAGTCCTACAAGAGCCGCCTGGCGAAGGCGCAGGCAGCCACCGGCCTGAACGATGCCATCGTGAACGCGGTAGGGAAGCTCGGCGCGCATGACGTAGTCCTCAGCGCGATGGAGTACGCCTTCATCGGCGGCAGCATGGGCTCGGTGGTTGGCGAAACCATTGCGCGGGCTGTCGATCGGTCGCTCGAATCACGGCACCCGCTCATCATCGTCTCCGCCTCGGGCGGCGCGCGCATGATGGAGGGCATCGCCAGCCTGATGCAGCTCGCGAAGATCTCCAGCGGACTGGCCGAGCTCGACGATGCCGGCGTCCCCTACATCTCTGTTCTCACCGACCCCACCACCGGCGGCGTCACCGCAAGCTTCGCTATGCTGGGCGACCTCAACATCGCCGAGCCCGGCGCGCTCATCGGCTTCGCCGGCCCCCGCGTCATTGAGCAGACCATCCGCCAGAAGCTCCCCGACGGCTTTCAGCGCTCGGAGTTCCTGCTGGAGCACGGCATGCTCGACGCCGTCGTACCGCGCCAGGAGTTGAAGGGCTATATCGACCGCGCGTTGTCGTTCATGTCGGCTGCCGCATGAGCAGTGGCGTTGCGGCTGCGCTATGTCGCACCCGCCAGTCCGATGAGTCGTGACTCGGGGCGAAAGAATACGATGCTGTCGTAGACGATGACGCAACCTGATCGAGTCGCGATCCTGCTTCCTTTGCTGGTTGGGGCAGGTGCCACCCTAGGCACGATCTGTATCCACGCCCTGGCCGTCAATGGGACGATAAATTTCCTTCGCCGCGAGGAGAAATTCGGCCGAACGGGCAGAGGTCTCGGGGTCGATCTTCGCATCGTTGTGCTGGTGATATCTCTTGCTCTTGCGGCGCACCTGATTGAGATCGCTTTGTGGGCGGGATTGTTCATCCTCTGTGGAGAATTTCAGGTCTTCGGAATCGCCTACTACCACTCAGCGGTCAACTACACGACCCTGGGCTATGGGGATCTGATCATGACGCCCGCGTGGAGATTGCTCGGACCGCTGGAAGCGGCGGACGGATCGCTCATGTTCGGTGTCTCGACCGCGATGACTTTTGCTGTCGTCCTCCGGTTGATCCAGGCCAGATACGTGGATCTCAGACAGTGAATGCTTGCCGAGCGCCTGGCAGTGGCTATGCCCTTGGCGCGCTCCCGTAGCTGCTCAACTCTCGTAAACTGAAACACATGCTCTACACTGAGGCAGTCGACCGCCTGCAGGCCCTGGGCGCCGAGCTGCATACCGCCCCCGGCCAGCCACGGCGCAAGTTCGAGCTTGGCCAGATGCGCACCCTCATGGCCGCGCTCGGCACTTCCACGAACCAGGAGCCGCAACAGAGCTTCCGCTCGATCCTCATCGCCGGCACCAATGGAAAAGGCTCGACCGCCTCGACGCTCGCCAGCATCCTCGCCGCCTCCGGCCTGCGCACCGGCCTCTACACCTCGCCGCATCTCGTTCGCGTCAATGAGCGCATTCAGATATTGACTCGCACCCCCGGCACAGCCCATCAGGTGACCGACGCCCTCATCCCCGACGACGACTTCAGCCGTCACCTCGAAGCCGTGATCCACGCGGCGGAACGCCTCGTTTCCGACGGAAAGCTGCCCGCGCAGCCCAGTTTTTTTGAGACAGTGACTGCGATGGCCTTTCTCCACTTCGCTGCCGCCAAGATCGACATCGCAGTGCTTGAAGTCGGCCTCGGCGGCCGACTCGATGCCACCAACATCGTCGAGCCCGCGCTCTCCGTCATTACCGACATCTCGCTCGACCACACCGAATGGCTCGGCCACACCGTCACCGAGATCGCGCGGGAAAAGGCCGGCATCCTGCGTCCGAACGGTGTGCTCGTCACTCTGCCACAGCATCCCGAGGCCAACCAGGCCATCGGCGAAGCTGCCATCGCCCTCAACGCACGCGGGGTGGACGCGACAGCCGCGATGCCTTACGGCACATCTACAGTTACGAATACGCGCAATCGTTATCTGCTGGACATCGGGCCATTGCACATCGAAGTGGATTCGCCGCTTGCCGGACAGCACCAGCAGCGCAACATCGCGCTCGCCATCACGGCCGCGCTCGAATTACGTAACTCATACAGTTACGATCTTAACGCGGAGTCTATCGCTGCCGGCATCCGCCAGACCCGTTGGCATGCCCGCCTGGAGAAGCTGAGCCGCAACGGCCGTTCCATCCTGCTCGACGTGGGCCACAATCCCGCCGGCGCGTGGACCCTTCGCGCCGCCATTGCCGCCGACAAACAGCCGCCCCGCAACCTGATCTTCGGCTGCCTCGAAGACAAGCCGGTGGAAGAGCTCGCCCAGATTCTCTTTCCGCTCTTCGATCGTGTGCTGCTGGTCGCAGTGCCTTCGCCGCGCGCTGCTTCAGGCGCTCGCCTGCTCGCCGCCGCGCAGTCCGTCGGTGCCTCCGCCACACTCGAACCCAACCTCGCTGCCGCTCTGACTGCATTGACCGATGAGAATGCCGTCATTACCGGCTCGGTCTACCTGGTAGGCGAGGCCCGCGCCCTCCTGATGGCCGAAGGATGGACCTCCCATGCCGGCTGACGCGGAAACCGCTCTCGCCACTCTGCCTCCGCGCCAGATCGGCGTCAAGGAGACGCTGATCTCCAACCTGCTCCAGGCGCCGCTCTTCTTCAGCGCTACCGCCGCCTTCGGCACCGTCTCTCTGCTGGCCTCCCTCACGGAGAAAGATGGCCGCCGCCAGCATCGCATCGCCCGCGCCTGGGCTAGGTGGTCGCTCGCCATCGCCGGCTCGCCCATCCAAGTCTCCGGGCTCGACGTCCTCCACCATCATCCGGTCGCGGTCTATGCCTCCAATCACCTCTCCTATATGGATACGCCCGCCATCTTCGCCGCCCTGCCATTCCAGTTCCGCATTCTGGCGCGAAGCGATCTCTGGAAGCTGCCTTTCATCGGCTGGCATCTCAACCGTTCCGGCCAGATCCCGGTCGCGGTCGACAATCCTCGCGCTTCCATTGCCAGCCTGACCAACGGCGTCCGTGCCCTCAAAGCCGGCATGCCGCTCTTCGTCTTTCCCGAGGGTGGCCGCTCCCACGATGGCGAGCTTGGCCCGTTCATGAGTGGTCCCGCCTACATGGCCATCCGCGCCGGTGTCCCTCTGATCCCCATGGCCCTGGTCGGCACCTTTGAGCTGCTACCCATCCACACGCGCCACTTCAGCCCGCGGCCGCTGGAGCTGCGCATTGGCGCTCCGATCCCCACCGACTGAGCCTCACTGCGCGCCAGTCCGAGCCGTTGACCGCGCAGTTGCGAGAAGCGATCGAAGAGTTACGCATTGCCTCTCCATCCCGCCGCTAGGAGTCCTGAATGTCCAAACCCCGCATCCTCATTCCCGAGCCCACTTCCAACGACGCCGAGTACAACCAGCGCGGCTGGATTCAGTACGCCGCGGCTGTGGAGCAAGCCGGCGGCATCCCGGTCGCCGTTCCGCTTCATGCCACACAAGAGGAACAAGCCCAGCTGATCGCCGATGCTCAGGGTGTGCTGCTGCCTGGCAGTCATGCCGACTTGAACCCCGAAAAGTTCGGCGAGCCGCTCGATCCCCGCTCCACCCCGGCCGACCCTCTCCGCGAAGCCGCCGACGAGCTTCTGCTTCAGGATGCCTTCAACCTGCAGAAGCCCATCTTCGGCATCTGCTACGGAATGCAGTCGATGAACGTGTGGCGTGGCGGCTCGCTCGTCCAGCATCTCGAAACCGCCGTGAACCACACGCCTGGCCGCCATATCGCCGAGGCCCATCCGGTCGCTGTGGTTCCCGGGACTCTTCTCGCGGACCTCGTCGCGACAGCGCAATCCTCTGAATCTCCTGTCCTGGTCAATTCCAGTCATCACCAGGCGGTCTCCCGCGTCGGCGACAAGCTTCAGGCCGTCGCGATCAGCCCGCTCGATGGCACCGTCGAGGCCCTCGAAGCAGCTGAAGGCACGTCCCGCGGAGCCTTTGTTCTCGGCGTCCAGTGGCACCCCGAACGGACCTTCGATTCCAGTCCACTCTCTCGCGAGCTGTTCCGCGCCTTTATCGAAGCCGCCGATGCATGGAAGCCGCAGCCCAACGGAACGGATTCTGGCGAAACCTCTCCCGAAAGGCCCTAATGCCTATCACGGCGAACCAGGTTCTGGCCGCTGCGGAACGCTGGGGGCTATTGCAGACGCTCCCCGGCCCGCAGACCGGGGCAGAACGGCTCGCGTCCTATGGCAATCTTCTTCTGCACTGGAACACCCGCCTTTCCCTCACGGCGATCCGCGACGAAGCCGAACTCGTCGAGCGGCACCTGATGGAAGGGGTTTTCGCCGCGCAGCATCATCCAGCGGGCACAACATCGCTCGATTTCGGCTCAGGAACCGGTATCCCCGGCATTCCCATCGCCATCTGCCGGGAGCATCTGCAAATCACTCTGGCCGAGTCGCAGCGGAAAAAGGCTGCCTTCCTTCAGGAGATGGTGCGCGTTTTGGGGCTGAAAGCCGTGGTGCACGCCGGTCGCGCGGAAACACTTGCTCCCGGCACCTTCGACGCGGTGTGGATGCGTGCTGTAGAGAAGAGCTCGGCCATGTTGCCGCTGGCCGCTACGCTGGTGGCTCCGGGCGGCTCCGTTATGCCTCCTCGGGACCGGGCCAGCGCCCCCGATCGGGGCTTCCATCTCCGAAGCCTCCACTTCGTGGCGGTGGAAAACCCTCCCGTTACCCGGAAGTAAGGACCGCGTTTTGCACATTGGTCAACGAATGTAGTGTTCCACGTGGAACACGTAACTGTATGGGTCTTCTCATGTTCCACGTGGAACACTTCTAACCTGCCCGGCGTTCCACAGCGTCTTCCACAACTCCCTCCGATCAGCCCGTTTGCATCGATTCCAGCTTCGCCGTAGCTTGGACTGCAATGTCTGAAGCAATCTGTCTGGCCATCGCTAACCAAAAAGGTGGCGTGGGCAAGACCACCACCGCGATCAATCTCAGCGCCGCCCTTGCCCTCGAAGGCCTGCAGTGCGTCCTCATCGACTGCGATCCCCAGGCCAACAGCTCCAGTGGCCTCGGTGTCGCACGCAACGGCGATCACGGCTCCGTCTACGATCTGCTGACGAACGGCGCCTCGGTCGACACGCTCCTTCAGCCAACGCCGATCGATACCCTCAAGATCATTCCCGGCAGCCGCAACCTCATCGGCGCCAATCTCGAACTCGTTGATAGCAAAGACCGTGAGACCCGCCTGCGCGACTCCTTGAAAGAGCTGCGCATCGCCTACGACTTCATCATCCTGGATTGCCCGCCGGCCCTCGATCTCCTGACGCTCAACGCCTTGGTCGCTGCCGATCGTCTGCTCGTTCCCATGCAGGCCGAATACTTCGCCCTTGAAGGCGTCAGCGAGCTCCTGGGCACGATCGGCCGTGTGCAGCAGGCCTTTAATCCCAAGCTCGAGCTCGAAGGCGTCGTTCTCACCATGTACGACGAGCGCACCAACCTTGCCCAGCAGGTCACCGAAAACCTGAAAGGCTTCTTCGGCGACAAGCTCTACAAGACGGCAATCCCGCGCAATATCCGGCTCGCCGAAGCTCCCAGCCACGGCAAGCCGGTTCAGCTCTACGACGCGCGCTCCCGCGGCTCAGAAGCCTACCGCGACTTGGCGGATGAGCTGCTCGCCAACCACAAGATCCTCAGCCCCGCCGCCAAACAGCGCGAGGCTAGCGCTAAAGCACGTAAAAACAGCAAGATACGCTTCTGGCCCTACGCCTGATACCCCCAGCCACACTGCAGATTGAGAGACGCATCATGAGCACACCCGACAAGCGACGCGCCCTGGGCAAGGGACTCGAAGCCCTTCTGCCACACCGTTCCGTACCCCAGCCGGTTCAGGTTCAGGCCGCAGCGGATGCAGCGGCCGCGTCTGCTGCCTCCCACGGCACGCCGCTGGAGCTTGCCGTCGACCTGATCGACCGCAATCCCTACCAGACACGCAGCCATTTCGACGAAAACGCGCTGGAGGAGCTGGCGGCGTCGGTAGCTGCAACCGGCGTGGTGCAGCCGATCCTCGTCCGTCCTCTCGCAGAGGGCCGCTATCAACTCATCGCCGGCGAGCGGCGGCTGCTGGCCTCACGCAAGGCGGGCAAGTCCGTCATCCCGGCCATCGTCCGTCAGGTCTCCGACGCCCAGGCGATGGAGATGACCATCGTCGAAAATCTGCAGCGCGCCGACCTTAATCCCATGGAGCAGGCACGCGCCTTCGACCGTCTGGGCATCGAATGCATGCTGACGCAGGAGCAGATCGCCAAACGCACCGGCAAGGACCGCACCACCGTCGCCAACTTCCTCCGCCTGCTGCGCTTGCCGCCAGAGATACAGGGCAAGGTGGAAGCCGGCGAGCTCACCTTTGGTCACGCCCGCACGCTGCTTGCGCTCGAATCACCGGACTCCATCCTCAAGGCGGCGCAGAAGGTGCTCGCGCTCTCCATGTCGGTGCGCCAGACCGAGAGCTTCGTGCAGAACATGCTCAACCCGGAGAAGGCGGAGAAGAGGGAAAAGTCCAAAGACCCGATCGATCCCAACGTGCGCGAAGCCCGTGACCAGATGCAGCGCGCGCTCGGCCTGAAGGTCGCGATCGAAGACCGGGGTGGCAAGGGCAAGGTCATCATCGAGTACACCAACCTCGAAGCCTTTGACTCCCTCATGGAGCGTATTACGTCCAACAGGATCACGAGCGAGGCATGACGCGCGCTCCATCCTCACCCTTGCGCGAACGTCGGCTGCAGATTGTTTTCGATCTAGCGATGGTCCTCGTCTTCGCGCTTTTTCTCTGGGCTCCATGGGAGCGAATCGCGGATGCCGGTAGCGCCGCCGCGACCATGACATGGCTCGCGCTTCCGATGGTGCTGGCGCATCACGGACTGCATCTTGAATATGCAACTGTAACAGTTACAATTAGCGCGCTCGCTGCTGCTGCACTCGGCGCGCTGCTTTCGATCGCTGCACGCATCCGTGGCAACGCAGCGCTGTGGGCTGTAGGCGCGTGGCTCTTCGGCTGTTCTGTCGCCATCCTGATGCCGGTGTGGACCGCCGTCGGCTTTCTCGGCACGCTGCTGCTGATCGTTGCACTGCGCGCACGCTTCGTCGCCATGCGCTCCGCGACCGCTTTGGCGGCGGCTCTCAGCGAGTTCTGGCCGCTGGGCTATGCTGCCGGTTTCGCAGCGCTGGCGTGGCGCTACAATCCGCAGCTTCTGCTAAAAGTGCTTCTCATCGCATTTGGTGTGTCGCTGATCGCGCGCGCCGTAATGCCATCACGCGAAAGCAGCAGCGCAACAGCGAATGCGGAATCGCAACAGTTGCAGTCCGGCAAGGAGAGCTGACAGGGGTCGAACGATGAACACAGAGGGCAACAAAGTCACAAAGAGCCGATTCGAAATCGAAGAACGTGGGGAAGTCGCGTACCTCGAATTCGACACAGATAGCCAAGGCTGGATGACGATCTGGCACACCGAAGTGCCGCCCGGCATGCGAGGCCAGGGTGTCGCTTCTGAACTTGCCCAGACTGCATTCGAATATGCGAAGCAAAACAATCTTCGTGTTGATGTCATCTGTCCGCTTGCCGCAGCCTTTTTAAGCAAGCATCCCGAATACAACTCCGCCGTCGGCAAGAAAGCCGACCGATAAGAAGGTGGAGCAGAAAAGATGGCGTGGCCTTGGGGGCCACGCCATCGAGCGTCTCTCGAAACAGACAGACGCTACAAACTACACTCCGGATGCGGGCCAACGACGTACCGCCTCCGAAATCTCGAAACCGCGTTACTTCTTCGGCGGCGCGATGGTGTCCTTCGCCGACTTGGCGACGCGGAACTTCACCACGGTCTTTGCCTTGATCTTGATCGCCTCACCCGTTTGCGGGTTGCGGCCCATGCGCGCCTTGCGCTCTGCCTTTACCAAGCGGCCCAGTCCCGGGATCACGAACACGCCGTTCTTCTTGGTCTCCTTCACTGCCGTTTCCGTCAGCAAATCGAAGAACCCGCCCACCTGCTTGTTGGTCAACTCGAGCTTTTCGGCCATGTGCCGAACCAGCTGTGTCTTGGTTAGTCCTGCTGCCATCGAAATTCCTCCTCTGTCTCTCGTTAGGTAGCGATTCTTTCCGGCATCGCCAGAATGAACGCCTTGAAGGGGAAGCTCCGCACCCGCCTGCCAGGTTGCCATTGCTGGCTCCGGCCCCGGCGACTCGATGCAGACAATCGCCAGTGTTTATGCGGGTTCCCGCAACTCCTACCGAGGATCACCATGCGGCCTTTCGCCGCTTCTTGTCAACGGCAAATCGGGCATTTCCACAGTTTTCTTTGTGTTTTTTAGTATTTTTGTGGGTTTTTAGCGGGTTTCTGCAACTTTTGCGGCAGTTTTCAAGGTTCCGGCCGACCCGAAACCATCAAAACAGCGGCCGCCTCGGCCTCTCCGCCTTCACCAGCAGGGGCCGATTCAGCAGCGCGATCAGCGGCGCAGCAGCACGAAAATAGCCCGCCACCGTCTTCGCAAAATCCGCGGTGGTCGCCGTCTCCGCCGCCAGCGACGCGCTAAAGCCCCATCGCTTCTGCCGGTACAGATCCGCTGCCGGATCCTCCGCCGGAAAGCCTTTCGGCGACCGGCTCAGCGGCTCGCCGCTCTCCTCATCTTTCAATAGACGCCGCAAACCACGCGCCTGTGCGAGCTTTCGATACTCCTGATGATGCTCCATTAGAAAGCGGCGAATAGCAAGCAGTTGTTCGGTCTCCGGCATAAAAGCGCCGGCGGCAATCTCCACCTGCTTGCCCGAAACATGCAGATAAAACCCCGCACCGGAGGTCTTGGCCAGCCCGTCATGCACCCACCACGCCGACACATGCGGCTTATACGGCAGCTTGTTGTTGGAGAAGCGCGTGTCGCGGTAGATGCGCATCATGATCGACTCCGGGGCACGCACGTGTCCCGGCGCAAAGTCCATCATTGCCCCAGTTACCGCTTCGATCACCGCCAGCATCGGCCGCTTGATCTGCGCCTCATACACCGGCTTGCGCGCGTTGAACCAGTCGCGATTGTTGTTGCGCGCCAGACCGCGCAGAAAACGTAACCCCTCCGGTGTGAAATAGGGCTGCGTCTGCTGGCTGCCCTTCGCCGGTGCACTTTTCTTCGCCAGACCGGACCGTTCCGCACCCGTTGCCACTCGTCTTTTCAAACTCATTGCGTCTTTCCTGCCCCAGGGCGCGTCTCAGAGTGTTGCCTGTATTTTGGCTATTGCCATCATGCAGCAGCCCCCGTCTCGCGGGTGGGCAACGATTGGAGGCACCATGCGTCTCCTGCACGTTCTCGGTCTGCCGCTGCTGGCTATCCCGCTCCTCGCGCAAACCCCAACGCCATCCTCTCCATCTTCGCAGCAGTCGCCGGCTGCTGGCTACGCCACTCCGCTCTTCAACGCCACCACGCGCAACGTCATCCTCGACGCCGTGGTCACCGATAAAAAAGGCAGTGTCGTCACCGGCCTCACGCGCAACGACTTCGTCATTCGCGAAGACAACGCGCCGCAGGAGATCCGCTCCTTCGATGCGGTCACGGCCGGCACGTCGGCCGAAGACGCCACGCCGCACACCATCCTGCTGGTGGATGAGTTGAACACGCGCTTTGAGGACATGGCCTACACGCGCTATTCCGTCAATCGCCTGCTTCATCGCGACGGCGTCAAACTCGACCAACCTACCGCCCTTTACATTCTTAGCAACGATGGCCTGCATGTGCTTGCGAACTACACACGCGATCCCGCCTCCATCGACGCGGCGCTTAGCTCCCACAAGGCCGTCCTACCCTGGCGCTTGCAAGGGAATTTCTATCGCGGGATCGAGCGCATCAACATCTCCATGAGCGCGCTGCAGCAGATCGCGATCGCCAGCACCGGCACGCCGGGGCACAAGAACATCGTCTGGATCAGTCCTGGGTTGCCCATCTTCGGAGCCTTGGTGTTGGAAGCAGATCAACAGAAGGCGTTGTTCGATTCCATTCGCCGCCTCTCCGATCAACTTTTGAAGGCGCGCGTCAGCATCTACAGCATCGACCCTCGCGGCGTTCAAACCAATTCCGCCTCCTTCGCTGGCGGCAACAACTTCGCCTATGCGGCGTATCTCAACGGTCTCAGCCAGACGAACGACGCAGCCTTCGGCAACCTTGCGATCCAAACCCTGGCCACGCAAACCGGCGGTCACGTCTTCTACGGGCGCAACGATGTCGATCGCGAGATCGCCACCAGCCTCACCGATGGCAATACCTACTACACGCTTGCGTATTCACCCGCCAACAAGGACTTCCATGGCGAATTTCGCAAAATCAAGATCACTGTAGTCAACCGGCCAGACTTGAAGGTGCAGACGCGCGACGGCTACTACGCCATGCCGGATAATCAGACGGCCGATCCAAAACGTGAATTTCAGGAGCTGTCCGGCTCGCTGGTCACACCGATCCCGTTCAACGGCATCCTTATCCCCACCAGCTACACCAGACTGGTGAAATCGCCGGCGCCCCACATCAGCGTGCGTTTCGTCATTCCCAGCACATCCCTCAGTTGGGTACCCGATGCGAAGGGCCATCTCAGCGCGCATATCACCATCGCGTCAGCGGACAGGGGCAAGCATGGCGCGTGGAAGCCCATCATGCTCCACGTCTACACCGTCGCACTACCCGATGGCGCAACTCCTTCGGCGTCTACGCAGACCAGCATCCACTTCCAGATGCCGTATCGCGAGTCGAATCATCTGCGTTTCGTGGTGCGCGACGACGCGACCGGGCGCATCGGGTCATCGGAGATTGCGTTCCATCCGGCATGAACAGCGGATCCGATGCTACGACAATGCTCTACTTGTCCGCGATCAGCATCACCCCATCCGGCGTCACGCGGCACTCCGCGCCGGGCCGTGCATGCCACGTCGACCCATCCGCATAGCGCAGCTCGATCACCGAGATCCACGCTACCGAGGTCAGGTCATTCACGGAAACCGTTCGCGTCCGCGACTGCTCTGCCGGCACTGAGTTCGCCAGGTGCACATTCCGCACAGCATCGGCCGTCGGCTCGTTGGTGAGTACCGCGCCGCCCGCGGGCACAACGCGGCTCTTGTTGGAGGTCCCATGCACTTCCAGCTCCGCGGCGACAATCCGCTGCAGCCGGGTGTTCTTCATCGAAAGATCGATCGACTGCCGGGCGTGATTCGCATCCGGGCGGAACGGCGGGCGCGTTCGGACCCACAGCCACCATCTGTCCCTGGCCGTGCTGTGCGGCCGAAAGCTCCACCGGGCAGGCTGCCGGATTGGCCACGCTCGCGGGTGCCGGTGCCGCCAGACATGCGGGTGCGGCAAGAGCCGCAAGCGACAGAATGAGAGAGGAAAACGAGAGAGGATGGCGCATACACATGCCTCCTTGCGGGAGCGCCCTCCACGCGAGCTAACTGTACGCTCGTCAAAAATGGATGCGCAAGGCCGGTGCCGCCGATGTTAGCCGCCGAACCCAAATCGGCACTCGCTTGCCAAATCTCGCCTTCTCTGTCGCTTACCGGATCGTCATCAAGGCAGCCCGGAAGAGCGCATCAAAGTGCTCACCCACGGCCTTGTCCTTCGCTACCGCCGCCTCAATCGCCTTCTGCGCCGAAGGCCGCTGATACCCCAGATTCACCAGGGCGGAGAGCACATCCTCCGCCGCCGGGCCAGCCGCCGCCATCGCCGGAGCGGCAACAGCCATGTCCTCCAGCTTGTCCTTCAGCTCCACCACCAGCCGTTCCGCCAGCTTCTTGCCCACGCCCGGAATACGCGTCAGGGTCGCATGGTCCTGCGCGCGCAGCGCCGCGACCAGCCGGTCGGCCGGCAGCCCGCTCTGGATGGTGATCGCCAGCTTCGGCCCCACGCCGCTCACCGTAATCAGCCGCTCGAAGATGCGCTTGTCGTTGCGATCGAGAAAGCCGTAGAGCGCCAGCGTGTCCTCGCGCACCTGGGTGTGGATGTGCAGCGCTACCTCGGCGCCTTCCGCCGGCAGCGACGTGTAGGTCGACACGCTGATGGCGACGTCATAGCCCACGCCCGCCGCCTCCACAATCACCTGCTGCGGCTGCTTGCTGAAAAGACGTCCACGAAGGTGCGCAATCATGCGGCTATCTTAACTGCCGAAAGTCGAAGTCATCCTGAGCGCAGCGAAGAACCTGCCGTTCTCAACAACACTCTGCTGCAGGAACGAATGCGGACTTACGCCTCAGCCTCACGCGAACCCCGCGGCACCAGGTGCTCCTCAATCTTCGGCAACAAACCCGTCAGCAATCCCAGCGCCGGCAGGAATGAGCACACGTGATACACGAGATTCAGACTGGTCATGTCGGCCAGCTTGCCTAGCAGCGCCGCGCCCAGGCCGCCCATCCC
>CAVQJM010000028.1:0-533292 GCA_963712845.1 uncultured Acidobacteriaceae bacterium
TGGCTCTCGTCGCACAAAAGGATGGCAATCGCACGCAGGATGGAGCGACGAAGGATTGGTGGGCGATGAATGCTGCACCGTTATGCCCACATCCGTCATGCCCACATCATTGGAAGCTTGGGAGTTCGGGCTACTTCGCTGATTCTAGCGCCTCGCCGCTACTCAACGATCCTCTCTTGCCATCCGCCGGCATGGAGGGAGTTCGATAGCCTCCGGGCGGAAGGCGAAGGCCGCGCTGATTCCTGGCAGGTTGGGTGATAACTCGATGTGTGGCATTCGGAATATCCTCTCGGTCGATTAGAAAGTGGAGCTGTTTGCGGAATCGGAGGCCATATCGGCGAGGATGTTCACAGACGGCGGTTCACTCTGACGGGGCAAAAGCAATTGCATGAACGCAGCGATGAAACAAGGAATGGAAAACAGCATGACCGATAGCGGCACATAAGTGCCTGCGCGATCGAAGCCGTGTCCCATGAGGATGGGGCCGATTGCACCGCCGATGGCGTACGCTGTCCACGAAAGACCGTAGAGCGTCGCAAAGCGCATTCGACCGAAGTACTCGGCGATCATGTACGGAATCACATCGGCCTCACTCCCCGAACCGGCGCCCATCAGAATCGCGCCGAAGATTCCGATCCATGAGGTTCCGGCATAGGCGATGGTTGCCGCTCCGATCGCCGCAATGAGCAATACAGCAAGGGCGACGAGCGGTGCCGGAAGCCGATCCAGCAAATGACCGGTGAACAGGCGGGCGACGATGGCCGAAATGCCCATCGCGGAGAGCGCAAGAGCGGCGTTCGAAGCGCTGACGCCTCGGCCCACGAGTATGGCCGCAAGATGGGCGATGATCGCATTCATGCTGAAGGCCGACAGCATGACCGCTACTGCGATGATCCAGAAAGCCCTTGTGCGAAGCGCCGGACCAACCCCTACGGCACGCTCGGAGGAGACTGCAGGTGCATTTCTTGCAGGGCGGTTCCGCACAAATAGCGCCGTTAGAGGAAATCCAAGCAGTGCGATCGTGCCGAGAGCGAGATAGGCCGTGCGCCAGCCGCGCGTGGAGATGACGTGCTGCGCGATAATCGGCAGAAGGATGGAGCCAGTGCCGCTGCCTGAAAGCACAATGGCGAGAGCCAGTCCGCGGCGCTTCCGGAACCAGGTGAGCACGCTGCGCGAGTAGGAGAGCTGTGCGGTCCCGTTGCCGACAATGCCCAGCAGCAGATACGACAGGTAATACTGAGCAATGTGGCCGCGCAGCAGCGAGAGCGAGGCCATGGCAGCGGCGAAGACCAGGATGCTGGGAAGGATGATGCGCCGCCGCGGAATGCGGTCCAGCAGAGAGCCCAGCGCGGGCGAAACAGCCGCAACGGTAAGCGCGGCGATGGCGAAAGCGTCGGAGATGGCTTCACGGTTCCATCCGAATGCGCTCTGCAAGGGAACGACAAACAGGCTGAACGTGTAAGGCACCATAGGCGCGAAACTGACCCCAACGCCGACAAAAGCAGCCAGGATGATCCGCCACCCGGTGTAGCCGAGGGTATCTTCTTCGTGCGCGATGGGGACGGTTTCAAGCACTGGTGTTGCGGTGGCGGAGGATCCCTGCACGCCTTGGTAGTTCACTTCGCGTCGCCCGAATTATGCTGGCCCGCAACAGATTCGCTGAGATCCCGACGCGCGCCGGATATGGACTTTCCCTGCGAATCGCGGGCAATCCCGTTCATGGTTCCCGTAGGAACCTGCGCGTGAAGGCACATAGCGAGAAATGGCGCACAGAGAGTGGCCCCAAGTAACAACGAGGTCGGCATTGCCTGGTCTCCCGAAAAAGCCTGACGCCATTTTCTAAGAGCCAAAGAAAACAGCGACGAGACATAGAAAACTTTTTGAACTGGCCGCATAGTAGCCGGGCAGAAAAAACACGCGTCTTCCATCGTTCGGTTGACTTCGCTTTCCACCTGGCATTGTTGCTCAGCCCGAAGCGCTGCTCCATGCACCTAACTCACGCCCTCAGGCAGACAGAGAGCTGATAGCAACGTATGTCTCATCCTTGAACGATTGCTATTTTGCCAGCCGTCCATGGGTCGATCGCCGCAGCATGCCTGGATGGCGCTAAAGATATCGTTCGACAGGTGAAGCGAGATTTCGCACGCGCCAATATCTCCAAGAAGCTCAAAGCGCTCCTCGCGATCGCGGGCAAAGTGCAAAGGGACGGCAAGTTGGTGGCCGCAGCGGACATTGCTGCGGCGAGAGAGGAGGGCGCCACCGAAATCGAAATCCACGATACGGTTCTGATCGCCGCAGCGTTTGTATGTACAACCGTTACGTGGACGGGCTGGACACCTGGCAACCGCAGGACGAGGCGCTCTACCGGGAGCGCGGCAAGAAGACGGCGCGTGAAGGCTATATCAAGATGAGCCGGGAATATCCGCCCTCGAAGCGAAGTATGTTTCCATTCCCGAACCCGTGAAACCGCCATTCGTTTTGGCGCTCCATCACGAATCTTTGTCCTTCCTGGTTTCATCGAAGAGAGTACAGAAAATTATGGAGACGGAATGACGTGGCTGCTTTTTGTGCATGCTGTGGAGCAGAGATTACCTTGAGAGTCGAGGCGTGCCCGGTTTGCGGCACCCCCCAGCACGGGATGTTGCAGCCTGGCCGCTCTCCGGGATTGGATGTCGGTGTTGCGCCATCTCAGGGAGAGATCGAGATCGATGGGACGCTGCACCGACAGGACGAGCAATCTCGAAGCTAATTGTGCCAGCGTGGAGTCCTGCATCGAAGCACACCGTATAGGGCGCGGTCGAGATGGCATTTTCAGGGAGCTCTTCTTATCTCCGTCACTCCGAGATTGAGCGGCCGCAAAAGGAATCGCAACGTTCCACCGTCTTTGTACCCGACTTTTGCGGCAATCTCTTCGACTACCATTTCAAGCTGCTCGATAGTTTGCCTACGCCTATGAGGGTCCACGTGCGCTTCATCGGGCACCTCTGGGACTAATTATTATTTAGACCGATCTGGATGCAACCGGTCATGAACAGCCTAAAACGAAGCCGGCGCCGACAACCTGCCGGTTAGCCCGTTACTCGCCCGAACCCGCAATTAGAGATCCTGAGGAAGTCCCTGCATTCGATCCTAGTGATCGTGCCATGAACCCGCACATTCGGCGCGATGGTGGTTATAGTGGTAACGGGCTATATGGATTTCTTTCGAAGCCGCTATTTTCGACTCTGTGGTTTTCTTCTTCTGCTGCTGCAGCTCGGTTCTGCGCAACAAGTCAGCTTCCGTATCACGCCCGTGCGTCCGGTGCAGGAGCTGCGCGCAGAGGCGCTCAGCGAACAGCCACCACAGGAGCAGGGAGCTTCTCTTAAGCCTGATCTGGTGGAATTGGTGACGCTTGACCCCACGATCAAGCTCGACATTCGCTACGCGACCACGAACAATTTTCTAGGTACTCCCGTATACACTCAGGCGCGAGCCTTCCTTCAGCGTCCAGCGGCGGAAGCCTTGCTTCGCACTCACCGCGAACTTAAGGCTCAGGGATACGGTTTGATCATTCATGATGGTTACCGCCCGTGGTATATAACGAAGATTTTCTGGGACGCCGTGCCCAACGACAAAAAGATTTTTGTTGCTGATCCGGCAGAGGGCTCCAAGCATAACCGCGGCTGCGCTGTTGATCTGTCCCTATACGACTTGCGAACGGGCAAGGAAGTGACGATGCCCAGTGGCTACGATGAAATGACTGATCGTGCCTATGCCGATTACGCTGGTGGCACCGTCGAGGAGCGCGAGCGCCGTGCCATTCTGCGCCAGGCCATGGAAAAGCAGGGCTTCAAGGTTATCCCTAAAGAGTGGTGGCATTTCGACTATCAAGATTGGAAACGATATCCGATCATGAATGTGAAGTTCGAAGATCTCGGGCAGAAAAGGTATTCGCTGCTCAACGCGAAGGAAGGCCGATCAATGTCGGCAACATCCAGCGCTTCATGAGTCGCTCATAGGTGGGCTGCGGTAGTTGAACCAGCAACGGGTTGCGCTCCGGATCGAGCCAGAGGAGCAGGGTTTCCAGGTCGCTTTGTGGCATGGCAGTACATCCGACCGTGCCTTGGTCATGGCGATGCCAAATATGGAGAAAGACGCACGAGCCTCCTCCCGGCTCAGGCGGATTGTTGTTTCCCATAACGATGCGATTGTGATCTAGAACGATCCCCCAGCGGTACGACTCACCAGCTTCTCGCATGTGCTCTGAACTGTTCCAGTCAGGAGCGACGGTAGAGCGATCTACTATGCGGTTATAGTATTTCGAATGAATGTCGTCCACGCATTCGGTCGATGAGGTCAGATTTAGATAGGGCATCTTTAATCCGCGAAGTGGTTGAGGGGCATAGCCGAATGCGGTACCCAAAGCAAAGACACCAGCGGGTGATTTGCCGTCTCCTTCTCTTTTGACTGGATCGGATGCCGCATTGCCCCTCGCATCATTCATCGTAATGACGCCGAGGCCCCATGCTAAGCCACTCTTGCCAACGACGATGGAGAACGGCTCGCCAACGGGATGCCACTTTTCGTGAACAGTAGCGCGCTCATATCTCTGTAGCCGTCCTTCGATCGCCCTCCAGTCCGGAGTCGTGACCACGATCATCTGAGTGGAACGTGCGAAAGCATCGGCCTTGCCGGCTTGAGCCGGGGATGACGCACACCACCCTAGGATGGACAGAAAACAAAGAAGAAGAGACACAGGTTTCATGAGGAGCAGTGTAAGTCAAAGACCATCCCAGGCATCGAGCCTGGGACTCCACTATGTTATGGCTGAAGATGGCCAGCATAACGGGCGGCGACGATGTTGCTCTGAACTGCTTCCATGGCCTTAGCGGTGGGCATTCCCCTGGTCATCACGCCTTCGAAAAAGTAGCCCTTGGCCCAATTGCTGTTATCGCCGCCGATGCCGAGGATGATGGCTCCTTCCTGTTGCATGGGCTGATAGCCGTTGGGAAGAGGAATGGTGCCGGTAGTGGCCAGGGCTCCGGACTGGGCGTTGCCCTGGTAAATGGCGTAGGTGTGCTGGCCGTCGCTCGAGCCCATGTCGGTGACGAATGTAGTGCCGGGGGGCACCTTGAGGTGGCCGTAGATGCCGTCCTCCATGTCCAGTCCTGCATCGGGATGGCATGGGTTGCCGTGACACATGATGTTGATGGCATCCATATGGCCGGCTTTGTTGTCGAGATTGTTCGTCTCGGCGTTACCGAAGTCAAAGCAGCACTTCTGGTTGAGATCGAGGGCGGAGGTGACCATGTAGACGCCTTCAGGCTGACCGTGGACAGCTGTGCCTTTCGGAGAGTCGTTGCGGTAGCCGGTGCCAGGAGAGACGGCGATGCCGTAGACCTTGTGTCCGCTGACGGTTGCCGAAAGAGCGTTGGCCACGGCGGGGACGTCGTAGCCGTTGGGGCCTGGACCGCGCGCTGCGCCACCGGGAGGCGCGGGCGTGAGGTCGTTGTGGTTGGGCGACTGGTCGTAGAGCTTGGTGATGGTGCAGGAGGTTTTGGCGCAGAAGGTGTCTTGCGTGGCGGCCTTGGCGTAGCCGTCGGGAAGGAGACGGATGTCTGCGTGGGTCTTGTCTGACTGCCGCGTGACCTGGTAGAGCGGACCGCTATACGCGCTATACAAGGCGCGGGTGGTGCTGAAGGCAGCAACACACGGAGTCGCGGATGCGTACAGGTCACACGGACGCGGTGTGACCGTTTGCGCGGAAGCAGCGCCGATGGTGGTGAGCGCGATGGCAAAAAGAACAACCATCGGCGACAGGATTTTTCCGAGCGATGACAGCGATTTGAGTTGCATGGGATGTTCGTGAGCCCTTTGCTTTATTGGTTTCGCTTTTCCGCCTAACCGTTGGTCGGGGACAACGGAATTCTCGCATCGAATTCGGGACTCTGCGCGAGGGCCGAGACTCGGGCCCGATGCTGAGGTCGGCGCAACGGCCGACTTCGAATCACTGAATTCATCCGATCCATGCAGAAACGCCTCATTGCGGGAGGCGTTTTGGCTTGCTGCTTGTCTTTCGGTTTAGATGGATTGATTCAGCACTCGGTTCAGGCGCTGGACGAAGGTGGCGGGGTCTTTCAGCGGCACACCTTCGAGCAGAAGCGCTTGATCGAAGAGGAGCCATGCGGCGTCTTCTACCTTGCTGTTGCTGGGGTCGGCGAGCAACTTTCTGATGATCTCGTGATCGGGGTTGATCTCGAGTGTGGGTTGCAGCTCGGGTAAGTTCTTCTGGCCCATAGCCTGCATCATCTGGCGCATGCGGGCGCTAGGCTCGTCCTCGTCGGAGACGATGATGGAGGGGCTGTCGGCGAGGCGCGATGAGGCGCGCACCTCTTTGACAGCATCGCCGATCGTGGCCTTGATCTTCTCGAGCAGGGGTTTGAGCTCTTCGGCCTTCTCGGGGCTGGAGTCGTCCTTGAGGTCTTCGGAGGCGGACGACTTGTTGACGGCCTTGAGATCGATGTCGCCGTACTTGATGACGGTCGAGAAGACAATCTCGTCGATGTCGTCATCGAGTAGGAGGACCTCTAGGCCCTTCTTCTTGTAGATCTCAAGCAGAGGCGAGTTGCGAAGCATGGACTCGGAGCCGCCGGTGATGTAGTAGAGCGCCTTCTGCTCGGGCTGCATGCGCTCCTTGGCCTCGGCGAGCGAGGTGAGTCCTTCAACTTTGGTGGACTTGAAGCGGATGAGGTCGAGCAGCGTCTCGCGATTCGCGTAGTCGCTGTAGAGACCTTCCTTGAGTGGACGGTTGTACTCGGCGATGAACTGCGAGTACTTCTCGGGGTCGTTGGTGGCGATGGTCTTCAGCTCGGAGAGGATCTTTTTGACGCTGGCGGTCTTGATGCTTGTGAGCACCTTGTTCTGCTGCAGGATCTCGCGCGAGACGTTGAGCGGGAGGTCTTCGGAGTCGATGATGCCGCGGACGAAGCGGAGGTACTGCGGAAGCAGGTCCTTCGAATCGTCCATGATGAAGACGCGCTTGACGTAGAGCTTGACGCCGCCCTTGTACTCGGCCTGGTAGAGATCGAGCGGAGCCTTCGCGGGAATGTAGAAGAGGGTGGTGTACTCGAGCGTGCCTTCGGCGCGGGTGTGGAACCAGAAGAGAGGGTCTTCCCAGTCGCCGGCGAGCGATTTGTAGAGTTCTTTGTAGTCGTCGTCGGTGAGCTCGGACTTGGAACGCCGCCACATGGCGCTGGCGGCGTTCACCTGCTCGGTGGTGCGGGTCTTAACGGACTCCTTCTTCTCGGCGTCCCAGTCGCTCTTGTCGTAGGTGAGGAAGATGGGGAAGGCAATGTGATTGGAGTACTTTTTGACGATCTCCTGCAGACGCCAGCCGTTGGCGTACTGCGCGCCCTCTTCGTTGAACTGGATGAGGACAGTGGTTCCGGCGGCCTTGCGCGCATCGGCGCCGAAGACCTCTTCGATGTCGAAACCGGCCTTGCCGTCACTGGTCCACTTATATGTCTTCTCTTCGCCCGTCTTCCGCGAGATGACCTCAACCTTGTCGGCGACCATGAAGACGGAGTAGAAGCCGACGCCGAACTGGCCGATGAGGTTGGAGTCCTTGCGGGCGTCGCCGGAGAGCTGTGCGAGGAAGTTCTTGGTACCGGAGCGAGCGATGGTGCCGAGGTGCGAGACGAGGTCTTCCTCGCTCATGCCGATGCCGGTATCGGAGATGGTGAGGGTCTTGTTAGCTTCGTCGAGTTCGAGGTCGATGCGCGGCGAGTCGATGCCATTGCCGACGAGGGCCTTGTAGTTCTCATCGGTGAGGCTGAGGTGGCGCAGCTTGTCGAGCGCGTCGGAGGAGTTGGAGATGAGCTCGCGGAGAAAGATTTCGGGGTGCGAGTAGAGAGAGTGAACGATCAGCTGCAGGAGCTGGGAGACTTCGGTCTGAAATTGTTGCTTGGACATAGCATCGTTAATTATTGCCGAAAATGCAACGAAGGTCACGAATTCATGCGGCATGCCCTCATTTCAGCAGCGTATCGGGTACGGGCACATTTCTGTTCGTTAAGAGCTGACGGCCTGATACGTGACTTCCGGTCGCTGTTCCTCGATCCAGCGACGTCGCGACCGATCGCAGCATCCGTACGGCACCGCATTCACCAACGCATGCTGGCCTACGATGGGATGCCGGCGCATCCCGACATCGGATTTTATGGAGACCCGACCAACCGCGAGTGGAAGCAGTACGCACTCCCTGACGATAACGAGCCAGAACATGGAACCTGTCCATTTCAAGCGCGCATAGACAGCAGGTTTCTGACAAGTCATTGAAGAAGTAATCGAACGGATTGGTCGGGTTTATTTAGCTGCAAAGCACATCTCTGGAGAGGTCATCCAGTGAAAAGGACGACATCTTTCACAAGCATGTCTTTTAACCTGCTTCCAAAGAGAGGTGGCGGCCATTGGATGGCCGCCGCTTCTCTTGAGCACTAAGTTGCCACGCCCGTGGCCCGTCTTGCCTTGGTTAGAAGACGAGACGTCCCTGCACCACCAGCACACGCCCGGAAACAGTCGACTGCTGACTGGATCCATATGGGCTCGTCGGCGCATTGATGTCCCCGGAGATCAGGCCCAGTGTCGACGGGTTCGACGCATTGTTGTTCGGTTGAGCGAAGTTGACATGATTAAAGGTGTTGTATGCCTGCGCCCCGACTTGGAAAGCCAAAGACTCCTTCTTGTAAACGTCCTTGAAGAGTGTCATATCGACGTCGGAAAAGTGTGGTCCGCGGAAAGAGTTGCGAGAAATATTGCCGAAGACGTTTTGTGTTGCGTCTCCATTGAAGATGCCGGGCTCCTGGAAACAGGGATTGTGGAAAGAAGTGCAGGAATGGTTGAAGGTGTTGTTCAGCACTTGCGCGAGCACAACAGAACCGCCGGTTCCACTCGCCGCGAGCGCCGCGCCGGCACTTCCGTTGAGCACGCTGAACGGTTCTCCCGAGCGCCAGTACGCCTTCGAGCCCAGCGTCCATCCCGCTGCCACAGCGTTCACGATCCGGTTGCTGAAGCGATGCGGTTCCGCATAGACCAGGTCCATCACAAAATTGTGCCGGATGTCATAGTCGGAGCTCCCATACATCAGTGCGGACGGCAGCCCTGGCGTCAACTGGAATCTCAAAGAGCCATTGCTATATGGCAGCTGCGAGTTGCCGCCGTTGGAAATGTCATCCAGGGCATGCGAATAGGTGTAAGCGATATCTGTGGTCAGTCCGCTGTGGTCGATGTGCTTGTATTGCACGGAGACGCCGTTATAGTTCGAGATCGCATCGTTGCTGAAACTTGAAACTTGCCCGAAGCGTGGATCCGGCGATGTTGCCGGCAACCCTTCGAAAGACGAAAAATGAGGGCCGAAGTTCTGATTCAGGTGATTGTTTGCGACGAACAAGTCATAACCATGATTGCCAGCATAGGAAGCAATCACCGCATCCGTCGGCGTGATCTGTCTCTGCACCTGCAGGCTGAATTCAACGTAGCGAGCTCCGGAAAAATTGCTCGGAGTCGTGGTGTAGTTCGGCGCCGCGAAGGGAATCCCCTGCGCAGCGAGCTGCGCTGCGAGCTGGTTGTAGCTGGCTCCCTGAGAGAAGCCACTCAGGACGGCTGTCGCGGACCCTTGTGCCACGGCAAAGGCGCTTCCCGCATCTTGTGCGACAGTGCCACTTGATACGAACGCAGTGTAAGTGTTCGGGAAGGACAGGAACGTCTGCTCCGCAATCAGGGCAGGGAAATTGTCGGCGAATAAGCCCACTCCACCGCGCACAACGGTCTTTCCGTCGCCATGAAGATCCAGATTGAAGCCGAAGCGCGGCTGCACGATGGCCGCTTCCATCGAAGGCAGCAGGCTGCTGTGTCCGGCGGAGAGAGTCACGTTATAAGGAGTGTTCAGACTTGCGGAAGTACTTGGGAAACCTCCGAGATAGTGTGTGTAGCAATTTTCGTTGCAGCTGGGGTTTCCATTGCGGTCGACACGAAGACCGAAGTCGAGCATCAGATTCGGCAGAACCTTCCACTCATCCTGGGCATAGATTCCATAGTTGTAGAAAGCACTGTGAATATTTCCGAACGCCGGAAAACTCTGTGTAAATGTAGAGCTGGTTCCGGTCAGTGTCCCGCCAGCCTCATCAGACATGCCGCCGAAAAGATAATCGCCGCCGTAAGCAGCTGTCCGCAGGCTGACGTCGCTGGTGAGGAAGCGCTTGAAATCGAACCCGAACTTGATGCTGTGATTTCCTTTCTGCCAGGAAACATTATCGACAGCCTGATATTGCGTCGCATTCACGCCACCGGGAAAGTCAACCCAGGGCGCGCCCAGCGTTGTGGATCCGGTGAAGAAAGTGCTCTGCCCCAGACCGGCGACGCTGTTGGTACCTCCGTCGATGCCTTGGTCGAACTCAGTCGGAGAGGCAGCGAGTCCGGCCTGCAGATTTGGTGGTTGGAAAATTCCGCTGTAATAAACAGCCCCGGCAAGGAATTGGTTGGTCAGGTTCGGATTGATCGTATACGTATCGTTCAGTTGTCCGGTCCAGCCCGGCTGATTGCTGACCATGCTCCAGTTCGGATTGATCAGACTTACATACGTAGGCTGGTTGCCCTGATCGTCGGTAACGCGGAAGTAGATGCGGTGCCTATCGCTGATGTTCCAGTCAAGCCTTCCCACTGCCATCCACTCCCGGTTGAGAGCAACGGAGTTGATAAATCCCGAATCTGCGCAACTTTCCGCAGTACTCGTGCCCAGCGTCCCGCCGGTCGCGTAGTCCCGTGTCCCCGCGAGCGCCCCGCAGCCAAAATTGCCGGAGGAATCTTGCAACGACCCAGGTCCAGTCGTCACCGGAACTGTCTTTGCATAAGCCCCGCCCGCGGCCGTCCCTTTGAACATGGCGCTGTACAGGCCTTTGCTTCCCGGCGTGATGTTGGGATTGGCCAGGACGCTGTTCTGCAGCGCCTGCGAAGGCAGGTTCACAAAGCCTACGCTTGGCTCGACGAAGCGGATGCCTTCCGTATCCACAAAGAAGAAGAGCTTGTCGCGCTTGATTGGCCCGCCAATCTGGGCAGCGTATTGATTCGAAACAGCTTTCGGCCGGGGAACGCCGTTTAGGTTGTTGAAGAAATCGTTCGCGTTCAGCCCGGAACTGTTGTATTGCCACTGCGCCAGACCATGCACGCGGTTGGCCCCGGATTTCGTGGCAAAAGTTTCGATCACGCCGGCCTGCCGGCCATACTGCACGCTATAGCCGTTCTGCACGACCGCCGCCTGGGCGATCTCCTGCTGCCCGATTGTCAGATTCGATGAGCCGGAAAAAGCCAGGCCGCCATACAGGCCGATGTTGTAGTCGGCGCCATCGATGACCACCAGATTGGAGAGTCCAGGAAGCCCGTCAGAGGTAAAGCTGCCGAATCCAGTCGTACCCGCTCCAACCACCACACCCGGCACTGTATAAGCAATGGTGGTAATGTCTCCGCCGGGTGCAGGCAGGTTCTGGAACTGCTGGGTGGTAAATGTCGTCGTCAGGTTCGCCGTCTGCGTGTCGATTAACTGCGCATCGTTGGCATTCACCTGCGACGGTCTGCGTGTTCGTGCTCGGCGACACTGTCACATTGACGACAGACTGCTGCCCGGTCAGGATCTGGACTGTGATGGTGTTGGAGTGAAACCCTTCTGCCGTGGCCGATAGGCTGAAAGTGTCCGGCCTTAAGAAAGGCGCCGTGAATCGCCCCTCCCCGTTCGTCGTCAGATTGAGGATTGCGCCTGTTGCATTGTCCTTCAGAATGACGGCCGCGCCTGGTACTACGGCTCCGCTCGAGTCGATCACTGTTCCATTGATGGACCCAGTCGTCGACGTTTGGGCAAGCGCCAAGGGTAGCGAGATGAAGCTGGCCGCGGCGAAACCCAAAGCGGTTGCAAAGACTAGCTTCCGACTTTTTCTTCTGATGCAAAGTTGCATGACACACCCCCCACACTTGCACCTGGGGAGCGTCTATCTCGCAGTCACTCCAAAGGCTTCTGTGTTCTGGGTCAAATACATGCACGAACTAAGCCAATGCACGTCGGTGTGAGCGGACATAACTGAGTGATGACCATCCAGATCTTCAAAACGAGTGATTGTCGCCCATAAAACCAATATGGAATCTTGAAATGACTTATCCGCGATTACGTACAGTGCGAATAAAGACCTAGTAAAGCGTGAAGCGATCTCGCGGCTTCGGACTGTTCATCTGCTCAAAAAGAATCAAAGGCGGAGGGCCGAAGGGGGCGGCCAGCATCACACGGCCCCGCCGAGAGCTCAGAAGTGATTCAGGAGACATCTGCCGCGATTCTGGCGGCACTGGGAGCCGAAGCCCGACTTCGAGGAGCAGGAAACACAAGATGAATGGCAGTGCCCGCTAGCCCGTCCACCGCGTGGGCGGCGCTGAGTGCATCGGAGCGTTGCACGTGTGGTGTGCGCGAGGGCAGAATTTATCTCCTAAAGCTCGCACGTTGTCGTCAAAACCCAAACCAATTCGGAATGCAATTCGACGACCGGGACGGGTTGGGGATTGCCGGACAATCTGCGTGCTATGCCCAGGATCCAGATGCACCCGATGATTGCCACTGTGCCCGATCCGGTGCATAGCCACCTTGACCCTGAGTTTGATCGCGCGATCGACGCTCTCATTGGGGCGGCTTCGGATAATCACTACCTCATCAGCTATTCCTGGCTGCCTGGCGGGCCCTGGCTGCCTGGCGGGTGCCAAAGAACGACTCCCCCGGCTCAGGACACACCGAGCAGCACATGAGCGAAGAGGGTCGAGGCTTCCGCAATGGCTGATAAGAAAAGGATCGTCATCTGCTGCGACGGGACCGGACACAGCTTTTGACAGGGTGTCAGAGGAGTCGAATGTAGCCAAGCTGTACAGCAGCCTGGTTCTGAGTCCGTCGCAGATCGCCTACTATCGTTGGTTTGTTGTGCGATGGTGTTCTGATGAGAACTCCGTTCAAGGCATTTCTCCAGAGCGCTGAAGAGTGGATCTATTGTGGTTCTTGATCGTGCATGGTAATTTCTTGTTTATGCACGGTTCATCGGGGGCAATAAGAAGAAACGAGATCGAAAGTCGACTGCTGCGCGGCCTTCCCGTCAATGCCACTGCTCTCGCGAAGGAGTTCCTGGTGTCGGAGGACGCCGTCCGTCGAGATCTGCGGGCGTTAGCCGCCGAGGGCAAGTGCAAACGGGTTTACGGCGGCGGGCTTCCGATATCGCCGGATGGAGTCCCGTTAGAACACAGACTCTTGAGCAACTCGAAAGAAAAACGCGCTTTAGCGCTGGCCGCCCTGACCTTAGTCTCTGAAGCTTCGACGGTGTTCCTCGACAGCGGCAGTACCAACTTGGCCTTGGCCAGAGAGATGCCGCCCGATCGCTCTCTTACAGTCGCCACAAACTCGATCTCAATCGCAAACGCCCTCCTCGAGCGAAAGAATTTGAAAGTCATTGTTCTGGGAGGAGAGATCGATCGTGAAACCGGCGCGGCCATCGGGCTGTCTGCGATCCGCGAAGCCGAACGCTTGAGCTTTGATCTGTGTTTCCTAGGAGCTTGCGCCGTTTCCGTATCTCTTGGAATTGGCGCGTTCCACATGGCAGATGCCGAATTCAAACGCACTCTCATCGCGAGAAGTGATCGCACCGCAGCGCTTATCACTATGGACAAAGTTGAGACTCGGGCGCCGTTTCAGGTGGCCGCACTGGCAGTCCTTGACCATGTCGTTCTTGAGTCCGGTACGTCGGAGGAGATTGTCTCGACCTTTTCCAATGCCGGCCCCAAAGTCATCATTGGGCAATCGTAGGTTGCGTCTCGTTCGACACGACCGAGAGCGGGAATTTTCATGACAGAGGGTCTGTATCTATCGCGCGCGAAGCTATCGACCAGACTCGCGTTCGTTGCCGCAGGTTTCGGCGTAGCTTGCTGGGCTCCCTTAGTTCCATTCGCAAAGACTCGCTGCCATCTCGGCGACGACACCATGGGGTTGGTTCTTCTGCTCTTGGGCGCCGGTTCCATCGTTGCGATGCCGCTTGCTGCGAACCTAAGTGCGCGCTTCAGTAGTAAGCCGGTCGTACTCTCCGGTGGAGTAGGACTGGCACTCATATTGCCGCTCTTGAGCATCGTATCGTCGCCGATAGCCCTTGGAGTCGCGCTGTTCGCCTTCGGGGCTTCTCTGGGATCGTTAGATGTTGCAATGAACCTGCATGCTGTCGATGTTGAGCGTGTCTCTGAGAAGCCGTTGATGTCTGGATTTCACGCACTCTTCAGTGTTGGTGGATTTCTGGGGTCGGGAATCGTGACAGCTCTTCTCTCTCGAGGAATCGCACTCAGTGCAAGCACAATTCTCAGCTCCATTCTTCTTGTTTCACTGATTGTTGCGGCTCTTCCACGCATGCTCTCGAATCGAGAGAGAACTAAGCAGCCTCTCTTTGCAATCCCGAGAGGTGTCGTGCTCGTCATCGCCATCTTCGCGGCAATCTCATTCCTGGTTGAGGGGGCTCTGCTCGACTGGAGCGCGCTTCTGCTTGTAGGCGAACACCTCGTCTCTGCTGCGCACGGAGGGCTGGGATACATGATCTTCTCCATCGCGATGACCTTCAGCCGTTTCGTCGGCGATGGCATCGTAGCGCGATTCGGGAACCGCTTTGTGCTGACACTTGGTGGGGTGATAGCGCTTCTAGGGTTGTGCGGCCTCCTTCTCGCACCGGTCGCATGGATCGGGCTTGTCAGTTTTGGCTTTGTGGGCCTTGGAGCCGCAAACATCGTGCCTATCTTGTTCAGACTCGCGGGTACGCAACACACAATGCCGAAGGGATTGGCCGTTGCCGCCCTCACTACGGCGGGTTACGCGGGCATGCTGACGGGACCAGCCGCCATTGGCTTCTTGTCCAAGGAAATCGGCTTGCACAACGCGTTCTGGTTTCTGGCAGCCCTTATGGCGTGCGTACCGATCTTCGGCAAACTTGTGACGGCAGAAAATGAGAGTCTTCCACCACTAGGCATTGGGACAGCTGAAGCGCAAGAAGCGAAGTAACAGTTAAGTAGATCTCCGGCGAGGGTTTGGGCTCAGAAACATCTCCTGGATCAGCGGGCGATTTCGAAAGATTTGCTATGCCAAGACCGTTTAGAGTCGTCATTCGATTGCGCGGCGAATGCCAGATTCATACTTCAAACCGGGATAGAAGGATCCAAATGAGTCCCGTCGGGAGACAAATGCAGAATCGCAAGTTTGGTTTTTACGTCCTTTGCAGCGTCATCGCAGCCTTGGGAACGATCATCGCAACCTCCGTAGCCGCCGCTCAGGTCGCAGACGGGCCGTGGATGAATCCAAAACTCTCCCCAGAAGAACGTGCCTATATGGTTCTCAAGCAGCTTAGTCTCGACGAGAAGCTGGCTTTATTGCACGGGAACGGGATGGCTCACGCGCCCCAGTGGCAGATGCCCCTGTCACACCTTACCAACGGCGGTGCGGGATACGTTGAGGGCATCAATCGCCTGGGAATTCCTCCCTTAGTAATTTCCGATGCGGGCTATGGAGTGAGAGACAGCGGGGCGAACGGAAGATATTCGACAGCTATGCCTTCGAGCTTAGGCGCTGCGGCAAGTTGGGATCAAGACTCCGCTTGCGACTTCGGCACTGTGATTGGTCAGGAGCTCCGAGCGCAAGGGTTCAACATGACGTTGGGAGGCGGGGTGGATTTGGTCCGCGAGCCACGGAATGGACGCAGCTTCGAGTATGCGGGTGAAGATCCACTCCTCTCGGGCACCGTCGTCGGCAACCTTATGAAGTGTGAACAGGCGCAACATGTGGTCGGCGACATCAAGCACTATGTGATGAATGATCAGGAGACGGGGCGTTTCTTTGTGAACTCCGTCATCTCGAAGCGGGCGATGCAGGAATCTGATTTGCTCGCATTTCATGTCGCCATTTCCATCGCGAATCCCGGTGCAGTGATGTGTTCCTACAACCGGATCAATGGGGACTTCGGTTGTGAGAACCCCTACACGCTGCGCGATGTGCTCGAGAAGGAATGGGGCTTCAAGGGATTTGTCATTTCCGACTGGGGTGGAACACACAGTACGGAAAAGGCATCCGCAGCAGGTCTTGATCAGGAAGAGCCTATGGCCGACTTCTTTGGTCCGAAGCTGAAAGAAGCAGTGGAAGCCGGCAAAGTTCCGCTGTCGGAAATTGACGACCATGCACGCCGAGTTCTGTATGCCGAGTTTCTGTCGGGAATAGTAGACGATCCGCCGCACACGGGCGTGGTGGATGTCGAGAAAGGATTTGAAGCCTCCCAGCGAGTAGAGGAAAAGAGCATCGTTCTGCTGAAGAACAGCCCGACGGTGCTTCCGATCAATCCATCCAAGGTCCACGCCATTGCGATTATTGGCGGGCATGCCGACGTCGGGATGATCTCCGGCGGAGGATCGGCGCAAGTCGATCCTCCCGGCGGCAATGCCATCATGCCTGCTGGCAAAGGCGCGACGATCTGGCAGAAGCCCGTTTGGTTCCCCACCTCTCCCTTAAAGGCGCTTCAGACGAAGCTGCCGAACGCAAAGATCGATTTCGATCCGGGAACAGATCCGAAGTCGGCTGCGAACCTCGCCAAGTCTGCTGATCTTGCGATTGTCTTTGCATATCAGTGGCTGGCAGAAGACATGGACGTGCCGAGCCTTTCGCTTCCGAATAACCAGGATGCATTGATCGAGCAAGTGGCGACAGCGAATCCTCACACCATCGTCGTGCTCGAAACTGGCACCGCCGTCACAATGCCTTGGATCGACAAAGTAGCGGGAGTAGTCGAGGCCTGGTACGCCGGAAGTTCAGGACACAAGGCGCTAGCAAACGTGCTCGTTGGAGACGTCAATCCGGCGGGCAAGCTCCCGCTGTCCTTCCCGAAAAGCGAAGCGGATCTTCCGCATCCGGATGCGCCTAGGATTCCATCCGAGAGCCAGGTACGCGCTGGAGATGTTGCCGACAACGGTGCGCCTACAGCGAATGCTTCGGCTCACGCTGGTTACGCTGTCCACTACGATGAGGGGCCCGAGGTTGGCTACAAGTGGTATGAAGCACAGAATAAGAAGCCACTGTTTCCCTTCGGCTTCGGCTTGTCTTACACCACCTACGCCTACTCCAGCCTGTCTGTCGATTCAACCGCCAAGACTGCGCGCTTCACTGTCAGGAACACCGGCAAGCGAACCGGCACCGAGATTGCTCAGGTCTATGGGCGGCTTCCGAAAGGTTCAGACGAATCCTTCAAGCGGCTTGTCGGGTGGACGCGAATCACGCTTGCTCCTGGCGAATCTCAGACCGTTACGGTTGCGATCGATGACCGGGTGTTGAAGACCTTTGATGAAGAGAAGAACGCTTGGACTCTGCGCCCGGGCGAATATCAAGTGCTGGCCGGGAGTTCTTCGGACAACACGCCTCTGACTGCAAGTCTTGTGGTTCGTTGAAACATCCGTCGCTGCAAAACGCGCATAGCGAAAGGCGCGGAGCCTGAATTGTGGAGAACTGTCCGATGAATGTTGCCATTACTGTCGACCGTACGAGTAGTGGAAAAGAACACTTTGAAGTGCTGGATGGATTGAGAGGAACCGCGGCCTTTCTGATCGTGCTCTTTCACGCATTCAACTACCCATTTGGCTTTAGGCCTCCTCTTCACTTAATGCACCACGCCTATTTGGCGGTCGACTTTTTCTTTGGGCTGTCCGGCTTTGTGGTCGCGTATGCATACGACGATCGCTGGACACGGATGACGATGCTTCAATTCTTCCGCATCCGTCTCATCCGGCTTCACCCTCTGGTTCTGATCGGAGCCACTCTGGGCCTGCTGGGTTACATCTTCGATCCCTTCAGCAAGGCGATGAATCATACTGCCGCTCCGATACTGCTGCTCGCATATATCACCTCGTTGCTCCTGCTGCCATCACCTCCGGTTGGGGGGAGATTACACGAGACTCAGGCACTCAATGGTCCTGCCTGGTCACTGATGCAGGAGTACCTCGCGAACATCGCATATGCTCTGATTCTTCGCAGGCTGCGCACAATCACTCTGGCGATCATCTTTGGATTGTCAGGGCTGCTTCTCATTTGGACCGCGAATACGAAAGGATCGCTTGACGGAGGTTGGGGTTATCCGGAAATCTGGATGGCGCCGCTACGCCTCACGGCGTCCTTCGTGATGGGTCTCTGGCTTTATCGAATTCATGACCGCATTCGGTTCCCCAAGATTGGACTGCTCTTACCTTCGATTGTTCTTGTGGTGTGCTTTCAGATGCCACAGTTCTCGAAAGTGAGTGGTCTCTCGTTAAACGGTCTTTATGACGCGGCATGCGTGCTCTTCTTGTTCCCGCTCGTCATCCTTTGTGGGGCGCACTCGAATGCGGGCACAGGCATGATCAGGCTCTGCAAGTTCAGCGGCCGACTTTCCTATCCCCTCTATATCACTCACATTCCGTTCGTATATGTCCTTGCAGGCTACTCGTGGACGAGGCATCCGAGCATGGATGTGAAGCTGATATGGATTTTCTTGCTTATTCCATTTGTGATCTTTGTGGCTTGGATTGCTCTGAAGTACTTCGACGAGCCCGTTCGCGCTTGGCTGACCCGTCGTTACGGCATCAAGCGGAGTTCCAGCATCAAGCCAGCGACCGCTTGATCACAGGGCAGAGAGGCGATTGGAAACCACGATGGGTCGGAATTCTAAAAGAACTCGATGCTCTGCCTGGCGGATCCTGATGCTTGTATTGGCGTTAACAGTACCACTTTTCGCACAGGCGCAGCGCACCTCCGCTATATGGCGTGGTCTTGTGAAAAACAGCGTCGGAACTCCGATTGTGGGAGCCAAAGTGCGGCTGAAAGGAACTTCCACCGCTGAATCAACCACGGCGGCCGATGGGAGCTTTTCTCTTGCTGCTTTGCCGGCCGGAAAGTACAAGCTCACGATTGTTGCGGATGGAACGACCGCCACTTACGCGCAGACTATTACTTTGACCTCGGACTCACCAGCGGTAGTGATCACAGTGTCGAATAGCCGTGAAATCACAGTGGCTACGCAGCAGCAGACGGATCAGAACGGCGGCGAGAAACTCTCAAGTCAAAAAGTAAACGAGTTGCCCTTGAACGGACGCGACTTCAGCACGCTGCTTCTGCTGGCGGCAGGCACCATGACGGACGCGAATGGGGCTACGAACTTTACGCAGCAGTTTGCGATCAATGGACAGCGTGGTGTCGAAGCGGTATTCGCGATGGATGGAGCGGACATCAGCGATCCGGAGATGGGCGGGAGCACATTCACGAATTTCAACGTGGATGCGATTCAGGATCTGCAATCAAGTTCGGGCTGGATGCCGGCCGAGATCGGACGGGGTGCCGCCGGTTTCACAAACATCTCGACACGGTCGGGTCAGAGTGGGTTTCACGGATCATTCTTCGAGTTCATAAGAAACTCCGCTCTTGACGCACGGAATTATTTCGATCACCCGTCCATTGCGGAGCCGGGCAGGATCCCACCGTTCCGAAGAAATGAATTCGGATTCACGAACGGTGGACCAGTCGTCCTGCCCCACGTCTACGACGGGCGCGGCCGTACCTTCTATTTTGGGCAGTATCAGGGGTTCCGGCAGGTCCTTGGAACCACACAGGTGCTCGCCGTGCCGACAGCAGATGAGCGGGGAGGCCAGGACACGGTGACCTATCCGGACGGTAGCACGGACACTCTGCACGTGAATGTCAATCCCCAGATCGCAACTGTACTGGCTCGCTATCCGCTTCCGAACAACCCGACTGGCGCATATGGGCCTCGAACATACGCAGCACCGTCGAAGGTCGACACAGATGCAGATCAGTTTTCCATTCGCATCGATCAAAAGTTGGGAGCGAAGGGGCAGTTTTTTGGTCGATTCAACTACGACAACCTGACGGGACCTACGACCAATCCCGACCAGACACTGCTCGATCCGACCTTCGGTGTGCAGTATGTAGATAGACAACGAAACGTAGTATTCACCTATACGCGCACAGTGTCGCCGCGATTTCTCTGGTCGTCATCACTGAGTATTACGCGGACGACTCCATCATTTCCGACACAAAACTACACCGACCCGGCACTGAAGTTCACGGATGGCCTCTATGAGGCATTTAATTCAGCGGCGGGATCGGTAATGTCCTCATTCGGCAATCTGTTCCAAGGACAGCTAAATTTCGTTTGGACGACACAGCAGCATGCAGTGAAGTGGGGTATCGAGGCACGCCTCAATCGAGACACGACCTATTTCGGCACCAGCCCGAACGGGGAATACGACTTTGGCGGTGGGACGGTCTATTCGCCGGTATTTATTCATTCTGCATCCGGAGCGCACAACGTGCAGGTGGGCGATCCCCTGCCGGACACGCTGAGCAGTTTGCTGATCGGGTACCCGTATGGGTACACGATCGCGGTCGCCCCGACCTATTTGTCGAACGGAGCACACATCGGGCCGGCGGCGGTCAACAGGAACGACGTGAATGCCTATGTGCAGGACACATGGAAAATCAACCAGCAATGGGTGCTCGATTACGGGCTGCGGTATGAGTTATACACACCGATAACTGAGCGGGCAAAGCGGACATCGGGTTTTCTAGACGCGTTTCCGCCGACCGGAGTTGGACAGGAGTATTTGATCAATCCTCAGCCTGGCTATCAGACGGGTTGGAATGGCTGGGGGCCCCGTGTGCAGGTGAATTGGAATGCGCCACAAGCCGTACGTGTGCACGCAGGTGGAGCGATCACTGTGATTCCACCGAACATCTGGCAGGACAACTCTCTCACAGGATCAACGCCGTTCGTGATCTATCCGCGCGTCAATGCGACGAAGAACGGCGAAATTGCGTACGGATTCCAGATCACACCCGGCGAACTACCGCAGGTCTATACACCGGATGGCGTGAACGTGTTAGCCAGTGGCGATACGAAGAAAGTTCCAGCGAACACAGTGATGGACGTGAATCGATACCAGCAAGATCTGGCGACACTGTCACCGGGCAATCAGCCGTCTCTGCTGAATCTGAGCGGGATGGATCGCCGCTTCAACAATGCCTATCTCCAGACCTGGACGCTGGGACTGGAGCGGGCATTCGGCGGGCTGACGGCTGATGCAGCGTATGTCGGAACATCGGCGTTTCACCTTCCCCAGTTTTCATACCCAAACGCGTATCAAGGAGCGGGTCCGGGATTCGCGAAGTTTACGAACTTCGACAGTGGCGGCGTTGCAACTGGAGGCTTCGGGTTCGAGTCCGTGATTACCAATACGGCGCACTCGTCCTATAACGCGTTGCAAACTTCGTTGGCAGGGAAGGTCGGACACGGCGGTCCCGGATTGCAAGCGGGATACACCTGGGGCAAATCGTTGGATGACGATAGCGGCGTGCTCGGAGGAACAGGTTCGACGGGTGCAGTATCTCTGTTCAGCCCGCAGGACCCATTCGACACACATGCAGAGAGAGGTCCGTCAAACTTCGACGTGACGCACGCCTTCACTTTGAGCGCGGCGCAGGACCTGCATTTGCAGGGCCTGGGAGAGCAGCCCGCTCGGATCCGAGTGCTAACTCAGGGTTGGCAGTTGCTGAGCATCTCGACGATCACCAGTGGAGCGCCGTTCACCGTTTACTCAGGAATTCAACAGACGGGCGCAGGGACAATTGGTGCGGACCGACCAGACCAGATTGGCAAACCGAGCCTCTCGACGGCTCACAGCTCAACTCGACGACGGGAAGACTATTTTGGGCTCGGCGCCGCCAACGCGACGTTCTTTTCGATTCCCATCGGGATACAGAGTGGAACCGGACCTAACTCGGGGCGATTCGGAATGCTCGGTCGGAATAGCTTCCGCGGGCCGGCTTATTACGACTTCGACTTTGCTGTCATCAAGACAACGCCGATTGCCCATCGAAGCAGTGGTCTGGAGCGTGCCGACCTTCAATTCCGCGGGGAGTTCTTCAATGTGTTCAACGTGGCGAACATGGGCCTGCCGGCGAACACGATCAAAGGCTCGGGGTTTGGAGTGATCAGCAAAACCGCTGGGACCTCTCGGCAAATTCAGTTTTCCCTGAAGCTCATCTATTAAGAGATGGCGATCGTTGCAGTAATCAGCAGCGGCATGGTTACCTCAACCATTCACGTCCTAATCCTGGTTCCCGTCTTCTTCGTGATGATGAAAGAACGAGCGCTGAAACGGGGAACCCTCGTCGCTCACAGCACGGCAGGTTCGATCCCTGCATGGTCCGGCAGAAAGAATATTTGAGTCTAAACCGCTGATGCTACTTGCAAGTAGCAGCCGGTCACGGCAACCTCCAACTTCCGGCCCGCCGAACAGTGGCATCGGCGGTGCGATCATTGAAAACCCGTGTGGCGTGCCGTTTATCACGCCTCACGGGTTCGTGTTCCCAATCGTACGTGCCGTCGCTTCCGGGGAATCAGACGGAGCAGAGATCAGGCACATACGCAGGGGAACGAATACCTTATCGCACCAATCGGCTGGGTCCGAGTTTCTGCGAATTGTGGTAGCCAGCATTCGCGGGCAAAATGAAATGCGTGTGTGTACGTGCGAAATCTGCCATCGAGGCGCCGATGCATCCGTCTACGGGGGTCAAAAGATAGGCGTGAATCTCGCCCTTATGGGGTCCGGCTTGCACCGTTGCCATACCCGAGATTTGTCCGCGCTCATTGATATTGCTAGCCGCAATTATGAAGAGGTTGGAATCCGCGGGAATTAGCGTGTTAAGGTCGGTCGTCACACCGTCCTGCCAGATGAAGCCATGGGACCAATAGTTGTTGGAGTCCTTGAAGATAAAATCGCTTCCCACCACTTGGCCCCGGTTGTTGATGCCGGTGGCAAATGCGGAAGAATCTCCCGGCAGAAGGCGGAGGTTTGTGACTCCGCCGTCTGCGCCGTGCTGCCAAACCGTGGCATAGTTGCCATCAAAACCGACGATTTGGCCGCTGTTATTAATGGCGTATGCGGAACTGTAACCTTCAACCCTGAGCGGGTAGACATTGTCGTCTTTCCACACTACGGCGCGAGCTGTCGTGCAGGTTCCCGAGTAGCCTACGGCCTGGCCTCGATAGTTAATCCCGTTTGCTAAACCGTCTACATCGTGGTCCACCAAAGGAAGAGGTTCGACGTTGCCTCTTTTCCACAACGCCGGCAACGCAATTCGATTGTTAATTATGCCGGCGTCGGCTGGGCATGTGGAGTCCACGGCACCGTTTTCGGCAAATCCGACGACTTCTCCGCGGTTATTGATGGCGCTGGCCTGCCCATTATTTCCGCCGAGCGTCGGAAGAGCCCTCATGTGGCCGTCTCGCCAAAGGAACGGAACGCACGTAAGGTGTGTGTGGAAGCCGCAAATGTCTTCGCCGTTCGGATCTGGATCCGCTGTTTCGGAATAACCAACGGCTTCCCCGCGGTCGTTGATCCCGCCATAGTTATTCCAACTGTTGCCGTCGTGTTTTCCAAGCGTGCCCAGGTCGATGTTGAATCCGTAGATGCCTATCACCGCGCGGCCACTTGCAATTGTCGTCCCCGTACTATTCTCGGGAGCGTTCACGACCCCATCCATGTTCTCCGCCCACCCCTGATTATTGAGGCCCATGACCATGGCGAAGTTGTTCTTGTTCTTGTTATTGCCCAAGTCGGTAATTTTATAACTCTGCTGAGCGAACGCATTGCTAAAGCTACCCAGAACAATCGTCGTAACACACGGAATCCAGGAATTGCGCAACCATCTTAGCGTGTTCATTTGCCCTCTTTTCTTCGGATGAAAGTCGCCGTGGCGAGATGACCGGCGATTTGCGTCACATACCACTCGGCGCTTCAGCAGAACTGGCTCACAACTCCACAAATTCCTGCTGAGTTACAACTGAGGGAGCATGCGGTGCTCCATGTTCACGAGCGCTACGTGGCACAACACGTCCAACATTTCGCGGCTAGGAGACGAGTGGCGGATGAACAATCACTTGGGACGAGCCGAACCGACCAGGGCGACCGTTTCTCCAGCTTTTCATACACACACTGGAGAGAGGTTCCGAAATTCGAGAACGTCAGCCGCAACGAGTCAGACTGCTTAAGTGTGATTGACTTTCAGATGATTTCACATACATACTAGTTGGTATGTTGGCAGCACGCAAGAGTCCGAAACGTAGAGCGACTAGGCTGCGCGACTCGGAGCGCACGCGGGAATGCTTGCTGCAGGCGGCATCCCGCGAGATCTACAGATCGGGTTTCCAGAGTGCCAGCCTGGACACCATTCTGGACGTAGCTGGGGTCACCAAGGGCGCGCTGTACTACCACTTCGACAGCAAGGAAGCCTTGGGACACGCCGTCGTCGATGAGGTCATCGCCCCCGACGTCCGCGGCAAGTGGGTGCGCCCTCTACAGAGCGGCAAGGACCCTATCGACGCTTTGATCGGCGCTGTTCAACGTATACCCGTTCGGCCTGCGGATGTACGGGGCGGTTGCCAGTTGAACAATCTGGCGCAGGAAATGTCTCCTCTTGACGCAGGATTCCGGAAGCGGCTGGCGATAATCTTCGATGCCTGGCGGGAGGCCGTTGCCTCCGCTTTGCGAGAGGGCCAGACCCACGGAAGCGTTCGCCGCGACGTCGAACCCGCTGACGCGGCCGGCCTACTGATCGCGATGGTCGAAGGTTATGGCTCGCTGGCAAAGAATGCTCAAGATCCGAAGGTGATGAAAGCGGGGATCAGAAACATAGTGATCTGGCTGCGGTCCCTGCGCACTCCGGGCAACGGCAAACGAGGGTGATCGCATCGGTGTGTCTGAAGAGGCAGTTTGGTACTGTTGCATACCAACTGGTTCGTATGTTCGTACAGTCGACATGGCGATCGAGGGAAGCGCTTCAAGCTACATCATGAAAAGGAGACCGAACAATGACAAGGATCGCAGTGACGCGCAGGAATCTGCTCGCAACGGGAGCCTGCGCGCTGGTTGGTGCCGTGAGGCCGCCGGGATCGGCAGGTGCCAGCGTACTGGGAGGGCAGAACTTAACGAACGAGGACGTCGTCCGGAAGTGGTACGCAGTCTGGGAGAAGAAAGACTGGGGCCCGGTGGATAGCCTGCTCGCCGATAACTTCACCTTTTCAAGCGCGGCCGGCGACGACCACATCAGCAAGAGCACTTTCAAAACACGATGTTGGGAAACGCAGATCGATTTCATTGGACATTTTGACCTGGAGCGAATCGCCACTGGCGCGGAGGATGCTTTTGTGAAGTATCTTTGCCACACCAAGGACGGTAAGGCGTTCCGGAACGTGGAATATCTCGGAATCAAGAACGGAAAGTTGCAATCCATTGAGTGTTATTTCGGGGCCCAATCCAGCTTTCCGTCAGCAGTGAGCACTGGGCAGAAGTAACCTACGGGCCTGGAAGGTAAGGGGTGGGGTGCCGATCTGCCGAAATCACAGGTAATACTGAATCCACGATTCAATGATGCTCAACCAATCGACGTGTTTATCGTTGCCGTAGACAGCTGTTCAGACGGATCCGTTGCTCCGGCATGTAGGGCCATTTTCATCTCGAAGCAGCGCACTCGTCATTCTCACTTCGGGCAGCAGAAAGTCGAAACGAGAGAGCAAGGGGTTCCATCATGAGCGCCCGCGAAATTCAGGATCAGAAGACCATTGCACGTGAGATGTTTGTTCAACGAGCTGCTCACGCGAATGCGGACATTTCGGCTAGCCCACTGCGGGGAGCTACGATTTGCTCCAGCAAGAGTAGACGGGACTACACTCTTGAATCGATACCGGACGAGTTCTGCGAAGCGGCAGATAGATCATCGCCTCCGGTAACCCGAGTTGATGCTGCGAACCTCATCCGAGCCTTGCGGCAGTTGGTGGTTATAGAAAAACGACAGGCACCACGAATCGCGTTCAAGGCAAAGGGTAGAATCCTATTCTTAGATTTAGACGAGATCGTGGCAGTGCAAGCCGAAGGTAATTACGTTTCGTTGCAACACCCACCTAATCCCTATTGGGTGCACGAGACCCTCTCATCCATGGCGGAGAAGCTCAAGCCCTACGGTTTTATTCGCATCCACCGCTCGGTCGTCGTGAATATTTCGGCCGTGCTGGAGATCCAACCTTTACCGACGGGGGAGTACAGGCTGCGTGTAAAGGGTGGGAAGGCATACTTGGTAACGCGTAGATACAAAGACAACCTCAGAGATCTGGCGAAACTATGGGTGGGCTCAGAGCGCTTTCCCGGCTAACAGACAGCCAAAGCATTTGCCTATCTGATGTCCCAACGCCGGGACCCAATTTCGTCTCACCTATGCGCTCAAGAGCGACATCATGTCTGGACAATTTCAGATCCAGATGCCAGGGCAGACATCGTGGAAGACCTCACCGGTCCGGCTTTCTCGGCACAGGTGTTGCGGCGCAGTCCCCGTCTGCCTGAACGCTTGGGACGAAATTAGCGATGAACGCGTCTCGACAACTCCTGATCCGAAGTCCCGAACTTTTCTGCGTGGCCCCTCGTTTAGTCACCACAGAGTCACCAGAAAAACGACTCGTTAGAGCTATCTCGAATAAATCCATTGTTTTGTTGGCGTCCCGACGGGATTCGAACCCGTGTTACCGCCGTGAAAGGGACCCCGGCGTCTGTAACTGATTGAAACCAATGAGCACGGTTGGCCCTATGAGTGCTTTTTTGGAGCCCTCGGGAACGCTTATCGAACCCTTAGCAAACCCTCGCTGAGTCCCGCTTAGACGCGTTGATCCGACGCCTTGCAGAAAAGGTGTGGATGGCTTCCCGCAAGGATAGGCGTGTTGCGCGAACTGTGTCGTTCTCAAACTGAAAACGAGCGAATTCAACGTTCTCACGCGCAGTCACACGTCTGAAGTTGCGACGGAGTCCTGCGAGGAACTCACCGGCGATTGCTCTTTCCCTACGAAACCGCATCAATCTCGGATCAACGCAGCGCCCCTCAGTTTTAACTGCGGGAGGCATTTTTACACTCAGGCCCCGGGCGTTGCCCTCTGTGCCTAGCAGGCGCGCGCCGCTTCTTCCCGCAAATTCGTTCCACTCCTCCTCGTTACGCTGCAGAGCGGTCGCCGCGAACTCACGTTGCGTCGCGCAACGAGCTGCTTCCCGGCACCGGTCAAGGCACGGATCGTTAGACCAAAACACCGGTCCGAAAGGCACGGTGCCTCTCCATCCGATACTCGCGGAATACTTGGAGAACTGGCATACTGAGACGCCGCACGCGTAAATGAAAGATTTGTCTTCCCTTCACCGGCGAGTTTCGGAAGAGTGACTCTCTCTGGGCAGCAACCTTCATCCCTGATTATCTGCGCCTGCCGGCATCGCTTCCGGCGCGCCGATCGTGCAGGGCAACGCTTCGGACTTCACGGTCTCAGCACATGGCTCGTCGATCAGGGAAAGTCGCGCCGAAGACATCTGGGGACCATACAACCCGCCCCAAGGGTTCGTCTCCACTTCCGGTAGTGATGGTTCTTCCTCGCCGCGCCCTTTCTTTTACCGTTTAATCGCGGTAGCGGCTGAGCCATTCGTATTTCTCATGAACGCGAGATGGCTCTTTGAACGCTTTGAGCCGCGATTGATGAGAGCGCGATGCTTCGCCAAATATCCCGGATAGTCCTCAGGGTTCATTCATTGATCAAGTTACTTACCTCTACTTGCCGCCCAAGCGAATTGCGAGAGCAAATTCTTGGCGGGGTTCGATAATTCGCTTGCGTTTCTATGAGATCGGCTCCCTTTTCATGCCCCATACCCTCGACGTCGCAGAACATGATCGCGTTCGCCAATTCGTCGAGATTGTTTACCGCCGGCCAGCCGTCCTTCATTATTGCGCTGCTCCTTTGCTCCTGAGACCGCAGTCTGGCAGCTGGTCGTGCATGTGCCGCAAATCCTGGAGTCCCGGAGCGAAGATGAGTGCCGACTCGAGTGTGGTGCGAGCACCTGCCGCATCTCCCGCCATGCACTGCACGCGCGCCAGATTCATGGCCAGACCAGCGACGTCCTTGTTCGCATCGAACGCTGGCTGCAGTAGGGCAAGGGACGCCTGCAGCTTGCCCTGCTTTGCCGCCAGTATGCCCAAGTTCGACCGTGCGGTTAGATCTTGCGGATCAAGTTTCAAGACCTTTTGAAATGCCTCTTCTGCATCCTGATTCTCTCCGCGCTCTGCGCTCAGGAGCCCAAAGGCGTCGAGCGCCTTTTCATCGCTTCCAATAGCGGTGCGCTGCTCCTGGAGCAGCTTCCATGTCGTTGGCTCGACCGATGAATTGCCTTGGAGCAGCGCCTGGTAGTACGCCATCGCGAGATCGCGCCTGCTCGCGCCCGGAGACAGGACCGGAGATAGCTGCGTATTCTGCGGATGGTCGGCGTCGACCGCCGCGGGCAGCCGGAGAATCCGATGGTCCGTCCACGCGACGTGCGGGATATTTTCTGCTCCCGTGTGCCGCATGTGGCAACTGGTGCAGTCGGCATTTTCCGGGTGATGCGATATGACGAATTGCGGCTGGCCATGGCAAGCCAGGCACTTTGCCCGGAAAAACGTCGCGCGTTGTCCGGGCGTCGGCGTGAAGTGCGGATCGTGACAACTCGTGCAGGACATTCGGTCCCCACTCATGCGCTTGCACGCGCTCTGAGCGAATTGTTCGACCTCGCTTACTCCACGTGCGGTCAGATCGTTGCCGGAATAGACATAGAAGGCGAGATAGTCGGAAATCGAATCGCCAGGATGATAGTTCAACGCGGAATGGCCCGCCCTTTCTACCGAAACATCTCCTTCGAGGTGACAACTGATGCAAATCGAATCGCGGCGAGCCGGATCGAGATGTGCAGGATCCACGATAGCTGCTTTGCCATCGCTGTTCACGTGGCGCTGCGCATCCCCGTGGCAAGCCTCGCAGGTGATGCCGGTATGCAGAAATGCCAAACCGCTATATCGGTTGATGGTTCCCGAATCGCTTTGCTCGACCGCACTCATGTGGCAGCGCAGACAACTGCTTTCCATCGGCAGCGATGGCGGCATTTGCGTCATCTCTGCCAGGCCCGGTTTCATGTCGTAGCCGCGGGACGATGCGTACCACGCAACCGGCGACTCGAATAGATAGCGATCCATTTCGTAGAGATAAGTGGTGCCCAGATGGCCGGAACCGAGGAAATAGCTAAGCGGATATCCTCCCGCGATATTGGCGTCCTTCCTGCTTCGAAACTCCAGGCGAGGCTGTCCGTGTTTGTCTGAGATGGCGTACTCGACGGCGGAAGCAACATGAAGAAATGTGCCGGGAATCAGGTTCTCTCCAGCAGCGCCGCTGGCATGCGCCATCGGGGTGGAGAGATATCGCTGGAAAATTTGCTGGTGGCACTTCGCGCACTTTGCATCCGCAACGCGAACCGGAGTCGCCTGAAACGCTCCTGCTGACGAAGAAATCAGGAGTAGGAGCAGGATCAGCAATGGACGTATCGGTCGCATATCCATTTACTTCGCGTTTCCCGGAGGACACTTTGGACAATCTTCGTGCGTAACACCGCGACCTTGTTCTATTGTGAGAATGCGGTCTACGCCCGGAACAACAAGTTTTTCAATCGGTCCTCCACCGGGCCAGCGAATCTCTACTGAATCGATTGTGGCCGCGTCGCCCAGACCAAAGTGCACACGCGGATCACTGGAAGATGCAAAACTGCCGCCACTTAGGACATCGCCTCGCTGGGATATTTTCCCAGTCGTCACGAGGATCACAGCCCCCACAGCGTCGCGTGGCTTGCCCACACCTCCGATAAGGCGAAACTCGATCCAGTGATGATGATCGGGGTTCACGTTGCGCAGGATCATCGGCGTGGAGTCGAGATTGTTCAGCACGACATCGATCTTGCCATCATTGAACAGGTCTCCGAAAGCTGCGCCGCGCGCCGGCACGACTACCGCCAGTCCGGTTCCCTCCACTGCGGGTACCAGCGTGAACTTGCCGTCGCCGTTATTTCGCAGCAGCAATGGTCGCTGCGCGAATGTTGTGCCCCAGTCGTGCTCATTCACCTGCTTGTACACATGACCGCTGGCGATGAAGATGTCCTTCCAGCCATCGTTGTCGTAGTCGATGAATCCGTCGCCCCAGCTAAGAAACGGAATCGTATCTTTGGCAACGCCGGCTTCATAACTCGAATCGGTGAAATTCAGGTCGCCATCATTCCGGTAGAGCACTTTGTAGTCATCGGAAAAATCCGTATCGAGAATATCCACTCGGCCGACGTTTCTGTCGTCGCCAACCGCGATGCCCATAGTTGCTGTTTCCCGCCCATCATGATTGACCGCATAGCCGGACTCGAAGCTGAGATCTTCGAAGGTGCCATCACCCTTGTTCCGGTAAAGATAGTTCGGAGTCGAGTCGTCAGCCACCAGCAACTCTGGTCTCCCGTCACCATTCAGGTCAACAAATAGAGATGTCAGTCCGTAGTATCCAGGCGCATCGGCGACTCCAGCTTTTTGGCTGACATCCGTAAATTTTCCTCCTCCATCGTTGTGGAAGAGGTGATCGTGCTCGCCTTTCAGGCCGCGCGGCCCACAAAAGACGCTGGCGCCGCGATACTGGCAATCGTTGGAGACAACGGAGTTCGATCCCACCGTGGGTGGATTGTGGAAGTCATAGGCGGTGTAGCCGGGTACGAATAGATCCAGCTTCCCATCGCCATCGTAGTCTCCAAACGTGGGGCCGGTCGACCAGCCGCCGAGCGCGACGCCGGCCTTCTCAGCGACGTCTGTAAAGGTGCCGTCGCGGTTGTTGTGGTACAGCCGATTCTTACCCAGGTTCGTCACATATAGATCCGGCCAGCCATCGTTATCGTAGTCGCCCACAGCAACGCCTACGCCCCACCGATCATTGGTCACACCAGCAAGCGCGGCCACATTGGTGAAGGTGCCGTCATGGTTGTTATGAAAGAGCGCAGCATGGGGCGAGTCGGCCTTTCCATTCATGGCATCGTACGTCATGCCATTGACCAGATAGATATCGAGCCATCCATCGTTGTCATAATCGAGGAGCGCAACGCCGCTCCCCAAGGACTCGACGATATAACTCTTGGCGTTCGAACCACCTGAATAGTGCCAGCTTGTTAAGCCCGCCTGCCTGGATATGTCCTTGAAGACTACCGGGCCATCCTGCACAAAACCTCCGGCGGTAATGGGACGATGTTCCGCGTCGTGTATCGGAGCATAGACGCCCCCAGTGCTTGCGCCGCCCTGTGGCACTTTCACCTGTTGCGCCACTGCAGAGCCACACCCGGAAACTACGAATGCGACCGCACCTGCTTCGCAGATCCAGCGATGAAGCAAGCCCGACCACCCGATCTTCGAAGTCAGCCGCGGCCGATCAGTGAGCGGTGCTCTTGATGTCGATCGATTCATTTGCTTGCGCGGCGACCCCTTCACTTTGACGGCGCTGGAGACGTCCGTAGGTACGAGTCTCCTCCTGCGCCGCGGCTGTCTTTCCCTGCGCCCGATACACCGCAGCTAGCAGGAAATGAATGGATGGTTCGTCGGGGCTCTCCTTCTCTGCGAGAAGCAAATCGGGCAACGCGTCGCCTTGCTTGCCGGTTTTGATCCACGCTCGCGCGCGATCGACTCGGGCCTGCATCAGCTCGGGACACAGCTCCACCGCTTTGTTCAAATGCGTCAGCGCCTCGCCGGGCTCACCGTCCGCCTCCAGAATCGCATTTCCCAGCTTCCAGTGGGCGGTGCAGTTGTTCGGATCGTGTGTCAGTCCCGCTTCAAATTCCGTACGCGCCGAATCCCATTTGCCGAGCGACCAGAACGCACTCGCCATATGGATGTGCGACTCCGCCTGATTGGGCGCCAGATCGATGGCTTTCTTATATTCGACGAGCGCGCCATCATAATTATGCATGCTCTCGTCGATTTCTCCCGCAACCTCATGCGCAACTACAGAATTTGGATCGATCTGATTGATCCTGCCGAGGGAATCCTCTGACAACTGGAGATATGTCTTGCCCAGCAGATACCACGCTTCCTGGTCCCGCGGATGCTCTTCCGTATAAGACTTCAGCAGATGCGACCGCACCCTCATATTTATGAAGGTGGATCCGAAGCTTCGCCAGAGCCATCTGCACCAAGACGTCCTTTGGATTAGCGCGGAGCGCAGTTTCCAACGGCTCCTCTGCCTTCTCGGCCTGACCGGTCTCGAGATAGCTCATTCCCAGCATCGCAGAGGCAGTGGGCATGTCGGGATTCAGCTTCAGGCCCTGCGACAGCGTCTGTGCGGCGTGCCCATAATCCCGCTGATTGAAATAGAGGCGGCCTAAGTTGTTGTAGGCGGCGGCAAGATGTGGCGCCAGGCGGATCATCTCGCGATACTTCTGAATAGCTGCGGGGACATCGTCGCGTTGCTGTGCCGCCTGGGCTTGCGCGTATAACTGCTGCACCAGTGGCGTGACTTCATCATTCTGCGGCTGCGCGTGGACCGCAACACAGCCGGCGCCACATAGCGAGAGCGCGACGACGGAGCGAAGGAGGCAGCGCGAGACCATAGCGCAAAGAGCCGATTTCATGACACCGCATTATAGATTGACTGAAGAAAGAACCGGACTGCATTGTTGCAGTCCGGTTGGAGAGAGTATGACGAGTCCGGTTGCAGAGGTCAGAATTCTAGTCGGAACTGGATTTGGCCTTGTCGGTTGTTGGGAGTATTCTGCGCGGATTTTTGGATAACCTGACCGAATGTGCTATTGCTGATGTTGGGATCGGGCGTATAAAACTGCGTTCGATTAAAGAGATTGAAGTAGTCAAGTTGAAGGATGCCCTGGAAGCGTTCGCCAAAGTAGAAGTGCTTTCTCACATTTACATTTTCATTGTAGAGCGCGGGGCCACGAAGTTCCGAATAGTTCCTCGTGGCATTGCCGAGTACATACTGCGAAGGCGTGGCCTTGAAGCCAGCCGGATTGAACATCTGAGCGGCAGCTGGTCTTGCCGGTGAAGAAGTCCCTGGCACGATTGTAGGAAGCGGTGCTGATGCCGACGCTCGGAACGCGATCTGGACGCAATACTACGCTTGACGCGCCGTTCGGTATTCCTGGATATGGATTGCCACTTTCCTGGATTCCACCGTTACCACAGTCGCCGCCGCACAGTGGCGAGCCGCCTTCGTAGTCCAAAATCCAGCCAACTTGCCAGCCACCCACGATCTGACCCGTCACTCCTTTGTTGTTGAAGTATGACTTGCCGGGCCCAATCGGCAACTCATATGTCCCGCTCATCTTGAAGGTGTTGGTTTCATCCGAGCCGGAGACGGCCCACTCCGGCTTCTGGTTGTATTTGTTCAGAGCCGCGGCGGTAAAGCTGCCGAAGCCGGTGCTGGTGTTGTCCCACAGCCGGGAGAGCGTATAGCCGGCCAGGAAAGACAGGCCGTTGGTAAAACGCTTCTCGACTTGCAACTGCAGGCCTTGATAGTAAGTTGTGCCGAACCCCTCAAAGTTGTTGTAAATGTATGAGTATTGGGGAAACGGCGTTAAAGACTGTCCTACCGTAGCCGATCCGCCGAAGTCGTTGACAAAGTTCGGATAAGGGAGTTGATAGCCCTTAGCCTGTGCCGAACCATCAGCAAAGCTGAGTTGAAGATCGCTACCCAGACCAAAATACTTACCCGGGTCCAATTGATTGGGGGTATTCAGCTGGCTAGGCAGATGAATGACGCGATTGCCAACCCATGCTGCCGTGACCAACATGTCGTAGGGTATTTCGCGTTGTACATTGATGTTCCACTGCTGGCTATAGGGCGCGTACCCATCGTTCCTGCTGAAGTCGTTGATCTGCGTACCAACGCCGAGGTTCGGACTGAACGGAGTAGGAGTGGGGTTAGGCAGAGCTGTCGTGTCCCAGCTGCCATAGGAAGAGGAAGTGCCGCCCGTGCTGCCGCGAGTGAAGGAGCCGACCAGCAGGTTGCCGTAGTTTACCGCCACCTTGTTGGTGCCGTATTCATAGGCGCCGCCGTTCAGGAAGGCGATCAGAGAATCCGGCTTGCAGAACCATCTTGGGGCTGATCTGGTAGGCAACACCGATACGCGGACCGATGTGTCCCCAGTGGATGTCGGCACGATCATAGCCGGCGCATCCGCTGCAACTGCCGAACTTCGTGGCCGCCCCCGGCAGGTTGCCGGCTTCAGGGTTCGGCGTCGTCGGATCGAAGAAGACGATCAGATTGTTATTCTCGGTGAAGGGAACCTGGATATCCCACCGCAAGCCGATGTTAAATGTCAACTTCGGACTCAGCTTAATGTCGTCCTGGATATAGGGCGAGAAGTCGAGATTGCGTAGACGCAATTCCTGGGAGTTACTGCGGTTTGCCGAGTCAGGCAGGCCTAGAAGGTAGCTGGCGAATGAGCTGCCTGTGGTGCTCAGGTTGTTTGGATCGGCGGTTGTCCGCTGGCTAAATTGGAAACGGCCTCCCGCTGTCTGCTCCTCGTTATCGTCCTGATACGAACGACGGAACTCCCAGCCAATGTTGAAGGTATTACGGCCCCGGCTCCACAGGTAATTGTTCACAATCGCGATGCCGAGCTTGCGATTGATGGATTGCAGCCAGGAGCCATCCGTCCCCCAGTTGGTCGGCGCATGTTGACCGTCAAAGGTAATGTTGGCTGGAATGATGCCGCTCGCGACTGCCGGAAAACTATACTGCGTCTGGTTGAACTGGTTGTTGATCTCGCCGATCCAGCCGAATCCAGCCGTCATCACAAGATTAGGGCTGAAACTGTTGTTGTAGGAGAGGATGAACCCAGTTCCTTTTGCCGGCTCATACTTCATGCTATTCAGCGGATTCGGCGCGAGTGACGAAATCTCTGCTGTACCGGGTGCCGTCAAAGCTGTAATTGCTGAAGGTGTTGCGCCACTGGCTGTAATGCAGGCTCTGCGTGGCGGTCAGATTCTGGTCAATGGTAAAGCCCCAGACATGCTGAATATGAGGATTGACAAAGGGGGCGAAGCTTCTGTTGCTGTCAAGACCAGCGATATCCGGGTCCGGGAGATACTGCAGAAGGCTTGCCGAATTCGGACTGATACGGGTCGGCGGGATGACATTCAGTTGGCCGTTATATTGAAACTGCTGACCGGTCGTCGGATCGAAAATGGGGATAATATTTCCGCCGGCGTCAACGAAATCCCGGAAGTCACCCGTTTTTTGCAGCGCCGTGGGAACCGTATTGGCGACGGTGCTTTCGTTGTTCTGCTTGTACCACTCCTGGCTGTAATGGCCGAAGGTACGGTCGCGACCGTTGTACAGCTTCGGAATTGAGATTGGACCGCCTACCGTAAAGCCGTAGTTATTCTCGTGATCCGTCGGCGGCTTGTTATGGATATTCGTCGGAACATACGGCGGGCCATTGAAAAAACCCACCGAATCAAAGAGGCTGTTGCGGTTGATCTCGAACAGATCGCCGTGATAGAGGTTCGTGCCGGAGGCCATCTGGTACGTCAACGCTCCCTGGCCCAATCCAAATTGCGCAGAGAAGGTAGAGCGCTCCACGCGGAACTCCGACACCATCTCGTAGGGCGGATTGAAGTTGGTTGTGTAGCCTTCGGTTTCGGGCTGAGGAGCTGGAACGCCGTTGTAGAGAATCTCCTGCTCGAAACTGACGCCGCCGCTGATGCGGTGCGAGAAGGTGCTGCCGGTGATGCCAGGCGCCAGGAACTGCAGGGAATCCACCTGTCGGCCTCTACCTGCCACTTCAACCGGCAGCGCCTTCACAACCGCGGGCTCGATCGTGGATCCCAACTGCGGAGAGGTCGTGTTCAGTGCAATCGATTCCGCTTCCACCTGGACTGTTTCCGTTGTGGCGCCGTTGCTGAGCGAGAAGTTGATCGTCGACGTGACGGTGACCTCCACGTTGACGTGTGTCTGTACCGCCTTCTTGAATCCACTCTTCTCTACGGTGATGCTGTAGACCCCTGGTGTAAGGCCGGTGAAGGCATATGTTCCGGAGCCAGTTGTCACCGTCTTGTTCGAGGTGGAAGTGCCTTCATTGGTGATGGTGATATTTGCATTAGGAATGACTGCGCCCGATTGATCTGTCACCGTTCCGGTGACGCCGGCGTTGGCCTGCGCCCAGGCTCCGCGAGGGGCGAAGAGCACCAGACACAACGTCAAGAACTGAATTGCGATGTGGGTGGAGAGACGTGGCCTACCACGGTCCTGGAATATGGGTGTCACAACCGCCTCCTGAAACGCTCAAATCGTTCAAATCAGTTGCTGGTCTCTTAGATCCGCCCTGGAGGACGGTCTTCGTGGGTCCCGGGTGTTCCCTGTGATAACGATCCCACTCAAAAATGATGGACATCACCCTAGCGATTCACGTTTCTTGCTGTCAAGTGAAAATGTCAGATAGCTTTACGGAAACCGCCAAGTGACCTGATTTTGGGGCCAATGCGGTTGTTTTCACACGCTGACATATTCGTCCTGGCCCTCATCTGGTCTATTGCATTAGTAGTTAACTTCTGGTGACGTTTCCAGCAATTCCCTCTTCACACAACGCGCTCAATAGAACACAGTAAGATCATGCTTTCCTGCGTCCGATTGGACCTATCACCTTGGCTGGGTGCGCAGCTCCGCGTTGAAAGGCCGTTTAGCCTCCGATTTCCCTTTTACTCGCCTTCCACGCCGTCAGGGGCCGCCACCTTCGTACGTGTTATTGATCCTGGCAAGGCTTGGCGTGAAATCGTGTAACTAGGAAGTCTGGTCCATAGCATCTTCCGGCAACGTTGAAGCGTCGTTGCTGACTGTTATTTTGTGATCGCGTCGCCCTGAAGCAGATCGTTGAGCTCATCCGATGCCTGCTGCGTCACTGCTGATCGGGTGTCGCATGCGTGCCGTTCAGCGCCGCGGAGCGCGCAAACTCCTGCTTCGCCCGCGCATCGTCGCCATTGCGACGGCAAGCCTGGCCCAGCAGATAGTGGTAGCGCGGATTCTCGGGCGCCAGCCTCACCGCAGTCGCGAACTCCTTCACCGCATCGGCCGCCCGGTCAGTATGCAGATACACCTGGCCAAGGTTCTCGTGGATGCGCGGCTCCGACGGCCGAATCTTCGCTGCCTGCTCCAGCAATTGCTGCGCCTCCTGCAGTTGATTGCGATGTTGCAGCAGGATCGCCAGATTCAGCAGTGGCTGCTCGCTCGGCGCGGGATCGTTTTTCTGCCACGCAATCGCTGTGCGATACGCGCGCACCGCATCCTCGTTGCGATTCAGTCCTTCGTACGCCAGCCCCAGATTGTCTTCGCCCTTCACGCTCCGCGGGTTCAGCGCAAGCGTCTTCTGAAAGCACGTCATTGCGTCGCCATATCGCCCTTCGGTATAGCGCAGCCGGCCCATCGCGTACCACGTCTCCGCGTCGTTACCGTCCATCGCCAGCGACCGGCTCATCCAATGGTCCGCCTCCGGCAGAGCCTTCATCAGCACATAGTCCAGAGCGACGCTCCGCAGCTCCGCCGCAGTCGGTGTGCGCAACGCCGCCGCGCTCGTATACTCCTTCAGCGAATCGGCCGGCTTGTCTTCGCGCAGCAGCGCATACGCCCGCAGATAGCGCGGCTCGGGCGCTTTCGGGTCTGCCGCAATCAGCGGCCGCAGCATCGCGTCTGCCTGCGCAAACCTGCCCTCGTGCATCAATTGCTGCGCGGCTACGAGCGAGCTCATCTGCGCAGACGCACTCGGCGTCAGCGTGCCGATCTGCTGCGCTCCACACATCAGAGCAGGAAAGACGATTGCTGCTGCGCCCGCAATCAGGCACAAACAGACGCCTTCGGATCTCCGCTTCTTCCTCACGCCAATCAGGATATGTCGATCCCTCCGGCGACGTCGAACGCAGCCTCATCCCTGCGGTAGAGCTTCTTTTTCAGATCGACCGAAGACTTCGCCAGTTCGCCATCAGCGCTTCGATATTATTCATCTTTACTTCCCCTTCCTGACGTCCGATTCCAGAGGGCCCCTCGGGTCTTTCTCACACCACCCGCCGAGCTGTCGCCTCGTCGACATCCTGCAGGCCGAGGTCATGCACTCGTAGGCGCCGATATTTGTCCTTTCGGTAGAGCGCATAGTTGGCGCAGCGCGGGCAGTGGGAAAGTTCGCAACTCGGCCGCCCTACCCGAGACTAGGTACCGATCGAGTTCCTCGCTCTCTATATATGGCTTTAAAGGTGAATTGGCGGGTACCACGTGTCCGCACAGCGGATTCCACGTCCAGGCGGGATCACTTCCGATATGCCCGTCACTGGGTCGGAACTAGGGACGACGATTTGAGGGGATTTCTACTAGCCATTGAGCGCTCGCTGATTGACTCGGCAATGATGCGCTCATTTTGCAGCTGGTAAAGCCAGGCAAGAATTTGACTATTACGCCTTGGGGCTTCGCATAACCGCTAGCAAGCAGGACGCGCCCCCCATCCCCTGGTCGGTAATTGGCGATTTGGCGCTTTTATTTTGGACCACACGTTGTTTGGGCTCAAGGAGCTTTCGGCCGACTGCCGATGTCTTCAACGGTCAACGAGCTTCATCAATCAGTCTGGTGATTTATCCAATCGGGATCGCTGCGGCTTAAACACTAGCACCTTTGCGATTGTTCCGCCCAGATCTGGGAGCACATCCAAGAATCGCGATTCTATAAGCAAAGATTTCGCGGCTTGAGCGAGATAATCCCGACGATCCTGTGATCATTCAATAATCTCTGCAACTACCGTATCTCGTCCTTCGATGACTGCAACAAAGTCTTCGAGATCCTGGCTTGCCTGATAGTCATGTTGCCGCGGCCTCGAAATGCTTCCATCTTTGTCCCAAGGAAGAAGGGCGCGTAATCACGCGGATCGATTGACCGTTCGGCATTGCGAATGTTGAAGCGTGAGCAAGCGCAGGCGCATACCACCTATTGGTGAATCCGAGCACGTCTTTGTTGAGGGGCAGTACGTCGAGCGTCAGAGCGCCGGAGTACCACCGGCATATGAGAGGCTTCTCGCCGACGTCTTCTGCGAAATGTGCGTGGCGCGCGACTCACGTTCCTTCACATCCTGTTTGGCCGAGGACAGTTGCACGCTTCTCAGGACTGACCCCGACGGGAGAGTTGGGAAGTCTGAGAGTAGGTCACATCTCGTGCAACAGCCATCTCCCAGATCTAATGAAGGTGGAAGGTCCAGCCTAGGGAGCTCCTGTGGCGCAGGCGGACACGGAATCTCTTCAAAAGTCTGTCAACTGAGAGCGGGTCTTACATTTGCCCGGATGGTGGCGCACAACTCGGCTTCGGCGATGGGCGTGATCGTATAGGGGCCTACCGCAGCCGGAACTACGAATGTCTCGGCGTAATGGACGGTAAATGGGGCGAAACGGTTTTCCGGACTTTCGACATGAATGCCGGACCCCTCGACGAGATTCAACACGTGGACGGTCCCGGAGGTGTCATGCTCGACCCTCTGCCGGAACCAGTGCCTCCGGGTCTCGATGAACTCCGCTGCATGAAGACCGGTTCGTTCTTCTCTCCACCCGTCTTCTTCCGGGAGCACCTCGACCTGATTCACAAGGTGCTCTGTAACCCACTCCGTATTTCTGTTCCACTGGATATTCTTGATGCCGTGATCGATGTGGATGGGCCGCGGCCTGCCATCCATGCCAAGGCGGCCCCAGTCCCATAATTTGAAAGTGAAGATGTAAGGCGTAGCGCTGATCTCAAGTACCATGCTGTTCGCGCCGGAGCAGTGCAGGGTGCCCGCGGGAATGAGGAAATGGTCATGTTTTCGAGCAGGGATGCAATTTGCGTATTTCTCCGCAGGGAACAGGAAACCTCCCTCCTGCGCACGGCGCAGGTCCGACTCCATCTCGCGCGGAACTGCTCCAGTCTTCGTTCCCAGATAGACAACCGCGTCCGGACCTGCGTCGAGGAGGTAATAGCTCTCATCCTGCGTATAGCTCATGCCGAAATGGGTGCGAATGTACTCTGTGAGCGGATGTACTTGCAGCGAGAGGTTTCCCCCTCCCATGGTGTCGAGCAGATCGAAGCGAATGGGGAAATCATGGCCGAAGTGCTCGAGGACGCGCTTTCCCATCAGCCGTATCGGTTCGAACAAGACGAGATTCTGCGCAGGTGTTTCGAATCGAAGATGACCAAATCCGAGGACGAGGCTGTTCTCTTCAGGAACGCAGTCGAAACACCACGCGTAGTTCGGCTCGTCTTTGGGCAGGTCGAACTTCTCGCGCATCCATTGCCCGCCCCACGGTCCGGGATCGAAAAATGGGACGAGACGGAAAGGCCGCTGCGCGGTGTGCTCAAGTGCTGAGAAGAAGACATCTTTAGCAATCATCTTCGGGGAGTTCTGCGCGTTCGTGTCGAGCACGTAATCGCATTGGGGAAGGACTTCTTGCTTGAGACGATCCGCGGCTCGCCAGTCCAAAAAGAATGCGCGTTTGTACTTCTCGCTTGGACGATCGGAGAGATTGTCTAGTCCGAGGATTCCGACAAGATTCTTTCTCTGGCGAAGTTGTATCTCCCAACGGGCCATGTCCGCATAAATCATGCAGGCTGGCCGCGGAGCCAGTAGCGATGCGCCGGTGCCTACGACCAATATAAGTCCCGCAGCACGGGTCAGACGGTCGGCTAAGTCCTCGCGCAGCGCAGGATTGAAGAAGTCCTCAATGCAAGCTTCGCTCATGCGGCCGAACACCGGATCTTCTGTTAGATCCTGCGCAAACATAGACCGGAGATCGGCTTTGGTTCGATAGGCATCCGAGGCTCGAACGACAAGCGCTGGCCTCAAGCGACGCTCGAGAGCAGCGATGATCTCCTCATCAAGCGTGCCTGGATAGCACTCAATGCAGATGACGCCTGCAGCCGTCCTCATGCTGGTCAGTATCTTCGCAGCGATCGCATCCCAGCCGCTGAAGCACAGGCTGGAATCGGATCCAGTCTCAACGAATGGATGCTTATCGTAAGTTGTGGCCACGATCGGCTCCATAGAACAATTCGCGAAGAATGGGCACTGCTCCGTGAAGCGCTGCATGGTTGCCGAGCATCGCAGGCACGATGGTGACCATGCCGGATGGTGTCCAAGCGTGTCTGGTCACATAGCTCTGGATGCGAGGAAGAATCTGTTCTGCGCTGGTAATGATGCCGCCGCCAAAGATGATCCGCTCGGGGCCATAAGCGTGGATCAGTCCAACTGTTCCTACACTCCAGACTTGAATACAGTGATCGACAATCTGATGGGCTACGGCGTCGCCTGCGTTGGCGTGCCGAAAGAGTTCTTTGAAGTTTATGGATGCGAAACCGTACAAGCTGCTCTTTTCGATTCCGGGCCACTCTGCGAGGATAAACGGGAGGCTCCACGATGATGCTTCGGCCTCCATGCATCCCATTGCGCCGCACGTACACTTGCGGCCGTGAAGCGTTACGGGGATGTGGCCTCCGAGGTTGCCGCCTTGCACGTGCCTGGCACGGTAGGGGACTCCATCGACGATCAGCGCAGCGCCGATTCCTGTTCCGAGGGTAAGCAGCAGAACATCTGCATAGCCTTCGCCCGCTCCGCAGAAGTGCTCGCCGCGCAGAGCGGCGCGGGCATCGTTTTCAATGACCAGCGGGAGGCTGAAATTCGTGTCGCACCAGCCGTGCAGATCTACGGAGGGAGCATCGGGATATTTATCGTTGGCGGATACAACCCGGGCCTGTTTGAAGTCGACGAGACTCGGCAGCGCGAGCACGAGGCCGAGGCAGTCTGAAGGTTGCAACGCGGATGATGCCAGCAATTCCCGGATCGTTTTTTCGATCGACGGAAGAAGCACCTTCAAGCCATGCTTCGATTCAACCGGCACATCTCTGACTGCAAGTAGAGTCCTGTCCTGTACGAGCGCAACCGAAAGGTGCGTGCCGCCGAGGTCGCAACCGATCGCGGTGGTCATGCGTTCACCCTCGATAGCAGGAAGAGCGCAAGCACCAGCAGAGCTATGCCGGCAACGTGTAGCTGTGGAGGTCGCCGAGTCGATGTGCGCCATTCGCCGCTGATCCACCCGAGGACGCTTGCGCAGATCACAATCAGCGACATGAAGACGGGCCACCCGACAATAGGTCCCAACGATCCGAGGTAGTAGCTGGCCAGTCCGTAAGTCAGGCTGCTACCGAACCAGAACACAGACATCAATGTACAGAACAACCAATAATAGGATGTTCCGGATTGCGCGAAGTCAGCTAGGGAGCGACGTTTGATGAATAGGTGAACACAATAGGCCAAGTTTGGAACAGCACCGCCCACGAGCAGAGGCAACCACACAGCATTTAACGACCAATATGGTTCAGTCCCGTGCTTTGCAGCCATCTCCAGCAGCGGTGCGGCGAACGATATCCCGATGTTCATGAAGCTTGCACACAGGCCACTGACTGAAGCAATGATCAGTCCAGTGCGAAATGAGTCAGAGCGTTGAGGGCCAGGCATTGTGCGCGCTTCGTTTTCTCTGCGGAAACCTGCAAGGGCGCAGAGAACCATGCCGCAGGCTACGAAGAAGACGCCGGCCAGGATGAATCCACCTGCGGCAGTGAAGAGCAACTCCGAGTGAAGACGGATAAAAGGCAGGAGCGTGCCCATGGCAGCCGAGCTTCCGAGGATGATGGAGAAGGTGAGCGCCATGCCGATTCTTTCCACGCTGAGTCCGAAGAGAACCTGCGCGATTCCCCAGACGAATCCGTAGAAGACTACGCGCGCGATGACCGGAGCTGCAACCTCGTGGTAGCCAGCCGCGAGGCCCGGCACGGTATAAAAAGCGGCGAGAAAAGGAAACACGAGCAGCGAACAGAGAGACCAGACCGACCAGATGTTTTCCCAGGACCATCGCGGCATCCATTTCATCGGTAAAGCGAAGCTCGCATTTGCTACGGCCGCGAGAAGCACGAAACCTGCTCCAGCCTTCGAATCAAGCACGGCGACGCCTCGCGGAACTTTCGAAATGAAAGGAAGCAGTGAGGACGCAACGTTTTTCCATTCGCAGACTAGGTCCGTTCCACGCGAAGTGTCACAAGATCCCATCCCGCTATCGAGACATCGCCGCTCACGGGGCGCAAAGGCTCTTCCGCCAGATTACTCAGGAACGTTTGGCCGATATTCTTCGAAGACCAGGTGAGATGGGCGCTTACATCTTCATCGGAAGCAGCAAATAGGCGCACGATCCAGGCCTTGCCGTCATCGCTGGGCTTCAGCTCGGTCAATAAAGCGCTCGCAGGCTCGATCTTGACCATCGATGTGGTGACAAACTCGTGATTGACGGAAGGGCTAACCAAAAGCGGCTGCGAGAGCCCTGTCGCAAAGCGGCTCGCCGCGGCGATATCTTCGCTCTCGTGAGCGCGCAAGGCATAGCGGAACGTCACCGGTCCGGACTGATATGCGAGATAGTTTGTTCCCCAATGGTTGTTCATCACCCAGGAGTAGAAGGTCTGAGTGGGTTCAATGTGCTGACGCCACAGAGCGGGAACCTTCTGTGAACCAAGCATGGTGGCGGTGATGCCGCCAACTTCCACCAGCGGTGCGTCGAGCGTGGCCCACGTTATTCCGAAGCTCTCATTGGAGACGTCGATCCATCGGCCGACGGGGAGCCAGTTTTTGCACGAGCCGGGGAGCTGGTCGATCTCTGGTTGCATGGCGCCGAGAGGAATATCCAGCAGCATCTTTCCGCTCGGGACAGAAAACGGAAACGCGAACTGCACGCTCTCTTTCGAGCCATGCTGTGCAAAGTCGGAGCCCTGGTCACCCTGGCCAGGATGAGGATTAAGGGGCGCACGTTCTTTGTCGACGATGTTGCTGATCTCGACGAAGTCCGTCTCTTCGCAAAGCCGGATGCGCCGGGTAAGGTGTCTGCACCCCGGAGCGGACGAGTCGATGCGGATCGAAGCTACCAGCGGTCCATTTTCTTCCACGGTGATCGTAGGCTTGCCGCTGCGGCCGAGGTGCGCGAAGTCTACACCGGAGAGAAACAGATACTGGTTCACCGCTCCGTGATCCCGATTGACCAGGTTTTCGCGGCTACCTTTGCGATAGAGTTCGACGATGTCTCCTGTTTCCGGGTCGGCATGGACGCTCAGGAACTGGTTCGACAACACGTTGTTCTTGATCGTGACCGCGTGATCGGAACGGTGCGCAGGTCCGGAAGAGATCTTGTAGGTGGCTGTGGCCAGCGCCGGTATATCGTTGGCAAGAATCGCGAGCTCACCGCTGCTCAGTCTTTGCGACGGAACGGGTCTGCCATCTGCGGTGGCCACAGAATCGCCTGCAGAGGAAAGTTGGCGGCAAAGATACACGATGCCGGTTCGGTTCCATGAAGACGTATTGTGCACATCGATGGAACCTTGCACTGTTGCGTCGGGAGCGGGTAACGATGCAGCTATCAGAGCTTCGGAGCGGCTTTCCGCTTTGACCGCGAAATCCCGCTTGTAGTCCCACTGCTTCTTTGTAAATGGATTCTCCGAGTCGGATACGCTGCACCAGGCGCCCCATGTATGTTCGGAATACATGAGCACGTCCCGCCATGCCGTCGCGTAGGCTGATTCGTCATAGCTTCCGGGCGCCAGCATGGATGCCAGCGTGGCAGCCTGCGTGAGCCGGTCAGCGGCGTTTCTGCTCATGGCTGTCTCGAGCGCTGAGGAGCCTGCGCCATCTTCCCAATACGGGGTCAGGTCACCGCGATAGGAGGGCAGCTGATGCCCGCATCTCTTTTCAAAGGCGGAAAACGCCGTACTGGTAGACGCGATTGAGAAACGAGGCCACTCGTACTTGGCATTCCAGTCGCGAATGAAATCGCTGATCTCAGGATCGGGTGCGGCGTTATCTCCATGGCCCGACCAGCGAATGTAGGAGATGGCGTAAGGGTAGATGCGTTCGTCGAGGCGGTCCTGATATCTTCCCACCCACTCTTCGTTGAGCTTCTTGGTGATGTGCGAGAGCGCGTAACCAGTCCATGGAACCCACATCAGAATCTTTTCGCGGCCCGAGGGAGAGACCCACCAGAAGGGCCGATCCTGCCAGGCCTCCATAAATGTGCCGATGCGATCGAAGAAGTTGGGCGCGCCGGAAAAATAGCGTATACCTGCCTGAGACATGGCGGTTACCGTTCCCCACGAGTATCCTGGCACGTCGCTCATCATGGCGGAATCGACTCTGATGCCGCACTGCTTGCCGAGTTGCGTTCCGTACTTGAAGAGTCGCAGCAATTCTTCGGGACGGCAGAGTCCGGTGAGCTCGTTCGCATAAGATCCCTGCGGCGAGATCTGACCCTTGCGAATGGCCTCGATGAGGGCTTTCTTCTCAGCCTCCGACCGCCGCTGCATGAAGAAGTCGCAGCCCCATAGAACTTCGAGATTCCAAATGAAACGCGCTCCTTCGGGATAGCTCGCTGTCTTGTTCGCAAGCTCCATGGCCAGCGTGATGTTCTGCATCTGCTTTTCTTCCACCGCCGCCTGCAGGTCGGTGTAGCCGAGATCATGGTGCGAATGTGGCAGGACATAGACCAGCACCTTCCGGGCCGGCTTTACGGAGACCGTTTGGGTCAGCGCGGTGCTGTTTGCCTCGACAGAGATGAGAAGAGACCGCGTCTGCGGTGAAGGCTCGAAATAGACTTCGAAAGGACCTGCGAGGCCTGAGGCGCTTCTGCGATCAACTTCAACGCCATCGATTTTGGTTACGACTTCGCCTTGTGTTCCGGGGCGAGGAGAAATCAGCAGCGGCTGCAGGAGCTTGCTATCCCGGCGCGCCAGGGCACGTATCGGTGTGGCGAGGTTCACCGCGGGCTCGGACGCTGCCGATGATGACCCTTGCGGCCACGCTCCCTTGGGATAGAGCAGACCTCCTGTCAAGACTCCAAAATGTTTAAGAAGCTGTCTTCTCTCCACAATGAACGATCTTTCCGCGGCCAGGGTTTCGCCGATACGCTTTGCTGCGTTCAACTCAAGCAGTATTGTTGCAAACGTTTGCAACGCCGCATTTATAACATCCGGAGATGGAAATGGTCAAAACAGTCTCAAGGACTGACTTCGGAAGGGGAGTTAGAGCAGTGCGGTTGCCGAAATTCCGCCCTCTTCCCGCGCGTGGAATGCTTCGAGGTTGCTTCTCATCACTAGCAGTGGCTCGAGAGAGACGTGTTGGGGAGGAAGCACTGCATTGACTAGGTAGTCGCAAAGAAGCCGCATAGCGATGCAGCCGTGGCTGTAAGGGCGCTCGAAGATAGCGGCGACCGTCTTCCCGGAGCGGATGAGCGGAATCAACTCCGGAAAAACATTCGTCGCCACGATTGCTACTTTGCCAAGCATGCCCGCGGCCTTCACCGCGGCGAGAACGGGAACGCCATTACCGGTTCCAATATAAAGGCCGCCGAGCGTCTTATGTCGCTTGAGAAACGCCAAGGTAGCGCTGTAAGCCTCTTTTTCCGACTCGTGATTTTCGATCGGAGGGTAGATTATGCTTTCGGGACTCGTCAGCTTTACGGCTGCCTGGAACGCTGAAGTTTTCTGGGAGTGGTCGGTAATCATTAAATCGCCGGTTGCAATGGCGATAGAGCGCCGGCCCAAGGGAAGGCTCCGGCTCAGGATTTCTCCTGCCAGCGAGCCACAGGAGTGAGCGTTGACGGCCACTGTGGTCAGCTTCGTATAGCCTGGCGCATCCGTCAGCAGACAAACAACCGGCACCTTCAACTTCGCGGCCCGGGCGAAACTTTGCTTGAGGTGGGGCAGATCTCCAGGAACCAGAACGACGCCCGACATGTCTTCTTTCAGGGCGCGCTCGAAGGCTTCAACTTCACCCTTGCCTAGGCGTGAAAATGTGTACGGAACGACCTCAACGCCCATCGAGAGAAAGGGCCGGACCTCGTCCTCAATGCCCTGACGAACCTGCGAGTAGACGGAGAGAATCTGCTGCGGTGTGACCACTCCGATGCGCAGCCTGCGATTCGACACCAACGCCCGGGCGGTCAGGTTGGGGACGTAACCCAATTCGGATGCTGTCTTGAGAACAAGCTCTGTTGTCTCCCGATTGTATCCGGGATGCCCTTGCAGGGCTCGGCTGACGGTGGAGATCGACACACCCAGCTTCTTCGCGATACTCGACTGCGTGATTCTGGGCTTGTTCGCCATCTTCAAATCGTAGCGCAAGCAGTTAGCCCATCCGCTTGGGTAGACTGACGAGCACCTATAAAACACAGGCCAGGGTGCAGTTTGAATTTGCGGGGTGGGGAATGTCAGCTACGACTATGGAACTTCAGGCCAGCCTGCCATTTCCAAAACTTGCTCGACGGTGAGCAGGTGTCCGTCAATGAGAATGACAGTCCCCTCTTGTGGCGTCAGTGGCAGCGGTGCCGATCACACGACCTTCAGCCTTCAGCTTCTCTAGGGCAAGGTCGAGTCTGGCGTTGGAACTCATTGGCGGCAATTCTAGCGCGTTGGTAGAAACGTCATTTTGAGAAAAGTTAGAGAAGTGTGCAGGGCGGTAACAACGACTTCAGCTTAAGCTGTTGTTTCTAATTGGCGTCCCCGACGGGATTCGAGCCCGTGTTACCGCCGTGAAAGTCTCGAACCAACCCGCAACCCTAACGAACTGCTGAGAATCAGAATGCATCGGAACGAATCCCGGCAACATGAACGAACAGCTTAACTGCTCCGCAGACGTCCGCGACAAGTTGGACCGTCAACTATGCGAAGCGATGGAGCGTAGATTGCCTAAGAATCATCCAGGCGCGCGCCGTGCTGAGCCGTAAACCGGGAACTCATCCTGCTGTACTGGTCGATTGGCTCGGATTTCTGGTCCGGTAACAGGCCTAAGGCAAATCGGTCTAGCCGACAAGGACGTCGTCGTCGTCAGGTCCGTGGCATAAGGGCTTCTACGAGGCGGCTTGACAGCATCGCTTCACCAAATTCATTCTGAATCGGCTTTACACTAGGGAGTCATGCCAATTTCAGAAATACTAAAGCAGATCGATGCCGAGATTGCTCGACTCAAACAGGTTCGCGCCATCCTCGCAGGTAAACCCCCAGCTCCCAAACCGGCAGCGAAGCGTACGCGTTTCGCTGCAGTGCGCCAGCCATTAGGCGAAGTTCCACGTCGATCCCGTGCAGTAGAGAAGGCCCCTGTCGTCACTGTCCTCGAGCCGGTGGTCCGTCGCACGCGAGCAGTTCAGCCTAGAACTATCGTTCCGGCAACAACTGCACTAACAGCAACCGTTCCCCAGGGGCCGATCGCTGTGCGGGCAGCAGATGTGCCAGTGCGGGTGCTGCCTCCGCCTCCACGTCGAGGCATTCTCGACGCTGCGAACTTCCTGAACTGACTGGCCGCATCGGAATAGCGGCTTGTGCCGTTCATCATGCAAGTCCACTTTCAAATAACGAATTCCCTGTTCATTTCATCCGGCCGTAAAACCGGAAATGTCCCATGTTGCCGACTAATGGGCAATGTGGGTTCGGGGTTCCATTGTCGGTGAGCGCATCTGCGATTATTCACTCGCGGAATACCTAACACGCCCGAAGTAGGCTAAGCGCTAGACTGACGCCATGCTGGACGATCTTCTCGAGAATGCGCGGCAACAAGCGGAAAGGTCGGATTCGTCCGTCCGTGCCGCCGCGCTTCTGCGGATCGCCCGCGCCGAGTCTGCCGTTGATATCTCTCGGGCGCGAAGGACGCTGCTCGAAGGTTTGGACGCTGTTCGGAAGCTTCCGAGCGCTGTACGCGAGCACTTCCTTGATGAAGCGCGCGGCGTCGCGGCGGCGGTATTGCCGGAAATGTTGGCGGAGATCCCGCTCACCCAGCATAGGGGGCCGGGCGAACGATTTGCCTCCGCCAACATTGTCCAGACCATGCTCACCCACGGTCATGTCGACGCCGCTTTTGACTACCTGATGCGCCATGACGACCCCGCCTCTTTCCCTTTCCCCTCGGTCGGAGGTGTGCTTCACCGACTCGATCCGAATATCCCTGAAGGTGCCGCTCGCCGGATGATGCTTCTCCAGCGTGCGGTCGATGCGTGGCGCCAGCGTCCTTCTGGTCAACTTCATCACGATCACGAGCGCGGTCATTTCGTAAGGATTTTCGGGCATTTCTGGAAAGAGTTTCCGTCGGAGGAAGCCCTCGCATTAGCTCGTTCGATTGTGGATCGAGCCGCCGAGGAGCCGGACGCTGGAACCTCCGCCGGTTATATGAACGAAGTTCACTTCACCTCCTCCCATCAGAACACCCTGTTCCAGGTCCTGCACGTTCTGCGTCACCTCGACCCCGCACTTGCCCAATCGCTGACCGGCTCCCACGATCAGCTTGCCGTAGCCGCGCGCCGATATCCGAACGGGCTGGAGACGATGAACGAGGAGGTCGAGGCGGCAGCGAAACGCCGGAAAGCCGATGGCGCAACTTGCGAAGGCGGCTACATTCTCTCGGGCGACCCCAGAGATTTTGACCGCCAACGCCGACTCATCGACGCGACTCGTACCGGGGATTTTGAGCCGTCCATCGAGGACGCAATCGAGAAGTATCGGGAAGATACCGCGCCCGCTACCTATAACTACGCGCCTAAGGAATACTGGCCCTCCACGGGCGCATTCCGTAGAGTCTTCTATGAGGCCGGCAGGTGCCTTGGGTCCGGGGCAACCAAACTGCTGGAGCGTGTTCCAGACGACGATCTGCGCCTCTTCGCAACCATCGAACTTGCTGCCGCTCTAGCTCGCGTACCGCCATCATCGATTAGCCAAATCAAGCAACCGCACCCAGCGAACTCTCCCGGCTCAGAGGGCCGGATCGTCGCGTCGAAAATAATACCTCGCGAAGGTGCGAACAGCCCCACGATGCGCAGTCAGGACGGCCGCCTCATTCGCTGTCCGAAGTGCCAGTTCCAGCCGCCTCTTGATCTTCGCTGGAATTGCAAATGTGGTCATGTTTGGAATACGTTCTGGACCTCAGGCAATTGTCCCGCGTGCCATTTCCAGTGGGACGTTACTCAGTGCCCGCACTGTGGCGAAATGTCTGAGCATCGGACCTGGTATGAGTCTGGACGGTAATGTTGTTGAGAAAGCTCAAATTACAAACTTGTCGCGCCTATCGCTAATGCGAATTCTCGATTGACGATATCAGATGGGATGAGAAGGCCGGTCTCCGGCGGGATGCGTTAAGCTCCCAAGTCATCGACGCGCTCGCGGCGCACGAGATAAGGAGACCGGCAATGAAGAAGCCTAGCACAATGACTCGACGTCAGAATGGGCAGCTAACGATTGGGCTCGATGTGGGCGATCGCTCGAGCTTCTATTGTGTTCTCAACGAAACGGGTGAGGTGATTCTGGAGGCGAGGTTTGCGACGAGCCCGGAGGCGATGAAGAAGACTTTCGGGAAGATGCCGCGGAGTCGCATCGCCCTGAAGACCGGCACGCATTCGCCATGGATAAGTCGAGTTTTATCTGATCTGGGACGCGAGGCCATCGCGGCGCATGCACGCAATGTCCGTTTGATCGGAGAGAGCCGGCAGAAGGACGTCCGGCTGGACGCGCAAGCCTTGGCCAGGCTGGCCGGAATCGATCCGCAGTTGCTCTCGTGCCCGAGACGAGCGCATAGACCGCGTTGGGTCGCGGTGGACTGTACTTGCCGCGAGAACACTCTCTCCAGCACGCGCGATTGCGTCTTCAAGAGCGAGGATCAGGCTTGGTTATTACCAAAAGGGGACAGATTTTGGGCCGAGTGCATATCTCGTTTGTCCGGAGCAACCTAAGATGGATACTGGATTCGGACAGACTCGAGACGTTGTGGTGCTCTCTGATTTTTGGAATTCACTATGCCTGCGCTTCTTGGCCATTCAATGCACAAGCTCATCCGACATGCGGCCAAGATTCCTTTAGTCCTGTTGCTCGGCGGCTTTCTTGGGGCCACGATGGTGCGTCTGGCTCCCGGTTTTGGCGTCGACGAAGAGGAACTGGATATCCGCCTTAACCAGGAGAGCGTCCAAGCCTTACGTCAGGCGCACTCCACAGATGAGAATCTGGGTAGGTTTTACGTTCGTTATTTGGGTCAGCTTCTGCAGGGCGATCTGGGAGTGTCGCAGACTCTTCATCGACCGGTACGGCAACTGCTGGCAGAGCGGTTTCCCGAGACTCTGAAATCGATGGCGCTGGGGTTGGCTCTTGGCTGGACCGCCGGATTGACGTTGGCCATAGTGGCTGTGATGTCGCGCTCGTGGTTTATCGATCTCGCAACGGGGCTTTTGGCGAGCGTTCTGCTGTGCATCCCTGCCGCAGTGTTGGCGCTTCTGTTCGTAATCGCTCAAAAACCGGGCAGGCTGGTTATCGGTCTGATTGTCTTTCCCAATATTTTCCACTACGCGCGCAATCTGCTGGCACAGAGCGCGTCGCTTCCCCACGTGTTGACGGCGAGGGCAAAGGGAGCCGGCGGCTTTCGGGTTTTACTGTGGCACATTCTGCCGGTTGTCGGCCCGCAGTTGCTTGCTTTGGCTGGGGTCTCGGTGAGCATAGCATTTGGCGCCGCAATCCCCGTGGAAGTGCTTTGCGATCTGCCGGGGATCGGCCAACTGGCTTGGAAGGCTGCCATGGGACGGGACCTCGTACTGTTGGTGAACCTGACGATGATTGTGACGCTGATCACGCTGCTCGCCAACTCTGCCGCCGAGTTGGTGGCACTGCCTTTGCGCGCAGGCGATGTATGAAGGGGGCACGTCTGGCCGCTCTTCTGTTCCTGGCTTTGGTTCTCGCCGCAAGCCTATTGGCACGTTTCATTGCTCCGGCTTCCTATGCGCACCAGTTCCGAGACATGCCCGATGCAGCGCCGTCCAGCCAACACCTCCTCGGCACCGCAGAAATGGGAGCTCATCCCTCTCGCTGTGAGGCTCGGCACGAAAAAGTCTGTTGTCCTTGAGACAGAGGGGCTTGGCCCCCAACCCTTTCATGGCCGCATCGTGATTCTGGTCAATGAACACACGACTGGAGCCGCGGAGATGGTGACGTTGTTCGCAAAGGAGAACTCGCTGGCGACGATCGTCGGCACGAAGACCCCTGGACGGCTGATCTCGAGGACTGGAACCAAGGTCGGTGCTGGCTACCAGCTCGTCTTTCCTGTAGCGGCCTATCAGAGTTGGAACGGCACCCGGATCGAAGGTCAAGGAATCGAGCCAGACATCCGCGTTGCATGGTCTTTCGAGGATGCAGAGAGGGGGGAGGATACCCAATTTGACCGTGCCCTTGAGGTCTTGCGCAGCGCCTGACCCCGCACTGCATAGAAGGTCTCCGAGCTCAAGAGGACAACCTGCAGACAGAGGAGCGCAATCGTTCACGGGATCAGATAGAACGGATTCGGCAACTTCACGGAATGGTCTGCCTGCGGGTCGAGCGCGAGGTCACTCATCTGGTCGCCGACGTTCAGGATGATCCGATAGCCCTTTGCCACTATCTTGGCACGATCACCTGACTTGTATTGCGCCACACTCTGTTCCTTGGGGTGATCCACAGGCCGCAGGTACAACTCCTCCCAATGGTCGTAGCCCTCGGCCTTCAGATTCGCCTCCGTATCCGCACGTTGCCCCTCTGGCCGACCGGTGATGAAAAAGATTGTCACTTTGTCTTTCTCCGCCTCGCGGAAAATACGGAGTGTGCTGGCAATCGCCTTCCCGCACCGGAGTGCAACACACCAATTCGAGTCGGTTGGGATGTAGCCAAAGTCGTCGTGTAGTTCTACCGGCCAATTGGAGAGTGAAGTCTCGTCGATATCCAGGACGATCGCGAGCTTGTCCTCACCCTTCGCTGCAGCGACACTCTGGTTCAGAAAGCCGATCGCTAAGTCTGCCTGGTGTTCGAGTTGCGGCACATAGCAATTCGGTTCCGAGCAGGACTGGTACCGCTTCAGTTGTTGTTTGATGCCGTCTAGATTCGCTGGCTCATCGGGGACTGTGACAACCGTCTGCTGACCGTAGGCAATGCAGCACCCTAGCATGCATAGCAACCCTATCCATCGCTTCTTCATGGTTTCGGTTTCTCTCCTGTGCGGCGGAAATGCCAGCAAGAGTACCACGCACTGGCGCTCCTGACGATAAGCATGCAAGCCGAATCATGTCAGGGCGCAAATCGTCTTACTCCCCGATCCAACGACGTGCGCGTCGCGTGGTCCTTTGAGGATGCACGGAGGGGGAGGACACTCAACTTGACCGTGCCCTTGAAGTCTTGCGCAGTAAGTGACCCGCACTACAACTCGTCAAGCACCAACGACCAGACCGGACACGTAACTACCAACGCGGCTCGCCCGGCGGCGAGAATTTCAAGGCCAAATACCATCCTGACTTCCCACGAGTGGCGATTAGGGAATCCGTTCCCGGCCGCACGGTGACAGCGGAGCAACCAGAAAGCCTGGGCCTGATCGCGCCTCCCGAACCCATGCCGGAACCGCTCACCCCTTTTCGTGCTTCTTCTTCCAAGAGCCAGCCGCCTCGGATATGGCCGAGCTATCAGCAAGCCCTTGAGAGGGCGCCGCCCGCAAAAAAAACCATAAGGGCACGGACCGCAGCATGGCGGACTTCACCTAGTGCATGACAGCAATCGACTGGGGCTTCAGCGCCGAAGCAGTCGCGGAAAGGCTCCTGCAAGAAAGCGAAAAAGCTCGAATCAAGGCCGCGGTTACACCAGACAAGCAGCCCGCAATGCTCAGAGTGAGGTAGAAAAGAACCGGCAAAGACAGGGGCGGGGCCGGACATGACGGACGGGCAATCGTAACTGTTCGGGGGCGACGCTCTCACATCAAAACCACCCCCGCCATGCTTCCCCGAAAATCGACGACAGGGCCTCAAACTTGGCCTTATGGAAGTGAAAGGCAGGATGGGGGTGAGTTAGGGGCTGCTGCTCGTTCGGTTGACGCGAACGCGGACCGCATTTCCCGCCGGCACGTGCCTGATTGACTGCATTGACTGTCACATTTCTTAACTATACAGTTCATAATATTGAACTGGAGATATTATGGGCACCACAACCACCGGCAAGGGCGACACCATCGTGGTCTCGGCTCTTCGCGCGCGCGCCAATTTCGGAAAGCTTTTGAGCCGCGTGGAGGATGAGCGCCGCTCCCTCGTTATTGAGAAGCGGGGTACGCCCAGGGCCGTGCTTCTGAGCATCCGCGATTACGTCAAGCTCGCCGCTCCAGAGCCAGAGATTCTGAGGATCATTGGCGAGGAATCGGAGCGGAGCCGGACGAACACCCTGACATCTCGCCAAATAGACCAGGTCATCAAAGCAGCACGCGCGCACAAGAAGAAGCGCTAATGCTTCCGCTGCGCCTCGTTATTGATACCAACGTGGTCATTTCAGCGGCAATCAAGCCGGAGAGCCTGCAGCGCACCACCTTCCTCCTCGCCATCACCAAGCCTGCCCGCCTTTATGTATCCCGGCCCATTTTGGAAGAATATGCGGAGGTATTGTCACGTCCTGAGTTGCATATCCGCAAGGGGCTCCGCCAGCAGCTGCTGCAGCTCATCAAGAATCACAGCCATATCGTCGTTCCCTCGCGTCGCCTTGAAGTGGCCGGCGACCCCGATGACAATATGTTTCTCGAATGCGCCGATTCCGCGAAAGCGGACTACCTGGTGACAGGCAATCAGAAACATTTCCCGATATTCTGGAAGAAAACCAAGGTAATAACGCCACGAGAATTTATTAGCCTCGTTGCGCCTCATTTAATAAAGTAGCGAAGCGCTCGCCTGCGTCCGGGTGAAGAGGACTTATTACGAGGCAAAGACCACAAACCGTATGAACAAGAAAGACCTCAGCGAACGAGACATCTGCTCCATGTTCATTGGCCCCGCGGTAAAACGGGCGGGGTGGGACGGGATGATGCAGATTCGCGAGGAGGTCGCGTTCACCAAGGGACGCATCATCGTTCGGGGAAAGCTCGTTACACGTGGCAAAGCAAAACGCGCCGATTACATCCTCTATTACAAGCCGAATATTCCCATCGCCATCGTTGAGGCAAAGGACAACAATCACAGCATCGGCGATGGAATGCAGCAGGCGCTCGACTACGCGGTGACGCTCAACATTCCGTTTGTGTTTTCCTCCAACGGCGATGGCTTTGTCTTTCATGACCGCACCGGGACGAACATGGACAAGGAAGCCACGCTTTCGCTCGACGCCTTCCCAACGCCTAAAGAACTCTGGTCAAAATACCGCGCCTGGAAGGGACTGTCTCCCGAGGAGGAGGAGATCGTCCTGCAGGATTATTTTGAGGACGGCAGCGGCAAGGGCCCCCGCTACTATCAGTCCAACGCCATCAATGCTTCCATAGAAGCGATCGCCAAGGGCCAGAACCGAATCCTCCTCGTCATGGCCACCGGCACCGGCAAGACCTACACCGCTTTTCAGATTATCTGGCGGTTGTGGAAGGCCGGACGCAAGAAACGCATCCTCTTTCTTGCCGACCGCAACGTGCTCGTCGATCAGACAATGGTCAATGATTTCCGGCCGTTTGGCGCGGCCATGGCTAAGCTCAGCACGGGGGCAAAAACCATCGAGCGCCGGGATGGATCCGAGGTCGAGCTCACCACGGCGCTGGACAAAAAGCGACGTATCGACACGGCCTACGAGGTTTACCTGGGTCTTTATCAAGCCATTACCGGCCCGGAGGAGCGCCAGAAGTTGTTCCGGGAGTTCTCACCCGGCTTTTTCGACCTGATCGTCATTGACGAATGTCATCGTGGCAGCGCCGCCGATGATGCGGCCTGGCGGGAGATCCTCGAATATTTTTCGGGCGCTACCCAGATCGGCCTCACGGCCACGCCAAAAGAAACCAAATATGTCTCGAACATCAACTATTTCGGGAAGCCGGTTTACACCTACTCGCTCAAGCAAGGCATCGAGGACGGTTTCCTGGCTCCCTATAAAGTGATCAAGGTCCATATCGATCTCGATGTCCAGGGCTACCGGCCAGAGAGGGGTGACACAGACCGCGAGGGCAATGAGATCGAGGACCGAATCTACAACACCAAGGATTTTGACCGCACCCTCGTTATTGACGACCGCACCAAGCTCGTTGCGAAGAAAGTCTCGGATTTCCTGAAGGAGAGCCGCGACCGTTTCCAGGAAACCATTCTCTTTTGCGTCGACGAGGAACATGCGGCGCGGATGCGCCAGGCTTTGGTCAACGAAAACAAGGATTTATGCAATGAGAACTACCGCTACGTCATGCGCATCACGGGAAGTGACACAGAGGGCCAGGCGCAGCTGGGGAACTTCATCGACCCCGAGGCCAAATATCCGGTGCTAGTCACTACTTCCCGTCTCCTTTCGACCGGCGTAGACGCCCAGATCTGCCGCCTCATTGTGCTCGACCGTGCCGTGGGCTCCATGACGGAGTTTAAGCAGATCGTTGGCCGCGGTACCCGCGTGCATGAGGACACCAAGAAGTTTTATTTCACGCTGATGGACTTTCGGGGCGCGACCAATCATTTCGCTGACCCCGAATTCGACGGTGAGCCCGTTCAGATTTATGAGCCCGGCGAGAATGACCCCATCGTCCCGCCCGATGACGTTCCGCCCACGGATGAAAATGGCGACGCTTGCAGCGCGGGAAGTGTGGCGGCGTTTTCCGCCCGCCGCGGCGGGTGTGGTGCTGCAACGCCGGGTGCATGACCTCGTGCGCCAAAGTTCCGGCAATCTCGGCCGCGCTCAGAATTTCCACGAACTGCGGATTGAAGTACAAGGAAACGCCATCGGTCGCCATGGTGGCGATCGAGCTGCGAGCCTGCGCGCCCAGACGGAACAGCAGCGCTCCGAAGAAGGGGTGATCCAACAACAGCGTGGGCCTTTTCTTCCTGCCTAACATTATCCTTATCGAGTGTAAGAACTGGTCCAATGCCGTTGGAAGCGCTGAGGTCAACTGGTTCGATACAAAGCTTCGAAACCGAGGGTTGGCCTTCGGCATTCTGGTTACGACACTGGGGATCACAGGTCAGGCCGCAGATCTTACGGCCGCACATGCAATCATCGCCGCTGCTTTGCGTGAGGGGCGCCGTCTCGTGATCATTACGATAGCTGAACTCCATGCGACGCAAGCTACGGAGGAACTGATCCGTTTGATAAAACTCAAACTTTGTGACCTTGCGGTGAAAGGCACCGTGTCGTGACCTCCGCGCGTCGGAGGCCGACCTGCAGGCCGATCGAGAGGATTGCGCGATTGCCCTCGGCATGGCCGTGACGCACAAGGTGCTTGAACAGGCTGGAGCGCGCCGCAAGCCTGCGCCTGATGGTAGAGGGCTCGACCTCGCCGATCTCGCGCATGATGCGCTCCCAGGCGATGACCGCGCGGTGGTCCACCTGGCGCAACTCGTCGTAGGACCTTATGTGCAGTGTGCGCATGAAATGCTGCACGTCGAGTTTGTAGGCGCGGGCGGGTGCGCTTGCTTTCTGCTTGGCGAGCCAGATCTCTTCCTCGGGGATATCGACGAGCTTGGAAAGGGGGGAGGGAAGTGTGTTGTGAGAGGCCTCGGTGGGAAGCACAGCGGGGGGGCGGACGGTCGTTAGAATGCTCCGTCATTGCGCGCCCCTGATATTCCAGGACGGGCGGATCATCTCGATGAGTCCCACTTCAAGTCCCGCTGCCGTGTTCACCGGGAGTTCCTGCCACTCTTGAGGCTCGGGAGTGGCAACAAGCACTTTGACCTTCTTGCCGTCGCGCAGCGTCTGCGAGATACGCCCATTGATGCGCGAGCTGGTCCTTTGGCCTTTGTGGCCGCGCCGGTATTGATCGAACCGCGTTTTTAGGCCGCTCAGGGTCAGGCCGACATAGACCACCATATCGTCCACGATGAAGGCGTACACGCCGGGCAAGGCTGGCGCTTTGGCGTCGAGCCGGATCAGGCTTTCAGGGTCCTGAGTCCATTCGCCGATGAATTGAAAGCCGGCGTCGGTGAGCACTTTCCAGGATGTGTCCTCGCACGGCGCGGGCGCGGCGTCCACTTCGACTGGCTCGCGTTCGGCTTCTACCTCACGGCGCATACCGCCGGTGAGACCGGAACGCAGCATGACGTTGCGGACGTGTTGATAACGGATGCCGAGAATCTTACTGATTTCAGTACGGTCGTAGTCGGCGTGAGCCAGAGCGCGGATCTTGTCGGCGGTTGTTGTCAAGCCCTTCAGGGCTTCATCAGCTGGCGGTCGCGTGTCCATGTGGTTGCTCATGCCCTCCAATCCCTAACCGTTCTTAACACTTTCAGCCCCCCGGCTGTGCTTCATCCACTACGTGATAAACCGGATTATCACGTATTAGGTGGCCGGCAAGCGGCTACCTGGATGAGGAGATCGATTTTGCGCGAGTGATGTACCCGAGCAACTGTGCTCATGGTGAACAAGTCAGCTTGGGCTGCTCATGTGGTGAGGGGAGTGTCTTCAAGCAAAAAGGAACGGAGCAGTCGCTGACAATCTCGGAAATTGCTCTCCAGCTCTCTCAAATATCGAAGGCGGCGGTTTGACTATGGCAGAAAGCACAAGAGCGCAGATTGCAGCGCGCCTGAGAACAGCACGGGATGCCGCTGGCCTGAGTCAAGGCCAGGTGGCCAAGCTGCTGAATTTTCACCGACCAACTATCTCGGAGATCGAAGCCGGGAGACGTAAGGTGTCCGGGGAAGAGCTGACGCAGTTCGCAAGCCTGTACGGAGTCAGTGTCGAATGGCTGACGAGCGTGACAGGAGAGTCAGACCCTTCTGAAGATCGGATACTCCTGGCGGCGCGGGAACTGTCCAAAATGAAAGATCAAGACCTTGATCAACTGATGTCCTTACTCCAGATGCTCCGGAAATCGAAGGAGACAAAATGACTCCTGAGCGCCGCAGACTCGCCCTTCGCGCCGCGTTGGCAGCACTGCGGCTTCGCCAGAAGGCGCAGATTGCGCCTGACCAGCCGTGCAGCGTCTTTGACTTGGCGGCGGAGACAGGAGTCGAGGTTCGTCTGGCTGCGCTGCCATCCGCTGAAGGGATCTACTCTCCGGGGAAACTGTAATTATTGTCTCCTCACTGCGACCGCCGGGTCGGCAGGCATTCACATGCGCTCATGAGGTCGGCCACCATGTCTACGGTCATGGGGAACAGTTCGACGAACTGGTGGAGGAACGCGGAACAAATCGGAAACGTGAACCGGTATGTGCCGGAGCAACTGGTCGTCTCGTCCGTGCCGCTAATCCCGGCATTGGTCGGGCATTCATAGCTGTGTATTAATGAAGGTAAGGAGTTCATCGCCGGTAATGCCCTCGGGATCGGCAGCCCATGCGCGCCACTGAAGTTTCTCCGGGATGGGCGAATGGTAGCCATCCTGCATGAGCTCCAACTGCTGATCCTGGTCGTCAATGATTTTGAGGAAGAACATCCAGCAGAGTTGCGAGATGCGCTGGGCATCGCCATCCACGCCTGAATCCTGGCGCATGATGTCTTGTATGGATTTGACGGTATTGCGGACTGACATTGCCTAAGCTTCCTTCTGGTAAATCGCGGATTGGAGTTCCTGCACGGCGAACATGAAATCCGCGCGCGTCCCGAACTCTTTCATGAGCTGGAAGGGTGTGCCCATCCGATCGAGCGGCGGGATCTGCAAAATTCGCGGGTCGCCAAGGTCGATGACACCCTGATCCTGGTATTTTTGCAACAATGCCTCGAGCACGGCACGGGCCTGTGGACCGTACTTCGTGAAGACATCTCTTTTCCGCACGTTTTCAGCGCGCTCCCGACGCGTGAGTGCCGGCTGGTCGAATGCCACATGGCAGATGAGGTCAAAGGGGTCGAGGTCCTTGCCGACCTCCTCCGCCAGCGGGTCTAAAGACAGGCCCTCGTTTTCGAGTTCTTCGACAATGGCTTGCTTCCGCTCGGCCGCTTTCCACCGTTTGAGAAAATCATCCAGGCTGGCGAAGCGCTTCTTCAGAGCTTTCTTGGTAAAGTCTCGTAGTGTTTCGGTGACGAGTTTCCCGTTCTCATCAAGATATTCCACGCGCTCAGCGACGATGGTGGCCCCTACCCCATCGACATAAATTTTGCGCGGCACGTCTTCGCCGGGATCGATGGTAATGTCGGGCGGTTCATCGATTATCACCTCGTCGTCACCCGGCTTAGGCGGCAGCGGGTTCCAATTCCACGTCTTCGGCATCCGCGGAGAATGAAGGATTCTGCCATATCCCAGACTGTCGGATTGCCAGTAATCTCCGATCCTCTTTTCACCAAAGCCAGCCCCGCTAGTTTGCCATCGACCCTGACAAAGAAAGGATGCCGGTTGGGTTCGCTCCAATACAGCGGAAGAGACTTGTAACCGAATTTGCCATCCGTCCCTATAGCCAAACTGTGAAACTCGCTGAAATCGTGTGCATACAATTCAAGCAGGTTAGCCAAGATCGGGGCGTGTTCGCGCAGGGCGGGGTCAAGCTCAATACGAGCGGACGGTTCATTTGCGTGTTCAACCATAGCGGGTCCTGCTGTTATCGTCCCCAGGCAGGATCAAGAAGTTCCGTAGAGGTCGGCATTCGCTGTTTACTGCAGCTTGGCGTATTCCGACCCCGCTTGAGTGAGAATCGGGATGTTGGGATCGGCGTCTTTCCAGAGAGTGAGGAAATCTTGGTAGGCCGTCTTCGCGTTGATCTTATCGCCTGACAAAGCGAACGATCTCCCGAGCTGCAAGTGTGCCAGTGCTCCGATCGGATCGCCGCCTACGATTCCACGATGATCGAGAATTCTCTGGAATTCCGTGGCAGCTTCGCGGCCTTGGTGTGCTGCCAGGTAGGCTTCGCCCCGCACATAGACCGGGTAGAGGGCCCCGAAGTACCCATGGATGCTGCTTTGCGGTACGCCCAGCTCATAGGGGGAGGCGATTTGTAGCAGTTCGATGGCCTTTGCAGGCTCCCCATGGTTGAGTGCAAAAAGCGCGCGAAGTGTTGGCAAGTAATTGAGTGTGACAGACGTGTCCTCGGGAAAGCGCCTTTCCAGATCTTTCGCGAGTGTTTCAGAATGGTCAGGATCACCCGTGAGGACCAGTGCAAGAGCCGCGCCATACTCCACCTCGCGGTTCTTCGAGAGCTCGAGTGATGCCATCGCGTTCCACCTCGCCGCGGGCGAATTCCCCAGAAAAGCCGCCTGCAATGCGGCTCCGGCTTGCCAGAGTGCCGCCGTTTCTCGCTGGCCGCTTCGGAGAGCCAGTTCCGCTGCGCGCTGTGACATCCTCCTGGCCTGCCGCAACTCACCGGCATAGGCCAACACGAAAGCCTCCTGGTTGGCGACCTCGTCTGCCCCTGACCTCTGAGCCTGTGCCGCTACTCGTTCCATTTCCGCCGCGTCCCCTTTCAAAAAGGCGATGCGGTATCGATGCAGCAAGAACCACGGGATTTCCAGCTTTCGCTCGGAGACGCGCTGAAGGGTCCTCTCGGCTTCCTCCACGTGGCCAAGGGATTCATAGCTGTAGACAAGAATGTCATATCCGATGGCAAAGTCCGGATCGAGCTCGATGGCCTTTTTGGATTCTTCGACTGCGCTTTCGTACTTGCCCGTGACCTGGTAGATGAGCCCTGACAACAGCGCGTGGGGAAGCATCTCATCCGGATAGGTTTGCGCCCACAACTCACAGGTTTGTTGGGCTTTTTCCACGTTCCCGGTCACCTGTATATCGTAGGAAGCAGCGATGAAGAACTTCTCCCGGTCACTGGCGCGATCCCGCAATTCATAGGATTTGCTGGTGCTCTCCGCCGAGAGGACGGACTCTCCCATATCGCCGTACATACGCCCCAGATACGCATATGCCATTGCGAATTGCGGATCGATCTCGGTAGCGCGTTTGAACAGAGGCAGAGCGGCTGCGGAACCGGTTGTGGAGAGAACCTTCAAGCCCGTGCTGTAGGCTTTCAAAGCTTCGAGTGACGCCGTCGTCGCTTCGGCGAGCGGGGTATCGTGCTTTTGAATCGTGGACTGCGATTCCCCAACGCGAGTTCTGAACTTACTGGCAATTTGACTGATCGCATTCAGAACGTCCTCTTTTTTCGTCGCTTGCGCCTGCTCATCATCGACGATGTTGCCGTTGCGGCAGCTCCTTGCGCGTAACCCCAATACGTATTGGCTTCCCAAGGTTGCAATCGAGCCTTCCAGGACGACAACACTTCCCGTTCGCTCGCAGACCTCCCGAGCCAGCTCGGGAGTGAGCCGCGCATCTGGCGACCGACCCATCAGGCGGAGCGTGCGCTGGATTCGTTGTTCCGAGATGAGGCTAAGAACCGGCGACTGCTCAAGCTGCACAGCCATGCCCTGCCGCAGTGTCTCGTCAAACATGGGGTCGCCCGTGGCATTGGCAAAATCGGCGAGCACAACCGTGTCTTTTTCACTGAGAACCGTCGTGCGGTGCAGGAAAAACCGCAATGTGACCGCGGCGACGACAAGCAAGAGGATCGCTGCCACGGAAATCCATCCCCAAGGTTTCGTTTCCTCGACCTGTACTTGCACCTTGGAGTGATTCGCGGCAACAATACTGAGTTCCTGATCAGGCACCAAGCGCACATTCTCGGCAAGACGATACCCTCGGCCGGGCACCGTAATGACATACCGATGGTCCGGGAGACTCTCGCCCAGCGCCTTCCGCAGCATGAAGATATTGCGGCTGAGGTTGGCCTCTTCCACAAAAGTGTCGGGCCAAACTGCCTTCATCAAGTCGTCTTTGGTGACTACTTCTTTGTTGTGGCGGACCAGAACCAGGAGGATTTGAAACGTCTTTGGCTGCAGCGGGATAAGTTCACCTGCATGCAACAGGATTTCCTTTTCGGGATCAACGCGAAAGGGACCGAACTCGTATAGTTCCTTGGCCTTTTGGTCTTCGCTCGCGGACATTGGGAGTTCCCATGAAGCTGGAGGAGCGGAGTTTAGCACGATTGATTGTTTCGAGGGAGGACGGACCCGCTCACCTGATCCCGTGCGAGTGCCTTGTTTTCTAGTGGTTACTCGCAACGCGAGAAATAATCAGAAATATTCAGAAGATTTGCAAGGACTTCTGCAGATCCTTTCGGGCAAGTTGCCACGTGTCAGCACCCGGGCCACTTCAGAAAGCAGGGCTCTATGGCAAAGCAGACAAAGGTCACGATCGAAACCGATTCTTTGTTGATCCTCCGGGGCCGGAATTCGAGACGCGCATGGTGTACGCTATGCGCGGCCGAAGGCGAGATGATCGCGCTGGAAAACGCTGGAGTGATCTCAAACTTGGACCAGCATGCATTAGAGGAATGGCTCAATTCAGGGGAGTTGCATCGGTCACAGTCAGCCGATGGCTCGACGCTGATTTGCCTGAATTCACTGCTGGCTCGCGTGCAGAACGAAAAATCAACCGGGGCATCTCGCGTTGCGAAGTAGAGAAATGGAGACCATATGAAATCCAGATTGGTGTGTACCGCTTCATGGCTAGACTTGCTGAGTCTTCTGGTAATGCCAGTCCCGTTGGCTGCTCAGGTCCAGGCGCCCAAGCCTGCCCGCTATACCGTCACCGACCTCGGCACGTTGCCGGGCGGAGCGTTTAGCCAGGCGATTGGCGTAAGCAGAAATGGCTTGGCAAATGGCGCATCCGCCCTAGTTGACGGCACCCAGCATGCGGTCCTCTGGTATAGGGGATCGATAACGGACATCGGTACCCCCGGACTCGGAGGTCCGAACAGTGGAGCGTTTGGAGTCAACGAAAGAGGCCAAACCTCGGGCTTAGCTGAAACCTCGACTAGCGATCCGAATGGTGAAGACTTTTGCGGTTACGGCACCCACCTCATATGCCTGCCTTTCCTGTGGCATAACGGCGTGATGACCGCACTGCCAACGCTGGGAGGCAACAATGGCGAGGCCGGCCAGATTAACAATCGAGGCGAAGTCGCCGGCAATGCGGAGAATACGACCCCGGACTCGACCTGCCCACCCGGGGGCCCCCAAGTGTTCCAAGAGAAGCCTGCGGTTTGGGAAAACGGCCACATCAAAGAGCTCGATACGTTGCGGGACGATCCGGACGGCTGGTCCTTCGGGATCAACGACAACGGCCAGGTTGTCGGCGCGTCGGGGATTTGCTCACCGCTCAACCCGCAGACCGGAGTTTATATCCTGTCTCGTCACGCCTTGCTCTGGAACAAAGGCAAGGCGATTGACCTCGGGAACCTCGGTGGGACGGGAGTGTTCGGACCGGGCAATATCGCTGGGGGGATCAATAACCAGGGTCAAGTGATTGGTACTTCGGATCTGGCCGGTGACACAACCTTTCACGGGTTTCTGTGGACCGAGAAGACGGGCCTCCGGGATCTGGGTACGCTTCCTGGGGATTTCGCTAGCGCCGCACTCGGCATTAACGACACAGGCGAGGTGGTTGGTGTGTCGTTCGACGCAAGCTTTAACTCACGCGCGTTTCTCTGGCACAACGGCCGGATGATCGACCTTAACAAACTCGCGCCCGATTCCCCGTTGGACCTGCTGTTCGCACATGGCATCAATTCTCGCGGAGAGATCGCAGGCTTTGGCGTGAACAGAACTGGCGAGGTTCACGCGTTCCTGGCGACCCCGTAGCACCGGGATCACGCTGACATGCCTTAGCGTAAGGATGATAGAGCCGCCGCAGGAGGCTAGAGCACTGAAGGCCGAGGGTAGTGCTCTAGGAAAAATGCCCGTGAGCCAACTTATCCGGCACCTAGATTGAAAATCTTCGCTTACCTTGATAGCGACAGCGCGTAACTCAAGTGACCGTGGCCGGATGCGCAGGCTGAACACTGTTTTCGAATACAGGGACTCTTTCGCAAAGACAATGAGCCTAACGCATCGGCTCTGGAGGTACTGGGCGCCCTCAACCTGCTGGGGAACGCTACGTTTCTTGCTGTCACTTTATGTCTACATTTTCACGCTCACTGACAACTTATGGTTCACGGTCTTGCGGGGCGCCAAGTCTGTACAGGTTTCAAAGGGGTTAGAGGAGAGGATCTGTCATCATATGCGTCAAGTCACAGGTGACTTTTTCATAGGGTTGCCGTCTCCATATAGGCCGACATGTGCGAGATGATGTCGTCCGCGCTCGGACCAGGCGCGGGCGCGATGCTCTCCTCAGCCGTGGCCTGTTCACGTTGCCGCATCACGGTGTCCATCTCGCTCAGCAGAGCTGCGGCATCGCTGGCGGTGGCTACGCGGAGGATGTCGCTCTTCTTCAACTCGTGCGCCGGATAGACGCAGAGCCGGTTCCGAATCTCTGCCGCGAAGCGGTTCAACTCCTGGTCCTGATCGACGTTAAGCTGCGGCAGCAGGTCGACCAGGTCAAAGACGTTGGTCACCAGTGACGCATGGAATCGGGACTCCGGTTCGTTGAGCCGGTCGGCCATATGGCTGACCACGCTCTTGAGCCGGCTCCACAGGTCCTCAGTTCCCTTTTGGAGCGACTGACGCACGTTCGCATCGATCTCCCGGGCGACACGCGCCTGTTCCTCGGCCGACATGGTGACGCGGAAGTCGTCTCCGCTGGGGATGGGCAACACCTCCAGCTTCAGGCCAAACTTCTTGCGCAGCGGGTCCGCCGAGGGGTAGTCCTCCTCGCGGAAGAGGCCATTGAGCTCGGGTCGTACGTGCTCGATGTAGTTGGGGTAGAAATCGAGGAAGTCGTCTACCCGCGCGCATCCGATCGCCCCTCCTCTCCCCGGAAGTTCTCGCTTCAAGATTCAACCGCTGACGAGACAGGAGCGGGGTGACTACATTCGCGCTCGCCTTGGCGACAGCGCCGAACCCCTCATCGAACAGATCCGTGCAGACCGCGTTTTAGACGACCTGACTCGAACGCCCATGATTTTGGCCGAGGTGGTCTCCCTCTTTCACGCCGGCAGAAGGATTCCCTCTAGCCGATTGGGAATTCTTGAAGCCGTGACGCAGATGATGGAGAAATCGCAGACTCATCAGACCGCGCTCGCAAATGCTCCTCTTTCGGGTTTGGGACGTAACTTCCTGGAGAGACTCGGAAGTGCTTTGGTGACGGGCGGTGGCGTTCAACTTCCCGAAACGGCGGCTCGCCGAGAGATTAGTACTTGCTCGCGTCTCCTTCAAGACGCTGGACAGTTGGGTGCGCTGCCAGACCCTGGCAGCGTTCTGATGGCTCTGTGCTCCCATCATGTACTCGAACGGTCGGAGTACCCGGACGTAACCTACACCTTTTTGCACCAGCAGTTCCAAGAGTTGTTTGCAACGCTTCACTTGAAGCGCGAACTGGCCGAGATTGTAGCGACCGGAATGGGGCGAGACGACTTTGCGGCTCGCTATGTCAACGAACCCGCCTGGACTCAGCCAGTCGAAATGCTGGCGGAGTTCATCGGGCGGCATACCGAAGACGAACCGCTTCCCAATGCGGTAGCGATGGGACATGCGCTTGTGGAGATGGCGCTGCCGCTGGATGCGGCCTTCGCGGCTAAACTGGCTCGCCTGTGCGGTTCGGAAGTCTGGGGAGTGACACGGGAGGCGTTGGGCGCGCGCCTCCGCCGGTTGTGGCAGAGCTCCTTCAGCCAACATAGAGAAATTGCTCTGGCGGGCATAGTGGCAAGCGGGTCAGAGGACTTCAGGGACATTTTGGAACCGCTGCTGTCCTCTGAAGATACCAATCTTCAGCTCGGGCCGTATCGAACAGGTGAACTATTCGAGGTCGCCAGCCTCGGCGCGGCATGGGAGGAGACGGTAAGGCAGTGGCCTGAAGATGCACGGGCGACCTTCGTCGCGGAAATGATGCAACGTACCCCCGCTCCCGCTGAAGTTATCGTCTTTGCCCTGAAAGATCCCAGCCCTCGTGTTCGAAAGAGTCTGTTGTCGTTTATCTGGTGGGGGATGTCACCGGAAGAAATCTCCCGTTTCTCGCAGACGCTGGACAACGCCGACTTCAAAGAGTTGATCGCCGGGATGCACGCCAGCGAGTTGCCACCGTCGACGCATCCACGGGCATTGGAAAGTTATGTCGCCGCGGCAAAATGTGCCACTGACCCTATCGGCAGATTTCTAGCGTGGAGACAGGCCGCGAGCTTCGGCCATGAGGGCTTCGCCGAAGAACTCAAAGAGTCGCTACCTCAGCTGAGTGCCGTCCAGGTCCGAGAACTTGAGGGCCGCGATCTTCAGCGCCGCGAACTCCGGACCACAATAGAGATGCTGAGGAGGACTGACTCGCAATGGGTAACCGCATGGGTTGTCCAGAACCTCTTGGCGGGAACACTTCGCCCTGACGGTTGGATCGACCTTGTCGATGGGCTAACCGAGGCCCAGCGTGACGAGTTTGTGGATCGAGTCACCAAGAATGACCTCACTGAGATGCGAGTGCCGGGCGTCATCCCGCTGCTCCGCAAATTTGCAGACCCCGAAATTGTGCAACGCCTGTTTCGTCGTATCTGCGAGCTGGTCCCGATCATAACCACCGGCAAGCCGGGTGGTGACAAGTGGGCAGAAGCAAAGCTTGCGAGACAGTTGGAAGACCTGTTGCGAGGGATGCCATCAAACCTGGTCGTAAATGGCATCTTAGAGGAAATCGGTGATAGCACTGGAGCAGTGGAGGTCGAGGTCGTCATCAAGATCTTCCATATAGCCGGTCGAGACAATACCTGGCTTCGGGAGGGATTATCAACAGCAGTTCGCGAGGCTTTTCGCAATTATCTCAAGGCGGCGATGCCGACTGTACTCGCCCAAGATGACTTCGACGGACAGTTGAAAGGGCACTTCGCTACGGTCATCGCTCAGGTCGGCGACCTCTCCGACTTGGCGGCAATCGAGCACCTGGTCGAGGCTGATATAGAGCGCGTCCGAACCGGTCGGCTGGCACGGGCCGCAGACCACCGTAGCAAACAAGGGAACGGAGCTGTGATGAGCTGGACGGTATGGCATGTCCAAGCAATGATCCATCTGGCTTTCGACGCGGCCAGAGATTTGTTGATTCGGCTCTTGACGGCTCCGGATTATGAACTCGATGCTGCGTGGGGGCTTTTCCAATTGGCTCGAAGTGAGCGTCTTTCGCCGCTCTTATGGGCGACAAACTGGCCATTGCGGAGCAAAGACATCAGCGTTATCTGGAAAGCCAGAGCGGGTCATGCAGAATCGGTTTTTGTAGAGCCGCGAAGAACCGAACTCGCTGCCGTGTTAAGGCGACATATCGCTACTCTAGTCACTGAGCGGACAGAGGAACCACAGCCCACTGGACTCAACTGGCGGTTGAAACACCTTGCCATTGTCTTGGCTGAATTAGATGGGCAAGCTTCCGCGGAGTTAGTTTTAGAGATACTAAGTTACCAACAGATTGAGCCCTCAAGGCCGAAGACACATCGCGCATCCGCACAACCAGTTTGGTTGTACGATGCTTGGCCCCGCATCCACGGACTCGAAGCTCTGTTAATGCAGGGAGTTGTTTTGCCGTCGGAGAAGACCTGGGAGATCGTTGAACCGATCATCCAACACGTCCGAGCGCATCGTTGGAACTCCCAGGAATCAAGCCTTATGTCGCACGTTGTTGGTATTGTTCTTTTCACGGACGGCCCGAGTGCGAGCATCCAACGGGTGCGACAGCTGATGGAGGAAAAGCTCGTGTCAATGGAAGGTACGCGGGCACTGACAAAGGCATTGGGGCACAGCCGCTGTCCCGATGCTGTAGCGTTACTGCGAGAACTTGCGAACGATAACGTGCGAGTTCAACATTTGGGCGATGACTGGGCAGACGCGGTCGCCCAGTTTGATTCTCAAGAAGCTCGTGACCTGCTTCTGAGCTTCATTGATCCTACCCTCCCGCCTTTATCAAACGAGCTGATCCGTCATCACGATGGCAGACTAGTGCGCAGACTCACCGAGCTGGCGCAGCGTGATGCGGCAGTACGGCAGCGAATATTTGCCTTGGCTCAAGAGAGAATTCCAACCGCGCATGCGACCTTGCTAGGAAAGGTGTTGGCGAATCTCGGCACTACCGACGCGTTGTTTGCGCCGCTACAACTGCTCCGAGACGACGGCGGCGGAGGCGCTTCGTATGAATTGAACAAGAACATCGAGGAGGCCTTCGTGGAGCATCGGCCCTATCGCGGTTCGTCCAATACATTCACGATGGTGCCGCGTAGTTCCAACGCAATCCGAAGCCGGCTCATGGAGATGGTGCAGAACGATCCGCTACGCAGAAGGTCGGCATTCGCATTGCTCAGAGAAATCGAAAAATGGCGCATGTGGCATGGAAGGCCAGATAGTGAGCCCCGCAGTCCGAAGATGGGGCTGGCTTTCTCTGGCCACCCGAGCTCGAAGGCAGCGAGTGAGCGTGCGGCTGCGCGTCTCGAACGGCACCGTGTGTCCCATCAAACTTACGATCGGGGTTCAGTCGTTGGCGGAAGACGGCGAGAGGGCGTTTCAGCCTTGCTGGACCTTTCTACCCGCACTAGAGCGAGCAGGAGAGCAAGCGGGTGAGTGATATTTGGAAACAGATTGGCGAGAGCGTAGAAATCATCGAAAGTGCGCTCCGCACGTATCGTATCCGCTTGAATCCGGATCAGGGATTGGCGCAATCGATGAAAGAAGCGAAAGAGTTGGCACAGGGGATAAAGCTTTCGTCTCCTGCAACCAATCAGGAAGCGATTCGCATCGCTAACGATGCGCACTTCGTTCTTGCAATGGGTTGGGAAGTGAAAACCTGCATGGAGGCGGGTCTCGATGTGTCCGATCACCTGAAGCAAATGAATACGGGCACCGTAAACTTTGGCACTCCGGCGGACAAACTGCACGCGCACTATCTCAAGGACCGGCTCGCGGCCACAGCAAGAGAGATCGATGAATGGGACAATACTGATTGCGACGGAGTTTCATGGATTTCCTCCAGGGATGGTTTTCAGTAAAGAAAAAAGATGGTCACGTCGATTTCCTGTGTGTCTACGAAGGGACCGCATCCCTTTCGACCCCTAAACGATTCAGTTGTGCCCTAGTCAACTGGCGGATGTGCGCGGCTTGGTGAATGTGTCACGATGACTCCGAAGTAAAGGGGGATGTCGTGACAAATGGAACGGGAAAGTCGGTATGGACTCAGCTGTCGAGTTCCTTTGCCGACACAATTGCGCATCTTGAGAACAGCATTGTCGCGATTGATGGCGGAGGAAGATCGACCGCGAGCGGAGTGGTATGGCAGCCGGGCGTGATCGTAACGACGCATCACGGCCTTCGCCTTCGCGAGAACATCAAGATCATTCTCGCCGGAGAATCGCTCAGCGCACGTTGGATCGGGAGCGATGCGACAACCGATCTCGCCGTGCTTGGTATTGACTCGGATAAGTTGGCGCCGGCTCCGAGTGCGAACGATCTCGTCACCCGCGCCGGAGAAGTTGTGCTGTCGGTCGGACGTTCCCGGTTAGGAGATATCTCTGCAAGTTGCGGAATCATCGCCCGTACTGGCAGTGCCTGGCGAACCTGGCGGGGAGGAGAGATCGACCGTCTCATCCGTCCGGACATCCGGTTGTACGTGGGTCAATCCGGCAGTGCACTTGTCAATGAACAGCGACAGGTGCTGGGCATCAATAGTCCGGCATTGGCCCGGCAGGCGGTTATCACCATTCCGACGCAGACCATCCGCCGGGTTGTCGACGCCATCCTTGAACTCGGTCATGTGCCTCGTCCATTTCTCGGACTCGCCATGCAGCCGATTCCCATCCCCGAGCCAGCACGGGAGCTTTTTCCTGGCGGGGCTGAGGAGACGCTTTTGGTAACGCACGTTGAACCGAAGGCGCCGGCTGCCCAGGCCGGGGTGATGGTAGGAGACGTGATTGTTTCATTCAACGGGAAGCCTGTTCAGGGTGTGCACGAGATTCTGCATCGGATTCGCGCCTTACACATCGGAGACACTATCTCCCTGGCCGTCCTTCGCGGAGGTTCAAAACTGGATCTGACCGTGAGCGTCGTCGATCGAGGCTGATTTGCTTGGCTCATTCCATCGATAGCTGCAAGCAGCGGGAATAGAGGTAGACGTGATCACCCGGCCCAAACCGTTGCGAGTGCTGCCCTGCTTCGACTCACATGCGTGGACGACTTCTATCGCTGCTCTTCGATCCATGGTGGGAGTCGATTTGCTCTCCTTTGCATCTGCTTCAACTCTCCTCTATCGCGCCCTGAGCGATGAACCGGATGCAATCGTGATCGCCACGGAAGACTTCGGAACCGTTGCATGGCAGAACGACATCGATCTAATAGACGTGCTTTCCTCAACGCCGACTGTTCTGTTGAGCGGCCGAGTTCATGCACTTCTCAGGAAGCGAGCCACAGCCCTGCATATTCGCTCCATCCTTCCTCTGAAGGTGACAGCGGATCAATTGCTCGCTGCAATCCAGGCCACAGTGGTGGGTCTGGCCGTCACATTGGAGCCAGTCGGGGAAACGGAAGACGCATATACCGCCTCAAACAGGACAGACGGGATTGGATTAGCAGGGAGACTTGCCGAGCATCTGACGGCACGAGAGACAGCGGTTTTGCGCCTGATGGCACTTGGCTTGGGGAATAAGGAGATCGCCTCGCGGCTTGATATCTCCGAACACACAGCGAAGTTTCACGTCAGCTCGATCCTGGCGAAACTCGGCGCAGCCAGCCGGACGGAAGCCGTCACCATCGGCATGACGCGTGGTCTGGTCGCGATTTAGGAAGCTTCTGCGCAAGAGAACTGACGTTCAGGGCTCTGGGACTGCAACTGTCCGGCAGTTCAACAGAAGACGACTTCGCAAACAACTGACGCAGTTGAACAAAGGGCACATTTTCTTGGACTGCGATGGATTACCAATTGTCCGGATAGCCGGTTTTACGGCCAGTTGGAATTGCCTCTTGGAAATTCAAGCTCTATTCTGAGGCGGACGCATCGGTATACAACTGGCCGACTTCCCGGTCGCAATAGCAAAAGGCACAACCGGATTGTTTCCAAGTAGCTGGCCGCACGTCCGGAGTCTTCGCGCCTCCCCACCCCACCGATTGACGGCGGGGATTTGGCCCTCGTCCAATCTCGCGCAGTAGTAATGGTGCAATTGGCGGTTTTTAGGCCTTGCTTGAACCAAGGCTTTCCTGTGACGAAGCGAGGGTTGGAGTTCTTGCTATAATTCGCTGCCAGCGGCGGGAAAGGCCCGTTTGGCGATCCCTCTGCCGTGGAGGGAAGATGGCAGGTCCCGATGTCGTCTGGAAAGGCGGCAGCTTCGGCCAGACGTCTCGGCACGATGCGTGGTGGCTTTCGCCGTCGGCGGTTCTTATAGGTTTGAGCATTTTTGTGGTGTACTCCACGTGGGCTGCACTGCAGAACAGCCACTACACATATGGGCCGTACATCTCACCCTTTTATTCTCCTGAGATCTTCGGCAATTCTCCGCACGCTCTGTTCGGCCCGAAGCCCGCATGGTATCCGAGCTTTCTGCCATTCTCTCCCGCACTTTTCATACTCTGGATACCTGGCCTCTTCCGGCTGACGTGCTATTACTACCGCGGCGCATACTACAAATCGTTCTGGGCCGACCCTCCCGCGTGCGCCGTGAGCGAGCCGCGCAAAAGTTATCTTGGCGAGCGACGCTTTCCGCTGGTTCTGCAGAATTTTCATCGCTATTTTCTGCGGCTGTCCTACCCGGTATGGGGTTTTCTAGCCTACGACGCAGTGATGTCCTTCCGTTTTCCAGACGGCTTCGGAATAGGTATCGGAAGCCTTGTTCTGGTTGTGAATGTTGTGCTGCTGGGCGGATATGTATTCGGCTGTCACGCCTTCCGGCACCTGGTCGGAGGAATGCTCGATCGGATCTCGGAACATCCGGTCCGGCACAAGCTCTACGATTGCGTAAGCTGCCTGAACTCGGCACACAGAAGGTGGGCGTGGGCCAGTCTGTTCTGGGTGGGATTTTCGGATGTCTATATCCGCCTCTGCTCGATGGGTGTCTGGCACGACTGGAGAATCCTTTAGATGCCGGAGTTCGAGCGATTCGCATACGACGTGCTGGTGATTGGCGCAGGCGGTGCAGGACTTCGCGCTGCAATCGAGGCCGCGGCTCACGGCGCCAGGGTCGGAGTCGTCTGCAAATCGCTGCTCGGCAAGGCGCACACCGTCATGGCCGAGGGCGGCATCGCGGCTGCTCTGGCCAACGTCGATGATCGCGACAACTGGCGTGTTCACTTCGCCGACACCATGCGCGGCGGCCAGTACCTCAACAACTGGCGCATGGCAGAACTGCATGCCAAGGAGGCGCCCGAGTGCGTGCGCGAACTCGAGGCATGGGGCGCGCTCTTCGACAGGACCAAAGACGGACGGATTCTCCAGCGGAACTTTGGCGGCCACAAGTATCCGCGCCTGGCCCATGTGGGTGATCGCACCGGCCTCGAGATGATCCGTACCCTTCAGGATCATGGCATTCACACCGGGATGGAAGTCCACATGGAGTGCACGGTGCTCGGCCTGCTGCTGGACTCAGGCCGAGTCGCGGGAGCCTGCGGATACGATCGTGAGAAAGGCCTCTTCCGTCTGTGGCAGTCGAAGGCGGTGGTGCTCGCCACCGGCGGAATTGGGCGTGCATTCAAGATCACCAGTAACAGTTGGGAATACACGGGCGATGGGCTTGCGCTGGCGTACCGCGCCGGTGCCGAGTTGCAGGACATGGAGTTTGTTCAGTTCCATCCGACAGGCATGGTCTGGCCTATTAGCGTGCGCGGCATTCTCGTGACCGAAGGCGTACGCGGCGAAGGCGGTGTTTTGCGCAATAGTGAAGGTCGCAGGTTCATGTTCGACGACATTCCTGATCTCTACAAGGAGCAGACGGCGGATTCAGAAGAGGAGGGATGGCGCTACACGCAGGGCGATAGAAATGCTCGCAGGCCGCCCGAACTGCTGACGCGCGATCACGTCGCCCGCTGTATCAATCGCGAGGTCAAGGCGGGACGGGGCACCCCTCACGGAGGCGTCCTTCTCGATATTGCATGGATCCGAGAGCATCTTCCGAAATCCGAGGAGCATATCAAACGCAAGCTGCCCAGCATGTATCACCAGTTCAAACAGCTCGCGGATCTGGATATCACCAAAGAGCCGATGGAAGTCGGACCCACAACGCACTACATGATGGGCGGGATCCGGGTGGATGGAGATTCGCAGATGTCCACCGTCCCCGGGTTGTTTGCGGCGGGAGAGGTGGCCGCGGGTCTGCATGGCGCGAATCGTCTGGGCGGCAATTCTCTCTCGGATCTTGTGGTCTTTGGACGGCGCGCCGGGCGGTTCGCGGCGGAATTTGCCAAAAGCAACGGCGCCGCGAAGATTGATGAGGGGCAGCTTCAGACCACCGCAAGCATCGCTCTCGCGCCGTTCGATCGAGGCGCTTCCGGCGAAAATCCATATCAGATTCAATACGACTTGCAGGAGGCGATGCAGAATCTGGTCGGCATTGTTCGCACTGAGAGCGAGATGCAGGAGGCGGTTGAGAGCATTGCAGATCTCCGGGCGCGGGCCGATGGGACAGGGATCGCGGGCAACCGGCAGTACAACAACGGATGGCATACCGCAATGGATCTCGACAGCCTGCTCGTCGTGTCGGAGGCAGTCACTCGCGCCGCTCTGCTTCGGAAAGAGAGCCGCGGCGCGCAGTTTCGCGAGGACTTCCCCAGCAAAGACGCAGAGTGGGGCAAACACAACATCGTGGTCGCGCGCAACGCGGACGGCCAAATGCAGGTGGAGAAGCGGCCTCTCGCGCCAATGCCCGATGAGCTGAAGGCCGTAATTGAGGAGATGAAATAGATGGCCACGCAAGCGATATTCCGAATCTGGCGCGGAGATCCGGCGGGCGGCAAATTCCAGGATTATGTCACGCCGGTGGAGGAGGGCATGGTGGTGTTAGACGCCGTGCACCGTGTCCAGGCCCAGCAGGCTCTCGATCTTGCAGTGCGGTGGAACTGCAAGGCCGGCAAGTGCGGCTCATGCTCCGCTGAAATCAACGGCATGCCGAAGCTCATGTGCATGACCCGGCTCAGCAATCTCAATCTCGATATGCCGGTCATCGTCGAGCCGATGCACGCTTTTCCCGTGATCCGCGATCTAGTTACCGACGTCTCATGGAACTACCGGGTGAAGAAGACGATCAAGGAATTCAGGCCGCGTTCACCCGACCTGCCGGATGGAACATGGCGCATGCAGCAGGCCGACGTCGAACGGGTACAGGAATTTCGCAAGTGCATCGAGTGTTTTCTCTGTCAAGATGTGTGTCACGTCCTGCGCGAGCACCACAAGCATGACGAGTTCATCGGTCCTCGCCTGCTGGTCCATGTCGCCGCGCTTGAAATGCACCCTCTCGATGTGGAGGACCGGGTGAGCGATTTAAGACAGAAGCACAACATCGGCTATTGCAATATCACCACGTGCTGCCGCCAGGTATGTCCGGAGTCGATCACGATTACCGAGAACGCAATCATTCCGCTCAAGGAGCGGGTGGTGGATCGGTTTTTCGATCCCTTGAAGCAGCTGTTTCACATCATCTGACCGGAAGGAGGTCTCATGTTCACACTGAAGCCTATTTCTCGTAACAGCGTGGACGGCGCGCTGGCCAGGGCCGAACGCTATCGCCTGCTCAATGAGCCGCACGAAGCCGAAAGCATCTGCCGCGACATCCTCGAAGTTGATCCGGCGAACCGGCAGGCGCGCATCAGCCTGGTCCTCGCACTAACCGACGAGATCCCGCAGGAGAGCGCCGCATTTGCCGGCGCCATGGAGGCGATGTCCGGTCTGGAGACTGAATATGATCGCACCTACTATTCCGGAATCGCTTGGGAGCGGCGTGCCAAGGCTTCCTACGCTGCCGGCGGAGTAGGGACCCGTAGCCACGTCTACGATTGGACCGTCAGGGCGCTCCGGCTCTTCGGAGAAGCCGAGCATCTGCGGCCCGCAGGTAACGACGACGCGATTCTGCGCTGGAACGCCTGCGTTCGTTTTCTCGATCGCCATAAAGAGTTGGGGCCAACGACGGAGGAGGCTTCGGAACCTATTCTTTCGGAGTAAGTCTTGCGGCCGCCATACCGAGAGACGGCCGCTTCTGATGCCGCGCCAACTCGGTAATGAACAGGAACAACGCGGCGGACGATATCACCCTTAGCAAGCGCTCGGGCGACAAAACGGTGTGATAGTCGTCGTAAGTTGGCGAGCTGTGCCTGGGAATGAGGGGGATGAGGCGGCCACGCAGTTGGCGACGAGCCTCTTCGACAACGAAGCCGAGGAGATATCCTCGCATGATCTCCACTAACGTGCGGATTGATACACGCTGCAGCATCCACGAATGCCGTGTAATTGGTTCGCCACATGGGGCGATTCACATGAGCGATAAGTCGCCATCTCGTACAGTTGGGAGCCATACGTCGCAAACACTTCAACGGATAGCCGGTTATTCGTCACCTTGCCAGAGGCTAAGCCGATTTGAATGGCTTAGTGAGTGCGTTGTCCTGCTGTCGTCAGTCGAGAACACTTGGCCACGCTGCTCGTATCCGGAGTTGACAATGCACTCCGGTTCTCAGCTAACTTGTTCGGAGCTTTGTCCGCAAAGTAAGTCATCTCAATGGCCATTAGGCGGCCCATTCATCGAATCGGCGCATGATCTCCATGAGTCAACATCCCAACAGGATGACAGAGCCCCACAATATGAAGGGAACACTCGTACCTTCACGATGGCGTATACATTCGCTGCGAGATAAGCAACCGCCAAACAGTCAGCTCATCAAGCGAGGTCCACACCTTAGAGTTGAGACCATCCTCCGTCGACCGGAAGTTCGGCGCCGGTCGTGAAGGTCGCATCGAACGCGAGGAAGAGGACGGCCTTCGCGATTTCCTCCGACGTCCCCCAGCGCTTCATGGGAACCATGCCAATCATCTTCTCCCTAATCTGAGAGGCTTCGTCACCGGGAAACGCCTTGCCGATGATCGGCGTGTCGATGGGACCGGGCGTCACCGCGTTGACGCGAATCTCGCTAGGAACCAACTCAGCAGCGAGCGTCCGAGCGAATGATCGTAGCGCGGCCTTGGCGGCTCCGTATGTGGCGTTGCCAGCCATTCCCTTGACGTTGGCGATCGAGGTCGTGAGGACGACAGAGCCTCCCCGGTCTATTAGCGGCGCGAACTCCTGCACCGCGAAAAGCGGTCCCTTGGCGTTCAAGTTGAACATCTCGTCGTAGATGGCCTCGGTGATGCTCTCCAGAGGCGCTCGGGTGCTGAACCCGGCGTTGACGAACAGCAGGTCGATGGTGTCGAACTCGGCCTTCACTCGAGAGGCGAGTGCATCGAGGTCCGTCAACGACCGCGCGTCGCTCGAAACCACGATGGCGTCATTTCCAAGCTCTTTCTGGGACGATTCCAGCCCTTCCTTCGAGCGACCCGTCACCACAACGCGCGCGCCTCCATCGAGGAGCATCTTCGCCGTAGCGAGCCCCATGCCGCTCGTGCCGCCGATGATTACCACCTTTTTACCTTCGTACCGTTTCATGTTTATTCTCCTGGTGACTGGTTGTTATTCGTTCTGTCGCCGTAACTCCAAGTTAGGGATGTGGCGATGTTGTTTTGCATGAGACCTTGACGACGGCCTGTTGTCTCCTGCGTTCATCTGTCTTTGCTTGAATGCTTAAACAGCACTCAATCCGCCATCCACGGCCAGATCAATGCCTGCAACAAAGCTGGACTCGCTTGAGGCCAGAAAGAGCGCTGCCGCCGCAATCTCATCGGGCCGGCCCATCCTGCCAAGCGGCGTCGCCGATGCGAGTTGTGCCTTTCCCGCTTCAGCAGCCTCTTTCGACCCGAACAAGTCTTCGAGGATCGGCGTTTCGGTGGCACCCGGACTGAGGACATTCGAGCGGATACCTCGATCCTTCAGTTCTATGGTCCAAGTGCGAACGAAAGCTCGTAGAGCTGCTTTTGTCCCGCTGTACAAGCTTCGGCCTGGAGTCGCCTTGTTCTTCCCTGCTGAAGCAATGAGGATGATGGAACCACCATCGTTCATCAGCGGGAGCGCTTTCTGAACGGTGAAGAATGCCCCTCGGGCGTTCGTATCAAAAGTCCGGTCGAAATGCTCTGGTGTCGCAGTTTTTAGTGGGGCAATCTCAACAAAAGCGGCGTTCGCGACCACCACATCGATTTTGCGACCCTGCTCCGCAACTGTGTAATAGAGCCGGTCCAGGTCTTCAAGTTTTGAAATGTCGCCCTGCACCGCGGTGACGTTTTTGCCGATCTCGGCGACGGCCTTGTCCAATTCAGATTGGCGACGACTAGTGATGAAGACGTAAGCTCCTTCCGAGACGAAACGTTTTGCGATCGCGAGTCCGATACCGCTGCTGCCACCCGTGATGACGGCGACCTTGTTGTTCAATCCAAGCATTTTTCCCTTCCTTCTCATTCTGCGACGCTCAAAGGATGCTGGTTAAGGCAAGCCGACGCGGGAGACCTTGACGACGGCCTGCCACGCGGCTTCCTGGCTGGCGCGATCGTGGAGGTGTGGGTGGCGCTGCGCCTCAATTGGGCCTGAGAACTTCCCTTGAGCCGAGGCGAAGAATTGCCCTGAGACGTCGGTTCCGAACTCCGACGCCTGGAGGTACCGACGGGCCGCGGTCTCCGGCGTCTGATTCATGCCGGGAATGAGGTTCACGATTGGGATAAACAGATACTTCAACAACGGGCCAGCGTTTCGCACCACCTTGGTGCCGGTCGCCCCACCGGGCGATACGGCGTACACGGCCATGCCGGCGGGCAGCCGGCGGGCCAGCGCCGCGGTCCACCAAGCGATGATGAGCTTCGCGTCAGCATACGCATTGTTGGGCACGTACTTCACGTTCGGCCCGTTGCGCAGCAGGGCTTCAACAGCCGCGGTTTGGTCGCCCCGGTAGTATTTGGCCGCGAAGGCTGGCACGTCGGTGTACTTGAACATGGGTACGCCCCCGCGGGCAGGCTCCGCGCCGGCGATAACAATCCGCGCGTTGGGGCTCAGCAGGTTGGCGCGGAGCAATCCGACAGTCAGTTGATGATGGCCGATCAGCGGGGCCTGAGAAGCCTCAACGCCCGCCGCAGTGATCACGCGCTTCTTGGTTGGGACCAATCCGGCATTGAGCAGTAGGAAATCGATCGGCCGACCTCGCTTGACGAGCGAGGCGAGGGCCGCCTGAACGCTGGTCGGCGCGTCCAGATCCAGTTCCAGCGGCGTGAAGACCTGTGTCTTGGTCTCAGCCGCGAGCTGAGCGGCCGTTTCCTGAATCCGGGCCAGGCTGCGCCCGCTGACGATGACCTCGCGGTAGCCCTCGGCGGCGAGCAAGCGGGCTGCGGCGTGACCGAGCCCGGAGGTGGCGCCGGTGACGAGAGCGATCGAATGTTTGAACCTATCCATGTTGTGTCCTGTGTTTATCTGTCTTGCAGCGTTACATACGCGAGAGTACGATACCAGCAGACGCAATGCAAGGAGTTTCGTACGCGATGGTAACTAATATTCCGAAACGCGCCCCAGGACGTCCAAAAGGCTTTATCCCCGAGGAAGCACTCGACCGTGCCGTTGAGATGTTTTGGGAACATGGCTATGAAGGAGTCGACGTGGATCGGATCGCGCGCGCCGTGAACGTCACCAAACCCGCGCTATACCGGGCCTTCGGCGACAAGTCCACCCTGCTGCTCAGGGCGGTCGAGCGCTATGCGCTGACGTATGGAGCTCCCAAAATGGCAGCATTTCAAGCGGAGCCGGACATCCACAAGGCCGTGACCGCCTTTTGCGAGGCTACCGTCAACACCGCTACTGGCGACGCTCGCGGCGGCTGCATGATGGCCGCCGCTGCGCTGGGACAGTCGGATCGGGTGACGGAGATCCGTTCCTGGCTCGCGAAAGGCCTCACCGCATCCGCTGATATTTTCGCGAAAAGGTTCGAAAAGGAGATCAAGGCGGGGCGCCTGACTCGCACACCGTCAGCTAAGGTGCGAGGCCGTTTGCTCGTTGACTTGTTGCAGGGTTTGCAGCTTCGCGCCAAGGTTGGTATCACTCGCGAGGAATTGCTGAAAGACGCCCGAAGCTATGTGCCCCTGATTCTTGGCAAGTAAATTTAAAGCACTTCTCGGGGGGACGCGTCTGGACGAGTGCCAAATCGCCAATACACGCATTGAGCGATTTCCCGGTCCACTTGGACCTGTAGTCGGCTTGTCGTACACATGGCTTCGGAAATGAGGCATGGCGCAGATGTGAAATGTGCCGGCACTACCGAAAATCTCCCGCTGGCTATGCCATACGCAGATGGTAGAGGCGCTTCACTTCCACGCCTTCGACCGTCTTGCCGCTTGCGAAGTGCTGCTTGATGGCCGTGTTCGACGGCTCGGTGATCCGCAGTTCCGGCTACCAGTTGTTGCCGGATTACAGGCAAACCGGAATGTATCCGCCACAATTTGGGAAGCCATCTTCCGTAGCGCGCCGATCAACTGGGTGTCGCGAAGAAGTAAGCTACTTCCTATGAACCCCTAGTCACAGCCTCCTGGCTAGCCGACCGTCTGCGCGATCCAGGCGTCGTAATCCTTGATGCCACGCTCCCTCCGGTCGGTGTCACGCCGCCGGTTGATACGCGTGCGCGCTACGTCGCGAAGCACATTCCTGGCGCGATCTTCTTCGATATCGACGAGCTCTCCGACTGCTCCAGCCCACTGCCACACATGTTGCCCACACCCGATGTCTTTTCGCATAGCGTGTCGGCTCTTGGTGTCGACGATCACATGGCCATAGTGGTCTACGAGCAGGAAGGCGTCTTTTCCGCTCCTCGAGCATGGTGGATGCTCCGCACCTTCGGAGCCCAAGATGTCTACATTCTCGACGGCGGCCTCCGCGCCTGGATCGAAGCCGGTCTCCCTACTGACTCTGGCCACGTTCACCGTGCACCAGCCGGCTTCCACGCCAAACTCGACCACAATGCTGTGAAAGATTTCTCCCAGATTCAACAAATGATCACGGAGCATGCGCAAATTCTGGACGCCCGCTCCGCCGGTCGCTTCACCGGCATCTCACCGGAGCCCCGGCCCGGCATAAGCTCCGGCCATATGCCCGGAGCTACAAGCATCCCCTTCACTGAACTGGTCGAAGGAGGCCGCCTGAAGCCTGCCGAAGAACTCCGCAACATCTTCACCACAAAAGGGGTGGATATGGAACAGCAGATCACCACCACTTGCGGCTCCGGCATCACCGCAGCTGTCATCGCGCTAGGTCTGGAAGTCGCAGGTGCAAATCACGTCAGCCTGTATGACGGCTCCTGGGCAGAATACGCCCGTCACCCGGACGCAGTGATCGAGAAGACCACCTAGCTGGTGATTGACTCCATGATCATGAAACTCGCAGTTGCCGACCTGCTGGTTATGTTCGAGACTCGTTCAGTGCACTAAAGTCGGCTTGGAATATCGTCATCATGTGTGAGTGTCGGGATTGCTCCCGAGGCACGAACTATCCCGAAACTGGCGCATAGAATGCTCAATCAATGTTGATCAGAACCTTGGTCTTGCCATTGCGGCTGACCCAATATTTCTCACCGCCGTGACAATGATGGGGCAGCCCAAACTCGACGTATTCGCCGCGCTTGGCGATGTGATAGATCAACCGAGGTTTCATCGATGTGAGGATCAGCATCCGCGCGGCATTGGCCATGCACCACTCATAGGCCAAGCGCTGCCATTCATTGAGCGACGACGTATTGACCCGCTGAAACTCGGACATCGGGACGGTCGCACCGACAAGGTAGCTGCGGCCAACGTCGAGTGCCTTTTCCCATGTTCCATAGTCAGCATCTTCACCGTTCGGATAAGAGTTGATTCTCTGCTCGACCGAGTATGGAAACGGCTTCCGCAACAACGCCATGTTGATGCATGGGCGTGAGCCTGACGAGTCGAGCGGTCCCCAGATATGCCGGTTCCGAAATTCGGAGAAGTCCAGCTCTGCTGGATTTATGGACCAGGAATCCTCAAACAGGGCCGCTCTGGTACTTGCCATCGTAGCCTCCAATACTGACGTGCGAGCATTCGCTGAGAGGTGAATCAGTTCTCACTCTCGGCGTGGGTTGATATTTGTAAGCGCGACCGTTTGTTATAGTGTCTCGGTGAAAACAACCGAAATCCTTGCCGCCCTCGATGCCGAGATCGCCCGTCTTCAGGAAGCCCGGAATGCCTTAGCTGGCCTGTCCGGCGCAAAGCGAAGAGGCCGGCCTTCGGCATCCGCCTTAGCGAGTCAGACCACCAACAAAAAACGAGTCCTCTCTGCGGCAGCTCGCGAGAAGATCGCTGCCGCACAACGGAAGCGTTGGGCTAAACAGAAGAAGTCGGCGTAGCCCCTCACGCGACCTTCCGCGAGACGATCAGCAGTGGCTCGAGCTTCAGGAGCCGTTTCCGTTCTTGGCGCGCCCGGCTTGCCCATGCGCTCGTGCGATCGAGCGCCAGATACTTCGTCCAATGCCGGAGTGCCTCGCGGCGAAGGCCATCACGGGAGAGCGCTCGCGCCAGGTTGTAGTGCGCGTCGCCACAGTCCGGCTCCAAAGCCACCGCCGAAGTCCAGTCGGCGATCGCCTCGGCGAAGAACCCTAGTTCTTCGAGCGCGTTTCCTCTATTGAAGAGCGCGAGCACATTAGTGGAAGCGCTGCCGACCGCGGTATCGTAGCAGGCCAGCGCCTCTTGAAAGCCCCCGTTGTTGTACATACAGTTGCCGTAATTGATGTTGGCTGTCGGATCGTCAGGTACGACGTCGAGCGCAGCCCGAAGCGCGGCCTCCTCCCCAGCGATGTCGCCGGCGGCAGCGCACTCTAGAGATAGTGCAAACGCATCTGCAGCACGGTTGCGGTCCGCTGCCGTGGGCGCGGGTCGGGGCAACACGACTACGTTCGTGGAGAATTGCGTTGCCATAAGTAAGTCCTTTTCTGACCGTGATTCTGCCGTGTGCATGTCGTGTCGGACTGTAGGGGTTACTTGGAAAGTGAACTGCCCGCGGGCTGCGGCATCCGGGGATGGGAACGTCGGACAGGTGGTGTTCGGAAGGATGGTGCTCATGAGCAACTCCATCAGCGGTTGCTGAGGTGGCTATTGAGACACCGACTCCAAACTCGGTCAAATTCGCTCGAATACAGCGCTAAACGCCAAAGTTGCGCGGCCAGAGTCGACACGGGCCTCTGGCCGAACATGTCGTAATGCGTCAGGATCATGAGGCGTTCCTAGCCGGTTAGGCGACAGTATTCAGCCCAGACCTGTGTGAGCGTTACGACCGAGAGTGCAACGAGTGCGAGGACCAGCGGAAACACTCTCTGATCAGCGGTAGAGCGCAGAACCGATGAGCCGATCAACAGATTCATGATCGAGAGCCGTGCTGGTGACGACACGGATGGCTACTGGGCGTGAGACATGCATTGCATGCTCCTTTTAGGAGACGTGAGATGGGAACGAGCGCATGTCGGGGCATGACAGCCGAGCGGGCCGCTTGAGATGGATGGTGGAAAAGCGAAGGCCCCGCTTTTCTAAGCGGAGCCTTAAGAAAGAACGAAACGGTTGCCTATCTACATTTCGTAACGGCGCCAGATAGCGAGAAGATCAAGTGCAAAGCCCTCGACGACTCCGCTTCCCTGGATAGAAGCTGCTGCGACAATCGTGACCGGGACACCCGGTGCATAGAGGTACGCCTTTTTTGCATAGGGATCGATGAGCCAGCCCAACTGCGCGCCATTCTCGATCCATCGGTCCATCTTCTCCTGGGTCTTCACAAGACTGTCAGAAGCCGACAACAGCTCGATGACAAAGTCCGGACAAAGATGAGGAAACCCGGCAAGCTCAGCCTTAGTCAGACCCTTCAATGTCTTTGGTGATACATACGCCGCGTCTGGGCTGAGCACCGACCCATCGGGCAGATAGAATCCGGTGTTGGAATCAGTAGCCCTTCCCTTCAGATGGGTATTCCACCAGCTGCGAAGCTGGTGGATGATCTCAGCATTTCCATCGCCGGTGAACAAACCAGCGGGTGGGTTCATGTGAATCACTCCTTCTCTTGTGCGTTCGAATTGCACATTGTCATTGGCGCGGCACAGTGCCTCGAACTCCGCATCGGTCAGGGGTGGATCGAGGACCAGGCTGCGGGGTACGGCACGCACGTCTACCGGTAGAAGGGTGCTCATAGCCATAAGTTTACCTCTTCATATGCGCAGTATTCGCGGGAAATAGCCCCGGGAGCGGCTCAGCCGGTGACGGTGGTTTCCGTTGTAGCTGACCAACGATCTCATCGGTCAGGGGATCGTTGCCACCCATGCGTGTGGGCGCGATGATGTCCAACTCGTCGAGGAACAGGATGACCGGCGCGTTGGCGCGTGCCCGCTCGAACAGCTGCTTCATCCGGTTGCCGCTCTGACCCAGGAAGTTGGCTTTGACATCCGCCGTGGTTGCGGCGAGGAAGCCTAGACCGCTCTCATTGGCGAGCGTACGGCCTATCTCCGTCTTGCCCACTCCCGGTGGCCCGGTCAAGAGCAGGCTTCGCGGTACTGTGACACCTTGCGCGCGCCAGGTCTCCGCGTCGCGCACCAGCAGGCAGGTGAGCTTCAGCCGTTCCAGTACGCCTGCGTCGAGCACCAGCGTCTCCCAGGACGCTTCGCTGTCTACTTTCGTGTTGTGCGCCTTGCGGCTGGACTTGACCGCGTCGAGATAGTGTTCTCTTGCAGGAGCGTTCGGGTACGCAAGTGTGCGCACCTGGCTGGCAAGATGCCGCAGGTCACCGCACCCCGCTTATGTCGTCAACTGGACTCATTCGCCAGATTACAAGTCGGTGGACTACGTCACCGGCGGCTCAGACCCTATGCTCCTGAGGATTCGCCTGGCCGATCATAAAGTGGAAACGATCACCAGCCTGAAAGGCCTACACCGTGCGACGGGCCCGGGAGGCAATACCGAAATCAGCGTCGCCCCGGACGGCTCCCCAGTCTTTACCCGCGACATCGGCGCGCAGGAAATTTACGCCCTCACCGTGAAGTGGCCGTGAACTAGCTACTGAGTCGCAGCGTGCTGATTCTCGACGCTTGGTCTAGTGATCGCTCCCTTGTCGACATCTCTGCCACCGAATGGTTCCCCTGGCACCCCTTTCAATAACCACCCTCCATTCTCACAATTTACATAGGGATAGTCAGAATGCATCTCTTTGAAAGCGCGGCCGCTATGAAGCAGCAGTTTTGCTCAACGTCACGGCACCATCACTGGCAATGCGGCTGCAATCGGGCTTTATCACGTCTGCAATACGGCTTCTATGTGGCGTGAAAGGAAGGCAATTGGGGGTTATGTGGCGTCTATAGGAACTTTATACTTATGCTGACGTTTGAGGTTATTGAGCGCCTCTAGCTGTCAGCGAAGCGGTGATATAGTCACCGTCGAACGGCTTATATTCTGACAATCCGGAGAGTATCTCTCCTAGCTTCCTGACGGCTGGCCGGTCTTTAACAACTACGATGGGTGCCCGAGAAGCTTCGTTTTCACCAGACCTGATACACCGAATGCTGCTCTCTCTCCGAGAGAGCGCAAATCCTGCGTAAGCAAATACAGAAGTTCCTGGTTTGGGGTCAGGTAGAGGACAAATGGAATTTCTGTCGTCCTCGATCGTCTTCACAATTTCGCGGTAACGCGCTGCCGATTTAGCGGTACGCTCATACTCAATTGCGAACCGTATCCGCCGACCTTCATGGGCAATGATGACAACCGCGTCGTAATCCTTCGTTGTCTTTCCATAATCGACTAGATTCTCGGACACAATCTGAAGCGTATGTTTCCACTCAACAAGGATTCCGGCCTTCCTGAGCGCGAGGCGAATTGCGTTCAATTCAAGCATATGAAGCACTTCTGCCTCCGCGATGATGGTCTTCGAAAAGGAGCCAAGCGAGAGCAGGACGTGCCCGCGATATTCCAGGAGAGCGAGACCATCGTGCGTGATTGCGTAGGCCGGCTCGCCAATTGCCCTGTCGTTGCCCACCTTCTCTACAAAACCGCTTGCGATCAGCCGATTCAATCTCCAGTGAATCGATCGGGAATTCGTCTCGATCTCATCGAGCGTTAGCTCGGCTATTAGCTGAGAGATGGCGATCGCGCGCGAGTCCCTGATCAATAGCAGGAGCGGGATATCCCGGGAGTCACTAACAGAAATCATTCCCTTTCTATAGCGCATATTTGGCTAACTCCTGTCCTTGAAGTGCCAGTTGTCTGGTCGCTGGAGACATCTCCCAGCGCCCCCGGTCACTCGCCACCCACTGACCCGGCTCCATCAGGAGCATGGCCTCATATCGTTCATGATGTTTGCTGATGGCAATTGGCCGAACTCCCGGAGACTTCCATCTGCTCCGGTTGAACTGAATCGCTCCATGCGTCTCGGGGTGGAGCGTCACCAGGTATGTATCCGGCTCCGGATCCATCGCCGGGAATTGGAATAGAAGCGAATCCGCCCGTCGTACATCATCGGTCCCGCCGTTTCGAAGGTCTTTCCAGGAAGCCGCTCCACGAATTCAGGATCGAATCCACTCGTCCGGTTGAAGCGGAGCTGGCCACGATAGATGTGGCAATCCCGGAGCCGGCGATCCAATTCAACCGCCACCGCAGCTCTCATGCACGCTACCTACAACGCAGTGATTGCGTGGGCCATGCTTCGCGCTTAGTTCGATTTGACCGAGTCTCGAACCTGTTTTACACATTCCTCACGCATTTTCAACAACCGCGCCAAGCGTGGTCGCTGAAAAATCTCCAAAGCTATTTCAGCTCTGACCCTGAGGTGCCAGATGCGCTCAACCGCAGTCGCAAACGAAGACACGCCTGCCCCCGACCTTGTGTCTAGAAAATCTGTAGTGAGTCAGAATTCACTGCATATCGTTCCACTAGAGCCTTTCGTCGATGCCGTAGCGGCCGGAGGATTTCTCGGACTTCATCCGGTGACAGTTCAGAGGCTTGCTCGTGAGGGCAGGCTCCCTGGACATTCTGTGAGTCACAGGAACGGCGTGCGGATGCATTGGCGTTTCCTGCTGTCTGAGCTTGGCGAGTGGCTGAAGTCAAGAGATGCAAGATCGGATCGCTCAGGAGGGCTGTGAGCGTGGTTCTGATCTCGCGGCTTGGAAAGGCTAAACACAACGATCCACGTATGATCACTCGCGGTGGCGGGAGCAATTATCGAATTCCCCACCTTGCGGTGGTACGCGACCATAAGCCCCTACAACTGCATCGGCTTTCGAGCTATATTGCGACTACCGATGCATTCTGCGCCCTCAGTAAAAGGAGGTTTTCATGAGGAAGGCGCGGAAACAGAATGGCTCACTTTACATGGATGTGAACGGTAGCAAAACCCCGGTCTGGATGTTCAGTTGGCAACATGTTCTTCCAACGGGGCGGCGCGTCCGAAGAAAGAGGCAAGTTGGGACACTTGACCAGTTCAAGACAGAAGCTGCAGCTGAACGGGCAGTGCGAAGTTGGCGGCTGGCCATCAACTCCAATCAGGTACACGCATTCAGTGGAATCACAATGAATGATGTGATCGAACACTTCCGGCAGAAGGAACTCGTGGACAAGGGCGAGAACGGACGCGCCTGGTCTACACGGGACCGATACGAGAGTTATCTCGATCGATGGATCGGACCGCGGTGGGGCAAACAAGAACTTGCTTTCGTCAAAGCGCCGATCGTCGAAGAGTGGCTCAAGGATCTGAATTTTGACCCGGGCTGGCGGCAAAAGAAGAAAGGCGATCAGTCTTCAGAAAGGAAGAGGAAGCAACAGATGAGGTCGTTGGCGCCAGCCAGCAAATCGAGGATTCGCGATCTGATGAGTGTGCTCTACAACCATGCCATCCGCTGGGGTTTTGTGGATCATAATCCGATCTCGGGACCGAACAAGGGCGCTGGGGTTCGGCAGAGCTCCAAGCGGCAGACCATCCCGGACATTCTCGAAGTCTCGGAGTTGCGGGCCATCGTTGCGGAGTTGCAGTTGCGGGAGCGCGTGTTGGTGTTTCTCGACATGGCGAGTGGATTACGCCGTGGCGAGCTGGCCGGAGTCAAGTGGCACGACTTCGACTTTGCGGCTCTCGACATCGATGTCCAGCGCTCGGTCGTGAACCAGATCGTTGGCCGGTGCAAGACGGAGGCTTCGCAGAAGCGCATTCCTCTGGACACGTACACTGCACAGGATCTGCTCGCCTGGTATGAAGTGACGCCGTATCGGGATCCGGATGACTTCGTCTTCGCCTCCGACAGCAGCCGGGCGGGAAAGAAGCGCGGCAAACAGCCGTTATGGTTGTCGACCATCATGGCTACTACATCCAACCGGTGGTCAAACGACTCGGCATCAATAAACGGGTCGGGTGGCACACTTTCCGGCGCACCTATACGACTCTTCTTCATGCCAATGGAGAAGATGTAAAGGTGGTGCAGGAATTGCTGCGGCACAGCTCGTCGCGCATCACGATGGACGTCTACGCGCAGGCGCAGACGCCGGCAAAACGGGCGGCCCAGCAGAAGGTGGTGGAGATGGTGCGTGCGGAGGAGGACAAAAAGATGGCTTAACTGCTCCCCAAAATGCTCCGCGGCGCAAGCAGGGAAATCGTTCAAGTTGTTGATTTAATTTGGCGTCCCCGACGGGATTCGAACCCGTGTTACCGCCGTGAAAGGGCGGTGTCCTAGGCCACTGGACGACGGGGACGCTGAGCGGAGTCCGCGGAAGCTGCCAGGCGACAGCGCGATGCCCGCTTGAGGCTGACTTTGAGGCTACCAAGGGGTGGGAGTGCTGTCAAAACGGCGGGCCCTTCATGGTATGGCAGTCTCGTAACCCGCACAATATCGATGTCCGCAAGCGATCTTTAGAGCGACACCTAAACCGCTGCTTGCGCAGAGACTGCACCCGCGGATGCTATAACCCAATCACATGCGCAAGTTCCGCTATCTTGACACGCTGACGATCGTCTTCGTCGTCGTTCTAGTGATTTCGAACCTTGTCGGACCGAAAATGTGCCAGGTGGGACCGTTCAAGTTGAGCGGCGCCGAGCTGCTCTTCCCCATCACCTATATCTTCGGCGATATCTTTACTGAGGTATATGGCTATGCCGCGTCGCGGCGGGCCATCTGGATGGGCTTCCTGGCCATGGGCCTGCTGTCGGTCTTCGGCGAGATTGCAGTGGCGCTGCCGCCCGCGCCGGACTGGCACAATCAGCAGGCCTTTGCGACGGTCTTCGGGCTGGTGCCGCGTTTCGCGATTGCCAGCCTGGTGGCCTATTGGGCGGGCGAGTTCACGAATTCCTATACGATGGCCAAGCTGAAGTTGTTGACCAAGGGCTCGAAGCTGTGGACGCGTACCATTGGTTCGACCTTGACCGGCCAGGCGGTCGACACGACGATCGTGATCATGATCGCCTTCTACGACGCACCATGGGCGGCCAAGGCGAACATCATTGTGTCATCGTATCTCGCGAAAGTTATCTACGAGGTCCTGGCGACACCGATCACGTACGCCGTGGTCTATGGACTGAAGAAATCGGAGCACGTTGATACCTTTGATGAACACACTTCCTTCAACCCGTTTCGCCTGCGCTCCAACTCTGCTGAGTAGAGCGATGATTCCTGGTCACGATAGGCTCAGAGTATGAATGTAGGAGAAGAGTGCATGCGAGCGGTCGTGGTCCAAGGCCAGGGCGATGCGGGTACCATGCGCGTTGCCGAGGTTCCACGGCCAACGCCGAGACCTGGCGAAGTGCTCATCAAAGTCACAGCCGCCGGCGTGAACCGTGCCGACATTGTGCAGCGCAAGGGACATTATCCGCCGCCAGCCGGTGTCACTGACATATTGGGAATGGAAGTGAGCGGACACGTCGCCGCGATAGGTACAAATGTGGCGCGCTGGAAAGTTGGCGATGCAGTTTGCGCGCTGCTGGCGGGCGGAGGGTATGCCGAGTATTGCGTAGTGCCGCAGGGGCAGGTATTGCCGATTCCGGAGGGCGTCTCGGTAGAAGATGCTGCATCGCTGCCGGAGGCGGCATTCACGGTGTGGGCGAATTTGTTCTTCGACACCCAGATGCTGCGGACGCGGGAATTGCTTCTGATACAAGGCGGATCCAGCGGCATCGGCTCCTTTGCGATCCAGGCTGCGCGGCACATTGGCGCACGCGTGGTGACGACTGCCGGCTCAGCGGAGAAGTGCGCTTATTGCCGCGACTTGGGTGCCGAGGCCGCGTGGAATTACAAAGAAGAAAACTGGGTGGCGGCCGCGTGGGCATGGTCGGAGGGCAAAGGCATCCAGGTGATCCTGGACATGATCGGCGGCGACTACTTTGGCAAACACATTGAACTGCTCGCGCAACGCGGGCGGCTGATCCACATCGCCACGACCAAAGGCGCCGAGGTAACGCTGGATCTGCGCGAGGTGATGCGCAAGCGGCTGATCGTAACCGGCTCGACACTACGCGCGCGCAGACCGGAGGAAAAGAGCCTGCTGCGGGAGGGCGTCCAAGCAAAGCTGTGGCCGGCAATCGCGAGCGGTGCGATTCGGCCTACGGTGCATGCGATGTTTCCGCTGGCCGATGCCAGAGAAGCACACCGGTTGATGGAATCAAGCGCGCATCTGGGCAAGATCGTGCTGACGCTGTAGCAGACGACGATCGATTCCTGCGGCTGACATGTACACTGCCCTCGGCCCCAAAACTCGATCTGGAGTCGGATGATGATCGTCGCTCGCCGCGCCGCTTACCTTTGTCTGTTGACCGGTATCGTCCTTACTTTGCACGCGCAGAGTGCGGGTCCAAACTCCCGCACGCCCGCAGCACCGAAGAGTGTGACTGCTCCGCAAGGGACGGCAGGCAGCCCGGTGGACATCCCGGACCTGCTGAGCACGGTACGCCTCGGCGAAGCTGCATGGTCGCCGGATGGCCGACAGATCTTGTATTCCGGCAACGCATCCGGACGTATCAATCTCTGGATCATGAACTCAGACGGAACCGGAGCGCATCAGCTTCTCCACTCCGACGAGGCGCAGTCGGGAGCCATCTGGTCGAAAGATGGCCAGAGCGTTGTGTACCAGCAGGATCGCGGCGGAGATGAGATATACGACCTTTACACAGTACCTGCCGCTGGAGGCACGCCGCAGGCGCTGACACAGACGGACCAGATCAGCGAAACCAACCCGCACTTTTCACCCGATGGCAAGTGGCTGGCGTTTCAGCATAAAGAAAAGCAGGGATCTTCCGTCAATCTCGCGATGATGGACTGGAGCACGCATCAGGTGCGGTTGCTCACGCATGAGAAGGACCCGAAGCGTTCCTGGGATATCGTCACCTGGAGCCCGGATGGAAAGACGCTATACGCGAACCGGGGCGATCTGCACGAAGATACGAGCGCATGGAGTGTAGATGCCGCGACCGGCGATGCGCGCGAGCTGACGCCGCACAAAGGCAATGTGCTCATCGGGGCATCCAGCCTTTCTCCGGATGGAAAGACGCTCCTCATAGGCTCGAACGAGAAGGACGGCTACGGCAATGTCGCCCTGCTGGACCTCGCAACGCTGCAAAAGAAGTGGATCACAGACACGCAGTGGGACGCGCAGCCAGGCAGTTTTTCAGCCGCGGGCGATCTATTCACCTGGTCGCTGAATGCGGATGGACGTACGTCGATTCATTTCACCGATGCGAAAACCTACAAGGAAGTGCCTCGCGCTATCCCGGAAGGTCTGAACTACGAAAACGGCAACCCAAGCCCCTTCGCGCCGGATGGCCGGCTGCTATTTGTCCACCAGGACTCGACGCACGCACCGAACTTCTATGTTCTAGGAATGGGTGGGGCACCCATCCAGATCACGCACGGGGAGAGTCCGGGTCTCCGCAAGGCAGTGCTGCCGCCGACGCAGCTCGTGCACTATACGAGCTTTGATGGCAAGGTCATCTCCGCTTTTCTCGCGATGCCCTTCAACCTGAAGCGCGATGGCAGCAATCCGTTGATCGTGCTGCCGCACGGCGGCCCCACCGGCCAGGTAGTGGACAGCTTCTCACCGCGCATCATCGCACTGGTCTCGCGCGGATACACCGTAATTGCACCGAACGTTCGTGGCTCGACAGGTTATGGCGTAGCCTTCGAGAAGGCAAACTATCAGGACCTGGGCGGCGGCGATCTGCAGGATGAGATCTACGGCGTGAAGTTCATGGAACCGACCGGCTATATCGATCCAAAGAAGGTCGGCATCACGGGCGGCTCCTATGGAGGCTTCATGACTCTGATGGCCATCGGCAAGGCGCCTGACATATGGGCCGCGGCCGTGGAGGAGTACGGCATCATCGACTGGTACACCATGCTGCAGCACTCCGATCCTCTACTGCAGGAGTATGAGAAGTCGCTGCTGGGCGATCCGGTGAAGGATCGCGCGAAGTACGAAGCGGCATCGCCGATCCAATTCCTGCGCAAGGAGCGGGCACCGCTGCTGGTCATGCAGGGGGACCGCGACATCCGCGTGCCGCGTGAGGAGGCGGCGCAGGTCGTCGATATCCTGAAGAAGGAAGGACGGACCGTGGATGCTGTCTACTATCCGCAGGAGGGCCACGGCTTCATGAAGCGCGAAGACCAGATCGACGAGATCACGCGTATGGTGGCCTGGTTCGACAAATATCTAAAGGGCGCACAGTAAATTGACAAGAATGGGACACAGGATGGTTAGACGCATTGCGGGCAATAGCTGAAGGCGCACCGCGGCGGCGGTGGCGTATCGCCTGGCTGATGGGGCTGGGCGTGCTGGTCAACTACTTTGATCGCGTCAACCTCTCGGTCTCGCACGGTGCGCTGTACACGGCCTTCGGCATCTCGGATGTTGCCTTCGGCTATCTTTCCGCCGCATACAACTGGAGCTACGCGCTATGCCAGTTGCCGGTAGGCGTCGTGCTGGACCGCTTCGGCGTGCGGCGCGTACAGCGGATCGGCATCTTTATCTGGAGCATGGCGTCGTTCGCCGCCGCCCTCACGACGAATCTGACAGGATTTTTTGCCGCACGGCTGTTGCTGGGCGTTGGCGAAGCCCCGACCTTCCCCGCAAATGCAAAAGCTATCGGTACTTGGTTCCCGCAAAATGAACGCAGCTTTGCTACATCGCTGACCGATGCGGCGGCAAAGTTCGCTTCCGCCATCGGCGTGCCGCTGCTGGGGATTCTTCTGATACGCGTAGGGTGGCGATGGAGCTTTGCCGCGACAGGTGCGATCAGCCTGCTCTACCTGTTGCTCTTCCGAAGGGTGTACCGCGAACCGGAAGAAGATACGGAACTGACTGACGCAGAGCGACGGCTGATTGCGGAGAGGCTCGAGAATGAGCCGCCCGCAGCCGCCGGTCCGGAGTTATCACTATGGGCGTTGCTGCGTCAGCGCAAAGTCATCGGACTCTCGCTGGGATTTGGCTCCTACAACTACGTTTTTTATTTACTGCTGACCTGGCTGCCGAGCTATCTCTCCGCCGCTTTGCATGTTGACCTGCTGCATTCGTTTCTCTATACCGGCGTGCCATGGCTTATCGCTACCGCGACGGACCTCTTCATCGGCGGTTTGCTGGTGGATGCTCTGGTGTCGCGCGGATGGAATGCGCCGCTGATACGGAAGATTGTGCTGGTGGTGGGGACTGCATGCGGGCTGGGCATTCTGGGCGCGGCCCACGCGCACAATGCGACGCGCGCGTTGGCGTGGATCAGCCTGTCTATCGGCGGACTTTCCGCAGCCGCGCCGGTGGGCTGGTCGATTCCTGCGCTGATTGTGCCGCGCGCCAGCGTGGGCAGGGTGGGTGGCATCGTGAATTTTGTGTGCCAGGCCTCAGGGATTACCGCGCAGATCGCTACCGGCTACATCGTCGGAGCAACGCACTCCTACGCGCTGGCCTTCGGCATCTCGGCGATCTACCTGCTGCTCGGGATCGCCGGCTACCTGGTGCTGCTGGGGCGCATCGAGCCCATGAAGATGAAGACCACTCACTTCCCTACTGTGTAGTCCTTGTCCATGCCGGTGCGGCTGTTGTGTACCGTAAAGCTGCCATCGCGGCTGGCGGTGATCTCGATGTCATGGCCGGCATCGGGACCGTCGAGATTGGCGATGTACTCGGACTTCGTATTGTGCGCCGCGCCACCTTCGTCCGAATAATGTAACTGCCATAGTGCCTCAATACCGGGAGCTTTGCGGACAGTGTCGAGGACCGGGATCGAGCCACCTTTTTTTGCACCATTGTCCATGATGGCCACGCGTGGATGAATGGCATCCACCAGCGCCGGGCTGGAGCTCTGGTACCAGCCGTGGTGCGAGACGATGAGCACGTCCACCTTGCCGAGACGATTGTCCGGACACATCAGGTCGCGCTCCTTGTCCCAGGTCAGGTCGCCGAGGTCGAGGATCTTGAGACTGCCGAAGCGGATCAGCACGCCAAGCGAGCGCGCATTTTCGGTCTGGTCGGGCGGACGGATCTCGCTCTGCTTGCAGAATGGGTTGGGTTCACCCGCGCCTGCTAGTGGACTCTGGATCACCTTGCCGTCAGCGCTGATGACGGTAACATCCATCCCTTGAATGGGCAGGCGGTCACCGGGCCTGGGTACGATTTCTTTGGCCTTCGTTTCAGCAAGCACCTTCTGGAAGGCCGCGTATCCGTGCTCGGTCGCACCGTGGTCGAGCTCACGGTTCGGTCCGTGGTCGATAAAGGTGCCGACAGGAATGCGCTGCACCAGCTGCGGCACGCCGCCGACGTGATCGTCGTGATAGTGGGTAATGAGCACGGCATCGATGCGGCGCAAGCCTGCGCTCTTCGCTGCCGCAACGATTCGGTCGGCATCGCGAAAGTTGTTGCCGGGCCAGCCGGTATCAATCAGCAGCGACCTCCCCGCAGGAGTGACAAACAGGGTCGACTGACCACCCTCGACGTCGATGACGTAGACGCGAAGCTTGCCGCCAGCGGCTCCCTTGGCGTTCAACGAAAGGGCAACTGCGACTGTAGCCACTAAGACGAGAAGCAAGCGGAGACGAAGCATCATGAGTTGCTGCCTTTGTTGGGGTGAGAAACCGTGGCGCGCGTAGCACCGGTGGAGATACCACCATCGACCAGGAGCGTCTGGCCGGTGATGTAGCGGCTGGATTCAGAGGCGAGAAAAACGATGGCGCCGTCGAGGTCGTGCACATCGCCGGGGCGCTTCATCGGAATGCGGTCGACGAGATACTCCACCCACGCCTGATTTTCGTAGAGGACCTGATTCTGCGCGGTGCGAAACCAGCCGGGCGCGAGGCAGTTGACGGTGATGCCGTGCGGTCCCCAGTCATCGGCAAGGCTCATCGTAAGTTGGCGAACGCCGCCGCGGCTGGCGCCGTAAGGCGCAAGGCCCGCATAGCCGAAGACGCCGGTAACGGAGCCGATGTTAATGATGCGGCCGTAGCCATGCTGCACCATCCCGCGCGCGATGGCCTGCGCGACAAAGAAGGTGCCGCGCAGATTGGTGTCGAGCACCAGATTCCAATCGTCCCAGGAGACATCGAGCGCGGGCTTGCGGACATTGCAACCGGCGTTGTTCACCAGGATGTGGACCTGCGGAAACACGGCGTGTACCTGCTGCGCCATGCTGAGGATGCTGGCCTGGCTGCGCACGTCGAGCGCGATAGGATGCGCACGGCGGCCGAGCGATTCGATCTCAGCAACAAATGGCGCGAGATCGTCCGCCCTCCGGCTGGTGAGGATGAGGTCTGCACCAGCCCGCGCCAGCGCACGCGCAAAGTGCTGGCCAAGACCGCGGCTGGCTCCGGTGACCAGCGCCACCTGACCGGAGAGATCGAACATCGTATCTGGGCCGGGATTCACGCTGGCGCGCCTTCCTGATTCTTACCAGCTCTGGGATCGAGGACTACCTTCATGAGGTTCGGCTCGCGGGCGTAGAGACGTGCGAACCACGAAGGGCCGTCTTCGAGCGGCGCGACCGCGGTAATGAGCGGCGCGACCTTGATCTTCCCGGCGGCGATCCACTCCATGGCCTGCGGATATTCACCGGCTGAAGCGCAGGAGCCCTGCAGACGAATCTGTCGCGTCACCACCTTCTGTAGCGGGATCGTAACCTCGGGTGAGATGTTGCCGACCAGTGCGACTGTGCCGCCTTTGCGTGTGCAGTCGATCGCGGCTGCGACCGTCTCCGGACGGCCGACAGCTTCAAAGGTCACGTCGACACCTCGGCCATGGGTGAGCTGTTCGATACGCGATGTCAGCGATTCTTCGGAGCTGTCAGTTACGGAGCCTTGGATGACCGCGTCCGCACCCAGCGAGCGCGCCAGTTCGAGGCGTGTGGCATCCACATCGGTAACGAAGATGCGCGAACAGCCGGAAGCGCGCGCGGCCTGCAGGATAAGCAGACCGATCATGCCCGCGCCGATGACTAGTGCTGTCTCGCCGCCCGCGACCTCGGCAACGCGCACCGCATGGATGGCAACGGAGACAGCTTCGAGCATCGCTGCGTCCGCGAAGGAGAGATTCTCCGGCAGGCGATAGAGAATGCGCTCAGGTACGGTTACATATTCGGCAAACGCGCCGGCACGGCGATAGTCGCCGCAGGATACGCCAACGACCTGGCGATCGTCGCAAAGGTTGACCTCACCACGCTGGCAGAACTCGCAGACACCGCAATAGACGGTGGAGTCGAAGGTGACGCGATCGCCGGCACGATAGCCGGTAACGCTTTCACCCACAGCCGCAATCACGCCGGCAGCCTCGTGGCCCATCACGATAGGTGGAATGCGCCGCCCGGAGCTGCCGTCATAGCCATGGACGTCGCTGCCGCATATTCCGCAGGCCGCGACGCGGATAAGGACCTCGCCGGCGCCGGGACTGGGAGCAGGCAGCTCTGCGATGGCCAGATGTTTATATTCGGAGAGCAGCAGGGCCTTCATGCGCGCCTTCAGGTTACAGCAGAAAGCCCCTGGCTACGGCCAGGGGCTTGGTGGGCAGGTTCGCCCAAAACTTATGCGCTGAAGGAAGACCCGCAGCCGCAGGTGCTCTTCACGTTCGGGTTCTCAAACTTGAAGCCGGCAGCTTCAAGGGTCTCCACGTAGTCGACCACACAGCCGTTGAGGTACATCAGCGAGGTCGCGTCCACGAAAACCTTCATGTCATCGAACTTGAAGACCTTATCCATCATGCCGGCCTGGTTCTCAAAAGACATCGAGTACTGAAAGCCGGAACACCCGCCGCCTACAACGCCGATGCGTAGCCCGGCCGGCAGGGGATCCTGTGTCGCCATGATCTCCCGCACCTTGGTGATAGCCCCATCGGTCAGGGTAAGGGGCGCCTGCTTGGGCGCATTGGACTGGTCGGTCAAAGGCTGGGCGATGGTTGCCATATCTCTGGTTCTCCCCTGGAGATGCTTCTCCCCATTTTAAGACGGCAGCCGATCCCGGACAAGTTTTATCCGAATTGCCGCCTTACCTACACAGATGCAAAGTGGTGCAATTTCGTCGCAGGATTGGCAGAAATCCCTTTTTCCTGCCGAGGCTGCTATTTGGCGGTGATTTTGCTCGCAATACGGTCGTATTGCTCCTGAGTCAGCAGCCCGCGGTGCACCAATGCGTGTGCATTGTGATAGGGCCGGCCCTCAACAATATCGTGTGCCTTGCTGATGCTGATGCCCGGCAGCATGGCAATGCTCGCGGTCGAGGCGCTGTTGATATCCACCAAATCGCTGCTTTCGTCCTGGTTGTTGCTACTTACACCGTCTTTCACGCCCTGCGCGACTGCGTTTACGCCATCTACAGCCTTGGCCGCCGCAACCTTGGTCCCGGCGGCAAGCTGTTTTGCACCCTTCTGGACGTCCCGCGTCGCCTCGGCCGACTTCTGGCGAATTTCCTGATCGTTCTGGTTGGTCGAGCTGTTGGTACAGCCAATGAGCGCGGCCGCCAGTATGCCAAGGGCACAGATTGCCGCAATATCAAAAGGGCGATGAGGTGCGAGCACGTTCTTCATCCGCATAGTCTCCGTAGGTTACAGCGGGTGTCCCTGGCCCAGTCTCTCCGCGAAGGGACCAGTCCACAGCGTGTGATGAGCAATGTCGACTCCGCGGCTGGCCGTAGATGCAGATTCCGGGCCGCAGCAAGGAAATCAGGACGGGACAAAGAATCCTCCAAGCGGCCTGCCGGAAGCTCTATTTCGCGTGGGGATAACTTCCTGGTAATCAACTAGTCAGTTATCTCCCTATACATTCCATATAACCGAAATAAACCCTGAAATATGTTGTCAACGGTACAGCAAAAAGACTACTTTCACTCCAGAACGGCCCCTCTTTCCCCCAGACCGGCTGGTTAAGCAGGGCTTGCCGCATCTGGCACCGGCACTGGGACCGCTCACGGATGAACCGGAGGTGCTGTATGCACTACCTGACCGTGGTCTTCATCGTCTGGGCAGTCGCTGCAACCGTCCTGCTTGCACTGCTTGCCTACCGCTCGACCCTAACCCGTTACGAAGAGGATTGCCTCTTTCTGGGCGACTGCAACGACCATCAGCACAAGGAACAGGAGAACATCCTGGCTCGCGTGCGGAAGGTGCAGCCGGCCGTACGCTTCATGACCGTCGCTACCTGCGTCATGTCGGCAGCGCTGGTCGGCACATTTCTGTTCCAACTGATTCAGCAGCTCAACGCACCAGCCAGCTAGATTCGCCGGTGCGACCAGGATCAGTAGAACGCGGGAAATGCCTGACCCGAAATTCTTCGATTAGCTGGGACCCTCCTCATCGCTGTCGTTCGACTGTTCACCGTTGGTCGTCACAACGGTGCGGATGGTTCCTTTTGCGTTCACATCTATCTGCGCTGTCTTGCTGAGGTGGAAAAAGGAACCGCGCGGGTTCTTCATTCCCCACTCCACATAAGGAACGCTGAAGTGCGTGGTGGCGCTGAGCGTGTTGCCCACGCGGACCAGGTGCACCTTCATCTGCAAAGGATGGTCGGCACCATGGATGTTCAGCATTCCCTCGGCAATCACATCCGAAGAACCGTCCGCTTTGGGCAGCTGCCCGCGCAGATGCTCCGCATGGAAGAAGATGGACGGGTAGCGCTTGCTCTCAAGGACCTCCTCCTGCATCTCTTTGTCGCGCCCTGCGTTGCCGGTGCGGCCGGTTGTGGCGTCTACCAGCAACTCTCCCTGGGCGAGCGTTGAATCGGGATCGATCGCGAGTGCGCCGCCTTTGAACTGGAAGGTTCCCCGGAGATCGCGCGGCAGACTGCCGACTTTGAAGTGAATCTCCGTCGATTGCGGATCGAAATGAATGGCGATGTTGTGTGCGGGAACAGCGGCAGAGGGCTTGGGCCGCGGAGATGTCTTCTGCGCACCTGCGGACAACAGGACGATGGAGAGAACAGGAAAGAGCAGGCAACGGGCATGCGGCATCATGCGGGACACGTCCTTTCGGCAAGTAAGTCTGTGAAGGACTGATGAAACGAAGATGCGGCGAACGGGATGGGGGTTGGAGGGATTCGCTTACTCAGCCAGAGCTAGCTGATGCCGTACATCGGCGCCACGCACCCAGAAGATGACGTCGGTCGCAATGTTGGTGGCGTGATCGGCGATACGCTCCAGGTTGCGCGCAGTGATCACGGCGTTCAGGGCCTGCAGGCTCGCATCCGGCGACTGCTGCATCACCTGGATCAGGTCCAAATGCGCGGTGCGATTCATATGGTCGATGTCGTCATCCATCTCGCGGACAGACTCGGCCAGCGGAGCATCGGCCTCAACCAGAGACTGAACCGCGCGGCGGATCATATCGCTCGCGTGTGTTCCCATGGCGGCAATGTCGACGGGCAGGGTGGCGGCGGGAACCCGGAGCATGTCCTCCGCACGACGCGCAATACTCATCGACTGGTCGCCGATACGCTCCAGATCCGCATTGATCTTGATGACGGACAGAATGAAGCGCAGATCGATGGCCATAGGCTGTTCCTTCGCGAGCAGCTCGTAGGCCATCTCATCAACATCGCGCTGGGCCATGTTGATGGCGGCCTCGTTTTCACGGACGAAGGTGACGAGCCGCTCATCCCGCTCCAGGTACGCGTCCACGGCGTACTCCACGGCCTGCTGCGAGAGCGCGGCCATGGCCAGCAGCTTGTCCTTCAACTGCTCGAGCTGCTGATGGAAATGGATGCGGGGCACGGGACGACTCCTTTATCGCATTGTGCATGAGCACAAGGTAAATTCGCATGAAAATATGTGCATCTTTTGGGGCAGGAGGCCCCTACGGATACGGCAACATCTGTTTAGACGCTAACTCAGCCCAGCCGGGATCGGGCTTCGCGGGTAGCTTCGTAGATCTGGTCGAAGGACTCGACCGCGTAGAGCACCTTCTGCATCACGGAGATGTTGAAGTCGCGGTTGATGACCTCATCGAGGTTGAAGTCGCGAATCTCCGGGCCACCGGAGAGTACATAGGTGGACTCGCCATGCGAGGAGATCAGCCCCGAGCCGTAGAGCTTGATCTTGCCGTTCTGGCGGATCACCCCGAATTCGACCGTGAACCAGAAGAGCCGGGCCATGCGGTCCAGGTCTTCCTGGCGGGTGAGGCCGGCACAGACCTGTCCATAGCTCTGCAGAAAGTCGGCAAAGACCGGATGCGCGTGCATGGGCACATGGCCGAAGACATCGTGGAAGATGTCCGGCTCCGGCGTGTATTCGAGCGACTCGCGGGTGCGCAGCGTGGTGGTGGTGGGAAAGCGTCGCGCTGCGATCATTTCAAAGAAAGCCGGGCCAGGCAGATAACCAGAGACCGCAGTGGCGTTCCAGCCGGTGCGCGGCGCCAGCAAAGTGTTCACCTGAGCCAGGTCGGGGATGACGTCCTGGCGCAGGCCGATGTTGTGAAAGCCGTCGAGGTACTCCTGGCACGCATGCTCTTCGAGCTGGGGCATGCGGCGGCCCACCAGCTCGGCCCACACAGCGTGCTGGTCCGCGGCATACCGGCTCCAGTCCTGCTGGATGAGGTACGACGCAGCAAGCGGAAGGCTCGGAGCAGAAGCGGTGGCGGCCATGGTGAAGTCCCTCTCTGGATTAAGGATAGAACGACGTGCGGGATGCTGCTCAGTCAGGCGTATGCACCCGAAGCAAACCCTGCAGCATGGCAGTCTGGATCAGGCCGTGTCAATGCAGATGGCTTTGCAATAGAGGTCACGTTACCCACCCCACCCCCCCTCCCCCCACCCTTTACGCGAGGTGGCACGCATCCCCTGTGGAATGAGCGGTTTAGAACTTCTGCGGATAGCCAAGTGTGGTGATCTAAAGGACTTAGGGCTAAAAATGTCCAAACAAAGGAGTTGCGGGACAACCATGATCGCTGCTTTTACGCAGAATCAACGACTTAGCCCTTGTGCGGTGGCTAAAGATGGTGATCTAAATAACTTACGGCTAAAAATGTCTTTCCAAAGGACTTAGGTCGTAGCCCGTCGGGAAGTCAGTCAGCAGCCGGCAAGTCGCTGAACCCCAGTTGCCTTATGAAACCGGTTAGCGAAAAAGCGGTCAGTGAAATGGAAACGCCCGCGAATGGTCGCGGGCGATTCGTGTCTGTCTCTGTTTCAAGTGTAGCGAAATCGATGGGGCAAAATGGCAGGTTTTTGAGAAATGTGCTCGTCGTGGTTTCAAATTGAAACGCCGCTTTTCGTCGAGCTGATACATTCTTGTCCATCGTGCTGAAAAAGCTGATGATACTCGCGCTCATGTTCTGCGTTATCCCGTTCAGCCGTGCCGACAACGCTGCTCCAGCATCCAGCACTGCACAAGGCCGGAAACCAGCCAATCAAGCTACGCCAACAGAGATACAGAAGGCAGACAGCGCCGAGTTCCAAAAGAGCGGCTCCTCCAAGCATGCCACCGATGATCCAAAAACTGTTAGAGTCATCTTCCCCGCGAAGGACAAGTACGACTATTGGTCTCTCGGAATTAGTGCCTTGCTCGCCATTGTGGGCCTTGCCGGAATCGGCGTTGGCATCTGCACGTTGCTGCGCATTCACAGGCAGGCCATAGAAATGCGCTTGCAGCGCGTCCTGATGCAGCGAACTCTTCACGCGATGAGGCGACAGGGCGAACTGATGGCGGCTCAAGCCGCGCACACGGAAAAACAGACTGTAATTTTGGAAAAGTCGGTCGCGGCTGCTGAGACCAGCGCCGAGGCCGCGTCCTTGCAAATTCAAATGATGAAAGATAAAGAACGAGCTCGGGTTGAAATCGACAGAAGAGGGCTGGAATTGCAACAGGAGAGTGAAGAATTCTGGAACCTGAAAGCCACCATTGAACTTCGGAACGTCGGCACTGGAAGAGCCTACGTGCGCCAAGGAACGGTCAACCTCCTGATGGCGAAACGAGGGAAAGAACGACCCGACCCAGATTACTGGAGTCCATTGGGGTTGGTCGGCGGTTTTGTCGATCCAAACGGGGAGCCGCTCACCGAATCTTCTTACATCTTTCGAGAACAAGAATTCGACCTTGGCGCACTTGCCCAGCAGATTTATGAAGGCACCATAAGGCTCTACCTGACCGGATTTATTGAATATGACACCATCGGAACTCGCTTTCGCAGAGACTTCAGCTATGTTTGGATCGGGAATGGCGACCCGGAAAGCGTTAGCGGGATGCTGTTGGCAGACGAGCCGCGAAACGACAGCGAACGAGTTTCTTTCGGCTTTTTGCGACAAGACCAATTTCGGCCAAATGATGAGTGTGAAAAGGAACCCCCAAAGGAGACCGCGAAGCCAAATTAGGACGCTACCGTCGACTCTGCGAACTGGCAATCCCTTTGCCACGCGGTATATCGTGGAAGGTTGCGCGGCAGGTGCCGAAGCTCGAATCAGCACCGCTGCGACATGGAGGGCAAAGTATGGCGACCATGGTGCATCCCGAGACTCAAGCGAAGACGGACTTTCTACCGCTGAACGGCACGGATTATGTCGAGTTTTACGTAGGCAACGCGCGGCAGTCGGCGTACTACTACCGGCTTGCCTTTGGCCACAAGCTGGTTGCCTATGCCGGCCCGGAAACCGGGCAGCGCGACCGCGCCTCCTACGTTCTGCAGCAGGGCAAGGTGCGGCTGGTGCTGACGACACCACTGCATCCAGGAGGGCGAGATTGCTGCGCATATCCAGAAACATGGCGACGGCGTGAAAGACATCGCGCTGTGGGTGGACGATGCGCGCGATGCCTGGCGGGAGACGACGAAGCGCGGCGCGAAGAGCGTTCGCGAACCTTTTGAGCAGAAGGACGACCACGGCACGGTGGTGATGGCGAGCATCGCCACCTACGGCGAGACCATCCACACCTTCGTCGAGCGCAAAAACTACAACGGGCCGTTTCTTCCCGGCTTCCGCGCGATGCCCGAGGACACGCAGGCGCGCCCGGTGGGCCTGCTGCACATCGATCACATGGTGGGCAACGTGGGCTGGAACCAGATGAACACCTTCGTCGACTTCTACCGCGACGTGATGGGCTTCGGGCTGTACCAACACTTCGATGACGCAGATATCTCGACCGAATACTCCGCGCTGATGTCGAAGGTGATGGCGAACGGCAACGGATATGTGAAGTTTCCGATCAACGAGCCGGCGGAGGGACGCAGGAAGTCGCAGATCGAGGAGTATCTGGACTTTTACGGCGGTCCCGGCGTGCAGCATCTGGCTCTGGCAACGAATGACATCCTGCAGACGGTGGCCCAGTTGCAGCATCAGGGAGTGGAGTTCCTGAAGGTACCGCACTCCTATTACAGCAGCCTGCAGGAACGCGTCGGCAAGATCGACGAGCCGGTGGATGAACTGGAGAAGCTGGGCGTGCTGGTCGACCGCGACAACGAAGGCTACATGCTGCAGATCTTCACCAAGCCGGTCGAGGATCGCCCCACGCTGTTCTACGAGATCATCCAGCGCAAGGGCAGCCGCTCCTTCGGCAAAGGGAACTTCAAGGCGCTCTTTGAGGCCATCGAGCGCGAGCAGGCCGAGCGCGGAAACCTCTAGGAGACAACTACAGACAAATTCAGACCACAGCAGACGACGAGATCGGATTCTTCACAGGAGAAATGCGCGCTGTCGTTGTCTGGGTTTGTCTGTTTTCGTCTGCAGTTATCTAATCGAGCCATGATCTCCTTCGATCCCGCCCGCGAGCCGGTACAGAACATTTACAAGTTGATGATCGGGACAATCGTGCCGCGGCCGATCGCCTTTGTCTCTTCGCTGGACGCGCATGGCGTGCGCAACCTGGCGCCGTTCAGCTACTTCACCGCCGTCTCGGCCGATCCGCCCGTAGTTCTCTTCTGTCCGTCGGTTCGTCGCGACGATCCGCAGCGCGGCCTTGTGGCGCACAAGGACACGCTACTCAATGTGATCGCCACGCGCGAATTCGTTATCAATGTAGTTACAGATGCCATCGTCGAAAAGATGAACCTCACCTCCGCACAGGTGCCGCCCGAGGTGGACGAGTTCGAATTGGCCGGGCTGACGCCACTGCCGAGTGAGCTGGTGAAGCCGCCACGCGTGGCGGAAAGTCCGGTGCAGATGGAGTGCCGGCTACGTCAGATCATCGAGGTCAGCGACCGCCCATCCGGAGGCAGCGTCGTGCTGGGCGAGGTGCTGCGCTTCCACGTGCGCGAGGATCTGCTCGAGAACTTCCGCATCGATCCCGAGAGGCTTGCCGCGGTTGGCCGCATGGGGGGCGCCACCTACGTGCGCACACACGATCGCTTCGACCTGAAACGGCCGGAGTAAGTTCCTCTGCGGCTAGAACTCGTCGAGTTCGGCAACAGCGCTGGCGCTGCGGCCGCCTGGTCCGCGCTTTAACGGCACCCGCACTCCCGCATCCGGCTCACCAGAGGATGGAGGCGTGCTGCGCCGCCCGATAGGAGTTCTCGCAGACGCTGCAGAATTCGCTTCATGGGCAAAATGCTACTCCTTTCCGGGGATAAGGGCGGTTGCCTGTAAGCGCGAAAATGCTAGCCTAAGTCTTCGTCGTAGGTGCAGCGGTGCCGGTGCATCCTGACCCGAAAGATGCTGAAAAGGTACTGCTGCGTACTATGCGCATTCTCGAATATCTGGTCGAAATGTTCATCCAGGGCTTCGGCATAACCCGGCCAACGGAGGCGCAGCGGAGGCGCGTGACGTTGCTGCTGGGCGGTGCGCTGCTCACGGCCGCACTGCTGGTCCTCGCAATCGCCGTGGGCATGGTGTTGTATCTGCACAGCGGCCGTTAGAAATTTGCAACTATTCGCAGTGCTTATATCGCCTCGCCACATACTGTCATGGACGAAATACCTTTCGGGTGTACGATTTCCCGCGGGGGAATGCGAATGCGAAAATTTCTTGTTGCGGTTTTAGGAGTCATTGCGCTGATGGCAATGACGGCGCGGCCGGCAGCGGCACAGCAGATAACTTGTTCGTCGGATAATGGCCGGCGGAACTATTGTGCGGCGGATACACGGGGCGGCGTAACCATGATTCGGCAACGCAGCGGTTCAGCCTGCGTTCAGGGCTCTACCTGGGGCTATGACCGGCGCGGTATCTGGGTCGACCGCGGCTGTCGTGCCGATTTCATGATCAACACGGGTAGGCCGGGACGCCCGGGTTATGGCCCTGGCCGTCCGGGCGGCGGCGGCGGCGGCGGCCAATCGATCACCTGCGCCTCTGACAATATGAGGAGGAATTACTGCGCGGCAGACACGCGACGCGGCGTGCAACTGGTCAGACAACGGAGCGACGCGCGCTGTGTGCAGGGCTCTACCTGGGGCTACGACCGGCGCGGTATCTGGGTCGACCGCGGCTGTCGCGCCGATTTCCTGGTTCGCTAGCGCAGCACGGCAGGAAGCATAAGGAGGCTGGACGGCATATCTGCTGTCCAGCTTTTTGCTTTACGCGGGATTTACCGTGCCTCTCAGCCGAAGACGAGGGTGGCGGCTCCGCCGGCAATCAGCAATCCTCCGATAATTTTGTGCGCGGTAAGACCTTCGCCCAGGAAGATCCACGCAAACAGGATGACGAGCACCACGCTCAGCTTGTCGATGGGCGCTACGGCCGACGCAGGGCCGAGTTGCAGCGCGCGGAAGTAGCAAATCCACGACAGGCCGGTTGCGATGCCGGAGAGAACGAGAAAGAGCCAGGAGCGGCTCGCGATCGCGCCAATCGCGTTGTGCCTGCCCAGCGCAATGGCGATGGCCCAGGTAAAGATCAGCACCACAGTGGTGCGGATGGCAGTGGCCAGGTTGGAGTCGATGCCGGCGACACCGATCTTGGCCAGGATCGCCGTCGCTGCTGCGAAGAGTGCCGAGAGAAGCGCCCATAGAAGCCAGGTCATGCACTCAGAATATGCGGTCCGGTGGCAATTCAGCCCGATTCAGCCGATAAGCTGCGCCAGTTTGTCTTCCAGCGATGCAATGCGTCCGCGGAGCTGCGCGACATCGCTCTCGAGCGTTGCAATCCGATCCGCAACTCCGTCGTGCATCCTCTCTGCCGGTTGTGCTGTACCTCGCGACGCCTCGACATTACTTCCAAAAGCAGTTTCGGAAACCGGCGACAGCAGATGAACGTAGCGCAGCTCCCGAGCGCCGGGCTCTCGCGGCAATGCGCGAGCCAGAGGAGGCTCGCGCTGGGCAAGCTGCTGCAGCGTGCCTTCCACTTCATCCATTGCGGTGAAGCTGTGTATACGTTCGGTGCGGGCACGCAGCTCGCCGGGCGTCTGCGCTCCGCGCAGCAGCAGCACGCATACGATGGCCAGCTCACCGCGCCGCAGATTGAAGACTTCGCCGATGTGATGCGCGTATTTCGCAACTCGGCTTTCCGTGCCGCGTACCGGTGCTGCCAGCCCGACATCCTCCAGCTCGTGCAGGGCCATGCGCACGTCGCCCTCGCTCAGATCCATGACGGGGTGGCGGCTCGAACGCTGATTGCAGGCATTGGTTAAAGCCAACAACGACAGCGGGTAATACTCGGGCGTGGTGCTCTCCTTCTCCAACAGCGAGCCCAGCACGCGAGCGGCAGGCGCGGAGAGATGCAGTTCGAAATCCGGCATGAACAATTGCTCCTGCACCCACCTTAGACCGTTTCACAAATACTGTGTTCTCATCCACATCTGCGACAAGCAGCTTTTCTTAACGGAAAAGCTGCGTCGGAAGCCATTACAAGCCCAGACCTTTTGTGAGAACGGTCTATCGCGAGGCCCGGGCGCATGGACCAGCGAACTCTCGTACTCTAAGAGGAATGTCGAGCTCGACACTTCCCGCGCTCGAACGCGCGAAAAAAGCACAGCGCGCCGTGGCAACGTACTTTTTGGCGAACGGCATTGTGATGGGCGCTTGGGTGCCGCACGTGCCGGACCGCGCGCGCGAGCTGCATCTGGATGCCGGCACGCTGGGCTGGGCATTGCTGGCGAGCGGCCTGGGCGCGGTGATGGCCATGCCGATCGCCGGCCGGATGACCGCGCGTCTCGGCAGCCGCGCCGTGTGCCGCGTCGCAGGCGTCGCCTTTCCCATCATGCTCAGTGCGGTCGTTCTGGCCCCCACTGCGCTGCTGATGGCAATGGCGCTGCTGTGCTTCGGTATCGCAGGCGCAAGCATGGATGTGGCGATGAACGCCCAGGGCATCGCCATTGAGGAGCAGCTTGGCGAACGCACCATCTCGCGGCTGCATGGCGTATGGAGCATCGGTAGCTTCACCGGGGCCGCCATCACCAGCTTCTGTGTTGTCGCGGCATGTGCCCGCGCGAGCCATCGTCCTTAGCTTTTCGGTACTCGTGATCTTGCTGGTCGTCGCTGCCATGCCGTCTCTCTTCACGCGCGCGGAAGAGGGTCTGCACGAGCAGCCCCATGCCTTGCGGCCGCATGGCCGGCTCCTGCTCCTGGGCCTGCTCGCCTTTGTCTCCATGGTCTGCGAAGGCTCCATCGCCGACTGGAGCGGACTCTATTTGCGCGTGGTTCGCGGCGCGGGCCATGGGGTCTCCGGATATGGATACGCTGCCTTCGCAGCCTTGATGGTCACCGGCCGCCTCTGGGGAGACGCAGTGGTGGCGCGCTTCGGTGAGGAGCGGACGCTACTTGTAGGAGGTCTGCTGGCGGCTGCGGGTCTGGGAGTTGTCATCGGCAGTGGCTGGCAGCAGATGACCAGCGAGCTGTGGTGGCTGCTCGGCTTCGCGCTGGTGGGCGCGGGACTGGCCAACGGCTCGCCGGTGATCTACCGCACCGCAGGCCGTGTGCCGGGAGTACCGGCCGGCGCGGGGATTGCAACCACAGTCGGAATCGGCTACGCGGGACTCTTAGCGGGGCCGCCGGGGCTTGGCTTTGTGGGGAAGCATGCCGGACTCACATCGATCCTGTTCTGCGTAATGCTGTTGAGCTGCGTGATGGCGTTCAGCTCGCGCCTGGTGCGTGGACTTGCCATGCCGACGGCGCGCTAAAAAAGCGAGTGCCTACCGGGATGCGGTCGCCATCCACTGGTTCTGTTGCATCCAGCTCTCCAGCAACAATGTCCACAGGTGCAAGGCCGGCAGGCGCTCTGCCAGATCCACACCGTGGTGGCCATGCTCAAACATATGAAACTCCACCGGCACCCCCGCGCGTTGGCAGGCAGCCACGTAGAGCATGCTGTTCTGCGATGGCACGACATCATCATCGTTCGTGGTGAAGACGAAGGCCGGTGGACTCATCGGCGTCACATGATCTTCGGCCGAAAGCAGCGCCACCAGCGCGGGATCGGGCAGCGGGCCAAGCAGATTCTGGCGCGAGCCGGCATGGCCGATCTCCGGCTTCATGCTGATCACCGGGTAGGCCAGGATCACGAAATCAGGCCGGTCGCTTGCGTGCTCGACGGCATCGGAGCTTGCCGGTATCCCATTGTCGAAAAGGGTGGAGAGAATGCTCGCGATATGGCCGCCGGCCGAGAAGCCCCATGCGCCGAGATGGTCCGGCGCGAAGCCGAACTCGTCAGCGCGGCTGCGCAGCAGACGCATGGCGCGCTCTGCATCTGCGATAGGCGCAGGATAGCGATAGGGCGCGACGCGATAGTGCAGGACAAAGGCAGCGACACCACGCTGCGCCAGCCATTGCGCAGGCCCGGCGCCTTCACGGTCTGCCACCACATTGTGATAGCTGCCGCCAGGAATCACCAGGACTGCGCTGTGGGTTGGGTTGTTTGCCGGCAGATAGACGTCGAGCGTGGGATGATCCGCAGCGGCATGGCCCAGCGCTCCGGGAACCGCACTTCCAGGAACCGCACCTTCGGGAACCGCACCCGGATACACGTTGATCGTCTTGCCGGGTGCAGTTTGCGCGTGCAGGAGACTGGCAGAGGATGCAAGCAAGAGGATCAGAGAGAGAAACCGCATGGCCGCAAGTGTAACTGCGTTTGCGTGCACGGCGCGGTTAGGTTGTGATCTCGGTTCCCCGCGATTCGCGCGCGAACGACATCACGATGGCGATGAATAGCGCGACCGCGACGATGGTGACGGCCAGCACAGGTCCGTAGCTGCCAGTGCGCTCGGCGGCGCGCGCCTGGATGTTCGTGACCTTCGAGGCGATGAGATTACCGAGCTGATAGACGACTCCGGGAAAGGTGGCGCGCACCGGACCGGGGGATATCTCGCTGAGATATGCCGGAATCACGCCCCATGCGCCCTGCACCATGAACTGGACCAGGAATGCCCCGGTCGCCAGGGCGATGCGTCCATGCGTAAGCGTGGCCAGCGGCGCCGCTGGAATGGCGAGCAGGGCCGCGGTGATGATCGCGCGTTTGCGCCCCCAGCGCTCGGAAAGTGCGCCGAAGACGATCCCGCCGGTGATCGCTCCCAGGGCAAGCACGATCCCAATCGCACTCACTGAGTGCGGATCGAAGTGATGGTCGCTTTGCAGGAAGAGCGGGTGCAGGTCCTGGCTGCCGTGGCTAAAGGCGTTGAAGCCGGACATGAGCAGAACAAGAAACAGAAACAGTGGCAAATAGCTTCGGATGCCCTGCCAGAGTCCGGAGAAGGACATCCCCGTGCCACGGGCCGCGCTGCCCTGCTGCCAGGCAGGCGATTCCTCCACCTTCAGGCCGATGTAGCCAGCGACGAGGGCCGGCATCGCGCCCACGATGAACATGCCGCGCCATCCGACAGATTGGAAGAGAAGTCCAAAGACCGCGGCGGCCCCCAGGTAGCCGATTGCGTAGCCCTCTTGCAGCAGACCGGAAAAAAAGCCGCGGTTCTCTTTGGGCAGGGTTTCAAATGCCAGGGCAGCGCCGACGCCCCACTCACCGCCCATCGCGATGCCGAACAGAGCGCGCAGAATCAGCAAGACATGCAGCGACGGCGTGAACGCGCAGGCCAGTTCCAATACGGAATAGCAAAGAATATTGACGATCAGGGTTGGCCGCCGTCCGATCCGATCCGCCATCCAACCGAACAGCAGAGCGCCCAGCGGCCGGAAGGCGAGCGTGAGGAAGAGCGCTTCGGTTACCGCGCTCTTGGCAACACGGAAATCTGTCGCAATGGCGGATACACAAAAGACGAGAATGAAATAGTCGAAAGCATCCAGGGACCAGCCAAGAAAACATGCGGCGAAGGCGTGGCGTTGTCTCGCTGTCAGTGTCCGGAATGGAGCCAGGAGGTTCACCAGGCAGAGACGCCAGAATAGCAGCAGGAGTTCTGAAGAAATTCATTGCGCCATTGCAATGACGCTCGGGAGGTGCCCGATTCGCTGGAAGGGCTGCGGCAGCGCGCTCGGTCGATTTCGGCGATCTTCGCGTCCTCGGCCAGCAATTCGATGAGCAGTTGCAAACGCGCACGCGGGCCGGTTGACCACTGAACCCGGCAGGAACGCAAAAGGGAGGCCGGTTGGGCCTCCCTCTCTGAGCTAGAGCTTCTTTGAGTGAGTTACTTTTCCGCTTGCGCCGGCTGATGCGCGGGAAGCGGCGTGAGCACTGCATCGCCGCCTTCGGCATTGACCGAGCCATCGGCGAACTTTTTGTGCAACTGGTGGTGCAGACAATAGAGCGCCAGTTCGAGCCGGTCCGAGACGCCAAGCTTGTCATATATTTTGCGCAGGTAGTTCTTGATGACCTGCTCGGTCGTACCCAGTTGGTAGGCAATCTCCTTATTCCGCTTGCCCTGCGTGATGCAGGTGATGATCGCCATTTCTTTCGGAGACAGGCGCGGCTGGCTCTTAGGACTGGTTAGCGCCGTGGCCTGGGAGCGGTACGCCTCGATGACCCAGTTCACCGACTGGTTGTCGATCCAGGTCTCTCCCTGGGCGATCTTGCGGACACACTTGACCAGTAGATCCGGCGAGATGGACCGCGGAATGATGCCACGCACGCCCCGGCGGTAGAGCTCGACCGTATTCTGCTCGTCCGTCCCGATCGCCTGAATGATGATCCTGATTTGCGGGTTGCGGCGCACGATGGCAGGAATGGCATCCGTGGTGCCCGAGATCAGGCCACCTTCGAGGATGACCAGATCCGTTGGGAACCTCTGGATGGCTGCTTCCAGGTTCTGGAGGTTGTCAACTTGTGCAACCACCCGGATGTCGTCTTCCAAGGCAAAGATCTTGCGCATGCCGACACGGTAGATGGCCTGCGAATCCGCAAGAATGATGCGGACGATGTTCGGCTCGGTCGATGGACTGGGCTCGGCCGGATCGTCGGAAATGGTCTCGTCAAGCATGTCGGGCTTGGCTGCGCTCATAGCAATTCTACTGACTGAAGTAATATTCGTCGATAACTGCCGCGGCACGCCAGCAGGTCTCGCTGGTGTTGCAGCGTACCACACGGCCCGTGCAGTGAACCACTACATCTGTTGGGGTACCCATTGCTTCGGCGGGCATCTTCATCGTAAAGCGGACCTGCGTCTGTACTTCCAGGGGCCGGGCTAATGTAAAGGCGACCCCGGTGGCGGAGATGTTCTCCGTTGTCGCCGCGAGTTCACCAGCCGCGGTGAAGAGTCGCAGGGGGATCTGAAGCGGAAAGCGGACTGCATTTCTCAGCTCAACCGGGGCATCCGCTTTTGCCTGTGCTGAGAGTGCGGGGGTCATGGGGTCACTTTAATGTCACGGCCGCGATTGGGGACATCCCACGAAAAGAGTAGCGGGATACCCGCCAGTGGAAAGCAATGGACCCATCGATGTGACTCTTCTACCCGATCGTGGTGCATTCGAGTGACGAGTCCGCAAGTCGCGATTAGATAATTCAGTACATAGGTAATATTACCAGTCTCTAGAAAGTTAAATTCCACCAAAGTTGTAGCAATGGCAGGCAACCTCCTCTAACGTTCGTACTACGTAGGCGATACGCCACGCGCACCATACCCCTCGGGAGGCCCCTGCTATGAAGTCATTTTCCGTTCTTGCTCTGACCGCCGTACTGACAGTACCCTGCTTTGCTAACGTAGTGGTATCGGCAAGTCCTGCCATCCCCTACCCTCGCGCAGGCAAGGCCGCTATCGTAGTGGCCGCTAGCCCTGCCATCCCGTACCCTCGCGCAGGTAAGGCCGGTATTGTATTGGCCGCTAGCCCCGCGATCCCGTACCCTCGCGCCGGTAAAGCCGGTATCGTAGTGGCCGCTAGTCCCGCCATTCCTTACCCTCGCGCTGGCAAGGCCGGTATCGTTTAGGTATCAGCCTCCTGCCGTCGAAAATGAGTTAGACTGCACCACTGGCAATTCGCTCACCCAAATTGCTGAGTGCTCGAAAAAGGTAATGTAGCGTATGCTCTTCGCTATACCGGCGAACAGCCATGCACTATTTGACGGTCGATAACGTGAGTCTCGCGGCAGCCTTGGTTTTGCAAGCTGCCCTTGCCTTTGTGCTCATTCGAAGGGGTCTGGCCAGGTTCTATCCCGTCTTCCTGATCTACCTGCTCCTAAATCTTGTCGAGGATCCGCTAGCCGGGGCCCTACAGGGTTCTTCTGAACTTTACCTTCGCTATTATTTTGTAGTCACGATCCTTGATTACGTGCTGCAACTGCTCATCCTGCTTGAAATTGCCAGGAACGTGATTCGCCCGTCGAAGCGTTCCATTCCGTTTCCCGTCGGCCCGGTGGCTATCGTAGGTATATTGCTCTGCGCCTTGGTCGCAGCGAGTTTTTCACCCCAGGTGGAGCTGATCGGACTCAGTCACACCCGGGAGATTCTCATCCGCGTTTCCTTGTTACTTGCAATCCTCAAGATCCTTCTCTTCGTAACCCTGGCAGTTTTTGCACAAGTCTTGGGGATAGGGTGGAAAAGTCACGTCCTCCAACTTGCCTCCGGATTCGCCTTTTATGGGGCTGTCTCGTTGATGGTGCAACTCTCCAGTACCCGCGTAACTGGTAGCGATGATACAAGCTATGTTATTCATTTAACTAGACTTGCACAGATTCAGGGAGTTGCCTACAATTTCACTTTGGCGTTCTGGATCTGGGCGTTTTCCCGAAACGAAGCACAGCGCAAAGATTTCACTCCACAAATGCAGGAAGTTCTGGTAACAATAGCGGAGTCAGCCAAACGTACTCGTTTAGCTGTTACTCGGAGCGGTGATCGCAGATGACGTTCTCGCTATTCCAGATTTTGCTCGCGGTATCCCTACTGGTCTTCGTAGGGCTGTGGCGCCGCGCGCAGGCGAGGCGGAAGCAGCGGAGCTGGGACGAGATCGTGACCGCACTCCGGGCCAACGACTGGGGACTCGATGAAGTCTCCGAACGTTATCTCTATCGTGGCGGTATCAAGGCTACGCCGGCGGACATCTGGAAGCGGATCGATGGTGCGCGCGGTCTGTGGGCGATGTATTGCAACGCTCCGCTGCTGCTGCAGCTTGCTGATTATGCCGCCGAGCATGGCACCGATCCGGATGAAGCACTGCTGGAAGGTTTGCGCAGCGATGCCTTCCAGATCCGGTTATGCGTACTGATGGCGCTTGCGAAGTACGCCATGTCGCACTCGACTGTGGGCGCCTCGGTAAACGCGCACCGCGCGACAACTCTGTACAGCGAGATGCTAGCGAGCTTGACGGCCCTGTTCCAGGACAGCGCTGGTCAGCTCTTCCCGAAATATCTCGAAGCCATGTAATGCCCACGTTTAGCGAAAGAGCCTGCCAATCTGGCAGGCTCTTTGCATTTGGGTATTTGGGGCGCTGCTCAGGCCGCTGCTGTTTCCGCGAAGTTGCGCAATTGCTGATAGTCGCTGTCGCTGAGCACGAAGGACGCTGCAGCGATGGTTCCCTCGACCTGATCCGGCCGCCGTGCTCCAACGATCGCCGCCGTCACTGCCGGATGATGCAAGGTGTAGGCAACCGCGACGACACCTGGTTCAATGCCGTGCTTCTCGCCGATCACTCGAAGCTGCTCTACTAGAGCGAGGTTCTTTTCCAGCTGCGGTGAATTGAATTGCGGGCTCCTGCGCCGCCAATCGTCTGCCGGCAATCTTCGGATGCGATCCGCGGTCATCTTTCCGGTAAGCAGACCGGAGGCCATCGGGGAGTAGTTGATCACGCCGACGCCATGCGTCCGGCACCAGGGCAGGACCTCGGCTTCGACATCACGATGGATGATCGAATAGGGAGGCTGCAGAGAGGTGATTGGCGCGATTTTGGACACTCGCTCCATCTGCGCAACGTTGAAATTGGACACGCCGATATAGCGGACCTTGCCCTCCTCGCGGAGCTTCGCCATCGTCTCCCAGCCCTCCTCGATTTCTGCTCCGGGATCGGGCCAGTGGATCTGGTAGAGATCGATGACATCCACTCCCAGGCGCCGCAGCGACGCCTCCAGTTCCTCGCGCACGGAAGCGGCCTTGAGGCTGTGATAAATTTTGCGATCCCCGTCCCAGCGCATGGAGCATTTGGTGAAGATGTAGGGCTTGTGCGGCGATTGCTGCAGCGCCCGCGCGACCACCTCTTCCGAATGGCCGAGGCCATAGATCGCCGCGGTATCGATCCAGTTGATGCCGAGGTCCAGCGCACGCTCAATGGCTGCGACGGAGTCTGCGTCTTCCTGGTGTCCCCAGGAGAACTGCCAGTCGCCGCCGCCGATAGCCCAGGCGCCAAAGCCGATGCGGGTGAGTTGCAAATCCGAGTTGCCGAGCTGACGGGTGGCGAGTTGCGCCGCAGTTGAGGTAGCCATGATCTTTCGATGCCCTGGGCGGGCATTCGCTTCACGCGCCGGGTTCCCTCTGCAAAGTCGGTAGTGGGTCAGTTTCAAACTGACCCACTACCGCAAAGTCTGGTATCTTGCGGAAACCTGCTGATTCCGCCATACTTGATGGGTTGGGAGTGGTGCGGGTACATGCGCATCCGTACCGTCGCCGCTGGTGTACGCCGGCTGGCCGTTGGACAATCCCGAGACGATTCTTAGAGAGTTTGCCGAAAGGAACAGAAATCCTGTGCTGATGATCCGTTTGGCGCGCTTTGGAGCGCGTAAGCAGCCCTACTACCGTGTGGTCGTGATTGAAAAAGACCGCGCCCGCAATGGCCGTTCGATTGAGGTGGTGGGAACCTATAATCCGCGGACCAACCCCGCCAGTGTGCTTCTGAAGAAGGATCGCATCGATTACTGGACCGGCAATGGCGCTCAGCTCTCCGATCGCGTCGCCAAGCTGCTCAAGGATTACAAGGAAGCTCCGGCTGCGGCACCCGCTGCTTAGTCGCACATATCTGCATCCCGCCGCCTCGCGGGATGCACAGCCTTCCCTTTGCCCCACGCTGGAGCCGAATGACCCACGACGAAAAGCTGGACGCCGCTGAAGAGCTGATGACGCAGATCGCCCGCGCCCTGGTCGACCACCCGGAGGAGGTTTCCGTGGAAGCCGTCGAGGGTGACGAAGGCGACGACACGACACTGCTCGAGATGCGTGTGGCTCCGGACGATGTGGGCAAGGTGATCGGCAAGCAAGGGCGCACGGTGCGCTCGATGCGCACCATCCTCGCTGCCGTTGGACAGGGCCACCATCTGCGCTACGAACTCGACGTCGTCGAAGACGAGGACGAAGAGGATGATGAAGATGCGGACGGCACAACCATTGGTGGCAGCGAGTCCACGACCGCGGGCTGACAGCATTTCCGTTTTCACAAATCCAGTGTTTCGCCCAGCAGCGCGAGGAGCACCTTTTCTTAACGGAAAAGCTGCGTCTATGGTTATGACAAGCCCCATCATTTTTGTGAAAACGGTTTAGCAGCTATGTCTGCTGAGGAGCGTGACCGCGAGTTTGTCCTGCTGGCACACCTGATTCGCACCCAGGGCCGCCACGGCGAGCTCATTGCCGACATCCTGACCGACTTTCCCGAACGATTTGCCGCGCGTAGGCATGTGTGGCTGTTGCCGCCTGACGCGAAGGGTGCGCCCCGCGAAGCAGAAATCGAGCGCCACTGGCTGCATAAGGGCCGCGTTGTTCTGAAGTTTGTGGATATCAATTCCATCTCCGATGCAACCCTGTTTGCACGATGGCGGGTTGCGATTCCGCGCGAGCAGCGTGCTCCACTCACTGATGACGCGGTCTATGTCGCGGATCTGATCGGCTGTCATCTCATCGACGAAACGGACGGAGCTGTCGACCTGGGCCCGGTGCTCGATGTAGAGCGCGGTGCGGGCGAAGCACTGGACATGCTGGTGCTGAAAAGCGGCGAGGACGAGCTGCTGATCCCGTTCGCGAAGGCGTATCTCGTCTCACTCGATCTCGACGCGCGCGAACTGCGTATGCGTTTGCCCGCAGGTCTGACGACGATCAATGCACCGATGACCGAGGAAGAGCGTGCTGCGCAGCGACAGGCGAGCCAGAAGGATGAAGCCGACGATGCGCTTTGACATCCTCACTATCTTCCCCGGCTTCTTCGATGGATTTCTCACTCATGGCGTGGTGAGGCGCGCGCTCGAAACCGGAATCGTCCAGTGTGAGCGGCATGATCTGCGCGACTTCACAATCGATCGCCATCGCACGGTAGACGATCGCCCGTTCGGCGGTGGCGAGGGGATGGTATTGAAGCCCGAGCCTCTTGCCGCCGCGATTGAATCGATCGCCGTGAGTGCGAAGGCGCAGCGCGATCACGCTCGCGAGAGCGTGATTCTGTTATCCGCACAAGGGGAGCGCTTTAGTCAGTCAGTTGCACGCGAACTGGCACAAGTGGAGCGGATTGTGCTGATCTGCGGACGGTACGAAGGTGTGGATGAGCGCGTGAATACGCTCTTCTGTGATCGCGAGCTGTCGATCGGCGACTACGTGCTGACCGGCGGCGAGCTGGCCGCGGCTATTGTGATGGACGCAACGACGCGTTTGCTTCCAGGCGTGCTGGGAAACGAGGCGTCCTCCGCTTACGAAAGCTTTGGGATCGCGGATGCGGGTGCATCCTCCGAAGGAGACGCGCCGCGTTCCACACACGGCAGCGGCGGGTTGCTGGACTATCCACATTACACGCGCCCCGCGGAGTTTCGTGGGTTGGCGGTCCCTGAAGTGTTGTGTGGCGGCGATCATGCGGCCATCCGCAAATGGCGGCGTGAGCAGGCGCTGGTGAAGACCATGCGCAATCGCCCGGACCTGTTGAAGGATGCTGAGTTGAGCGCGAGCGATCGCGCCTTTCTCGATCGAGCGGCGCGCGGTGATCGCGCAAACGATTAAGGCTGCGACGCGGCAGCATTCTGCGCCCAGTAATTCCTGCGCGCGGTGATCTGCAGATTCGGGTAGTCCTTCAACTGCAACTTGAGCGTGTGGAGCCCCGGATGCGGCGCTTCCGGGCGGAAACTGAGGACATAACGGTTCGGCACGTGATTAGAGACTGTCAGCATGTCCTTTTGCAGGCTCTTCCGGTCTCTTGAACGAGTAATATTCGCCACCGGTGAGGTGCGCGACGGTCTCCGATGCATTGCGGCGCATGCTGTTCATGGCGACCAGCGCAGCGATCTTGGCCAGGCGCAACGGTGGTGCAAGCAGGCCAAGACAGTCATAGGTCTTTTCCGCTTTGCCCTTTTTCTCCGACGGATCTGCATTCGGGTCGTTCGCAAAGCAGCCACCCGGAGGGCCCGGCTCGGAGTCGCCCAGCGTGCGCGACGCTTCATGTCCTGCCGCGGCTTTCGTCGATGAGAAGGCGAAGCTGTAGATGACCGTGTTTGTGTCGCTGACCGCGCGAACCGCATCTTCAAGTGCGAATATGGCTGCCGTGATCGACTGTCTCGCTGAGCAGCAGGATGGCCCGGCGATATTCCGGCGGCTGCTTCTGTAACTGCTCGACGGAGAATTTCAGTCCGTCGAGCATCGCGGCGCCGTTGTCTCCGGACGTCGAGGTCGTGCAGGCCGGCCGCGGTGGCGGTGAGATCAGGCGTGAAGTCTTCCAGGAGCCGCGGCTCGCTATCGAAGCCGACCAGCGCGACGCGATGCTGGACGTTCCCGACCAGGGCTTCGATGGTCGAGCCGAGGTTGCGATAGTCATCGAGGTGGCGCGCGCCGGCGCCTCCAATCTCTACCGCAACGACCAGGGCCAGCGGCTCGCTATCGGTATCCTGCTCGAGCGAGAGCTTCTGGGGAACATCGTCATCCGTGAGCAGGAAGTTGTCGGCGGTCAGGGTGAAGACCGGCTCGCCTGCCTTGGTTCTCACCAGTGCGGGAACGAGCACCAGAGTTGTGCCGGCGCGGAAGACCGGGCCGGTCTGAGCCGGCGCCTGTGCTATTCCGAGCATGCACGGTGCGACAACGTAAACTAGAATCAGGGCCGCGAGGGGTCGCATACGAGGAGCTCGTTCTGCAGTGTAGTCCACGCCGGTTACGGGCTGTTTCAGGTGCGAATTGGGGCAAAGTTGTGTACACTAGAAGTTCGAACTAACCCCTAGGAAATTGTCATGTCCATTCATCCAGTAATGCAGCGCCTTGCCGAGAAGCTCCAGCGTACGGACCTTCCCGATTTTGTCCCCGGCGACACGGTACGCGTGCAGGTAAAGATCAAGGAAGGTGAGAAGGAGCGTCTGCAGGCCTTTGAAGGCATCGTGATTGCCAAGAAGCATGGCCCGCAGGGATCCTTCACCGTCCGCAAGATGAGCTTTGGTCAGGGCGTGGAGCGTATCTTCCCGCTGAACTCCAAAGTGGTGGACAAGATCGAGAAGGTTCGGTCGGCTCGTGTCCGTCGCGCCAAGCTCTTTTACCTCCGCGGCCTGCGTGGCAAGGCTGCCCGTCTGAAGGAAGTGGAGCGCACTTAGCGTCTTCGTCAGCATTTCGCGAAGGCCCTGGGGCGCTGCCTCAGGGCCTTTCTCTTTCTGCAACAGCAGAATCGAGTCTGGTCTGAGGCTCCTCACTTTCAGGTTGCTGTTCCCCGAGGGTTCGGCTCGTCGCCGATCCCCCACTTGAGCGAGTGACTTATGAAAGCCTCACGAAGCAATCACGCAATGCGTGACGTTCTAGCATTCCTCTTCCGCCACTGGCGACGCGAGGCATGGCTGGTGGCCGGCGTGGCCGGAGCCATGCTGATGGCGACCGTGGCCGACCTCTTCATGCCCGTCTTTGCCGGGCGGTTGGTGGACGCCGTCGCAGCGCATGCGGCGCATGCGACTTCGCACGCCTATGAGACAAAGCTGCAGGCACTTCACGCGGCATTATGGGCGCTGGGCAGCATGGCTGCGCTGGGTGCCGTGCTGGTGGCCGGGCGGTATTTCGCGCTGGTGGCCATCATTCACCTCACGCTGCGGCTGATGTCGCGCTTCGCGCGCGATGCTTTCTGGCGCGTGCAGCGTTTCTCCACGGACTGGCATGCCAACAACTTCGCCGGCTCCATCGTGCGGCGGGTGACGCGCGGCATGTGGGCGGTGGACATGATGGACGACACGCTGCTGCTGGCCCTGCTGCCAGCGCTGCTGGTCCTCATCGGCTCCTCCGTGCTGCTGGGCTGGCACTGGCCGGCAATGGGCGCTGTGGTCGGGACGGGCGCTGTGCTCTACGTGGCGCTCTCGGTGTGGCTGTCTCTCTACTACGTCGCCCCGGCGGCACGGCTCTCCAACGCGCAGGATACGCTGGTGGGCGGCGCCATGGCCGATGCTGTGACCTGTAACGCGGTGGTGAAGTCTTTCGGCGCAGAGAGCCGCGAGGACGATCGCCTGGGCCTGGTGATGGGCAAATGGCGGCGACGCACGCTGCGCCACTGGGTGCGCGGGACGCAGAGCGGCAGTATGCAGCAGATGGTGCTGCTGGCGCTGCGGGCTAGCGTGACCGGCTGCGCCGTGTGGCTGTGGTGGACCGGCCGCGCCACTGCGGGCGACGTCACGTTCGTGCTCACCAGCTACTTCGTCGTCCATGGATACCTGCGCGACGTAGGCCAGCACGTAGCCAACTTGCAGCGCAGCGTGAACGAGATGGAGGAGATGGTGGCCATGCACTCGCATCCGCTGGGCGTTGCGGATCGCGAAGGTGCGCGCCCGGTGCATATCGGCGACGGCGAAGTGCTGTTCGACCGCGTGACCTTCCGCTATGGCGCGCAGCTTGAGCCGCTCTTCCGCAATTTCTCGCTGCGCATTGCGGCGGGAGAACGCGTGGGGCTGGTGGGTCACTCCGGCTCCGGCAAGACGACCTTCGTCAAGCTGCTGCAGCGGCTCTACGACGTGACGGACGGCCGCATCCTGATCGACGGGCAGGAGATTGCGAACGCCACGCAGGTATCGCTGCGGGCACAGCTTGCCCTGGTAGCTCAGGATCCGGTGCTGTTTCACCGTTCGCTGGCGGAGAACATTGCGTACGGCCGGCCGGGTGCAACGATGGCAGAGATCGAGCGTGCGGCGCGGCTGGCGAATGCGCACGAGTTCATCGCGCGGCAGCCGAAGGGCTATGCCACGTTGGTAGGCGAGCGCGGCGTGAAGCTCTCCGGCGGCGAGCGGCAGCGCGTCGCGCTCGCTCGCGCCTTCCTGGGCGATGCTCCGATCCTGATTCTGGACGAGGCCACTTCCAGCCTCGACTCAGAGTCGGAGGCGCTCATCCAGGAGGCCATGGAGCGGCTGATTACCGGCCGCACGGCGATCGTCATTGCGCACCGGCTCTCCACCGTGCGCATGCTCGACCGCATCCTGGTCTTCGAACACGGGGCCGTTGTCGAGGAGGGCAGCCACGAGGAACTCGTCCGGCGAACGGGCGGCGTCTACAAGAGGCTCTTCGAGCGGCAGGCCCTGGGCTTGCTGCCGGACGGCGATCGGGATCAGGACGGCGACGAAGAGGCCGCCGAAGAGGCCGAGCTGAGCATGTGAACCGGACTGCGTCGCCGCTTGAGGCGCACGGGGCCGCGTCGTCGAATCTCAACGATGCGGCACTGCTTTTCTACATGCCACCACGACGTACACTGTGGCAGATGTCGGCGACGAAAGTTATCAGCGAACAGGAGATCGAGCGGCTCGACGAGGACGCGCTCTCTCCTTCTGCGCGAAAGATGCGCATGCTGAAGAAGTTGCACTGCGGGCTGCGCTATGAAAAAGAGGCGCGTGCCGCCGGTGCGGTCATGGTGGCCGGCGTGGACGAGGTAGGCCGGGGCGCTCTCTTCGGACCCGTGGTGGCTGCCGCGGTTATCCTGCCGCCAGAGTGCCGGATTCGCGGGCTACGCGACTCCAAACAACTGGAGCGCGAGGACCGCGAGCGGCTGGCGAAGATCGTCGAGATGCGCGCGCTCTGCTTCGCGATTGAAGAGGTGGACGCGGAGACAATCGACCGCGTGAATATCTATCAAGCCTCAAAGCTCGCGATGCTGGGCGCCATAGCGCGACTCATGCCCGCGGCAGACCATCTGCTGATCGACGCCATGCGCCTCGACCTCCCCTGCGCGCAGACCAGCATCATCTACGGCGATTCCCTCTCCATCTCGATCGCGGCTGCATCTGTGATTGCCAAGGTCTACCGCGACCGGCGCATGTGCGAATACCACGAACAATGGCCGCAATATGGGTTGCATTCGCACAAAGGCTATTCCACGCCGGAACACAAGCGCGCGCTGGCCGAGCATGGCCCCACGCCCTTGCACCGCTTCAGCTTCCGGCCGGTAGCGCAGCGTTCGCTGCCTTGGGATTATCCAATAGCGATTGACAGCTTCCATGAAGGAGAACAGCTTGGCCCTACGCCTGATGTGCGTGACAGCGCACCCGGACGATGAGAGTGGCGGATTTGGCGGCGCGCTGCTGATGGCGCATGCCCGAGGCGCTGATACTACAGTGATCTGTTTGACCGAGGGCCGCGCAGCATCGAACCGGGGCGATACCCGCGGCGATGACGAACTTGCCGCCGCTCGACTGGCGGAGCTGGAGGTTTCGTGCGCCATTCTCGGTGTCACCCGGCACGAGGTCTGGAAGTATCCGGATGGGGCGCTGATCCAGGCGAATCTCTTTGAAATGACTACGCGGCTGGTGGAACGAATGCGGCAGCTTCGCCCCCATATCGTGCTCACCTTCGGCGGCGATGGCGGTCCAAACCTGCATCGCGACCATGCGGTGGCGAGCTTCGCGGCCACTGCCGCATTTCACTGGAGCGGCCGCAGCAATTTCGCGCAGGAGCAGTTGGAGCGGGGGCTCCCACTGTGGGCGCCGCAGAAGCTCTATTACGAATCGACGAGGTTCACCGTCTCCAAGTTCAAGGAGGAGGCAGCCGTGGCGCCGCGCACTCCTGCATCCATCAAGCTCGATCTCGGCCCGTTGCAGAAAGTAAAACGGCAGGCGCTTGAGGCCCACGACACGCAGGAAGTGATGAGCCGTGCGGCCGATGCCTTTGAGAGATACGGGCACGAGGAGTACTATCTGCTCGCCTCGGCGCGAAATCCAGAGCGGTTCTCAGGTGAGACGGACCTCTTTAACGGGATCGAAGACACATAGGTAGGCCACGCAATGCGCAGCCATCGGAGCCAGTCGTCGCGAAACTGCCGCGCTTCCCTGCTCTGCATGGTGATTGTCGTCTTTGCGGCGTTGCCACTGCTTGCGCAGTACAGCGACACCGGAACGGTGATGGGACATGTCTACTGCGCGGACACACAGAAGCCGGCACGCTTCGCGAACGTTCGGCTGCAGCCGGTGGATGCGCAGGGCGGTCGCTTCGGGGGCCGCGGCGGTTTCGCGACCACCGGCTCCGATGGCTCCTTTCGCATGACCGGCGTATCTCCTGGTGACTACTACGCCGATGTCATGATGCCGGGATACGTGCAGCCGCTGCGTGGCATGTCGCGCGACTTGCAGAACCTGTCGGCTGCCAATCGTGACCGGATCGCCGCGCAACTGACGCGCGTCAGCGTGGCCGCGAACCAGGCTGCGAATGTGCAGGTGATGATCTACCGCGGGGCAACGATCAGCGGGACGGTGAGCTTCGATGACGGCACTCCCGCAGCGGGCGTGTCGATACAGGCCTTCGTCCTGGCAACGAGTACCACAGGGACACAGGCGACCGGCACCGCTCCGCAGCAGAGCATCGCCGGCTTCGCGCAGACGGACGATCGAGGCCAGTTCCGGGTCACCGGTCTGGCCGACGGCACATACGTCGTCTCCGCTGCGCCGCACTCCATCTTCCCCATCTACTACGGCAACACCATTGAACGCAGCAAGGCGAAGAAGCTCGACGTACATGCCGGCGATGAGGTTCCCGGAACCGACATTCAGGTTCCCGCTGCCGGAATGCACTCCGTTAGCGGAGTCGTGGTCTCGCAGCAGGATGGCCATGCGCTGCCCCGAGCTTCTGTGCAATTGCGGCTGAGCTCCGGGGATACGGGCACCATCAGTGCGACGACCGGATCAGACGGCACCTTCACCTTCACCGCTGTGCCGGACGGCAAATTCACTGTGCAGCTATCGAATGCTTATGACCCGTCCACTCGCGTCGGCTACACCAGCGCCGGCCAGCCGCTGGAGGTAAACGGCACGGATGTCTCCGATCTGGTGGTGAACGCCGCACCGCAGAACTGATCTGGTTTCCTGTCACGCTTCGGCCATGCGTCGCGGCCGGCGCCTGGCGTCGATCCATAACCATGCCGGACGAGCCAGCAGCACAACCGCCAGAACGATGGTGATCTTCAGCGGATCGAGCACGCCGGTCTTCACGATCCACCAGTAGTGGACGATACCCAGAACCGCGGCCACGTACACAAGCCGATGCAGCACCTGCCAACGCTTGCCCAGCTTGCGGATGGACCACTTCGTCGACGTAAGGGCGAGCGGAAGAAGTAGCAGCCACGCAGAAAAGCCGGCGATGATGTACCGGCGCTTGCTCAGATCGTCGACCAGTGTGGGCCAATCGAGATTGGCATAGAGCTTGAGATAGACCAGCAAATGGACTGACGCATAGAAGAATGCGTAAAGCCCAAGCATCCTGCGGAAGCGGACGAGCCAGCCAAGGCTTTTGCTGAGGCGGCGCACCGGTGTGATGGCCAGGGAGATGATCAGGATGCGCAGCGCGGCGAATCCAGTGCCGTGCGAGAGCGTCGCGGTGGGATCCGGCCCAAGCAAAGCAACCGAACCCGGATGCGTGAGGTCATGGTACGTATGCCAGGCCAGAATCAGAAACGGAGTCAGGCAGGCAAGATGGACCAGCACCTTCAGCGCAACGACAGCGCGATTCGGCATGGAGAAATTCAATCGTGCCTTCTCAGAAGTATTTTTTCAGATCCATACCCTTGTAGAGGCTTGCCACCTGATCGCCGTAGCCATTGAACATGAGGGTGGTCTGGCGCTGTTTGAAGAGCGAGGCGCCGATGCGCCGTTCGGTCTTCTGACTCCAGCGCGGATGATCGACATTCGGGTTCACGTTGGAGTAGAAGCCGTACTCGTTCGACGCCATCATGTTCCAGGTGGTCGGCGGCTGCTTATCGCTGAAGTGAACGCGTACGATGGACTTCGCCGATTTGAAGCCGTACTTCCAGGGCACAATCACGCGTACCGGCGCGCCATCCTGATTCGGCAGCGTCTCGCCGTAGAGTCCGAATGTGAGCAGCGTGAGCGGATGCATCGCCTCGTCCATACGCAGCCCCTCCGTATACGGGAATGAAATGCCCGACTGATTGATCTCCGGCATCTGCTTCTCATTCGCAAGCGAGAGGAACTGCACATACTTCGCGCTGGGCTGTGGGTCGCACTGCTTGATGAACTCCGAGAGCGAGTAGCCGGCCCACGGGATCACCATGCTCCACGCCTCTACGCAGCGGAAGCGATAGACGCGCTCCTCCATCGGCTTCAGCTTCAGCAGCGTATCGATGTCGACGGTCTTCTTCTGTTTGACCATGCCGGTCACCTGGACGGTCCAGGGGCGCGTGTGCATTGCGCCTGCGTTGCGCGCGGGGTCGCCCTTGTCCGTGCCGAACTCGTAGAAGTTGTTGTAGTGGGTGATGTCCTGGTACGAGGTCAACGTCTCGCCCGTGGTGGAGAGCGGGCTCTTCACCGTCTGCAGCTTCTCTGCTGCGTGCGCAGCTCCGGGAGAGATCAGGCGGCCGAGGCGCTCTGCTCCCAACGCCGCCACCCCGGCAACCGCCACGCCGGTCATGAACGTGCGCCGATTCAGGTAGTCGGCCTTGGGAGTAATCTCGGAAGAAGGAATGTCAGCGGGCCTGCGGATCAGCATGGCGTCCTCCAGACGGCCTCAGCGGCATCTCAAGTTTGGACGCTGGCGCGGGGCTCCGGTTACAGTACGCGCCTCGGGCGGGTCTGGATGGTTCCCCTGGCGTACTTACACTCATTCTACGGGGCTCAGTTTTCGCGGCTCGTTTTGCGGCTTGGCAAAAGGCCACGCGGCATCGCGCCGGGCTCGCCGCAGGTAGACCAGCACGCCGGAAACAGTGACGACAAGCGCAGCAGCAATCTCCCGGCCCGCGTGTGCGCGCGACGCCAGCACGAACAGAAATCCCAGCGTTGCGAAGATGACGGGCAGCGGATAGAGCCAGATGCGGAAGGGTCGCGGCAGATCCGGGCGGCGTAGCCGCAGCAGCACTACGCCTACCTGCTGCAACAGGAATTGCAGAACGATGCGCAGAGCCACGAGCGCGGCGATGATTGCCTTCAAATCGAAGAAGCAGCAGATGCAGGCGATACCGCCCAGCAGCAGGAGCACGTTTGCGGGAAAGGCTCCGCGGGGATGCAACCGCGCCAGCGGTCCGAAGTAGTTGCCCTCTGCTGCCGCGGCCCAGAGCACGCGAGAGCCACCCAGCAGCAGCGAGAAGAGCGAGCCGAACGCGGTCCAGATGACCAGCCATGCGCCGATTTTCGCCCACACGGGCCCAAAGCTGCGGCCCAGCAGTTCAGCGACTACAGCGGTGTGACTCGCGCTCGGCCGGCTGCTGGTGAATTCCTGCCAGGGAATGACCCCGAGCACGCTGATATTCATCAGCAGATAAATCACCGCGATGATCACAATCGAGCCGAGAATGGTGCGCGGCAACGTCCGGCCTGGATCGCGTACTTCGCCCGCCAAATAAGCGATGGTGTAGTAGCCCCAATAGTCGTAAGTAGCGATCAGCATGGCCGCGCCGAGCCCGATGAAGAAGCGATGGTTCAGTTGAAATGCGCCGGCCGGAAATGAGAACGCCTGCCGCGCATTGAAGTGCACGAGCCCGGCAACGATAGTGATCCCGAGGGTGAAGATGACTCCCGCCCACAGGACCCATGCCATGCGCTCGACTGCGCGCAACCGGCGATAAAGCAGCGCCACTACCAACACAACGACTGCCACCGCCACCAGGCTGGAGCGCTCGATGTGTTGCAACGGACCAGCAGCTGTGAGCCTGAGGGACAGCCCCGGATACAGATAACTTGCGTACTGTGCGAGACCGATGGCTCCCGAGGCCATGACCAGCGGCGCGCTCAGCGTGAACTGCCAGACATAGAGAAACGAGACGAGGCGGCCGGCGCGGCCTGGTCCGTATATTTCCCGCAGGAATGCGTAGGAACCGCCGGCCTCCGGCAGCGCGGCCGCGAGTTCCGCCCACACCAGGCCATCGCACAGCGCCAATGCTGCGCCCAGCACCCAGCCCAGCATCGCCTGCGGGCCGCCCATAGCAGCGACGATCAGCGGCAGCGTGATGAACGGGCCAACGCCGACCATCTCCAGCATGTTGAGCGCGAGCGCGCTGCCCAGCCCAAGTACACGCGGCAGGTGCTTCGGCGGTGTGGCGGGATCGGTCGGCATGTTTTAGAGATCGGCAGCGCGATGCGATTCGCGGCAGCGCGCTGCACGCAGTGTAGCTGGCGACTGGCTGCTGCGCCGCGCTGCTCGCGCGCTGGCCGCGCGGACGATACACTCAAAGCTCATGCACCCAGAGCATTTTTCCTATTACTGTGGACTGCGGAGTGACACTCTGCGTGGCCTTTCTTTACGGAAAGGCCACAAGAACGATTGCTGTCCGGTCTACACCTATAGGAAAAATGCTCTACGGCGCGCGCACCTTCTTCCACTGGCTGCTCTGCTGGCGACCACGGTCTATGCGCAGACTGTGGCGACCGATCTACCGCCCGTCTCCACTCCCGCGATCGAGGCGACGCAGCTGCCGGAAAATCGTGGCGCTGCGGCGCTCTACGAGAGCCTGAAGCGGCTGGACACCACAGCCAGCCTGATGATGATCGTTGCCCACCCAGACGACGAAGACGGCGGCATGCTCACCTACGAAAGCCGCGCCCTGGGCGTGCGCACCGCGCTATTTACGCTGACGCGCGGCGAAGGCGGCCAGAATGCGATGTCCGCGGCAGACTACGACGCGCTGGGGCTCATCCGCACCAACGAACTGCTGCGCGCGGACCAATACTACGGCGTGGACCAGCAGTACTGGGGCAGCGTTGCCGACTATGGCTTCTCGAAGACGATGGAAGAGGCGCTCAGCCAGTGGGGACACGATCGCGTGCTCTACGACGCCGTGCGCGCTGTCCGCATGTACCGGCCCATGGTGGTCTGCTCGGTCTTCACGGGGGGCGTGACCGATGGCCACGGACACCACCAGGTGGCAGGCATGCTGGCGCAGGAGGTCTTCAACGCTGCAGGCGATCCGAAAATGTATCCGGACCAGATAGCTGCCGGCCTGCTGCCCTGGAAGCCGCTCAAGGTCTACGCCCGTGTGCCCGGCTTCTCACTGTCGCCCAAAGGCATGTTCGACTATGCGACGGGCAAGTACGCTCCCGTCCGCTTTCACGATTACGTCAACGACACCGACATCGACGGCATCCCGGCGACCAATGTCACGATCGAAGAGGGCGAGCGCGATCCGCTGCTGGGACAGACTTACATCCAGATCGCACGGCGCGGCCTCGGCGAGCAGCGCTCGCAGCACGAAGGTCCAAACGTGCCTCTGCCGGGCGAGGCATCGAGCGCCTATCACCGCTACGGTGCGCGCGTGCCGGTGCAGCCGTCCGAGCAGAGCTTCTTTGACGGGATCGACACCTCACTGCCCGGGTTGGCAACGCTTGCCGGTCCGCAGGGCGCGTTTCTGCAACAACCGCTGTCGCGTATCCATGAGGTCTTGGCGCAGGCGATCCTGAATTACTCGCCCGACCATCCGGAAAGAACAGCGCCGCTGCTTGCCGATGTCTATCGCCGCACGGCGAAGCTGTTGGATGAGGTGAAGACCAGCAACCTCGATGCGCAGCAGAAAGCCTCGGTCGAGCGCGAGCTTGAGATCAAGCTGCAGCAGGCCAACGACGCACTGGCCCAGGCCCTGGGCATCGAGATGACCGCGCTGGTGACACCGGGTGGTGGGCCGCGCGGCGTCGAGCTGTACGCCGGCCCGCGCGGCGGCCTCTCCTCCACGCCGCACGCGACACCCGCGCAGGTGACGCCGGGCTCGGAGTTCCGTGTGCGGGTACACATTCGCGCGCCCAAAGCGGTTGTGCTCAGCAAGGTCATGCTGGAGACGCCGCAGAACGAACACTGGACGGTGGAGCGCGAGGGAGCACCGGGGCTGGATGATCCGCACAGCACCAGTGGCGATGCGGTCTTTCATGTCGCGGTGGCGCAGGACGCCGCACCGACCGCGCCCTATTTCTCTCGCCCCTCGGTGGAGCAGGCGTACTACGACATCGCCCAGCCGGAGTATCGCAATCTCTCCTTCGCTCCCTATCCCGTAACCGGCGTAGCCACCTTCGACTACGACGGTGTTCCGGTGCGGCTGGCGCAGGCGGTGCAGACCATGCACCTCGAACTTGGGCCGGGCGCGGTGTATGCGCCTTTGGTGGTCACGCCGGAGCTGTCTGTTTCCCTCGGGCAACCCTGGATCGTGTTGCCCTTATCCGCCGCGCGCGGCGCGCAGCAGCACGACCTTACCGTGCCCGCCCGTATTCATACGACGAATGACGCAACAGGCACGCTGCGGCTGGAGCTTCCGCAGGGCTGGCAGTCGACGCCCGCGACGGCGGATTTCCATCTGCACGCGGGCGAGGATGCCGTCTTCAGCTTCCAGGTACACGTACCGGCGCTCGAAGCGACAAGCTATCCCATCACCGCGGTTGCGGAGAGCGCCAACCATCGCTTCACTGTGGGCTATGAAACAGCGGGCTACGGCGCGCTGATTCCCTACAACCTCTATCGGGCGGCGCGCACAAATGTTCGCGGCGTGGATGTGACCGTCGCCGGCGATCGCCACATCGGCTACGTGATGGGCACCGGCGACACGCTCCCCAGCGCCATCGAGCAGCTCGGCCTGCACGTTGACCAGCTCTCCGCCGCAGATCTCCTGAGCGGCGATCTGTCGCAGTACCAGACCATCGTGCTCGGCATCCGTGCCTATGCTGCGCGATCCGAGCTGCCTCTCGCCAACGCCCGCCTGCTGGCGTGGGTCCATGCCGGCGGCACGCTGGTGGTGATGTATCAAGGTTCCGAGTTTGACCACGGGTACGCGCCCTACGAGCTGCACCTGAACTCGCGGGGCATTCCCGAACGCGTGGTCAACGAGCGGGCCCCCGTCGCGCTGCTCGATCCGAAGGACCCGCTGCTGACCACACCCAACCGCATCACCGAGGCGGACTTCGACGGCTGGGCCGAGGAGCGCGGCCACTCCTTCATGAGCTCCTGGGCGCCGGAGTACGCCGCCCCTACAGAGACGCACGACCCTGGGCAGGATCCCCAGCGTGGCGGGCTGCTGCACGCGAGCTTCGGGAAGGGCGAATACATCTACGTCGCCTTCGCCCTGTACCGGCAGACACCGGAGGGCGTGCCGGGCGCCTACCGGTTGCTGGCCAACCTGCTCAGCGCCGGATCGCGCTGAACCCCAATGCAGCCGCGCATACAACTGATTGCCAAATGGTAACTGCGTACTCATCGATTCCTCATCTATTCAACCTGCGTTCTCCGGAAATTCACATACGGCTGCCAGCCTATGGCTACGTCACCCGTGTGTCCCGCTGCCTTGAAAGATGTTTCGGGAAGCCGCGTGGCGAGTTCTGGAGAGAGGCTGAATGAAAAATCATTTGAAGGTGATGGCGACCTGTGTCCTTGTGTCGGCCATGGCGACCGCTCAGGCGCAGACGGCTACAGCGAGCGGCGACGCTACAGGAAAGAGCACGGTCCCGCATCGGGCGGCACGAAAGGTGACGCCAAAGCGTCCTTCGGTCGAAACGCAGATTCAACAGCTCCGCGAAGACATGGAGTCGCAGATCAACCAGCTCAAGCAGCAGTTGAACGATAGCAATGCTCAACTGCAGGCGGCCCAGCAGCAGGCCGCGGCGGCCAACGCAGCCGCCGCCCAGGCAGCGCAGCAGGCCCAGCAGCAGCAACAGCAGACGGCTGACAATGCGTCCGCTGTCTCCAACCTGCAGGGCGCGGTCAGCGATCTGAAGACCAACAGCACCTCGCTCGCCTCCTCGATTCAGGAGACGCAGACCAATCTCACCAAGAAGATAGAGCACCCGGACGAGATCCACTTCAAGGGCATCACAATCTCACCGACAGGCTCCTTCATTGAAGCCGCGACCGTGTGGCGCAGCGCAGCCACCGGCGGCGATATCAACACGCAGTTCACCGGCATTCCACTTGAGAATTCGAACGCAGCGCAGCTGAGTGAGTTCCAGGGCACCGGCCGTCAGTCGCGCCTGGCCCTCAAAGCAACCGGCAAGCTGGCCACTGTCGATATGACCGGCTACTACGAAATGGACTGGCTGGGAACCGGCATTACCTCCAACAACAACCAGTCCAACAGCTACGTCGTCCGCCAGCGCCAGCTCTGGGCGCGGGCCGGTTTCCACAACGGGTGGAACATCAGCGGCGGCCAGATGTGGTCCTTGGCAACGGAAACCACCAAAGGTCTGGACAACGGCACGGAGATCCTTCCCGCCGTCATCGACCCGCAGTACGTCGCGGGCTTCGTGTGGACGCGTCAGTACGGTTTCCGCGTCACCAAGGACTTCGGCAACAAGTTCTGGATCGGCGCCTCGGCGGAAAATGCTGAGACCCTTAATCCAGCGGGTTCGAGCCTGCCCACGAACCTGTTGATCGGTTCCGACGGCAACGGCGGCGGCCTCTATAACGTGACCGCGAACTACTCCTTCAACCTGGCCCCGGACATGATCGCGAAGATCGCCTACGAGCCGGGCCCATGGGGACACTTTGAAGTCTTCGGCATTGGCCGCTTCTTCCGCGATCGTATCTACCCCAACTCGACGACGACGACCACAACTGTCAACGGGGTAACCACCACCACGACGGTTCCGAACTCCATCGGTGCCTATAACGACAGCACCGTCGCCGGCGGCATTGGCGGCAGCGGGCGCGCGACCTTCCTCAATAAGAAGCTCACCGTCGGCCTTAAGGGCCTGTGGGGTGATGGAACGGGACGCTACGGCTCCTCGACCATCGCTGATATCACGCTTCGTCCCAATGCTCAGATCGCTCCGCTGCACAACTTCGACGCACTGGGAACGATTGAAGCAAATCCCACCAAGCGCATGATGGTGTACGTTAACTACGGCGGGGACTACGTGGGACGCCGTTACTTCGGCAAGGTTGGCTACGGCTCGCCGCTTACCAACATGAGCGGCTGCAATACCGAACCAGGACCCAGCACGGCAGCCAATCCTGGCTTCGGCGGCGGTACTGGCTTCACTCCGTCGACGCCCGCCAACTGCGGCAACCAGACCAAGGACGTACAGGAGCTGGCCACCGGCTACTGGTACGACTTCTACCGCGGACCGATGGGCCGTTTCCGTCAGGGCGCTCAATACAGCTACTTCCAGCGCAACATCTGGTCTGGCGCGGGTGGTACGACCAACCCCGGCGGCGGAGCGAAGGGTACCGACAACATCTTCGAGACCTCTATCCGCTACTACCTGCCGTAGGCTGGCAGCAACTTAGCTTCAAGGGCGCCCACAGTGGGTGCCCTTGCTGTTTACGCGACACCCACGCTCAGGCGGCCGATGCAGGCTCCTGTGGTACCGTTAGTTAGCAGCAGAGCGGTACTGTGAGCTCGTAGCTCAGTTGGTAGAGCAACGCACTTTTAATGCGTGGGTCCTGGGTTCGATTCCCAGCGAGCTCACCAGCAGATCGCCGCTGCTCCCGTTCCATGCCCACATCACTCTCCACATTGGTCGACGCGCGCGCCATCGTGCTACTGCAGGATGGGCGCACCCGGCTGTGGCACCAGGTGCAGCCGGAACCGGTCCGCGACGAATCCCTGGAGGCGTTGGTCGAGGCGCAGCATGCGGCCAACTTCGTACTGTGGCACGCGGAGGACGAGGCTCGGCAGCCATCCGCCGACGATGCCGCAATCGCAGCCGTGAAGCGGGAGATCGACCGCGTGAACCAGGTACGCAATGATACGGCGGAGCGCATTGATGCTTGCCTGCTCGCGAGCCTGCGCAAGGCGTCGGGCCAGTATCCGTCAATGATGGAACGCGGCGACCAGCATTCCGAGACACCCGGTATGATGATGGACCGGTTGTCGATTCTGTCGCTGAAGCTGTTTCATACCCAAGAGGAGCTGGACCGCACCACCGCGCCGCAAGGACATCGCGAGCGGAATGCGGAGCGGTTGGCTACCTTGCGGGAGCAGCGTAGCGATCTGGCCGGCTGCCTAGATCGCGTGTGGACGCAGGTGTGCGCGGGCGAACGCTATTTCAAGCAGTACAGACAGTTGAAGATGTACAACGATCCGGAGCTGAATCCTGTTCTTTATCGGGGAAAGATATAGGGGAAGAGGCGTAATCGCGCTTATCTGACCCGGTGGTGTGGTTGACGGCCCCTGGGGTCGGGAGTGTACAACGGCTGGAACAGAAGCGGTGAAGCATTTTGCCAGAGGTGGAGACGGGACCGACGACGGTTCTCGTGGCCTTTCCGTAAAGGAGGACCACACCGAGAGTCACTCCGGGTTTCACGGAATAGCAGAATGACCTAGTGAACCCCTGCTGGAGATGCAGGCGGACGTAATCAAGGACGATCAAGCAATGGCAAGCACAGGAACCACCAAGACGCGCGGCCCCAAGACGATCCAGGGTAAGGTGCGGACCATGGCCGATCCGGCACATCTGAAGACCATGCAGGAATACGAATCAGCCTTGAAAGCGATGCAGGAAGGCAAGTACGACAAGGCTCGTGAAGGCTTCCGCAAGCTGAGCGAACAGAGCTCGCCGGAAGTGGCGGAGCGTGCCCGCGTGTACTTGGAAGCGTGCGGACGGCAGGCGACAAAGCAGGAGCGCAAGTTCTCCGGCCCCGAGGAGCAGTACGACTACGCGATCTCGCTGCTGAACACCGGCCTGTACGACGAGGCACGGGAGCAACTGGAGACGATTCTGGCCAAGGCACCTCAAGCCGACTACGCACTCTACGGGCTCTCCATCCTCGAGAGCATGACGGGGCAGACCGAGCAGTGCCTGGAGCACCTCTCCGCGGCGATCGGCATCAATCCACAGAACCGCATCCACGCGCGCGTGGACTCGGACTTTCAGGACATGGCGGACGATCCGCGGTTCACCGAGCTTCTGTACCCTGAAGTGCAATGAGGCCGGAAGTTTAGTGAAAAAGGAAGCCGCAGCAGTATGCCGGTGATTCCCAGCAGTTCATCCGAACGGAGAGAATCCGGACGCGAGACGGCAGTGACAACACCGCTGCGGCGGTCGTCTCTGCGCGTGGTCGCGATCGGTGGGGGCACGGGGCTGTCCACGCTGCTGCGCGGCCTGCGCCGCTATGCGCCTTCTCCGCAGACGAATGAAGCAGACGCCGAGGCTGTCCCCAGCCTGATCAGCGACCTGGCTGCGGTTGTGACGGTCACCGACGACGGCGGGTCGAGCGGCCGGCTGCGCCGGCACTTCAACATGCTGCCGCCCGGCGACCTGCGCAACTGCATGGTGGCGCTGGCGGACGACGAGGCGCTGCTCTCGCGACTCTTCCGCCATCGCTTCTCCTCTACGACTGCTGCGGCCGCAAATGGCAATGGCGATTGCGAGGACACAGGCTCGCTCGAAGGCCACAGCTTCGGCAACCTCTTCGTGGCGGCGCTGGCCGAGATCACCGGCGACTTCGCGCAGGCGATTAAGCTCTCTTCGCAGGTGCTGGCGACCCGCGGCCACATCTATCCTGCGACCACGACCAACGTGACCCTCTCCGCGTACATGGACGACGGCTCCATCGTCGAGGGTGAGACCAACATCACGGCGAGCAAGCATCGCATCTGCGAATTGAGGCTGGAGCCTGCGGGCGCGGAACCGCTGCCGGAGACGCTGGATTCGATTGCACGCGCGGACCTGATCACGCTGGGGCCTGGCTCGCTCTATACCAGCCTGATCACCAATCTGCTGGTGAAGGGGATTCCCGAGGCGCTGGCCCGAGCGCGTGGGCTGCGCGTGTTCATCTGCAACTTGATGACGCAGTCGAATGAGAGCCTGGGACTCACGGCATCGCAGCACATCGAGAAGATCTACGAGCATATGGGCCAGGCGATCTTCGATTACGCACTGGTGAACACCGCGCCGGTAAGCGAGACCCTGCTGCGCAACTATGCGCGCGAGGGTGCGGCGCCGATTCTGCCCGACATCGAGCGCATCGAGGCGCTCGGGGTGCGGGTAATCCCGGGCAACTTCGCCGCCGAGGGCGACACCCTGCGCCACAACGCGGACCGCGTGGCAGACGTTCTGTTGCATCTGGGACTTGAAGCGGATATGGATGCGCTGCGGAGCGCTACCAGCCTCACCACCCCCTCCTCCCCCCTGCGGTGCGGGAGCGGCTCGTAATCCTTGTCTTTGCTTTAGGATCGGTGCTCGTCCGATGCGGAAAATATCTAATTCTAAACGAGTTAACGCTTAAGAAGTGTTTCTAATGGGACTTACCGGAGCCATCGAGAGCGCTCTTACTGGCAGACGAAGGAGGCGGCGTCCTTGATGCTGCCTGTTCCCTTGTAGTGGGCCTGTTGCGGGTAGGGGCAGATGGGGCGGGTCATCACGATCTTGTGCGGGTTGGCGTGATGATTGGGCAGTTCGGCGTACTTGGTGGCGATGATGGCTTCGGGCGCCTTGCCATCTTCGACCCAGTCCTCGAGCGCGTGAATGACGTTATGACTCCCGTCTGATTCCTTCATGGCGGGTAGGCCCCACTGGCCGATCGAGTCCGGGCCTGGGCCCTCGGCGCAGTGCTTGACACCGGGCATGAGATAGAGGCGGGTGAAGTTCGAGGTCTCGTCGTTGCCGAGTTTCTGCTGCACCTGTTCGTAGTAGTGGATGGAGAAGAGAGGGCTGATGGCCGCATCCGCCCAGCCGTGATAGAGGATCAGTTTGCCGCCGCGCTGCTGGAAGGCGCTGAGGTCGGGGTTTGTAGCGTCGAGCGCATCGCTGGTTTTCTCACGCGCGGCAGCGAGACCGGCGACGGGATCGAAGGTGTGGAAGTCCCACTTGGTATCGCTGTAGACCATGTTGGCGAAGTAGCCGTAGCCGAAGCCGGCCATGGCGGACTTGCCGTGCTCCTGACCCGTGATCCAAGTGGGCCAGCCGTTGGGATCGAGTTCGCCGCCGGCAGGAAGAGTTGGAAAGATGGTGGTGTCGCTGACTCTGCGTTCGGATAGAAGGGTGTTGAGCGACTTGACCTGGGCGGGGGTGAGGCAGCGCTGGCTGTGGCCTGTTTTGCAGGCAAGGCTGGCTGCGGCGAAGTGGCAGGCGGGCGGATCGGCGATGAGCGAATCCTTGAGGCCATCCACCTTGTCGCACTGCCGCACGATAGCGCGATGGATGAGCGGCACCTGAGCGGCAGGGATGTAGCTGGCACTGTCGGAGAGCAGCGTCTGCATGCCGATGGCGGCCCCGGTGAGGAGCGTGGTCCAATTGTATGCGGGCGCTCCGGCGAGGATGCCATCGTAGTCAGCGGGGAAACGCTGCGCTTCCATGAGAGCTTCGCGTCCGCCGTCGGAGCAGGAGGTGAAGTAGCTGTGCTGCGCGGGTGAGCCGTAGTAGGCGGCAACGACGGCTTTGGCCTGCTCGGTCATCTGGTGAATGCCGCGCCAGCCGTAGTCGGTGATCTTCTCGGGATGGTGGAGCGCCCAACTGGCGTCGATGCCGTCGGCGAAGTGGCCGGTATCGGTGCCGGCGGTGGCGGCGTTGCTGTCGAGGGCGCGGGCCATGCCTTCGAAGTCGATTTCACCGGCGAAGCCGCCGTTGCCGATGCCTTGGAGCCGGCGATTCCAGTTGGCGGCGGGCAACCAGACTTCGATCTGGATTTTGGAATCGGTGGTGGGCGTGGCTTCGATCTTGACGCGGCAGAAGGCGGGGAGCTGTTTATAGAGCGCGACCTGCTCTGCTGGGCCGGTAGGACGCGGTGGCGCTACGAACGTGCCGGGGGTTACGACTTCGGCGGAGACTACGTGGGCCTGGTCGAGCTGGAGCTGCTGGAGGTTGGCGCACTTCGCGGTGTCGGCGGATTGGGCGATGGCGGGCGCGGCGAGCAGGAGCGTCGATGCTAGGAATGCGAGTGGGCGCATGGCGGTACCACTCTATCGCATGGGTTGTGATTAGAAGGTGATGACGTTCAGGTCTGGGACGCGCTGGAAATAGTAGCTTCTGTGGTTTTTTTGAGCTGACCGCAGGCCGCGTAGATGTCGCGGCCGCGGGGGCGGCGGATAAAGGCGGGGACGCCGCGGGCGACAAGGCGCTGCTGGAAGCGCTCGACGTCTTCAGGTGCAGGCTGGTGGTAGGGGATACCGGGGCCGGGGTTCCAGACGATGAGGTTGACCTTCGAGGAAAAGCCGGCGCGGCGGGCTATAGCGACGACTTCGTCAGCATGAATGAGCGAATCGTTGACGCCGCCTAGCAGCACATATTCGAAGGTGATTTTTTCGCGCGGGGCGAGCGGCATCTTGCGAGCGGATTCGATCACCGCTTCGATCGACCACTTGCGCGTGATGGGCATGACGGACTCGCGCACTGCGTTGTTGGAGGCGTTGAGCGAGATGGCCAGACGTGGGCGGAGTGGCTCTTTGGCGAAGCGCTCGATCCCGGGGACGATGCCGCTGGTTGAGACGGTCATACGAGAAGCGGGCAGACCGACTTCGTTGACGAGCAGCCGGACGGCGTCCATGAAGGCGTCGTAGTTGAGGAAGGGCTCGCCCATGCCCATGAAGACGAGATTGATTCGATCGCGGCCGAGCTCGACCTGATGGCGACGGAGAACCGTGACGACCTGACCAGCGATCTCACCGGCGGTGAGGTTGCGCTCGATGCCAAGCTTGGCGGTGAGGCAGAACTGACAGTTGACGGCGCAGCCGATCTGCGACGAGACGCAGATGGTGGCGCGCTTGCGTGCGGGCGCGCCGTCGTCGTCCGCTTCGTTGTCCTCGGCGCCATCGCCGTCGGGCATCCAGACGGTCTCGACAGTCTGGTTGCCACTGGCGCCGATGAGATAGCGCTCGGTGCCATCGACGGAGCGGAAGGTCTGAAGGATGGGCGGAAGACCGATGGCGAAGCCTTCGGCCGCGAGTTTTTGGCGCAGCGCAACAGGCAGGGTGGTGACGGCTTCGAGGTCGGGGCGCCAATCGCGATAGAGGGCCTGGGCGAGCTGGCGGGCACGAAATTCCGGCTCGTCGAAGTGAGTTACCAGCTCGGTAAATTGCTCAATCGAAAGGCCAAAGAGCGATTGCACCGTGGATGGGGCAGGTGTCTGAACCGATTCCGGGCCGGCAGAGTCTAAAATGAAGAAGCTCTCCCCCGTTGGATCGGAAGGCGCCCCAGACAGAGGCTCTGACGGCAATCCGGTATCAGGCGGCATCGAGACAGTTCCGGCAACAGGCAAGCATAGCATCGGCTAATGGCACGTACGTGCTTCCCGCGGACTCGTGTCCGCCCAACGCAAGTGAGCGGCGACCCTATATGACGAATGAACGCAGCGTGGAACGGACGGTCCTCCCGAACGGGTTGACTATTTTGACGGAACGCATGGAGCATATGCGCTCCGTGGCGATGGGCGTGTGGGTACGGGCGGGCTCGCGGCATGAGATCGCGGAGCTGAACGGCATCTCGCATTTTGTGGAACACATGGTGTTCAAGGGCACCGAGACGCGAACGGCGCAACGCATTGCGCGCGAGGTGGACGCGATCGGCGGGAACCTGGATGCATTTACGGGCAAGGAGACGATCTGCTTCAACATTAAGGTGCTGGATGAGCATGTGCCGACAGCGCTCGATGTCCTGAGCGATCTGGTGCTGCACCCGATCTTTGCGGAGGGCGACATCCAGCGCGAGCGGGGCGTGATCTTCGAAGAGATCAAGATGGACGAGGACAACCCCGACTACCTGGTGCACGAGATCTTTACCCAGAACTTCTGGAGAGGGCACCCGCTGGGCAAGCCGATCCTGGGCACGAAGGAGACGGTGGGCCGGCTGGAGCAGGCGAAGCTGCTCGGCTACTACGGCGACCGCTTCCGCGGCGGCAACGTGGTCTTTACCGCGGCGGGGAACCTGGATCATCAGCGGTTTGTGGATGAGGTACGGCGGCGCTTCGAGAGCATGGCGCCCGGCGTCCCGGACGATGCGAACCTGCCTCCAAATACGAGCGCGAAGATTGTGCTGCGCAACAAGAAGGCGCTCGAACAGGTGCAGCTTTGTATGGGCGTGCCTTCCCTGCCCATCTCGAGCGACCGGCGCTACTGCGCTCTGGTGCTGAACACGGTGCTGGGCGGCGGCATGAGCTCGCGCCTCTTCCAGACGGTGCGCGAGGAGCGCGGCTTGGCGTACTCGATCTACAGCGACCTGAACCCCTACCGAGACACCGGAATGATGTGCGTGTATGCGGGCACGTCGTCGGATCGTGCGCTACAGGTGATCCAACTGGTAACCGAGGAATTCCGGCGGCTGAAGCAGGAGCCGATGCCGGAGGACGAGCTGCGCCGGGCAAAGGACCAGTTGCTGGGCAACATCATCCTGAGCATGGAGAGCACGGGCGCGCGGATGTCCAACCTGGCACGGCAGGAGATGTACTTCAACCATTTCTTCGGGATCGAAGAGGTGATGCAGCAGGTGGAAGAAGTGACCGCCGAGCAGGCGATGATGCTGGCGCGGGAGCTGTTCGATCCGGAGAAGATCGCGGTGACCATGCTGGGGCGCCTGGATGGTATCAAGGTCGGGCGCGCGGACCTGGCCTGCTAGGACTGGCCCGTCCGTCAGGTACGCGCGTGACATGGCTGCGTCCCGACCAAGGGACGTTGCACCCGGTTCGCGGCATGAGCGGAATAGGGTCGGCGCGCGTCTTTCTTTGGCACACAGGCGTCCATCTGCATATTTGGAGCAGATTTCCCAATGCAATGCGTCGCCGAGTTTGTAGCCGTGCGGCTTTTCTTGACGGAAAAGCCGCGTCAAGCGATGTGGTTCGGAGTATCTGATGGGAAATCTGCGTATTTCCGGTACCACCCGGATTTTGATACTCTGCGGTCGGCAGTACCCGCCTGTGCGAGTGCGCCAGAGGATTTGAGGGTCAAGTCATGAAGAAGTGGTGGAAAGAGCCGGCGATGCACCGTAGCTTGCGGCACGGCGAAGCGGGTTTCACGCTGATGGAACTGATGATCGTGATGGCGGTGATCCTGATCATCTCGCTGATCGCGATTCCCAGCATGCTCAACATGATGATCCAGGCGCACGAGACGTCTGCCCTGGCGTCGCTGCGCGCGATCCAGGCAGCGGAGGTGCAGTACCAGACAAACTTCCCTGCAAATGGATTTGCCTGCTCGATCAGCGTGCTGGGCGGAAATGGCAGTGCCGGGCCGCCGTCGGCGCAGGCCGCGCAGATGCTGCAGTCGTCGCTTGCTGGAGGACAGAAGGATGGCTACAGCTTCAACATCACCAACTGTACCAAGACGACGGGGTTGAACAACCAGGACATGTTCACCTCGTACGAGGTGACGGCGGTGCCGCAGACGGTGGGCAAGACGGGGCATCGCGGCTTCTGCATGGATATGTCGGGTGAAATCAAGACCGATCCGGCGGGAGGCACCAACTGCACGATTCCGATCTCGTGAGTTTCCGGAAACGCCTGAAAGGCCAGCAACGCTGCTGGCCTTTTGTGTTTCTGGCGCATGCTGATGGTGCTGCCATTGGCGGGCAGAGCGCGGCGCCGTCGGCAGTGCAGCTCGCCGCGGCGGTGGACCATCACTACAACGTGCTGCACCGGCTGCGCGTGAATTTCACCGAGAGCTACGCAGGCATGGGGATGGACCGGCACGAGAGCGGCGTGCTGCTGCTGGAGAAGCCGGGGCGGATGCGCTGGAACTATGCCGAGCCGGCGGGCAAGGTGTTTGTGCTGGATGGGAAGTACGGCTGGTTCTACACGCCGGGCGATGCGCAGGTGCAGCAGATTCCGGCGAAGAAGCTGGACGACCTGCGGTCACCGCTGCGCTTTCTGCTGGGACATGCGCAATTGACGAAGGAGCTGGACGGGCTGACGATGGCGCCGGCGGATGGCGACATGTTCCGCCTGCGCGGCGTCCCGCGCGGGATGGAGCAGCGGGTGCGCTCGCTGGAGCTGGTGGTGAGTCGTGAGGGGACGATTCAATCGATGACGCTGGAGGAGCTGGACGGCTCGCGAACGAGTTTTGCGTTCAAGGATGAGCAGGCAAACCCGGTGATCGCGGCGGACACATTCCGCTTTACGCCTCCGGCTGGGGTGCAGGTTGTGGAGGGTGCTCCTCCGGTTTAGATAGGAGTCTACTGTTTAAAGAGCCAGAGACGACGCCTTTTAGTAATCTCTGCTGCCGGGTCAGACAAGATGAGCGGTTGTATCTCGATAGAGAGTCGCATGATGCTTCCCGATGTCGGCTGAGGAGGAGGTCCTGCAGCTTTGTCGTCAGTGACGAGACGGAAGTCAATGATTGCCAGGCTTTGGCATGGGTCATTCCCCGAAGCATTCGTCTTCATATGCCAGTCTTCAACTGCTCGCGGACTGACGTCGCGAGCATCGGCGGCCCGGAGATTGATGTGACATCTGTAACGTCGCCTTGTGCCGTGTAGACGATACGCGAGAGAACCGTACCTGATACGCGGGCCGCGCGTGCGATTGGCGGATAGAGAATTTTGTCGCCATCGCCGCGGCCGAGGACATCGCACCATCGTGCTTCCGCCTGGCATGCCGGAAGGAGGAGCCCACGACAAATAGACCGAACGCGTTCACCCGCACGGATGCACCGATCGTTCACGGGAACGATACTAAGACTCCATCCTCACTTAATTCCTTTAGCCCACTGGAGGATGGCTTCTGCCAGTTCGGCGCGCTGGCCGGAGTAGCTGTGGTCGGTGTTCCAGTGGCGTTCGGTGACGTGGGTGTCACCGGCCTTGGTGATCGCTTCGGCGAGCGCGTGATCCGACGGCGCGAGGCCTTCGCTGGCGGTGATGACGAAGACGGGTCGCGGCGCGATCTGAGCCGCGAGGCTGAGGAAGTTGAGCGACTGCTGGTGCTCGCGGATCTCGCGGGCGAGCGCCAGGCCGCTGGTGCCGGCGAGGGGCGCGAGGTTGTTGTCCTTGCTCAGCTCCTTTGCTTCATCTGCCACAGTGGAGGGCTTGCTCTCTGGCTGATGGCGGTTTTCGAAGCCGCCGCCGATATTCCATGCAGAGATGAGAACAGCGGCAGCGACCTGCGGATTGTGCGCGATGGCCGATGCGGCCATGTATCCGCCCATGCTGTGGCCGATGACGACGATGCGGTGCGGGTCGATGCGGTACTTCTGCGTGTTGGCGGGATCGAGCAGGAATTGGACCTGGGTGTCGGCGTCTTCAGCGGCGTGCTCGAAGGAGAAGCTGCCTTTGACGCCCCACGATCCGCGGTAGTGCATGGCGAGGACGTTCCAGCCATGGGCGCGGAGGGTCTGCGCGATGTCGAGGTTCTGCTCGAACCCGGGGAAGCCGTGGAAGATGACAGCGGTGGGGTGCGGGCCTGCTCCGGCGGCGAGATAGAAGACGCCGAGAAGCGTGCTGCCGTGGCTGGGCAGCAGCATCTGCTGCATTGCGGCGGGCGTGGCGGACGAAGGCGGGGCTGCCGAGGTGCCAGAAGCGAGAGCTGAGGCACCCAGTACGGTTGCGGCGCAGAGAGCGAGTGCGTGCAGGGCTTTCATGCGCGGCCAGTATAGAGCGTCTTCACTGTTACCATGTCGCGGCCAAGGTCCGCCGGTGGCTCTCCTTAAGAGGAAAGCCACACCTGAGTGTGCTCTGGCCTACGCTTGCAGTGAAAATTCTCGAATTTACATTCCTTGCGCTCGCTCAATACGAGTTATGCCACGAGCTGGGATGCGGGGCGTCTGGTCTTGGGCAACAGGAAGCCGACGGCGATGATCCAGATGAAGCCGGGAAAGCGGACGAGCGGGATGAGGAAGAGAAGCTTGGGGTAGACGATGAGGTGCAGCCAACTGAGCTCGCCTGCCGCGGCGAGGATGAGGCCGAGGACGATGAGCCATTTCGGAAGGATCTTCATGAAGGCCGCGGTAACGGAGACGCCCGCCATGAGCAGCCCCATGGGGATGGAGAAGCCGGGTCCGCCGAGTCCGTAGCCGAGATAGTAGAGCGCGATCACAACATCGGAATGCGGGGCGACGGAGGGATGGATCATCGCCCACGTGGCCATGGTGCCGGCCATGGCGTCGAAGACGACAAGAAAGCCGCCGAAGAGCGCGATGTAGACGCCGGCAGCGCGCGCGCCGAGGAAGTGCAGGCGGCTGACGATGGTGGCGACGCAGAGACCGAGGCAGATAAAGGCGCCGAGCTGCAAGAACATACAGAGGAGGACGCGAGAGCCCTGGGTCTGGAAGAACGGGACGATGGTGGATGCTGACTCCCATGGACCGGGCCAGTAGGGCAGCTTGTAAAACAAGGTGACGGGATAGAGGCCGGCGCAGAAGAGCACCGTATAGAGGACGGCGAGCATGCCGGGGTGCGGTCCCTGATGGACGGCGGCGGGCGTTGCGGATTTGATTTGCGTGTTCATGCTTTCCCCTTTCTGCGCTGTTGCGACGGTTATGCGAATGCGGTTCGTGCGCGCGTGCGGAGCCAGAGCTCCATGACGATGGTGTTGAGCGAGAAGCCGATCCAGAAGGCGATGCCGAAGAACTGCTGCGGCGTGAGGTGCGTGAGCCGTGACGTGGCGAAGAAGACGCCCATGACCGGACGCGTGGTGGCGATGCCAAGCAGGATGGCGATGGCACGAAGCATCCAGCGCTGTTGGTGCGGTCGGTCGTTGCGGCGCGCGAAAGACCATGCGCGGTAGAGCGCGAAGAGGAAGAGCGTGTTGAAGAAGAGAACGGCGGCGCGCTCCAGCCATCCGCCGACGGCGTGCGCGCTCATGGCGTAGGCGGTGATGCCGACGATGAGGCCGAGCGGGAAGATGACGCGCTGGAGCGTGACCGAGGTGCGGGTGCGGCTCCAGAAAAGCAGCGGCAGCAGCAGCACGAAGACCAGCGCGCAGAGGATATGGACGTAGGTGAGAGTCGGCGTGCGCGGCGAAGTAGGCGTCGAGAGCCGCGAGCTGCGCTGGAGCGTTCGGGCGGGGCGGGGTGGAGAGCGCGACGACGCGGCGGAGGACGACGGCGATGGCGATCGCGATGCAGAACCAGAAGCCGATCTTCAATCCGAGTGGAAATTGGGTGGGGACGAAACCCGCTGCGGTTCCCTGCCCCGTCGTCTCAACTTGCGCGGACTTGATCGGATTGCCGTTCATAATGGCTCTCCCTTGGCCCTTCTTCTCGACATCTTCATTTTTATATTTACTTTTACTCGTTGTCAAATTAAATTTATGGCTCTAGGATTTCCTTGTGACGAAGCGACAGACAGAACCGGAAAAGCGCCCTTACGACCTGGGCAAGCGGCTGGAGCAGATGGACGAGAGCCGGGCAGCGATCCTGCGGGCTGCGAAGGCGCAATTGGTGGCGAATGGCTTTCGCCAACTGACCATGGCTTCGCTGGCAGAGGAGAGCGGAGTGACGCGGCAGACCATCCATAATTTGTTCGGAACGAAGACCGGCGTGCTGGAAGCGGTGTTCGACCTGATCGCGCTGGACAGCGGGATGGAGCGGATGCGCGAGGTGATGATGCAGCCGCCCGGCGATGCGCAACTGGTGAAGTTTGTCGGGATCTTCTGCGGCTTCTGGGCGAGGAACCGCGTGCTGCTGCGGCGGGTGCATGGGATTGGGGCGATCGATCCGGAGTTCGGCGCGGTGATTGAGGCGCGCAACCGGCGGCGGCAGATGGCGGCTACGCGGATTGTCCAGAGAATGAGCGGGGATGATGCAGGGCGGAAGGCCGCAATGTTGGCCGCGCTGACGTCGTTCGAGTTTTTCGATGCGCTGGCGGAGAGCTGCGGGAGTGAGGCGGAGGCCGAAGGGATGGTGCTTCGGCTGGCACGGAGTGCTACGTCGCTATAAGCGCAGGGCCGTGTTTATACAGGAAGGACGCGACGTCGCATGTCGTCAACCACAGGCATGATGGCCAGGAGCACCAGGACAGTGGAGAGGGGCACGGTGAAGAAGAATCCGGCATGCCTGAAGCCCAACGCGCCTGTAACTCCACCGATAAAGAAGAGGGTGACGAGTGAGGCGAGGAGCCGCAGTGTGGCGAGTTCCGGGCCGATGCTGACGCCGCGCTCCGTTGCACGGGTGAAGACGATTCTGCCCAGGGCGATGCCAATATCCGTCACCATGCCGGTGACATGAGTGGTGCGAATCACGGAGTTGGAGAGCTTGGTGATGATGGCGTTCTGCAGTCCCATAGTGAAGCAAAGGAGCATGACGGTGCCAAGCACCCGGCCGCCGGCAAAGACATGTCCGATGAAGCCAAAGGAGATGAGGAGTGCCGCCTCCGCCAGTAGAGGCAAGGCATACTCGCTATCCAGTGCACGGACGCGAGCCCAGCGAACGAAGAGAGTGGTAAGAAAGGCGCCGAGCAGGAACGACAGTACGGCAGCCAGGCCATGGAAGACCAGGATGAGACTGCCGATGGCAAAGTTGTCTGCCATGGCCGCGACAATGCCGGACATATGTGAGGTGTATTGCCGAACCGCGAGAAAACCGCCGGCATTGGCCGCTCCAGCGATGAAGGCCAGATAGCGCGCCAGGTGGCGATTCGCGGATTCTGTGCGTTTGCTGCCGGTGAGCCGGCGCAAATAGAAAAGCGGCATATTCCATGATGGCAGATGGAATGAGCGCGGTGTATCCCCGCTCGGGGGTATAACGGTGGGTTGCCGGTAGACCGCGTCCCTACGGGGTTTCGATAATGAACGCAGCTTCGATGCAGGAGACGACCTCGTCCACGCGCGACACGGATGTCCTGATTGTTGGCGCGGGGCCGACGGGTCTGGTGCTGGCGCTGTGGCTGGCGCGGGTGGGTATCCGGGTGCGGATCGTCGATAAGACGGCGGAGGCGGGGACGACCTCGCGCGCGCTGGCGGTGCAGGCGAGGACGCTTGAGTTCTATCAGCAGATGGGGCTGGCTGAGGCGGTGGTTGCGGCGGGGCGGAAGACGATTGCCGCAAATATGTGGGTGACGGGCAAAAAAGTGGCGCATGCGGTCTTGGGCGAGATGGGCGCGGGGCTGAGCCCATTTCCGTATGTACTGGTCTATCCGCAGGATGAGCACGAGCAATTTCTGATCGAGCGGCTGGGTGAAGCCGGCGTCGCGGTCGAGCGGCAGACGGAGCTGATGCGCTTTGAGGAGACGGTCGATGGCGTGGTCGGACATCTGCGTCGGGCCGACGGCACGGAAGAGAGTTGCAGAGCCGCCTACATCGCCGGATGCGACGGAGCGCGCTCGACGCTGCGCGAGGCGCTGGGGATCGGGTTCCCTGGCGGGACGTACGAGCACATGTTCTATGTCGCGGACGTGGAGGCGAGCGGCGAGACGATAAACGGCGAGCTGCATGTCGCGCTGGACCGGACGGATTTCCTGGTGGTGTTTTCACTGAAGGGAGACGGCCGCGCCCGCCTGATCGGGACAGTGCGCGAGGAGGAGATCCAGCAGCACCGGAAAGACATGAGCTGGGAGGACGTGAGCAAGCGCGTGCTCGAGTGGATCCGGATCGATGTGAAGAAGGTGAACTGGTTCTCCACCTACCGGGTGCATCATCGCGTGGCGAATCGCTTTCGCCAGGGGCGCGTGTTTCTGCTGGGGGATGCGGCGCATATTCACAGCCCGGTTGGCGGACAAGGGATGAATACCGGAATCGGCGACGCAGTGAACCTGGCGTGGAAGCTGGCTGCCGTGATCAAAGGGCGGGCGCAGGCGTCGATTCTGGACAGCTACGAGGAGGAGCGCATCGGGTTTGCGCGGCAACTGGTGGCGACCACGGACCAGGCCTTCACAGGCGTGACCAGCTCGGGAGCAATGGCGCGACTGATCCGGCTACATATCGTGCCTGTGCTGGTTCCGTTATTCTTTGCGTTCAAAGCGACGCGGCGCTTCATGTTTCGCAGAGTTTCGCAGACGGAGATCAATTACGAGGGAAGCAGCCTGAGTGTGGGGTGGACGGAGACAGTGGAAGGCGGCGACCGCCTGCCCTGGGTGCAGCATGCGGACGGCAGCGGAGACAATTTTGCGCCGCTTAGGTCGCTGGACTGGCAGGTGCATGTCTATGGCGAGGCGGCGAGAGAGCTGCGGGCGCTGTGCGAGACGCGAGGGCTGCCGCTGCACGTCTTTCCCTGGCGAACGGAGATGCGGCGGACGGGGCTGTGGAGGAATGCGGCCTACCTGGTGCGGCCGGATGGCTATGTGGGGCTGGCTGACGCCGTGGCGAGCACGGCAGCGGTGGCTTCGTACCTGGACGCGCGCGGTATTCGTGCGCGGGAGTGAGCGCGGTCGGAATCCCTTGCTTACCGCCGTCAGGCGTAGGATAGACGACATACTTCAGCCACTCTGGACATGCAATCCATGAGATGTTCCCCTGCCTGAACAGGCTCGATACCATGAATGAAACCGTCTCGATCACGGAAGATACTGGTCTGGAGGTCATTGATCTCCAGAGTTGCCCTGAATTTGCGGCACGGCGGCTACACGTCCGCGATGTTGCGGTGCAGATGGAGGGCATGCAGCGGCTGGCTCGTGCCTTTGTCGAGAGCCCTGACACTATCCTGCAAGAACTGGTAAATGCGGCGGTGGATTTGTGCGGTGCCGATAGCTCCGGCATCAGCCTCGAGATGGATCGAGAGCATAGAAGCGACACCCAGTACTTTCGGTGGGTCGCAACTGCGGGGCAGTATGAACAATATCTAAATGCGCTTCTGCCGCGGATGCCCAGCGCCTGCAACACGTGTCTGGAGCGGGGGCAGCCACAACTGTTTCGTGTCTCGCAGCGCTTTTTTGACCTGATGGGAATCGAAGCGCCGACAGTGACAGATGGACTGCTGCTGCCATGGCAGGCGGAAGAGACGCGCGGCACGATCTGGATTATGGCGCACGGCAGGACCGAGGCGTTCGACGACAGCGACTGCCGCATGATGCAGGTACTGGCGGATTTTTCCGCAATGGCAGTGCGGCACGAGCGGCAACAGCGTACATTGATGAGCCAGGCGAGCGCCTCGGCCGCTGCTGACATGGCCAATGATCTGGCGCACCAGATCAACAATCCGCTGCAGAGCCTGACGAACCTGGTGTTTCTGGCGGCCGAGGGCGAAAGCGCCGGCGATGCACGGTCTCTGGCGCTTGAGTTATCCGATCACATTGCGCGTTTATCGATGCTGGTAAGTAAGTTGCTGGCGCTGCCCACGCCACCGCTTCGCTGAAGTGATCTCCCCACAATTGAGCACGCGATAGACGGATGGCAGCTCAGTGGTCTGCCGGCTGTGGGCGGGAACGCGGCAGCGTCCGGTGGCGCGACAGTGTCGAAGGCCGCGGCGGCGCGGTCTGAGCGCGTGCGGATGCGGGCGGGGATGCCGACAGCGATGGAGTTGGCGGGAATGTCGGTGAGGACGACGGCGTTGGCTCCGAAGGAGACGTCGTCGCCGATGGTGATGGGGCCGAGAAGCTTGGCGCCAGCGCCGATGTCGACGCGATTGCCGGTAACCGGCGAGCCGCATGCGGCTCAATCCTGGCCGGAAACATTTCACCACCGCTTCGGTCGCACAGAACCCAGTTCGCTATCTGGAACTGAGAGCGCGATTGTCGATGGAAGAATCCGTTGCCGCGGATGGAACGTGGCCACGCAATGAGAAGAGTCTTAGCAACGTGAGAGCACAGAGCGCGAACGAGAGCCAGGCAAACCAGTTGCCCAACAGGAGATAGAGCGTGCGGTCGTGCGCTGCGGGCACGTCGGTGAGGAGGGTGGCGAAAGGCGCGGAGTCGCTGCGCGTTTCGGCAACGATGCGGCCGCGATCGTCGCTTACGGTGAGATAGCCGTCCTTTGCCGCGCGCGCGATGCTGAAGCCATCTTCCACGCCGCGCATGACCGCGATGTGTCCGTGCCAGGCGCGATCGATGTTGAAGTCCCATCCAGGCACGAGCATCAATCCCGCGCCAGCATTGCCGTAGCGGCGGGAGAGCGGGGTGAAATCCATGTCCTTGCAGATGGCGAGGCCACGCATTTCCTGAGCTTGCGGCAACAGGGTGAGAGTTGTGCCGGGGGTGAGATTGGATTCAAAGGGCGGCAGCATGTGGTGCTTGTCATAGCTCGCAACCGGCGCCTGCGGAGTGTAGGCGCGTGCCTGGTTGTACTGGTGAGGCGGTGAGCTGTGCACAAGACCGACGACAATGGTCGATCCGGTTTTGTCGGCCAGGGGCTGAAAGATGGCGTCCATGTCGCCTGCAGTGGTATCCGTGACGGTAGCTATCTTCTCCGGCATGATGATGAACTGCGCACCGCGAGCGGTGAGGTTTTCTGCTTCACGGGCGTAGTCCGTGAACAGGCGAATCGCTCTTTGCGCCCGGAGCGGCGATGCGTACGTTTCCCGGCGCATCGGAGGTGATGAGTCCTACTTTGACTTTCTGGGATTGCGGGATGGCCACGCGCACTACGCCGAAAACCAACACCAGGGCGATGATGCCGAGGGACGCGGCGACGATGCTGAACGCCTGCTGCGGCTGCGAGCGGCGCAGGTACAGACCGATGGCGAGCGCGGTGGGAAAGAGCAGCAGCAGGAAGCTGAGACCCCACGGCCCGGTAATCGAAGCGAGTTGCAGGAAGGCGAGGAAGTGGAGCTGGGAATAAGCGAGGCTGCCGGCGGTGCCGTGCGGCGTGGTGAGGTTGCGAATGTATTCGAAAGAAACCCAGGTGGCGGGAAGGACGAGCAGCGCGCTCCATGGGGCGCCGCGATGCACCAGTGCGCGGAAGGCCAGCACGGCCGCGGCGAAGATCAGCGCGACGGTGCCAAAGATGCTGAACCACGCGAGCCGCAGGAACGCCAACCAGGCGCAAGTAGTGCCATAGATTCAGGCCGCCGATGAGCCATGCGAGGAATGCAACGACGGCCGCACTGCGCCAGCCACTGTGCAGGGCGAAGAGCAATACCGGGAGCGGCGCTAACCAGAGTAGCGGCCACAACGGGTTGAGGCCGTTGCCGAACCAGAGCAAGACGGCGGCAGACGCGATCACGAGGAGCGCAATACCGAGCTGACGATACTTAGCTGCGAATGCCATGGAAATACCTCCAGAAGGATCTGCGGCAGAAGGTGCGGAAGCGAGCGGGCGACATGGCCATGCGCCCGCCCAGGTAGAGCATGATGAGTCCCTGCAGGAGTGCGCCCATTTCGAAGGCGATCTCCCACGGGTCATCCTTGCGGAAGTAGCCGGTCTCCATGCCTTCCTGAATCAATTCGGCCATGAGATTGGCGGTGGGCGAGCGGCCGGCTTTGAAGTCACGCGGATACTGGCGCGCGCCTTCGCGCTGGCGGAGGAACATGAGCTCGAAGAGCCGCGGGTTCTTCAGGGCATGGTCGAGATAGATGTCGAGAATCTTCTCCAGCCGCTTTTCTATATCGCCGGAGAGGCGCGCCGCCGAGAGCTGGATCGCCAGTTCGTCGAAGCCCTCATTTGCCAGGGTGTTCAGGAGCGCCGCGCGATCCGCGTAGTGCCGATAGACCGCCATCGCCGTGATGCCTACGGCATCGGCGACCTGACGCATGGTGACGGCGTCGGCGCCTTCCTTGTCCAGGAGATGGCGGGCAGCGACGGCGATCTTTTGTGCGGTGGAACTCGCTGGCATGTATACAGTGTATACCGTACATAATCTCGCAGCTGACAAGACGAAGTTTTTCCCGCTCATAGAGCCGGGAGCGCGATTGTGGCGGCCCGCGCGGGGGCTACAAGGAGGCGTCTCAATTGGCCTTGACACGTACTAAGACTTCTATATATAGAAGTCTTAGTATGCCAAGACCCGATGCACTGCAAGGCTCTCTCGATCTGCTGGTGCTGAAGATTCTCTCGCGCAAGCCCCGACTGCATGGCTATGGAATTATGTCGGCGATTAGTGAGCGTTCCGGCGAGGTGCTGCGTGCGGAGGAAGGCTCGTTGTATCCAGCGCTGCACCGGATGGAAGAGGCGGGCTGGATTCGTGCGGAGTGGATCACCAAGGAAACCGGCCGGCGCGCGCGGATGTATGAGCTGACGGCCGGTGGGAAAAAGCAGCTCGCCGTGGAAGAGTCGCGCTGGCAGGCGGTGACTTCGGCGGTGAATCGAGTTCTCAGGACGGTGTGAGATGTCCTTGTGGTCGCGCGTTGCGAATGTATTGCGGGGCGATCGGCTGAATCGCGAGATTGCGGAAGAACTGGAATCGCATATCGCTGAAGCGATCGAGCAGGGACGCGATCCGGAAGAGGTGCGGCGCGCGTTAGGTAGAACCGCGCGGCATCAGCAACAGAGCCGCGACGTTCGGGTGGTTGCGTGGCTCGATTCGCTGCGCGCCGACGTCATCTTCGGCTGGCGGCAGCTCAAGCGCAATAAAGTCACATCTTTTGCAGCCATCCTGTCGCTGGCGCTGGCCATCGGCGCATGCACTTCGGCATTCCGGCTGATCGATGCCCTGCTACTGCGGCCGCTTCCGGTAGCCCATGCGGAACGGCTCTATGCATTGTCGCGCCAGGGCATCGGATTCGACGGCAAATTCGGCGCATTCGACGGCTGGGCCTATCCGGCCTATGAACAAATGCGTGACGCGGCAAAGGGTCAGGCGGACCTGATCGCCATCTCCTATGCCCAGCGCACCGATGTGACCTACAAGACCGATCAGGAGATGGAGAAGGCGAATCTCCAATATGTCTCCGGGTCGATGTTTGACATCTTCGGGTTGCAGCCTGCGTTGGGGCGATTGTTCACGCAGAATGACGATCGCACACCCGGGGCAGAGCCATACGCCGTGATCTCGTACGACTACTGGAGCCGGCGATTCGGGCGCGATCCTCATGTCGTCGGGCGGGTCATTCACATCGGCGACAACGCCTACGAGATTGTTGGCGTGAGCGAGAAGAGGTTCACCGGGACTGAGCCCGGCACGTTTGTCGACATCTTCGTGCCGGTGATGATGCACCGCAGTGTCCGGCGCTCCGACTCCACCTTCGTCCGAGCACTGGTGATCTTGCATCCGGGCATTGCCGCGGAGCCGCTTCGCCAGCGGCTGGCCGCAATCAGCCGCGCCTTCGAAACGAAACGATTGAGCGGCGAAACCGGGCTATCCAAAGAGACGCTCCAGAACGTTCTCAACAATCAAGTCCTGATGGAGCCGGCATCGACCGGGGTGTCATGGCTGCAGCAGGGCTACCAGCATGGGCTGGTCGCGCTGGGCGCGTTGGTACTGATGGTTCTGCTGATTGCGTGCGCAAACGTGGCCAACCTGATGACCGCGCAGGCTGCAGCTCGTGCGCGAGAATGGCGCTGCGGGTTTCGATCGGCGCGGGGCGGTGGCGGCTGGCGCAGATGGTTTTGGTGGAGAGCGCGATGCTTGCCTCTCTAGCGGCTGCCAGCGGCGCATTGTTTGCGTGGGGGTCGGCGCCGTTCGTCGTGAGCATGATCAATCCGCCGGATAATCCGGCGCGTCTGGTACTGCCGGCGGACTGGCGGGTATTGGGCTTTGGCGTGGCGCTTACCGTGGGCGTGATCCTGCTTTTCGGGTTTCTACCGGCGCTGCGGGCTTCCTCGGTCCAGCCCGCGAGCGTGCTTAAGGGCGGAGACGATCCGCACTCGCGGCGGCGTCTGATGAAAAGCATGGTTGCCGTACAGGTGGCGTTCTGTTTCCTGGTTCTGTTTATTGCCGGGCTGTTCGTTGCCACCTTCCAGCGGCTTTCTCATCAGTCGACAGGCTTCTCTGCGGAACGTCTGCTGGTGCTGGACACGACAAGCCGCCCTGCGCAGCCCCAGATTTCCTGGGATCAGATGGCTGACCATCTGCGCACGATGCCAGGCGTGGAGCGGGTAGCCCAGGCGGGTTGGCCTTTGTTGGATGGTTCCAGTTGGAATTCCTCTATCGCGACCAACGGAGGACCGCCGAGTGTGGATCTCGCGTATTTCCTGAACATTTCGCCGGGGTGGCTGGAGACGATGAGGATACCGCTCCTCGACGGCAGGGACTTTCGGAATAGCGACGCTTTTCCCAATGCCGCCATTGTGAACCAGACCTTCGCGAAGAAATTCTTGCACGACGAACATCCGGTGGGGCGGTTCTTCGAAAAGGCAGGGGACTACGGAGGGGGCGCGCGCATGCAGGTGGTTGGGCTAGTTCGAGATGCTTTTTACCAGGATGTTCACGCGCCCATATTGCCCGGTGTCTACGTCCCGCTTCATTCGATCGACGAAAAGGGAGTAATGCGGCAGGAAGACGAAGAAGCCTTTATCGTGCGCACCACCGCCGCGAATCCGCTCGCCCTCGCATCCATGCTGCGCCAGGAGGTGCCGCGTGTCGGAGCACACTTTCACGTCACTAACATCCGAACGCAGCAGGAGATCGACGAGGCGCAGACGATTCGCGAGCGGCTGCTGGCAATGCTGGCGTTCTTCTTCGGAGCGGTAGCGTTGCTGCTGGCGGGTGTCGGGCTGTATGGGGTTCTCAACTACTCGCTGTTGCAGCGGGAGCGAGAGTTCGGTATCCGGCTTGCCTTGGGCGCGCGGATGAGCGATGTGGCGCGAAATGTAACGGCGGGAATCTTCGCAGCAGTTTGCGTGGGAGCCGTCGTGGGGCTCGGACTGGGTATAGCTTCGACACGATACATCGCGTCGCTGCTGTACCAGGTGAAGGCAACCGATCCAGGTGCGTTGGCGTTTCCGTCGCTGATCATTCTTGCTACGGCGTTGCTCGCTGCGGTCCCCGCTGTGATTCGCGCCCTGCGCATCGATCCGGTGGCGATGCTGCGGGCTGAATAACGCAGGGGGCAGTCGGTATCGCGGCAGTGTCTCGTTCACACAAACAGCATGCTTCTAGCGGGTGTCGCTGGGGGGCGGCTGAACGGGCTCGGACCAGTAGCTTGTCCTGTTCCGGATGAGAGCGTCAGGATGGTTTGGAACCGAGACGCGGAGGGTGTGATAGCCGGCGGCGGGTGTGTTCTGCAGCTGAAAGCTCAGCAGATAAAAGTTATGGAGTTGGTTGGCGAGGTGGCCGAGCGCCTGGTCAAAGTCTCTTCGCGTGGTGAAGTTGAGGTATTCGCCTCCGGAAAGTGTGGCCAGCTCGGAGGAGGCGTTGTCCCGCATGGCGTTGATGGCCATGAAGAGGAGAGGCGTGACCTGTAAGACGTGGGTGTTTCCGTAGCCGTTGGGCTTGAGCTGGCTGAGGAAATCGTCACGTGCAGGTGAGTAGGCAACGGAGTTGACGACGGTGTTGGTTCGGCCGAGTTCTGCGATGACCTCCTTTGCGGTGGCGTGGCTGCCGTGGTCGCGGGTTTCGCTGATGAGCAGGATGGCGCGGCGGTAGTGGTTGTCGCGCTCGTCCAGCATGTGGGTTGCGTATTCGACGGCATCGAGAGTGGCGACGCCTCCTCGACAGGGCTGGATGGCAGAGACGGCGGTGCTGATCTTTACGGGGTCAGAGGTGAAGCGGCTTAGCAGCGTTGGCTCTGCGCCGAAGCTGAGGACGGCGACCTCGTGCGGAGCGGCGCCGGTGATGTTGTCGATCATGGTGGCGAGGCCCGTGAGTTTTGCGGATTCGAGTGCGGCGGCGCCACTGCACTGAACGACGACCGCGAGCGAGAGGCCGGTCTGCTCGGGAGCTTCTTCGAGGCGGACCCGCCGCGGGACGCCGTTATCGGTGACGACGAACTGGCTGCCCTTCAATCCATAGATGAAGTCGCCCTGCGGGGTTGTGACCTGGGTGGGGACGGTGACCAGGTCGGTCTGGGTGGAGAAGTTGTAGGGATTTTGTTGCTGGCCGTGGAGGGCGAGGGGGGAAAGAGCCAGCGCACCGAGAAGGCCGAGTCTTCCCATGCGCGCCAGTATAGTTGCGTGGCGACAAGGACCTGGTTCGGCGGGGAAATGTATCGATCGGGACCATCCGGCACAGGCACGGTTGCGCCGTTTATCCTGAAGAGGCATGCGTCGTTACTTCATTTTGGTTCTGGTTTTTTTTGCGTTGGGGGTTGGGCTGTGGGCAGCTTCCCTTCCCTGTGTGGCCTTTGCGCAGCTCGTTCCGCAGACGAAGGGGTCGTCAACGAGCTCGCCGAGCACGGTGTGGAATCCGTGGGAGACGGAGCATAGCGGCACCAACCAGCCTCTGCGAGGCATTCATGCCGCGGGCAACGGCGTGGCGTGGGCGAGCGGGGCGCGAGGGACGGTTCTGCGCACGGAAGATTCCGGCTATGTGTGGCAGCGGTGTGCGATGCCGGAAGACGCGGAGAAGCTGGATTTCCGCAGCATCTGGGCGTGGGATGCGCAGACAGCGATCGTGATGTCGTCCGGGCCGGGCGACCAGAGCCGGCTGTACAGGACGACGGACGGCTGCGCGCACTGGACGGTGCTGGCAACAAACAAGGACGCGACCGGCTTCTGGGATGGGCTGGCGTTTTCCGATCGGAATAATGGCTACCTGCTGGGCGATCCGGTGAATGGGCACTTCACACTGTTGCGCACAGCGGATGGCGGCGTGCATTGGAAGTCTTTGAACAGCAAAGACTTGGACTTGAATGGGCAGAAGCTGGGAGCATTTGCCGCCAGCAACCAGTCGATGGTTTTGACCGATCCGGTACTGGGAAATGTGTCTGCGCCGTGGTTTGGTACCAGCGGGATGAGCGGGGGACAGCACCCCTACGTCTATTCGGGGGGACTGGACTGCGGGATGGAGATGGCGCACAGGAATCCGGAGCGATGCCTGGCGCGGTCATGGACCTTTGCGAAGGACGAGGTACCGATGGCGGGGGCAAGCGAGTCGCAAGGGATCTTTGCGCTGGGACTCTATAAGGACCAAAACGGGACCAACGGTCAGAATGGGGCGAAGGGCCAGAACGAAACCTGGCACGCAGTGGCGGTGGGCGGCGACTACTCCGCGCCCTTCAAAGCCGAGGGCACGGCGGCGCGGCGCGACCCGAAGACCGGGAAATGGACAGCAGCGACGAAGATGCCGCATGGGTACCGGTCGAGCGTGGCCTGGGACGCTGCGGACAATGCCTGGCTGGCGGTAGGTGTGAATGGAACCGACGTCTCGTATGATGACGGGCAGAGCTGGTCTTCGCTGGGCGATGACGGCTACAACGCCATCAGCCTTCCCTGGGTTGTAGGCCCAAGAGGGCAGATCGCCAAGCTGACAAGTTTGAAAGGAAAGTAGCCGCAGGGGCACGCGCATGGCAGAGTTTGTGATTCGACTGGCCGATGAGCGCGGCCGCCTGCAGGAACAGGTGCAGACGGCGGCGAGCGCTGCGGAGTTGCGCAACCGCTTCACGCAGGCCGGATATTACGTTTATTCCGTGAAGGCGCGGGGATTCCGCGCTCGCAACAAGCGGGTCAAGCTCGAAGAGTTTCTGATCTTCAACCAGCAGTTCCTGACCTTGATCCGCGCTGGCGTGCCGATTCTGCCGGCGCTGGAGATGTTGACGAAGAGCCAGAAGAATCTGGCCTTCCGGGGGCAATTGGAGAGTGTGTCACAGCGCGTCCGCACTGGGCAGTCGCCATCGGAGGCGTTCGAGGCGCAGGGCGGTTTTCCGCCGATCTACACCACCACGCTGCTGGCGGGCGAGCGCAGCGGACACCTGGAAGATGTGCTCGCCCGCTATTTGAGTTTTCAGCGAATATCGCTGACGTTTCGCAAGAAGCTGACCGCGTCGATGTTTTATCCGGCGCTGCTGGTCATCATGGTGCTCTCGATGTTCATCTTCCTGATCACCTTTGTGGTGCCGCGCTTCGGACAACTGTATGACCAGATCGGCGGCCATCTGCCGGCGCTGACGATGTTCCTGCTGGCGCTGGGAAAGAACTTTCAGGCGTACATCTTGTATGCGATTCCGGTGATCGCGCTGATTGCGTATGGTTTATGGCGGTGGGGCCGGACAGAAGGCGGCTCGAACCGCATTGACCGGATACGGCTGAAGATGCCGATATTCGGAAATATCTGGTTGAAATACCAGGTGGCACAGTTTTCGCGAACGTTTTCGACGCTGCTGGAAGGCGGCATGCCACCGGTGCCATCGCTGGAGACCGCGGCGCGGTCGATCTCGAGCCGAATTATCGCAAAGGCGGTACGGACCGGGGTGGGGAGTGTGCGCGAAGGCAAGTCGCTGTCGCAGGCGCTGCTCAAGACAAAGGTATTTCCAGAGCTGGCGACGTCGATGATCGAGGTGGGCGAGTCCACGGGCGCCCTGCCACAGATGCTGAACTCCGTGGCGGAGTTCTTTGAAGAGGATGTGCAAACGGCGTTGACCGCTGCACTGTCGCTGATTGAGCCGCTCATCCTGGTGGTGATGGGCGTGGTCGTAGTGACCATCATGATTGCGTTGTACCTGCCCATCTTTTCGCTGGGGCAGACGGGCGCGATGGGGGGCAGATGATGCAAATGATAGTCAACCAGCCCGCCCGTCTAAGAGGAAACGGAGTTCCCCCAAATGGCTGAGAGTCCTGTTGTTGTGATGCCCGTGCCGATACCGGCGGATGAGGTTGCGCGCACGCAGGCGCTGGCGGCGCGCTATCGCTGCGACTTTGTCGACCTGAAGAACTTCCGCATCCAGCATGAGCTGTTCCGCTCGGTGCCGGTGGACATGATGTTCCGTTACAACTTCGTGCCGCTGGAGCAGATGGAAGACCGGCTGGTGATCGCGGTGAGCGACCCGAGCCGGCTGATGGTGCTGGACGAGATCGCCGGCCTGCTCGGGCAGCGTGTGGTGACGCGGGTGGCGACGCTGTCGCAGATCACCGACCTGCTGAAGAAGACAGAGCAGTCGCAGCGCGTGCTGGATGAGGCATCCGAGGGGCTCACCTTCGATGTCATCTCGTTAGAGGAGAACCAGGACGAGAACATCTCGATTGAGAAGCTGACCTCGGAAGAGGATATCTCGCCGATCATCCGGCTGGTGGATACGACGATCTTCACGGCGCTCGAGCGCCGCGCATCGGACATCCATATTGAGACTTATGACGATTCCCTGCTGGTGAAGTACCGCATCGACGGCGTGCTGCAGCACGCCATGGCGCCGATTGCGCGCGAGCATCACACGACGATTCTGTCGCGCATCAAGGTAATGAGCGAGCTGGACATTGCGGAGCGCCGCGTGCCGCAGGACGGGCGCTTCCGGGTGCGCTATAAGGGGCGGCTGATCGACTTCCGCGTCTCCATCATGCCGACGGTGCATGGCGAGAATGCCGTGCTGCGCGTGCTGGACAAGGAGTCGATGAGCGAGAAGTTCAAGAAGCTGACGCTGGATGTGGTCGGCTTTGCGCCCGAGGATCTGGCGCGCTTCCGCCGCTACATCCGCGAGCCCTACGGCATGGTGCTGGTGACCGGGCCGACCGGCTCGGGCAAGACGACGACGCTCTATGCGGCGCTGAATGAGATCAAGAGCGACGAAGACAAGATCATTACCATTGAAGATCCGGTGGAGTACCAGATTCGCGGCATCACGCAGATACCGGTAAACGAGAAGAAGGGCCTGACCTTCGCGCGCGGACTGCGCTCGATCCTGCGCCATGACCCGGACAAGATTCTGGTGGGTGAGATTCGCGACCAGGAGACGGCGCAGATCGCCATCAACTCCGCGCTGACCGGCCACCTGGTGTTCACGACGGTGCACGCCAACAATGTGCTGGATGTGCTGGGCCGCTTCCTGAATATGGGCGTGGAGGCATACAACTTCGTTTCTTCGCTGAACTGTATTCTGGCGCAGCGGCTGGTGCGCACCACCTGCGAGTTTTGCGCCCGGCCGGTGCAGATCACCGAAGAGATGCTGGAACTGAGCGCACTCGACCCGGCGGAGTGGCGGGATTTCCCCTTTCGCGAGGGCGGCGGTTGCATTGAGTGCGGGGGCACCGGCTTCCGGGGACGGACGGCGATTCACGAGCTGCTGGATTTGAATGATACGATTCGCGAGCTGATTCTGGAGAAGCGTCCGACGTCGGAGATTCGCCGCTCGGCACAGGGCATGGGCATGAAGTTTCTGCGCGAGTCGGCGCTGGACCGGGTGCGCGCCGGGCTGACGACACTGGGCGAGATCAATAAAGTCACCTTCATCGAGACGGGACGGTAACGAGCAAGAATGAGTATTGTCCGCCGCATTTTTCCCTCCGATATCGACGCGCTGCGCCCGCGGCTGGCGTGCGAGATCACGCCCGCAGGCGTGCTGGCTGCGCGTCCCGGCTCGGTGGCCGAGGCCGGCGAAGCGCAGGACGTGGTGACCCACTTTGCGCCGCTGCGGCTGGGTGTGCTGGTACCGGGGCTGAAGACGCCCGCGATGACAGACCGGGCGGCGGTTTCGGCAGCTGTGGAGCAGGCATTGGAGCCGATTGCCGATCGCGTCAAAAAAGTTACGGTGGTGGTGCCAGATGCATCCGTGCGGGTGCTGCTGCTGGACTTCGACAGCTTGCCGGCGAAGACCGCGGACGTGCTGCCGATTCTTCGCTTCCGGCTGCGCAAGCTGGTGCATTTCGACGTGGACGACGCCGCGCTCTCCTGGCAGGTGCTGCCAAAGGGGCAGGACGACACGCTGGTGCGCTCGGTGGTGGCGGTGATGCCGGCCGAGGTACGCGCCGAATATGAAGATGCGGTGCGCGAGGCAGGCTATGAGCCGGGTGCGGTGTTATCGAGCTCGCTGGCGGCACTGGCCGCGGTTCCGGGCGAGGAGCCGGCGCTGCTGGTCAACCGCAATGCCAACTGCATCACGACGGCGATCGTGCGCGGATCGCAGTTGCTGCTCTTCCGCACCATCGACCTGGGCGAGAGCGGAGTGAATGCGGAGACCGGCGAGGCGCAGGTGGCGGCTGAGCTGCAGCAGACGGTCTCGGTGGCGATGGCGTATTACGAGGACACGCTGGCGTCGACGGCGCACACGATCTACTCGGTCGGACCGGGAGGCGCGGGCGAACTGGATCGTTTACTCGCATTGCCCGGTATTCGGGTGCGCGACCTGATTCCCTCGCGTGAGAGTTTCGGCGCGGCGCAGCAGGGCAGCGCAACTACGGGGATGCTGGCGCCCGTCGTGGGAGCGCTGGCAAGCTAGCCAATATATGCGGGTCACACTCAATCTCGCCTCGCACCCTTATGTGGAGCTTCGTCCGCTGTATCAGCGGCTGCGCGTTGTGGCGCTGCTGCTGCTGGTGACAGGGGCGGTGTTCTGGTGGGTGCTGCGCACGCAACAGCAAAAGGCGGCGGAGGCGCAGGCGCGCGCCAACACAATCGAGTCCGCCATCACTCAGACGCATAACGAGCGGCAGCAGGCCGAGGCGTCCATGCGGCAGCCGAAAAATGCCGCGGTGCTGGCGCAGTCGCAGTTCCTGAACAATCTCTTTCTGCACAAGTCGTTCTCGTGGACGGCGGTGATGATGGACCTGGAGCAGGTGTTGCCGCCAAACGTGCAGGTGCTGAACATCGACCCGGTGGTGGCGAAGGATGGCAGCGTGACCATTCACATGCGGGTGGCGGGGCCGCGCGACAAGGCAGTGACACTGGTGCGGAATCTGGAACACTCGCACCGCTTCCTGACGCCGCGGATCGTGGGCGAGACCGCGCAGTCGCAGAACCAGAATGGTCGGCCGAGTGCGAACTTTGAACCAGTAAGCGAGACCAACGGCGTGAACTTCGATGTACTGGCGGAGTACAACCCGCTGCAGCCACGGGAGGCGAAACACGGCGTTCCCTCCGGGAAGAAAGACACAACGGACGTTGCCGCTGCAGGGAAAATCCACCACGCGGCGCGCCCACACAAACCTGCGCCGGGGCAGACAACGCCATGAAACTGACACGCGCCGGCACTCTCAATCTGCTGAACCTGCACATTGCGGCGGTGGCAGTGCTGGCGATCGCCAACCTGGTGCTGCTGATACAGCTGGCGCTGGCCTGGAATACGCTGCGCACGAATCGTCCGGAGGAACTTGAGCTGAGAAAGACGGAGTTGCGAACGGCACAACTGCAGACAAAACCGCTGCGCAATCTTCCGGAGCGCGTGGCCGATTCCACCAAGGGGGCGGGCCGTTTTTACGACGCGCGCGTGCCGGGAGAGGACTCGGCGATCCTGGCGGAGCTGGGCGCGCTGGAGCAGAAGGCGAATGTGCGGCTGAGCCGCGTGCAGACATCTTTTGCGCCGGCACTGCGGGACGTCACCGAGGTGCGCATGGATGCGAGTGTGAGCGGCGACTACACGTCGGTGATGCGGTTCATCAACAGTGTCGAGCGGGACAAGATGTTTTTCGTGATCGACGGACTGACATTGACCGGGCAGCAGGGCGGCTTGGTGAATCTGCGGCTGAAAGTGACAACGTATCTGCGCGGCGCCGATGCGCAGCACCTGCAGCCGATGAACAGCGGCGACGAAGTCACGCCGGACTCCGGCCAGAGCGGGAGCGAGTAGCCATGGCCCTTCGTGTTGGCGCTGAAAGCAAGCCCAAGCTATACGCGGCCATCGGGCTGGGAGCGATTGTGCTGATCATTGCGATCGTCCAGATACCGAAGTTCTTCGGATCGTCGGCGCCGGCGCCGGTTGCGCCGCCACCACCCGTGATAGCGACGTCCGCAGCGCCGGCACCACAGCCGTCCAGCTCGTCAGCGCTTGGCAGGCCGGTGGCAGCAGCGTATCCGCATGAGGCGATCCAGTTGCCGAGCTCGTCGGCGCTGGATCCGACACTGCATCCTGAGGTAATGGCGCAAGCGGAGGACACCACCTACACCGGCAATGGACGGAACATTTTCTCGCCCAACTCGGTTGCGCCGACACCGGTGAACATCGAGAAGCCGAAGAACTTCCGGCCATCGGCTCCGCCGGAGCCTCAGGGTCCGCCGCCGCCTCCTGCGATCGATCTGAAGTTCTATGGCTATTCGTCGGTGCATGGCGGGAACCGGCAGATCTTCCTGCTGCATGGAGACGATATCTTCCTGGCGCATGAGGGAGACGTGGTGGACCGCCGCTATCGAGTGGTGTCGATCCGTCCATTCTCGGTCGAGATCGAAGACATTCCGTACCACAACACGCAGAGCGTGCCGCTCTCGCAGAATTAGTTCCCCATGCTGTTACGTAAGATCAGACCGAAAGCGGAGTGCACGAGCGCCGAAGACGGCTATCTGCTGCTGACGGTGCTGGTGATGATCTTCCTGATGCTGCTCGCGCTGTCGGTGGCGGCGCCCAAGGTGGCGAAAGAGATCCAGCGCGACAGAGAGCGGGAGGCGGTGCAGCGCGGGTTGCAGTACAAGCGCGCGATCCGGCTTTATTACAAGAAGTTCGGCGCATATCCCACGGACATCAAGCAACTCGAGAACACGAACGAGATCCGCTTCCTGCGCAAGCGCTACAAGGATCCCATCACGGGCCAGGACGACTGGCGGCTGATCCACATGGGCGAAGCCAAGGTGCCGCTGATGGGATTTTTCGGCCAGCCACTGCAGGCCGGCCTGGGCACCGCGTCGACAGGTCCTGGGATCGCCGCGGGCACATCCGGCACGCCGGGCCTTTATGCTCCGAGCGCCACTTCGGATGGTTCTGGGGATGGCTCCGGGAATGGTTCCGGCACGAATGGGACGTCCAACGGCTCGGCCAACGGAGCGGCCAACCCATCCGCAAGCGGGACGACAAATAGTGGTAGCTCGAGCTTTGGCTTCTCGAACAATGGGTCGAACGGGAGTCCGACCAGTGGTATCGGATCGACGGGAAGCGGCTTTGGCTTTTCGAACAGCAACTCGAGCAATGGCACAAGCAGTGGCTCAGGCTTTCCCAGCAGCGGCGGCGTTGGTGCGAATCCCACAGGCACGAACGGGCCGGGGGCCAGCAGCAACAGCAGCGGGACAACGTTTGGGAGCGCCGGTCCGATTGTGGGAGTGGGGATTCCGGTGAAGAAGGACTCGTTGCTGGAGTATCACAAGCAGAAGAAGTATTCGAATTGGGAGTTCGTCTATGACCCGCAGGAAGAGATGCTGCTGAACGGAGGCGGCATCGCGAACGGCGGGAACGTGAACGGCGCGGGCACCAACAACAGCGCGGGGACGGGAACTTCAGGCACCAATGGCAGCTCGGGCTTCGGCTCTAACAGCGGAAGTGGCAGCAGCGGTTCCGGCTTCGGCAATTTTGGCAGCTCCGGCTCTGGCTCCAGCGGTAGCGGCAGCAACGGTTCAGGGTTTGGGAACTTTGGCAGCTCCGGTCCTGGCAGTGGGTCGAGTTCGAACCCGCCGAGTACTCCACAACAGCCGCAACAGTAAGCCTAGTTTGTCTCCGGCGCGGGCCGAGTGATCCCGAGCTCGCGATAGACGGGGCGCATGGCGTCGCGCACCGCACCCATCTGCCGCCAGAACCACGCCGCGCCGAAGATGCAGCAGCTTCCCGTGATGATAACGGTCCATGAGGCGCTCATGACGTGGGCGAGACCGCCCGCGAGCAGCGAGCCGAAGGGCGCCATGCCCACGAAGGCCATGGTGTAGAAGCTCATGACGCGGCCGCGCTTGTCGGCGGGGGCAAGAGTTTGAATGATGGTGTTGGTGGCGGCCATGCCCTGCATCATGCCGAAGCCGACGACCAGCATGAGCGCGAGCGAGAGCCAGAGGATGTGCGAAAGGCCGAAGGCGATGAGGCCCGCACCGAAAACGGCTGCGGAGATGGGGACCATCCGGAGCAGGCCTTTGACCGACTTGCGCATTGCGAGCTGTACCGCGGCGATGAGCGCACCGACGCCGGCCGCGCCCATAAGGAAGCCGAGTGTGTGCGGACCGCCGTGCAGCACCTGCGACGCGAAGACCGGCATAAGCACGGTGTAGGGCATGCCCATGAGGCTGACCACGGCGAAGAGCAGCAGCAGATTGCGGATGGGAAGGAAGTCGGTGATGTACTGCCAGCCTTCACGGAGCTGCTCGAGCATGGTGTCGACGCGCCGGGGCGTGAGCAGCGGGCGGAGATGCATCATGAGCAGCGAGGCGATGACGGCGAAGTAGCTGATGCCATCGACGAGGAAGCACCAGCCCTCGCCATAGAGAGCGATGACCACGCCGGCAAGTCGATGGGCCGATGAGCCGGGCGAGATTGACGATGGACGAATTGAGCGCGATGGCGTTGCCGAGGTCGCGCTTGTCATCAACCATTTCAACCATGAAGGCCTGACGGCCGGGCATGTCGAATGCATTGATGAGGCCCTGTAGCGCGCTGAGCGCGAGGATGTCGCGGATGGTGATTCGGTGAGTCAGCGTGAGCGCGGCGAGCGCGAGCGACTGACCGGCGGCGAGCGCCTGCGTCCACACGAGGACGGTCCGCTTGTTCCAGCGATCGACCCAGACGCCGGCGAAGGGCGCGAGCAGGAAGGTGGGAATCTGGCCCATGAAGCTGACGGTGCCGAGCAGCCAGGCGGAGCCAGTAAGGCGATAGACCAGCCAACTGGTGGCGATGCGCGTCATCCAGGTGCCGATGAGCGAGATGCTCTGGCCGCTGAAGAAGAGGCGGAAGTTGGGCGCGCGGAGTGCTCGCCACGCGTGCGAGATGCCGCCGGCGTCGTCGCTTGTGCGGGCAGGTTCGGTAGCCGAGAGAGACGTGCCCTGCGGCGCGGCTGCGGGAAGCGGTTCTTCCAGTGCAGGCAGCTCGGGCTGCCCCGTGTCCTCAGCGCTGATGTCTCGTGTGGTCATGCGCGATCAGCTAATTTGATGCGCTGGTGCAGGCGGATGCTTGCTCCAAAACGGCGCTGGCGCGTTGAATGGGGGATGTATGCTTCCTTTCTCGCTTGTCTATCATGATGGATTTTACCTTCCGCTTGGTGCGCATGTTTTTCCCGGAGAGAAGTACAAGCTGGTTCATGAGCGGCTGCTGGCGACAGGCGCGGCGTCCGAGAGCGATTTTATACGGCCGCAGACGATTGCTTTGGAAGACGTGTTGCGCGTACACGAGCGAGGCTATGTAGAGCGGCTGATCGACGGCACGCTGTCCGAGCAGGAGATCCTGCAGATGGAGCTGCCGTACTCGAAGGCGCTGGTGGATGCGACGCTGCTGGGCTGCGGTGGCACGCTGGAAGCGGCGCGGCTTGCATTGCGGGATGGAGCGGCGTGCTCCATCGGCGGCGGATTTCATCACGCGCATCGGGATCATGGTGAGGGCTTCTGCATATTGCACGATGTAGCGATTGCGCTGACGCGGCTGCTGCAGGATGGCGTCATCGAACGCGCGATAGTGATCGATCTGGATGTGCACGATGGGAACGGAACGGCAGCGATCTTTCCGCCGGCGGGTGAGCATCGCCGGGCATCGCTGCAGTACGGAGTAGCTTCCGGATCGAGGATGCCGAGTGCAGATGGCGTTTTCACGCTCTCGATGCATCAGCAAGATAACTATCCGGCGTACAAGCCGCCATCCTCGCTGGATGTGCCACTTGCGGATGGGACGGGCGATGCGCAGTATCTTGAGGCGCTGGAGACCGCTCTGGATGCGGCGTTTGCGCACTTCCGGCCGCAGTTGATCGCGTATGTCGCCGGCGCTGATCCTTATGTCGAAGACAAGCTGGGCGGGCTGGCGCTTACCATCGAGGGATTGAAGCAGCGGGACCGGACGGTGTTTCGTGCAGCGCAGTCAGCGGGTGCGCCGGTCTTCTCCGTGTATGCAGGCGGCTATGCGATGCGGGTGGAGGACACGGTAACGATCCATGCGAACACGGTACTGGCCGCGGCGGAGGTCTTCAGCTTTCATGGGGCTACGAGCTGCTGATGCAACGCGGCGACCGGAGGCTGCAGGTCCTTCGCGACGCTCAGGATGATACCTGCCGAGCATTAGCGCGGGGCCATGGTCTTGTCGATGGCGGACTGGGCGAGCGGCGCCATGATTTTGTAACCGGCATCGTTCGGATGCAGCCCGTCTTCACTGAGCCTGCGTTTGAGCAGGCCGCTGCCATCGACCATGGAGTTGAAGTAATCGAGGTAGTAGCAGTTGGTGGAGGCGCAATAGGCCTTCATCCACTCGTTGAGGCGCAGGATCTCCGACGGTGGGCGATCGGCAAAAAAGCGCTGCGATGCGGGCGTGTAGTTGTTGACCGGCGTCACGGACGAGAGGACGAGTGCGATGTCGTGCGCGCGGGCGAGCTCGGCCATGGAGGTGATGTTGCCTTCGATGTCCTCAATGGAGATGGGCCCGGTATTGCCCGCGATGTCATTCGTGCCGGCGAGGATGACGACGACGTCAGGGTCGAGGTGGATGACGTCTTGACGAAAGCGCACGAGCATCTGCGAGGTGGTCTGGCCGCTGATGCCTCGGTTGATGTAGCTCCTACCGGGAAAATATTGGCTCAGCGTCCACTTGTCGGTGATGGAGTCACCGTAGAAGATAATGCGATGTTCGCCGGAGACGGGGCTGCCGAGCTCCTGGTTGGCGGCGCGATAGCGATGCAGGTCAGCGAAGTCACGGGCCCATTCGGCCATCTGCGAGCGCTGGTAGTCATTCAGGGGTTGCTCTGACTCGACGTGCGGAGCGACGGCGCCATCGCGCTCCTGCAACTGCGGCGATTGCTGCTGCGCGCGCGACACGGGGCTAAGGGCCACGAACAGGATGCCCGTCAGAAGGCTGAAACCACGTCCCGACAATGCATCCCTGAAAAAGGGTCCGAACATACACGCCACCTTACACTGCAGCGCTGCCGATGCGCATCCCTGAGAGGCCCAAATCCGGCTGGTAAACTGGGATGGATCCCTATGTTTGAAAACCTGTCCGACAAGCTGCAGCGTGCCTTCAAAAACCTGCGCGGCGAAGGCACCGTCTCCGAAGAGAACATCAACGATGCACTGCGCGAGATCCGCGTGGCACTGCTCGAAGCGGACGTGAACCTCTCCGTGGTGAAGGAGATGATCGAGCATGTGCGCGAGAAAGCGATGGGCTCCGAGGTGATGACGGCGCTGTCGCCCACCGAGCAGGTGATCAAGATCGTGCGCGATGAGCTGATCACGATCCTGGGCAAGGACACGGCGCGCTTCAACTTTGCCTCACGGCCACCGACGGTGATCCTGATGGCGGGGCTGCAGGGCTCGGGCAAAACGACGACCTCCGGTAAGCTGGCGGCGTGGCTGCAGAAGGGCGGCCATCGACCGATGCTGGTCTCCGTGGACGTCTATCGCCCGGCGGCGCGCGAGCAGTTGAAGATCGTCGCCGATGCGATCAAGGCGAATATCTACGTCGGCGACCTGAAGGGTGAGCCGGCGGGCACGGCGCTGGTGGAGCGGCTGGCCAAAGAAGCGCGGCGCGAGGCGGTGAACTACGGCTGTGACGTATTGATCGTAGACACGGCGGGCCGTCTGCACATCGATGACAACCTGATGCAGGAGATGCGCTCTCTGAAGGCGCTGCTGTCGCCGCAGGAGATCCTCTTCGTGGCCGATGCGATGACCGGCCAGGATGCGGTGCGCTCGGCAGAGTCATTCCATCAGCAACTGGCATTGACCGGCACGATCCTGACGAAGATGGATGGCGATGCGCGCGGTGGCGCGGCTCTCTCGATCCGGCACATCACCGGGCAGCCGGTGAAGTTTATCGGCACGGGCGAGAAGCCCGACGCATTCGAGCCGTTCCATCCGGACCGTATCGTAAGCCGCATCCTGGGCATGGGCGACATCATGACGCTCATCGAGAAGGCGGAGTCGACTCTGGACCGGAAGAAGTCTGAGGAGTTTGCGCGTAAAGCGCTATCGGGCGATGGATTTTCTCTGGAGGACTTCCGCGATCAACTGCGGCAGATCAAAAAGCTGGGTTCGATGCAGAGCATCATGAAGATGCTTCCGTCGGTGGGGCCATTCCAAGGTTTGCAGCAGGCAGCGGGACAAGTAGACGAGAAGCAGTTCTCGCGCGTGGAGGCGATCATCAACTCCATGACGAAGAAGGAACGTAACCACCACGAGATCATTTCCGGCTCCCGGCGGAAGCGTATCGCGACCGGCTCCGGCACCAGCGTGCAGGAGGTGAACCAGTTGCTGCGACAGTATGCGCAGATGCGCAAGATGTTTAAGAGCGCGGGCAAGCCGGGAATGCAGCGCAAGCTAATGGGGTCGCTGAATGCGATGCGTGGTATGGGTGGCATGGGCGGCGGCATGGGCCGCTGAGTGAGCGCGTGACTTCACAACTGATGACACTGCAGGACAAGCTCGACGACATCACCGCGCAGACGCGCAACCTGGTGCAGCCGGAGCGGCTGGAGCTGAATGAGCGCGCCATTGCAGAGCTATTTGCGAGCGGCATCGAAGACAAGCTGCTGAAGCCTGGCGAGGCCGCTCCTGCGTTTGCCCTGCCGGATGCGAATGGGAAGCTGGTACGCTCCGCGGACCTGCTGGCGCTGGGGCCGCTGGTGGTGTCCTTCTTTCGCGGTCGATGGTGCCCGTACTGCGTAACGGAGCTGGAGACGTGGCGCGATCTGTTCCCCGCTGTGCGGGAGCGCGGTGCGCTGCTGGTGGCGATTTCACCGCAGACGGTGCGGCAAAATGACTTCACTGTGACGCAGCATACGTTGCCCTTTCCGCTGCTGCGGGACGAGGCCGCTGCGGTGGCGGCGGGCTTTGGCGCAGCGTACTCTGTGCCGGGCTCCATGCAGAGCTACTACCGGTCGATCCTGGTGAATATTCCGTTTATCAATGGCGAGCAGTCGTGGCGTTTGCCGGTGCCGGCGACGTTTGTGATCGGCCGGGACGGGGTGATTCGCTGGTCGCAGGGACATGCAGATTTTCGCGTGCGTCCGGAACCGACGGATGCGCTTAAAGCGCTGGAATAGAGTGACTTAGCCGATCCATGCGGGGCATGGACGCTTGACGCAGACCACCCCGGTTGTTACTATCAAAGTGCGGGGTGGAGCAGCCCGGTAGCTCGTTGGGCTCATAACCCAAAGGTCGTAGGTTCAAATCCTACCCCCGCAACCATTTAGCCGAAAGGCCAACCCCAGATAACCCCAAATAACAGCGCCTCTCCAAACGCCGAGGGGTTTCTGGTGCGGTTGCAAGGCTTCCCTTTCATGGCTATGCGCTCCTCAGTGCCATCTTGACGACCTTGCTGTTCGCCTCGCGCTTGGCTTCCATCAGAGCGTTTCCATACACGTTCATCGTGGTCGAGACCTGGGCGTGCCGCATCAGCTTTTGCTGCACGCCGATCGGCGCTCCCGTATCGTCCAGCCAGGAACGGTAGGTGTGGCGGAAGGTATGCCAGCCGACGCTGCCGTACTTCCCCGCCGCCTCCCAGCGCTCATCATGAAGCGGTAGGCGCCTCCCGTTGGGCATCGGCGCGTCTTGAGAGCACCAGACGCCGACTCCCGCACCGCACTTCGGACACGCCACAAGGCAGCAGCCAGGCAGGACGGATATAGTCCTGCTGGACGGGCGACGCGTGGTAGTGGCGCCCGGTGACGGTGACTCGTGAAGACGAGGATCCAGAGCCCCACCATGGGGTTGAAATCCTCGTCTTGCGCCTCGCGTCTCGGACTCCCAACCGGCGTTTCCAGTCCAGAAGAATCGCCGCGAAGTCGGGATCAAGCGGCAGTTCATCCTCTGAGTACTCGGTCTTCACGATCTTGACCCGGCCGTGAACCACCGCCCGGACGACCTTCATGCTGAGGTTCTCGAAGTCGATGTCCTCCCATTCGAGCGCCAGAACCTCTTCGGCTCGGAGGCCGGTACACTGTCGCCACCACCACCATCGTGCGATAGGGCTGCGGCAACGAGTTCGAGAAGCTGGAAATACTGCTCGACGGTCAGGATCGATCGGCTTCTTTCTGCCGCTTGCTGATCGCCTTTGATTTCGACCAACTGCATAGGATTCCGCTGCCACTCGACCATCTCCCACAGCATGGCCTTCTCGTACAAGCGATGCATGACTGCCTTGATGTGGCCTTTCGTCTTCGGGCGCGGCATCCAAGTCCCTTCAGCCATTCCTGGATCCGCATCGGCTTCATCCGCGTGATGCGGGTTGTCCCCCACTTCGCGCGAACTCGCTTGATGACGCTCAGGTAGGAGACTAGCCGTCGAATAGCTGAGCTCGCCGTGTCATCGGACTCGCTCACCGGGACGGCGCTGCTTGATCTCAAGCAAGCGTTCTTCCTCGATGAACCGATCAAGAATCGCGTCGAAGGTCGGCTCAATCACGGCCAGGGTTGGGTTTTCGTCGTTGAGTTTGAGCACGAAAGCTTCCAGATGCCGTTCGGCGGCGGTCTGCGTGGGAAACTTTTCGAGGCTCAGGAACAAGGATTTTCGCTTTGTGGTTGTAGGGTCCTGGTAACGGTATTCCCAGGCCCATTGATTGTTTGCCCGCGCGACTTTGCGCAGGGTGCCGCGTTGAAAACGCTGCCGTGTGAACTTCAAGAGTTGTGCTCCCGTCCAGCTACGGCGGCCTGATCGGTTGCATTTGATTTTAGGCCACTCTCCAGCCATGTATTCAATGAACTGAGCCGGAATCGCCAGCGCTTCCCGACTTTAAAGGCGGGCACTTCATGTTGGCGCGCTTTCCCTTCGAGCGTCTTCCAATGCATGCCTAGCATCGAGGCTGCTTCATGAAGATCGAGCAGCGGCTCGAAAGGAACTGGAGTGCTTTTGGTACTTGATCGAGTTGCTGAAAGCATTCGCGACCTCTCACTTCAACATGTGGACTAACCTGGCTAGAGCCAAGTTTTTTCTGCCTCCCGAAGATGACCTCTCCGCTCTCATCCTGTCCAATTCACGGATCAATGTCCGTGATCAATGGCGTTGATGAGAGGCGCCCAGAGCTCAACAATCTGAGGCCACTGTAATTGGCGCCGCATCAAACAACCCAATACAATTAGCGGTGCAAAGCGTCTAGTTTGCGGAGGCTAAAATGACGCTAGCAATCATCGCTTCGACGTCCTCCATATCAGCCAAGCTAATTGGAGGGAATATGGTGCGGAATGAAACAAAACTCATGGAGTCGGCGGTTGTGTTAGCCGAAGAATTGCATTTCTCCCACGCAGCGCGAAAGATTGGCATCAGCCAGCCGATGCTGACAAAGAATATTCAGGATTTGGAAATGATCCTGGGCGGCTGTCTGTTCATTCGGGATAAAAAGAACGTGGTCCTGAGCGACGCGGGACGCGCGTATGTCGAACATGCTCGTCTTTCTCTGCTATACAGCGAACGCGCGATGCAGGCGGCGCGATCGGCGATGCAAGGGGCCGATGTCCCCCTCTACGTTGGCCGTTCTCCTTACACCGACCCGTTCCTCATTTCTACTCTGCTATCCATCCACTTGCCGCTATTCCCTCGCCTCAAGATCGAACTAACCAGCCAGTACTCGATCGATCTGGTCCATGAGGTGCTTGCGGGAAGCCTCGATCTGGCGTTCGTGACTCATCCACCGGATTCTCGCTTACTAACAACAATTCAGATTGCTGAATCGCCTTTCTACATTGCAATGGCAAAGCGAGATAACCTCGCGTCCCAAGCCTCGGTAACGCTCGAAGCATTGGCGGATCGGAGATGGGTTATCTTCGAGCGCAGGCTTCACCCAACACTTTACGATTTGGTGTTACACACCGCAGAGCAACGCAACATCCGTCCTTCGAGCATTCAGCACATCACCGGTCATGAAGAATCATTCCCATTCGTTGCAGACGGTAAGGCTGTCGCATTCTTGTTCAAAGCCGGCGCGCTTCTCATCGCCCGCAACGGTGTAACGGTACGGCCGCTCATGGAAACGGCCCTGCTTCTAAAAACAGTTTTGGCATCTCGGGGCGATAACGAGTCTAAAGTAGCAAGCGAGTTAGTTCGAGCCTTTATTCGCAAGATCTCTGATGTCGGCAAGCATCTTCAGTTGTCACTTCCGATCAGCGGATGACACGATGCGATTCAACGTCTGTTTCTATTCGTCCGTCGGCTATCCGGAAGTCGGAATTATTCTGATCTCTACCGCCCCAGACCAATCGCATCTCGGGCAGACCACAATGCCAGTCGTGATTGATCTGAGATCTATCTCGGCCAAATTGATCGCATGATCGCATTTCTGACAAACGTGAGCGCTTTCCAAATGCCCCCTACCGCTCTTTTGCTGGTTCACATGTTCGACCCACACGGATGCCTCTCCGCGTTACAAAGTAAGACGCACATCTTCCGATTCATCCGAATTTTGGATCCTGCACAAACGGATGAATGCTTGTGTTTGTTATCAGAATCTTGCCAAACCTTAGCGCAGGAAACATGAATCTCGAATGAGTTGGCCAAATTTACGCATTTCAACCTTCACACAGACCTAGTCCGTTACGCGAATCGAAGTCCCTCATGGGTAGGAAACTTCTTTTTTTCCGTTGCAAATCAGTTCCAGGCAGCCAGAGCGTTGGGCGCTGAATGCGAAATTCCTGCTCTTCTAAACAGCGACTGCCCGGCTTGGCGAACCTAACGCAGAAGGCTGAGCTCATGAGCTATCCTCGTGCGGCTGTCGAATCTATGTACCTTCGGCAGCTCGACCATTCTTTTCGCATAAGGGTCCAGGGGCCGTGAGGGCCTGATATAGCATGGACACGGCTCGAAGGAGGTCGCCATGCTGCGCGGCTCGCCACCTGGGAAGCGTGAGAATCGTCTTAAACTCAGCGCAAAGCACACAAAGTAAAGAACATTTGAACGAAGCGAATCGCGGATCCCCTGTCCTTCCGCAGCATCAACGGCGAAGGATTGGGAAGCCTTCTTGATTTGTGACCAGGAACGGCCAAAGTGCTTCTCGGTAGCCTACGGTTACTGACGGAAGGCCGACTTCCTGGAACTTAGCGCGGGGCCGTTCGGTGTCAGGTATTGAGCAATTCCGGCACGAAGATTTCTTCAAGCGTGAATTGGTGGTCGGTGATGCCCTGTTCATACTGATACCGGAGCAACGCTTCGAGCGCTTTCCGATTGGCCTCGATACCGTAAGGCCACCAGTCAGAGCCAAGGAGCGCCTTATCCTCTTCGAGCAGATGGGTGAACCAGGGGAACATGGTCGCCATGTTGTTGAAGATGTGACCGTGCTCATATTGCCTTACCGCAGTCTCTTTAGCGTCACAGAAGCCCTTGTAGAGGGCCTGGGCGATGCCAGGATTCTGTTCCAGCGTGTCTTTGCGGATGACGACGGTGTGCATGATGGGGAAGATGCCGGTGCGCCTGTAGTAATCGCGTTCGACGGGGACGTAGTCAGGAAAGAGGCGGCGGACCCTTGGAGAGTTTTCAAGGATGCACTTCGGATTGTCGGCGGAGATGAGAGCGTCGATCTCCCCGGCTTCTAACATGGCCGCCCCTCAGCGCCACAAGCCGATGCGACGTAGGCGAATCTCTGTATTGTCAATCCCGACTAGCCCCAATTGATTCCGCAGCCCCGAACTTATCAAATGGCTCTTTCGTACTAACTCGCGCCGGATTGTTGTATTGCGACGAGCGCTGGAACACATAATCCGGTTCGACAGCGCGGGCGGTCAGCGAATCGCGAAAGTATTCGAGGCAGAGCTGAAGGCCATCGCGGAGAGCAATGTGCGGCTCCCATCCCAACACCCTCCTAGCCTTGCCGACATCCGGTTTGCGGCGAGTGGGATCATTCTCGGGCAGAGGTTCGAAACGAATTGCACTATCCGAACCGGTGACCTCGAGGACGGTCTCCGCACATTCCAGAATCGTGAACTCTGCGGGGTTGCCGATGTTGACGGGCAGGTGCTCGTCTGATCGGGACAGGCGCATGATGCCCTCGATCAGATCGGAAACATAGCAGAAGCTGCGTGTCTGGTGGCCGCGGCCATAGATCGTCAGCGGCTCACCGCGTAAAGCCTGCATCATGAAATTGGAGATAGCACGTCCATCATTGGAGTGTAGCCGCGGACCGTAAGTGTTAAAGATACGGACGAGGTGAGTGTTGACGCCGCGATAGCGATGGTATGCCATGGTCAGAGCTTCGGAGAAACGCTTCGCTTCGTCATAGACTGAGCGGGGGCCCACTGGATTGACATTGCCCCAATAAGTTTCCGGCTGAGGATGCTGCAGGGGATCGCCGTAGCATTCGGAGGTGGAGGCATGCAGGTAGCCCGCCCCATACTTATGGGCAATTTCGAGAGTAGCTTCAGTACCTACCGAGCCTACACGCAGCGTTTCAATAGCTAAGCGAAGATATTCGGGCGGACTGGCGGGCGACGCCAGATTGAAGACATAATCGACGGGACCGGGATCGAACGGCTCGGAGATATCCAGCTCTTCGAAGACAAAACGTGGCTCGTTTCTGAGGTGCCTGAGGTTGGTAAGGTGACCTGTTGAGAGATTATCCACGCCGACGACGGTGAATCCGTCCCCGAGCAGCCGGTCGGACAAATGAGATCCAAGAAAGCCTGCTGCTCCAGTTACCAGCGCACGGGCCATCGAATGGTCCTTTCCTCGACAAGGATTACAACTTCGATCAAGCTTCAGGGCTGACAGACTCGGTTGGCGCCCGTCCCTGCAGCACGGAAATGCTGGGAGGTAAATCGGACCTGGTTGCCGTGCGTCTGTGCTGTTTACCCACAGATCCGGCGTAGGTCGCAGGCCGTCCCATACTCACATAAGTAAAGCCGTGTTCAAGCATGTACGGAGGTTTGTAAAGGTTCCGGCCGTCAATGACGATAGGAAATCGCATGGTCTGCTTGAGACGGTGCAGATCGAGGCGCGCGAATTCAGGCCAGTCCGTGAGGATGAGGAGCGCATCGGCATCCTCGGCGGCCTCGTAGGGGTTGGAAGCGTAGTTCATCCCATGCGATGGCAGAAGAACGGTTTCGGTCCTGTCCATTGCCACCGGATCATAGGCATGAACCCTGCATCCGCCATCGATTAGTTTGCGGATGACATCGATCGCCGGTGATTCACGTATGTCGTCCGTGCCGCCCTTAAAGGAAAGGCCGAGGGCCGCCACTTTTTTCCCGCGCAGCGTCCAGAGAGCGGAGCGCACTTTGTTGAAGAAGAGATCTTGTTGCCTCGCATTGATTCTGCGCACTTCCTCGAGTATCTGAAAATCGAGCCCCAACTGTTGCGCGATCCAGCCGAAGGCAGCCACATCTTTGGGGAAGCAGGAACCGCCATAGCCGAGCCCGGCCCGCAGGAACTTAGAGCCGATGCGGGCATCAAGACCCATACCAGCGGCGACATCCTCAATATCTCCATTGACCAATTCGGCAAGGTTTGCCACCGCATTGATGAAGGAAATCTTCATCGCCAGGAAGGCGTTTGAGGCGTGTTTGATGAGTTCCGCGCTTTGGGCCGAGGTCACCAGCAATTTGGCGGGATCGGCGCTGGACAGCACGCCCGGCAGCGCGCCTTCCGTGGAATAGTAACTGCCGCTCGTCAGCGGTTCATAGATTTGCCGGAGCAGCTGGGCTGAGTGCTCATTGTTAGCGCCGACGACGATGCGGTCGGGGTGCATAAAGTCGAGAACAGCCGTCCCCTCGCGCAGAAATTCAGGGTTCGACACGACATCGAAGTTCTGAGGATCGACGCCATGACGCTGCATGCAGTGGCTAATCCACTCATTCGTATAGACCGGGACCGTACTCTTTTCCACCAGAACCTTATAGGTGTTAACGCAGTGTGCGATTTCACTCACCACGGCCTCGACGTACGAGAGATCAGCAGCGCCGGAGTTGCCCTGGGGGGTTCCGACCGCGATGAATATAACCTCGCTTTGTTCGACGGCAGGGCCGAGTCTTGTCACAAAATGTACGCTCTGATTGAGGTTGCGCAAGAGTTCAGGCAGGTGATCCTCATAAATTGGCACGCCGCCCCCGCTCAATCACTTCACTTTTGCCTCGTCATTGTCGACGCAAATCACAGTGTGGCCCATTTCAGCAAAGCAGACGGATGCAACGAGGCCGACATACCCCGATCCAACTACGAAATCTTCACTGGCTTCGACATAGGATGATTCCTCACTGTTAAAAAGTCGTGACCCCAGGCAGAAGTTTCTTGCCCCGTCGTTTCAAGCTGTCCCACTTTGGCGAGGAGTAGGAAGTACCGGTCAGCAAGACGCGCACGGTCTTAACAGCAACGATGCGCAGACTGAACACCGTGCCTACTAGCGTAACCACGTCCGGCCGTCCATTTTCTTACCTCGACAGACCATGGTTTGTCCTGAGGATACAGTTAGGAGGGTTCATCCGTAGATACCGGTGATGATGGCGGGCACACGGAGAAGCTCAAGCACCTTGCCGTCAAAGTCGACCTGAACAGCGCCGCTGCAGATGAACTATCCGCCTTCCTGCGACGTTGTCCACCTGACCGACAAAGAGAGCCAGAGAAAGAAGAGGCACCTTCATGGTTGCTCAATTAATGTTCCTTATGAGACAGGGTACAAATCAATCGGTAGATTGATCGCCGTCTGGATCGCTCGTGGACTTGCCGCTGCCGAAGGTGTGACCTCTCATCGTCAGATAGAAGAGTAATTCGACACGGCTGGAAATGCCCAGCTTGTCAAAAGCGCGGAAGAGGTAATTTTTGACAGTGTGCTCGCTAAGGTTTAGCTCGCTCGCAATCACTTTGTTGGTCTTGCCTGTAGCAGCAAGCTGCACAACCTGCATCTCCCGGCTGGTCAGTTGCGGGCCGCTGCTTGCAATTAACACGTTGGGCGCAGGGATATTCCTCAAGGCCTCCAGCAGGAAATCAGCATCTTGTCCGCCGGCCCAGATCATTCCTTTGCGAACATGTTCGATGAATTGAGGAAATCGTCGATTGCACCCTCGCGTGAAAAGAGGCCGCGTGCACCCGAACGGAATGCATTGATCACAGAAGTGCGCGTGGACTCATTCAGAATTATCACGACAAAGATCTCAGGATGCATGCGAGCAACGTTACCCGCGAAATCAAAACCGGTTTGTCCTTTTACAGAGAGCTCCGCGCCGATGACCACAAGATCAGTTTTGTGCATCGCGAGAGATGCGAGTAGGTTGCCGGAGGATCGCGGTGGCGTGGCACAGGGCTTGCCGCACAAGTGCACTCGCGAGGAGGTTACCCGACATGAAATTACGATCGCTGACTAGAACCCTGAATTCAGGACGCGGTCGTTGAATCGGTTGTGCATCCGCGGGTTTCCTGCTCGAGTCAAATGCTGGCAAGCGTCCTTCCCGGCTTACTCGAAAAGGGGCAGGGGCGTCAATGTTGAGCGCACTTGCAAAGTTAGCATCCTCGAGGCAGGCGTATCGACATTGGAAAGATGTCTCGACCGCAGGCTAATTGAAAATACGCTTCTGACGACCGGGTCAGCGGGGAGGTAAGCCATGGCGAAAGCAGTGAGTGGGAAATCCGCTTCCATACCAAGGGTCCAAGGTCTCGGACTACAGCATCAAACGACGTGTGCGCGACTGATGCCCATCCATTTGCGTAAATGTACTTTACCCCAATGTACCGAAGATGCAACCACTTTCTTGTACAACACACACTTCCTTCTCTATTGATGGTGGAGTTGATGTCCCCAGTCGGCAACCCTGGTCAGTGGGTGCCCTTGCCATGCGTGCGCAACGTATAAGCGCAGCAGTAAACATTCGGGCCACGACATTTTCACACATTCAGCAACTTGTAGCGGTAAGCGCAAATGCATACTCTTCATCCAACCCCTCATGGGTTTTAACGGAAAATACAAACCGGAATCGCAGGGCTACCATGAGATACAAATTGCAGCTTCCGGTCATTTTCCGCTGGAATGACGGAGCAGAGCAAACGGAGGGAGGATTCACCAGCGACGTTGCGGTGGACGGCGCGCTGATTTTAAAGAGCAGAGACGCCCCCCAGTCGGAGCGGACATCAGAATCGAGGTTCTCCTGCCGGCGCCGGACCAGGCGGCGGAGGAAATCCGGATCCAATGTCAGGGAAAAGTGACACAGGTAGCCGAGAACCCGGGGGCTGCGTCATTCGGCGTCCGTGGTTTTTTTGATGATGATCACCTTACGCGCCACGTTCTGAGGTAATCGACAGTATTCGGGCACTCCGACTGAGGTGTAATTGGAATAAGTATTCATTTCCCGGCGTAAACAAAAACTAGGCGCGTGATCCAAGGAGCGCTTCAAACCTACGCACGATAGATGCTGACCACAAAACCTGGCTTGGCAGGATTGGGGCGCGCATATCCGAAAACTAAGCCTGTCCCGGTACGGGTCACGAGAGAACCTGAACCGAAGTCGAGAAGGTCGATTGGTCGGTCGCCTAACACCGATGGAATTAGTCATAACTGCCTCGGCTGCTCATTGCGTGAGGGAAAGAACAGAAAGTATTCACTTTGAAAGTCAGCCGGGCCTTCAATGGTCCTCAATATTCACAAACTCTGCGTAACCGGGAAAGCCCCATCGATTGAGTGGAGAGACATCGTGACTGACAACAGGCACCGACTTTCGCTAAGTCTTTTCAAGTTTCGGAGCCTTATCGACCTCCTAATCGCTGTATTGTCTTTCGGAATTACCACGGTTATGATCGTCCATGCCCAAAGCAATGTATCGCTGGCGACATTTCTCTCGATGAGGACGAAGATATCTAACGTCCTGATCTTGTTTTCGATCCTGTACTTTTATAGTCTCGTCTTCCGCATTTTTGGTCTTTATCGCTCACGGTATGAGATTGTCTAAGATCAGTGCAGAAATTGCGGATCTGCTCAAGGCCACTACTGTTGGCTTCGCTGGTATTGCGCTGTTCGGCGCGCTCGTCCATATCAGGATGCTGACAGCTCCTTTCTTGTTGCTGTTCTGGGCAATTAACTTTGGGCTGCTTTGCACATCCCGCGTGGTGCCTCGGATTGTCCTCGCACGCGTCCGCCGCCACGGCATGGATCTGCGTTACCTGCTGATCTTCGGAACCAATCCACGCGCGGTTGCCTTCGCGCGGGCAGTCGCGGCAAATCCGGACCGCGGCTATCGGCTGGTCGGATTCGTGGATGATGAATGGCCAGGGATGACTGCGTTTAACGAGAGTGGGTTCCGCATTGTAAGTAACTATGTCGGACTGAAGGACTTTCTGCGGCACAGCGTCGTTGATGAGGCGGTTATCTATCTACCGTTCGAGGCACTTTACCATCACTGGTCTACAGTGGCCAGTCTCTGCGCACACCACGGCATTACAGTTCGCCTTAATTCGGATACTTTCGGCCTGAGAAACGCCCACTGGCTTCGAGAAGAGATCGACGGCGGTCACTATATTGCTACTCATACCGGCGTTGGGGAGGGTTGGCCCCTTGTGGCGAAGCGCGCATTGGATATTGCAATGTCCGCGCTGCTCCTTCTCTACTCTTCTCTCCGGTTCTGATCGCGGCGGCGATAGGGATTAAGCTGACTTCTCCGGGGCGCGTGTTTTTTTTGCAGGAGCGCATCGGGCTGAACAAGCGCCGCTTCAATATCTATAAGTTCCGCACCATGGTTCCAAACGCGGAGCAGATGATGGCGAGCCTCGAGAATATGAATGAGGTATCTGGGCCGGTATTCAAGATCAAAAACGACCCCAGAATTACACCTATAGGCAGATTTCTGCGCCGCAGCAGCATCGACGAGTTGCCCCAGCTCCTGAATGTGCTGAAAGGCGACATGAGCCTGGTAGGACCTCGCCCTCTACCTGTGCGCGATTACGAAGGCTTTAGTGAGGATTGGCAGCGGCGACGCTTCAGCATCAAACCCGGGATAACATGCCTGTGGCAGGTGAACGGACGCAGTGGAGTTTCCTTTAATCAATGGATGCTTCTTGACCTCCAATATATGGACGAATGGTCCTTCTGGCTCGATCTCAAGATCCTCGCGACGACCGTGCCGGCGGTCTTGCGAGGAGCGGGTGCAGCTTAGAGACGAATCAGCACCACAATGCGCCGTACAGCGGAAATCTATTTCAATAGAGCCCTAGCTGTTTCAATAGTTCGCTTTAGCCTTCGAATCAAATACTAGTACCAGTTCGCACCTCTAAGCCTCAGAATCACAGGAGACTACCGGCTTGAAGAAAGCACTCATCACCGGCGTCACAGGACAAGACGGCGCATATCTGGCTCGGTTCCTTTTCGCCAAAGGTTACCAGGTCCATGGGATTAAGCGCCGCACCTCGCTGTTCAACACGGCGCGCATCGACCACATCTATGAGGACCCTCACAACCCGAATCCCAAATTCATCCTGCACTACGGCGACATGACCGACTCCACCTCGTTGATTCACATCGTCCAGAAGGTGCAGCCGGACGAGATCTATAACCTTGCCGCCCAGTCCCACGTTCAGGTCTCCTTCGAGGAGCCCGAGTACACAGCCAACTCCGATGCCCTCGGCGTACTGCGGCTCCTTGAAGCCATCCGTATCCTCGGCCTGGAGAAAAAGACGAAGTTGTATCAGGCTTCTACATCCGAACTCTATGGCCTTGTCCATGAGATTCCCCAAAGGAAACCACGCCCTTTTACCCCCGCTCGCCCTACGCGGTGGCAAAGATGTACGGCTACTGGATCGTCGTGAACTACCGCGAGGCCTACGGGATCGACGCCTGCAACGGAATCCTTTTCAATCATGAGTCGCCCTTTCGCGGCGAGACATTTGTCACACGCAAGGTCACCCGAGGAATCGCCCGCATCGAGGTCGGCCTGCAGGAGCAGCTTTACCTCGGCAACCTAGCGCGAAGCGCGATTGGTGCCATGCACGCGACTACGTCGAGATGCAGTGGCTAATGCTCCAGCAGGAGAAGCCGCAGGATTATGTCATCGCCACAGGCCAGCAGTATTCAGTGCGCGAGTTCGTCCAACGCTGCGCCAACCTCCTCGAACTCAACCTGACCTGGACCGGCGACGGTGTCAATGAGAAGGCGGTCGACGAGAACGGGAAGTCATCATCGCGGTCGATCCACGGACTTCCGACCTACCGAAGTTGAAACCCTTCTCGGCGATCCGAGAAAGCCCAGCAAGAGCTCGGCTGGATGCCCCACACAAGCTTCGACGAACTGGTGAAAGAGATGGTCGAGGCCGACCTAAAGTCAGCAGAACGCGATGCGCTCGTCCGCAGCCATGGCTTCGAAGCGTAAACGTGCGCGAGACCTAGTCTCGCGCATCTTGCAAGGCGATGAGAGAACTGCATGGTTAATCCCTATGTGCCCTTGAACGTGCGCATCTTTATCGCGGGTCATCGCGGCCTCGTCGGCTCGGCGATCTGCCGCGAGCTCATTCGCCTGGGTTATACAAACCTCATCACGCGTACCCACAAGGAGCTCGACCTAACCAACAGCGCGCTGGTCAGTGAGTTTTTCACCTCAGAAAAGCCGCAGCAGCTCGTCGGTCTCGCAGCCGCAAAGGTGGGTGGAATTCTCGCTAACAATACCTATCCGGCAGACTTCATCCGTGACAATCTTGACATCCAGAACAACGTCATCGACTCGGCCCACAAAAGCGGCGTCGACCGGCTCCTGTTCCTCGGTTTCCTCCTGGTATTTATCCGAAAATGTCGCCGCAGCCTATGCCAGAAAGCTGCCTGCTCACCGGACCACTCGAGCCGACCAACCGCCCCTATGCGCTAGCCAAGATTGCCGGCATCGAGATGTGCTGGAGCTACAACCGGCAGTATGGAACCCGCTACCTGGCTTTGATGCCGACCAATCTCTACGGCCCAAATGACAACTTCGACCTCAACAACTCGCACTTAACAGCGGCGCTGATCCGCAAGACCGCCGAGGCGATGCAGCGCGGCGAGAATAAAGTCACAGTGTGGGGAACGGGCACTCCACGTCGAGAGTTGCTTTACTCGGATGATCTCTCAAGGGCCTGCGTTTTTCTGTTAAATCTCGATTCTGCAACCTACGGCTCACTGTTGACCGAAAACGAACCGCCGCTGGTGAACATCGGCACCGGAGAAGACGTAACCATCCGGGAACTCGCAGAAGTAGTCGCGCGCGTGCTCGGGTTCAAAGGATCTCTAGAGTTCGACACCACCAAGCCTGATGGCACCCCGCGTAAGCTAATGGATGTCTCAAAGGTGCATGCGCTCGGCTGGAAACACGAGGTTCCACTCGAACAGGGAATCGCCCGAACCTGGCAGACGGTGAAGGATTCCATCCTTGACGTCGCGCCAAGCCCGCTAGCCAACAATCGGAGACCGCAATGAGTAACGCTATAATCCCCATCCTTGGAGTAAACGTAATATCCAGCAGTTATCAGTTCGTCTCCGATAAGGCGCTGGAGTGGGCACATCGCGGAGAGTCACGCGGGCTGGTTTTTGCCAACGTGCACGTCATTATGGAGGCGCACGACGACCCTGCCTACTCGCGCTGTCTCAACACCGCTGATACTGCTCAATCCTCACGGAATGCCGTTGGTCTGGACCCTCGGAGCGGTCGGCCGGCGTGACGCGACGCGCGTCTACGGCCCTGACTGTACCCTCAAAGGTGATCGCCGATGCGGAGGCAGCTGGCATTCCGATCGGTTTCTACGGTGGCACGCCGAGGTCTCAAGTACGTTGCTCGCGACGGTTAAGCGTAATCATCCCGCGCTCGATATTCCCTTCGCCATGTCCCCGCCGTTCCGAGATCTGACCGGCGAGGAGGATGAGGCTATCGTCCGCCATATAAACGCCCAGTCCGGCGCCAGGATTCTCTTCATCGGACTCGGCTGCCCTCGGCAGGAAAAGTGGATGATTGAGCATATCGGCCGGATTCCTGTCGTAATGTTCGCCGTGGGCGCGGCCTTCGACTTCATTGCGGGAACCACAAAGCAGGCTCCGCGATGGATGATGAAAAGTGGCCTCGAATGGCTGTTTCGACTTGGAATCGAGCCAAGACGGCTTGCGCGACGATACTTCATACAGGATCCGCGTTTTGTTTTTTTCGTCGCTCGCCAAATCATGCGACATCGGAACGGCAATCCCATACAAGCAATCGAGTAAGATAGCCCGGATAACTATTCGCCATTCATTAACAACGATTCGACTTCCGCGCAGCTTCGTGACAACCCGACCACCTATGCTGAGCAGCCTGTGGATCAATCTAGCAGCCAAAAAAATGAATCTGAAACTCAACGACTCAAGTGCAGCAATCTCGATATCACCCGCACGCCGAATCATCCGGCGGATCGGTGGAGATAAGGCGCCGATTGCAATTCTCGACCAGGCACTCGCTCAGCGGGGCCAACTTCGTAACCAACATTCTGTTGGCTCGCGCTTTCGGCCTCCGAGATTACGGCGTCTTCGCCATCGTTTGGGTTGCGGTTCTGTTTGCAAACAGCCTGCAATATGCCTTCGTCGTAACTCCCATGATGAGCATCGGACCCAAGCAGGGGGCCGATGAACGGCCCACCTACAATGGTTCTGTGCTATTTCAGGAGCTGGTTTTTGCCACGGCCGCCGCCTTGTTAGCATTCGCGGCCGTTCACCTTTCTGTTCACTACTTCCCGAAGTGGAACGTCGGCCCGATTGGACTGCCTTTGAGTGCGGCAACGCTTTCGTACCTGCTGCAGGACTTTATTCGCCGCTTTTTCTTTTCCACGAATCAGCGCAGCATGGCCTTCGTAACCGACTGCATCAGCTACCTGACCCAGCTTCCCATCCTCTTCTACATCGCGCATCGCCCAAACATCACGCTTTCGACGGTACTCTGGATCATAGCCGTGACTTCGTTTGTTGGCTTCATCACCTGCGTACCCTGGTACCGTCCTCTGGCCTTTGATAGAGGCTGCCTCAAACGGGTATTTCTTCGCCACTGGAGGCTCTCGCGCTGGCTGGCGCCGAGCGCTTTCATGCAGTGGGGCGCGGGCAATCTGTTCCTGATGGCCGCGCCTGTCTACTATGGTCCGGGCGCCTCGGCCGCGCTTAAGGCCACACAAAATATTGTAGCCGTCGCACACATCTGGTTTCTCGGCTTGGACAACGTGGTTATCTCCGAGGCCGCCATCCAGAGTCGTTTATACGGCTCAGACGGTGTGCTGCGCTATATCCGTCACATCATTGTCCGCTGGGGTGGTATCACTCTCGCGTTTGTATCGATCGTCGCTCTGTTTCCCCACTTCTGGCTAAAGCTTGCCTACGGAGCCAAATACGCCTCGTACGCACACATTCTTCAGCTCTGGGCGCTGCTCTATCTATTGACTTTCGTTGCCTCTCCACTTCGCTCCGGACTGCAGGCGCTCGAGTACACCGTGCCAATCTTCTGCGCATATCTCGTTATGACCGGGCTCTCGATTGCCCTCGCCGGCCCACTAGCCAAAAAGCTTGGCCTGGCCGGGGTGATGGTCGGAATGATCGTGCTCCAGATCGTTTTCCAGGGAATCGTCGGCACATCGTTTCTGGTCCGGGCCCGGCGCATGCGCCAGGAGTACGCCTCGGCGCAGATCGTCGCAAATTAAATATTTGGCTACACCGATAGGACTTCGAATGAGTGAAAATGACCATTTCCTAACCACAAATACACGGTGAACACTGATGCGAATGATTCTTAAACCAGAGGATTTGGAGCTCGTCGAGACTGGTATCGGCCAACACCTTGGACGCACGCAGGTCGAGCGGCATGCCGATTCTGACCGCAGCGAATCCCTCCAGGGCGTGCTTCGTGTGCTTCGCCGGCGCAAGAAGATGATCTGCATCACCGTGCTGGTCATGCTGCTTATCGGCACCCTTGTATGCCTCGTCATGACGCCGAAATATGAGGCGACGGCCACCATCGAGATCTCCCCAACAACAGCAGCCCACTCGGCGCAGGCAGTGATGCGGCCGCCGCGGCGTCGCAGGATGCACTCAAGGACGAGATTGAAACAGACGTTAAGATTTTCCAGGACGATACACTCGCACTTGCCGTCATCAAAAAGCTCAACCTGACTAGACAGAAGTACTACCAAGTCAGGCCGGGCTTCCTCGATGCCTTCCGCGGATCTCCTCTGCGCAAGGAGCAGGGTCTTCCCATCGAGCAGGCTCCGCTCACCCGTGCCGTATTGCTCAAGCGTTTCGCCAAATCGCTCAAAGTCGAACAGATCGCCGATACACGCCTGATCTCCATTACTCTCCGAAATCCTGATCCCAATATCGCCGCAGCCGGGAGCTAATGCCCTTGTCCACGCCTTTGTCGAGGATTCGCTCAACAGACACGGCCGCTCCGTCACCGAAGCCTCCTACTGGCTGTCCAAACAACTCGAAGACCTCAAACAAAAGGTGACCGAATCGCAGCAGCGCCTTGCCGACTACGAGCGGACCACCGGCCTGGGCGGCATCGACCTGACATCGTCGGCCAACCAGCCCGGTTCTATGCAGCCAAAGAACGTCACCCCTCGACAAGCTCGCCGCACTCAACGATCAGCTTATCTCCGCCGAATCGAACCGTATCTCTGCCGAGGCGGTCTACAGGTTCGTACAATCGCAGGATCCGGAGGTTGTCATGGGCTTCGGAGCCTCAGGCTCAATGCTTGGCGGTGGCAGCCTTCAGCTCCTCCAGCAACTACGTCAGCAAGAGGTCGCCCTCAAGTCGCAGTATGCGAATCTCTCCACGCGGTACGGTGAAAACAACCCACAGCTGCAGGAAGTCAAGAGCGAGCTTGACTCCGTCGAACAGAGCATCAAGCACGAGATGGGCAACATCTCCAAACGCGCCGAAAACACATACCTAATCGCAAAGCGCGATGAAGACGCCATCCGTCAGGAGTTCACCGAGCAGCAGGCCGCAGCCGATAAACTCAACGACAACACGGTCCAGCTGCAGGTGCTCGCCCAGGAGGCGCTCTCCACACGCACCTTATATGAGAACGTCTATTCGCGGCTGCAGGAGGCGACCATCGCCGCTGGCGTTAAGGCAACGCGGGTTAGCATCGTCGACCAAGCGCGGGTCGCCGCTAAGCCTGCTCAGCCCAATATTCCCCTTTACGTTGCTGCTGCGGGTGTCTTCGGCCTTCTGATCGGAGTCAGCAGCGCCTTCGTACAAGAGAACCTCGACACCACCGTACAGCATCATCACGAAGTCGAAATGTACACGTCGATTCCTGTGCTCGGGCACACTCCCGCTATACCGCACTCGAAGCACGCACTTCTCACGTCGTCCAACCCCGAAGTCGCGAACCTCTCCGACACTTTCTCAATGCTCAAGACATCGATCTTGCAGCAGGAGAAGACCAACAAGTCGAAGATCATCCTCGTGACTAGCCCTTTCATCGCAGACGGCAAAACCTCGGTCACTTACAACCTTGCCCTTTCATTTGCACGTCAGGGCCAGAAGGTTCTCATCATCGATGGTGACCTGCGCAAGTCCGCGCTGCACCAGCAGTGCAGCTGCGAGAATGAGGTCGGCATCCGCGACCTTGCAAAGAACGAATTTGTTCTCGCCGACGCTGTTGTTCCCGTTCCCAACGTGCCAAACCTTTCCCTACTGCCCGCAGGAATAATGCCGGGCGGCCCCGACCAAGATCTTCGCCATGCCAGCGTTGCACAGCTTCCTTGAGCGTACCCGAGGGCAGTACGACCGTATCTTCATCGACTCGCCGCCGATGCTGGTTGTCGCCGATGCATCGATACTCTCCTCCTTCGCCGACGCGCTGCTGTTGGTCATTCGCCGTGGCAACATTACGCGTGAGGCTCTGCCGCTCTTCTCCGCCTCGGTCGAACGCACGGGGTGCAGAGTGCTCGGCTGTGTACTTAATGACGTCGACACGCGCTCGTCCGAATATAAATTGACCCATTACGGCCGCGTCTCCAAGAAGGATCGCGAAGTCTATGCCAATAACGCGGGGTGATATGAAACTGAATCTGAAGCTTTACTCTCCTCAACTCGCTGCTATGGCTATGCCTCCTGCGCTCCCATGACTCACGCTTGGCAGATTAGCCCCCCCAACATCGGAGGCATGGGCACACTAACTCCGACCGGCAACAGTGCCCCTCCCAGCAAGACCCACTCCGGCAGCGAAACCAGCGGTCCCATTGAGGTGCCCGATGACTTCGAGACCCTCAAGCTCGCGCCTGGCTTTCTGATCGATGTCGAGGTCTTCGACGAGCCGCGGTTCTCCGGCAGCGTACGGATCGACGGACAAGGCAACCTTAAGCTTCCGCTCATTGACCCCGTCCACGTTGGGGGCAGCACGCTGCCGGAGGCCGAGGCCGCCATCACTAAGAGCTTTCTCAATCAAAAGATCCTTCTTCATCCGCAGGTGACCCTCAACATCGCGCAGTACGCTGGGGGCAAGGTCAACGTGCTCGGCGAGGTACAGAGTCCCGGCGAGATCGACCTGCTCACCCCGCGCAGCCTAGATGTCGTGCTGAGCCGAGCGGGCGGCGAAACCATCACGGCCAGCAATTCGATCCAGATCAAGCGCATCGTAAACGGCGAGCCAACTACCCAGGCCGTCAACTATGCACGCAACCAACCCATGGATATGTTGCGTAACATCATGGTCCGCTCCGGCGACACCGTCATCGTTCCCCGCGCTGGTATTGTCTACGTACTCGGCGCGGTCGGCTGCCCCTGGTGAAGAAACATCATGCAGGAGGACGGCCGCCTCAACGTCATTCAGGCGCTCGCGCTGGCAGATGGAACCACCTATGCGGCCGCTATCAAATCCATGCACATAGTGCGTAAAGGAACTGACGACACGTATCAGGAGATCCCCATTAAGTTCCGCGAGATGACCGAGGGCAAACAGGCGCCGTTTATTCTGCAGGCGGAGGACATCGTCTACGTCCCGGTGGGAAAAACCGAGGCCGGGGCTTGCGCAGGGGACTATCTCTTCAATATCTTCTGCATTCATTCATGACACGACCCTGAGGTCGCGTCAGCAGCCGGCCCCACGTGAGATTCTTGATGAAATAGCTGATCACTCAACCATAGCCAAATGGATGCTTCGATGAAAAGCCTACATCTTACCGAGGTTCAAATCGCTACCCCATTCGTTATTGGTTTACCCTTGCTTACGCGACAGGCATTCCCTGCTTCGTAAAATTTGACACTACCGGCAAGACGCACGATGTCGGCATCTTCAATCCCTGGTCGATCAGCACCATCGCACTTAACCTGGCCTGCTGCGCCATGATCATCTACATGAGCCTACTCACAAGCAAAAAGCTGATCGTCGGGAAGGTCAATTACCTGGCCCCGCTCTTGGACTTTGCTTCTCATCATCTTCACTTTCGCCTCTTGGGTGACCCCTGCGTTCCCAGGCCAGGCGCAGAACGGGTCAGGCACCGTCGTCAGCTTCTACCGGCTCGAAGAATGGGTATTGGCCTTCGTCCTGATCATCTCGATCTACACGCGAGAGATTCCGGAGAACCGCTCCGCGCTGCTGATCAAAATGATCACGATTATCTGCTTCTGCAACCTTGCAGCGGTATGGTTCATGCTACCCATTTCGCCGGGTCTCGCTTACTCCGGCTCTGATGACGTCACCGGCGCACTGCAATCGCGACTTGGCGGATACATGATCACGCCCAGTCATTTGGGTCTGCTCTGCGGCATCGGATTTTTCTACTCGGCTCTCTTCAAGAAGGGAATTACGCGCGTCGCTCTCTGCGGTCTTCTCGTCGCCTCGCTCTTGCTCACTTACGCGCGCGGCGCTTTGCTCGGCTTCTGCATCGTCCTTCTGCTGTACATCATTCTCTATCTCGAGAGCACAATCATCCGCACCATCTGCGCGGTCGGCGTCTGCATCTTTGTCGGCGGCGTCATTACGTTTTTCGATCAGGTCGTGCATCATTCGGCCCGTGGCCACAGCGCAAACAATATCACCACGCTCTCGGACCGCACTATGGTTTGGCAAGCCGCACTGCTTGCCTTCCAGGACCGCCCATGGATCGGCTACGGTTTCGTGCAGGGTGTTAAAGGCGCGCTTAAGGCTCACTGGACCTACAGTTACTGGATTCCGCCACACTGCCATAACGATCTCTTCCAGGCGGCTGTTTCCGGTGGCACCGTTGCTGGCCTCTGCCTGCTTGCCGTCTACGCCCGCACCCTATGGAGGGCCTTCAGTCTGGCCAAGAAAGCTCCTGAATACACCTTCTTCCTTACGACACTGCTGCAACTCTCAATCTACTCACTTCTCGGCCCACCCATGAGTAGCCAATACAGCCCAGTGTGGGGCCATCTTCCTGATGTGTATGCTCGGCGTTCTCAATGGCCATCAGAGTCCACACCGTCTGCGTCGCGCCGCGCAACAACGTTCTGCTCAACTGGTCGAGGTGATGTCTTGAAGGCTTTTGTCCCCAAAGCTCTTATAATGGCCGCTTCATTCTGTTCACTTACATCTACGACCTTCAGCTATGCGCAGAACGCAGCGGCACTGGCAAAGGTTGATGTTCCCATAGTGTCGAAGCAGCCGATCCCGGCTGACTACTTCGGCATCGTCATCGCCGGCTACGCTGCTAAACAGTCCTGGCCGCGCGTCCCCGCACGTTCGTTCCGCATCTTCGACGCGGCATGGTGCAACCTCGAGCCCATTCACGGACAGTGGAACTTCCGGCTGCTCGACCGAATCGTCGCCACCGCGCAGCAGAACCAAGCTGATCTTGACCTTGTCATCGGCTTCCCGCCCGCGTGGGCCTCGGCGCGCCCAACTGAGCAGGCTCCGGGTCGCACGCCGCCCGGGACACGCGCCGAGCCCGCCAGGCTCTCCGTTGGGAGACCTACGTCCGCACTCTCGCCATACGTTATCGCGGCCGCGTCCGCACCTACGAGATCTGGAATGAGCCCAACACCAAGGAGTCCTACACCGGGAACGTCCCCACGCTTGTCAAGGTCAGCGCCTCCGCGTATCGCACGTTCAAGCAGGTCGATCCATCGATCACAGTCGTCTCACCATCACCTGCTCCCACGAACGCCTTCCCCTACCTGCGTCAGTTCTTCAGCGCCGGCGGAGGTGCAACCTTCGACGTGCTCGGCTACCACTTCTATGACAACCTTGCGCGGCCGCAGATCAATCCCGAAAACTTCTTCGGAGTAGCCGACCATGCGCGCCTTCTGCTGAAGGATTTCCACCTTGAATCGAAACCCATCTGGGATACCGAATCCGGTTACTACATCCAGTCGGCTCCCTCCGCCACGTATCGCGTCACCAACTCCCCGAATTACGTTCGCCCCATTGGCCAACAGGAGGCAGTCTCAGCCGTCGCCCGCTCATTCATCGCCGCCTGGGCCTCCGGCGTGACGCGTCTCTACTGGTATGCATGGGCCGAGCCGCAGTACGCTCTCGTCGACGATATGGGCGCCACCGATAAGGCCGCCACCATCGCCTACCGCACTATTGTCCAATGGCTAGACGGCGCAATCTTCACCTCACTCACACGCTCACCCGATAATCTCTGGACACTCACCCTCAAACAACGGGACGGCCATACCGCATGGATCGTCTGGACGATCCAAAATGACGTACCGACAATATTGCCCGACAGCGTGCGCGCTTCCAAAATCTCACTCCTCAACGGCACCGAAACCGCACTCAAAGACAGCACGCTTACCGTAACCCAGCAGCCCGTTCTTCTGCGTCGAGCCGGCGGACATTCCGGCAGTAGGATAGGAGCACCCATTGGTCATCCTTTTATCCGCCTTTGCCTGCCTCCCGAACTATGGAACCGAATCCGGTAACGGATGGAACTGGGCAGCGCATCTGGTCGAGGCCCGTCACACCGTCCACGTCCTCACACGTGCGGTCAACCAGGAGCGTATCGAAAGGTATCTTGTGGACAATCCCCTCGACAATCTGACTTTCACCTACGTCGCTGCACCTCGCGACAAATACTGGCGTCATCGCGATCGTGGTGTCTACTATCTCGTCTGGCAGGCCATGGCTCTCCGCGCCGCGCGCCGCCTTACACCCACCAGAAAGTTCGATCTTGTCCATCACGTCACCTACGGTACCTTCCAGGTGCCTACGCAGCTCTGGCGTCTTGGATTTCCCACCATCTTTGGTCCCGTCGGCGGCGGCCAGACTGCACCCGACGCACTGCTTCCCTATTTCGGCTCGGCGCAGAAGAAGGAGCGCCTTCGCTCGATCGCCACGAGCTTGCTTCCTTACTCGCCCGTGCATCGTGCATCACTCAAACGCATAAGCCGCGTACTCGCCACCAATCGCGAAACCCTCGATCTCGCCCGCCGCTGTGGCGCGCCCCACGTCGAGTTCAGCTTTGACTCCGGCCTTCCCGAATCCTTCTTCGCTGACCGCCTCCGCACCCCCGCCGACTTCGACGGCCCGCTGCGCATGCTTTGGGTCGGGCGCATCCTCCCTCGCAAGGGCATGGCCTTCGCGCTAGACGTGCTCCGCTACGTCACCTGCACCTACCACCTCACCATCGTCGGCGACGCCGAAGGTCCGACCGGCTCGCTGAGCGCACGCATTCATAGCTGCGGCCTCGGCGACAAGGTTGCCAATCTCGGTCGGCTCGCCTGGCAGCAGACCCGTGACTACTATCTCCGCAGCCACTGCCTTCTCTTCACCAGCCTACGTGAGTCCATGGGTACCCAGATCCTCGAAGCAGCCGCCTGCGGCCTGCCCGTCATGAGCCTTGATCTGTTCGGCGCCAGAGAGTTCATCACGGACCAGACCGGTATCCGCGTGCCGGCAACCACGCCCGAAGCTACAGCACGAGCGTTCGCCGCCGCGATCGACTGTTTCGCCGCACTGAGCGCCGAAGAAAAGCAGAGAGTATCGGCAGCAAGCGTCGCCCGTGCTGCAACGCTAGAGTGGCACAACCGCGTGCGGGACATGGAGCACATCTACGCCGAAGCCATTGAGTCTGTTCCGGGCAAGGATCGTGTCACTCGGACGCAGTTCGCACAAGACTAAATCGCGCGGTGCTCGCTCCAACTTTGCTGTAACGACAGGGATCTTTTCTACCGAGAGGCCAATCTGTCCGCTCAAGCAAGATCAACCACCGCTCTCGTCGTGAACTGCTGGACGACTCCAACAAGGGGGACGCTGCCATCTCGATCGGCGTACTCAACACCCTCAGCTTTAACGAAGTTGCCGACCGTCTCCAGGTGACCTCCTACATCGTCCACGCCAACGAGGCGGAGATGGCCCACGCCTTCCGTCATGTGCGCGGCAGCTACCCCACGGTCGAGCTCGTCCCTTGCCATTTCCCCGCGCTCTCGCGTTCGATTGGCAAGTTCAAGGCGCTCGTTCGCTCTGTCGCTCCGCGCTGAAACTGCTCGTCCCTCGATTTCTGCCCGACACGCCGCTTGACGCCGCCGTTCGCAAGGCAAGGGTCGTCGTCTCGAACGGCGGCCTCTACTTCGGCTTCAAACCCGAGAGCCTGGCCTTCAACATCTATCACCTGTTCGCCTTCTCCTACCCGATGATGCTCGCCCGCCGTCTCGGCCGGCCCTATGTGCTTTTCAGCCAGTCCTTCGGTCCATTCCCTTCGCCTCTGCTCAAGTCATGGATGCGCTACCTTGTCGCCAACTCCGACGGCGCATGGTGCCGCGAGAGCATGTCGCAGGACGTCTTCTCAAGCTCGGTGCCGACAAGACCAAAATTAAAGTGATCCCCGACGCCGCCTTCGGCATCAAGCCCGACCCGAGCAAGAACGGCAGCGAGTCCCTCTATCCGCAGCTTCGTCCGCGCGAGTACGTGGCCGTTTCGCTCCGCAGCCTTGTTCCCTCTGGCTTCCCAGAGGAGGCAGAGCAGCGCTATACCGACTCCTTCCGCCAGACCATCGCATGGCTCGTCAAAGAGCGCAATATCTCCGTCGCTCTCGTCGCCCATACTCTCGGGCCTCTGCCCAATGAGGACGACCGCATCATCACCCGCAGGTGTACGAGACGCTCCCGCCCGACGTCGCCGCTCACGTAGTTTTCTGCCAGGACGACCTTAGCCCCAGCCAGCTGTGCATACTCTTCGGCCAAGCGAAGTTTGTTATCGCAACCCGTTTCCACGCCGTCGTCCTTTCCATATGCGGCCGCGCGCCCGTAATCGCCGTTCCCTACTTGGCGTAAAAACACAGGGAGCCTTCCGCGACTCGGCCTCTCCTCCATGGTGCTCGAGGTCGCCAACATGGACGGCAACGCCATCATCTCGCTCCTGCGGGGCTGCCTAGAAAACGAGAGCAAACTGAAACAAACCATCGAGGCAATCGCCGAGAAGCAGTACAACAGCGCCATGCAGTCCGGCGCTATGCTCAAGCAGATCGCGCGCAACTAACCCACATTTCGTTGCGCGCCCAACCATGGGCGCGCAACGGCCTAGATCCTCCTTACCCCGCAAGATTCATCTATGAGATTCTCGTCGCACACAATCGTTATCAGCTCGCCGGCGGCAAGGACATCGTTGCCTCCGAGGAGGTGCGCATGCTAGCCGACCGCGGCAACACCATCGAGCTTCACGTCGTCGACAACGACAGCATCACGGGCGTCGAAGCCCGAGCCCTAACCGCCATCCGCTCCTTCTACTCGAAGCCGAGCTACAACTGCCCACCCAGCGATCGCCGCATTTCGCCCCGACGTCCTCCACGTCCACAACTTCTTTCCGACGCTCTCACCTCGATCTACTTCGCCGCCGCCGACAACCGGATACCCGTCGTCCAGACGCTCCATAACTACCGTCTGCTCTGCGCTGGATCCTCCTCTTCCGCGAGGGCAAAACCTGCGAAGAGTGTCTTGAAAAGCGCTCTTTTCTGCCCGGCGTCAAGCACGCCTGCTACCGCGGCAGTCGCGTCGGTAGCGCCGTCGTCGGCGCCGTCACTTCCGTACACAGTGCCCTCGGTACGTGGAAGAACCGTATTGATCGCTACATCACCCTCACCCAGTTCTCTGCACAGAACTGGGCGAGCATCTCATCCCGCCCGACAAAATCCGCATCAAGCCGAATTTCGTCGTGATCAGGGCATCGGCTCCGGCAAAGGCGGTTTCGTCCTCTTCGTCGGCCGCCTCAGCCCCGAGAAGGGCTTGTCGACCATCCTTAGCGCCGACCAGGCCAGCCACTTCCATTACCGATCCACATCGCCGGCGATGGTCCCCTCGTCGACGAGATCGTCCAGGCCGCCGCACGCCCCGGGAGCCGCCTCACCTATCTCGGGCGCCGCATGCGTGACGACATCATGAACCTGATGCGTTCGGCCACCGCGCTTGTTGTCCCCTCCCTTTGGTACGAGGGCTTTCCCATGGTCATGGTCGAGGCACTCTCCTTCGGGCTGCCTATCCTCTGTTCGCGCGTCGGGGACTACCCGAGATCGTCCAGGAGAATTCATCCGGCCTGCTCTTCGAACCTGGGAACCCCACATCTCTTCGCGCCGCACTCGAGCAACTCGCTGCACAACCCGATCTCCTTCCCGCCATGCGCCAAGCCGCCCGCCGACGATTCGAACAGCACTACACCGAGCACAAAAATCTCGCGATGCTCATCGACATCTACGACGAAGCCATCGCAACGAAAGCAGCAGAAGGCTGCGCCCAATAATTTCCGGCGCGGCTTGGTTCAAGCTTCACTGGTTCTCTGGCCCCGTCATTGCGTTCTGCTACTCTCAAGCGGCCATTCCATACCGCTTACTGATACCCCACAAACAACGGCATCCTGTAGGTAGCGCTATCGGAGCTTATGATTTGCCTCGTCACCCCCGATCGCGTTTCCTGCACCTGGATCGCATATCCGCAGCCAGTGCAGTAAACCAACTGGTCATAGATATACGAGACATTCGAGTCCGTCGAGCTGAATCCGATGTTGGATGAGGAAGTCGTCGTCGCCGGATAGATCAGCGCGCCCAATAGTTCCGTGCTTCCACCCGCAGTCGTGTTGATCACCGTATCCGGCTGTTCGGTCTTCAGCCCCAATATCCACAAACTACCGCCATCATTAGTGATCTTCGTTTGCGCTACCTCGTCGTTCAGCTGCCTAGCCCACACATGCTGGCCCGGCTGCACCGTGAATGCTCCAACTTGCACGTCGTCGAGATACAGCGAACCCGCGCCCGGATAGCTCGTATAAGACACGCCGCTGTGCTCGATCACCACCGGTCGGCTTCCCCTATGATCGACCCTCAGCCCATAACCGAACTGTTCGATTATTAGAGGTGTCGTGCTGTTGCTCGAAATCAGGAGGTCGATGCCGCCTGTCCCGCCACCATTGTCACCGTTAATGATCGATGAAAAACCGATGATACGATCGACTGTATCGGGCACCGTCACCTGCGCCTCCGAGTATGAAAAGTAAGCGCCCGCCGGGTAGCCTGCCGTCACGTTAGGGCCGACCGGGAAGTAGATGGTTGAGGCCCCGCTATTCAATACCGTCTCCAACTCGCTTGTGTCTCCGTACCACTGCGGTTTGAATGACGCCCACGTGCTCAAGTCCGAGTTGCTATACGAGGGCGTCTCCTCAATTGGCAAATTCAGGCTGACCGGGTTGGCCGCGGTCGCCAGCCCCAGCGGCTTACCCACCAAGTGCTCGGCAATCGTGCCCGTCACCTGCACCGGTGTCGATCCGCTCTCATCGAGCAGTGTCTCGGCATAGCCGTTCTCACTCACGCTCCGCACATACATCGCCGAATTCGTCTGGATCGCGGGATTCGCGGTGTTGCCTCCGGTCAGGCTCGCATCCAGCAGCACCACGAAACCGCCTTTGTTCGTAATGGCAGGTACTGAATTCACGCTCACCAGGTTGCGAATATTCAGCGGTTGGCTCACATCACGAATCCCCACCAACGTCTGGTTCTTCAGCGTTATCCCTTCCATCGTCACACTGTACTCCGACAGGTTCAGGTCCATTCCGACGCTGAACCCATCGACCTCGACGTTGTTCAGCATTAGTGGCCCCGCATAGTCTCGCGTCATGTCGATACCTGTGTGTGCGCCCTTGTCCTCGCTCAAAATCCAAACGTCTTCCACCGCGCCGCTGTTGTTCGAAATGTAACTCAGCGCAATCGCACCGGGATTATCTGCGCCCACCGAGATGGCCATGTCGCGAATATTCTGCCTAAATGACTCATTGCCGCCCAGCGTCTCGATCACTGGGACTGGCGAAGCCGCGTTATTGAATCCGGGCGACGAGGACGCCAACCGGATCTCGGTCGATGTGGATACCGACCCCTGCAGCGTCACGCAGCAGCCAATCCAGTTCAGCGTCTTGCTCACCAGGTAGATCCCCGGTGGAAAGTACAGGGCCTTCGGCACGCCATTGTAAGTCTCCGACGCGCTCGTACGTCCGTCGCTCAACGCGCGCTGAATCGCGGCCGTATCATCGGTAACCCCATTCCCTAGCGCACCATAGCTCTTCACCGACGATATAAACCCCGAAGGAAATGCAATCGGCCCCGACGTCAGGGTCGCACCTGTTGCCGAAGTTGAAACTGAACGCACAGACGGTGAAGATGCCTGCCCGGGTGGCGTTGTAACCTGCAGCAGGCTCGCGCACCCGCTTAGAAGCTGGAACACAATGAACAGAGTGATGGCGGTTATTATCGTGAATCGAGGAGCCCAACTACTTTCCAACAGGCCCCGCATAGAAGAAAATGCAGTTTTGGAGCAGACATGAGCCATGTTTTCAGCCTCGCAGAGAACCGGCTGCTGCCAAATCCCACGATCGAGGCATAGGCTTGCCCGGCTCCAGCTCTTTTATCGGCAGCTTCCCGTCGCCCTTCAACTCTGCCTACACTAACAATCCAACTGGTACAAAAGATCGGGCGCTCCAACTGAAACATCTCCCGATGAGACGGTCGTCGATGGCGAGTTGGTCGCTCTCGACAAAGATGGAAAGCCTAGTCATCTCGGATTTGGGTGGGGTTGGGGAACATGGAATAGTCGTGAGTATCTTCATAGCCGTGGTTGGCGCTGCCCTCCTCACATTGGTTCTTGGCTGATCACCGATCAAAGCATTGGCTTCAGACATCGTCCGTTCCGCAGCGGCAATGTCCGGACGGCGCTGGAGGATCTGCGAAGGTACTCCGATCGGATCGCGGGTACGTTGCTTCCGTCGGAAAAGGCGGTAGCCCGCAAGTAAATGGGGACTCCTCGCGATTTAGCCGCAGCGCTCCAGTACAAGAACCGAACAATTGCCCGTAGCGGGCGGTGTCACGAGCACAGGAAAGACAACAGAGCAATAGGACTTCTCGCTAGAGGCCGATTCATTACTAGGCTTAGGCTTGGCTTCACGCTCTCACGAGGATTGTTGTCAACGTCTTCACCGAGAGTGCATCATCCGAGATCCAACCCTAAGCCTATTCGCGTTCCAGGGCGCCTTCCCGATCACCGGCTCCCATCACTGCAAGAGCCTGATGTACTCGAGGCGCGGACTGCTTGTATGCATCAACAGCTCTACGAGAGACGCGCAGGAATGCCCGATCCACGGGAACACGAGGACCAGTGTTGCCGGTGAACCTTTTCCCGTCAGCAACTGATTGTCGAGAAAACGGTTGCTCCCAGATTTACGCGGCCAAGATCGGCAAGCTTCCTGACATTTGTTGCTGAAGGGCAAGGTACTGATGGACGAAAGCAATGGCCATGCTTCCTTCCCCGACGCCACTGGACACACGCTTGATCGAGTCATGGCGAACGTCGCCCGCACAAAATATTCCAGGCATGCTCGTTTCGAGCAGAAACGGTGCGCGGGGTTCTTCCCAGTCGGGAAGGTCGCGTCCAGTAATAACAAATCCCTTTTCATCGCGCTGGAGAGTCTCGGGAAGCCATTCGGTCCTAGCTATCGCACCGATCATGACAAAAAGAGCATCCACCCTGCGTTCACAGGGAGGGCCGCCACGGGTTGAAGTATGGATCGACTCCAAACAGTTTGCTCCGTCGACGGATACAACCTCGGTGAGCGCTTCCACCTGTATGTTGTGCCGTTGATCCAGTTGGGCAATCAAATAGTGCGACATTGTCTGAGCAAGACCCTCTCCGCGAGCGAGCACTGTCACGGATGCCGCATAGCTCGAAAAATATAGAGCTGCCTGGCCTGCGGAGTTGCCCCCTCCGACGATGACTATCTCTTTCCCGACGATGGATGGCGCATCCATGCGAGAAGCACCGTACACCACACCTTTGCCTTGGAGCCGATCCATTCCCTCATCCCAAGTTTGCGCCAGTCCACTCCGGTCGCCAGAATTGCAGCTTTTGTCCGCAATCGATCTCCGCCATCGAGCTCTACGCAGTAGCCTTCAGAAATGGGCTCCGTTTTCTTCAAAGCCCTGTTGCGCTTGCCTGCGCCACCCACACCTCCTCTCCTCAGGACTACCAAACCAGGTTCGCAAAGCGCCGAAGGCCGACGCCGAAGTTTCGGCGAACGCTGAAAGGACAGCCCATAGAAAACAACTAAACACCCGTCGAATCAACGGATCTGGTTGGCCGCGTGATTGCACTAAATGACGGCAGAACTGCATTCGCTCGCGCAACTTCGGAGCACTCCGGTATGAAGTGAGCGGAAAAAAGAGAGGGAGAAAAGAATGAAACTTGCAAACAAAGTCGCCGTCGTGACCGGGGCATCGAAAGGTATCGGAGCTGCCATTGCCGTGAGACTCGCAGCGGAAGGCGCTTCGGTCATAGTGAACTATCACACCAGCAAGGATGGCGCAGATAGGGTGGTCTCACAAATTGTCGCGGCGGGTGGCAGCGCAATGGCAGTCGGCGCTGATGTCTCGAATGAGACAGAGATAGCTGAGCTATTCGCGAAGACGAAAGAGACATACGGCAAAGTGGACATTCTGGTGAACAACGCCGGTATTTATGCCTTCGGACCGCTCGAAGATGTCACCGCTGATAAATATCATCGTGAACATAACCTCAACGTCCTGGGACTGCTCTTGACGACGAAGGCTGCGCTCCCTCTCTTCCCGGCCGAAGGCGGCAGCATCATCAATATCGGATCAAGGGTAAATACGGTTGCGCCAGCCAAATCGGTTATCTCTTCCGCTAGCAAGGCAGCCGTAGACGCAATCACCAAGGTGCTATCCAAAGAACTTGGGCCGCGCAAAATCCGTGTCAACTCCCTCAACCCCGGTGTGATCACAACAGAAGGATTCATCTCAGGCGGTCTCGCCGACAGTCCCATGCAGAAGCATTATGTAGAACTGACTCCATTGGGACGCATGGGAGAACCTGATGACGTGGCCCTCCCGGCTGTATTCCTAGCTTCCGACGACTCCCGCTGGATCAGTGGAGAATTGATCCTGGTCGCGGGAGGAGAATGAATTCAGAGCGGTCCATGAGACCGGATCATGCGGGACCTAGTCCCCGGAAGGGTTCAAGATTTATGCGATGCACCGACATCGGACTGTGGCGGACTATAAGACTGACGGGTTCAGGGGCAATGCCTTATCCACCCTGGTTTTTGTGACCGCATAAGGCCAGTCTCATCGTTCCGCCGCCCAAAGCCAGTTACAGAAGAATTGCTCCATGCTGACGCTAACCTGAGCAGGGTTATCCCACTGCTGGTGGATAATCTAGGCAACTTTTCCGTTAACTATCGCTATTATCACGCCGTGACATCAAATTTATCGCTTGTGTCGCGCCATCACGGGTAAGGCGTGCCGACGGGAGACCCAGAATGCGAGTTAATTCCTAATTCGCCCTTTCCAGATTGTCTTCAGTTCCCATCCCTGAGCGGAGAACTTCGGATTGTCGAGGGTCATCGGAAATAGTTGTATTACGCTACTTGCCGATCGTGGGAATATTAGGTCCGTCATGGCGATGGTCCCGTTTTGCGCATAGGCTTCCACTGACGAACGGTCCACTATGAGCCTCAAGTCGTATGGTCTACTACTCACGATCGGAGCTTCTGTCCTGACTGGAAAGTTCTTGTCCACGATTGCTCCGGAGTGTGTCCGATCGATAAAGAACTGCTCTTTGTGTGTGTCGAAGCCGACTTCTGTCCAGTGGTTCTTATCCGAGTAAAGCCGTACGCCAAAAAGCGGGGCGGTGGGATGCCCGAAGCTCAGGTCCAATTCATACGGTATTGCAATCGACTTTCTTGGCAGAGATTCAGGCAGCTGGAAACGCTTCCCGCGAAGCGGTGCGATCACGGGTTCCTGCTTCAGTGCGAGCCCAGTACTGTCCTTAATGAAGGAGAGTCGACGCGGCAAACTCATCTGACCGCGCCATGGAGCTGTAGGTAGTTTGGCGGCATACTGCCAATTACTCATCCAGCCAATTAGCACTGGCTTTTCATCTTTGGCAACCCGTTATAGCTGATGGCGCAGTAATCGTCCTTGCCATAATTGGTCCAGCCATGTGCATCGGCTTCAGCCGATTCCGTAAAGCTCCTGCCGTCAAAGTTGCCAATGAAGTATTGTTCGCCCGAGCCACCTTGCGGGGCTCCAGGATTGAGGCCGACCTTCAGCGCCCATATGCTTTCTTTGCCGTCCTCGGAAGGGACGCGAAGCAGAGTGGGACACTCCCAAGCGCCCGCTATGTCGCCTGCCGGTCCAAACTCTCCGCCTTGTGTCCATTCTTTTAAATTCGTCGAAAGGTAAAACCTAACTTTCTGTTCCTTTGGCAGTGAGACGGCCATAACCCAATGGTGATTGATGTCATCCCAAAACACTCCCGGATCGCGGAAGTCTGACATATGCAGATCAATGATGGGGTTTCCCGCATACTGCGTCCACGTGCGGCCACTATCCAGGCTAAACGCGAGATTTTGCGTCTCTCGATGCCCCTGGCGAGTGTCGCTATCTCCGGTGTAGATCGCCACGAGGCACTCTTGCCCTTCCCTGCAGAAGCCACTGGAGTTCTCACGATCGACCACGATGCTGCCGGTGAAGATCATGATATTGTTCTTCTCCGGAATGGCAATTGGAAGCTCTTCCCAATGCAAGAGGTCTTTGCTGACGGCATGGCCCCAGCTCATGTGACCCCAGACATCAGCGAACGGGTTGTACTGGAAGAAGAGGTGGTACTCGCCGTGAAAATAGACCAGCCCGTTCGGATCGTTAGTCCAATGCTGACGTGGAGAAAAATGCACCTGAGGGCGATACGGCTCATCGTATGTGGTCCTCTGTCCGCTTGCCATCAGACAGCATAGGAGATTGGAGGTAATGAGCAATGCACACCACCGTATATTTTGCATTCCTAAGGTCCTCGTCAGTTAGTTCGTCAGGTGCGATCACTCAACTCTTTGTTGATTCTCCGTGACCGCTAGTGACAGTCACGACATCGATTGTTTGGTTTAGACAGATACATACAACGGGTAATGCATCTTCGAATGACCAAGCGCGCATGCACACGTGCGTTTTCATATCCAAGTTGACTCGACCGCTTGAGCCCAACTCCATCCCGACGGGAAGTCCTGCATTAGTTCGGAAGATCCTTCTCCAGGATCTCCTGACGATAGAAGGGGCGGGGTAATCGATCTTTCAGCGGCGGCAGTGGATCTAGCGTCTGATGACCGTTCTGATACCAGAATGCAACGCTCGTATAAAGATCCCGCCGGTCGTTCGCGTGCCCATGCTCGATACTCGCGACAATGGACTTCGAGAAATAGATCGGATCCTGTAAATAGAACCGGTACATCACATGCGTTCCGCTCCAGTCGCGATTTCCCCTGGACGAGTAGCCGACAAAGGGATAGTTGAACTCCTCCCCAAATTGCCATGCACTGCCGAATGCGTCTTCGATGCCCGTTCCATTCAGCGTTGGAGGAGAAGTAGCTCCATCAATAAAGAACATATCGTCTCCTTCGCCCCACCAGCCGGAGGAGAGTCCTTGAATGGCCAGAATCACTCCTACCAATTGCCCGTGACCCTTGGCGTGCATAAATAGATAGTTGTTCTTTCCATCGAGATTGAGTCCTTTGCTTTCGGACAGTGGCACGGCACGGGTAATTTCACTTCTCCACTGCGCATGAAAGCGGCCTTTCTCCGCGGTGAAGCTCGCGTCCGCATAGCTTTGGTAGTCGATTTGATAATAAAAACTCAGCACGTCGGCTTGTCCATCGTTTGTGACGGTGATACGCGCTCCTTTGGAGAATGGCATTTCGAAATAAGAGCTCAGCGCCCGTCCACGCACCGTCAAGGGAAGGGACTGCCATGAGTGATATCGTTGGCCGGTATGACCACCGGGAATATCTTCGTATTCAAAGCCCGTACCGAAGAAGTCACCGATTGGTACTTCCACGCTTGGCTCCGGATTTCCATCCCAATACATCCGCAAGACAAGTTCCCGAAGATGAAATGGGCTCGGCGAATTGATGGTGATCCAGATGTGGCGAATCGATCCCGCACCGGCAAGGTCGGCAAGTGTGGCCGTTTCGCCCGCCTTGATTCTAATGGCATCACTGTTTCCTCCGCTCTTATCGAAGCTGGATGCACGGTGGGATGTAACACCTGTGCTAAGATCCGCGACGTGCGCCAATGGTCCTGACTCTTGTGCGCCAACGGGGAGGACAGAAACGAAGAGGAGCACAATGTTTAGATGTTTCCTGATTTTTTTCATGTACGTCCCCTTTGATTTGTGATGCGAGCGGATGTTCCTAATGACGAGCGGGGCACTTACTACTCTTATGGGCGCCGGTTTAAGAGAGGCTTCTGAGATACGTAGCTCCCGCAAATGCAATATCCTCTGGTGTCACATCGATGTCAGCCCACACCGCTCCCGGAGCCGCAACTTCATCGGCGGAATATCCGAAGCCTTCGATCATCAAAAAGCCTGTGTAACCGATTTGATGAAGTGAACTGACTACGCCGCCAAAGTCTATGTGTCCTGAGCCAAGGAGCCCTCGATCATTTTCACTTAGATGAACGTGCTTCAATTGCTGCCCCGCGGAACGGATTGCTTGCGGTATGCTTTTCTCTTCTATGTTCGCGTGGAAGGTGTCGAGTGTCATTCCAATGCGAGGGTGATCGATAGCATCACAAAGCGATGTCGCGTCCCGAATCGTCGTCAGAAAATATGTTTCGGATCGATTGACGGGTTCAATGGACAAGTCGAGTCCATTGGAATCAAGCGTAGTGGGTGAGTTGTTGAAGTGCGTCAATCGCCCACTTCCATTCTTCTATAGTTCGACGTCGGCCCGAGAAATAACCGATTGGAGCATATACCGGACCGCCGATGAGAGTGGCGCCCATTTCCGTTGCTATGTCTAGACACTTGGTCAAGTGAGCGACGGATTCCTTCCTGACACATGAATCCGTACTGATGGGATTTATCCCTTGAGGCAGAATGGCACAGACGCTGCAAGTGAGACCATTGCTGTCCATCGCCCGGCGGATTTTGCCGGCGGGAAGCTTTTCGGGCTCGAACATCGGAATCTCGAAACTGCATAGTCCTTGCTCTCGAAGCCGTGGCAGAATCTCGAGATGAGATTCGCGAAAGTCAGCTGTCCACGCAAAGGCACTGACACCGATCTTCATTCTTCCTCCCGGGACGCTCGTCTGAAGAGCATGGTATTAGCGATAGCCATATTTAGAACTCAAGTCGTTAATCGATCGCTCGATATGGGCTTGATTCCGGAAATTTTCATGCTCTTCAGCGATGCGGCAGGACCACTCCATACAACTCGGATTTCGCCAACTCTCGTCCGGTGCGTCATAGTACCGCGTAGTGACTCGCCTGGCGTTTATCAATAAATGTCTCAATAATCAGAGCCATCTATCCAGAGGTGCAGCGTTGAATCTCCGTTGGCATCGGGGCTCAGGGGCAACAGCTTGTCTCCTGTCGCGACGAAGGGGGCGCCGTTCGCCCTAGAGTAAGCAAGCGACATTATTGTGCTTGTTCCTTTCGCGACGTTTTGAGTTGTAGTTCAACACTGCACTCGTCATCAGCGGGTGTGAAGGTGCAGATCACCTCTCCGGCGCGGTTCTGAATGACCGCCCGGGAGAGCGCCGCACTGAGTTCGGCAGCAGTCTGCGGCTTTGTTATCACGGCGGTATCCTCGCGCAATGATGCTAATTCCGGCGCAACCTCCATCAACAGGGCATCGTCCGCCCCTAAGCTGAGCACACGCGGAAGTGAGATGCTTCCAGACCATCCCGCCTTACGACTTTCTGCCGGACCTCGGGTCTCTTGTACCCACCCCCACAGTATTCGCCGATGATTGTCGTCAGACATGCTTCGGGGAGCGTAATACGCTCCGTGGTCCAAAGTCCCCTTTCGTTCAGAATGGAAGCGGAGCTCGGACTTATCAAAGGTGCCAACTTCCCAGCGAGTCGTATGCTCCGTGGAGTAGAGAAGGACATATTTATTCCCCAACGGGAAGAAATCCGGACACTCCCACATTTCGCCGCTCGGTACTGGATTGGAAAACGATTGACCATTCCAGCTTCCCTGTGCCAATGGGTGCAAATATTCCCAATTCACCGTATCGGTCGAACGATAGAGCAGCACAGCTCCTCCGACCTGCGGAAATCCGGAGCCGACGCCTACATACCAGGTATCGCCATCTTTCCAACCGAACGGATCGCGAAATCCGGTGACCTGCACTCCTGCCGGAGGAGAATCGATGACAGGTCTCTGACGTTTTTTCCATGTACGAAGGTCACTGTCCATCGAAGTTGCGATGGCTTGCATTTCGCGCAATCCTTCTGCGCGAATTGTTTCCTGTTTCCTCGGAACCTTCGTGACAGCGGTGTAAATGACACTTGCGCCCTCGCCGCCGGGAAGTACACCCCCAGTGAAGGTCCCGTAGGCGTCGTAACCACCATCAGTTGGGGCGAGAGCGATAGGCATATGTTGCCAATGCACAAGATCGGTACTGATGGCATGATGCCAGCCTCTACCGCCGAAACTGCCGTGAAAAAATACGTGGTACGCTCCTCGAAAGAATCGTGGTGCGCATGGGTCGCCTACACCACCCGCCTGCGGAATCAAATGATATTGAGGCCGTAATGGGTCCGCGCTGAGGGTGTTCTTTGTCAGACCATTCGCCGCGCTTGCGGTAGTTTGCGAGGCCGCGAATGTTGGAAGGCAGCCCCGATGCAGAGCGGCCGCGGCCGAGGAGAGTAGAAAGTTGCGTCGGTTCATAATGGCTCCTTACCTATAAGTTGCGGCAGGCTTGCGTCCACCCTAGGTGGCAGCCCTTCGATTCCAAGCCTGGCTTGGATCCGCTCCAAGCTGACGCCCTTTGTCTCGGGAAAGACAAAAAGAACGAGCACAAATTGCAAACCCATCATGGCGGCGAAGAAATAGAAGGGGTAGGCGGCCGATCTGGCCGCTACGATTGGGAAGACGACTGCAATCAAAGCATTGGTAATCCAGTGTGAAGAAGACCCTATGCTCTGACCGCGAGAGCGAACGCGTGATGGGAATATTTCACTGATATACACCCAAATTACTGCCCCTTGTGAAATGGCGAAAGACACGATGAACCCGACAAGCAGCCACAAAAGTGACATTGATCGCTCATTCCGAGCGAAAAGAGCCCCGACTCCGACTAGGCAGATCACCATTCCTACTGAACCACTCAACAGGAGGGTTTTGCGGCCGAGCTTATCGATCAGGGACATGGCCAGAAGCGTCGCAATCAGATTTGTAGCGCCAATGACGACTGCTTGCAGGTCGCTCGACACGCCGCGGAAGCCGGCAGCCGAGAAAATGTCGTTCAGATAGTAGAGGATTGCGTTAATCCCCGAGAGTTGGTTGAACATACCCATAGCGATAGCGAGGAAGATCGGAAATCTATACTTCCTGGAAAAGATTCGCTCGTGTTTCGCCGCTCGATCCAAATGGATCGCCTGCACTATCTCTCTCAATTCCAAATTCGCATCGGGCGAACCTATGAGTTCGAGAACCTGACGAGCTTCGTCGATTCTGTTCTGGGTAACAAGCCATCGTGAGCTGATCGGGATAGCAAACAGTAAGGTGAGGAAGATTATTGCCGGGATGGCTGCAATGCCAAGCTGGTAATGCCACAGATTCGGGCCGAGATTCAGCGTTGCGAGGCCGAGGTTTGAACCATACGCCAACAATATCCCGACAACGACATTGATCTGGAACATTCCAACCAGTCTGCCCCGCCACTTCGCGGGGGCGATCTCGGCAATATAAACAGGTCCGAGAACAGAGGAACCTCCGATTCCGATTCCTCCGATAAATCGGAAGATCAGCAGCGCTGGCCAGTTCCAGGCGAACGCACAGCCGACAGCTGATATTAGATAGAGAGCCGCCATGATTCGGAGAGCACTGCGGCCGCCAAGTTTTTCTCCCAATATCCCGGAGATCATGGCTCCGAGCACTGTGCCCCAGAGAGCGATTGAAACTGTCAATCCTAATTGAGCAGAACTCAACCTGAAGGTGACACTGAGCCCATGAGTTGTACCGGCGATTACGGCGGTGTCAAATCCGAACAACAGGCCGCCGAGAGCCCCCACGACCGAACTCTTCACAAGGTAGAGGTTAAGCTTCATTTACCAGCCCTTCCGGCGTGCCATGTATTCCTCTTCAAAGATGTTGAGCGAGAACGGTTAGTACCTGCTTTGAACCGCATAACGAACTGCTGAGTACCATTGCTTTCCGAAGAGGCGAGGCTGAATTGTCGGTGCACTTGAGTAGCCTGACCTCACCTCGGAGAGGAGCGCTAGGCAATCAATTGTGCGGACCATCCGGTTTCTGAGGGGGCTTCGATGGATGGGAGTCATGCACCTGATGTAGCTTCTGAAATTCAAGCATCTCCTTGGTTGCCTCCTGGTCGCGACCGACAGCACGATATTCTCGGGCAAGCTTATAGTGGGCGGTTTCATTATCGGGATCCAAACGAACCGCTTCAGCGAAATGGGAGATCGCCTGTGCGGCCTTGCCCTCGTCCACCAGCACAGTACCTAATTCAACGTGCGCATCGACGAAGTCCGGCCGAAGCTGAAGAGCGCGCTCGAAATGTTCTTCAGCAATCTGCTGATGCAATCCGAGACGAAATATTTCTCCCAGTTCGTATTCCGAGTTGAAGTCCGCCGGATCGGATCTTAATTCCGCTTCAAATTCCTGCTGGGCTTCTTGCCGGGCTGCAGGATCCTGAGCGTTTGTCAAGATCGCGCGACCTAACTCGTAATGGACGCCTGGAATTGTCGGGTCCACTTCTATCGATTTCCTGAACTGAAGGATCGCGGCGGGGAAATCGTCTTGCGTCATCGCCGCTTCTCCGAGAACTTGGTGCATGCGCCCGGAATCGGGTGCTTTCTGAGAGAGTGCTGCGAGCGTCTGAGAAGCGAGATCTGAATATGCGCGGTACGCGACATACAGCACTTCTGGATTGTCTGGGTTGGTCGCTTCGAGTCCCCTGATCACATCAACGACTTTTCCAAGTGTCTTCTGTTCCTGGTGGTAACGAATGAGGGCGACGCCGGCATCGACCTTCACACTTGTGTTGTGGACATGCGGAAATGATTCCGTGAGAAGCGGGATTCCTTCCTTCGTATCCCCGAGGCGAACATCAGCGAGACCCAGGAAGGCCTTTGCATCCCACAGTGAAGGATTCCTCTTCAGCGCGCTGGCAAACAGCTGCTTGGCCTCCAGAAAGTCTGTCTGCTTATATGCGATAACACCAAGGTTGGCAGATGCTTCCGCGTTGCCGGGATCCAGTTTTAAGATTTCTTTGAATTCCGCTGCTGCGGTCTCTGGGTGGCCGGCCTCGAGAGATGCTTCTGCTCGCTTGTAATGGACCATAATCTCTTCCTTCGCGGTGTTCTGTGCGAGTCCGTGATCGCAGAGTGGGAGCATTAGGATCAACAGTCCGCAGATCTTGCTAAAGTGTCTGTGCGTCATACTACCCATTGCCTTTAAGGCGGACGGCATTAGTCAACTATCGAGTAGACGCCAACCCTCTTGAAGGTTACGCTTCCTTCATCTACAAAGAGCCCAATCCGACCTTGATTGGGACTGTACATTCTGGTGCTCATCGCGACCTTGCCGCTGACATATACCTCGGCGATTGTGCCATCCACGACCACCTGCAATTCTATGGGCTCGCCTGGCGTTAGCTTCAGCGGCCGCTCGAGTCCGGTCATGTAAGGAATGTCACCAGGGCGAGGCCATCGGTCAAACACAATTCGGCTATTCGGCGGCTCAAAACGCACATAGTAGCAAGTATCCAAATCATCGAGCAGCTTGAGCATCACGCCGAATGACTGGCAGCCTGCAGTGAAGTCGATACTCGCAGCAAATTTGCATCGCGCCGGCATGGGGGCTACCGTTGCAACTCCGAAAGACCCGGTGTTGTGGATCTTCACCGAGTCTGCGCCAATGTCACAGCGGCCCAGGGCCGGCTTGATATCGAGGGGCATCGACCGAGCAAAGGCTCGGTCGATTGTCTCTGGCATGGTGACATAAAGTTCCCCATTCGATTGCTGGCCCAGCTGGTGAACAACAAGATTTCCGCCCCACTCCCATTCACCATCGTCTTTACCTCCGGCCCGTAGTGGGTTCCAGCCAAAGAGGAAACGAGTTTTGCCGTTCGAGGCCGTTTTTGCCGCGTAGAGAGCCCTGGTATCGAATGTGTCGATCTCCGGAGCGATCCAGGGACCGCTTATGTTGCGGCTCATGCGATACCTGGTTTGACTGCTTTCACTGAACTCGGAAAAGACCAGATACCACCAATCTCCCATACGGAAATGATCCGGACACTCATGCGTATAGTAGAGGCCCGGAGACCAGAAAGGAGGCTTGACTTCCCACTTCGTTAGATCTTTGGAGTTGCAAAGCGCCGTGCAACCGCGCCTTCTCTTAGGCCCGGTCTTTAGCCTGGCAGCAACGAGCATCCAATATTCTCTAGCCTCGTCATTCCAAAATACAAAGGGGTCTCGCCAATCGTCTCGCTCATAGATGGCTTCTGGGGCATAGAAAGTATCCGCAGGAATCTTCTGCCATTTCACGAGGTCATCACTAACCGCATGCAAGATGCCTTGCTCCGGCCTATCCGTCTTCCGGGGCGTGTTGAAGCCCGTGTAAAACGCGTGATAGCGTCCGCCACTCTCAATGACTGAACCAGTGGCCACGGAGCGATCTTGGTCCTCCGGCCTGCCGGCGCCAATCATTTCACCCAACTCCGTAAAATGAACGAAGTCATTGGTGCTCACTTGATGCCAGGTCGTGTCGTACCGAACCCCGTCAGCTTTATACAGGTGAAAGATCCGAAATTGGCCGCCGCTGAAATATGGGATTACGTCTCCAACACGGCCACCTTTCGGCTTATAGAACAACTCCCGGACGCCTGCGACGTTATCTGAACTTTCCGCCGCGGGATGAAATGCGTCCGGTTGATAGTGAGGGGACGCAAGCAGCGCCGAAACCCCTTTCGGAAGAACTCCGCCCGCGAGGGCCGCGGCGGCTGTGTTTTTCAGAAACACTCGTCGTCTCATGATCTCCTTGGAACCAGGTGCGGTCGATCAGGGGTCTAAGAGGCCGCGACGCTTTGAAGTGGGCAACGCTGCTATATGTAGCAGCTTTGCCAAACTCCTTCTAGGAACGCGCTCTTCAAATCGGCGAGCGATTCCATTGGGCGACATCGCTCAGCGCGTTCGCACGGCTAGACAGTCGCCGCTCATCACCATCGCAGATGCAGGTCGAACTGCAGATTACGCATATTCCCTGTAATGCTGTTTATCAAACCGAATTGAGGATTGTTGATGTCATTGATAGGCTGTCCAAGGTTCGTATGATTAAGCAGATTGAAGCTCTCCAACCGGAATTGGAGCTGCGTTAGATCAGCGTTCAAGGGGGTCTTAAAACCGAAGGTCTTTCCCAACGCCCAGTCAAGGTCGTAATAGGCTGGCCCGCGCATGCTTCCGGGACGTGCATTCCCCCATACGCAACACACGGGAGGTGTCACAAACGCCGCAGGATTGAGCCAAAGATGACGGTCCTTTCCTTTTGGGGAGAGAGGCACGTTGGGTATCCGATCAGGACGTTGCGAAAAGTCGGCATTGAGGGTGCTGCTGTCGCTGTCGGTGGGTGCGAGCGCTAGCCCGGACTGGAGTGTGGTGATCCCATCGAACGTCCAGCCACCGAACAGGTTCTGAGTAATTGGGTTTGCATTCGACCCAAAACGCTGCCCTTTGCCGAAAGGAATGAGGATGCTATGTGTCGTAGTCCAAACGACGGCCTGATTAAGGTACGACACTCCATAGCTTCCTTTGAGATCGTAAGGATTTCCTCCCTGCGGACCGCGTGCTCCAATCTCATCATCAAGTGCTTTCGCATAAGTGAATGCAGAGTGAAAGCTGTAGTTCTTGGTAAACCGCTTGACCCCAGTAATTTGAACGAGCATTGTAGTTCGAGTCATCACATGTGCAGTTCAGATACATCTGCCCGGTAAATCCGAACTTGATGTAAAGGGGACGGCGGGTGAGTAGATCCCCTGGCCCCGGAGGCGCGGCGTCGATGTTATAAAACGAGTAATCTAGGTTATTGCCTTTGTTACCGACGTACGCCACTGTCAAGGTCGTGTCCGCTCCCAACTGCCGTTGAATCGATAAGTTCCATGAGTCGACACTTGACGTCTTTCGTTCAGGGTACCAGGCCTTGGCAAAATCATTCGCAGGTACTTGAGCGGCAGGTATGATTCCCGAGGAAGGGAAAACCGGAGCTTGCGGTGTTGGAGGTCCTTCATTCATCGGAAAGATCGGCGTGTACAGGTTGGATTGCTCAACCGCTTGTGCTTGCGCAACCGGATATGAGGAGTCCAGGTGATTGAACGCGGCGTCAAAACCATTGATGAAGTAGCTACGTCCGAGTCCGCCACGAATTACGGTCTTTTCCGTCAGCATATACGCGAAGCCAAGGCGCGGCGCGAAGTTGTTATAGCGCGGCTGCACATTGGAGTACTTAGAAATGTGACCAAGGCCCGCGAGAATAAGGCTGCCGTTCGTGAAGTCATAATTGACATCGCCACCTGGATTTTTGGGTGAAATAGGTGAGATGTAATCCCACCGAAGGCCATAGTTCAAGGTCAGTTTAGGAGTGGCCTTCCAGCTATCTCCTCCATATCCGGAAATGCGCGTTGCACGCTCGTCTGGCCAAATGACGAACTGCCCGCGCTCAAAGGATCCTGCCCCGCCCAGCAAAAATGAGGCGGTGGAAATTCCCGAGTCCGGTACGTCCGTGCTACCCGTAACAGTCTGATTGAAATCGAATTCGCCTCGGGTACTCTGAGCAAGAGTGAACAGATCTTCAAAGTTGCGGCGAATATCGGCACCCCATCGAATCTCATGGTTCCCGGCCACCTTAGTCCAATTGTTGACCAACTGGAGTACCGTCGATCTGTCGAGCCGAGGCACGGAACCTTGAGTTCCCATCATCCACGAACCGACGGGGCCGCCAACGATTATCGGTGATAGACCTCCTGTGAGCTGAGTTCCCTGATTGATGTTCGGTATACCTACCTTGTTGTTGGTTTCGAGACTCGAGTCGTTCTGGTATTCATTGAGATAAAATCTGGCAAAACCTGCACGAACCTCTGCCAGCAGTGTTGGAGTGAAGGCATGGGTATAGTTCATCGAGAGTAATTGGTTCCATGAGTGCGCCGATGATGGTTGGCCGCCTGCGATGGAAGGCCCACCTGCTACCGCGCCAAAGAGGCTTGGATTGGAGAAATACGACCACATATACGAATAACGCTCAAAGAATTTGTCTTTGTCTGAAAAATTCCAGTCCACGCGCTCGTCGATCTCGTCAGTATTAAAAGGCGACTTACCCGTGCCTACGTAATTATTCTGGGTTGCCTGGCTGATATTGGCATGCGGTAGTAGAGCGAGCAGATTCGTAGCGACTGGGTTGATCCTATTGGCCGGTATCGTGTTGTTTGGGAATTGTGTCCGGCCGGTCCCATCGGGGTTGCCTGTGGCCGGATCATAAATGGGGTTGGTCGCGGCGACCGAACTAAAATCTCCGTTGCGGAAGGCATCATTCGGAACGGTTGTGAGCACGTTGGCTCCGACCAGACGACGATTGAGCCGATAGTCTGCGAAGAAGAAAACTTTGTTCTTCTTGATCGGACCTCCAATCGCAACACCACCAATGTTTTCGTTATAGGGCGGGACACCTGTTCCTCTACCCTGCGGTCCCGTCCCAGGGATCCTCTCGGTGAACGGATTTGCCGCGAAAGACCATGCATTCCGATTCATCCAATACGCTGATCCGTGGATGTCATTCGTACCGGATTTCGTGTCGTATTGGGCTACCATGCCTCCGACCGAACCGTATTCTGGATCATAGTTCGCAGTCGTGATTTTCAGTTCCTGAACTGAATCTGGCGGAGGAACGATGATCTGCAAACCGGTAAAGCCCCATGCGATATCGGTGATCCCGTCCACCTGGTAGTCGTTCGCCATCCATAGTTGGCCATTAACCGAAGTCATGAAGCCCTCGGATGGACTCTCATTAGTCGAGATTTGAAAGCTGAAGGGCACCACTCCAGGGGCCGTTAAGTAGAGGGTAGTTAAATTGTCGTTGACAACAGGAACTGTCTCCAACTCATGCTCATCCAGCAAGTGGTCGACATCGGACCTCTCAGTCTTGAGAGCCGCTGGCACTGCAGTTACGACCACTTGTTCAGTCAGAGTGCCGGGTACAAGTTTTGCATCGGCCCGGACGGCTGAATCTATCTGCAATTGAATATGCTGCTTGGAGAAAGTCTTGAATCCGTTTGCAGTTGCCGTGACCGTATAGCTCCCAGCTATGATGTGAGTGACGTTGTAAAAGCCAGAGCCATCCGTGATCGCTTGAGTGGTTACTCCCGTGCCCTCATCCTGGACACTAACTTTAGCTTGGGGAATCGCCGCTCCCGTGTTGTCCGTTACGAATCCTGAGATTGATCCGGAAGTAGCTTGACCTCGCGCCGTTGACGTCGAACCAGCCACCAAGAGGATTATTAGCAGTGCAAGCAGGGATATGACGCCGGCGGGGCTCTCATAGGAGCGGCCAATGCCGATCCGGTCTCTATTGACCAGCAGCCATGCAGTCGTTTTTGGGAACGATCTTCTGATATCCGGAAGAATTCCACGCTTCTGTGAAGGTCTCCTCCCCTGGTACAACAACGCATACAGCCTCCTCAAAAAATCAATGAGAGGAGTTGTAGATGTCGCTCCATACGACTGTCAACGATTTTGCATATGCATTTGCATTAAACCTGCATATGCTACTTTAGACCGCTTCTTCTGGACTGGTTCCGCCCCCGACGACTGGCGCACGATCAACCGGCCATTCAATAAGATCGACCTGGCCGGAAGTTCGCGATTTCGGACTCGTTCGAGCATTGCCGACATGCTGACAGCCCCGATCTCGGCGCAGGGCTGCCGGAAGGTGGTGAGGGGAATCGGCAAGAGACTCGCGTACTTCACGTCATCCACTCCGGCGATTCGAATGTCATCCGGAATGCGGAGCCCCAAGTTGATGACTGTGTGCATGAGACTTGCCGCAGTATGGTCGTTCGCACACATAATCGAGTCGATTTGCTTCGTGCGAAGAGCAGTCTCAACGAATGTCTTGTCCGACGCATCCCCGCGGAGAACCAGTTCCTTGGATATCGGGAGATTGTGGTCGTACAGTGCCTCATGGTAACCGGAGATTCGGTCTTCCACGGTTTCAGCCGAGCCTTCGCGGGCGAAGAACGCTATGCGCGTCCCTCCTTGGCGGATGAGATGGTCGGTCACAATGTAGCCGGCGCGTCGGTTGTCCAGACCGATCAGGTCGTATTCGCTGCGGTCGGGATACTTCAGCACACACCTGTCCAGCAGAACGACTGGAATGTCAGCCTTACTGAGAGCCCGCAAAATGCGCCCATTGACGTCCTGACGGGGCGGCCCAAACTCTTGCGGACCAAAGAAGACTCCGGAAACTCGTTGTTCTATATAGGTTTGACAAAGCTGTTCCGCCTCTTCAGCCTGATGTTTTCCGGAAGATAGGGTGTGGCCCCAGGAAAGCGAATGGGTCGCCGCCAGAGGCGATCGAACCATGCCTCTGCAGATGGGTTCAAAGATTTCGGTCTGCCCCAACTCTGGGATAAGTAGCCCGAAGACCAGGCCGCTATCCTTGACGCCATTGGCGACGTACGTGCCGGAGCCTGGCCGGCGAACCAGTAAGCCTTGCTGCTGAAGCTGCTGCACAGCTTTGACTACAGTCATCCGACTAACGGCGAACTTGCGAATGAGCTCCGCCTCACTGGGCAGGCGAGATCCGGGACGAAAGCGTCCAGAGGCAATCTCCGACCTTAGGCTCTCGATGATATCCAGGTACTTCGCGCGGTTCTTGGGTTCGGTGTCCACATTCACCTTCTTACTCTTCTACATTGAAACCCCACCAGCAGATGCCGTTCGCAGCGGTTCAAACGCAAAAACTATGTGCATTAGCTCCCAACGGTTTAGCCTATCCAAACTGGATAGATTTTCGTTAAGCTGCATATACATTATGCTACGGCTTTCCGGAGGCGTCATGCGGGTGCCCTGAGAATGGCGAAATTCGCTGGGACATGTTCCCGATCAGGTTCCGCAATCAGGAGCGGCTTGGCGGAGCTGCCTCTGAATTTGTACCAACGTCGGTCGGCCTGACGATTCAGCCGCGCTGATCACTGCCGTTCGTAGCGACGCCTGGGCAAGCTGCTGCACCAGAAGTTATGAAGGCAATTGGGCTTGTCCACTGAACTTGTTCAGGTGGTAGCTAACCATCTTCTTAATATGAAGCTGGATCTGGAGCAAGGTACCGAAGTACAACCATTCCGGCTGAAGAATTGCGACCGCGTCCCACGAATTCGGAGTCACGCTGATCCGGTCCAAAGCAGCTGGCCGAGGTAATCTCGAAGGAGGGATCACCCGCCGTTAAGCAACTCCTGCGGCGCGCCCGACTGCTCTTATCGGGAGGGACACCGGAATCTTCCACTGTTCGAAGGCCTATGTCGGCTGGCATCGATTGTGAAAACGAGCGAGCTCGAAGGCGGGATATTCTCCGCGCTGTCGGGATCGGAAATCCACAGCCGAGAGATGAAAGCAGTTGGAGAGTGGGCATGATCCGGAGAGCAACCACCTCGATCGCCCGATAACAACCGTCGCCCTCACGTTTGGGAATAGACACCAACGTTCTCTGCATGCAGAGTCCCTCCAGCTACAAATGCGCCAAGCTTCCCTAAACGTGTGCTGTACATTCGCGTGCTCATAGCAACTTCGTTTTCGACATAGATCACACAAATGCTCCCGTCGACGATCGCGCTAATATTGATCGGTTTGCCGGGGCTAAGTGATATTGGTCTTTCTATTCCCGTCATGAATGGAACATCGCTTGGTCTTGGCCAAGTGTCGAAAACGATACGATTACGATCAGGTTCAAGGCGGATATAATAGCAGGAGTCGAGATCATCACCCACCTTCAACATCAAACCGCAAGCGCGTGTCTGTTGAGTAAAAGCTAGGGTCGCTGCTATTTTGCATTGCATCGGCATCGAAGCAATAGTCACAGCACCAAATGCATCAGGCGCAGTGATCGTCATTGCTTCATTTTCAAAGTGACATGTTCCGACGATTGGCTCGGGGCGCAGCGGAAGGCTCTTCGAGAATGCTTCATCGATGCTCGTGATCATTCGAACAGTTAGCTCGCCACTGGGCTGTTGCACAAGCTCATGCGCCACAAGGTTGCCTCCCCATTGCCAGGCCCCATCGTCAGTATCCCCGGTCCGTGTAGGATTCCAACCAACGAGATACCGCTTCACTCCATCGGAACAGGTTTTCGCTGCGTAGAGGGCTCTCGTATCGAAAGTGTCATTCTCTGGTTCATGCCATGGACCAGAGAGGTTTCGGCTCATCCTGTAGCGCGTTTGCTGTCCCTGGCTGTACTCAGAGAACACAAGATACCACCAGTCCCCCATTCGAAATAAGTCGGGACATTCATGAGTGATAAACATGTCAGGCATCCAAAAGGGATCGCGCACCTCCCAGCGATAAAGATCTTTCGAGGCGCACAACGCGGTACAACCGCGGCGCCTGCTCGACCCTTGCTTCAGCTTTGCAGCAATTAGCATCCAATACTCACCTACATCCTTATTCCAAAATACAAAAGGGTCCCGCCAATCATCCCGCCCGTAATGGTCTTCCGGCGCATACATCAGGCTTCCCGGAACTTTTGCCCAATGCAGCAGATCTTTGCTGACGGCATGCATAATGCCCTGCTCGGGTTTGGATTTACGAGGGGTATTAAATCCAGTGTAGAAGCTGTGATAGAGGCCCTGCCGTTCTATGACCGAGCCGGTCGCTACCGAAAAGTCCTGGTCATTTGGGGTTCCCGGAGGAATTGCTTCGCCACACTCCACGAAATGCACAAAATCATCCGTGCGAAGCTGATACCACGACGATCCATTCCCATCCACTCGGTCACCTCGGTGGAGATAAAACAATCGAAAGCTCTTTCCGTCAAAGAATGGGATGACATCTCCAACGCGCCGGTCTCCGTCTGTAGGTCTATAAAACAAACTCACTTTACTCACATCCTGCGCTCGCGCTGTAGGTGCATTGGACAGATTGCCACTGCTGAACGCTCGAGCATGCTCAGACGTAATCGTCGCAAGCAGTGTTGTTGCGCCAATCTCCTTGAGAAAATTTCGTCTATCCACGCTTTTCTTCTATCCTCCATCTAAACTGCTCTGAATTCGCATACTGCTGCGTAATACAGTACCTGCCAATTTCGTGTTGATCCGAATCGTGAATGTGTCCTGGATCTTTCAGCCACCCGTTCAAATGGTCTTCTAGACGTTAACGCTGTGCAACTGGATCGACTTAGTTCTGAGCATCGGACTCCTCGATAGATCTCTTATTTGGGTGAGAGACCCGAAGACGGTTGACCGGCCGGTACGTTTCCAGGACCACCTACGAGTTGCAACGCTGGAATCCTGTCATTCATCGAAGGTAGCGCAGGGAAGGACATGTGAGGCTCAGTTTGATACCAATACGCAACTGAGTAAAAGTTGTCTGAGCGGTGATTGGCATGCCCATGTTCAATGGTCGCCTTCATATATTGTGTGAACGTGATTGGAGACTCCAGGTGAAAGCGGTAGACACTGGATCGGCTACCTGCCACGGAGTTGCCGACGACAGGTGCGCCATAGAGCTGATAGTCGAATGCTGGCCCAAATCCCCACGCGGCCAGAAAATAGTCTTCGGCGCCAGTGCCTCCAGGAAGTATCGGCGACGTCGGGTTATCTATGAAGAACATCGGGTCACCTTCACCCCACCAGTCATCCTGGTTTTGCAGCACGGACATCGTCACTCCTACATACTGGCCGTGTCCCTTTGCTTCAAGCCACACATAGTTGCCTTTGCCGTCGAGGTTTCGCTTTTGATTTACGAAGGGATCGCTGTTCCCATACCAGAGATTCGTCCATCCGTGAGTGGGTTGCGCCTGCCGATATTGAGCGTGAAAATATAGGGTGTTCGAAGGTAGTGCGTGAGACTCCTTGCGATAATCGATGTTGTAGTACAAGCTGCCGACCGTCATCTTTCCTTGATTGGTAACTGTAATCCGGGCGTGGTGCTGAAAGGGCATGGGGAAAAAGCAATTCAGTGCTCTGCGATTCGCTACTGATAGCATTGCGGACTGCCAACTGTAGTATTCTCCCAAACCCAAACCGAAGAAATCTCCGATGGGTGTTTCCACGCTCGGATCCTTCTCCCCGTCCCAGTACATCCGGAGGACTATGCGCTTCAGGTGATAAAGTTCCGGGCTGTCGAGGGTGATCCATATGTGGGAGATCATGCCGGGCCCATCCGTGTCCAAGAGGACCAGGGTTTCACCGGGCGCAAGGGTTCGCCAATCGGTATTGGCTCCAGTCGGGTCCGCGCTCGAGGCGAGATGCCAGGTATACGTCTGCTGCTGTGTGATGTCAGGCATCCATTGCCGACTTTGAGCTTCTGCGTGAACGAGCAAACCGATCGCCAGGAAACTAAATATCCATCTCTTCATTTCACATTGTCCCCGGCGCGGGCCGTTTCCCCTATCTGGACTCGCAATGCGCCGTTCACTAATCGAAGAACGGAGGAGCTATCGAAGCTCATCGCGCACATCCGTCTCTTCTGCTGTTTGCCGCCGATGCAAGGATGTACTTCGCGGCCGGTCACGATCTCTGCATGAGTGAGCCCCAAAAGCGCTGATGGCTTTCTGTTAAGCTCCCCTCCTTGGATGAACACGCTTTCCTGAGAGTTATTGTCGGTGGAAATGGTGAATGCCTTGGCCATAGCGGAGTCCAGAATCCTCGGGCGGTTAACCAAAGGGAGGCCGATCACATCCACCCTACTGACGGTATTGACCGGATAGATGCCAATGCCGCAAAAAGCAAACCCAATCGACAACCGGCCATAATCGTCGTTGCGGGGCTACCGTCTGATAGGCCGAGCCATAGCCGCGTCGCCGATGCTCTAAAAGTCTAGCCGGACGGCAAGCTGGATCTGCCGCGATAGATTGCTCTGCGATGAGATCACGCCGAAGTTACTACTACCTATCTGCGTATTCGGCGCACCAAATCGCGGGTGGTTGAAGAGGTTGAAGGATTCTACGCGGAATTGAGTCTTCCATTCATCGTGAATTGTGACCGTCTTGATCGCAGAAAGATCAAGGTTGACAATTCCAGGCGCGCTAAGGCTACCCAAGGTGCGTGGACTGTTTCCATAAGTAAATGGAGCGGGAATACTAAAATCACTGATATTGAAGTACCGATCCAAGCGCTTCGCGACGTTGCCGTGTAACGCAGGATTCAGGCCATTCCAGTTTGCCCGCTGGACACCGCCATTATTGTAGAGAGTGTTCACCGCGGTGCTTACTTGCAAGGGGGTGCCATCGATCGCTTGCCCGATGGCATTCAGTTGCCATCCTCCCGCTATATAGTTCGTTGCTTTGTTCTGATTGAGGAATCTCTTTCCTCGTCCAAACGGAAGTTCGAGAATACCCGTAACGTTCAAGGATTGTGGTGTATTGAAGGTAGCGAGTGATCGTTCAGCCTTGAGGTTGTAATAGTCTTGCGGACCGGATCCATCCTGAATGGATACTCCCCCAGCCGTTCCTGTGACAGAGGCAGGAATATTATCCATAAGTTTCTGCCAGGTGTAGGCGCCAAGGACGCTGAAGCCATTAGCAAAGCGGCGCTCTACCTTCAGATACAAGGCATTGTAGGAAGAGGCTCCCCACGTGGAATCGTTCCCAATGGTTACACCCGCAAACTGAGGATAAGGAAGGAGAAGCTGGCTCTGGGCTACAGTTGGGCCGCTGAGAACTCCCGATGAGATCTGGGGATAGAACGGATTGGCGACCTGGCTGTTGAGTGCGCCACCAAGAGCTAGGTACTGATCAGGAAGTTGGTCGACATTCCTGTTCGCATAGAGATGCAGCCCGTGGTTTCCCGTGTAGGCAAGATCAAATAGAATGTCCTTGGGCATACGCTGTTGTAAGTCTAAGTTCCACTGCTCTACGTAGGACGCCGGTCGGTTTCTGTCCCACCCCGCTACATTTTGGCCCAATTCCGTCGCTAATCCTAGGCTGTTCCCAGTCGGAAATACGTAACCGTTCGGCCATGGCTCATTCATTGTTGTCAACGGGGTCACTCCATCCAGGGTCCCGACCCACGGTGTGGTGCTCTGAAATCCGGTTCCCGGCATTGCAGGCTGGTTGAACCCTGCCCCGTCGATGGGAGCCGTGGACAATCCAAAGCCGCCCCGCAGGACCGTATTCTCTCCAATGGAATAGGCGAAACCTGTGCGTGGGGCAAACCTTCCGTTGTTGCTGTTCCACACGGTCTTGGTGGACAAGGCGGCCGTACCTGGATATTCAATGCCGCCTATAAGGTGAAGCCCAGGAACCTGCAGCGGAGAGGTGGCAGTGAAATTCCAATCGTCGGTGCTTGGCACGATTTCATAGAGTGGAGTGAAGTAATCATAGCGTAGCCCAAGGTTCAAGGTTAGCTTCGGAGTAATCCTCCAGTCATCCTGCGCGTAAGCACCGACGTACCAGTAATGCAGCAGCAGTTTCGACGGTCCGCCGCTGTCAGTCACTCCGCTGCCGGTTCCAAGCAGGAAAGAAGCGAATGCGTTGCCGGTGTTGGTATCGGCTATTGGATCAGGCCCTTGAGTAAAGCCGGTCGAGAAGTTGAAGATCGGTTGAGCTTTGCTGTTGAATCCTGTTCCTCTCATCGAAGCCAGTCCGCCGCTGACTCCGGTCTTGATGGTATGCCGGCCTTGTGAAATGGTCAGATTGCCGTATTCGTGAAAAACATAGTCGCTGAAATGAATAGCAGAACATTGAAGCCCTAGCGTGGTACCTCCGCCGGTATTAGGAAGGGAGACATTTGCCGTGTAATTTTCAATGTTGATGTTTGGGAAACACGGCTGTGAGATCGCTTCCACCTGGGAATAATTAGACGTTGCGATCCCGAGTGTTTTTGGGTCAAATCCCAATCCCCCCGGTGTCCTGTCCAGCAGATAATAGACATAGCTGCTATTTAGTTCTAGAACCATCCTGGGATTTAGAACACTTGTAAAGCCGATTACATTTTGATTTTCCCGAAGAAAGTCATTGCCTACAATCGGGTTCGAGAGAATGTGTTGCGGAGATGTCCCGTATAGATCGGGCCGATTGTCATGAGTCGAGGAATAACTTACTCGGGCGAAAAGCCTATTGCTCGGACTAATCTGTTCATCAACGCGGCCCGAATAGTCGTTTTTTGATGTTAGCGCACTGGAATTTGAGATGAAGTTATTTATCCCTGAGGCACCGGACCCAGGGCCCGTAGGCGTTGGGAAATATGGGAACAGATTACTCGCCACAGGATTGATTAGGTTGGCGGGAATCTTATTTCCTGCAAATTGGTCTCGGATATAGTGGCCTGGGTTGTTAGGGTCGGGCCTGGTCGAAAAGGGATTGTAGAGCGGAATCAGATTGCCATTTGCATCGTATGTCTTCGAAAAATCACCGGACATTTGCGCCGTCGTGGGGACGGTCATTGATGTGGTTGCAGCTTGAATCCAGTGAAGTCCCTCATACGAGAAAAAGAAGAACGTTTTATTCTTCACAAGCGGCCCACCAAAGCTGGCGCCATACTGATTGAAGCGGAACGGTGCCCTGGGAAGACCGATCTGATTGGAGAAGAAGTCGTTGGCTTCGAGGTCAGTGTTGCGGAAATATTCATAAGCAGACCCATGGAACTTATTCCCGCCTGATTTCGAAACTTCATTTACAACTCCGCCAGCAGTATTACTGAATTCAGCACTCAGATTACTTGTCTGCACATTGTATTGCTGGACCATGTCGATGCTGGGGTAAAAACCTGGACCGTTGAAGAACGGCTCCGAATTTATACCTCCATCTAGGAGGAATAAGCTAGCATTTGGGCGTGCTCCATTGATCGAGACAAACTGATCGTTGTATTCGTCAAATGCCGTTTGCGTGAACCCTGTGGGTGCAACTACGCCCGGCACCAGCGTTGCGAAACTGTAGCTGTTGCGACCGTTCACGGGCAGGTCGTTAATTGTCTTCGTTCCAATTACCTCACTGAGAGAGGAGGTTTGGGATTCAAGAACCTGTTGGTCGGCCACGACCGTCGTGGTCTCCGTTACAGCGCCGACATCAAGGTGTACGTTCACAGATACAGCAATTCCCACGTCCAATCGCACGTTATCCTGCACAAATCGCCGAAAGCCACTTTGTTCGGCCACGATGCGGTACTGCCCAGGCGGCAGCAACTGGAAAGAGTAGTAACCGGTATCATTTGACACCGCCGCCCGCGATTGGTTAGTGCTCAAGTTCGTCAAGGTAACCGTCACACCTGGAAGGATTGCACCCCGCGAGTCAGTGACGCTTCCTGCTATTGACCCGGTTGCCGTCTGACCAGATGCAACCCGAGCGATAAAGAGGCTCAGGGGAAGAACGAACAATGTGATCCATGCGATTACCGCACGTGCAGGTGAATTGATGATGGCTCGACTGAACATGTCACGTCTCCTCAAAGTCATTACTCGTCCAAAGGAAATCCTCGGCGGCGAACAGCAGGGCCTTGTACTCCAAGAACCATGGACCCGAGGTCAGTACGTCGCTAGCCTCACGCAGCGTGATCGCCACGATTCATTTCACAACCTCGACGTCAATAAAGTGCGCGGACGGTTTTTGTGGGTCCGATTAATCGACCTCGCAGAACTAATAACTAGGTCGTGGCCCGGTTAAAAACGTGACCCAAAGTCACTGCGATGTTGCAAAAAAAGATGCTGATTGGGCGGGTACGATAACTCGACAATTTAAGGTCTCTCGTTCGGGATATTAGGTTCGGCAAAATCATTCGGGGAGTTCCAGATGGTCTGGTTACAGGTCCTGAGATTGAGGCCCGAAGTCGCTTGAGTTCCCAGGGAGATGCGGACGCGCGCCATGACAAGAATCAGCAGAGTACCGAGAAAAAAAGCTGCCCACGAGAAGAGGACCATTGCAGATCATTGGCGCTAGGACATCAAGCTGCCCAGTTTCGGGTGACGCTCTTTCGGTAGCGGGAAGAATTCCAAGTTGCTCTGAAGCTCCCCTCATCTGATACACGCGACCCATACAGCCTCCTTCCATCAACGAGAGGACTTGTAGCTGTCGCGCTGTACTACTGTCAACTAATTTGCGTATGCCATTGCATAAAAGCTGCATATGCTACTTTTCGCGCTTCTTTTTTGAGCATCCGCCTTAGGGTGCAGCCGAGATCCGCGACGAAGACCGTCCACGAGCAATCTCCAATCCCCGGTCCTCGAGTGTATCCATGCCATTCGCCCAATGTTTGGGTTCGGGTGTCCCATATGCGCCTTCCCGCCTCCTACATTGAAGACCACTCCCCCGGGATGTTATTCGCAGCGATCCAAACCCAAAACCATGTACATTAGCTCCCAACGGTTTAACCTATCCGAGCTGGATAGGTTTTCATAAGCTGCATATACATTTTGCTACGGCTTGCCGGGGGTCCTCATGCGGGTACTGAGTATCGGCGAAATTCTCTGGGATATGTTCCCCGATCAGGAGCGGCTTGGCGGAGCGGCTCTGAATTTTTGTGCCAACATCGGTCGGCTCGGCGATTCAGCTGCGCTGATCACTGCCGTTGGTAGCGACGCGCGCGGGCGAGCTGCACTAGAAGCCATGAAGGAACTTGGCTTGACGACTGAATTTGTTCAGGTGATCGCTGACCGCGCCACAGGGATTGCCCAAGTAGGCTCAACCGCGGCGGGCGACCCTTGGTTCGAGATACATCGGCCAGCTGCTTTCGACCGAGTGAGCATGACTTCGGATCTGTGGGACGCGGTCGCAATTCTTCAACCGGAGTGGTTGTACTTCGGCACCTTGCTCCAGACCCAGCCTCACATTGAAAAGATGACGACGGACTTTGCGCGAAATTTGCCGCGGCTTCGCTGCTTTTATGACATCAATCTTCGGGAGGGACACTGGAATCTTCCGCTGGTCCAACGCCTCTGCCGGCTGGCATCGATTGTGAAAATGAATGAACTCGAAGCCCGGACTCTTTCCGCTCTCTCGGGAACTGCGGCAAATGAATTTTCCCTTGAGTCGTTCTGCAGATCTTGGATGAGAACATACGATATCTCTTCAATCTGTGTCACGTTGGGGAAAGCTGGTTGCTACGTTTATGAGGAAGACACAGCATACAGCGTCCCGGGCTTCCCTGTCGAAATTCAAGACACGGTCGGAGCTGGTGACGGATTTGCTGCGGCTTTTCTTCACGGGCATTACCGAGGATGGCCGACCGTGCGCATTGCGCGGTTCGCCAACGCCTTAGGATCGATTATCGCAAGCAAAGCTGGCGCAACTCCAAGCTGGTCATTCGAAGAGTGCCTTACCGTCGCTTTCATGTCTAAAAACGAAACACCGATCTTTTGAATCTCAATCGCGGCAGCGAAAGAATCTAATTGCTGCGCTCCGGTACTACCGATCCTATTCGCCGCCAAGATGACGGCGAATTGTAACCCTACTGTGTCCTTTCTCGACCGCGTCCCCGTGGGGAGCTCTTTGAGGAGAACGCTTGCTACTCTACAGGCCCATCCCCCGTGGTGAGATTCTCGATGCCCTGATTCATATTCGTGAGCTGCATCGCAAGACCCGGCCCTCGAACGAGCACGAGTTCCGCGCACATGAACGCCGTGAAGCTGCGGTACGAGATCTGTTATCGAACCTGCCACGCGTTAGCGAACACCCCACCCTCAAGACACTGCTCGAGGTCGCGGACATATGCAGCCTGACGTTGGAGGGCGCCCACCGATTATTCGGCTACGACCTGAGTGCCATTCGAGAATACGATCTCAGGCTGAACGGTGGACGCACACACATCGTTGAATCGTATCCTTTTGAGCGAGATCTTTTGATTGACTTGCCATCCCACCTTGCGCCTCACGAAGCATTTCGCGCCGATGCCCTGCTACGAGATCTTGTATCGCGGTGGCAAGACATTGAATTTCCCGTTGCCGGGGAACATGGCATAGAACGCCGACAGATTCCCAAGTGTCTCTTCCATGACCTGCGCGCGAGTTTCGACGAAGACCCGATGTACCGCAGGGGCTATGGAATGAAGGTCGCCCATACTGCGAGTTGCAACGAGCAGGCGCAGGGAGAACTCGCCCTGCGCTTTCTTATCGAGGGAGCGAATCACCTCCCCAAGCTCATCGACAGCGTTGTTTGCGGCTTTGGCGCCTGCGCCGGTATCGAGAGATGCGGTGTCCCTTCCTGCCATGACACGGGAGAGCACGCCAACCTTGAAGAAGCTGATGAACTTCTCCTGCTGGTCGATCTCGTGACGAGCCGTGGCAGACGACTTGGGCCTCCAGGTCGAGCAAAGGATGCTGTCACAGTCGAGCGTGAGCAGGTCTGAAAACAGGCATGGGCGCGAAGCCTCCGGCGCGGTCTTCAGCGAATACATCTGTATATATCGCCTGCCGATGCGGAGATGGTCGGCTTGCCAAGACACGGGACTCTGGACGATCTGCCTGTCTACGCCGGTATCCGCACAGAGCTGTCCATCGTCAGCCCAATCTTCTAGATTGAAGAGGTAGCTGAGAAACCGGAAGGTGCTCTGCTTGTCCAGTGGTCGAAGTCCGACAATGGTGGCGAGATTACCAGCAAGGAGCGTTGCGGTCTTTTGCAGTTCGGCCAGCATCCGCGATGTCTGAGCCGCGTTCTCCGGGGAATTCCGCTCGAACGCGTTCACATTCGACGGTTCTAAAGTGAGGCACCAGTGAAGGTCGATCCTGCGGAATGCCGCGCTCTCTTCAAGGAAGCGGAGACGGTCTTGAACGAAAACCTCGGTGACAGAGTTTGTGTAGCTCGTTTGACGAGGCAGCGGAAACCCTGCACGCACCCGTGTGTACTGGTAGAGCGCCGCACCTTCTGGCAGCCCTCGTAAGCTGCCTTCGATCATGCGAAGCTGCGATTCAAGCTCCTGGTCGGTCAAGCCCTCTTCGTCTACACCAGAGAGCTGCAAGAAGCATCCGTAGCCGCCGTTCTTCAGCGCGAAGATGTGATCGCTCACGAAGCGAGAGATCGGCACAATGCTGCACGCTGCGCCGGCCTTCGCGAACCAGGGGACGTGCTTGAATTGTTCACTGTTTGCGCGGGTCATAGTAGCTCTTCTGGCTGAGGCTCAGGCCCCAAAGTTGGAACATTTTTGGGTGTTTGCGAACGATGAGCCAAGCGGCGATGGCGAGCGTCGGGAAAGCCATCATGGCGAGCAGTCGAAACCCGATGAGGAAAACCGCTACGCAGACGAATATGATCGCCATCCATGCCGTGAGGTCCAGGCCGAGTTTGGCCCTCGGACGATTCAGCGCTTGATTGATCGGTAACGGCTCTCCCCTTCGAGACATAGCCGATGCACCTCCTACATCGACTGCCCGGTTAGTGAGCCGATCCAGCCGGCTCCCCAACCGAGAACTCCGGCGCCAAAGAGGGCGCCGAAAAGTCCTGGGATAGCGTCCTGAAACCTCCCAGACATCATGCGAATGCCCGCGAAAATGAGGCCCCCGAGACAGATGACGGCCCCAGCGTACATGGCAAAAGTTTTGAAGGTTCCCATCAGCGTTTGGGCGCCGGAGAAGTCCATCGTCCCTTGTGCATGGGCAACCGTGGTGAGTGAGAGCGCAAGAAGCGTTGGTGCCAGCACTCGCGCGGCGTGGATGAGACGTTGTTTGGATAGACGTTCAGCCCACCGACTGGCGAGCCGCGAATCGAACCGGAGCTTGATCTGCATTGGGCACCTCATTCAACCGGGAATCGGTTGCGATATGCGCCAACGTAGGGTTGTTTCGTCTCGCGTGTCCAATAAATGACAGACGCTTACTTATTCTGAGAATGAATAAGCAGGTAATTTCAGGAGAGCCCATTCACGAAGACAATGATGGAAAGGATAGCTCTTCCACGGCTCCGGGCTCGTCACACCGAAAGAATCCATTGATCTCCGCATTGCAAGGATTCATCGCCCAAATGCGCGTTCATAGGCCTCATATTGCTTCACTAGGCGAATGGCAACTTGCGCAGCTAGTTCGGTTGATGTCAGGCTTTTCCCCAGTTCCTTTATCCACCAGATCACCGATGTCTCCTCAACTCGCGGCTCTAAAGACCAAATTTCCGGGGCAACGGGAGATTGGTCTTCCAAAAACATCGCGTTGGGTTCGGGCGAGCGGCGATCAAAGCGAATACTGCAGTTCTGGGGGACTCCATTCCGTTCTCCCCGGTCGTAGAAGCTTGCTGCTACCTCTTTCAACCGCAAGAAGTCAGGGTAGTGCGCACTGTAAGGCGCCCATTCGAATTTGTTCCCGTCGACTTCTTTTTCCGCGGTCAATCTACGGGTTACATCTTTTAGGCGCTGCCATTCCCGTGCAGTGCCTCCAGCAACGATCTGTTCGGAAGTCTCGTGATCGCTTTGTTGGGCTTTGCGTTCGCTGAGGAACTGGTCAAGTTCGGTGCTCGTCAACTCTTCCGTGGCCTCTGCGTTCTCGCTGGTAGCACGAATCGCCTCTTCGATTTGAGCTATTTCGTCATCGCCGAGTTCAGCGAATTGGCGCCGTTTCTTGCCGGAGAGTCTACCGTGATTTTGGAGAATCAGGCGGATGAGTAGAGAGGCTCTTGCCTGCGGCATATCCACGATCTTCTGGACTGCCGTCATTGCTTTGTCAAAGACTTCCAGAAATTCGATCTCCTCTCGGAGGTCCTTCCGAATCGTCTCTGCTACCGCTTCGTAAAGATATTCCGCTTGAGGCGTAGCGTCGTAATAGCGATAGAGTCTGTCGGTCCGATTCAGGACGGTCAATCGCTGCTGGTCGTCCAATTCGTATTGGATGTATGGCATGATTTTGTCGGAAAAGGCGCTGAGAGCCGTATCGTAGGCCTTTGGATCACGCAGCATAGCAGCCGAGACAGGAAAGAGAATCCCCTGCGGCGCGAACTTGAGTTTGGACAGACTGTGATGAATCAAGAAGCGGTGAATCCGACCATTGCCGTCTTCGAATGGATGAATGAAAACAAAGCCGAACCCGGTGATGGTTGCCGCGCAGATAGGGTCAACTGTTCCATCTTCGATGCGTGCGACCATACGCATCCACCCATCCATCAATTCGGGAACATCTTCTGGTTTGGGGCAGACAAAATGGACGATCTCTGTGAAGTTCGAAGCGGTCTGACCTACGTAGTTCTGAATAGTGCGCCAGCCCTTTTGCGCATACCGCGGATCGACGATCGAATTCTGCAAATCGATGAAGGCTTGTTTATCGCCCGTGCGGAAGTCGTCGGCCCGGCCCAATGCTGCTACAAATCGCAGCGTCCGGTCGGTACTTGGCACCTCGCCCTCAATTGCAAAGGATGATTTCGTCTCTTTCGTAAACAGGTAGTGCACCGCGCGCGCCAGAAGCGTTGGTTCGACTCCCTCCAGAATCTTCTTTGCCTCTTCTCCCAATTGTTGCTGCATCGCAACGGTTAGCCGATCCGTACGCCGAATCATAGGACAATAGGCACGAGTGCCCAGGAGATTGTCGATAATCCGTTGCCGCTTGATCCGGATGCCGGTGCTGGTGATATGCAGCGTTGGATCGAGAAGCAGCACATTATTCGTCGGAGGGACATCGGCAACCTCCAGTGGTTGCCCTGTCAGAAACTCATACAAGTACCATGCCCGGCGGGTGTATCTGCCAACAGGTTCTTCTTTGACCCAGTCCTCTAAATCTTTGCGATCGATCTTTTCAAAAAGGGCTGCAAGAACATTCAAATCAATCGGCTCATAACGCATCGCGAAGCGCAGGTGCCCGAATAGATTGTTGGGAGCGTAGGCGAGCGGGTATTGCTCCAGAACTAATCCATCTGTGATTCTCGTTTTGCGCGCGCCACGGATGGCTTCGGAACGGACCGCAGGGAGAACCACTGCGAGGCCGAGTTCTTCGATGAGCCGATGGAGGCCAATGGCCGGCTTCGATGCGAAATCACTAAAGTTCATACGAAAACGCTAAAAAGCGCCCCCGTCACCGGAAGATGCTAAGGACCCCATCGAGATGAAACATTTGAAAACGCTAAAGTCGATGCGAAAATAATAAGGATGACACCTTATTATATCAAAGCACTAAGGAGGGGATCGAAGTCACAGGGACTCCAAAAAATAGGGGCGCATGACGTTGCTCACCCGGCAGATTTTCGCATAGCGGTGGATTTCACCGCGCCCGTTCTCTTTTGGCGGATGCAGTTGGGGTTTCTTCAACCCCATTTCAACCCCAAATAAGAATTCGGCTTACCTACTTTCAATAACTTAGGGCTACTTAAGGCTCCCGATCAGGCCCCGTAACTCGTTGAAAATACGTTTCTGTCGCCGCTCATAACCCAAAGGTCGTAGGTTCAAATCCTACCCCCGCAACCATTTAGCAGATTCCGACCCCAGACAGCCCACGGGATCGGAGTTATGAGGCCATCGCTAACGCGGTGGCCTTTTGCTTTTGTTCTGATAGAAGCGGGGCCAAATCGGCATACTCGCCGGCGGCTCTACCCCAGCGGCCCTACCGAGGAGTCGCGTATTTTGCGCCGGTGTCCTCCTTCCACCAGTTAGGAAGCGCGTTTGTCCGCAGGCACAGCCACCGGGCCATCGGGGACGTCGGCCGTGAGCGGAGTTTCAAATTTTGCAACCGGATTCGGGGCACGGCGCTTGGGAGCTTCCTTCGCGGGCACGCGAGTGATGGTGACAACTGTCGGCTTCCTCTGCTCTGCCCAACGCTTCCGCTGGGCGGCTGCGATTCGTTCGCGGGCCGCAGATGAAAGGTTGCGCTTCTTCGGCTTCAAATCATCGGAGATGGAAACGCCGGCGTAGCTAACGGCCGCCACCGTGTCGATTGTGCAATCAGAGGCCGGGCAAGCTGAAGACGCGCAATTTCGGCGTCCAGGGCAGCAACGATCGATTCAGTATTCACGCATAGTCAACATACCCATCGAGCTGGCGATGAACTGCCGATGAAATCCTCAACTTCGCTGCCGCAGGCTCAGGCCTTCGTAAGCGGCGGCCGCTTCTGAAGGCCGTGCAAAACGGCGTAAGATGGCGGTGCACGCATTCGCAATTCGAGGACTTCCCATGTCCGACGTGAAGCAGACGACTTTCTCGCGGCGCGGTTTTCTCAAGGGCGCTGGACTGACCGCAGCCGGGACTCTCTTAGAGCAAGCACAGGCCCTGACAGCAGAGGTGAAGAGCGGGGTGCACGAGCCTGCCACGCTCGGACCCGACGCGGTTGCTGTGCGATTACACGTCAACGGACATCTGCATGCCACCACGGTCGAACCACGGGACACACTGGCCACCACGCTGCGCGACCAGCTGGGGCTCACCGGGACTAAGGTAGTCTGCGACCGCGGCGCTTGTTCGGCGTGTACGGTGTGGGTAAACGAGACGCCGCAGCTTGCCTGCATGACGTTGACGCTCGATGTGGGCGACAAGAAGATCACGACGATCGAAGGTCTGGCAGAGGGCGAAGCGCTTCACCCGGTGCAGGCCGCCTTTGTGAAGCACGATGCCATGCAGTGCGGCTTCTGCACCCCGGGCATGGTGATGGCCTGCGCTTCTCTGCTGAAGCACAATCCGCATCCCACGCGGCCCGAAGTGGCGCACGCAATCAGCGGCAATCTGTGCCGGTGCGGCACGTACCCTCGAATCTTTGACGCCATGGATGATCTTTCGAAAAACGGATCAACCAACAGCGCGCGACTGGTTATGCCGCGTGCGATGCAGGAGGGCTAAATGGTGGACGAAACGATCGTGTTGGATGCACACCAGGAAAAGCAGGACAAAGAGGGCGTGAAGGGCGAGGCCAAGCCTGCGCGCGACGCCGCATCTGGCGATGCGAAGAAGCCGCCGGCGAAGGAAGGGACCCAGACCAAAACGGCCAGCGTCCTGTTCGGCATCCCGCAGCTCGGCTTGACCCATGTAGACCGGCAGGTTCCGCTTGACGAGCCGCCGCCGCTTCCTGAGAACTCCGCGTTGAAATATGTGGGGCATCCGACGGTGCGCTATGACGGGGCTGCGAAGGCGAGCGGCCGCGGGAAATACACCGCTGACATTCACCTGCCGGGCATGCTCTACGCCTACATGCTGGGCGCCGACATACCTCACGGCCGCATTCTGGCGGTGGACACCTCTGCTGCCGAGCGCTATCCAGGCGTGAAGGCGGTGTATGTCATCGAGCACGACTACGGAGGCTCCGCCGAGCTGCGTGATCCGAAGCAGGAAAGCCCCTCGCGTTATCCCATCGTCCGCTATGCCGGCCAACCCATCGCCGCGGTGGCGGCAACCTCACAGGCGATTGCGGAAGATGCCGCGAAGCTTATTGAGGTGAAGTACGATGCGAAGCCATTCGTTGTGGACCGCGCGGACGCGCGGCAGCCGGATGCTCCGCTGGTCTTTCCCGGTCCAGCCGATGCTGAGGCCAGCGCGGGTGGCGGCGGCGGGCCCGCGGATGTGCCGCAGACCGGCAACGTCCATGGTCCTGAAAAGAAGACCAAGGGCGATCCCGACGCCGGCTTCAAGGAAGCAGATGTTGTCGTCAATAGCGAATATTTCACGCAGGTCCAGACACATTCGGCGCTGGAGACGCATGGCGTGGTTGCGGATTGGAAGCCGGATGAGTTGACGGTTTATGCGTCGACGCAGGGCACGGCGAGCGTGCGCGATGAGTTTGCCGAGGTGTTCAAGCTGCCTCAGAACAAAGTCCGCGTCATCACGGAGTTCATGGGCGGCGGCTTCGGCGCGAAGTTTGGCGCGGGCAACGAGGGCGTTGCCGCGGCCACGCTCTCCCGTACAGCGGGCGCACCGGTGCGGCTGATGCTCGACCGGCGGCAGGAGCATATCGTCTCCAACCGCCCTGATTCCCACCAGAAGCTGCGCATCGGCGCGAAGCGCGACGGGACGCTGACAGCGATTGAGTTGATCAGCTACGGCACCGCAGGAGTGGGCACGGGAGCGGGCACAGCCGGGCCGGCGACGAATCTCTACAAGTGCGCCAACATTCATACAGAAGAAAACGACGTCTTCATCAATGCCGGTCCCGGTGCTGCGTTTCGCGCTCCCGGCCATCCGCAGGGATGCTTCGCACTGGAGCAGGCGATCGATGAGCTTGCCGTCAAGCTCAACATGGATCCGCTCGAGTTGCGCGAAAAGATCGATGAGAGCCCCGCGCGCAAGGTGGAGCGTCAGATCATCCGGGAGAAGACGAACTGGCGCGATCGCAGGACCGCCGGCGCCGATACCGGACCCGTCAAACGCGGCATGGGCATCGCGCAGTCGGTGTGGTATCGCTTCGTCGATATGAACTCGTCCTGCGAGGTGCGCGTCTCGAAGGATGGCTCGGTGGAGATGCTCTCGGCGGTGCAGGACATCGGCGGCGGCACCAAGACCATTCTTGCGCAGGTGGTTGCGGAGGAGTTCGGGATCCCGCCGCATAGTGTGCAGGTGCGCGTCGGAGATACGCGTTATCCTATCGGGCCTAACTCCGGCGGCAGCGTGACCGCGGGATCGATCACGCCTGCTATCCGCAATACCGCGTGGCAGGCAAAGCAGAAATTCCTGCAGGCGGTTGCGCCGGCTCTGGGGACGGCCGCGGACAATCTCGATCTGCGCGATGGCAATGTGGTGTGGAAGGATAGTTCGCGGTCGGTGTCGCTGCGCAGCGCGGCCGCAAAGATGCCGACGAGTGAAATCGCAGCGCGAACGATGCGCGTGCCAGATTACGAGAAGGCTCGGCTGCTGTATGGCGGCGTTGATTACGTGGAGCTTGCGGTCGATACCGAAACCGGCCGCGTGCACATCGAGCGCGTCTTCGGTGCACACGATTGCGGCCGGCCGATCAATCCCACCGGCGTCATCAGCCAGGTTCACGGCGGCATTTTGCAGGGGATATCCTACGCGCTGTTTGAGCAGCGCGTGATGGACCGGCAGAAGGGTTACATGCTGAACGCGAATCTGGAGAGCTACAAGATCCTGGGCGCACGTGAGGTGCCCGAGATCCAGGTCGAACTTATCGAGAACTACATTGGCCAGAGCTCCACAGACGCGGCGGGCATTGGTGAATCGGCCGGCATCATCACGCTGGCCGCTGCCATCGGCAATGCGTTCTACAACGCGACAGGCGTGCGTATGCGCTCCATCCCAATGACCCCGGCCCATGTGCTGGCGGCGCTGGGCAAGACGTCAGGAGAGATGACCGTATGAACCGCTTTACTTTCGTCGATTGCGCAACTGTGGATGACGCGCTCTCTCAGATGAGGGGCGACGCCGTGGTGAAGGCCGGCGGGATCGACCTGCTCGACCTGATGAAGGACGGGATTGTCTCTCCGCCGAAACTTGTCAGCATCCAGAACGTGAAATCGCTGCACCGCGTCGAGTCGTCCGACCGTGGTCTGCATCTTGGTCCGCTGACGACGCTCAGCGAGATTGCAGATCATCCCGAGATACGGCGTCGCTACGCGGCGCTGTCGGATGCCGCAGGTCACGCAGCCACGCCGCAGGTGCGCAACATGGCGACGCTGGGCGGTAACCTGATGCAGCGGCCGCGGTGCTGGTATTTCCGCTCCACCGATTTCGATTGCCGCAAGAAGGGCACTTCGGATGAGTGCCATGCGCTGCAAGGGGAGAATCAATATCACGCGATCGTGAATAACAAAAGCTGCGCCATGGTGCATCCTTCCTCCACCGCGGTTCCCCTGCTGGCGATGGATGCGGAAGTTGAGCTGACCTCGAAGGCGGGCAAGCGCACGGTGGCGATGCGCGACTTCTACATCACGCCGGAAGAAGATCTGCAGCGGGAAACAGCGGTGAAGCCGGGCGAGCTGATCACTGCGATACGCGTTCCCATCCCCGCTGCCGGAACCCGTTCTGCATATCAAAAATATGGCGAGAAGGAGAGCTTCGACTGGCCTCTTGCGGATGCGGGCGTGGTGCTGGAGATGGATGGGAAGACCTGCCGGAAGGCGGTGATCGTGCTTGGCGTCGCGGCTCCAACGCCGATCCACGCGACGGAGGCGGAAGCCGCACTGCGGGGCAAGATGATCGATGAGCGCACAGCGCGCGAAGCCGGAAGGCTTGCGGTAGCCAACGCGACGCCGCTTTCACAGAACGGCTACAAGGTGCAGCTCTTCCAAACCGCGGTGTACCGCACGATTCTGCTGGCGGCCGGCCAGATGGACCGCGATGCCAGCGCTATCGGATAGGCGTGGACACGATAGGAGAAAACATGGTGGAGCAGAAACAGAATACGAAGTGCAGATGCCTCCGCAGCAAGTCCTCTTACTCCGCCTTCGGCGAGTACAGCAAGGACCACGAGGCGCTCATGGGCACGACCAGCACATTCTGGTGCCTCAAGACCATGAGCAAGGCAGGACCGGATGAACATTACGTACATGCCTCGATTTGCCAGCAAGGTCGACGCTGCTGGGAAGCGGCAGAAGAATAGCCGCCCCTAGAGCCGGAATTGTGCGTCCAGCGATGCTTCCGATGAGCCGCCGACCCACACGGTGAACTGGCCGGGCTCGACGGCCCACTTTCCTTCCGTGTTCCAGACAGCGAGCTGAGACTGGGGGATGCTAAACGTAACTGTCTTCGTTTCCTGCGGCCGGAGATGGATGCGCGAGAAGCCGGCGAGAGAGCGGCTGGGCGTCTCGACACTGGTGACATTCTCACGGAAATAGAGCTGGGCCACCTCGTCTCCTTCGCGATCTCCCGTATTTGTCACATCCACAGATACCTTAACCGGGCCACCATTGTCGCCTCCCGGTGGCTGCACGGTGAGATGGTCATAGCGAAAGGTGGCGTAGCTAAGACCGAAGCCAAAGGGAAAGAGCGGCTTGCCATCGTCGTCCACGTATTTGTGAATGCGTGACGGGTCGCTGTTGTAAAAATCCGGAAGCTGGCCAACGCTGCGCGGGAAGGTGATGGTGAGCCGGCCTGCGGGATTGTTGTCTCCGAAGAGCGTTTCGGCGATGGCCTGGCCGCCAAACTCGCCCGGATACCAAGCCTCGAGGATCGCAGGAACGTGCTGCTTGGCCCAGCCAATGGTGAGCGGTCTGCCGTTTTCAAGCACGAGGATTACGGGCTTGCCGGTGGCGACAACGGCTTCGAGAAGCTGCTCCTGATTGCCCGGGAGATCGAGATTCGAGCGATCGAAGCCTTCGCCCGAAATGCCCTGCCATTCGCCAAGCCCGAGGATGACCGCGTCTGCCTGCTGCGCTGCGCCGACAGCGGCTGCAATGTCCTTGCCCGGATCAAAGATGACGGCTGCCTGGGGGACGATCGCGCGAATGCCCTCGAGCAGGCTGATGCGTTTGCCATTCGATTCGCGCTCGTAGTCGCCGTAGCGCGCGACGTCTGCATTCGGTCCAATGACCGCAATGTGGCGAATCGATTTCGAGAGAGGCAGCAGATGCCCGTCGTTCTTGAGCAGCGTCATGGATTGGCGCGCCGACTCGAGTGACAAGTCGAGATGCGGTTGCGAGCGGTGCACACGCGCGTTCAGGGCGGGATTGACGAACGGATGATCGAAGAGGCCGAGTGCGAACTTTACGCGCAGAACTGAGCGGACGGCGCGGTCGAGGTCCGATTGTGGCAGAGAGCCTTCGCGCACGCAATCGACGAGCCCCTTCTGAAAGACATCGTGCGGAAAATCGTAGAACTGCATGTCGACGCCAGAACGGATCGCCAGGCAGGACGCATCCCTCGGCGACGCGGCTACGTGATGCACGGTGTAAAGCCGCTGGATGGCGCCGAGGTCGGAGAGAACAAATCCCTGAAAGCCCCACTCCTGGCGCAGGATGGTCTTCAGCAGTAGCGGATCTGCGGTGACGGGAATGCCATCGATTTCGTGATAGGCGGCCATCGTCGCCATGGCGTGGCCTTCGCGAAACGCAGGCTCGAAGGATCTCAGCATGACCGTGCGCAACTCGCGCTCGCCGATGTGCACCGGCGAGGTGTTGGTGCCGCCTTCGGGCGAGCCGTGTCCGGCGAAGTGTTTGGGTTCGCTGACGACGGTGTGGTCCGTGTCCAGGCTGTCGCCTTGCGCGCCGCGCACGTACGCAACGCCGAGTTGCCCGGTGAGGTAGGGATCTTCGCCGAAGTCTTCTTCGACGCGCCCCCAGCGCGGCTCGCGCGCTACATCGAGGACCGGGCCGAGGATCATGTCCACACCGGTGGCGCGCGCCTCTGCCGCGATCGCAGATCCTGTATCCTCGGCGATCTGCGGATTCCACGTGGCGGCGAGATTGATGGGCGCGGGAAAGACCGTTCCGGTATCGAAGCCGTGCAATCCCTCCTCGATGAACAGCGCGGGGATGCCGAGACGATTGTGTGCGATGACCCAGCGCTGAATGGCGTTGGCCTGCTCCGGTGTGGGGTTGAGATCGTGGATGCTGCCCACGCCGAGATCACCCCACAGGCTCTGTGCCTTCTCCGGCAGGAATACCGCGTCGATTGCGGCGTGTGTGTCGTCGGTGTGCTTGTCGACGATATAGCGAGCGGCGGAATACATGTCCAACTGGCGCGCTTTTTCTTCCACAGTCATGCGCTGTAGCAGGTCGCTGATGCGGGCCTCGATGGGTGTGTTCGCTTGCTTATAAAGCGGCGCTCCTTGCGGTGACTGTGCATCAATACGAGCGAAAGATGTCGCCAGGAGGCACGCCAGACAGAGAAGGATGCCGCGCGAGAAAGACGAGTGTATCGGGCCCATCAGAGCATTCTTACAGAATGAGTGTGGTAACCGAGTTGGGCGGCAGTTGGAGTTCGAGCGTCTTGTCCTGAAGGACACACTGGACCTGCCGGTCGTGATCCTGCTCCTGGCCACGGTTGGTGAGGACGAGCACCCGCGAGCCATCCGGATTCTGCGCGGCTATGTGATCGATCTCCGGAAGATCGCCTGTCGTGGTGAAGACCTGGGCGCCGCGCTGCATGAACTTCGAGTAGTGGGCGAGCGCCCAGTACATGCCGCTGTGTGTGAGCTGGTGGGTCTGGGAGTGGAGCGTCAGGAGACCGCCGCAATTAAAAGGTCCGATGTTGGGCTTGCCGTGTTCGTCGAGCACCAGGTTCCAACTGACGATGCAGCGGGCGCAGTTGTTCAGGATGCCGGCGAAGGTGCCGGACCACTTCGCCCAGTCGGTGGTGTAGTCGGGCGCGGTGACATCCGATCCGCCCTCGGTCCAATACGCATTCTTCAGCGGAAACATATTGTGGACGCGCGTCATCGCCGTAGGCGAGCCGTAATAGCCATGCCAGGCCACGCCGTCGACGTATTTGGAGAGGCCGGGATCCTCGAACTCGTCCGCCACGCGGCCCCACAGGTTGTAGTTGTGATCGAGAATCCAGATCTTGGTGTCGAGCGAATTCTTCTGGAGCGCGGGCCCGAGATACTCCTTCACAAACTGGATCTCATACTCCTGCCCCCACATGCACTGCGGCATGCGGCCGCCCTGGTCGGTGTCGATTTCATTCTGGATGGTGACGGCGCGAATGTGGACTCCATCCGCGGCGTAGCCCTGAAGGAACTTGACGAAGTACTCCGCATAGGGCGCGAAGTAACGGCTGCGCATGGAGCCGCCGAGGAGCGAGTCCCCCGCCTTCATCCAGGCCGGCGGGCTCCAGGGGGAGGAAAAATAAAACACCTCCGGATTGACCTCTTGGGTCTCGTGAAGCACGGGCAGGATGTACTGGCGATCGTGCTCGATGCTGAAGTGCGTGAGATCGGGATCGGGCTGTGCGGTGTCATCGTAGGTGTAGGGGTCGCGGGAGTAGTCGCTGGACCCGATCGTGGTGCGCGCAATCGACATGCGCAGGCCATCGGCCCCGAAACATTCCTTGAGTAGTGCTCCGCGGTCGGACGCCGACATCTGCTGCAGCAGGTAGCAGGAGGCGTCGGTAAGTGCAGCGCCAAACCCTAACAGTTCCTGGCAAGTCTGTTCGGGGTGAAGCTGGATGGCCGCAGATTCGGCCCCGGATCCGGCCGGCGCCCCGCTGCGCCATGTGGGCGCGTCGATGCGCTCACAACGAGCCTTATCTGAGGTGCGCCAGGCCCTGACCGGCGTGACGACCTTACTGGAGGTGGTGTCCGGCGTGATGGCCCAGGCCGCGAGAGAACCGAAAGACGTGGCAGAAGGGGCAGCCAGTGCTGCCAATTTCAGGAATGTGCGCCGGTTGCTTATATCCATGAACTTTATCGATCTCTCCCCGACAACTGTTTACTCATATGAAGACAAAGGATTGTCTTAGCATACGCAGCAAAGATTTCACTTGACAATCATCTTCTTGAATTGTTTTCATCTGCAACGATCAGCGGAAAACCATCTTTCCTGACGTGAAGGCAAACCGTTGTCTTGTCTATACACGGGGGAGTGCGGAGAGGCAGAAGTTGCCTTGCCGCAGGGTGAGCTCCGGTTGACCAGCGGGAACGGTTGAGACGATCTGCGGTCCTTCCTTTCCGTAACAGGGACTAAGTGGGCTTGCTGCAGCAATGTCCGCAGCAGCCCGATGCAACAAAGAGAGCGCAAACCCGCTGCATAGCGGGTAGAGCGCAGGCAGAAGTAGTTTTCAGGAGGCAACATGAAGCAGTGGATTCGCGCCAGCCTTGGCCTTGCCCTATTGTGGCCGGCCCTCGTAGCCATCGCACAGAACACCAACTCCGGCGACATTCGCGGCGTCGTCACGGATTCGGCCGGTGCCATCATCCCCGGTGCCAACGTGAAGATCGATGACGTTGACAAAGGAATTACCCATGCCTACACGACAGATGGAGCCGGCCTCTACGACACTGGCTCGATCGTTCCCGATCATTATCTGATCACCGTAACCGCGCCCGGCTTCCAAAGCTATGTTCGTGGCCCGATCACCTTGCGGGTAGAAACCGTGACAGTGAATGCACCGCTCTCTGTGGGAGCGACGACGCAGCAGGTGGTCGTCAGGACAGACCTGCCGCTGCTGACGACCGAAACCGGCGCGCAGTCAGCCACGCTCGAGTCGAAGCAGTTGCTGCAACTGCCACAAGTTGGCGCGGACTGGCAGAACTTCATCACCCTGCTGCCCGGCGCGTCGAGTGCAATTTATGGCAACGGTCGCACCGGACAGTCGGCTTCGATCAATGGCAACCTTCCGTACAACACAGTGCTGGCTGACGGCGCAACGACGACTCTGCCGATGAGCCAGAACGCCGACGTGATGGTGTTGGAGACAGTGTCCGAGCTAAAGGTGGACGACTCGGCCTTCTCCGCACAGTACGGAATTGGCGGCGCGACCTTCAACCAGATCAGCAAGGGCGGCACCAATCAGTTCCACGGCGCAGCGTATGAGTACTTTCAGAACAATGCATTGAACGCCGCAGATTATGCGTTTGGGGCGAAGACTTCGGTAGGACTGGTCCGCTACAACAACTTCGGTTTCGCAGTCGGCGGCCCGATCCTGAAAGACAAGCTCTTCTTCTACTTCAACTACGATAAGACGATCAATCCAGGCAGCGCTTCGCAAGGCTTCGAGCTCGTCCCGACGCAAGCTCAGCTCAACGGTGACTTCACTGGACTACCTACCATCTACGATCCGACGACGCAGACCGTGGACAGCAAGGGCTTCGTACATCGCACGTCTTTTGCCGATGAGTACCACAACGGAAACAAGATTCCGGCGAACATGATCGACCCGGTCGCGGCCGCTATCTCGAAGTTCTATCCAGCTCCAAATATCACCAGCACTTCCGGCAACTTCTTTTACAACGTCCCCAGCGCGAACCCGTATACGAAATACTTTGGGCGTCTCGACTATCAGATCAACCAGAACAATCACATCATCGTCTCCGAGACCGAGAGCGATAACCCGGCCCAGTATCACAACCAGGGAATCTGCCCCATCAACTGCCAGAGTGGCGACGTCAGCCGCGACAACGCACAGGTCTCCTGGGTCTGGACCATCAGCCCACGCACGATCAATGAGGCCCGCATGGGTTTCACAGATCAGCTGAATTTCTTCTCACCTTATTCGCTGAACCAGGGCTTCCCAACCAAGCTGGGTTGGAAGTTCGCTAAAGCCGATACCTTCCCTGATATCAATATCTCTGGAAACGGCAACATCTACGAACTGGCTCCCCAGTCGAACGCCGTCTACAAGGAGTTCGTCTTCGACCCGTCGGATGTGGTCACTCTGATCCGCGGGCGGCATGTATTGCACTTCGGTGGCGAGTTCCTGATCAACCGCGCCGATTCCACTGCATGGGGCAACCTCAATGCGGGCACGATGAACTATACGGGCGTGTACACGCAATCGACGAACGGAGACACCACTTCGGGAGCGGGCTTTGCAGACTTCCTGCTCGGCTACACAGCGCAGTGGGCCGCGAAGGTCACGCCTGAGTGGGGCGGCAGATTGAAGAGCCCGCAATTGTTTGTCCAGGACGATATCAAGCTCCGTCCAAACCTGACCATCAACGTCGGTCTGCGTTGGCAGGGAATGACCGGCTGGCACGAAGTGAAGGGCAACCTGCTCTCTTTCGACCCGGAGGTCACAAACCCGGCCAATGGCTCGCCCGGCGCCGTATGGTACGGCTTCTCGAAGGCGCATGGTCGTGACAGCCTGCAAGCGCCCAACTACAGCACGTTCCTTCCGCGAGCTGGCTTCGCCTACCAACATGGACCCAAGACCGTGCTTCGCGGCGGAATCGGGCTCTTTGGCTACACCTGGAGCGATGACACCTATGGTCCGGGGCTTGGCAACGCCTTCGGTTCTAATGGCGGCATCAAAGACAATACGAACGGTACCAATCCCGTTGTACTTCTCGCTTCTGACGGAAATACAAACTATCAGGGGGCCGGCGGATTGAGCGTGAATCAGGCCTATCTCACCGCACCGACCACGGCGAATGCATACAACGGTCAGGGTATCTCCTATCAGGAGTACCACACGCCTGTGCCAAAGATCCTGCAGTGGAACTTTGAAGTGCAACAGGAAGTGGGCACCAACATGGTATTAAAAGCCGCCTACGTCGCCAGCCACGGCTACAACTTGCTCTTCCCCGTCGACATCAATCAGGTGCCTGAAGCGCAATTAGGCCCGAATGATGCGGGCAGCCGGCCGTATCCGCTCTTTCAATCGATCGGAAGTGGAAACACAGGGTCAGGCGGCACCAACAACGGTGTATCCAACTACAACTCGCTACAAACCACCGTTTCTCAACGTCTCTCGCATGGTCTGGAATTCAATGCAAACTATGTCTGGTCACACATGCTGGATAGCATCGACTCCTCCGGATGGGGCGGCAGTGCGGGAAATGCCTACTATCAGAATTCGTATGATGTCGGCGCAAACTACGGAGCATCCAACTACGATATTCGTAACTCCTTCAAGGCATCGGCGATCTACGATCTCCCAGTAGGAAGAGGACGTCAATTCCTGAACAGCAACAGGCTGGTCGATGAAGCGATTGGTGGATGGCAGGTTGCACCCACCATCATCTGGAGCTCCGGTATTCCGTACACCGTTAAAATGAGCGGCGACAACTCATTCTCACTTTCAAACAGTTCTACACAGTATCCACTGCAGGTTGGCAATCCCAGTCCTGCCCATAAGAGCATCAATGAATGGTTTAATCCCGCATCATTTATGCAGCCTACTGCCGGTACATTTGGCAATACGCAGCGAAATAACTTGTACGGTCCGCAGTACCTGCAAATCAACGCCGCTGTGGGCAAAACGTTCCATATCTGGGAGAACGTAAACTTCGAGATTCGCGCCTCTGCCAAGAACGTCATTAACCATCCCAGCTTCGATGCGCCCGGTAATCAATCGAGCAGCGGCAACGTCATCGATGGCGGAACTGACGGGGTGATCAACAAGGTCACGGTTGGAGGCCGTACGATGCAAATCTACGGTCGTATCTCCTTCTGACCCTCTAACCTGCTCCAGAAAGAAGAGAACGGCGATTGCCGTTCTCTTCTTTTTCGCCCAGCACTTTATGATGAGTCAGTCATGATCTCCTGCGTTGTCCTCTGTGCCCTGCTGCTGCCGCTCGCCACACTTCCCTCCGTGGGCCAGACCGCCGCGTTGAAGAAGCAGCAAGCGGCTCAACACATTCGCGCGTCGCAGCAATATCTGCAGCAACAGCGGCCGGACCTCGCCATCCCCGAGTTGCAGAAAGCCGTCACACTGGAACCGCAAAACGTAGATGCGCGCGGCAACCTGGGCGTCCTGCTCTATTTTCGCGGAGATTATGCCGGCGCGATTCCTGAGCTTCGCGTGGCCGTGAAGCTGAAGCCGGATCTGTGGAAGCTGCAGGGGCTGCTTGGACTGGCGGAAGAACATACCGGGGAAGCTCAGTCCGGGCAAGCCGATCTGGAGGCCGCATTACCGCACCTGAAGGAACAGAAGTTCAAGACCGAGGTGGGCGACGCGCTGATGTCGAGTTACAACGCCGTAGGAGATACGGAGAAGGCGGCGTCGGTTGCATCGCAATTACTGGCCGATCAACCCACGAACACGGCGCTGCTCTACTCCTCATACCGGCTTTACTCCGACCTGGCGGACAAGGCGCTGCTGACCATGGCGCTCACCGATCCCAATGGCGCGCTGATGCACGAGATGATGGCCCGCGAACTGGCGCGGCACGGCGACGAGGCGCAGGCCATCGTGAATTATCGCGAAGCGCTCAAGATCGATCCGCATCTGCCGGGAGCACATTTTGAGCTCGGCGAACTGCTCTATAACTCCTCCAACACGGAGTTGCAGGCGCAGGCAGAGCCGGAGTTCCGGGCCGCGCTTGCTGACAATCCAAGCGATGAGAAGACACACCTCGCACTGGGTGAGGTGGCATCCCGGCAGGGAGATACGAAAACCGCGTACAGCGAATATTCCCGCGCGCTGGAGATGCAGCCGAACGATCCGGATGCATTGGTCGAGCTCGGCAAGATTCAGATGACCATGAACGAGAATGACAAGGCGCAGGAGACATTCGCCCGCGCGGTGCAGGCTGATCCTTCGAACACCGTGGCACGCTACAGGTTGAGCATGCTCTACCGTCGCCAGGGCAAGACGGCGGAAGCCGATGAGCAAATGGCCGAATACAAGAAGTACAAGGAGATGAAGACCAAGCTCGAAAAGATATTCCACGACATGCGTGTGGGCTCGCTGCAGAAGAGTGCCGATGATGCGGATGAGCAGCGCTGACCCGCGGCACACTCGTGGTCACCTGTACAGGCAAGTGCTCTTGCTGCTCGTCTGGCTATCAGCGCCGCCAATCCTTTCCGCGCAACCGGCACAGACCGCGCAGACGAATCCAAAAGGGGCTACCCCTCCATCCGCCGCGACCCAGTTGCTGGATATCACAGCCCGCACCGGCATTCACTTCAACCACATGTCCACGCCGGATGCGCGCTACATTGTCGAGTCGATGAGTGGCGGCGTTGCGCTGATCGATTACGACCAGGACGGCTACCCGGATATCTACTTTACGAACGCGGCGAGCGTGGAGATGGGGCTGGCCGGGAAGAAGGCTAAAGGCGCGCTCTATCACAACAATCACGACGGTACGTTCACCGACGTGACCGATAAGGCTGGCGTCGGCTATCCGTGCTGGGCGATGGGCGCTTCGGTCGGCGACTACAACAACGACGGGCATCCTGATCTGCTGGTAACGTGCTTCGGCGGAGTCGTTTTATATCGGAACAATGGCGATGGCACATTCACCGACGTCACCCGGCAGGCTGGCCTGAGTGGAGACAATGGATGGGCGACTGGCGCATCCTTCGGTGACTACGACGGTGACGGATGGCCGGACCTGTTTGTCGCGCACTATGTCGATTTCCATCTGAATGATCTTCCAACTTTTGGGTCAAAGAAGACCTGCCAATATCACGACGTGCCGGTGCAATGCGGGCCACGCGGTCTCAAGGGGACGAGCGACAATCTTTATCACAATCGCGGCGACGGCACCTTCGAGGATGTCTCCAAGCAGGCCGGAGTGGACGACCCGCATGGATTCTTCGGGCTGACTGCGGTGTGGGCCCACCTTAATGGAGACGGGCTGCCCAATCTCTTCGTAGCGAACGATGGTGAGCCGAATTTTCTCTATGTGAATGACGGACACGGGCACTTCTCCGATGTCGCCTATCCGTCCGGAGTGGCGGTCAACCAGGATGGCACGGAGCAGGCCAACATGGGCGTGGCGCTCGGGGACTACATGCACGCCGACCGCTTCTCCATTGCGATTTCGCACTTCAGCGAGGAGTACGCAACGCTCTATCGGAACGACGGCGGCATGAACTTTACGGATGTCTCGTACCCCTCCGGAATAGCGCGCAGCACCACTCCCTATGTCGGATGGGGCGACGCATTCATCGACCTCAACAACAGCGGCTGGCTCGATTTCATCCTGGTGAATGGCCACGTCTATCCCCAGGTGGGCGCGTCCGGGACAGGGACGGTGTATCGCGAACCCAAGCTGGTGTATGCCAACCAGCACGATGGAACGTTTCGCGATGTCAGCAAGATGAGCGGCGCGGCCGTCGAGATACCGCAGGTGAGTCGAGGACTTGCAGTAGGTGATCTGTTCAACGATGGGCACCTTGAGATCGTCATCGAGAATCTTGAGGGCGGCCCGATGATTCTGCGTGCAGACGCGGATGCGCAGAACCACTGGATCAGTTTTGAGCTACATGGTGCGAAAGGCAACATGCTGGCCCTGAATGCGCGCGTCAAGGTGACGGCAGGCGACCTTGTCCAGGCAGACGAGGTGCGCAGTGGAGGCAGCTATTTATCGCAGAACGATCTACGACTGCACTTTGGTTTGGGAAGTCATCTGCGTGCAGAGAAGGTTGAGATAACCTGGCCGTCTGGCGCGAAGGAAACGCTCAACAACCTTGCCGTCGATCGTTTCTATGCCGTGCAGGAGGGCAAGGGCGTCATTTCAACGCATCCAGCGGCGGCCTCGCCACCATTCCTACACTGAGTTGTCGCGCGCATCCCCTGCGTCAGGTTGCTCGTGTCCGTTACCCATAAAGCACGCCCGGAATCCGAACCGCGAACCGCCCGCACTTCCGCGCCGATGCTTTCCGCTCACGGCACGGGCAGCCAATCCACGCCGCGGGGAATCACAGCGTGCATGGCGCGACCTACATGGCAAGGACAGATTCAGATCTCTCTCGTCTCTTTTGGAGTTAGCATTGTGCCGGCGAGCACGTCGGCTCGGCAGGTGGCCTTCCACGAGGTCGATCGCAAGACCGGCGAACGAATCCATCACCGCAAGACCGCCGCGGACGACGAAGCTGTGGAGGCAGAGGATGTTGCCAAGGGGTACGAATACGAGAAGGGTAAGTATCTCGTGATCGAACCGGAGGATCTCAAGCGCCTTCGCCTGCCTGGACAGAAGACCGTGACCCTGGAGCACTTCGTTCCGGCGCAATGAAATTGACCCAATGTACTTCGAACGACCTTACTTTCTCATTCCCAAAGATGAAGCGCAGGCGCGCACCATGGCCACCATGAGCCGCGCACTGCGCGAGAGTGAGCGCGTTGGTCTGGCCGAGATCACCTTCAGCGGGCGTGAGCACTTCGTTGCCATCGCGCCGCCTATGGACACCGATTCTCCGTGGCTCAACATGTACCTGCTGCGCTATGAAGAAGAGCTGCGTGATCCAGCAGCCTACTATGGCGATCTCAAAAAGCCTACGATCGACAAGAAACAACTTGCCATGGCGGAGCAGTTGATCGAATCGTATAGCGAGCCCTTCAAGCCTGCCGCGTTCAAGGACGACTTCGAAGCGGCTCTTCGCGAGTTCGTCCAGGCGAAGCTGGGCAGCAAGCCCCTGCCGAAACGTCATCCGGAGGCAAAGCCGGGCAAGGTGATTGACCTGATGGATGCCTTGAAGCGCAGCCTCGCGGCGCAGAAATCCGGTCACGCTGCACATGCCGCCGGCGGGCACGCAAAGGCCAAAACCCGCCGCCGCAAGGCCGCCTGATGCCCGCACGCACGAAGAAGACCACAAAGCAGGCAAAGAGTCCCGCCGCCGCGGTGGATGCACAGCTCTCCCGCTATCGCCAGATGCGCGACTTCTCCACCACCGCAGAACCCCGCGGTTCAGGCACACGCGGCGCCCCCAAGGCAAAGACGCCATCCGATGGTCTGCCTTTCGTCATCCAGAAGCACGCCGCCACGCGCTTGCATTACGACTTCCGCCTCGGCTGGAATGGCGTGCTCAAAAGCTGGGCTGTTGCCAAGGGGCCAAGCTACGTCGTCGCGGACAAGCGCCTCGCCGTCCAGGTCGAAGACCACCCCATGGAATACGGCGGTTTCGAAGGCACCATCCCCAAGGGACAATACGGCGGCGGCACCGTGATGTTGTGGGACACGGGGACCTGGGAGCCGGTGGGCGATGCGAATGAAGGCTTCCGCACTGGCCGTCTCAAATTTATCTTGCACGGCCACAAGCTGAAAGGCCACTGGACGCTGATCCGCATGGGCGGCAAAGCCGCGCAGGAGGCCAAGCCAAACTGGCTGCTCATCAAAGAGCACGACGAATACGAGCGACCCGCCGACGCCCCGGCCATCGTTGACGAAGCGCCGAACAGCGTCATCACGCATCGCGACCTGGACGCCATCGCCAGTGCCGCCGATCATGTATGGGACTCCCGCACCGGGCTTGCTGCTGACGAGCGGGCCAAGTCGGCGGACTCGAAGAAAAAAGCACCGCAGAAGCGCAGCAGCCTCGCCATCCCGAAAGGCGCAAAGGCAGAGCCGCTGCCCAAGTTCATTCCACCGCAGCTCGCCTCCGCGTCGGAGCGGCCCCCCATCGGCAAAGACTGGTTGCACGAGCTGAAGCTCGACGGCTATCGCATGCAGGGGCGCCTGGAAGGCGGCAAGGTGCAGTTGCTGACGCGCAGCGGCCTCGACTGGACGCATCGCATGCGATCCATTGCTATATCGCTCGAAGCGTCGTCTGCGAAAACCGCGCTGCTCGATGGCGAAGTCATTGTCCTCGACGAACGAGGCATCAGCAGCTTCGCTGCCCTGCAGGCTGCCTTTCAGGAAGGCGCTAAACACGCGCTGCATTACTACCTCTTCGATCTGCTGCACCTTGACGGACACTCGCTGCGCGACCGGCCGCTCACCGAGCGAAAGAGCCTGCTCGCCGAGCTCATCGATGACCTGGATGACGACACAATCCGGCTCAGCGAGCATGTCCGCGACGAGAAGGCCGCCATCTTCGAGGACGCATGCCGCCATGGCGCGGAGGGTATCGTCTCGAAGCGCGCCGATAGCGTGTATCTCTCCGGCCGCAGTGCAAGCTGGGTGAAAGTGAAGTGCGGCCTGCGACAAGAGTTTGTTATCGGCGGCTTCACCTTGCCGTCAAAAGGCGGCAAGGGCATCGGTGCGCTGCTGCTTGGCTATCATCAGGACGGAAAGCTCATCTACGCGGGCCGCGCCGGCACCGGCTTTACGCAAAAGTCACAAACACAGATACGTGAGCGGCTGGAGTCTATCCGCTCCGATTCGAACCCGTTTGTCTCCGTCAATACCGCCGAACGCCGCGGCGCTTATTGGGTGAAGCCGCAGCTCGTCGCGGAGGTCGCCTTCAGCACCTGGACCGCGGACAACCTTGTCCGCCAGGCTTCCTTCAAGGGTCTGCGCGAAGATAAGCCCGCGGAGGAAGTGGTTCGCGAGAAGCCTACCGGCATACCCAATGCGCGCAACGCACGAGCGGCAGCGAAAGGCCGCAGCGAGAGCGCACCTGCTGTTAAGCCGCACGCCTCCCCGGCGCTACCGCGCATGACGCATCCGGATAAGGTGATAGACCGCGAGAGCGGGCTGACCAAACAGCAGCTCGTCACCTATTACGCCGAAGCCGCCAGCCACATACTGCCGCACATCGCGGATCGACCACTCAGCATCGTGCGCTGCCCTTCCGGGACAGCGGCGAAATGCTTCTTCCAGAAGCATGTGAAGCCTGGCCTGCCCAAGGGCATCGGTTCGGTCGAGATCGTCGATCGCAAAAGCGGCAAGCCGGAGCCCTACATCACGCTCTCCGATGCCGCCGTCATTCCCGAGCTCGGCCAGCTCAACGTCCTCGAACTGCACCCCTGGGGCGCCCCGGCGAGCGACTTCGAGCATCCCGACCGCATCATCTTCGATCTCGACCCCGACGCAAGCATCGAATGGAAGACGCTCGCTGCTACCGCCTCAGAGGTGCGCGCGCGGCTGAAAAAGCTGGGCCTGGAGTCCTTCCTGAAGAGCACGGGCGGCAAGGGCCTGCACATCGTTGCTCCCATGCAGTGCGAGCACGACTGGGCCACGGTCAAGGAATTCGCGCACCAGTTTGTCCTCGCGATGGAAGTCGGAGAACCCCGCCCTTTACATCACCAAGATGACCAAGGCCGCGCGCACCGGCCGTATCTATCTCGACTATCTCCGCAACGAGCGCGGCGCAACCGCCGTGGCGCCCTACTCGCCGCGCAGCCGCGGCGGCGTCCCAGTCTCCGTGCCCATGGCGTGGAGCGAGCTCAAGGCAGATGCTCCACCGCGCTGTCTGGTCGCGGAGTTCGATGAGTGGCGCAAACGTCTGGCACACGATCCCTGGGCGGAGATGCCGAAGACGAAGCAGCGGCTCACTCAGAAGGCGATCGCCGCTGTCAGCGGGAAGAAATAGCTTTAGCGGCGCGTGCTCAGCAACGCACGATCTTCGGCGAATCGATTCCCCGTGTCGCGTTGCGCGTATCTACCACCAGTTGCGCTTCGCGCACAATCGCCGCGACGTCGTAGCTGGAGTGATCGGTGACGATGAGCACGCAGTCGTACTCGCCAATCTTGTCCAGCGGCGTGCTGCGCATGTGCAGGTCGTAATGCCGGCCGCGGCCGACGCTCGGAAAGAATGGATCGTTGTAGTCCACCAGGGCGCCGCGCCGCTGCAGCAACTCGATAATGGTGAGTGAAGGCGACTCGCGCAGATCGTCGATGTCGCGCTTGTAAGCCATCCCCAGCACCAGCACGCGCGAGCCCTTCAGCGGCTTGCGATGCTCGTTCAACGCGGCGGCGGTTTCATCCACCACGTAATACGGCATCCGGCCGTTGATCTCGCCTGCGAGCTCAATAAAGCGCGTCCGAAAGTCGTACTGCTTCGCCTTCCATGAAAGATAGAACGGATCAATGGGGATGCAGTGGCCGCCCAGCCCCGGCCCGGGATAGAACGGCTGGAAGCCGAATGGCTTGGTCTTCGCTGCGTCAATCACCTCGAAGATGTCAATATCCATGCGTGCGCAAAGCTGCTTCAGCTCATTGACCAGCGCGATATTCACCGAGCGGTAGATGTTTTCCAGCAGCTTGGTCATCTCCGCCACGGCAGGCTTGCTCACCGGCACGGTACGGTTGAAGATGCAGCCGTAGAGCGAGCAGCCAAGCTCGGTCGCCACGGGATCCACGCCGCCCAGCACCTTGGGAATGTCCCGCCGCTCCACCGTATCGTTGCCGGGATCTTCCCGCTCCGGCGAAAAGGCAACGTGAACATCGCCCTCGCCGTCGGCGCTGCCAACAACACGCAGCCCTGTGCCATTGCCCTTCTCGAGCAACGGGACTACCACCTCTTCGGTCGTACCCGGATAGGTCGTGCTCTCCAGCACGATCAGTTGTCCGGCGCGCAGACGCGGCGCCAGCGCCTTGACGGTATCGGTGATGAAGCTAAGGTCCGGTTCATGGTATTCATTCAGCGGGGTGGGCACGCAGATGAGCACCACGTCCATCTCGCGCAGGCGGTCGTAATCGCTCGTCGCTTCAAAGCCACTCGTCCGCGCGCGCACTATCTCGGTGGGCGGAATGCGGACGATGTAAGAGCCGCCGCTGTTGAGCGTCTGCACCTTGGACTCGTCGATATCGAAGCCGGTCACGCGAAAGCGCTCTTCGCAGAAGAGCAGCGTCAGCGGCAGCCCCACATATCCCAGCCCGATGATGCCCACGCGCGCTGTGCGGTTCTCGATGCGCTGCTTCAGCTCCTGCGCCCGACTTTCTGCCACCGCCATGGTTCTCTCCCCTAGCGACCCGAGACTCAACGCCCGCTCGATCCAAAGCCGCGCTCTCCGCGCCGGCTCTCTGCCAGACTCTCCACCACCGTGACCGGCCATTGTGTGCAGGCGCGCAGCGGCGTCATCTGCACGATCTTATCTCCCTTGTGCAGGCGCACGGTCACATCGCTCTTTTCCAAAGTCACACCGCGCAGCACGCCTGAGGCGTCGCGATCCTCCGCCAGTGTGTAAACAGGTTGATTGACGTTCACCAAGCAGACCAGGATTTCACCGCGGTAGCCGGCATCGATGCGCCCGCCCGCATAGGTGACGCCGCGCGCCGCCATGGACGAGCGATCGCCCAGGACGAACCCGTACCCGTCGGGACCCTCCACCGCAATACCGGTGCGCACCCGCGTCATTACACCCGGCTCCAGCACCACGTCTTCCAACGCGTACAGGTCGAAGCCCAGATCACTGCCCGGATGGGCCACGGTTGGAGCCTTCGCGTCAGGCTCCAACAGCCTGACGCGCAGCACGGCATCTGTCATCGATCGTTCCACTCACTCAAGCGCGCAGCAAGTCCACCGGGCTACTTGCCCTTTGCGCTGCCCTCTTTCTTTTGCTTGGCCCAGCGGCGGCGCTGCGCCTCGATGATCCGTCTGCGCCCTTCCGGACTGATATGCCGCCTGCCGGTCTGCTTCGGCTGGCCATTTCTCACTGCAATCCCGGCAGTTACATCGCGTGAGGTGCGTATTAAAGTGCGAGCTGTTTCCAGCCGCTGAATCTCCTGGTCCAGCGCGACAATCATCTCGTGTCGTGTCATTTTGGGGGCCTCTAGGAACGGTATTTGTAACTGCGGAGAGAGTGGAGCAGAATCTCCCCAGAAGTATCTTAGCAATATCTCTCTCTTATGTTCGAGTGAGGGCTACGTTCTTGCTCTTTCAAGGTTGCTGCGAATGCGAAACACGCGCATCCAATGTAAAAAGCACAGGCATTGTAGGTTAGGACGCAGTTGCGAGTGCAGCCGCTCACGGACAAAACCGGCTGCACAGAACAGATCGCCACATCACAGTATCTGGGCCTTTGCTTGAATGCAGGTGAACGTCATGCTCGTTGCTCCTCCGCATTGGAACTCCGCTTCGGAATCGCTGGCTCAGGTCGGCCGCGGACCATCGCTGCTGATGCTCGACTATGACGGCACCCTTGCGCCCTTTCATGAGGACCGCATGCTGGCTTTGCCGTGGCCTGGCACTGCCGAGCGCCTGGACCGCCTCAGCACTCTGCCTTCGGTCCACCTCTCGCTGGTTACCGGTCGTTCTGCCCGCGAGCTCGCATCTCTCCTTCCCGGGAAGCATTCCGTCGAGATATGGGGTTCCCACGGACGCGAGCGTCTCACTGCCGGCGGCGTCTACACCTTTGCCAATCTTGCGCCGGCGCAGCAGACCGTGCTCGACCAGTTGGACCAGGCTCTGCAGCAGGCCGGACTTGGCGCCCAGATCGAGCGAAAGCCCGCCAGCCTTGCAGCGCATTGGCGCGGCCTTCCGCGGGACGCCGCGGAAAAAATAGAGCAGGTCGCCCGCGATATCCATCGCGCAGCCGGCCAGCGCGCCGGATTGCAATTGCTCATCTTCGATGGCGGCGTGGAGATGCGCTCGGATACTCTCAATAAAGGCCATGCTGCCCTCCACATGTTGACGCAGTTTCCTACGGCCACCGCTGCGTATCTCGGCGACGACACCACCGACGAGGATGCCTTCGCCGTCCTGCGCGGACGCGCGCTCACTCTGCTCGTTCGCCCCGAGCCGCGCCCCAGCCAGGCCGCATACTGGCTCCAGCCGCCTCATGACCTGCTCACCTTCCTCGATGCCTGGATCCGCGCCGCGGAAAGAGTCGTCGCATGATGGTGCAGCCCGCAAGCCGTACATCAGCTATCACCCCACGGCAACGGCTCCTCGTCCTCTCCAACCGCTTGCCCGTCTCCATCAAAAAGGACGATGCCGGCAATCTCACCGCCATCGCGTCGAGCGGAGGGCTGGTCAGCGCCCTGAACCCCATCCTCTCCGAGTACGGCGGGATCTGGGTGGGCAGCACAGGGGTCGCCAGCACGGGCGAAAAAGACGACGCCGAGGTGCGCAAGGTACTGGCCACGGCAACCCGCGGCACATCGGTGCGTTATCTTCCCGTCTTCCTCTCGGCCGAGGAGCAGACCAACTTCTACGAAGGCTTCTCCAACGAAATCCTGTGGCCGCTCTTTCACGACCTTCAGTCGCGCTGCAACTTCGCCCCCCGTTACTGGGAGTTTTATCAGCGGGTCAATCATCGTTTCGCCGCCGCCGCGCTCAAAGCCTCGCAGCCCAACGACGTGATCTGGATTCAGGACTACCAGTTAATGGATGTGGGCAGGCAGATCCGCCAGAAGCGGCCGGACTGCACACTCGCCTTCTTCATGCACATCCCGTTTCCCGCGCCCGACATCTTTGAGAAGCTTCCCTGGCGCCGTCACATTCTCGAAGCGCTGCTGGAACATGATCTGATGGGTGTGCAGACTCCGCGCGATGAGCGCAACCTGGTTGCCTGCATCCGCACCTTTCTTCCCGGCGTGGAAGTCGAGCGCGAGCACGACTACCGCCGCGTTACCTATCGCGGGCGTCAATCGCGTATCCAGGCCTTTCCTATCAGCGTTGACTTCGAGCAGTTTGCCCAGGGAGCAGCCAGCCCGGAGGTCGGACGGCGCGCCTTCGAGATACGCCGCCAGCTCAATGGCGTCCGCATCGCCATTGGTGTAGATCGGCTGGACTACACCAAAGGCATCCCCGAGCGGCTGCACGCCTTCGCCCGTTTTCTTCGCGACTATCCGGCTACCCGCGGCCGCGTCTCGCTCTATCAGGTCGTCGTGCCTAGCCGTGAAAGCATCACCGGCTATCGCCGCCTCATGCACGAGATCGAGCAGCTCGTCGCTCACATCAACGGTGACCACAGCCAGCCCGGCTGGGTACCCATCCACTACGTCCACCGCTCATTGCCGCGCAAAGAGCTGCTGGCCCTCTACCGTGCGGCGAGCGTCGCCCTCATCACCCCGCTCAAGGACGGCATGAACCTGGTCTCCAAGGAATTCTGCGCCGCGCGCACGGAGAACGATGGCGTGCTCATCCTGAGCGAGTTCGCAGGCGCCGCTCCGGAACTGCAGCGCGGGGCATTGCTGGTAAATCCCTATGACGAGATGGGCATCGCCGAGGCCATCAACCGCGCCCTGGCCATGGAACCAACCGAACAGCGCCGGCGCATGATGCGGATGCGCGCCTGGGTCCGCCGTCACGACATCCTTCACTGGCGCGACAGCTTTTTCTCGGCACTCGATGGCCATCTGGAAATCACTTCGCTCTAAGCGAATGTGTGAGTGTTGCGGTCTTCCGCTCTAAGCGGACCGGCGCAACGCCGCCTGCCGCGGCAGCGTCATCACAAAGACGGTGCCGTGGTCCTCGTCCTGCTGGCTGCTCGCCACATCGAGCCGCCCCTGGTGCTTCTCCACGATTCCCTTCGACACCCATAGCCCCAGCCCGGTGCCGGCATCCTTCTTGGTGGTGAAGAACGGCTCGAAGATACGGCTCAGCAAGGGGGTGGCTATGCCATGCCCGGTGTCGGAGATCGTAAGCCGTACCTCATCGTTCTGCGGCCGCACCTCGATCGCGAGAACTCCGTTGGGCTCCATCGCATCCAGGGCGTTAGACATCAGGTTGGCTATCACCTGGCGAAGCTCGCCCGCGATGCCCTCCACCGTGACACTCTCCATGCTGCGTACCACTCGTATCTGCCGCGCATCCAGCTTGCGCTGGTAGAGCGACACCATGTCGTTCACCAGGTCGCACAAGTCGATGGACTGCGACACGTTGGACTCTCGGTAAAAGCTCAGAGTCTGGCTCACGATATGACTCACGCGGCGCAACTCTTCGTTGGCCATCCGCAGATAGCGCTTGGAGACCGTCGGCAATCCCTGCTCCTGCAGAGCCAGGTAGAGCAGATTGCCCACCGCTTCCAGCGGGTTGTTGATCTCGTGCGCCACAGTGGCAGCCAACCGTCCGGCCGCGGCCAGCTTCTCGGTTCGCTGCAACAGGCCCTCCGCACTCTTGCGGTCCTGGATATCCGTCGCCGCGCCAAACCAGTGCGCCACCTTGCCCAGTGCATCGATCAGCGGCTGCGCTCGTGCCAGCACCCAGCGGTAGTTGCCATCGGCGCGCCGCATGCGATGCTCTACCTCGTATGCACGCTTGCTGCGCAGCGCATCGACGAATACCTCCGCCGTCCGCTCGCGGTCCTCAGGATGAATCAGCTCCATACCCCCGAACGGCTCCTTGGCAGGTTCGGTGCCGGTAAAGACACGCCAGCGTTGGTTCACGTACTCCGGTTCTCCGGCAGGCCCCGCCACCCACACCATCTCCGGGATCGCCTCCATCAACTGCATCTGCTCCGCCCGGACCTCTTCCAACGCGTTTTCTGTCCGTTGCTGCGGCGTCAGATCTTCGATCACCGCGATGGCCGCATGCGGCTCTCCCTGGGCATCGCGCAGCAGAGAGGTGCTGATGTGCACCCATAACTCGTGGCCACCCTTGCGTAGATGACGCCCTTCCAGGCGCAGGCTCTCTAACTCACCCCGCAGGAGGCGGAAAAGCTGCGCGCTCACATCGCCCAATTCGTCGGGGTGTTCCAGCGAGACAAAGCTTCGGTTGAGGAGCTCCGGAAGCGAATAACCGGAGATCTCGCAGTATGCCGTATTCGCGTACTGGATCCTGCCCTCGAGATTGAGCATGACCATGCCAGCGGTCACCGTCTCGATCGCCCCGCGCAGGAGGGTAGCTGGGGACACTCCCCCGGCCACCATCTCATCCAGTATTGCCGGCAGCTTTCGCAAACAATTCCCCCTCCTCGCAATCCCCTGAGAAGCGCGCGGCAGGGGGACATAGTTAGGAATGCATAACAGGCGGCATAAGATGGCCCGCGAAAACAGATCTGCTATCGTCCGGTTACTATTTCCGCTTCGCAGTTAGGCAACCGTCAACATATCCAGATCGCGTAAAACCGCCACGCTCGCCGCCGGTAGCACCAGATAAGCCTCCTCGCAAACGACGCCGGGGACCGATGTCAACAAGACCTTGTAACGATGTGTGACCGGCAGTTTTACTTCGGATGTGCCTGCATTGAAGACCACTTCGATCGGACTACGGGTCATCCATAGCCACTTCTGCTTCTCATCGAAGCGCACCCGTACCTCCGCTAAGTCTCCCGACGTCAACGCACTTTCCTCGCGGCGCAGGCGGATCAGGTGGCGATACCAGTCCAGCATCTCGGCATGCACGCCTTCTTCCCGCTCCTGCCAGCGCAGCTTCGATCGCAGAAACGTCTCCTCCGCCTGCGGATCGGGCACCTGTTCGGGCGACCAGCCGAAGGCCACGAACTCCTTCCGCCGTCCCTCCGATACCAGCCGTCCCAGCTCCTTGTCCTGGAAGTCGGTGAAGTACAGGAAGGGCGTGGATGCCGCGAACTCCTCCCCGGCGAAGAGCATGGGTACAAACGGGCCGAGCAGCACCATCGCTGCCGCGATCTTCGCGCGCCCCACATCCACCATCTGATTCAGCCGTTCGCCCTGCGCACGGTTGCCCACCTGGTCGTGGTTCTGGATGTAGCCGAGAAAACGATCCGCGGGCAGCGCGCCGACCGGCCGGCCATGATCGCGTTTGCGATACGGCGAATACTGCCCCTGGTAGACGAAAACCTGCTGGATGGCCTTCGCGAGATCGGCCATGCTGCCGAAATCCTGGTAGTAGCCCGTCGTCTCGCCGGTCAGGACCGTCCACAGCGCGTGATGAAAATCATCGCTCCATTGCGCATCCAGACCATAGCCGCCCGCCTCCCGCGCCGTTACCAGCCGCGGATCGTTCAGGTCGCTCTCCGCAATCACCGCGTAGTGCTTGCCCGTGTGGTTGCCCAGCGCGGGCACCGCGTCTTCAAGCTGTCGCAGAAAATGCGTCGCCGAGCGATCGATGAAGGCGTGCACTGCATCGATGCGCAGCCCGTCGAAGTGATAGTCGCGCAGCCACATCAGCGCGTTCTGGATGAAGAAGTCGCGCACCTCGGACGAGCCGGCATCTTCAAAGTTCACCGCACCGCCCCACGGCGTCGTGTGATGATCGGTGATGTATCCGCCGAATTTTCCGGTGTAATTGCCGCTCGGCCCGAAGTGGTTGTACACCACGTCGATCAGTACCGCGAGCCCGCGTCCGTGTGCCGCATCGATAAAGCGCTTTACTGCATCGGGACCGCCGTACGCCTCCAGTGGAGCGTATAGCGCAACGCCGTCATACCCCCATCCCCGCGTGCCCTCTGACGCAGCCAGCGGCATGAGCTGGACGTGCGTGATGCCCAGCTCGCGCAGGTAATCCAGCCGTCCGATCGCCGCATCCAACGTGCCCTCCGGCGTAAACGTACCCACGTGTAATTCGTAGATCACGCTGCTGCCCAGTGTTGGCGGTCGCCACCCCGAATCGCTCCACGCGAAGACCGAGTGATCCACCACCTCCGACAGGCCATGTACGCCATCCGGCTGCCGCGCCGACCTTGGGTCGGGCAGCGGCGTTTCGTCGTCGTCCAGCAAAAAGCCATAGCGCGCGCCGGCGTGCGCCTTCTCCACTGTCGCCGACCACCAACCGCGCGGCTCGCTCTTCATCGCATACCGCTCGCCATCCACCACCACGGAAACGCGCTTCGCCCGCGGCCCCCACACTCGAAACCAGTGCATGCCCACTCTTTCTCAGCAGGATCCGGTCAACACACCCGGTTGTTCCTCTTTGAGTTCGTTCCTTCTTAGGATGCAGGACGGCCCATCATTTCTTCTTCACCGATCCACCCGCCACGCAGCATTCGCAATCTCAACAGCATGGCAGCAGCCAACCGCACCCCAGGGCACATCCGCGTCGGCATCTCCGGCTGGACCTATGCGCCGTGGCGCGGCGTCTTCTATCCGGAGCGGCTGCCGCATGCCCGCGAGCTCGCGTATGCCGCCGAGCGTTTCTCCGCCATCGAGATCAACGGCACCTTCTATTCTTTGCAGCGACCTTCGAGCTTCGCCTCCTGGGCCGCCGCCACTCCGGACGACTTCGTCTTCAGCGTGAAGGGCTCACGCTTCATCACGCACATGTTGCGTCTGCGCAATGTCGAGCAGGCGCTCGCCAACTTCTTTGCTTCTGGCCTGCTGCTCCTCGGACCCAAGCTCGGCCCCATCCTGTGGCAGTTGCCGCCGGATTTTTCGTTCGATCCATTCCGGCTCGAGGCTTTCTTTCAACTCCTGCCGCGCACCACCGTAGAGGCTGCAGAGCTCGGCCGCAGCCACGATCACCGCGTCGAAGGCCGCGCCCATACGGAAACGGACAAAACTCGACCCATACGCCACGCCATCGAGATCCGTCACGACAGCTTCCTCACCAGCGACTTCATCCAGCTCCTCCGCCGCTACGACATCGCCCTCGTCTGCGCGGATACGGTGAGCTGGCCTCGCCTGGTCGATGCCACCACGGATTTCGTGTATTGCCGCCTACACGGCTCGCGCGAGCTTTACGCCAGCGGCTACGGCCGCCAAGCCATCGCGACCTGGGCCGATCGCATCGCGGCGTGGGCCAGCGGCAATCCACCCAGCGGCAAGCGCATCTCCGAGTTCAGCGATCGAGAGGCGCGTCCGCACGACGTCTACGTCTACTTCGACAACGACGCGAAAGTGCGCGCGCCGGCAGATGCCCTCAGTCTCGAGCGCCGTCTGGCGCGGATGGGCGGGAATGTCCAGATCAAATCTGGGCGGATCCGCGCGAAGCCGCCACGGATCCGCGCACCGACCGGCGGTAAAGGACCTTGAAAATCACCAGATAAAAGGAGCTTGTCAACACTCCAACGATCAAAGCAAAGGTCATGCCCGCAATAGAGCTTCCGACCCATCCTATAAGCGGATCGCCCTGCCACATCGTCTGCGGGTTAGCGCCCCCTATTTGAAGAACCAGAAACCATAAACCGATCGCTAAAGGCCCGATGAGACACCCCGCCGGCAAGATGGCCCACATTCTCCATCCTTCTGCTTGCTTCGCCGCGATCACAACAGGCAGGCACAAACACCAGATCGGCAACGCGCACATCAGCGTGACTCGAAAAATAGGCAGGACAAACCATGGTTTGGCGAACCCGACACCCTTCATGTAGAGGCTTAGCAGCAGGCTGAACAGGCCAATGGCAAGCAGCAGGCAAACGAACCATAGGCCAATGCGCCACCAGACACTCACCACACTGCGTTGGGCAGACTCCGGCACGCTGCACCTCGTTATCGAGATCAGGAATGAATCTATTCCATTTTCGAGGGTTCAGCTTCACTCTGGCCTGAACGCTCAGGCGCCTGCCTTATTCTTGATCCCGTGTTCAGTGTTCGCTGTTCCGTGTTCGCTGGTCCGTGCCCCCTGATACAGCGCCCGCACCGCATCGAGCGCCGGCAGCAGCACCGGATGCACCTCCACCGCCAGCCGCCCGGCCCGGACTCCTGGATCGTTCTCCGCCAGCGCTGCCGCCGCCTCCAGCGTCTCGGCAGAGATCACCAGCACACCGGCAAACTCGCTCCCATCTGGATGAGTCCGGCCCGCAGGCAGCACCGGTCCCGCCGCCACGTATCGCCCTGCCTCCGACTGCTCGCGCAGATACGCCAGATGCCGAGGCAGCAGCTCGGCCGCCTCTGCGCCCTCAATCTCGTTCCACCGCGGCCCCCGTCGTAGCAAGCCCAGAAAGTACGGTTTCAGGTTCTTCGGCACATCGCGCATGCCGGTCTCTTTCGGGTTCCGCTCTTCCGTCATCGTCCCTCGCAAGCTCCATCATGCCATCCAGCGCCCGTGATGTTCTGGTGACAACTATTGCCGATTCCATACGCTATGCTTTTCGCACATCGAGCCATCATGTTGCGAAACCTGCTTCTGGCCCTCGTTTGCGTCGCCATCTCAGGCAGCCTGCACGCGCAGCAGCACGGGGGCCAGCCCACAGCAAAACACTTCGTCGGCTCGGCCGCATGCAAGTCCTGCCATGCAGCGGCATACAACGGCTGGCGGCAGACTCGAATGGCCAACGTCATCCGCGACCCGAAACTCCACCCGGACGCCGTGCTCGGCGACTTCACCCACGATGACCCAGCCCGCACTTTTGGCCTCGATCAGGTCGCCTTCGTCTACGGCAGCCGCTGGAAGCAGCGCTACTTCGAAAAACGCGGGCGCGACTACTTCCCGCTTCCCGCGCAGTGGGATATCGAGCATCGCAAATGGCTGCCCTATCACGTTCCAGACGGCGCAGACTGGTGGACGCCCTACTACGGCAAAGCCAATACCGACCGCCCCACCGGCCCCACCTGCGACGGTTGCCACTCCGTGAACTACAACCTCGCCACGCGCGAGGTGACCGAATGGAATGTCGGCTGCGAGAAATGTCACGGTCCCGGTAGCGAGCACGTTGCCCACCCCACTGTAAAGAACATCGTCAATCCGGGCCGCCTCGACTCCGTTCGCGGCAACGACGTCTGCATGCAGTGCCACACGCAGGGGCGGCCCGTCTCACTTCCCGTTCACGGCGAGTATCCAGACTGGCCCGTCGGCTATCTGCCCGGCGATCGGCTCGCCAACGTCTGGCATCTCGAAGAAGCTAAGCTCGGCACCCAGGACTTTTATTTTTTTCCGGATGCCAGCGCCCACAAGAATCGCATGCAGGGCAACGACTTCGTCCAGAGCAACATGTACCACCGCGAACTGCGCTGCTTCGACTGCCACCAGGTGCACAGCAATCGCAATCCCTCGAATCTGATCGCCACCGGCAACCAGCTCTGCCTCACCTGTCATACGAAGGAGAATCCCGCGGGCCTGAAGGGCACCGTCTCCGAGCACACCCACCACCGGGCGGGCAGTCCGGGCAGCCAGTGCACCGCCTGCCACATGCCGAACATCGCCCAGACACTTCCCAACAAGCAAGATGGCGACATCTTCGTCGCCAGCCACACCTTTCGCTTTCTCTCGCCTACCCTCACGGAAACCTCCGGCGTCCCCAACCCGTGCATCGGCTGCCACAAGGACAAGACGAACGCCTGGGCTACCACCCAGCTACGTTCCTGGACCACCACCAGTCCCTGGCGTGTGGCCAACTGAACATCCCGCCGTAAGAGTCCGATGAACGCTAACCAAGCCCACTAAAATAGCCGCATGCCCGCCGAGCGCCTCTACTACGCAGACTCAGCACTCACCCAGTTCACTGCTACGGTGACCGACATCCGCGAGCGCTCACGCAGTGGCGGCGCGTCGCTGTGGCAGGTCGCGCTCGATCGCAGCGCCTTCTATCCCACCAGCGGCGGGCAGCCGCACGACACTGGCACCCTCACCGCTACCGCGCCTAGCGGCGCACGCCTGGAAGCTCCCATCCTTGATGTCGATGAGGACGAGCACGACGAAGTCTGGCACCTGACTCCCAAGCCGCTGCTCGCCGGCACGCAGATCGAAGGCCGCGTCGATTGGGCGCGCCGCCTCGACCACATGCAGCAGCACTCCGGCCAGCACCTGCTCTCGGCGCTGTTTTACCAAGAGCTGCGCGCCCTCACGGTGTCGTTCCATCTCGGTGACGGTATCTCTACCATCGACCTCAACACCGAATCGCTGGAACCGGCACAACTCGTCCACATCGAACAGCTTGCCAACGCCATCGTCGCGGAAGCCCGGCCGATGGCTCACCGCTCCGTCAGTGCGGAGGATGCCGAGCGCCTGCTGGCCGCGGGCACTGTCCGCAAGCTGCCACCTCGGCAGGGCGACATCCGGCTTGTCGTAATCCCTGGAGCAACCGCCGCAGGCGCTATCGCTGGAAAAACTGCCGCAGGCACTATTGCCGAAGAAATCGCCCCGGTCACCGATCTCGATGTGAATGCCTGCGGGGGCACCCACGTCACGTCCACCAGCCAGATCGGCGCCGTGCTTCTCCGCGGCACTGAGCGCATCCGTCAGTCCGTCCGGGTCAGCTTCCTGTGTGGCAACCGCGCCATCGCAGCCGCGCGTGCGGATGATGCCCTGCTCAGCCAGCTAGGCCGCGAGTCCTCTGTCAGCCGCACCGATTTGCCCGCTGCGCTCGCCCGCATGAAGGCTGAGACCAAAGCCGGCGCCAAGGAGCGCCAGGCGCTGCGCGAAGACCTCGCCAACTACCACGCTGCCCGCCTGATCGTCGAAGACCCGCCTCAGAACGATCTCCGTGTCGTCCGCCGCATCTTCCCGGATCGCGATGCCGAGTACGTCAAGCTGGTGGCCAGCCGCGTCGCCCGCGCCGCACCACACACCATCGCCCTGCTCGCCTCCACACAGCAACCGCAGGCTCCCGCTACCGTGGTCGTGGCCAGCAGCCAGGAGCTCGGCCGCGACGCCGGCGAAATGCTGCGCACAGCGCTCGCCGCTTTCAGTGGCCGAGGCGGCGGTTCCGCGACGCTGGCTCAGGGGCTCGTGCCCACAGATCAGCTTGGCCCCGCGCTCGATGCACTGGAGGCGCAACTGCGCAGCCGCCCTGTTCCAGCGGGTTAGAGCGCTTCGCGCCGGAGCCACCTTGCTGCTATAGTTTTGGAGGTATCTCCCGCCATTTTCGCTGTGGGGCTATAGCTCAGCTGGGAGAGCGCGTCGTTCGCAACGACGAGGTCGTCGGTTCGATCCCGACTAGCTCCACCAAAACACAAAAATTAGCGTAAACCGCTGAAAACGCGCTGCTTCTGCGCCCCAATTATTTTTCTATTTCCACGCCGCGCCAGAAGGCGATGTGGTTTTTCACATGCTTCGCCGCCGGCTTCGGATCGGGGTAATACCAGGCGGCGTCCTGATTCTCCTGCCCGTCCACCACCAGGGTGTAGTAGCGCGCCTGCCCCTTCCACGGACACGTGGAAGTGGTCGAGCTGGGGCGCAGGTACTCGCGATTCACCGAGACGTCAGGGAAATACAGGTTTCCCTCCACCGTCTCTACCTGATCACTCTCCGCGATTACCTTGCCATTCCAAGTCGCCTTCGCCATCGTCTATGGGTCGCCTTCTCCGGGAGTTGCGCTCGGGCATTCCGCCACGAGCCACGCAGTACAGTAACAGATTCTTCATCACAACGGCTCGCCGATCGATCCCAAAAAACAAGAGAGGACGCGCGACGCGTCCCCTCTCGCCTCGGTACCGCTGGTACCGGCGTCATCTCGACCGGAATTCTACGGCTGCATCTCCGGAAGTGGCGCGGGAGCATGCGAGGCCATCCGCTTCTTTGCCGAGGCTTGCATGTGATCGAACTTCTGCCGCCCACTCGCACTCCGCTCCATCAGCCTTTCCAACTGCATCAGGAACATCGGCGATTGCGCCCGAATCTCCTGCAGGTAAGGCCAGAACTTGGCCGCCAGAAAGAATGGCTCCGAGTTGGCGTCCACGAACAACTCCTGCGCCAGGATGCCGTGGTTCACCAGCGCCGCCGCCATCTCCCAATAGGTCGTCACCTGCTGGAACCAGCAGTTCTTCTCCGAACCGGAATCGTTCATCACTATACGGATCTCTTCCACCGACGTGGGCCAGAACTCCTGCGTCATCCACGACCGTGCCCGGCGCAACTCCGGCTCCTGGCGCAGTTCATACAGCTTCAGAATTGTGCCGGCATCTTCGCGCGCGGCTAACGTTGACTCCATTGGTGCTCCTTCGATCGTGCGTTATGCGACGGGCTGGGCGGTCTCTTCTTTGGCTCTCTTCGATGCCGCGGCCGCCGGTGGCTCGGCTGCGGGAGCATCGCGCAGACGCTTCGAATAGTGGCAGGTCACGGTCGTCTCCTCCTCCACCTTCTTCTTGCGCTTGCTCTCTTTCTCATCCGATGCTGCGGGCTTCTTGTTGTTGGGGCAGGTCAGATACACGCCTGACTTCAGCGTCTTCTCGATGAGGTAGCTCGATCCGCACTCCGGGCACTTCTTCGGGACTGGCTTGCCATTCGCCGTGAAGTCGCACTTGGGATAGCGTGTGCACCCATAGAAGGTCGTGCCGAAGCGCGTCTTGCGCTCGGCAATGTCGCCCTCGCCGCACTTCGGGCACTTCATCCCTTCCACCAGGTTCTGCTTGATGTACTTGCACTCCGGGTAGCCGGAGCAGGAGACGAACTCGCCAAAGCGTCCCGTCCGTCGCACCAGATCCTTGCCGCACACCGGGCAAGGCTCGCCGATGGGCACCGGAGGCTTCTGCTGCTCGCGGCTGGTCAGCCGGCGCACCGTCTTGCAGGGCGGATCTTCGTTGTAGCCGGGACAGGCCATGAACGGCCCGAACGGCCCGTTGCGCAGCACCATCACGCGGCCGCAAGCCTCGCAGTATTCGTCTTCCTTCTCGTCCGGATTCTCCAGCTGCGGCTTGGCCGCGAAGTTCTCCTTGGTGAAGGTGCAGCTCTCCTTGTTCTTCTTGTCGTAGGTACTGCAGGCGAAGAACGAGCCGAATTTTCCCCACTTCAGCACCAGCGGCGCGCCACACCGATCGCACTTCTCGTCGGTGGGCTGCTCCATCCGCTTCACGTTTTCCATGTGCTTCTCGGCGTGCTTCAGCTCCTTCTTGAAGTAGCCGTAGAAGGCCGTCAGCAGATCGGTCCACTTCTCCTTGCCGTCCTCGATATCGTCCAGCTCGCCTTCGAGCTTCGCCGTGTACTCCGGATCGAAGATGTAGGGAAAATTCGCAACCAGCAGATCGGTCACGACCAGGCCAATTTCCGTCGGGATGAACTTGCCCGAGCGTCCCTGGCCCACCTTCTGCACATACTCGCGTTCCTGAATCGTCGACAGGATGGTCGCGTAGGTCGACGGGCGGCCGATGCCGCGTTCCTCGAGCGTCTTCACCAGCGACGCCTCGTTGTAGCGCGGCGGCGGCTCGGTGAACTTCTGCTCGTGCTTCAGTTCCTCGAGCGTCAGCGCCTGCCCCGCATTCAGGTCGGGCAGCTTGTTCTTCAGCGCATCGTCATCATCGTCCTTCGCGTCCTTGGCCTCTTCGTAGACCTTCAGATAGCCATCGAACTTCAGGATCGATCCGGTCACGCGGAAGTCATAGCGACGATCCGCCTGCGCCTGCACATCGACGATGGTCTGGTCGAAGACCGCGGGCACCATCTGCGACGCTACGAAGCGCCGCCAGATGAGCTGATACAACCGGAACTGCTCATCACTTAGATAGCGCTTGACCGACTCCGGCGTATGCCGTACTTCCGTCGGACGGATCGCCTCGTGTGCGTCCTGCGCATCCTTCTTGCTCTTGAAGGTGTTCGCCGACTCCGGCAGATAGTGGGTGCCCAGCTCCTTGCCGATATACCCGCGCACTTCCGCAATCGCATCGGGCGACACGCGCGTCGAATCGGTACGCATGTAGGTGATCAGGCCCTCGGTGCCTTCCGATCCGAGTTCCACGCCTTCGTACAGCCGCTGCGCCACGCCCATGGTGCGCTTGACAGAGAAGCCAAGCTGCCGCGAAGCATCCTGCTGCAAACGGCTGGTGGTGAACGGCGCTGCGGGATTCTTGCGGCGCTCCTTGCGCTCCACCTCGCGCACCGACCACTTCGCCTTCTCGATCGCGGCCAGAACGTCCTTCGTGATGCGCTCATCCGGCAGCGCATTGCCGCTGACCGTGTCCACCTTGGCGGTCTCGCCGTCAATGCCGACGAAGCGCGCGGTAAAGGCGTTGTCCTCCTTCGCGCTCGTCTTCAGGTCGGCGTCAATGGTCCAGTACTCGACCGGCTTGAATGCCTTGATCTCGCGCTCACGCTCGACAATCAGCCGCAGCGCCACCGTCTGCACGCGGCCGGCGGAGAGTCCGCGGCGCACCTTGTCCCACAGCAGCGGCGAAATCTGATAGCCCACGATGCGGTCCAGCACGCGGCGCGTCTGCTGCGCATCGACCAGGTTGCGGTCCACCTTGCGCGGATTTTCGAAGGCCGCGCGCACCGCCTTGGGCGTGATCTCGTTAAAGGTCACGCGCTGAATTGAATTCTTCGGCGACACGGCGCGCAGCTCGTCTTCGAGATGCGCGGCAATCGCCTCCCCTTCGCGGTCCGGGTCAGGCGCCAGGTAGACGTTCGTCATCTTGCCCGCAATCTTGCGCAGGCGATCCACGATCTTCACCTTGTCCGGCATGACGATCAGGTCCGGTTCAAAGGTGCCGTTCTCCAGCTCGACGCCGATCTTGTTTTTGGGCAGGTCCTTGACATGGCCGATGGATGCCTCGACCACGAAGTCTTTGCCTAGATATTTTCCGATGGATTTCGCCTTGGCCGGCGACTCGACAATAACCAGTGATTTACTCATTGCTTCCCTTCACTTCCGCCTGCTCTCCGTTCCGGCCGCGGATCTGCCGGGCGTTCCTTACGGGCAACGCATCTGTACCGGCTGGGCAATTTGTTGAACGCCCGCCGGCAATTTCCGAACGCTACCACGCGCTGGCCCAACTGTCCAAACCGCCTCGACGACATCATTCGTCTCAACGGCGTCGCTGTCCCGGCGCACAGCATGAGACGCCAGCGCGCTCCGGAGGTCGCTATATTTCTGCTGGACAGGATGGCAACAGGGTACAACTACGGCAACAGCGTGCCTGGCGTTCCCACTACATTCGCCGGACGTAGTTCTTGCCCGGCAACTGCCGGATATGATTGTTCAGCTCCAGCTCAAAGAGTGCCGTAAATACTTCAGCCGATGTTACTTGGCCGTCGAGCTGCTCCAACAGCTCCTCCATGTGGAGCGCCTGATCCATGCGCAGCAGCCCGTAAACGGCAGATTCAGCCGGACTCAGTGGGTGACCGGGCGGCAACATCGCCTCGCCTTGCAGCACTAAAGATGCAGTTACCCCCTCGCCGGATGCAGAGGAGGACGCGAACAGGTCCGTCTGACCGCCGTGCCGCTCGCCGGCGCCGCCCTCTAACTCCAGTCGAATCTGCGTCGGAAGCTCCTCCCAGATGTCTTCCCAGGTGGCCGTCAACCGGGCGCCCTGCTTGATCAGCGTGTTGGGACCCCACGCGTTCCGGCTGGTCACGTTGCCGGGAACCGCGTAAACGTCCCGATTCTGCTCCAGCGCACAGCGCGCGGTGATGCGGGTGCCGCTCTGCTCTCCGGCTTCCACCACCAGCACTCCCACGCTCATGCCGCTCAGGATGCGGTTGCGCAGCGGAAAGTTCTGAGGCGCAGGAAAAGTGCCCATCGGCTGCTCGGAAACAATGGCGCCCCCGGAGAGAATGATCTCTTCCGCTAGCCTCTTGTTCTCCTTTGGGTAGACGACATCCACGCCCGTGCCCCACACCGCTACCGTGCGGCCGCCGGCGCTCAGCGCACCCTTGTGTGCCGCGGTATCGACCCCGCGCGCCATCCCGCTGAGGATCACCATGCGGCGTGCCGCCAGGTCCCGCGACAGCATCTCCGCCATGCCCGTGCCGTAGGGACTCGGCGCCCGTGTGCCCACAACCGCAATGGCTGGGCGCGAAAGCAGCCCGCGGTTGCCGCGCACCCAAAGCACCGGCGGCGGGTCGAAGATCTCGCGCAGCCGCTCCGGATACTCATCATCGGCCAGCGTCAGGATGGCGCAGCCGCTCTCGCCAATCTTCTGCCATTCCTCTTCCGCCGCCTTGCGCGCCTTCCCTTCGGCGATAAACCGCGCGGAGGCGACCGGAATCTGCAGCGCTTCAAGCGCCGTCAGCGGCATGCGGAACAGCTCCGCCGGCTCCCGCAGGCCACGCACAGCCCGCTGAATGCGGCGCGGTCCAAGCCCCGGCGTCATGGCCATCGCCAGCCAGGCCAAAGTCGTTTCGGTTGCAGGAGGAGGAACGCAGATGGTCGCAGGGCCCGGCATGGATGTTGCTGAGCCTATGGGCGCAAGGAGACAGCGACAATCCGACGAACGGGGTACGCGACTGATCCCGGTACACTGACCGGTGAGCCGTCTTCGCGTCGCTGCCATCCGCTTCCTCAACCCCGCACCGCTCATGTGGGATTTCGACCATCCGCCCCTCGCGGTTCCACTCGCCGGCTGTTATGACATCGAGAGCATGATGCCCGCGCAATGCGCCGAGCGCCTCGGAAACGGCACCGCCGATCTCGGCCTCGTCCCCATTACCGCCTTCGCCCATAGCAGACATCTCCGCATCGTTCCGGGCTGCGCCATCGCCTCCAAGGGCGCCATCCGATCGTTGTTGCTGGTGTTTCGGACCAGAACGGGACTCGATCGCGTCCGCAGCATAGCCGCCGATACCTCATCCCGGGCGACCCTTGCCTATGTGCAGATCATGGCACGCCACTTCTGGAAGCTTTCTCCGAACCTCGTGCAGCATCCGCCCGACCTCGACGCGATGCTCGCCGCCTGCGATGCTGCCCTGCTAATCGGCGATCCCGCATTGCTTGCGCTCGAAGACCGCGCAGGCCGTCAGGAGCGGACCGGGGAAGAGCTTTCATACATGGATCTCGGTGCGGAGTGGCACAAACTCACTGGCGTGGCCTGGATCTCCGCCGTGTGGGGAGTGCGCGAGGAAGCGCTGCGTTCGGCGGCGCAGCGCGATCAACTGCTTCACGATCTCTTGGGGTCGCGCGATGCCGGACTCGCGCATATCGACGATCTAGCTGACGAATGGGCGATGCACATCGCCCTGCCACGCGACACGATTCGCGCCTACCTCAGCCAGAACATCCACTACATCCTCGACGAAGAGTGTCTGGAGGGCCTTCGCCACTTCTATGAGCTGGCGGCGGCCTGCAATGTGCTGCCGGCTGTGACCAAATTGCCTTTGCTTTAGTTGGCTTTCGGGTTATCCGGCTCCAAATCGAGAGGTAACTGTCCTTTTCCGCTGCGGCCCGAGGTCGATTCTGAGCGTCCAAGAGCAGGTGACCCATAAAAGCCGGCCCACGAACGGCGTGTTTCTGGCTGCCGCGACGCCTGTTCGCTCCCATGCGTCCAGCAGTCACTCGCTTACGCTGGCTGGTCGGCATGGGCTGGCTCGGCCTCTTCGGCGTTTCGCTGCTGGATGCCTGCCCCATCCCGTTGCCCTTGCCGGGCACAACAGATCTTTTGCTTCTGGTCCTCGTGGTGCGGCATAAGACCAGCCTGTGGCTGCTGGTGCCACTCGCCGTTGCCGGGGCGCTGGTGGGGGGCTTCCTCACCTGGTCGGCCGGTAAGAAAGGCGGCGAAAAGGCGCTGCGCCGTTACGTCCCGTCACGCTATTACAACCCCATCACTCGCTGGGTGAAGGGACATGGCCCCATCGCCGTCACGATCGCGGCCATATTGCCTCCGCCCATTCCACTGATGCCGTTTCTGGTGGCCGCGGGCGCTCTGGGCGTCACCCGGCGCCGTTTCCTTGCGTCGTTCGGCGCGGCGCGCGCCATACGTTACAGCATTGTCGCGTGGCTGGGAGTGAAGTACGGGCGTCACATGGTCCATTGGTGGAACCGCTACATGGCGCGATACGAAGGGTCCATTAGCTGGGCCATCCTCGGCGTCTTTCTTGCGGCCTTGGCGTGGGGCATCTGGCAGTGGAAGCGCAGCAATGCCCACTCCGCCGCGCAGCCCGCCACGACGTGAAACCTACTTCCTGGGATTTGTCTTGTTTTCCAGCGGCCGCGAGATCACGCACGCATTGATGCCGCCGATGCCGCTGGAAAGCTTCCCGGCCAGTCCCTCGGCCGTTACGCAACTGTCCGCGAAGACGAACTGTCCGTGGATGCTGGCGATCGCGGGATTCAGCGTCTGCTCCGTGAGCAGCGTAGGGAAGAGACGGCCGCTCTCATATCCCAAATACTGCGCGGTCAGCTCCCAGCCGCCTCCGGCGCTCATGCCGTGGCCGAACGTGCCCTTGCGCGCGGTCACCATCACCGTGTCCGGCAGCATGGTACGCAGCGTGCTGATCTCCGCATAGTCGCCTGGCGTCGCGGTGGCGTGCAGGTCCCAGGTGGCGATCTTATCGGGAGTCGTATGTGCCTCCTCCAGCGCCTGGCGAATGGCCGCCTGTGGCCCCGGGATGGATGGCGTGATGATGTGGTGTGCGTCCGAACTCACGCCCGCCGCGATCGGCTCCATGCCCAGCGGCGTCATGCCCTTGGACTCGAGGTACTCCATATCGCCGACGATCCACACTACTGATCCGCCCGCTACGTGCGTGCCCTGGAGCTGTGTGAGTGGGTTGGAGACCTGACGGCTCGCCGAGAGCACACGCGCCCCGTAGAAGGAGCCCACGATCAGCGGATGCGGCGGCGGATCGGTAGCGCCGACCACCACTACCTTGGCCTCGCCGCGCTCGATCGCCTGCATGGCCAACCGGAGGGCTACGCCAAACGTGGAGCAGGCCGCCACCGGCGCGAAGGCGAGTCCGGTGATGCGCCCCAGGATCGAAACCTGCGATGCCGGCGTATTGTGGATATTCCAGATCAGGTTGGCCGAGACCTTCCACGGCGGCTCCGGCGCGCCCCACTTCTCCTGCAGGCGTCCATGCCGCTTGCCCCGCTCGCGCAGCACATGCAGTTTCCCTTGCTCTACCTCGCCTTCCATCACCAGCGCATCGATGGCCGCTGCCTCGTCAAGGTACTCGCGCAGCTCGGGCGAGCGCTCCATCCACCACGCCTCCCAGGCAAGTGCGAGTTCCGCCAGATCGCCCTCGGCTTCGGCGGGATTCAGCGGCACGTCCTCCAGCCCCTTGAGCTGGCCATCCAGATACGCACTGAGCGCGCTGTTGTTTTCTTTGCTGCCCCAGAAGCGATTCCAGCGCTGCTGCGCGATGTAAAGCGTCACGCTGGATTGGTACATCGTGTCCACCGAACCGAGGCCGGTGCCCACATACACGTGCGCCTGGCTGCCCAGCTCCTGCATGAGCTTTTCCAGCCCGGGATTCTGCTCCAGCGCCTGGATGAACGCCCCCAGCGCATAGAGCGAGGGGTAGTCCATCTTTTCTTTCAGATTTTGATAATGACGAGGCGCGAACCGCTGATCAATCCACGACTTGTAGTCTTCGAAGTTGAACTCCGGCTGGCCGACCAGGAAGTTGCTGGGGCCGAAGCCTTCAAAGGGTGTCAGCCAGCTCTCCGATGTCGCCAGATTGCGCGCGAATGCTGCCATGTTGGGCGATTTCGGCGCCACGATACCCCATCCGAAGACGCCAACGCGCGGATGTTTCGCGCCTCCGACGTGATCGAGCGAGCGGGCCGCCTGCGCGGCGGAGGATACGGGGCTGGTAGGCAACTGGGCTGGGCTCATATAGCTGGCCCTTCGATTCTCGCTGACCACGCGCTCGAATGTCCACGAGGCCGAGTGAAAGCGGCAGTGATGTTGAGGGTTCTTGGAAGCGCTCGCGAGTGAAGCGCTTTAGTGCACCGGGTGGCCTACTGCGCCCGGAATGACCCGTTACCGTTGCTTCCTTCCGGACCTGGCGGGGTTGGCGGGAGTCCGTCGCGTAGGACCCGGCACTCAAGAAGAATATCACCTAGGCATTCACATTCAGGACGGCGGCACAAATGGCTTTGCTGGCCGAATGTGCTCCATACAATCGAAACGTGCGCGCCAGAGCAGCGGGTTTGTGACGATGCTTGCGCGTGAGATATTGGTTCCTTGGGTCGACGCGGGGCCTAACAAAGGAGAAGACACGTTCCATGGCGCTCCATCGAGCGATTACGGTCTTTGGCGCTTACGGTCATACCGGACGCTTTGTCGTTTCCGAACTGCGGAGACGTGGTTGGGTACCCGTCCTTGCCGGTCGGGATGCGGCAAAGCTGAGGGCAGCCAGCGAGACGCAACCAGGTGTGGAAGCGCGGGTGGCTCTGACAGACGACCCGGTAACGCTGGACCGTGCTCTGTCCGGCGCTGCCGCGGTCATCAATTGCGCGGGACCATTTATCGACACAGCGGCGCCCTTGGTTGAGGCTGCGCTCCGCGCCGGCATTCCATATCTGGATGTAGCCGCGGAACAGTCGAGCGTGCTCGCCCTCTTCGATGGCTACGCAGGTGCGGCACGCGATGCGGGCGTTGCGGTGATTCCCGCAATGGCGTTCTACGGCGGACTGGGAGATCTCTTGGCGACTGCTGCGATGGGAGACTGGAGCTCCGCGGATGAGATCTCGGTCGCCGTGGCCCTGGATAGCTGGAAACCCACGCGAGGCACCCGTTTGACCGGTGAGCGCAATCACGGTCCGCGCTTCATTTTTTCCAATCATCGTCTGGAAAAGGGAGATCCACCTCCGCCGCGCATTTGGAGCTTTCCCGTGCCCTTCGGGTCGCAGGAGGTGGTCGGGCTGCAATTGGCAGAGACCGTCACCATTTCACGACACCTGGAAACGGCAGCGGTTCGAGCGTATATCAACCTCGCACCTCTCACAGACCTCCGCAACCCCGACACGCCCGCGCCCACGGCCAACGACGAGAGCGGCCGCTCGTCGCAGGTTTTTCTGATGGACGCGATCGTGCGCAGAGGAAGCGAGGAACGACGTCTCACGGCGCGCGGCCGCGATATCTACGCCATCACCGCGCCCATTGTGGTGGAAGCTGTGCAGCGGATCATCAACGGGATATCTAAGGCAACCGGTGTGATCTCGGCCGGGCAGGCCTTCGATGCGCGCGATTTTCTGGCCGCACTCAGCCCTGCAGGCCTCCATTTGGAATGACGCGCATGAGTCATGCGCCCTGAGAGGGCAAGCGTGGGACGTATACAGAATCCGCTAAAATAGCTAGGTGAACCGCACCGACATCCTGGAAGCGCCACCAACGGCATCTCCTGCCAATTTCGCGCGCCCGCGTGTCGGCTTTGTGAGCCTGGGCTGCCCCAAGAACCTGGTGGACAGCGAAGTGATGATGGGGCTGCTGGACCGCGCCGGCGCCGAACTGACCGCCGACGCAGGAACGGCCGACATCCTCGTCGTCAATACCTGTTCGTTCATCGACTCGGCCAAGCAGGAGTCGGTGGACACCATCCTCGAAATGGCGCAGCACAAGACCACCGGCCGCGCGCGCAAGCTGATCGTTGCCGGGTGTCTGGTCGAGCGCTATCGCGATGAGATTCGCAAGAATATTCCAGAAGTGGATGCGGTAGTGGGCACGGGCGAGTTGGAGGCGATTCTGACTGCAGCGGGCTTGGCGCCGCTCCAGCCGGCCGCATCCACGGCGCCGCAGCTTTTCAATATCGTGACTGCAACCGCGACGCGCGCAGCTCCGCCGATGCGCTGCCCGCATCGACGCCGCAGCGCCTCGCGCGCCGAGGGCGATCTACGCGAGCAGCAGGGCCGCTTTGCGCGCGACGCATGGGATGGCGCCGCTCCCGCGTTGCCGACGTATCTCTACGACGAGACGACGCCGCGTCTACTTGCGACCGGCAAGACATCGGCCTATCTCAAGATTGCCGAGGGCTGCGATCATCCCTGCTCCTTCTGCGTCATCCCGAATCTGCGCGGCAAGTTCCGTTCGCGCCGCTTCGAGTCGGTGATCGCCGAGGCGGAGCAGCTTGTTGCACGCGGAGTGCGCGAGATCACGCTTATCGGCCAGGACACTACCTGCTACGGCGAAGACTTCGGCCTGAAAGATGGGCTCGCCGCGCTGCTCGATCGTCTCGCGCAGATAGACGGACTCACCTGGCTGCGCTTTCTCTACGCCTACCCCAACAAGATCACCGGGCGCCTGCTCGACACCATCGCGAAGCACGACAGCATCGTGAAGTATCTCGACGTGCCGCTGCAGCATGCAGCCGCGCCGGTGCTGAAGCGGATGCGCCGCGGGGCCAATGCAGAGATCTTCCTCAAGACGCTGGAGAAGGTGCGCGCTGCCGTTCCCGGCATCGCGCTGCGCACCAGCTTCATCGTCGGCTTCCCCGGCGAGACCGCCGAAGACCACGCCGCGCTGATGGACTTCGTCCGTGCTGCGAAATTCGATTGGATGGGCGCCTTTGCCTACTCCGACGAAGAGGGCTCGCAATCCATCCAGCTCGGCAAGGAGCTCAAAGTGCCGAAGCGCACCATCGAAGCGCGCCGCCGCTCACTGATGAAGCTGCAGCAGTCGATAAGCCGCGAGCGCAAGGAAGAATGGATTGGCCGGACGATGGACATCCTGGTCGAAGGCGAGAGCGAGGAGACGCCGCTGCTGTGGGAGGGCCGCTCCCAGTTCCACGCGCCGGAGATCGACGGCAAGGTCTACATCAACGACTTCGGTCCACACGAGACGCTGGTGCCCGGCACCTTCTATCGTGCGGAGATTACCGACGCGCACGACTACGATGTGGTCGCGCGCGTCATCGAATAATTGTCAGGAATAAATAAATATTCAGGAGTGGTTATGTCTCAGGCGAAGCCGAAAATCCTTCGCTGCCCTATCTGCAGGACGATCGTGCCTTTGGACGATCCCAACGTGCCCTTCTGCAGCGACCGTTGCCGGGTCATCGACCTGGGCAAATGGGCTAGCGGCGAGTACCGCATCTCTTCCCCCATCCTCGACCCCGAGGTGCTGGATGGCATCGACGAAGCCACGCTGCGCCGTGCCCAGCAGGAGAACGATGCGGACGAACGATGAACGTCCCGCGGTCCGATGAACGATAGGCCGTCGGCAGTGCCCGCAACGGGCAGGAAGACGCTGTGGGCGTGGGCCGTCGGCACCTTCTTTGGCGTCGGTCTGCTGAAGCCTGGGCCGGGGACGTGGGGCTCCGTGGCGGCGATGCTGCTGTGGATGGGCGGCGCGCTTCTTCTCCACCCAGGGACCAGCTATGTGTGGCGGGCGTCTGGGGTTCATCCGAACTATGCGTGGTCCGATTCTGGATTTGTACTCACTTCCTATGCTCTGGCCACGCTGTGCGCCGTAATCATCGTCACCGCCATCGGCATCCCTGCAGCAACCCGCGTCGCCCAGGAGAGTGGCCGCGAGGACCCCGGCCACGTCGTCATCGACGAAGTTGCCGGCCAATGGCTCACGCTAGCCGTCTGCCGGCCGGACTGGCCGCACGCCCTGGTCGCCCTCGCCCTCTTCCGCCTCTTCGACATCACCAAACCATGGCCCATCCGCAAGCTGGAAGCGCTGCCCGGCGGCTGGGGCATCATGCTGGACGACCTTGCCGCTGGCCTCTTTGGACTTGATAGTACTGCTCGTCATCCAGCATTGGTGGTAAAAGCAGCTTCCCGCCTCTAGCTGCTATCTCCTGGCCTCATCCACATGGGAAACGGCGAATCTCCAAGGGTTCAGCATCGCAGCTACAAGCTGGGGGCTGAAGCTAAGAGCGTCAATTCGCGTCTAAACTAGGCAGTTGCCAGAACTGGGCAGTTGTAGAACTGGGCAGTCGTAGACTGGAAGGGCCGAGTTTATGATCCGTATCGCCAAATCCGACCATCCCGGTTCCTCCGCACCGCGCATTGACTCCATCACGCCGGAGGCGGTGCTGCCTGGCGGCGAAGTCGAGATTGCGGGCAGCGCACTCGGTCCGGTGGCGGAGCGCCGTCCCCTGGCCGTGCTCGATGGCTCACTCGCGCCCGTTCTGCTGAGCCGGCCCACGCGCATGAGTATCCGCATACCCGAGTCGGCCGAGGCAGGCCGGCTGGAGGTACGTCAGAACGGCGCCACCAGCAACTCGGTCACGGTAAAGATCGGCAAGCTGCTGGCCGAGAATGTGAATCCGGTCGCCAGCCCGGTAGTCGATCTGGAAGGCAACGTCTACACCACGCTCTCCGGCCAGCGCGGCGAAAAGATGCCGGTCTCGGTCTACCGCATCTCGCCCGAGGGCGACATGGATGGCTTCGCCACCGACATCGTGAATCCGACAGGGCTAGCGCTCGATGCAGACGGCGTGCTCTTCGTCTCCTCGCGGCACGAGGGTACGATTTACCGCATAACGCCGCAGGGTGCCAGCTCGGTCTTTGTGGAGAGCATGGGCGTGGCTACCGGGCTGGCCTTCGACTCCGAGGGCAATCTCTACTGCGGCGACCGCAGCGGCACCATCTTCAAGATTGCGCGCGACCGGCAGATCTTCGTCTTCGCGACGCTCGAACCCAGCCTCGCCGCATATCATCTGGCCTTTGGCCTCGATGGCACCCTCTTCGTCTCCGGCCCGACCACGTCGAGCAATGATGCGGTATACGCAATCGATCGCGACGGCACCGCGCGCGTCTACTACCGCGGCATGGGCCGCCCCCAGGGCATGGCCGTGGACATCGCCGGCTCGCTCTACATCGCGGCGTCGCATCGCGGCCGGCGTGGCGTGCTGCGGCTGCCCATCGATCGTGCGCCCGAGGAAGAGCCCGAGATTGTCATCAGCGGCAGCGGGATCGTGGGCCTCGCATTCAGCCCATCGAGCAGCGCTATCGTGGCCACCCACACCGCCATTTATGATGTGGCGTTGGGCGTGGAAGGCCTGCGGTTTCTCTGACAGTTCCGCAGCGCGCCACATCCCACCCATATCTGCACGCTTTTGTACCGTTGTATTTCGGAAGGTGACTCACCCGCATGCTCGCAGAAACCATCGCCGTCGGCTCGGAGATGCTGACGCCCTTTCGCCAGGACACCAACTCTCTTTTCGTCACCGAGCGCCTGAATGAGATCGGCGTAAAGGTCGCCTTCAAGACCACGGTCGGCGATCGCATGGAGCATCTTGTCAGCGCCGTGCGCGTCGCCGCGCAGCGCGTGGATATCGTCATCATCATGGGCGGCCTGGGACCGACGCAGGACGACCTGACGCGCCAGGCCGTAGCCGAGGCGATGGGGATTCACATTCGCCGCAATGCGGATATCGTCGCCGACCTCTACAAACGCTTTGCCGCGCGCCGCATGAGCATGACCGAGAACAATGCGCAGCAGGCGGATGTGCTCGAAGGCGCGCACGTCGTGCCCAACGCGAACGGCACCGCACCCGCGCAGTGGCTGGACACGGTCTTCGGCGGACATCGCAAGATCCTGATGCTACTGCCCGGACCGCCGCTCGAGCTCAAGCCCATCTTCGACCTGGAGTGCATGCCGCGTCTGCGCGAGGCACTGCCACAGCGCTTCATTGCCATGCGCACGCTAAAGGTGGCGATGATCGGCGAATCGGCGTGCGATGCGCGCATCGCGCCCATCTACAAACACTACCCCGATATCGAGACCACCATCCTGGCCAGCGGCGGCGATATCCAGCTGAATCTGATCTGCGAGAAGGCGGCGCTCGAGATCGCGCAGGCACGCGTCGATGAACTGGCTGGCCGAATCGAAGAGGAACTGGACGACCTCATCTATTCGACGCAGGGCGAATCGCTGGAAGAGATCGTGCTGCTCTATCTCGGCATGAAGGGCGCGACGCTTGCCGTCGCTGAGAGCTGCACTGGCGGATTGGTGTCCGAGCGGATCACCAGCATTCCGGGCAGCTCGCGTGCTTTCCTGGGCGGCGCGGTGGTGTATTCGAATGAGATGAAGCACCTCTTCGCGGGCGTGGACCCAGCGCTGATTGCGCAGCATGGCGCGGTGAGCAGCCAGGTGGCGAAGGCCATGGCCGAAGGCATTCGCAAGAAGACCGGCGCCACCACCGGCCTCGCTGTCACGGGAATTGCAGGGCCAGGCGGCGGTACGGAAGAGAAGCCGGTGGGTCTCGTGTACATCGCGGTCGCACATGGCAAGGAGACCGAAGCTGTGGAAAAGAACTTCGCCGGGCTGACCACGCAAAACACCCGGGAGCGCGTGCGCACGCTGAGCGCGCAGGCCGCACTGGATCTGTTGAGAAGGCGCTTGATGTGACGTAAGGGAATAAGGATCAGGACACCTATTCCCTGATCACTGATCCCTGTTCGTCGCGCTACACTCGAAGCCGTTCCCATGCTGCTCTACCTCATCGTCGGCGTTGTCGCATATCTGCTGGGCTCGATTCCCTTCGGCCTCATCCTGGTCCGCATCTTCCGCAAACAGGACATCCGCCAACAGGGCAGCGGCAACATCGGCGCTACGAATGTGATCCGCTCCGGCGGCAAAGGTCTGGGTGCCGTAACGTTTCTGCTCGACGCGGCGAAGGGTTACGTTGCTGTGCTGCTCGCGTGGCAGGTTGGGCTGCATATTCACCAGACGCAGTTCCAAACCCAGAACCTGGCAGCAACCGCCGCTGTTTGCGCGCTGGTCGGACATGTCTATCCGCTTTGGCTTGGCTTTAAAGGCGGCAAGGGCGTTGCTACGGGCTTCGGCGTGTTTCTAGGGATCACGGCCACCGCAGCGCTGGTGGCGTTGGCCGCTTTCATTGTGATCTTTGCATTGAGCCGCTACGTTTCGTTGGCCTCTATCATCGCGGCGATTGCCTTTCCTGTAGCGGCGCTCCTCCTGCCACATGAGTCGCTTACGCCCTTCATGATTGCTGTGGTAATCCTGCTGCCGTTGATCGTCATCGCCAAACACCACGCGAACATCCGCCGTCTGCTTGCCGGTACCGAGTACCGCTTCGGCAAATCGAAGGCCGCTGCCGCGTGAGCCGCGTCGCCATCATCGGCAGCGGGGCGTGGGGTACGGCTCTTGCCATCTCGCTGGCGCAACGACGTCCCGAACAGAAAGACCAGCGGCATAGCCACTCCGTCGCGCTGTGGTCGCACACCGCCGCGGTGGCCGATGCCATCGCGCAGCATCGCGAGAACCGCACCTACCTGCCGGGCCACGTAGTGCCCGACGCCGTGCGACCGACCGCAGATCTAGCGCAGACGCTGGCGTCGGCCGAGATCGTCATCGGCGTGATGCCGTCCGCGCATGTGCATGCTATCTACACCAGCATGGCTCCGCATCTGACGGCAGATCAGGTGATCGTGAGCGCGACCAAGGGCATCGTCACCGGCGGCGGCGACACCGTGACGTATCAACGGATCAGCGAGGTGATTGCCGCGGCGCTTCATGCGCATCGGCTTTCGTTGCCCTGCGCCGTGCTCAGCGGGCCGTCGTTTGCGCAGGAGGTTGCTGCCGGCCAGCCCACCGCGATGACCATCGCCTGCCTGGACACGACCCTGGCGGCGCGCCTGCAGGAGGAGCTATCCGGGCCGGCACTGCGGCTTTATACGAATGACGATGTGGTTGGCGTGGAGCTCGGCGGCGCGCTCAAGAATGTCATTGCTATCGCTACCGGTATCGTTGGTGGTCTGGGACTCGGCCACAACAGCGCGGCGGCGCTCATTACCCGCGGCATCGCAGAGATCACCCGGCTCGCTGTGGCGTGTGGCGGACGGCGCGAGACCATGGCCGGGCTGGCCGGGCTGGGCGATCTCGTCCTTACCTGCACCGGCGAGCTCTCGCGCAATCGCCGGGTCGGCTTCGAGCTTGGAAAAAGCCACCGTCTCAGTGACATTCTCAACAGCATGGGCGGCAAAGTGGCCGAGGGCGTGCCAACCACACGTGCCGCGCTAGGCCTGGCTACAGCGCATGGCATCGAGATGCCGATCACGACCCAGGTGGATGCCATCCTGCACCGCGGCAAGAGCCCGCGCGAAGCAGTCGCGGAGCTGATGCGCCGGCCGGGACGCGACGAGCTCTAATCCACGAGGGCGCGGCCCGGTTGCTACACTGAAAGCGACGAGCTATTCATGATTCAGACCCTTTTCGGCAGCCTGAAAGAGGCTGAGGAACCCAAAAAACGCAGCCTCTTCGAACGCATGCGCGAGGCGGTGACGCGCACCCGCGAGAACCTCTCGCAGTCGCTCGAAGAAATTGTCGCGCTTACCGTCGAGATCGACGACAAGGCGCTCGACGATCTGGAGATGAGCCTGATCGCCGCCGATCTGGGCGTCATTACGGCTCAGGAGATCCTCACGGCTCTGCGCGAGCGCGCGCTGAACCACGAGATCCGCGACGGCGCGGAGTTGAAGCAGATGCTGCGCACCGAGATCAAGGCGATTCTCGATGCATACGCCACGCCGCCGCGCGTGGTGGAGCAGCCACCCGAGGTGATTCTGCTGGTGGGCGTGAACGGCACCGGCAAGACCACCACCAGCGGCAAGCTGGCGGCGTGGTATCGCCGCATGGGCAAGACGGTGCTGCTGTGTGCGGCGGATACCTTCCGCGCCGCGGCGATCGAGCAGCTTGAAATCTGGGGGCAGCGCACCGGCGTCGAGATCATTAAGACCAAACAGGGCGGGGATCCCTCGGCGGTGCTCTTCGACGCGCTCAACGCGGCGAAATCGCGCTCCACAGACGTGCTGCTGGTCGACACCGCCGGACGCCTGCACACCAAGAACGACCTGATGAAGGAGCTCGACAAGATGCGCCGCACGACGCAGCGCTTCATTTCCGATGCGCCGCATGAGGTGCTGCTGGTGATGGATGCCACCACCGGACAGAACGGGATGCAGCAGGCGAAGCTCTTCACCGAGTCCGCCGGCGTCACCGGCATCGTGCTCACCAAGCTGGATGGCACAGCGAAGGGCGGTGTTGCCGTCGCAATCGCGCGCGAGCTCAAGCTGCCCGTGCGCTTCGTCGGCGTGGGGGAGAAGCTCGATGACCTGCTGCCCTTCGACAGCGCCGCCTTTACGGACTCCTTGCTCGGCGCTTGAGCCCTATGTCCGGAACGCCAATGTCAGACACGCCGGGGAACGCAGGCGAGAGCCCCGCAGCAAACAGCCAGCCGGCATCGCAACAAGACATTCAGTGGATGCAGGCTGCTCTCACGCTCGCGCGAGAGGGCGTCGGCCTGGCATCGCCGAATCCCACCGTGGGCTGCGTTGTCGTTCGCGACGGGCAAGTCGTCGGCCGCGGATTTCATCAATATGCGCAGCGCGATCACGCTGAGGTTGTCGCGCTGGCGCAAGCGGGCGAGGCTGCGCGCGGCGCCACGGCCTATGTCACGCTCGAGCCGTGCAGCCACTATGGCCGCACCGGGCCATGCGCACGCGCGCTGATCGAGGCCGGAGTGGCGCGCGTGGTCGCCGCTACGACCGATCCCAATCCGCTGGTACAGGGCCGCGGGATTGCGATGCTACGCGAGGCGGGAATCGATGTCTCGGTCGGGCTCCTCGCGTCGGAGGCACGAGAGCTTAACGATGCCTTTGCGCACTACGTGCGTCACCGCAGGCCGCTGGTCTCGCTCAAGATTGCGGCAACGCTGGATGGCGCCATCGCGCCGCAACCCGGCGTGCATCTCGAAACTGCATCTTTCCCCATCACCGGCGCGGCATCGCGGGCACGTGTGCAGGCGCTACGGCACTCGCACGATGCACTGCTCACCGGTATTGGCACCGTGCTCGCCGACGATCCCCTGCTTACCGATCGCAGCCAGACTCCACGCCGCCGCCCTCTGTTGCGCATCGTGCTCGATTCGCAACTACGCCTGCCGCTCACCTCGCGCATCCTCGAAGACGTGCAAGACGACCTGCTCATCATCACGCGATCCGAAGACGATATCCGCTGGCAGGCGCTCACCGCTTGCGGCGCGCGCATCCTGGCCATTGATGCACAGGCGGAGGGCGGCATCTCGCTGCGCGCGCTGCTCAAACACCTCGGCCAGCAGGAGATCACCAGCGTGATGATCGAAGCCGGCGCTCGGCTCAATCGCGGCGCGCTGGTTGCCGATGCCGTCGACAAGCTCTATCTCTTCCAGGCGCCGCGCTTCCTCGGGCCCGGATCCGTGCCCATGCTCGCAGGCCCGCACGCAACAACGCTGCCGCACCTGCTCCGGTACAACACTGAGAGAATCGAGAACGACACACTCATCGTGGGCTATTTTCACGACCCCTGGGAGCTAGTAGCTTCTTAAGTATGTTCACCGGCCTCATCCAGGAAACCGGCTCCGTGCTCGCAGTGGAGCAGCGCGGCGGCGTGCACCACATCACCATCCATGCGCCTGGCCTCGCGGCACAGCTTCATCTGGGCGACAGCATCGCGGTCAGCGGCGTCTGCCTGACCGCGCTGGCCATCGCGCCGGAGGGCAAGCCGGACCGCTTCGAGGCCGATCTCGCCGAGGAGACGGTGCGCCGCACCTCGCTCAGCCAGCTTGCGGCGGGCGCCGTGGTGAATCTGGAACTGCCCACTCCCGCAGGCACTCCCCTGGGAGGGCACGTGGTGCAGGGACACGTCGACGGCGTCGGCCGTCTCCTCACGCTTCGGCCGATTGCTCCCGACACCGAGATGACCGACTGGTGGCTCGAAGTCGAGGTGCCCGAGAGCATCCGGCCCTACGTCGTCGAGAAGGGATCGATCGCCATCGAGGGCATCAGCCTGACGGTTGCCGCTTGGGACGGACTGCGCGCGAGCGTCGCCATCATTCCACACACCTATGCCCACACCAACCTGCGCACCCATCAGGCAGGCGATCTGCTCAACCTGGAGGCCGATGTGCTGCTGCGCCATGCCGCGCAGATCCGTGCTACCCAGAGGCTCGCCCGGGAAGAGTCACCAGAACTAACTCTCGGCTATTTGATTACCAACGGCTATTGAGCCAGCGCCATCTCACTGGGACATGGCCGAACGTTGGGTCAACCCTGGGTGCGTCAACCGCGGGATGGATAAGCGGAAGGTATGTGTGTTCCTGATCCTGGTCGGGGTCGCCGTCGTGTGTCTATGCGTGCTGGTGTACACGCTCTTCTATGCCAGGCCGCACACCAATCCCACGGTCGAGCAGGGGGGACATAGCCTCCTCCAGCGGAATGCGCCATCGTTCCTTTGCACGTCCGTAGAAGTGCGCCCGCTCTCTCTTTCCTGAACGCGCGCTGCGAATAAACGGATAGGCGAGTGCGGGAGGCTGTCCCTCACTCTTATTTCTGCATCTACGCTGCAGACCGTTATGACCCAATGCGCACCGGTCTGGGAGCGTTCATGAAAATACTTGGAGTCCTGCTTATCATTCTCGGCGTAGCCGCGCTCGTATATGGCGGATTCACCTACACCACCACCAAAAAAGCGGTAGACATGGGGCCGATCCAGATTAATCACAAGGAAAACCACGCCGTTCCCCTCCCACCGGTGCTGGGCGTGGTTGCCATCCTGGGTGGCGGCGCGCTGCTCTATTTCGGCGCCCGGAAAGCCTGAAGCCAGGACCCGATCCCGGGCGGGAACGCGGGGTTTCCTCAAAATCCGGCTGCGCAGGATGCCTGGGTGCGGTTTTCCGTCAAGAAAACCGCGCCTCCCCTCATCGAGCCACTGCGCGGGCAGGAAATCTGCTTTAAGGTGTGAGGGATGCAGGCACGAGCGGCTCCCCCAACCCGGCGTGGAGGTTTCCTGGCCAGCGAGCCTCTACTGCTCGCCGCCCTGATCATCCTCACTGTCTATTTCGCCCGCGATCTGCTGGCCCCGATGGCCTTCGCGCTGGTGCTCAACTTCCTGCTCGCGCCCGCGGTTGCGCTGCTGGAGCGCTGGCGGCTCAGCCGTGCCGTCTCGGTGGTCCTGGTCATCCTGATCTTCTTCTCCGGACTGGCGGTCACTGGCTGGGTAGTGGCGCGCCAGCTGGTGCACGTTGCAGAGCTGCTGCCGGATTATCGTGACAACATCCAGGCCAAGCTGGACAGCCTGCACACCCCGATCGGCGGCGCAGCGGGCAAGGCCATCAACTCGCTGGAGGAGATGACCGAGGAGCTTTCCACGCACGCCAACGCCACCATCGTGCCTCCTGCTGTGCCCGAAGCGGTGTTACCTACGGTGCGGCGGAGGCGCCTGCAGCAGCCCGCACCGGAGGCGGGGCTGCCCAACAAAAATGCGACGCCGCAGCAGCCAACGCCGGTCCAGGTGATTGAGCCGCCGGTCTCCGTCGCCAGCTATCTGCAGGAGATCTTCTCGCCCATCCTGCGTCCCCTGGCGGCGTGCGGCATCGTCATGGTCTTTACCGTGTACATGCTGATCAACCACGAAGACCTGCGCAACCGCCTGCTGCTGCTGGCGGGCATGGGGCGGCTCAGCCTGATGACGCAGGCGCTGCGTGACGCCGCGGAGCGCATCAGCACCTATCTGGTCTGGCAGTTCGTCACCAACGTCCTCTTCGGGCTGCTCTTCGGCATCGGGCTGTCGCTCATCGGTGTGCCGGACGCGACGCTGTGGGGCGCGCTCGCGGCCATCCTGCGCTACATCCCCTATGTCGGCACCGGCATTGCCGGTCTGCTGCCGGTCATCTTTTCGGTTGCCATCTTTCCCCACTGGCGGCAGGTCTTTGAGATCGTCGGCCTCTATGGCGCGCTTGAGTTTACGACGGCGAATTTCTTCGAGCCCTGGCTCTACGGCTCGCGCACGGGAATCTCTTCGCTGGCGCTGCTCGCTTCGGCCATCTTCTGGACCTTGCTGTGGGGCTGGCCGGGACTGGTGCTGGCCACGCCGCTTACTGTGTGCCTGATCGTGATGGGGCGGCACGTGCCGCAGCTTCGCTTCCTACACATATTGCTGGGGGAAGACGCCGAGCTGGCGCCCGAGGCCAAGTTCTACGAGCGCATGCTGGCGATGGACCAGAACGAGGCGCATAGCATCGCGGACCGCTTCCTCAGCCAACGGCCGCTGATCGACTTCTACGATGCCGTCCTGCTGCCCGCGCTGGGCCTGATGGAGCAGGACCGGCACCGCGGCTCCTTCGACGAGGCGCGCGGCAACTATCTGCTGCTGAGCGCGACCGAGCTGGTAGCTGAACTGAGCGAGTACAAAGCCGAGGCCGGAAACGCACCGGCCGGAAACGCCACCGTGCCGGTCGCGTATGAGTCAGAAGCCCAGCAAAAGAGGGCGCCGATCATCTGCATTCCTGCCGGCGACCCGGCCGACGAGCTGAGCGCGATGGTGCTGGCCCAGCTACTGGAGCAGAGTTTCCACAACACTCTGCTGCTGCCGACCGAGTCGGTGACACCGGAGATCCTGGAGCGGCTGGGACAGGATTCGGGCACCATCCTGTGCATCTCAGCGATGCCACCCTTCGTCTTTACCCAGACGCGTACCCTCTGTCAGCGCATCCGGGAGCAGCTTCCCGAGAACCGCATCCTGATCGGCCTTTGGCAATCCGGGCAGAGTCCTGAGATCATGCGCGAGCGCTTCGGCAGCGCGCGCCCGGATCGCGTGGTCACCACGCTCGCGGCTGCGCTGGCGATGATCGAGGAGTGGCAGCACGGCTGCGCGGTGCCGGCGGAAGCGCCCGCCGGCCAGCAGGCGATTACTGCGGAGTGATGATGCCGCCCACGCGCTGCCGCAGCGGCAGCGGCTTGCCCCGGCGATCTAACTCCACGTGGTGCTCTACGGACGACTCGTTTGCGGGTTTCGCATCGCGTTTTGTTGCCACTGACTTCGGCGCGGCAGCGTTGGTCACTGCTGGTTTTTTCGTCTTCATCGGCTTATCCGCCTGCAGACTACACTTTAAGGTATGCCGTCGAACGTTCGTCTGATCGCTATCGATATCGATGGCACGCTGCTGCCCAGTTCCGGCACCACCATCAGCCGCCGCAATCGCCGGGCACTGCGGGACGCGCAGACTGCGGGTCTACACATCGCGATCGCCACCGGACGCCGCCATCAGTACGCCGAGCCGGTGTTGGAACAGGCCGGGCTCTCGCCGACGCAGCGGTCATGATCTCCTCCAACGGCTCCGTCGTTCGCCACTTCGATGGCGAGCTCATCGCCCGCACCCTGCTGCCGGTGGAAAGCGCGCGTGCGCTCTGTCCCGCCCTTCGCCCCTTCGGGCAGACCATGGTCTTTACCTTCGATCGCGAGCACGCGCCATCGCTGGTCGTCGAGAGCATGGCCTCGCTGCATCTCAGGATCGGCGCCTGGGTGGAGGCCAATCGGCATGACATGGTCGAGATTGCACCCCTGGAGCGCGCCTTCGACCGCAATGAAGCGCCGATTCAGGCCATGCTCTGCGGGAATATCGCGCAGGTGCGTGCCGCCCAGCAGGCAATCGCGGGCATGGATCTCGCCGCCGATGTCACCATGCACCGCACCGAATATGCGGAGCGCGATCTGGGCATCCTGGACCTGCTGCCGCCCGGCTGCTCCAAGGGTCACGCGCTCGGGAACTACGCACGCTCCCTGGGCCTGGAGGCGGCGGAGGTCATGGCCATCGGGGACAACTTCAACGACCAGACGATGCTCGAATATGCCGGGCAGGCGGTGGTGATGGGCAATGCCGGAGAGGAGATGCGGGCGCTCGCCGCCCAGCGCGGGTGGCTCGTCATCCAGAGCAACGATGAGGACGGGGTCGCCAAGATGCTGGAGCCCCTGATTCGGGGTGCGGAACAGGCTCAATCCGCAGATAACCCTGGCGCGGAAGTCGTAGCCGCAGTCGTAACTTCGGAGAACGGTATCCGGAGCCGGTAAGCCGGGGCTGCATGGTAGCCTACCGGGGAGTGTTCTCTCCGAAACAATCCGGAATTGCCGTGTCCGTCCTGCTGCTGGCTGGCATCGCGGGCCCCCTGCGTGCGGCCGAGCACATCACGCTGCGCAATGGCTTCGACCTGATCTGCGATCACCGTGAGGCCGCGGGCGACCACGTCCGGCTGTATATGACCGCCACCGGTCCGAATTTCATGGAGGTCTCGAGCGCCGACATCGCCAGCAGCGAGTTTGTCGCGCTGCCCGCGCCCGCCCCGACCGCGCCCAAAGACCCGTCGCCCGCCTCGGTAACTGCCACCCCAGCGCCTCCTCCCACTCCAGCAGAGATTCACGAGATGGCAGCGAAGGCCGGCGCGGCCCACGACCTCGATGTCGAGCTGCTGGCCAGCGTGATCCGGGCCGAGAGCAATGGCGATGTGCACGCCGTAAGCCGCGCCGGCGCCCGCGGGCTGATGCAGTTGATGCCCGGCACCGCCAGCAAGCTGGGCGTGGCCGACAGCTTCCGCGCCGACCAGAACATCAACGGCGGCACCGAATACCTGAACTCTTTGCTCGAGCGTTACCACGACAACCTGGCCCTGGCGCTGGCAGCCTATAACGCCGGTCCGGCGGCGGTGGACAAGTACCGCGGCATCCCGCCTTATCGTGAGACGCGCCTCTACGTGGCGCGCATTATCCACGACTTCAATCGCCGCAAGCTGGAGGCCGCTCGCACTACGACCATGGTGGCTTCTGCCGCGCCGTCCTCTGCAGGCAATTGACCATCGCCACAGCTCGCGTCCCGGCGCAGCTCACCCCCTCTGGAGCGACCGCGCATTGAACTCCAAGAAGCTCCTCCTCACGATCGCGGCCGCGCTGATCTTCGTCGCGCTTCTCGTCTATGGAAGCCAGCGAACGCATTTCCGATGGGACATTCTGGGCCAGCAAATGCACTTCGTGCGCTGGTCGAATATTCTCTTCGGCGTGCTCCTGATCTATGGGGCCTTTTTGGTGCGCGCTTTTCGGTGGACCGTCTTTCTGCGGCCCGCCAAGCGCCTGCCACCGCTCTATCTGCTGGGTACGCAGGTCATCGGCTTTACCGCCGTCGCGCTGCTCGGACGTGTGGCCGACCTGACGCGCCCATATCTTGTCGCGCGGCGCACTAAACTCCCGGTGGCGCCGCAGATAGCCATCTGGACAGTCGAGCGCATGTTCGACTTCGCCTCCATGGCCACCATCGTCTCGCTGGCTCTGCTGCTGGCGCCGGATCGTGCAACCATGCCGCACCGCGCGCAGGCATTAGCGGGCGCAAAAAGCCTTCTTTCTCTGGCGGCCATGCTGGTCATTTTCACAATCTCAGTGCGACTCTCCGGGGAAGCAATCGCAGGAGCAATCGAGCGTGGTCTGCCGGGCAGGTTCGGTGCGGCCATCGCTGCGAAGATACGCAGCTTCAGGGAAGGCCTGGTTGCCATCTCTTCCGCAAGCGCTCTCCTGCAGGCCGCGGCGCTCTCGCTGCTGATGTGGGCCATGATCTCCGGCGCATATTTAACGACGGTGCGCGCCTTCGCCAGCTCGCCCTCGCTCGCTTCGATGACTTTGGGACGCACCGTGATCCTGATGGCGGCCAGCATGGTCGGCTCGGCCTTTCCTGTTCCCGTGGCGGCCTGGTTCACGCAGGTGATCGCGCTGCAGATCACCCTTTCCCAGCTTTTCAATGTGCCGCAGGAAATTGCGCTGGCTTGCGGCGCGGGTCTCACATTCGTCACTTTTCTCGCCGTCATCCCGGTAGGGCTGATCTGGTCTCGCTTCGAGCACATCTCGCTCCGGCAGGTCTCCGAGCAGTCCGAGCATGAAGCCGAAGAGCTTTCGACTCGCGCCCAGGCTTAAGACCTCAAGCTGCTATCGTAGAAGCATCTATGAAGTGTCCGTACTGCGGCTTTGCGCAGGATCGCGTGGTGGATTCGCGCGAGAGCAAGGAAGCCGATGCCATTCGAAGACGCCGCGAGTGTGAGCGATGCGAGAAGCGCTTCACCACCTATGAGCGCATCGATGAGATTCCCTACATGGTGGTCAAGAAGGACGGCCGCCGCGAACGTTTTGAGCGTCACAAGGTCCTGAGCGGGCTCCTGCTGGCCTGCCGCAAGCGACCCTTCACTCCCGACAACCTGGAAAAAATCGTCGACGAGGCGGAGACCTTCCTTATCGACTCGCCCGAACGCGAGCGCACCACCAGCGAGATCGGCGAGCTCATCATGAACCGGCTTAAGGCCATCGACACCGTGGCCTATATCCGCTTCGCCAGTGTCTACCGTGATTTCACCGACGTGCGCGAATTCAAGGAAGAGCTCGAGCGATTGCTCATCGCCAAGGACCAGACGGCGAAGCGCCGAGCCACTGATCCTGCACATCGAGACCCTGCACACCGGGAGCCGGCACATCGGGAGCCCGCACCACGCAGGCCGCAAAAACGCTAACAATGGCTCGCGCCCGCCACATCCATAGCGCAGGAAGAAAGACCAACTATGCCCAGACAACACACCATCACGCTGATTCCCGGCGACGGCATCGGCCCGGAGGTAACGAACGCGGTTGTACGCATCATTGAAGGCGCCGCCGCGGCCACCGGCACCAGCTTCCAGTGGGAGAGCTACGCCGTCGGCGCGGAGGCCTTTGAGCGCTACAAGGAGTACATCCCGCGCGAGCTCTACCAATCCATCGAGCGCAACCGCGTGGCGCTGAAGGGGCCGGTCACGACCCCGATCGGCGGCGGCTTCGCCTCCATCAACGTCACGCTCCGCAAGCAGTTCGAGCTCTACGCCAACTTCCGCCCCATCCGCAATCTGCCCGGCACGCAGACGCGCTATCCGGGCGTGGACCTGGTGATCGTCCGCGAAAACACAGAGGACCTCTACGTCGGCCTCGAACACGAAGTCGTCCCCGGGGTGGTCGAGTCGCTGAAGATCGTGACCGAGAAGGCGTCGACGCGCATCGCAAAATTCGCCTTCGAATACGCACGCAAACACGACCGCAAGAAGATCCACGCCATCCACAAGGCGAACATCATGAAGATGTCCGACGGGCTCTTCCTGCGCTGCGTGCGCGAAGTGGCAAAGGACTTCCCCGAGATCACCTACGGCGAGCACATCGTGGACAACACCTGCATGCAACTGGTGATGAATCCCTATCAATACGACATGCTGGTGTTGCCGAATCTCTACGGCGACATTGTGAGCGATCTGTGCGCGGCCTTCGTCGGCGGCCTGGGGCTGGTGCCCAGCGCGAATCTGGGCGAGACCTGCGCCATCTTCGAGGCGGTGCACGGCTCCGCGCCGGATATCGCCGGGCAGGACAAGGCGAACCCCACGGCGCTGCTGCAGTCCGCGATTCTCATGCTGCACCACATCGAAGAGGCGGACGCGGCGAACCGCATTCAGGCCGCGATGGACAAGGTATATGCGGAGAAGACCACGCTGACGCGCGATGTGGGCGGTACCGCGGGCACGCAGGCCTTCGCCAACGCCATTCTCGCGGCGCTGTGATTCAACCTCTGAGAGGAGTCGAAGTGAAGAAAAATTTCCTGCCAGCGTGGTCCCAACCATTCGCATTGATGCTCTGCGGCGTTCTCCTGCTGAGCGCAGGTTGCAAGAAGACCGAGGACAACTCCAGCGTTTCTGTTTCCACAACTACGACGCCGATAACCCCGATCGATCCTGCCACCGCAGGGAGCGTCGAGGGCACGGTTCACCTCATCGGCAAGGCGCCTGAGCGCATTGAGATCGATATGGCGCAGGACCCCGCATGCGCCATGAGTCCCTACGGCAAAAACCTCACCGAAGGCATCGTGAGCAAAGATGGCAAGCTCGCGAACGTTTACGTCTACGTGAAGGATGGCCTGGGCAACAAAGTGTTCGCGGCACCGATGGAGCCGGCGGTGCTGGACCAGAAGGGCTGCCGCTACGTGCCGCATGTGCTGGCCGTGATGGTCGGTCAGCCGATCGAGTTCCGCAACTCCGACCCCACCATGCACAACGTCCACATGCAGCCGACGGTGGGCGGCAACCAGCAGTTCGACATCTCGCAGCCGCCCAACGGCGGCACCACCCGAAACGCCTTCGCCAAGCCGGAACTGATGATCCCGGTGCGCTGCAACAACCATCCCTGGATGGAGGCCTTCCTCAACGTCGCGCCGAATCCGTTCTTTAGCGTGAGCGGGGAGGATGGCCATTTCGCCATCCACGGCCTGCCGCCGGGTACCTACACGCTGGTGGCGGTGCAGGAGCAACTCGGCCAGCAGCAGGCGATGGCTACCGTGACAACACACGGCACGGCAACGGCGGACTTCAGCTTCAAGGTGAAATAAGGGATCAGGGGAATAGGGATCAGGGACCAGACGTGATCACTTGACCCTAAGCTTTGTGGGCCATTCCCTCTCCACCCGGCATTCCTGGCGATTCGCGATAAAATTATCGAATCCTACAAACAGCGAAGAGGCCAATGGCAGAGAGACTGAGGGTTGGCATTCTCGGCGCTACCGGCACTGTCGGTCAGCGCTTCATCCAGTTGCTGGAGGGGCACCCGTTCTTCGAGGTGGCGTGGCTGGCTGCGAGCGACCGCTCGACCGGCCGCCGTTATGAAGACGCGGTGCGCTGGAAGCTGGACACGGCTATTCCCGCGGCGGTGCGCGACCTGCCGCTCTCGCCGGCTACGCCGGATCAGGCGCCCTCAATCCTCTTCGCCGCGCTCGACACCGACATTGCCCGCGAGCTAGAGCCGCAGTTTGCCGCTGCGGGCTGCGCTGTCATCTCCAACTCCAGCGCCTTCCGCATGCAGGAGGATGTGCCGCTGGTCATCCCCGAGGTCAACCCCGCGCATCTGCCACTGATTGAGTTACAAAGCTGGCGGAAGCACTCCGGCGGCTACATCGTCACTAACCCGAACTGCTCTGCCATCGGACTCGTGCTCGCGCTCAAGCCCCTCGCCGATCGCTTCGGCATCGAGGGCATCTTCGTCAGCACCATGCAGGCGGTCAGCGGCGCGGGCTATCCGGGCGTGCCCTCGCTGGACATCCTGGGCAACGTCGTCCCCTACATCAAGAACGAGGAAGAAAAGATGGAGGCCGAGACCATGAAGCTACTGGGTACGCTCGATGGCGCTTCCGTTCGCCCCTATACTGCGCGCATGAGCGCCCACTGCAACCGCGTCGCCGTCGAGGACGGCCACACCGAGAGCGTCTCGATCAAGCTGCGCACCGCGGCAACGCGTGAGCAGGTGCTGGCTGCGTGGAGCGAGTTCCAGCCGCTGGCGCAGCATCAGCTTCCAAGCGCGCCCGCGCAGCCGGTCGAATTTCTCACCGCAGAGGACCGCCCGCAGCCGCGGCTCGACCGTATGCGCGGGGCCGGCATGGCCACCAGCGTCGGCCGCCTGCGCCCCTGCAGCCTGCTCGACTGGAAGTTCACCGTGCTCTCGCACAACACCATTCGCGGCGCGGCGGGCGCTGCGCTGCTGAATGCCGAGCTGCTAATGCAACTGGGCAAGCTGAGCGGCACCCATACACGAACGGCGGCTGTCACCGCATGAAGCTCGTCGTCATGAAGTTCGGCGGCACCTCAGTGGAAGACGCTGCCGCCATCCGCCGCACTACCGATATTGTCGCCGGGCGCGTCGCGCGCGGGATGCAGCCGGTGGTCATCGTGAGCGCCATGGCACGCGTGACCGACCAGTTGCTGAATGCCGCGGCCACAGCCGGACGCGGCGACAAATCCGGCGCACTCGCGGCCAGTGTTGCGTTGCGCGCCCGCCACCACCAGGCCGCCGGCGAGCTGATTCCACCCCCGAAGCTCGCGCCGATCACGAACTTCATCGACGAGCACTTCGATGCGCTGGACGAACTGCTGCGCGGTCTCGCTGCAGTCGGCGAGCTCACGCCACGCACCACCGACATCGTCGCTTCCTACGGCGAGCGCCTCTCCAGCTACATCGTCGCCGCTGCTTTCAGCGCCTGCGGCATCGCCGCCAGCCATGTCGATGCACGCGACTGCATCATCACCGACGCGCAGCACATGAAGGCCATCCCGCAGGATGACCTGATCGCCGCGCGGCTGCGCCAGCATGTGCAGCCGCTGGCGCAGGCGGGCCGTGTCGCGGTTCTTGGCGGATTTATCGGCTCGACCCCGGAGGGCGTCACCACCACGCTTGGCCGCGGAGGATCGGATTTCAGCGCCGCTCTGGTCGGCGGCGGTCTGCACGCGGAAGCGATCGAGATCTGGACCGATGTCAACGGCATCATGACCACCGATCCGCGCATCTGTCCGGATGCGCTGCGCGTGCGCACCATCAGCTTCGACGAGGCCTCCGAGCTGGCCTACTTTGGCGCGAAGGTGCTGCACCCGGCCACCATCCTGCCGGCGGTGGAGAAGAACATCCCGGTGCTGGTGCTGAACTCGCGCGACGCGCAGAATGAAGGAACACGCATCACCGCGCTGGCGCCGCACTGCCGCAGTCCTTTCAAGTCCATCGCAGCCAAAAAGCGGCTCACCATCATCGACATCGTCGCCAACCGGATGCTGATGTCGCACGGATATCTGAAAGCTGTCTTTGAGGTCTTCGACCGCCACAAATGCTCCGTCGATATGGTCTCCACCTCGGAGGTCAGCGTCTCGCTCACCGTCGATTCCAACGAGCGCCTGCCCGAAATTGCCGCAGACCTGCGCAAGTTCGCGGATGTAAAGTACGAGGGGCGGAAGGCGCTGATCTGCATGGTAGGCGAAAACATCCGCGGACAGAACGGCATTGCCGCGCAGGTCTTTGGCGCGCTCACGCACATCAACCTGCGCATGATCTCGCAGGGCGCATCAGAGATCAACATGAGCTTCATGATCGAGGAGGACGACGTCGAGGACGCGATCCGTTCGCTGCACTCCGTTTTCTTCGCCGATCCCGATCCCTCCATCTTTGATCTTGAAGCACGCAGGGCTCTCGAAGCGCGCGCGGAAACGCAGGCAGCAGGAGGCAAGCAATGATCTTCCTCATTCTCGGTCGCGGCAAGACGGGGTCCATCGTTGCCGATGTCGCGCATGAACGCGGCCACGGCGTACGCGTGATCGGTGAAGAAGAGAATCGCAACGCCTCCGCACTGACGCCGCCGCTGCTGGCCCAGGTGGACGCCGTCATCGACTTCACTACCGCAGAAGCAGTCGTTCACAATCTGCGCGCCTGCCTCTCCAATGGCGCAAAGATCGTGGTCGGCACTACCGGCTGGTACGACCAGTTGAAGGAGATGCGTGCACTGTGCGAGCGGCGCAATGCCGGCATGCTCTACGGCAGCAACTTTTCCGTCGGCGTGCAGGTGATGCTGCGGCTGGTACACGAGCTCGCAATCGGCACGCGCGGCTACGAGCTCTCGATCTCTGAAACCCATCACGCGAGCAAAAAAGATGCGCCCTCCGGCACCGCTCTTTCGTTGCAGCAGACGGTTCGCGAGGCAGCGCCGGAGCTCGATGCCGCCATCACCTCACAGCGCGAGGGCGACGTCGCGGGCATCCACGAGCTGCAGGCCCGCTCCGCGAACGATCTCATCACCATTCGGCATGAGGCCTTCTCTCGCCGCGGCTTTGCGGACGGCGCAATTCGGGCCGCCGAATGGCTCTCCACCCGCACCGGCTGCTACGACTTCAGCGACATCTACGCGCAATTGCAGTAGGACGCTCGGCTGAAGAGCGCTTGGCGCAGCAGTCGGCGATAAACGGTCGGCGAAACGGATACTCGTCTCTCCCCGCCAAGAACCACAACGCCCAAACGGGTGCGACCAAAGGGAGCACCCCAACGACTCGCGCCACCGGCGCGTCCGCCCGTACGGCCAGTACCTGATATTCTCGGCTCGGTATGGAGCTACGCGGCTGCGGCACGGCACTTGTCACCCCTTTCCGTCCGGACACCACGATCGACGTGGAGGCTCTTGCCGCGCTGGTGGAGTGGCAGATCGCGAGCGGCGTCCAGTTTTTGGTTGCGTGCGGCACCACCGCGGAAACTCCTTCCCTGAGTGACCGTGAAGCACTTGATGTCATCCGGCTGATTGTCCGGGTCGCAGCAGGCCGCGTTCCCGTGGTTGCCGGATGCACGCATAACGCGACCCGCGAAGCCGTGGAGCGCGCGAAGGCAGTTGCCGCCATTCGCGACGTCAGCGCCATCCTCACCGCGAATCCCTACTACAACAAGCCCACACAGGAGGGCCAGTTTCAGCACTTCCGCGCCATCGCGAAGTCGGTGCCGCTGCCGGTGGTGATCTACAACATTCCCGGCCGCACCGCATGCAACCTGGAGCCGGCCACGCTGGCGCGCCTGGCGCACGCCTGCCCCAACCTCTACGCGGTGAAGGAATCGAGCGGCAACCTGCAGCAGATCACCGAATTGATTCATGCATTGGACAGAACGAAGGTTCGCGTTTTAGCGGGCGACGACAACATCGCGCTCGCGGCTATCGCTGTGGGCGCGGCGGGGCTGGTCTCGGTGGCTTCGAACGAAATCCCTGCAGAGATGCAGCAGATGATCGACGCCGCGCTGAGCAATGACTGGACCGCCGCCCGCAATCTGCAGCGCCGCTACTATCCGCTCCTGCTCGCCAATTTCTGGGAGACCAGCCCCGGCCCGGTAAAGTACGTTCTCGCGCGCATGGGACGCGTGACGCCAGTGTGGCGACTCCCCATGGTGCCGCCCTCGGCGCCGGTGGCCGCGCGGCTGGACGCACTGATAGAAGGGCTGCAACTCGTGCCCGCGTTCTAAATTACTGAATCCGCTTCGCAATTCCTGAACACCGCTTCGCAGCAGCTGCACCCGCTTCGGTGTGACAGGAAGAAGCATCGTGGCACGCGGGACGCCGTTACACTAAGGCCATTCATGTCCGATCAGCATCGACTCCAATCAGAGATAGAACGCCACTTCGCCGCCGGTGCTGCCGCTATCCGTGACCCCGCGGCGCTGGATGCCTTCACCCAACTGCGCACGGAGCTCAACCGCGGCCGCGTTCGCTCCGCCGAGCCCGATCCCGCAGCGCCGCTCGGCTGGCGCGTCAACTCCTGGGTCAAGCGCGGCATCCTGCTCGGGTTCCGCATCGGCCAGCTTACGGCGCTGGGCAATCACGATCTCTCCTTCGTCGACAAGGGCACCTTCCCCGCGCGAAGTTTCACTCCGGAGGAAGGCATCCGCATCGTGGTCGGCGGCTCGTCGGTGCGTGAAGGCGCCTACCTGGCGCGCGGCGTCATCTGCGTCCCGCCGATGTATGTGAACGTCGGCGCATACGTCGACGAGGGCACTCTGGTCGATTCGCACGCGCTGGTGGGCAGTTGCGCGCAGATTGGTAAGCGCGTCCACCTCAGCGCAGCAGCGCAGATCGGCGGCGTGCTCGAACCGGTCAACGCCAATCCGGTCATCATCGAAGACGATGTGCTGGTGGGCGGCAATTGCGGCGTCTACGAGGGCACCATCGTGCGCGAACGCGCCGTGCTGGCCGCGGGCACCATCCTGACCCGAGGAACGCCGGTCTACGACATCGTCAACGGCGTGATTCACAAGGCCGAAGCTGCCGGCTCCAATGAGGAGTCGCAGCCCCTGGTCATCCCTGCCGGCGCCGTCGTCGTCCCCGGCTCGCGGGCCGTCACGCGCGGCCGCGCGGCGGAGTGGGGGCTCAGCCTGTACGCGCCGGTCATCGTCAAGTACCGCGACGACAAGACAGACCTCAGCGCCGCGCTCGAAGACCTGCTGCGTTAGGCTGGAGGTGGTTTCCGGCCCCGCTGGCGCATATTGTCCATCCGGCGCGGACTGCCGGTTTGGTCCGCATCCCACTACCTGCTAGCATTTTCTATTCATGTCTAAAGGCAAGCTGCAAATCATACCCATTGGCGGACTCGGCGAGTTCGGAATGAACTGCATGGCCATCCGCTGGGACGAAGACATCTTCGTCATCGACGCTGGCCTTATGTTTCCGGAGAGCGACCTGCTTGGCGTCGATATCGTCGTGCCGGACATCACCTACCTCATCGAAAATCGCTCCCGCATACGCGGCATCGTCCTGACCCACGGCCACGAGGACCACATCGGCGGTCTTCCCTGGCTGTTGCGCGAGCTCAATGTCCCGGTCTATGCCACGGAGTTCACGCTGGCCTATGTCGAAGGCAAGCTCGAAGAGCACAAACTGCTGGACAACGCCGAGCTGATCGAAATTGAGCCCAAGCGCAAGTTTCAGCTCGGTCCCTTTACCATCGAGCCGCTGCGCGTCACCCACAGCCTGGTCGATTGTGTCGCGCTGGCGATTGAGACGCCGGTCGGCATCGTCATCCATACGGGCGACTTCAAAGTCGACCTTTCGCCGCCCGATGGCAAAGCCTTCGATCTTTCGAGCTTCGCTGAGTACGGCAAGCGCGGCGTGCTCGCGCTGCTGCAGGACTCCACCAACGTAGACCGCGCCGGCTACACGCCCAGCGAATGGGCGGTGCGTCCGCGTCTGGATGAGGTCTTTTCGCGCACCCAGCGCCGGCTCTTCTTCTCCTGCTTCTCCTCCTCCATCTTCCGTGTGCGCATCGCCCTGGAGCTGGCACAGCAGCACGGCCGTAAGGTCGCGATCGTCGGCCGGTCCATGCTTGAGTCTTCCGAAATCGCGCAGGACCTCGGCTATCTCAACATCCCGCGCGATCTCCTCATTCATCCGGGCCAGGTCAAGGACTACCCGCCGGAAGAAGTCTGCATTCTCATCAGCGGCACCCAGGGCGAGCCCATGTCGGCGCTCTCTCGCGCCGCAGTGGATAACCATAAGCACGCCAAGATCGAGCGCGGCGATACCGTGCTGCTCAGCTCGCGCGTCATCCCCGGCAACGAGAAGAGCATCTACCGCGTCATCGACCACCTCTGCCGCCGCGAGGCAAACGTCATCTTCGACGACGGCCAGTCCGGCCTGATCCACGTCAGCGGCCACGGCAGCCAGGAAGAGCTACGGCTGATGATCAATCTCGTGCGGCCAAAGTTCTTCGTGCCCGTGCATGGCGACTTCCGCCATCTGCAGCGTCACGCGCGGCTGGCCATGGACATCGGCATCTCCGAGAACGCTTACCTGCTCGAAGACGGAGATGTCCTCGAGCTCGACCAGAAGACTGCCGTGAAAAACGGCAAGGTTGCCGCGGGCCGCGTGTTGCTCGACTCCGGCGCCTCCGGCAACGTCGTTGAGGACATGATCATCCGCGACCGCCGCCATCTCAGCGAAGATGGCCTGGTAATTGCCATCATCACCATCAACAAGCTCACCGGCCAGGTTGAGGGCGTGCCGGAGTTTGTGACCCGCGGCTTCGTTGCTGGCGATCTGGAGCTGGGCGAGCAGGCCAAGGCCATCGTCGGCAGGACGCTCGTCGAGTCGAACGCGGAGGAGCGGGCTGACCAGGTGCTCATCAAGGAAAAGATTCGGGTGGACCTGAAGCGCTACATCCAGAAGCAGACCTCCAGCCGGCCCTTCATCATGCCCATCATCTTGGAGATCTAGTGACCGCAACTGTTGCTGATGCTGAGCTCATCACCGCCGCGCAGTTTGCCGAGGCGCGCGAGCGCCTGCGCGGCGCGGTCCTGCACACGCCGCTGGTGCGGTTGACATCTGTCACAGACGCAGTAGCGTATCTGAAACCGGAGAGCCTGCAGCTCATCGGCAGCTTCAAACTACGCGGCGCCTACAACGCCGTCGCGCAGTTGAGCGAGGCTGCGCGCCGGCGCGGCGTCATCACCTACTCCAGCGGCAACCATGGACAGGGTGTCGCCTATGCCGCCCGCGCCTTTGGCATTCCCGCGGTCATCGTCATGCCTTCGAACGCACCGCAGATCAAACGAGATGCCACGACCGCGCTGAGCGCGCAGATCGTCGATGTCGGGCCGGCCAGCTCGGAACGCCGCGAACGTGCAGAAGCGCTTGCCGCCGAGCATGGCTACGCCATCATCCCGCCCTATGATGACCCGGCGATCATCGCCGGGCAGGGTACCTGCGGGCTTGAAATACTCGCTGACTGCCCCGATGTCGATCTCGTGCTTGCCCCGGTTGGCGGCGGCGGATTGCTCAGCGGTGTAGCCGCAGCCATCCGTCAGCAGCGGCCGCAGTGTCACGTCGTCGGCGTGGAGCCGGAGTTAGCCGGCGACGCCGCAGCCAGCCTGCGCCAGGGCCGGATCGTGCAGTACACCGCCGAGCAGACCACCCGTACCATCGCTGACGGACTGCGCACCCAAAGCCTCGGCACCCTGAACTTCGCGCATATCCAGCGCTACGTTGAGCGTGTCATCACCGTGACCGAGCACGAGATCGAGCAGGCCATGCGCCGCATCGCATGGGACGCCCGCCTCATCGCCGAACCCAGCGGAGCCGTTGCCACCGCCGCGATGCTCTTCCACCGGCAGGAACTGCCGCCGCACCGCACCGCCGTCGCCATCATTAGTGGCGGTAATGCGGAACCCGCCACGCTGCTGCGCGTGCTCGGCACCTCATAGAGAACGCTCGCGGCGTATTCTGAGCACGTGAAACCTCCTCGTTGCCAAGTTCCACGTGCCACCATCGTTCTCTTCTGCGCCAGCGTTGGATTCGCCGCGACCGCCCTCGCCGCGGATAAACCGCCCTCCGGCCGGCTCGCTACCGTCCTGCGTGACACGCCGGTCTTCGTCGAGGCCGACACCAGCTCGCAGCGGCTGGACACCATCTCGGCCGGACGCGAGATGGTGATCGTCGAGCAGAATGGGCCTTGGCTGCGCGTCTTTGCCAACACGGATGTCCAGCAGAACCAGGCCCAGGACGCGCCCGTCTTCGGCGGTGAGTCGGCTACTCCGCCCATCTCCGGCTGGCTGCAAGGCAAGGGCGTGGTCTCCGTATCCACGCCAAACGCCGACAACATTCTCTACGGTGCAGCCGCGGGCCAGGAGACACGGGCTAGCGACGTCCATGGCTCGCGGGGGGCTGCCCGGGCCGCTCGCCTGCTCTACGCCCGCGATGCACAGCTCTTCCCCCAGGGACCGCATGCTGGCGAGGCTTCGTGGCGCGCTGCCGACATCCGCTGGCAGTTGGAGAAGCAGGACGTCTACTCACGCCCCTCTGCCCATGAGAAGGAAGCCTGGCTGCGCCAGCAAATCGACGACTCGGAGATGAAGAAGGTCATCAAGCGCTTCCCCGGCTCGAAGTTCGCCGACCTCGCCGCCTACGACCTGCTCGACAACAAGGTGTGCGGCGACTGGCAGGGCACCACGAAGTGTCCGGAGAAGGAAGCGGAGCTCTATCAGAAATACGCCGACGAGCATCCCAACTCACCGCGGTCACCCGAGGCGCTCTTCGAAACGGTCTATCGCTGGGCGGCGGCTGGTGACATCTACGCCGGCGACAACAACGATAAGAAAGCCGCGGAGGATCGCGACCACGCAAAGATAGTGGCCACGCATTTACAGCAGAAGTATCCGGATAGTGACTACTCGGCGCGCGCAGCCACTCTGATATACCAGATGGAGCAGTCCATCCCCATCTATGGCGCGGAGCGCGATTAACGCGCGCTCGAAACCGGATCGCGACTGATTTGCCGCGCGCCAAAGGAAGTGCGTGAACGACTACATCGTCTCGGTCCTGCTCGGCATCGTCGAGGGACTCACGGAATTTCTGCCCGTCAGTTCGACCGCGCACCTGCGGATCGCGGAGGCGCTGCTCCACATCAACCTCAGCGATCCGTACTGGAAGATGTACACCATCGTCATTCAGCTTGGCGCCATTCTCGCGCTTCTCTTCCTCTTCATCGGGCGCATCCTCGAGTTCATCCGCACCTTCCCCAAAGGCGAGTCCCGCGATCGCACCGCGTTGAACCATCCGCTCTCGCTCACGCTCATCGCCTTCGTCTGCACCGCAATACCGGCCTTTCTGCTTACCAAGGTGATCGGCAAGCACCTCGAAAGTCTGCGCCTGATGGCGACCTCGCTGCTGGTGGGCGGAATCATCATGTGGGTGGTCGATGCGTGGAGCGTGCGCCGCGCATCGCCGACACAGGATGTCGAGCACATGACGCTCGGTCAGTCCATCTGGATCGGGCTCTGCCAGGTCACCTCGGCGGTCTTCCCCGGCACCTCGCGGTCGATGTCCACCATCGCCGCCGGTCAGCTCGTCGGTATGACGCGCTCGGCCGCGCTCGAGTTCAGCTTCCTCGTCTCCATCCCCACCATGATCGCCGCCACCGGCTATGATCTGCTGCGCACCCTGCACCCCAAACACACGGACGTAGCCGAAGCCATCGCGCCGCTGGTCATGACCAGCCACGGCTGGATCGTGCTCTTCATCGGCTTCGCGATTTCGTTCCTCATCGCGCTGCTGGTGGTCGAGTGGTTTCTCATGTGGGTCCGGCGCCACGGCTTCGTCATCTTCGCCATCTACCGCATCGTGTTGGCAATCTTGCTCTTCGGGCTGGGCAAAAAGCTGCTGATGGGCGCGTAAAAGTCAGTTCACCCTAGCGGATCACCGTAAATGGTTCCGCCTGGCTCCTCACGCCCACATTCGCGAATGCAGGAAGCGGCGCGGCCACGAACGGCGGCTCCCATGCCGGCGACTGCAGCTCCGGCATCGCCTTGGCCTGAAACAGCTTGCGGCATTGCCTCGCCATCCATCGCGCCGTCCTTTTGGCCTTTTTGCGCCGTGCGCTGTCGGTCGAGATGCCGGTGCCCGCATACATCTGCCGGTAGAGTTTTGACAAGAAGACAAACGCTATCCGCGCCTTGAACGTTGGCGTGCAGGCGGAGCGCTCCCAGATCGCGGGAAAGGTATAGAACCGGTCCCACACCCGCTGCGTGCGTTCGCGGATCTCATCTGAACTCATGGAAGGATGCGGCGTGAACATCTTCGGACGGACAGCGATGGGGATGAGCCAGTAGCGCGTGATCGGCACACCGTCCACCAGCGTGGGCGCCTTCGCCTGCTCCTTCTCCCACCGGCCAAAGTCCACGGTGCCGGGGAAGGGTGTCATCATCACGAACTGAGCGAAGGTGACGCCCGCCTTCAAGGCCATCTCAACCGTGGCATCGAAGGTTGCTGGCTTGTCCGTCGGCAGCCCGAAGATGAACGAGCCCAGCACGTGCACGCCATGCTTCTTGAAGGTCTGCAACTGCCTGGCCAGCTGTTCGCCGGAGCAGTTCCAGTCCTTGAAGACCGCCTTCAATCCTTCCGGCGTCACCGCTTCCACGCCTACCAGCGCACCCTTGATGTTGGCCTTGCGCATCGCGTCCAGATACTCCGTATCTTCGCCCGCCTCCATGGTGATCTGGGTGTAGAACACCATGTCCTTCGGCAGCTTGGCCAGCTCCGCCATCAACTGGAAGCGCTCCGCGCGGATGCTGGTCAGCTCGTCCAGCTTCGACTGGTTGTTCTGCTCCCGCGCCAGCCGCAGGTCGGTCAGCGTCACCGGGTAGAAGTTGTCGTCCGCCAACGCGATGAAGCGGAAACCCAGCCGGCGCAGTGTAACGATCTCGTCCACCACGCTCTGGAATCGCCGCTGCCGCGGCTGCTGCCCATCGGTGCGCCACACGCTGCAGAACGAGCAATGCTTCGGACAGCCGCGCAGCGTCTGAACCGACGCCCACATGTATTTGTCCCTGGGAATCAGATCCCAGCGCGCCGCCAGAAACTCCGAGCCGCCGATACGGCCGCCATCGTAGAACTTTTCGAGCTTTCCCTGCATGCAGTCCACAACTGCGATGCCCCAGGCCAGATCGCCATCGCCCTTCACCACCGAATGCGCATCTCCCTGCTCGAAGGGCTCCTCCGGAAACAGCGTCGCGTGGATGCCGCCGTAGATCACCCAGGCGCCGCGCGCCCGCGCCATGCGTCCCACCTCGTAGCCGCGCAGCGCGTTGCCGGTATGGACGCTGATGCCCACAATGTCTCCCGCCGCGATGCTCTCCGGCTCCAGCTGTTCCAGCGATTCGTCGACCAGCACCGGGTCGCCGGCGATTGCGGGCGTGGCGGCCGCCAGCACAAACAGCCATCGCGGTGTAATCACCGCCGTGCCAAAAGAGTTGTCGCTTGGATTTACCAGATAAACGCGCATATGTCCCAACCTTCCTTGGTGCGAGCCCGCTGCACGGGCTTTCTTGCCGTGGCCTGAGTCCTGCAGCGATGTGCGGTCGGCTCAGATACTGGGCGATCTCGGCGGACTCCACGGTTCCCAGCGCCAGGCGCATGCATGGGCCCAAATGTGCGGTCGAAGGAGCGGTCCTGCGTCAGTGGCCCGCGTCAGCGCTCCACTGGAGCAGAACGATCCGCGAAGCAGAGACGATTGAGGAGAAGGAGGAAATCAGATCTGGAGCGGAGTTCCGGCTAAAGAGGGAAAGGCGAGCGGAGTTCCCTGTCCGTATCCCGATTGGAACGCCTCGAACCAGGACAAGGTCAGGGGCAAATGGCGGGATATCGATAGACGTCGCAACGGCAAGGCGATGAGCCGGTAGGCCAGCAACACGAGAAACGGCGAGGTCACCTCTCGATGCGCGGTGAGCAGCACAAGCCCGGCAAATAACAGCAGGCTGAGGATGCCGAATTCGACATCCGGACCACCCCGCAGAAACCTGTCCCATTGGAAGAAGTGCTCGGAGAGAGGCATCAGCAGGAGGAGCACTTCGGTAAGAATCAGCACCGCGCGGCAGGCCAGCATGCGCTCCTGGCCCAGACGGCGAGTCCGCTCCGTATACTCTCGGCCTCGATCAAGACTGCTGCTCAGAGCTACACCACCCGATTCCCCGCGAGATCCGCGTGCGTGTAGAGCATGTCACGGATACGCAAGCAATGTCGAATGATCTGTTCGCCAGCAGACAGACATTTTTCTGAAATGCAACTTCAGGTTCTCTTAATGTACGAGCGATGAATGGTTAGACAATACTTGACTTTGTCAACTATATGGATCACCTTGGAGGTATGGCAGAGGATCTGAAGAAGGGCCGCCATGCAGACGACGAAGTCGCGGCATTTCGCCGTTTCAATCGCCTGTACACCCGCTTTATCGGCACCTTGCAGGAGGGTTTGCTCGATACTCCGTACTCGCTCAGCGAGGCACGCGTCCTCTACGAACTGGCCACCCGCCGGCAGCCGCTGGCTAAAGAAATCGCGCAGGAGCTGGGCATGGACGCCGGATATCTCAGCCGCATGCTGAGCAAATTTCATGAGGCCGGATTGGTCAAGCGTGCGGCCTCTCCACAGGATGGCCGCCAGACTACCCTCGGTCTGACCCAGAAGGGCCGCGCCGTCTTCCGTGTTCTGAATACGCGCTCGGAGCGCCAGGCGGGCGATATTCTAGGCAGCCTTGCGGCCGAACCGCGGCGGGATCTGATCCGCTCCATGCGCACCATCGAAGATGTCCTCACGCCGGAAACGGAAGCAAAGAGCGAAGCACCTGCGTCCTTCACCCTGCGCCGGCATCGTCCCGGCGATATGGGCTGGGTGGTGCATCGCGAGGGCGCCCTCTACGCGCAGGAGTACGGCTGGAACGAGCGGTTCGAAGCCCTCGCCTCGCGGATCGTCGCCGATTTCATCGACCACTTCGATCCCACATGCGAGCGCTGCTGGATCGCGGAGCGCGATAACCAGAGCCTCGGCCATATCTTCCTGGTGAAACACCCAGAACAGCCCGGCGTCGCCAAACTCCGGCTTCTGCTGGTTGAGCCCTCGGCGCGCGGCATGGGCCTGGGCCACGCGCTGGTGGCGGAGTGCGTTCGCTTCGCCCGCGAGGCCGGCTATCGCAAGATCACCCTCTGGACGCAGAGCATTCTCATCGCAGCCCACCGCATCTACCAGCACGCCGGCTTCCAGCTGGTCCACGAAGAGCCCCACCACAGCTTCGGCAAGGACCTGGTCGCCCAGACTTGGGAGCTCGATCTGCATCTGAGCACGCTCGTCCAAGTGCCATTCTGAGCTACGTCATTCTGAGCGCAGCGAAGAACCTGGGGTCTGCCGGGGTCTGCCGATGTTAGCCACCCGGCCAAACGTGAGCGACCAGAGGAAGCGAACCCCGCTAGACGCGCTGGAAGCGCAGTCGCCCGTGCGGCCAGCACCGCCGCAGGCGCAGTTGCCCGGACGGCCAGTCCCGGCCAGCACCGTGGCGAGCTCGATTCCCACACCTGCTTTGCCTCCATCCTCCCCGCGCGCTTTGCGACAATAAGAGCTGCTCTGGCGTGTCGGCTCCCGGCTCATTGGCACAATGGGCGGTCGCTGTTTCGCGTCCCCTTCAGATTGCTATGAAGCCACTCAAGATCGCGCTGACGCCCACCGGCAATCGCAGGCTCAATGAGCTGGTCGGCGTCTCGCTCATCGCCACCGCCGGCCTCCTGCTCCTCTCGCTGGTCTCCTACCGGCCCAGCCGATCCCTCGTTCAACACCGTGGGCAGCACCGTCGCGCACAACTGGGCGGGCATCCTCGGCGCCACGCTCAGCGATCTGCTCTTCCAGTTCGAGGGCTTCGCCGCCTTCTGCCTGCCGTTGATGCTGGGCTTCCTCGGGATTAGCTGGATTCGCTCTCGTGTCATCGGCGCGCCCCGATCGAAGATCGTCGGCTTCGCACTCTTCCTGTTCATCACGCCCGCGGTCTTCGGTCTGCTGCCCGGCCATATGCAGTGGCTCGGCGCCATCCCCGTAGAGGGCGTGCTCGGCCGTCTGCTGGTCGACGGCATGACCGCCGTACTCAACTATCCCGGCACCTGCGTGCTGGTCGCAACGCTGCTGCTTATCGCCGTCCTGCTCTCCACCGCATTCTCCTTCGGCAACCTGCGCCAATGGCTCGCGGTGCGCTTCGCCTTCATCTACGCATGGCGCGACCGCTGGCAGAACTGGAAGCTGCGCCGCGCGAAGAAGCGTGCAGCCCGCGCCGCCGACCGGATCATCCGTTCTCAGCAGAAGACCTTTGCTGCGCGCAACCAGGCACGAGCAGATCGCCGCGATGCTGCACCGCCCGCACCGCGCGCCAGTTGGCTGAGCCGCGTGCTGCATCGTCCAGAGCGCCAGGAAGAGGACGAAGCGCCCGCCGCGCGCCGTTCGGCTTTTGCCGAAACCGCAGCAGCCGCCTCGCCGGAAGATGCCGCATACCTCGAGGAGCCGGAGCCCCCACCCTCCTTGTGGACGCAGATTCCCCGCGCCACCGTACCCGATCCTCCACCCGTAGCGCCGCCCGCACGTGCGACAGCCATTGAGCGTCTTCGCAGGGAAGAACCCGTGGCTGAGGACGTGGACGAAGAGGACGATGCCGGCAGCATCTCCATTCGGGAGCGTGCCGATGCCGATGCCCACCCGGTCACGCTCACGCCGCGTGCTGTCTCCGGCTATCGCCTGCCGCCCAGCACTTTGCTGCATCGCTCTGACGATCAGCAGATCATCCGCGAGGACGAACTTCGCGAAGAGGCGAAGGTGCTGGTCGAGAAGTGCGCCGAGTTCGACGTGACCGGCCAGGTCACACAGATCAATCCCGGCCCGGTCGTCACCACCTTCGAGTTCCGCCCCGAGGCGGGCGTGAAATACTCGCGCGTCACCGGCCTGGCGGACGACCTCTGCCTCGCGATGGCCGCGGAGAGCATCCTCATCGAGCGCATGGCCGGCAAAAGCACGGTCGGGATCCAGGTACCCAACTCCACCCGCGAGACCATCTGGCTGCGCGATGTGGTCGAAGACGCCACCTTCGCGCAGACCAAGTTCAAGCTGCCGCTCGCCATGGGCAAGGACATCAACGGCCGCATCGTGGTCGCCGACCTGGCCACCATGCCCCACGTGCTCATCGCCGGCTCCACAGGCAGCGGTAAGTCGGTAGCCATCAACGCCATGATTATGTCGATACTGTTCAAAACGACGCCGGAACAGGTACGAATGATCCTGGTCGACCCGAAGCGCGTCGAGCTGGGCATGTACGAGGGCATCCCGCACCTCTTCACGCCCATCATTACGGAGCCCAAGCTCGCCGCAAACGCGTTGCGCAACGCGGTGCGTGAGATGGAGCGGCGCCTCAAGCTGCTGGCCTCGCGCTCCGTGCGCAATATCGATCAGTACAACAAGCTCTTCGATTCCGGCACACCCAGCATGTTCGAGGATGCGGAGGAACAGACGCCGCTGCCCTACATCCTGATCATCATCGACGAGCTCGCCGATTTGATGATGCTCGACCGGGCCAACGTCGAGGAGGCAATCACGCGCCTCGCGCAGATGGCACGCGCCGTCGGCATTCACCTGGTGCTGGCGACGCAGCGGCCATCGGTCGACGTCATCACTGGCCTCATCAAGGCCAATGTGCCCACGCGCATCTCCTTCCGCCTCGCCACCAAGGTCGACTCGCGCACCATCCTCGACAACAACGGAGCCGAAGCCCTGCTGGGCCGCGGCGACATGCTCTTCCTGCCGCCCGGCACCTCGCGCCTGCAGCGTGTGCACGCGCCGTTTGTCACGGAAACAGAGATCTCCGCCGTCGTCGATTTCTGGAAGGCGCAGGGCGGGGCAGAATACGTCGAAGCCTTCCTCGAATCGCCGCGGGACGAAAAAGGCCGCGAACTGAACAGCGAGGATGGCGAGGAAGACGACGACGATCCGTTGTTCAACGATGCGGTCCGACTGGTCTTCGAGTTCGGCAAGGCTTCGACGTCACTCATTCAGCGGCGGCTGCGCGTCGGCTACGGCCGCGCCGCGCACCTGATCGACATGATGGAGCGCGACGGGCTGGTCGGTCCCGCGGATGGCTCGAAACCCCGCGAGATCCTGAAGAGTCCAGACTGGATCACCGAAATCGAATCGTCCACGCGGTAAGTAGGGGTTAGGATCAGGGATAGGTCAGTGTTGTTGCTGGGTGAGCAGTGTCAGCAGGTCCTCGCCGCCTGCTCCGCAGCGCCACCACACCCAGCGTGCCCACCACGAGAATCAGCGCCACCCAGAGCAGCACCGGGTGCCGCTCGGTGAATGGCCGCACACCGGGAGCTTCCGGCGCAAGCGCCCGCTCCGCACCAAGCGTGCTGACAGACGCATTCGCCGCAGCCGCCTCGATCGGCGACAGATCGTACCGCGGCGCACCGAGCGCAGCATCGCCATAGCGCAGGGTGTATGACGTGTTCGTCTTGCGCAAAAAGCAGATTTGCCGCTCCCGCATCTCAAGTGCGACGCCGTGCAGCGCAAGCGGCGCGTCATCGCCGTTCTGGATCGTCAGCCGGACCGTGGACGCATAGGGCGCCGCACCCAGAGCAACGTTGATCGTGCTATTGCCGGGCGCTGCTTCGTCCTTGGCGGGAGGCGCATGGGCGAGGGAAACCCCTTCACTCTGCACCGGCGGCTCCGGCCGCGCGCCGTCTGGGGCAGCTTCCGCTTTCCATCGCTCCAGATCGGCGATACGCGAAAACACCGCATTCGGATCGTCGCTCGCAAAGCTCAGCCGCTCGACGGGCGCGTTCGCCGGCACGGCAAATTCGTAGACCGTCACATGCGGCTTCTGCTCGGGCGCCTTCGCCAGCGCGACCCGCATATACCGCGGCGGCGCAGTGCTCTCGGTCAGCACATCCACACCGGCGATGTCCTGCGGCGTCACCGGCTCCAGCGCGAGCGTCTGTATCTCGAAATGCAGGTAGCGAAAGTTGCTCTCCGGCAACATGATCCGCTTCATCTGTGGCTCGTCCTCCGGAGTATCGGAGCTATAAGCAATCTCCGGAAAGGCCACTCCCGCTTCGCCTGGATGATCGATACCGGAGACGTGGACCAGCACGGAAAAATGCGACCGCGCCATCTTCAGCAGCACGCGGTCATACTGCGGCTCGGTCATCTCCACATCAAAGCTGATAGCGCCATTCCGCTGCCCCAGGTTCAGGATCTGCTCCGGCCGCCCCACGTCCTCTGCAACATCGCTCGAGGTACGCACCTGGTAGGCGATCTCGCGAATCGTCGGATCATCAGTTGCCTTGAGGAGGGGGCGGGAGCGCTGGCCATCACCCGCAGGTCCTGGAGCTGCGGCGCTGCCTTGAGCAGAACGTCCGGCGGCAGTACGACGCAGGTCTCCGGCCGCCGGAGCCGGCGCCAGCTCACCGGCCGCTCGTAATGGAAGGCCGGTGTGACCGCCGCGAGCCGGGCGGCCAGACCAACGCGCGAGCACCGCTTCAGGCCCCAGCGAGCGATCACTTCATTTCTCAACAGCTCGCAGGTGCAGCCAGTCGCGCTGATAGGCGAAGCTCACCCCCAGCAGCAGCGCGCCCAGCGCAAGAAAGCTGACGATTCGGTAGCCCTGGCTCAGCGTGCTGGTATCCAGCAGAAATACTTTGAAGATCGTAACCGCCAGCAGCACAAGTCCCTGCCAGCGCAGCAGCGCGGACTGGCGCCGGAAGCCCACAGCCAGCAACGCCGTTCCGGCGATCAGAAACCACGCCGAGTAGCTGAAGCGTTCCGCCATCTGTCGCCCAGCCAGTTGCGAGCCGTACAGCATGGAGCCGGGTGCAGCCAGCAGCGCGCGCGTTGACCAGAACGTCGCGATCTCAAAACATATCGCGGTCAAAGTCAGCACAGTCGCCACCACGCTTGCGCCGATATAGAGCTGCGACCCGCCGATAGGAGCCCGGCCACGCACCTGGCGCCCGGCCCACACGATCGAAGCAACGGCCACGGCAAACGCGGCGAAGCGCAAATTCCAGATGACCTGCTGCTGCGGATAAAACATCCCGATGAAGAGCACGACCAATCCCGCCGCAAACCAGCAAATGGCCTCTACCTGCGCTGCGGTCTGTTGAATCGTATTCGGTGCAACATCTGATCTGCGACGTGCCGCCTCCCACACGATGGCCCCGCTCGCCGCCATCAGCCAAATGGCGCTACCCAGCAGCGAACCGGGCGAACGCAGATCCGCCATGCCCGCAGCCGGCCCCGGACCCGACCACCAGTAAGTATGGATCTCCAGCAACACCGCGATGATCACCAGAGCACGCGCGATCACCGCGGCGGTCTCCGCGAGCAGCTCCCACCCACCCGCGGACGTTGCCGTTCCCTCACGCTTGGCCTCGCCTCTCGCCAGAGCGGTCGCTATGAACATCGCGGCGATCGAAACCGCAAAGCTGAGCAGCCGCGTGTTCCACAACACGCGCGTCTGCCCGATCGTGGCGTCCATCGCGAGCGAGATGAGGCCCAGCGACAGCGCGCCCCCGGCAAGCGCCTGCATCAGCCGGGTGCGCAGCCGCGTCGCCACCCACACCAGCACCGCGCCTTCGGCCATCCAGCCCACCGTCACCCAATGTCCGTGGACCGCCAGCGGCACGGCCAATGTGAGAAAGACGATCGCAATCGAAAGCTGTATATCAGAAAGCGACGCCAGCCGCGATCCCGCAATGGGCGTGCGCTCCATCCATTTGCGCACGGCAAGGTAGAACGCGCCGAAGCCCACCGAGCACCACGCCAGCGCGGTATTCCGTCCACTCCCGCTCTGCGACAGCATGGCGTAGAAGCCCAGAAAGCCGAAGGCCGCATTGGCCAGACTCACCAGCACGCGCGCCGCATCATCCTGCTCCGGATGCGCCCGCCTCTGCCGCGCCAGAATGGTCGCCGCGGCGAACAGCAGCACAAACAGCGAAAGGAAAACTGTCGTTGTGACGAATGCGGCAGGCGTGTAGAACTGCCAGTACCAGCCCCAGTAGAACGCAACCGTGCCGATGAACGAGAGCACCAGCAGGCGGTTCCAGCCCTTCAGCACCAGCAGCGCCATGGTGGCGGCATTCATCATCAGCAGATAACTGAAGAGGAAGACCTCCTCGTTGCGGCCGGTGGAGAGCAGCAGCGGCGTCGAAAATGCGCCGACGATCGCGTACACCGCCAGCAGCTCCGCGCTCTGCCGCCACGCGATGAAGGCATTGAACGCGGTCACCAGCACCATCCCGGCAAAGGCGACGCCCGGCGGGATCAGGTGATAGAGCGAATAGGCCGCCCACAATGACAGATATAAGACGCCGCTGCCCACCGCCTTCAGCGAATAGGAGAAGGCCGAGTAGTCCTTACTGCGAAAGCGCTCCGACCACGCGATCAGCGCTGCCCCGCTCAACAGCCCAATCAATATTCGGCCCGCGGGACCGACCCAGTGGTTGTCGAAGGCGAACTTCAGAAACCAGGCCACGCCGATGAGCATGGCAACAATGCCGATCCGGTTGAACCACTGTGAGCCCACCCGGCTCTCGAGCGAGCGCTGCTCGCGCACTCTGGCCGGCGCCCCGTTTTCGGATGCCACGGCCGCGGTCTCAAAAGCAGCCGATGCAGCCTGCGGGGCTGCCTTCGGCTCCGCCGTTGCAGGGACATCAAGACCCACCGAGCCGGGCGGCATCGCTGTCCATTCCGACGGCGATCTGGCTGGCGTCGCGACTCCCGTTGCCGGCTGCGCCGACATCACCGGCGGGGACACGCCGCGCAGCGCGGCTACCTCCCGCTCCAACTGGAAGACGCGCGCCGTGACCGCGGACAATTGCGCCTCCAGGCGCAAGGCGCGCTCCTCCGCCGGTGACTTCCCTGGGCCTTCGCTCATGTCGCTCTCACTCTACGCAACCCCCGCAAGTCGAACAAACGGAATAGCCATCCCAGCCAGCCCCATTTGCCTATATGGAACGGGAGCCGCGCTCGGAAAGACTCACGGCCTCGCCTCATGCGAGCCGATGTGGAACAATCAGGAGAGCAGGTGGTTCCTTGTCCGGTACGGTTGCCCAACAATAGATGCAACTGCAACCACCTTCGCGTACTATGCCGTTGTGGACACGGACCCCTGGCCGGCTCCATCAGCTCCGAATTACTCAGGCCGATTAACACTGACCATGCAGACACATACCGAGTCGCCGGCGCTGCGCGTCCTGCTCATCGATGACGACAGCATCGTGCTGGAGCTGGTGACGCTGCTGCTGGCCGCCAAGGGCACCGAGGTGCTGCGCGCGCACGGTGGCCAAGCGGCGCTCGATGCGCTGAAGTCCCTGTCACCCTCGCCAGACATCGTCCTGGTGGACCATCAGATGCCCGGAGTCAGCGGCACGGATGTCGCCCGCTATGTGAAGTCGATGCCCGAGCCGCGTCCCCGCGTCATCGCGATGAGCGCGTCGCCTCTGCCCCAAGACGAGCTGGCAATCTTCGACGACTACCTCGCCAAGCCGGTCGATCGTGACCTGCTGCGGGCTGCCGTCGGCGGCCGTTCCGCCCCGCCATCTGCGATGGCCGCCGCCAAACTGCCGCCCTCGCTCGATTCCTCCACCATACGCAAGCTGCAGGCCATCATGCCGCCGAGCGCCATCCGCGAGCTCTATACCGTCTATGTTGCCGACACCCGTCAGCGCATCAGCGAACTGGAGGGTTACTCCGCATCCGGGGACGAAGAGTCGCTTCGCCGCTGCGCCCATGCTTTGAAGGGCGCCGCCGCCATGGCCGGCGTCCCCGGTGTCGCCTCCATCGCCGCCGGACTGGAGGCGGGACGCCTTCCCCGCCAGGATCACGGAAGGCTATTTCACCAATTACGCAGCGCCTGCGATGATGTGGAGCAAAGTATGATCAAGAGCGCAGTAACGCATAGCGCAGCTTCTGGGGAGGCCCGATGAGCCCAAATGCACCCGCCGCAGTCGAGCATCGCAACAGCAGCATCCGCATCCTGCTCGCGGACGACCATCCGGTCGTCCGTATCGGCGTCCGCAACATGCTGCGCGCCGAAGGACATTTCGATGTCGTAGGCGAAGCCTCCGACGGCGATGAGGCCATTACCCAGACGCTCGAGTTGCTGCCCGACATCCTGCTGCTCGATCTCTCCATGCCGCGCATGCCCGGCCTGGAAGCGATGCGCGCCATCATGAGCGGCTCGCCACGCGTCAAGATCCTGCTGCTGACGGCGACGATTTCCACCCAGCAGATCATCGAAGCGCTGCAGATCGGCGCGCGCGGCATCGTCACCAAGGACGCCCTCATCGATCAGCTCACCAACGCCATCGACGCCGTCATGCAGGGCGACTACTGGATCAATGGCCAGCGCGTCGTCAATCTGGTCGGCGCACTGCACGAGCTCATGCAGAAGGCCGCGGTGCCCGAGCGCAAGACCTATGGCCTGACCCCGCGCGAGCTCGAAGTCGTGGGCTGCATCGTGGAAGGCTGCTCCAACCGCGACATTGCCAAGCAGTTCGCCATCAGCGAGGAGACCGTGAAGCGGCACCTGTCGAACATCTTCGACAAGACCGGCGTCTCCACTCGCCTCGAGCTGGCGCTGTTCGCCATTGCCCATCAGCTCGTGATGCCGCAGGCTTGAGCGTTCATGCAACAGTCCATGTTTCTGTGGCGGCCCCTCCGGCCGCCACAGCCATTTTTGCCGCACCGGCATCCACTTTACATGCAACCTTGCTCTGGCGGCGGCGCCGCACATACCGGTGCCCTGCTTTCAGCCGTGCCCCTCGGCGGCCATGCTGCAGCAATATGGAGGGCATTCTCCACGTGCGAATTTTTGAAGGAGTCTCAATGATGAAGACAGTCCTCGCTGCCGTAGCCTTCTCGTGTGCTTTCGCGCTTCCGTCACTGGCGCAGGACGTCAGCCCGGTGATGCAGCAAACGCCTCAGCCCACGCAGGAGATGCGCAACGGCGAGCCGCTCTATCGCGTGGAGGTCATCGGCCGCGACATCCCCGCCATCAACTACTTCAATCGCACCGGCAGCACGCGCATCGGCTTCGAAGGCACCAGCCTTCTTCCCCGCGCGAAGGGCCGCGCCACTGTCGACAACGGCAAGGGCAACGCCACCATCGATGCGCGATTTGAGGGGCTACCGCCCGCCAATACATTTGGACCGGAGTACCTTACATACGTCCTCTGGGCCATCACTCCCGATGGCCGCCCCAGCAGCCTCGGCGAGGTTCTTCCCGATGGCACAAAGGCCTCCGTGCGGCTCACCACCTCCCTGCAATCCTTCGGCCTCATCATTACGGCCGAGCCCTACTTTGCAGTCACCATGCCCTCCGATGTCGTCGTGATGCAGAACGTTGTGCTGCACGATAAAACCGCCGGCGTCGTCACACCCATCGACGCGCATACCAGCCTCCTGCCGCGCGGCATTTATACCAAGACCACCGGCGGCAAAGTGCTCAATCCCATTACCCGCAACAACAAGTCACCGCTTGAACTCTACGAGGCCATCAACGCGGTGCAGATCGCGGAAGCCGCAGGCGCGGACCAGTACGCGCCCGACATCCTCGCGCGCGCGAAGGAGCAGCTCTCCAACGCGCAGGACATGGACCAGCGCAAGCACGACCGCAAACAGGAGATCACCTTCGCCCGCGCCGCCGTGCAGACTGCCGAAGATGCGCGCCTCGTGACCCTGCGCAAGATTCAGAACGAAGAGCGCGCTGCACTGGCCGCCGAGCAGAAGGCGAAACAGGATGCTGCGAACCAGGCAGCCGAACAGTCCAGGATGCAGGCACAGCAGTCGCAACTGGCCGAGCAGCAGGCCCAACTTCAGGCACAGCGGGAGGCACAGCAGCGCGCGGAAGCCGAGGCCGCAGCCCAGCGCGCTCAGGCGGCGCAGCAGTCCGCCGAGCAACAGGCAGCAGCAGCACGCGCCCGCGAGGCGCAGTTGCGCGAGCAGCTTCGCCAGCAACTCAACTCCATCCTGCAAACTCAGGAGACGCCGCGCGGCCTGGTCGTCAATCTCTCTGACGTGCTCTTCGCGACCGGCCGCTACGATCTGAAGCAGGACACCCAGCTCAAGCTAGCGCGCATTGCCGGCATCTTCCTCGCGCATCCCGATCTCAGGGTTCAGGTTGAGGGCTACACGGATAATGTGGGTGGCGAGCAGTACAACCAGAAGCTCTCCGAGCAGCGCGCCGACACCGTGCAGAGCTTCCTCATCGCGCAGGGCCTATCCCCACAGAACGTGAGCGCCATCGGCTACGGCATGGCCAATCCGGTGGCCGACAACAGCACCGCCGCGGGCCGCAAGCAGAATCGCCGCGTTGAAATGGTCGTCTCCGGACCGTCCATCGGCATCCCCAACCAGGTTGCTCCCGGACAGACACCCGCACCCGCACCCTACGGGACGCCGGCGCCGTACCAAGCCCCGCAGCCGGCGCCCCCGCCGGCACCCGCGAACCCCAGCGGCGTCAGCAACCCGCCCGGCCCGCAGGGCTGACGGAAGCGGAGGACAAACAGGCTGCCCTCACCCCGGCAGCCTGTTCCTTTTTGCGGCGGCGCTCATCGAAAGAGAAAGAACGCACCACCCCAGGAGTTTGCGTGACCGCTCAACAGAACATCGCCTTCCTCGGCCTCGGCCAGATGGGTGCGCCTATCGCCCGTCTGCTGCTTCAACATGGCCACACTGCCACGCTCTGGAACCGGGATCGCAGCAAGGCGGAAGCGGTCAAGAGCGGCAGCGCCCGCATCGCCACCTCACCGCAGGACGCGGTTGCGACTGCTTCCGTCGTCTTCACCATGCTCGCCGACGATGCCGCGACCGAAGCCGTTCTTTTCGGCGATGCGAATCACCAGGGTTTTCTCGATGACCTGCCGCCCGGCTCCATCCACGTCACACTCTCCACCATCAGCGTCGCCCTCGCGCGCCGCATCACCGCTGCACACCAGGAACGCGGCCAGCATCATGTCGGCGCACCCGTCTTCGGCCGCCCCGCCATTGCCGAAGCCGGCAAGCTCTGGATCGTGACCTCAGGCGCAGACGAGCCGCTCGCACAGGTGCGGCCACTGCTCGAATCCGTCAGCCGCGGCCTCACTGTTGTCTCCCCCGAGCCGTGGCAGGCGCACGCGCTCAAGCTCGGCGGCAATCTCATGATCACCTCCATGAACCAGACGCTTTCCGAGGCTTTCGTCTACGCCGAATCGCAGGGCATCCCTCCAGCCCTCTTCCATCAAGCCGTCAACAGCGCGCTCTTCCAGTCGCAGCTTTACGAGAACTACGCCAGGACCATCCTCAACCCGCCCCAGCGTCCCGGCGCCACTGTCTCGCTCGGTATCAAGGACACGCGCCTCGCACGCGAAGCCGCTGCCGAGGCCGGCGTTCGTATGCGCCTCGCCGACTACTTCGCCGATGTGCTCAACCGCGCCAAAGAAGCCGGATTCGCCGATCAGGACTGGGCCGTAGGACAATACCGCATCGCTCAGTCGGATGCCCCATTGCACGCAAAAAAGGATTGAAGCCTCACATGCCACCAGAAACTGCAAACCACACGCTCGCACAGAAGACCGCCTTCATCACCGGCGCCAGCTCCGGCATCGGCCTCGCCACCGCACGCGCCTTCGCCGCGCAGGGCGCCCGCCTGATTCTTGGCGCTCGCCGCCAGGATCGCCTCGATGCCGAGCGCTCCACGCTCACCGGCGCAGCGGCAGTCCACACCCTCGCACTCGACGTGACCGACCACGCTGCCGTCGAACGCGTAGTCGCCGCATTGCCGCAGGAGTGGCAGGCCATCGACATCCTCATCAACAACGCGGGCCTGAGCCGCGGTCTGGACAAGCTCTACGAAGGCAAACGCCAGGATTGGGAAGAGATGATCGACACCAACGTGAAAGGTCTGCTCTACGTCACTCGCGCCGTCGTGCCCGGCATGGTGACGCGCGGCCGCGGCCACATCGTCAACCTCGGCTCCACGGCCGGCCGCATGACCTACCCCAACGGCGCGGTCTACTGCGCCACCAAGGCCGCGGAGCGCTCTATCACCGAAGGCCTGCGCGAAGACCTGCTGGGCACGCCGCTGCGCGTCACCACCATCGACCCCGGCATGGTCGAAACAGAATTTAGTCAGGTCCGCTTCCGCGGCGACACGCAGCGCGCCGCCAAGGTCTACGAGAACATCACGCCCCTCACCCCCGACGATGTCGCCGACGCCATCCTCTATGCCGTCACGCGACCCGCACACGTCAACATCTCCGAAGTCCTGCTCACCCCGGTGGCCCAGGCAAACTCGCTGCTCTTTCACCGGACGAAGGAATAGGGCACCGCACAACAAAATAGCGGGACAAGTTGTGGAACGCGCATTGCAGAAGATTTGGCTCGTCAAGCGGGATGACGATCTCTAAACTCGATCGTCTTCCCTCTACGAGGCCGAAACCGATGTTCACTTTGCCGCGCGATCTTCGCTACGCAGTCCGTCAGTTGCGCAAGTCTCCCGGATTCACTGTGGCAGCCGTGCTGACGCTCGCGCTCGGCGTGGGAGCCACGACGGCCATATTCAGCGTGGTCTACGGGCTTCTGCTCGCATCGCTTCCATTTCATGATGCGGATCGCATCGTCAGCATCGGCGAAACCCACTCGCAGGTGCCGGGCAGCATCGTAGCCACCTATCCCGACTATCAGGATTGGAAGACTCAGCAGAAGAGCTTCACGGAGATCGCAGCCTACTCCACGCTGAATCCCGCGACGGTCTCACTTGCGACCAATGGCCACGCCGAGCAGGTCCATCGCGTGCTCGCGTCAGGCAATCTGTTCTCGCTGCTGGGCGTCTCTCCTCTCATCGGCCGAACCCTGAGCGAACGCGACGAAACGCCGGGCAGCGATCACGTTGCCGTATTGAGCGCGGCCGCATGGAACCGCTATTTCGGCCGCGACCCCAGCGTGGTGGGACGCTCCGTAGAGCTCAACGGCGCCAGCTACACCATCGCAGGAGTGTTGCCGCCGGGCGCAGCCTATCCCGCCGACGGCGATGTCTGGCTTCCGCTCTCCCTGCTGGACAGCGCGACGCAATCTTCGCGCGTATGGCACTCCGTCAACGTCCTGGGACGCCTGCGTCCCGACGTCACACTCACGCAGGCGCAGGCGGACATGCAGACCATCGCCGCGCGTCTTGCCGCAGCTTATCCGGCGACGAACCGCAGCCAGAGCGTCCAACTGACTCCGCTGCGCAACCAGATGCTTGGGTCGCTGCGGCCCATCATCCTCAGTCTCATGGGAGCAGTGGCGCTGGTGCTGCTGATCGCCTGCGCCAACGTCGCCAGCCTGATGCTGGTGCGCGCCGCGGCCAACCGGCGCGAGGTCGCCATCCGCCAGGCCCTCGGCGCAGACCGCAGGCGGCTGTACTCACAGTTCTTCGCCCAGACATCCATCCTGTGCTTGCTGGGCGGCGCACTCGGCATCGCGCTGGCTGGCCTCGCGCTGCCTCTGCTGCGCCTCGCACTCTCCCATACCGCCGATCTCGATGTATCCATGATCCCGTCCATCCAGCTCAGCGTTCCGGTGCTGCTCTTCACCTTCTGCACCTGCACCCTGACCGCCACGCTGTTTGGACTGCTTCCGGTGATGAAATCCACGCCGAATCTGACAGCAGCACTTCGCCCCGGAGACCGCGGCAGCACCGGCGCGCCGCGTCATGGCCGAGGTCTCCTGATCGCCGGTGAAATTGCCGTCGCCGTCGTGGTCTTGTTTCTCAGCACGCTGGTGATTCGCAGCTTCCAGAAGCTGCTCGCGGTCGATCCCGGCTTGCGTACAGATCATCTGCTCAGCGCCGAAATCACGCTGCCGGAGCCGCGATACGCGGACACCAGCCCCGTCACCAATCGCTTCTATGATCAGTTGCTCGACAAGCTCGCGCAGTCTCCCGGCGTTCTTTCCGTCGCTACCACCACCCAGATTCCGCTTCAGCCCTCGCAGGTCATGACCCGCTTCCTCGTCGAAGGCGCGCCTCCGCTGGCTGCCGGCGCATATCCCCTGGCGCAAATCCGCTACGTCAGCCCGGATTTCTTCCGCACCATGGGAATCGGCCTTCAGCAAGGCAGAGTCTTTGCGCGGAAAGACATCGACGATCCAACCGGCTTCTTCGTCGTGAACCAGGCCTTCGCCCACCGCTATCTGGCAGGCAGGAATGCCGTCGGCGCGAACATTCTCATCGGAGTGCTCAGCCCGCAGCCGCAAAAGATACCGGTCATCGGTGTGGTCGCCAATGCGCACGACCTGGGCGTCGATACGGAGGCCCAGCCGGAGATCTATCTGCCGGGCTTCGGCGTGCATTCCGTGTTGCTGGTACGGACTGCTGCAGCTCCAGCAAGCGTCCTGCCCGTCGTCCAGCAGGCCGTGCACACATTGGACCCCAGCCAGCCCATCTATCACGTGCAGACCATCGAAACCGTGCTCTCCGACTCGCTCGCGCTGCGCAAGATGACCGCCAGCCTCCTCGGCATATTCACCCTGGTGGCACTGGCGCTGGCGGCAATTGGAATCTACGGCGTGCTCGCCTACTCCGTCGCACAGCGCACCCGCGAGATCGGCGTGCGCATGGCCGTGGGCGCGAAGCGTGAAGACATCGCGCGGATGGTGCTGCTCCAGACCGCACGATATGCGCTCGCGGGAATCGCTGCAGGAATCGCTCTTTCGCTCGCCGCAGCGCAGCTCATCAACGGACTGTTGTTCAAGACCAGCTCCGCAGATCCCGCCTCCGTAGGTATCAGCATCGGGATGCTGGTGCTGATCGCCGCGCTGGCGGCAGTCATCCCTGCACGACGGGCTGCCTCCATCGAACCCACAGAAGCGCTTCGGGCCGAATAATCGACCCTCCGCATCGGTCTTCCACCTCGCCTCAATGCCGGCGCGGCGCCACCGACGAGTCCCCGCTGTTGGCATACCATGGTCGCGGGAGAGCCCGGCATGAGAGAAGGCCATACATCGCGGAGGGTCTTCCTTGGCGCTTCTTGTGCGCTCGCCGGCGCGGCGCTCCTTGAGCCGTCTTCGCTTCTCGGGGCCGCCTTCTCCTCTCCGGCGCAGACTACCTCCGCGATGAGCGACACTCCCGCCGACTATACCCTTACCATTGCCACGACCCCGATCGAGCTCGCGCCCAACCGCATCATCTCCACGACCAACTACAACGGGCAGTTCCCGGGGCCGCTCCTGCGTTTCAGGGAAGGGCAACGCGTCACCATCGACATCCACAATCAAACCGACAGGCCGGAGCAGGTCCATTGGCACGGCCAATTCGTCCCCGCAGATATAGATGGCGCCGCGGAGGAGGGGACGCCCTTCGTGCCGCCGCACGGCAGTCGTCGCATCCCGTTTGTGCCCGGGCCCTCTGGCCTGCGCTTCTATCACACGCACGTCCGCGCCGGCGCAGACCTCAGCGCTGGCCAGTACAGCGGACTCGTCGGCCCCGTGTACATCGAACCGAAACACGACTCTGGCGCGTACGACCGCGAACTCTTTCTCACGCTCAAGGAGTTTCAGCCCACACTCAGCCGTGGCGGCGATATGGCGATGGATTTCCTATCCCCCGCCGCCACCGTCACGGCGCTTAAAGATCAGGGTGAGGGCGCCATGCGCTCCTCGCTCGCCAAAGGCAACCAGCACGGTTACGAAATCGGGTACGATGCCTTTACCATCAACGGCAGGATGCTCGGCCACGGCGAACCTATCCGCGTAAAAGAGGGGGAGCGTGTGCTCTTCCATGTGCTCAACGGCAGCGCCGGCGAAACTCGCAGCCTCGCACTGCCCGGTCACTCTTTCACCGTCATCGCCATGGACGGCAATCTCCTTCCTGCACCGGTGCGCGTGCCGGTCTTGTGGCTGGGTACGGCCGAGCGCATCTCCGCCATCGTCGAGATGCGGCACCCCGGCGTCTGGGTGATGGGCGACCTTGCGGATGACGACCGCCGCCATGGCATGGGCATCGTCATTGAGTACGCAGGGGCGAAGGGCAAGCCACAGTGGATCGCACCGAAGCCGTTCAAGTGGAACTACACTCACTTCGGTCATGCGAGCGCAGCGGACACAGCCCCGGATGAGACCTTTGCGATGCTCTTCGAAAAGCAGAATGCCGCGATAGACGGCTTCAATCTATGGACGATCAATGGCGTCGCCTATCCTGCGAATGAGATGATGGCGCCCGCGACCTTCCACCTGCAACAGGGTCGTCGCTACCGCCTGCGTATGCGCAACGCCAGCGACGATATCCATCCCATTCATCTGCATCGCCACAGCTTTGAGCTCAGGCGGATCGCCGGCCAACCGACCTCCGGCGTCGTGAAGGATGTTGTGATGGTCGGCGGCTACCAGGAGGTGGAGGTGGACTTCGTTGCCAGCAACCCCGGGCCTACCCTCTTCCATTGCCATCAGCAACTGCATATGGACTACGGTTTCATGAGCCTGTTCGACTACGTGTAGGTGAAGCCACGAAATGATGATGACTCTACGCGATGACATTCCTGCCAGCCACGCTTGGGCAGCCCTGCTGCTGCGCCTCCTTGTCGGCTGGGTCTTCCTCACCGAAGGCATCCAGAAGTTTCTCTTTCCCGCGGCGCTCGGCGTTGGCCGCTTCATCAAGATCGGCATCCCTTACCCACACATCACTGCGCCCTTCGTGGGTGTCGTGGAGATCGCCTGCGGCATGCTGCTCATGATCGGTCTGGTCACGCGCTTTGCCGCCGTCCCACTGCTCATCGACATCTCCGTCGCCATCGCAACCACCAAAATGCCCATGCTGCTCCATCAGGGATTCTGGCCCGCCATGCACGAAGGCCGCGTCGACTTCGTGATGCTCCTCGGCCTCATCGCCATCCTTTGCATCGGCCCCGGCCGAATCTCCTGCGATGCGAAACGCTTTATGGATGGCGAATAGCAGACGGCGAGTGACCGAACAACGAAGGCTCCCTCGCCCAGCGCAGGTGCTGTTCGCTTTCCTGCGCCTCGGCTGCACCTCCTTTGGCGGACCGATCGCACACCTCGGCTACTTTCGCGCGGAGTTTGTCGAGCGCCGTCGCTGGCTTACGGAGTCCACCTACGCAGAAGTTATTGCGCTCGCGCAGTCCATGCCTGGTCCGGCCAGCAGCCAGGTCGGCTTTGCCATCGGACTGCTGCGTGCTGGTTGGCTGGGCGGCCTTGCCGCGTGGATCGGTTTCACGCTCCCCTCTGCGGCTCTCATGCTGACCTTTGCCTTCGGCTACGGTCACCCGCAGGGCAGAACAGGCGCCGCGACCCTGCATGGTTTGCAGTTGGTCGCTGTTGCGGTCGTGGCCCAGGCAGTCATCCGCATGCAACGCACGCTCGCGCCGGACGCCCTTCACCTCTCGATCGCCCTGCTCGGCGCCCTGATTGCGCTCTTCGCGTCACCCGCCTATGCCACCGTGCTTGCTATCGCTGCGGGCGCACTCGCCGGTCTGCTCCTGACGCGCCCCATGAAAGAGCCAGCGCGAGACCGGCCGTCGTTTGCACCTCCGATCTCCCGCCCTGGCGCCGCCGTGGCCGCAATTCTCTTCGTAATCCTGCTGGCTGCCGCGCTCCGCTTGTCTGCCACCCGCACTCTCGCGGCCGCCGTGCTCGCCGGCCTCTATCGCACCGGCGCGCTGGTCTTTGGCGGTGGCCACGTAGTCCTGCCGCTACTCGATGCTGCCATCGTCCAGCGCGGCTGGCTCGCGCAGTCGTCCTTCCTCGCCGGATACGGAGCAGCGCAGGCCGTTCCCGGGCCCTTATTCTCGATCGCCGCATACATTGGCGCAGCGGTGCATCCCAACCCTCACCCGCTGCTGCTCGGTGTGTGCGCGTTGGTCGCACTCTTCCTTCCCGGACTGCTGGTCATGGCTGCGGTCCTTCCATTCTGGAGCGCATTGCGCCGCCGCCCCCTCATCGGCTCGCTGCTCCGCGGCGTAAATGCCAGCGTCGTCGGCGTCCTGGCCGCGGCGCTTTACCGCCCGCTCTGGGCGACCACTATCCGCACCACAACCGACTTCCTCATCGCGCTGGCCGCTTTCGTTCTGCTCATCCGGTTCAAGGTGCAGCCGTGGATCGTCGTACTCGGCGTCAGCCTCGCGTCCATTCTGGTTGCGTTGCGCTGAAGCACGTATACTGCGTGCAACTTCTTCTCCCAGCGCGGCGCCGACGGAGTCCCTCTCCCACCAGATCTCGCGAATGTTCGTCAGGAGGAAATAACATGCTTCGTTTGTCCTCTGCCTGCCGCGTGTCCCGTCTGGCAACATACACGGTTACATTTTGCGTCGCTGCAGGCATGGGATTCTCCATGTTTGCTACAGCGCAGAACAACGCCTGCCACAGCGGAATGCAGATGAAGCCCCTTCCCGCACCCGAGTCGTTGCCCGCCCCACTCAAGATGACCGGCATCGGCAACAGCCATCTCACCATCACGGCAACGCCCGAGGCGCAGGCCTGGTTCGATCAGGGTCTCAGCCTGCTGCACGACTTCTGGGATTACGAATCCGCGCGTGCCTTTGAGCAGGGCGTTCGCGTCGATCCGCAATGCGCCATGTGCTATTGGGGCGTCTATCAGGCATTGATGTTCCGCAATGGCGAGCCCAATGCCTATACCCAGCAGGCGCTCGCCAATGCCGTTCGGCTGAAGCAGCATGTCCGCAAGCACGAACGGCTTTATATCGACGCGGCCTCTGCGTCGGATGATGCTGCGAAGGCAGCCAAGCCCGGCGACGATCCCGACAACGCAAAGGAGGTCGCCATCTGGCGGCAGATGGTGAAGGATTCTCCCGGCGACCTGCAGGCCAAACTCTTTCTCGCCGGCGTACTGCGCGACGGCTACGACGACAACGGCGAGCCCAAGAAAGGGCAGAAGGAAGACATTGCGCTGATCCAGCAGGTGCTCAAAGTTGCGCCCAATGACTCCGCTGCGAACCACTACTGGATTCACGCCGTCGAAGCCAGCCCGCATCCGGAGCAGGCCATAAAGAGCGCGGCGCTCCTCGCCAGCCTCGCTCCAGCCTCCGGACACATGGTCCACATGCCCGGCCACATCTACTTCCGGACCGGCGATTACGCCCAGGCCGAGCACTGGTTCGCCGCATCCACCGCTGTCGAAGAGCGCTACCAGCGCGAGCAGCACGTCGGGGTCGATAACGACTGGAACTACGTTCACAATCTGATGTACTCCATCGCGAACCTGATGGAAGAAGGCAAGATGCAGCAGGCAGCGGCGCTCTCCGCAAAATTGTCAGGCGCACGCGGCGAGTTCGGCCCAACCCTCTATACCCAGTCACCCCGCGATGGCATGACGCGCCTCGACCCCGAGCTTCCCGTCGCGTTGCGCACCGGCGACTGGAATGCTGTGCTCCGCATGCTCAAGGACAGCAAGCCGGACGCGCCGGGCGCTGGCAAAGAGGATGTGACGCTGCGGAACCTCACCTTCCTCGCCGGACAGCTCAAGGAATTCGCCGCGGGCATGGAGGCTGCTCAAACGGACAACACCGCCGCGGCCGAGGCCGCCTCGCAGCGCCTAGACGCGGAACTCTGGCGGCTTTCGCAGCGCGTCCACGATGAGCCCGCGCCCAAAAAACCATCGCTCACGGCCCCGGCCATGGCCACCGTCATGCCGGATGCGAAACCCGCTCCGCTTCTCAGCAATCTCTCCGTCATGTCGCTCGAGCTGCGTGCGAGCATCCTCGTCGCACAGAAGCGTCTGCCCGAAGCCAAGGCGCTCTTCAAGCAGGCTGCGCATGAGGAGAAAGGTCTCGGGTATGCGGAGCCGCCACGATACGTCCGCCCCGTGGGCGAGACCGAAGGCGCAGTGTTGCTCCGCGCCGGCGACGCGGCTGGCGCCCATGCAGCCTATGCCGCGGCGCTGAAGGATCGTCCGAACTCCGGCTTTAGCCTCTACGGCATGGCGCAGTCCAGCGAAGCCGCCGGCAACACGGCAATCGCACGCGACGAGTATGCGAAGTTTCTAACTGCATGGAAGAATAGCGACGCGAACGGGTCCGAGCTCGCTCATGCCCACGAGTACATGGGATCGCAGAAGGCAGTCGCCGCCGCAGATACGCACCCGTAGCGGTTGCACATTCCGCGGCGCTACGACGCAGGAGCCTCCAGCGCGGCAAGCTCAGCCTCTATTTGTGCCAGTGCCGCCTCAAGCGCCGCACGCCGGTGGGGATTCGCCGTGCGCGCCGACAGGATCTGTTCACGCTGCAGCTCCAGCGCCTGCCGCGCCCGCGCTTTCGAGCCATCGACGATGCGGCCCTTGGCCTTGGTCTCGACCATCGCAGCTCGCTCCGCTTGCTGCTCTTCTACTGACTTCGACTCCCAACCCTTCGACATAGTTCCATGCTAGTCCTCACCTAGGTAGGACTGGATCGTTTGCCAAAAGATATGCAAACTGCTGCAGTGCCGAGCGTACAGTTTGCTACTAGGCGGAGGATCGAATGCGTTTAGCGATCGAATACGCTGAAGGCGAAAAAGCGCAGCGCACATACGCCAGACTTGCTGGTTTTCTGCTGCTCGCCGTCATTGTCATTGCCCTCGGCAGCGGTGTCATACTCTCGCGTGTCGCCGGGAGTGGAACTTTCGCAGAAAACGCAAAGCGAGTCGCAGCCTCGGAACATTTGTATCGAGCCGCGCTCCCTGCGGCGGTGATTGTGTCTTTGGGCAGCGCCCTGCTTGCCTTCGCACTGTACGCAACGCTGAAGCCTGTCAACAGCCTGCTGGCTCAACTCGCGATGATCTTCACCTTGGAGGATTCATTTCTGGCCCTGGTCGTGCGGATGTGCGCCTTTGTGAGAGTGCATCTTTACCTCTCCGCTCAAAGCACTGGAGTTCAACCAATCTCCGCGCAATCCTTGGCTGACCTGATGCGCAGCATTGCCGATACCACTGAGAATCTCGGCGGCATCTGTTTCGGCATAGGTTCGTTCCTGTTTTTCTATCTCTTCTTCCAATCGAGATATATCCCCAGGGCTCTCGCAGCGCTGGGCCTCTGTGCTTCGGCCATCTGGACGAGCCTCTACTTCGCCCATCTGATATTTCCGGAACAGCCCGCGTTCTTCCAGTACATCTGCTTCGTGCCGATGGTGTTGGCAGAGGTCTCAACGGGCTTCTACCTGATGCTTTTTTCGATCAAGTCCGAAGTCCCCGGCGGCCAGCCGGTGGATCAGGCGTGAGCGACCAAAGGGAGCGAACCCCACAACACGCGCCAAAGGCGCAGTCGCCCGGACGACCAGTCCCTGCTCTAATAAAGCCATGAAGGCCTGGCGCATTCCCGCATTCGGCATCGACAAGCTCTCGCTCGACGAGGTTCCCGCACCCCAGCCCGGACCCGGTCAGGTTGTCCTCGCCGTCCACGCTGTCTCGCTCAACTACCGCGACCTCCTGACGGTCAAGGGCGCCTACAATCCGAAGCTCCAGCCGCACCGCATCCCCTGTTCGGACGGAGCCGGAATCATCGCTGCTATTGGCGCCGGAGTAACGCGATTCGCGGTCGGCGATCGCGTCGCCGGCATCTTTTTCCAGCACTGGCTGGACGGCGATCCCGCCGCCGAAAAATTCAAAGGCGCGCTCGGCGGCGACATCGACGGCACGCTCGCCCAGCAGATCCTGCTCCACGAGGACGGCGTGGTCAAGATTCCCGATCACCTCAGCTTCGAGGAGGCCGCGACCCTGCCGTGTGCCGGCGTCACCGCATGGAACGCCGTCATCACAGCGGGGCGGGTCAAGTCAGGCGACACCGTCCTCATCCAGGGCACCGGCGGCGTCTCCTGCTTCGCCTTGCAGTTTGCCAAAGGACTGGGCGCGCGCGTCATCGGCACCTCATCCAGCGCCGGCAAGCTAAACCGGGCGGCGAAGCTCGGCCTGGATGCCGGCCATAATTATCGGGAAGACCCGGAATGGGCACGCTGGGCAGTCAGCCAGACCGGCGGCCGGGGTGTGGATTTGACCGTCGAAGTCGGCGGCGCCGGCACTTTTCAACAATCCCTGGCGGCGACCAGAACGGGCGGCGTCATCGCCCAGATCGGCGTGCTCAGCGGCCGCGAGCAGAGCCTCACCATCACGCCTATCCTTCACAAAATGCTGCAAATACGTGGCATCTACGTTGGCTCCCGCCAGCATTTTCTGGAAATGAGCCGCGCCATCGCCCAGACCGGGCTTCATCCGGTCGTCGATCGCGTCTTTTCCTTCGGAGAGGCCCGCGAGGCCTTCACCACCATGGAAAATGCGTCGCATTTCGGCAAAATCGTGATCTCCGTGACCGCTTCCTGATCCGCGTGCGGCGGCCCGAAACGACCCCGGGGCATAGGTTCATTTCGGGAGGACGTCTACCGTTCCGACGGTAAGTCCGTCAAAAACAGGCACGACCATGCTTTAGTAACCATTTCGCGATTCCAGAAGGGGGACAACTGGTGTCACCCGTAAGGCAAGAATTCGACAAATCCTCTTCGCCTTCCCGTCCGTCCTTGCTAACGTAGCTCAGCAGAACTTCGGGAGTCTGGTTCGGGATTCGAGGGCCAGGGAAGAGAAATATCTTCTCTATTACAAGCGACTGTTTCAGGCTTCCAGCATCTCACGATTGCACACAGGGCCCGGAACATGGACCCAGGTCAACCAGAGCCGCTCTCCACCATGAGGAGCTTCACAATGCGCTGGATTATGGATTTCTTACAATCTGTCTTTGAGGCTACATTCGGTTTTTGCCGCCACAACAATCTGTCCCGGCCATTCACCATCGAGGGCCACACCTACAAGGTCTGCATGGACTGCAGCCAGCAGGTGTTCTACTCCCGTGACACGATGAAGCCGCTGAGCCGCCGCGAGCTGCGTTATCTGCGCGCGAACCAGGCAAACGCTGCCGTCGCCATGATGCCCGCTTCTGCCCAGGCCCGCGAGGCTGCTGCCCGCCGCTCCCGCAAGTCGGCCGCCGCCTAAGCTGATCTCTTCGGCGCCGGCTCCTCCGCAGGAGCCGGCGCTGCTCTCCCTCCCGCGCTGTCCCACTATTCGTCCGTGCTGCATCGAGCTCGGAACGAATCCTCTGGTCCATCTCGACCGGAGCGCGGTCTCGCGTAAGCGGGACGCAGTGGAGAGTTATCCGTTTCACGTCTGCGTACTCGGGCCTGCGTCCAGCCGCCTAGGCTTCAATTCTGGAGAACAAATATGCCCCTGCGCTGAGGAAGACCGCGGCAATTGCGGCGAGCAGCGCGACATCGAGCGTCAGGCTGAACTGCCAGTGGTTGATCAGCGCCCCGCGCAACCCATCCACTCCATAGGCCAGCGGATCCAGCCGAGTGATAATGCTCATCGCCAGCGGCAGATTCGCCAGGGGAAAGAGCGCGCCCGACAGAAAGAAGATCGGCATCACCAAAAAATTCATGACCAGTTGAAAGCCCTGCATGTCCTTGATGACCGAGCCGATCGCTGTCCCCAGCGCGGCGAAGACCACGGCGATCATGACGACAAACAGAAAGGCGATCGGGATTGCCAGCCAGCTATGCGGGCGAAAGCCGGCGATCAGGCAGATGACCAGGATCAAAGCCCCCTGGATGACGGCCACCGTCGCACCGCCCAGCGTGCGCCCCACCATGATCTGCATGCGCGAGACAGGCGCGACCAGCGTCTCCTTCAGAAAGCCGAACTGGCGATCCCACAGCATGGCGATGCCGGAAAAAACCGAGCTGAACAGTACCGTCATGCCCACCACCCCCGGCGCCATGAACTGCAGATAGCTGCCATGGCCGGCCTGCCGGAAGACCGGGCCCAGCCCGAAGCCGAGCGCCAGCAGGTACAGGCACGGCTGGCCCAGCGACACGACGATCTGTACCCGTGAGCGCACGTAGCGCTTCAGCTCCCGCAACCACAGGATGTAAATCGCGCCCATTCCGAATCCTCCTTCAAAACGTGTCAGGTTCGAACTCTTTTCAACACAATCCTGTCATCCCGAGAGAAGCGAAGGACCTGCAGTCTCCGCTCGCCCGCAATCCCCAATCGTGAGCGACCACCGGAAGCGAACCCGACAACTTGCGCCGCAGGCGCCTTTGCCAGAACGGCTAGTTCCGCCGCTGGAACATCTGCGCAACCTGCCGCAGCCGGTCCTTCGAGTCCGCCCCCTCATCGCGCAGCGAGGAGCCGGTAAGCGCCAGGAATGCCCCTTCGAGCGAATCGGTCTTGGTCTGCTCCCGTAATTCCGCCGAAGTACCCTGGGCCACGATGCTTCCGTGATCCATGATCGCGATGCGGTGCGCGACACGATCCGCCTCGTCCATGTAATGCGTGGTCAGAAAGACCGTCGTCTTCTCGGTTTCGTTGAGGCGCTTGACGTGACTCCACAGCTGATTGCGGCTCTGCGGATCGAGCCCCAGCGTGGGCTCGTCGAGAAACAGAATCTTTGGCGTGTGGAGAAAGCCGCGCGCGATCTCCAGCCGCCGCTTCATGCCGCCGGAGAAGGTCTTCACATAATCGTCCCGGCGCTCCCACAGCTCGAAGATCTTCAGCAGCTCTTCGGTGCGCTCGGCACGCAGCTTGCGCGGCACGTGGTAGAGCACACCATGCAGGTCCATGTTCTCCCACGCAGTCTGCTCGCTGTCCAGGCTCGGGTCCTGAAAGACGATGCCGAAGCGCTGCCGGGCCTGCTTCTGCTTCACCGTCGGGTCCAGTCCGTCCAGCTCGATGCGGCCGCTGGTCGGCCGCAGCAGCGTGGTCAGCATCTTGATGGTCGTCGTCTTCCCCGCACCATTGGGGCCGAGGAAGGCGAAGATCTCCCCCTGCGCGACGTCGAAGGTGATGTCCTTCACGGCAGTGAAGTCGCCAAAGCTCTTGACCAGATTGCGGACCGAGATCATGCCAGAGAACCCTCGCCGATTGTTCGCAAGACATACCCATACTGAACGGTTCACTTAGATAGTCAAGCCAGCAGGGGAAAAGAGGTAGGAATCAGATGCAGGTTAAAAGCATGTCGTCACTTTGTGGGCGGTACCGCGTACATCGGCTTTCATCGACAATGCGCTGAGACAATGCGCTGAATTGCGGGACATTCACTTCATTCAGGACGACATTTTTCCGATCCGATGATATCAACTCAGGCATGCCTGGCATGCGACATGCTCGCTATCGACAAACTTCCCTGCATCGAACTGCGCAACTTCCTCGTCTATTCCGGGGTTTCACCCGGTACGCCGTTCTCTGCCGTACGACTTTCGTGATACGCCCCTTGGTGCGTCCATGAGTCGGGCAGGCACGCCGGGCACGTACAATAACTGCAACCCTGGATGGTAGTGACTATGACCCGGCTCCTTCGCGCGCTCTCCGCCTGCGCCGCTCCTCTTGTGCTCATCATCGCCGGCTGCGGCGGCGGCAGCCCCAGCTCGAATCCCTCTAACCCCACCTTCTCCATCGCACCAGCGACTGCAACCATCGACACCAATGGGCAGGTCCAGTTCACCGCCACGCTCACGAATGGTCAGCCCGCTACGAACGTCAACTGGGCAGTCACTACCGGCAACAACGACACCACCACTCTCGGCAACGGCGCCTTCACCAGCACGACCTCTGGCCTCTACTATCCGCCCAGCGCGCTTTCCAGAGACTCCATCCAGGTGCAGGTCCAGGCCAATCTGACCGGCAATGTCTACCAGACGGCCACTGCGGTCGTGACGGTGACCCCCGGCTTCATCCAGGCGGTCACGCCGGAGAACGCAACCCTCTCGACTGGCGCAACGGTCCCGCTTAGCGCAGCTATTGCGGAACTGGGCGGCGGGTCGATCAATTGGAGCCTCTCGACGGCGGCCTCAGGCGGCTCAAGCCCCGGCTCGGCCGGCGGCACTCTCAGCGGCACCAGTTGCCAGAACAGTGGTGGAATCAACTCCTCCAATCCCTACTACACCTCCTGCGTTGCCACCTACACTGCACCCGCTGCGGTACCCTCGCAGGCCATCTACGCCATTGGCACCGTAGCTTCCAACTCGGCGACCACGAGTTTTGCCAAGCTGCTGCTGAATGGCTCCGGGCTCAACACCTCACCGCTCGAGAACCAGGCCGCCCAGACCTCCGCCGTCCAGATGGGCACCTCCGGCGGAAACAACAACGATTACGATACCGACTCCAGCGGCGACATCCTCGATTGCGCCAGCGGCACCCTCGGCGCACTGGTCAAGGACCAGGCCAGCAACCTGTACATCCTGAGTAACAACCACGTACTGGCCGACTCCGATCAGGGCACGGTCGGGCAAGTCATTACTCAGCCCGGTCTCGTGGACACCGGCTGCACCCCGCTCGCCCAAGGGGTTTCCGGCATCATCCAGGTTGGTCAGCTGACGTACTGGGTCCCTCTTCTGTACCCGCCCTCAGTCCCCAATCCTCCGGCCACCAATGTGGACGCGGCACTTGCCGGTACCACTGCCTCCTCGGTGGACGCCTCGGGCTCGATCATCGCGCTGGGTGCAGGCGGCGGGGGCAGCAACCAGATCGCAGCAGCGGCGCCGGCTGGCGGCACAGGTGAGGTGCTGACTGCAGCAAACCTCAATACGATCCACGTGGCCAAGAGCGGACGAACCACCGGTCTCACTTGCTCCACGGTGGACACCATCAACACGACCATTCAAGTGTCATACTTCCTGGACGCCGCGGAGACGCAGCCGTACACAACCAAGACCTACACCAACCAGATCGGCATGCCCGGCAACTACTTCTCCGACGCAGGCGACTCCGGATCCCTGGTGGTCGATACCGCAAATGCGCAGCCGGTCGGTCTTTTCTTTGCCGGCGCGACCGCGACCGCGACCCAGCCGGGTGAAAGCTTCGCGCAACCCATCGGCGACGTCCTCACCGAGTTGGGCCAATACGGCGGGACTCCTGCCGGAACGACATTCACTATCGTCGGCGGTTCGCCGCACACCGTGAACTGCCTCAACTACGACGCCAACACTGCTACCGCGAGCGCTGCGGTCTCTTCCGCTGCCATGAGCGCGGCGCGGACCGCCGCCACTCAACAGGGCGCCGCCATCGTCGACGCTTCCAAGGGCATCTTCGGCGTCGCCGCCGGCAAGAGCCTGGACCAGCCGGGACAGGCGGCAGTGCTCGTCTATGTCGATCAGAGCCGCGTTGGCAGCGTAGCCGTTCCGCAGACTATCGCTGGGCTGCCCACGCGGGTCATCCCGACCACCGCCGGCGCCGTCGCCAGCGGCACCGCTCCCACCACCTCGTCCGTCACCCCGGGCATCCACCTGCCCCAGGCAACGCTCGCGGCCGCCGAGACCGTCCAGAAGCAGAACGCCGCCCAGCTTATGAGCGACCCTGCCTTCTTCGGTGTAGGCGTCGCCCAGAGCCAGGACAACCCCTCCGAAGCCGCCCTGATGGTCTTCATCGACCGCACCCGCACCCCGCGGTCGCAACCGGCCACGGTTGGAGGCCTGCGCGTGCGCTACCGCATTACGAATCCCATCAAGGTCAACTACAGCGCGGCAGCAACGAAGCCCGCCGACACACCAAAGTAAGTCAACGCATCTTGCCATGTACCTCGATTTCGTGGATAATAGATCACGAAATCGAGGTACCCAATGGCAACTGCAGTGATTCCGCCGCCGGTTGCGGGCTACTCCTTCGATCACGCCCCGGACCTGGCCGACCCGGCAGAACGCGCCCGTCTCAGCCGGAGCGCCATCCGCGTCTTCCTCAACATTGCAGAGAAGTGGCAGCTCACCGAAGCCCAAGCTCGCGGCCTGCTCAACGGAATCGCGTCCTCCACCTACCACGCCTGGAAGCGTGAGCCGGCCGGCCGGAAATCCGACCGGAAATTAGATCAGGACACCATGATGCGGATCTCCCTCATCATCGGCATCTACAAGGCTCTCCACATCTACTTCTCCGACCAGTGGGCCGATCGCTGGATTACCCGCGGCAATCGCGGCACGCTCTTCGCCGGGTCCTCGCCCATCGATTACATGCTTCGCCAGGGGCAGCCGGGAATGCTCGAAGTGCGCCGCATGCTCGACAGTTGGCGCGGCGGCCGCTGAAACCAGCTCCTCCCAATCATCATCCGGATCATGACGACCCCGCCGCTCCGCCGCTTGCAGCGCAACGGTACCCATCGCCTGATCCCTTCCCGTTACAGCAAGCAAGGCACCGTCCTGGCAGAGGTCTGCGACAACGACGCGATGCTGGCCGACGTGGCCCTTCTCGACGGCGCCACCAATGACCGCATCCAGGGCGAACAGCGCGGACTGCCTGGCATCAGCCCCTACGAGCTGATCTACGGCATCCCCAACGCCCACATCGTCAACGCCGCATTCACCCATGCGAACCAGGCCGGTGGGCGCTTCAACACCGGCAGTCGCGGCGCCTGGTATGCCGCACTCGAACAGAAAACGTCCCTGGCGGAGGTCGTCTATCACAAGGCCCGGCGGCTGGCGGACATCGTTGTGCCCGAGCGGTCCGGCCAGCGGCCGGACCGCGAAGTCTCCACCTGCGACGACTGGCTGGCCGACTTTCATGCCGATTTTCATGCACTCGATCCGGCGGTCAGCTACACAGAGTGCCTGCAGCCGGAGCCGGTGCCCCAGTGCTACGCCGCCTCCCAGCAGCTCGCGCAGTCGCTGCTCCACCACGGCTCCCACGGAATCCTTTATCCCAGCGTGCGGCGCTCCGCCGGACATTGCCTCGTCTGCTTTCGTCCCGCGCTGGTCTACAACCCGCGCCGCGGCGATCGCCTGAGAATCGAATTCACAGCCTTTGCCGACGGCTATCGCCACAACGTCACTCTGATTGCCAAGTAGCGAGATGGAATGACCCGCGTGTCGTCTGTAGCAGACGGCGCCTGCTCTACGCCAGCTGCGCCGAGGTTTGCGCCGGAGCGATCGGCGTCACAGTCCGCTTCACCGTGTCCACCACCGGCGGCTGCCCCACGCCATGGTCTGGAAAGAACAGCATGAAGACTGTGCCTGACCTCGTCCCCGCACCGTTCTTCTCCGCCGTGGCCGGGTCTAGCGTTGCCGTGCGGCTGCGCACCACGATCGTGCCCTGGTGCTTGTCCATGATGTCCTGCGTCACCCAGAGACCTAGCCCGGTCCCAGTCGCCAGCTTGGTAGTAAAAAACGGCTCGAAGATCCGTTTGCGCACGTCGCAGGACATGCCGGTCCCCGTATCCGCCACCACCACCCGCACCCCTGCCCGGCCGTCCTTCCAGCAATGGGACTGCGCGGCGCGGATCAGCAAGCGCCCGCCGCCGTTCAGTGCGTCCAGCGCATTCGTGATCAGATTGGCGAAGACCTGCCGCAGTGCGCCGGAGAGGCAAAAGAGATCGATCTCCGCCCCGTAGCGGCGCGTCACCTCCACCCGCAGCGTATGGACGCGGCCGCTGTGCAGGGTCAGGATGGAGTCGAGAATCTCTCCCACGTTGGCCAGCGCAGGCGAGGTCGAGGGCCGGTAGAAGCGCAGCGTCTGCTGCGCGATCTCGGAGACGCGGGCCACCTCGTGCTGCGCCATCTCTGTAAAGCGCAGCGCCTCGCCATCGATCGACTCCTGGGTGCGCAGCAGGAACAGCAGATTGGTCACAGCCTCCAGCGGATTGTTGATCTCATGCGCGATCGACGCCGCCAATTGTCCCGCCGCCGCCAGCTTCTCGGTGCGCCGCAGCGTGTCCTCGGAGCGCCGGCGCTCTGTGGTGTCGATCATCACCGCACCCACCCAGCGCACCTCGTTTTGTCCGCTCTTCACCGGGTACAGGTTCACCAGCCAGCTTCGCGCGTCGCCCTTGGCGTCGGTAACCTGCAGCTCGAAGGTGTCCACCTGCTGCGCACCCTCGAAGATCGCCGCCAGCCGTGGTTCAAAGCTCTCCGCCTCCGGCGTGCCAAAGAGCTCGGCCGCTGTGTGGCCCAGGAAGCGGGTGAGTTCAATCGCCATCCCCGTGGCGAGAAAGCTGTTCACCCGGATGAACCTTCCCTTCCGATCCAGAAAGGCGAAGCCGATGGGGGCATGGGCCAGCATGGAATCCAGCAGTGCTAGCGTGTCGTTCAGGCCGGAGCGCTGCTCCTCCATCGAGAGCACCAGCAGATTGAATGCCTGGGCCAGCTCTCCGGCTTCGTTGGTCTCCTCCACCTGCAGCGGAAATCCTTCCTTCGTCTCCGGGTCGCGAATCAGCCGCCGCGTCGCATTCATCACAATGCGCAGCGGCCGCGTGATAGACCGCGCCAGCAGCGCCGACGCCAGCAGACAGCCGATCGCGCCCAGCAGCCCCGCGATAGCGGTGATGCGCACCAGAGCATCTACTTCCTCACGCTCCGCCGTGGGATTCTCGGCTACCCAGGCGTAGCCCAGCAGCTCGCTCTCATTGCGGATGGGATACACCGCCTCGCGATTGCCCTCGTCGTTCTGAAAGATGTCCGCGCGCGTCAGCGCACGGCCGGGAGCCGGCAGTTGACTACGCTCCGTGGCGCTTAGCGGGCTGGACTCAATGTGGCCGTTGTTGGGCAGCAGCGGCGCACCCTGGGGGTCGGTGAGCCGCACAAAATGGACCGACGTGCTCGCTTCGAGTGACTGCGCCATCGGCACCAGCCGATGGGTCTCCTTGTCCACCAGGGCATCCGTAGCCATGGTGGCCAGCAGAGTCACCTGCTGCTCAATACGCCGCTGGGCACGCGCGTGAATCTCGCGCAGCTCGGTGCGCAGGATCAACAACGAAAAGCAGATGGTGAACAACAGCTCCAGAAGGATGAAGCCAATCGTCAATTGGCTACGAATCGTGCGGTAACGGAACCAGGCCATCCGTTTCCCTTCCTTCCGGGCGCGGGAGATAGAAGCACTTTGCCTGATGCGATGCGGTAGCGAAGATCCTCTCGGCGTGGCCTTTCCGTAAAGAAACGCCACACAAGCTTCCGCTGACCGCTCTACACTGACAGGCAAAATGCTTTCACGACACCTGTCTCTCGGAAAGAAACGAGCGACACACCGTAAGACGCGTGAACCTCTCCCGAGGCCCACTCCAAAACACAAACAGTGTAAGTGCTTTGGCCTTCAGTCTACAGGTGCAGTGGTCGGTTGCCTTTCAGGGTATCGCGCCGCCCCTCCCGGTGAAAAGCGGCCGCGGGTGGAGAAATCGCTCCCCCTATTCGTTCTGCAGGGCCGGCGCGGCGACATCCTCCAGCTTCGCGGCGATGTCCGAGGCGATCTGCCTCCCGTGGAAGCGGCCATTCTCGATGAAAATCTCGTTCGTTCGCGAGCCGGCGACAATGACGCCCGCCAGGTAAAGCCCTGGGACATTGCTCTCCAGGCTCTCGGGGTCGCACTCCGGACAGCGGTCCTTGTTGTCCATGCGCACGCCGAGCGATGTCAGGAAATCAAAATCCGGATGATAGCCGGTCAACGCGAAGACGAAATCGTTGCGCAGCGTCTTCGGCCCCTTCGGCGTCTCCAGCTCCACGCTGTCCTCGCGGATCGCGGATACGCGCGAATCAAAATACGCTTCCACCTCGCCTGCCTTGATGCGGTTCTCGATGTCGGGAAGGATCCAGTACTTCACATGGTGGTGAATCCGCGGGCCCCGGTGTACCAGCGTCACCCGGGCACCGTGCCGCCACAGGTCCAGCGCCGCGATCGCGGCGGAGTTCTTTCCTCCAATCACCACCACGTCCATGTCGTAGTAAGGGTGTGGCGCGTCGTAGTAGTGCATCACCTTGGGCAGCGCCTCGCCGGGAATCTTCAGATAGTTCGGCAAATCGTAGTAGCCGGTCGCCACCACGATCTTGCGCGTCAGATAACCCTGCTCGCGCTCAAAGCGGTCCTGCACCCGCACGCGAAACTCGCCATCGGTTCCCTCCACGCGCAGCACCGTCTCGTACTGCCGCACATCGAGCTGATAATGGTCCGCCACCTTGCGGTAATACTCCAGCGACTCATCGCGGTTCGGCTTCTGGTTGGGGCTGGGAAAGGGGATGTCGCCGATCTCCAGCAGCTCCGGCGTGGTGAAGAAGCTCATATTCGACGGATAGTGGAAGATCGAGTTGCACAGGCAGCCTTTGTCCACCAGCACCGTTCGCATGCCCCGCCGCTGGGTCTCGATCGCACACGCCAGCCCCGTCGGCCCGGCGCCGATCACTACTACGTCGAAACGCACCGCACTATGGCGCCGTGCCGCCGCCTGCTCCTCCATCTCGATCTTCTTCGCGCACATAGCTCTAGCTTAAGGGATCGCAACTGTTCGGCAAGCTTCTCTTCAAGTCTCTCCGCAGCACATGCCATGCTCGACCCCAGTTGCATCCGAATCATCATGGCTAAAGCTCTTTTCGCGATGGCATGCCTGCTTCTGTTATCCGGCTGCTTCTCCCCGAACAACACCGATGCCCTTCGCGAGCACACCGCCGACGCCACTGCAGCAGCCAAACGGAACGCCGGCGCCATAGCCCGAGGCATTGCCGAAGGGCTTACGAGAAAAGGGCCGCTCGACATCAATCAAGCATCTGCCAAGCAACTCACCACCCTTCCTGGCGTGACCCAGGACATGGCGAATACCATCGTCAAAAATCGCCCCTACGCCTCAACCCAGGAGCTGGTGCGTAAGCGCGTCCTTACACGGTCCGCATTCAACCGGGTGAAGGCGCAAATTATGGTGAAATAAAGAACTTCGCGCAGTCCTCGCTTCAGCCAGCAGACACCGGACCCGCGGCACTAGACTAGATATGGTGGCATTGCGATACTTCGCAGCCTCGCGCGCATCGAAAACGTAGACGTGTCTACCCAAGCCATCCCGACCGCTGCAACACCCGCGCCACTCTCCGGCGCGCAGCGCCTGACCGACAGCCACGGCCGCGCCATCACCGACCTGCGCGTCTCCGTTACCGACCGCTGCAACTACCGCTGCGTCTACTGCCGCACCGGCAACGACGGCGCGCAATACAGTGAGCTGCCGCTCGCCGATTACCTGCGCATCATCCGCGTCTTCGTCTCGCTCGGCATCGAGAAGGTGCGGCTCACCGGCGGTGAACCGCTGCTCCGCCGCGATCTCGCCGCGCTCATCCGTGAAATCGCGCAACTGCGCACTAGCTACGCGCCCGACGGAACACCGCTCGACGACTCGGACGGACCGACAGGCGCCCGCGGCGGTTTGGGCCATAGCGCCCGCGGCGGTTTGGGCAATTTAGACATCGCGGTTACCACCAACGGCCACCTGCTCGCCACTCGGGCCGAGTCGCTGCGCGATGCCGGCCTCACCCGCGTCACCGTCTCCATGGACGCCGTCGATCCCGCGGTCTTCGCGCGCATCACCCGCGTCCCCGGCAGCTACGACCGCGTACTCGCCGGTGTGCGCGCTGCCCAGGCTGCCGGCCTCGGCCCGGTCAAGGTCAATTGCGTGCTGCTGCGCGGCTTCAACGACGACCAGATCGTCCCCTTCGTCCACTTTGCGCGCACCGAAGGCGTCATCCTGCGCTTCATCGAGTTCATGCCGCTCGAAGAGGACCGCATCTGGTCTCCCGACACCGTAATCGGCTACGACGAGCTGAAAGCGCGCATCGGCGCCGTGCGCCCGCTGGTGCCGCTGCCCGGCAACGCACCCGGCGAGACCGCGCAACGCTTCACCTTCGACGACGGCATCGGTGAAATCGGCATCATCGCCCCCGTCTCGCGCGCCTTCTGCGGCGCCTGCAGCCGCGTCCGCCTCACCTCCGACGGCAAGATCCGCACCTGCCTCTTCTCCCAGACCGACCATGACCTTTACGGTATGCTGCGCCGCGGCGGGACGGACGACGATCTCGCGGCCTATATCCGCAACGTGATCGCGCAAAAGGAGGCCCGCCACCACATCGGCGAGCCCGGCTTCCTCAAGCCCAGCCGCAGCATGGTCCACATCGGCGGCTGAGCGCGGAAATCCGGACTAAACTTCCCCGCGAGGCAAACTCCGCGCCGCCCATATCGTCTATCCTGCCGTTCTCTCTATCCCGCGCTTCAGCTGTGATCTCCAGTCCGAGGTAAAGCTCGTCTATGAGAGTCCCGGTCCGATTGAACGTCCGATTCACCGTCCAATTCGTCTCGCTCGTCGCCGCTGTCTGCCTCAGCAGCGTTCTCCGTAGCCAGACCACGCCGAGCCCGTCGTTGCTCGTCCTTTCCAAGCACGACCACACCCTCAGCATCGTCAACCCATCCACGCTCCAGGTGGTAGCCCGCATGCCCGTAGGCGAGGATCCCCACGAGGTCATCGCATCGACGGACGGCGCCAGTGCGTATGTCTCGAACTATGGCTTCGGGGCGTACAACACACTCGCGGTGATCGACCTCGTTGGACATCGCGCTCTGCCCTCCATCAGCCTCGGACCTCTTCGCGGTCCCCATGGACTCACCTTTGTCGGCGGCAAGACCTGGTTTACGGCAGAAGCCGCCAAGGCCATCGGGCGCTACGACCCCGCCACGCAGAAGGTCGACTGGATTCTCGGCACCGGACAGAATCGCACCCACATGATCTACGTCTCGGACGACCAGCAGCGCATCATCACCACAAATGTAAGCTCCGGAACGGTAAGCATCATGGAACTCGAAGCCCTCCACATGCCGGGTCCACCTCCCCGCGGGATGCGCCCCCCAAATGGCACCCACGCTGGTGCTGGCGGGCCGCCGCCCGGTGGACCAATGCCGCGCAAAGATTGGAACGAAACCGTCATTCGGGTGGGTAATGGTTCGGAGGGTTTCGACGTGTCGCCGGATCACCACGAGGTATGGGTAGCAAATGCGCAGGACGGCACCATCTCCGTGATCGATATCGCCGCAAAGAAGGTGGTCGAGACCATCCAGGCGAATGTTGGCGGGGCAAACCGGCTCAAGTTCACACCAGATGGCAAACATGCGCTGGTCTCTACACTCGGCGCCCCTGATCTTGTGATCTTCGATACCGCCACGCGACGCCAGACTAAGCGCATCCCTGTGGGTCACGGCGCGGCCGGCATCGTCATCGAGCCCAATGGCGCACGTGCCTTCGTAGCCTGCACCCCTGACGACTATGTCGCCGTCATTGACCTGCACTCGTTAGCAGTTGCCGGCCACATTCAGGCAGGCGGCGAACCGGATGGCATGGCCTGGGCGATCGGGCACTGAACCAGAAAAGGGAACGCATCGCGCAAACCGCTCCACCGTGGCACAATCGACTGCAGCCGATGGCCGAGCCCACTCCGAGCAACGCATCCTCGTTCGAGCATCTCCGGCTCTTCCACGACGCCGCGCGCGCCCTCACCTCGTCGCTCGATCTGCCCTCCATCCTGCGCAGCATCCTCGAGCAGATGGAGCGCTTCTTCCATCCCGAAAGCTGGTCCCTGCTCATGGTCGATGACGAGAGGCGCGACCTGTACTACGCGCTGGCTCGCGGCGTCTCCGACGAAGCACTGCAGAACATTCGCATCCCTTTCGGCACCGGCATGGCGGGATGGGTCGCGCTGCACGGCGAGCCGCTCATCGCCACCACCGAGGGCGTCGCCGAACGGCTCTCGACCGGAGAGCAGCCGCACTCCGCCATCTGCCTGCCGCTGCGCTCGCGCGAGCGCACTTTAGGCGTGCTGCAGGTGACGCACGTCGAACCCCAGACCCTCAACGACGACGCCATCACCTTCCTCTACATCGTCTGCGATTACGCCGCTATCGCCATCGAAAACGCACGCGCCGTCGAACGCATCCAGGAACTCACCATCACCGACGATTGCACACATCTGTACAACGCGCGCCACCTCGCCGCCGCGCTGCCGGTCGAGATCGAGCGCGCCCGCCGCTTCGATACGCCCCTCAGCATCCTCTTCCTGGACCTGGACCATTTCAAGCAGGTAAACGATGTGCACGGCCACCCCGCCGGCAGCCGCGTGCTGGCCGAAGCGGCCGAGGTGATCAGCCGCACCATGCGCAACGTCGACGTCGCCTTCCGCTACGGCGGCGACGAGTTTGTCGTCGTGTTGCCGCAGACCTCGGGCGCCTCCGCGGCCAAAGCAGCCAACCGCCTGCTCGTTGCCCTGCGCGCGCGCCGCTTCCTCAGCCTGGAAGGGCTATCGCTCCACCTCACCGCCAGCCTGGGCATCGCCAGCTATCCCGAAGATGCAAAGGATGCTGCCGCCCTCCTGGAACGCGCCGACCAGCGCATGTACCTGGTAAAAAACACCACCCGCGACGGCATCGCCGCCCACGACTAGCGAATCCACGATTAGCGAATCGGCGAAGCCTCACCTGTCAATCGGCAGAATCGCGTTCGCGTTATCGCCCGATTGCGGCTCGATCGCAAAATCCCACACCGACACATTGATCTCGCGCGGCCCCAGCACCTCCATCAGCGCATACTGGCCCACGGTCAGCTTCTGCTTCGGGACCACCTTCATCCAGTGACCGCCGGACAGCACCGCGGTCGTCGTTTCCGTCACATTCTCGCTCTGCTGCCCCACCTGGTTCAGCGTCAGGTTCGTGATCACGCGGTAGTCGCGCCGCGGATCCACTTCGACGATCGCGTACTGGCTCTTTGGCGAGCTCACGGCTGCGCCTGGCTTGGCATTATTTGTAGCTACGCTCATCGCGTCCGGCCCTGCAGTGTCGTCGCCACCGGTCAGGCTCACGTAGAACACCGGCTGGTTCTCATGCAAGTGGATCTTCGAGCCCATGCGATCCAGCCGTATCTCCGCCCTTCGGGGAGCCGGATGGATCTGCCCGCGCTGCACGTTGTGCCCGTTCGGCTGGTTCATGTCGCCGCTATTCTGCTCCAGCGTCACCAGCTCCGGCTTGTCCCGGAAATAATCCAGCACCCACACGCCGTCGCGGTCCGGGAGATTCAGCCGCGGCGCCACCTGCGGCGTGCGCGAGGTCATCTCCGCCTTCTCCGCCGCCTCTTCGGCATCGACAGCCCGCGCATCGTCTGAGGCTGCAGTCTCCTCGCGCCCGGCCTCGGTAAGCCCATGGGCAAACTTCTCCGTCGCTGCCCAGTCCACCATCGCAACCGGCAGCTCCTCCCAGGCGCCATTGCGCTCGGTGGAGATAAAGCGCACGCGGTCACCCTTGATCTCCCAGCGCCGCACCTGCTGGTAGCTGCCATCGGTCAGGATGAGCCGATGGATATTGGCGATCGTCGCCGGGTCGGTCGGCGGTTTCGTCTGTGCCATCGACGTCACCGTCAAAACCAGCGCCGCTATCAGACCGATTGCTGCTTTGCGTCCCATTTCTTTCCCCAAGTCTAGACGTTCCACAGGGCGGAAAGTCTGCTCCAGTAAACTCACTTCCCAACTTCCAGCGACTCTGCGATACTTGATCGTGCCCACCCGGTACGCCATCCAAACCCACAATTCAGAGGTGATGCAGTGTCAGCAAAGTACATCTTTGTGACCGGCGGCGTTGTGTCCAGCCTCGGCAAAGGCCTTGCCGCCGCCTCCATCGGCTGCCTGCTCGAAGCCCGCGGCCTGCGCATCAATCTCATGAAGTTCGACCCCTACCTCAACGTCGACCCGGGCACCATGTCGCCCTTCCAGCACGGCGAGGTCTTCGTCACCGACGATGGCGCGGAAACCGACCTTGATCTGGGCCACTACGAGCGCTTCACCCATGCCAAGCTCACCCGCGACAATAACTTGACCACCGGCCGCATCTACGAGCAGATCATCACCAAGGAACGCCGCGGCGACTATCTCGGCAAGACGGTTCAGGTCATCCCCCACGTCACCAACGAGATCAAGAACGCCATGCGGAAGGTGGCGGCGGACTGCGACGTGGCCATCGTCGAGATCGGCGGCACCGTCGGCGACATCGAATCTCTGCCCTTCCTCGAAGCCATCCGCCAGATGCGCCAGGAGCTCGGCCGCGAGAACACCGTCTTCGTCCACGTCACACTGGTCCCCTGGATCGCTGCCGCGCAGGAGTTGAAGACCAAGCCGACCCAGCACTCCGTGAAGGAGATGCTCTCCATCGGCATCCAGCCGGACATCCTGCTCTGCCGCTCCGACCGCTCGCTTTCGAAGGACCTCAAGAGCAAAATCGCCCTTTTCTGCAACCTCGAAGACCGGGCCGTCATCGCCGCGCGGGATGTTGCCAGCATCTATGAGGTCCCGCTCAACTTCGCGCACGAAGGCGTCGACGCGCTCGCGCTCAAGTACCTGCACATGGAGACGCGCACTCCCGATCTCTCGCGCTGGCAGCAGGTGGTCGACCATGCCTACCATCCCAAAGACGAAGTCCACATCGGCATCGTCGGCAAGTACGTCGAGTACGAGGACAGCTACAAATCCGTGAAGGAAGCGCTGGTTCACGGCGCACTCTCGCAGAACCTCAAGTTGCGCGTCACCTGGCTGGAGGCAGAGGGGCTCGAAGCCGAAGACTATATCTCGCAGCTCAAGGACTTCGACGGCATCCTCGTCCCCGGCGGTTTCGGCAAACGCGGCATCGAAGGCATGCTCAACGCCATCCGCTACGCGCGCGAGTCCGGCACACCCTACTTCGGCATCTGCCTCGGCATGCAGACCGCCACCATCGAGTTCGCGCGCAACGTCTGCAAGCTGCACGGCGCCAACTCCAGCGAATTCGATCCCGCCACGCCGCACCGAGTCATCTACAAGCTGCGCGAGCTCACCGGCGTCGAAGAGATGGGTGGGACAATGCGTTTAGGCGCGTGGACCTGCCTTCTCGAACCCGGCTCGAAAGCAGCTCAGGCCTACGGCCGCACCGAAATTTCAGAGCGCCACCGTCACCGTTACGAATTCAACCGCGAGTACGAGGCCCTGCTCACCGGCGCTGGTCTGCGCATCACCGGCACCACACCCGATGCCACCTACGTCGAGATCATCGAGCTACCCGACCATCCCTTCTTTCTCGGCTGCCAGTTCCATCCCGAATTCAAATCCAAGCCGCTGGAGCCGCACCCCATCTTCCGCGACTTCATCATCGCCAGCTACGCCAACCGTCAATCGCACGCAAAACAGCAGACGGCACATCAGGAGCTCGTCGCCAGAAGCTGAACAGCTTCGCACAACCCCAACCGCCTCGTCCCGAGAAGGATGGCAACCGTCCCGGGTGCAGCAACTACGTTGCATCCTGACCACAGATTCTCCACCAGTGGCAGCCATGGCAGCCCCGGATCTATCCTGATAGAAAACGCCTGAAGAAGGCCCGTTAAAGAAGATGTCCATGCCCACGACTACCCCCTTAGATACCCGGCCTGCGGTCAAGAGCCGCTCGGCATTCCCCGCGCTCCTGCTCGGCATCCTGCTCGGCTTGCTCGTCGCGCTGGTCGCTGTTCCCGCGGCGGTGCGTCACGTCGGCGCTTCCATGCGCAGCCGCGTCAGCATCGCCTTTCTCGGCCGCCACGACGCCATCGACATCTCGCAACCCACCGTCATCGCCAGCATCCAGCGTCTTGCCCGGCTCGAGTCCGTCGTCTACACCATGGACAAGGTCGTCGAGGGCGACCGCACCAACCAATACCTGCCCGACATCCTCACTGGCGACAAGCTGCTGCTCATCGTCCACGGCCAGGCCGTCGCCGGCGTCGACCTCAGCAGCATCCAGGCGAGCAACGTGCAGATCGATGGCCGCAGCGTCACCATCGCCATGCCGGCCGCACAGTTGCTCTCCGTCTCGCTGGATAACTCGAAGACCCGCGTCTACTCGCGCATCACCGGCCTGCTGGTGCCCGCCGATCCCAACCTGGAATCCGAGGTCCGCGAAAAAGCGGAAGCCGGCCTGCGCCAGTCCGCGCTGGACAGCGGCATCCTCAACACCGCCGAAGGCAATGCCCGCGCCACTCTCACTACCCTGCTGCACTCGCTCGGTTTTCAGCAGATCACCTTCCGCTAAAACGCGGGAACGAGCGAGCCACGCGGATCCTTCTACTGCCAGCGCAGTCGCACCAATGCCACGCCTTGTCGCGCGAGCGACATCTGCAGAGTCGCATCACCCTCCTTTACCGCAAGCGCATGCGACGCTGCCACTCGCTGCAGTTTTCCGGCACGAACCAGCTCCTGCTGTTGCGCGGCGCTCGGTTGTTCGGGACTCCCCATTCCCTGCCACACCGCATACGCATTGCTGTGAGCCGCGTCCATCAGAAAGATCTCCTCGGTCACCTGCGCACGCGGCAACCCGCGCACCTCCATCGCCACCTTCGCGGGAGCCGCCGGCAGATCGGCGTCGTGGTAATTCCATAGCAATACGTCCACCTCGCCCGGCCGACGCGTGGCTACTGCATCCACATCCGGCGCATGTGTCACACTGCTGGTGACAATCTGCTCCACCGGCAGCGCACCGGTACTCTCCGTCCGCACCCACTCGCCGCCCAACATCGCCATCATGCGGAAGACGTTCAGCACCGCCTTGTCCACGCCGTTTGTCGCCAGCTCGCGAAAACCTGCGAAGTACGGCTGATTCTCAAAGGTGAACGCCCATGTCACCGCGCCCTGCACACGCACACTATGTTTGCGCGCCAGCTCCCAGGTGCGCGCTGTCGCCTCTGCCACGCTCACGCCGTAGAGCGGGCCATTGCGATAGCCGTTCTGCGCCCCCTGACATGCGGCGCATCCCTCCGGATCGCTCTCGCCCAGCACAATCGGCGTGTTGCGCCACTCCGGATAATTTGCCACCACCTCCATGCCTCGTTCCACCGCGGCAAGCTGCTGGCCCACGTTCATCACCACATGCCCATCCACAAACTTCGGCGAGCCCTTGGGATGAAAGCTGATGAAGTCCAGCGGTGCACCCGTGCCACCCGTCGCCGCATTCTTCCCCTGCGCGCAGTGCGTCAGAAACTGTCGAAGAAACGTCTCGCTCTTGCTGACGCCACCTCTTCCCGCATAGACACCCGTAGAGTCCGGCCCGCCGATCTTTGCCTGCGGCAGCACCTTGCGCACCGCCGCGGCCGATACATCGTATAGCCGGTCGTACTCCTGCGGGGTGCCGTGCCAGTAGCCGATGTCCGGCTCGTTCCACACCTCCCACAGCCAGCCATCCACCGCCGTTCCGTAGCGATCCTTCAGGTGCGCCGCATAGGCTTCGACCAGCGCGCCCCACTTCGCGTAGTCCTTCGGTGGATAGCTCCAGCTGGTAAAGAGATCGCCGTTGGGAAAGTTGTGACGGTACGGCTGCGGATGCGTCGACAGCGCCTCCGGCATGAAACCCAGCTCCACAATCGGGCGCACGTGCGCATCGCGCATGGCGTCGAAGATGCGGTCTGTGATCGTCCAGTCGTAGACCGGCGTGCCGTCTGCGCGCTCCGTGTACACGTTGGTTGAGCCCCACTTCAGCGAGCCATCACCATTGCCCGTCGTGAACAGGTTGTGTGCGCGAAAGTACACCGGCACGTCCGCGCTGCGGCCCAGCTCGCCCAGCTCCTCCATCAGCTTCCGTCCATGCGGACCATAGATATAGTTCGGCTCATCCGCGCCAAAGTAGCTCCAGATGGGCAAGAACGCGCCGCCCATCGGAGCATCGGCATGCACCGTCACTCGAACAGTTGCGCCATCCCCACCGCTTGCCGGAAGCAAAGCGAAAAGCAGCAGAAGGCACAGAAGAAAACCAGGAGAAAAGGTTCGCCGGCACATGCCGCCACTCTAAACGATGGCCGCCGGGTCGGCGTGCCATGAAGACCTGCTACTCCGTGCGCAGCACCTGCATCGGCTCGGTCGACGCAGCACGATGCGCCGGCACGAAGCAGGCCACCAGGGCCGTTGCCAGTAGCACGCATCCCACCACCGCGAAGGCAGAGACATCCAGCGCGCTCACGCCATAGAGCGTGCTCTGCATCGCCCGGCCAATGAAGTAGGCGCCGAGCAATCCCAGCGTCAGCCCCACCGCCGCCAGGGTCACGCCTTCGCGCAGCACCAGCGCCACCACGCGGCCGCGCGTTGCGCCCAGCGCCATGCGCAGCGCAATCTCGTGCGCGCGTTGCGCCACGGAAAATGTCATCACTCCATAAATGCCCAGCGCCGCCAGCAGCAACGCGATGGCCGCAAAGCACGCGAAGAGCACCAGCGTGAAGCGATCGTCCGACAACACATCGTGATGCACCTGCTCCATGGTGCGCGGCTGAGCCAGCGCAACGTCGGGGTCCACTTTGTGCACTGCGGCGGCAATGCTTTTCGTCATCGCACCCGGGTCTTCGCTCGTCAGTACACCGATCCCGGCGTTCGGCCACGGGATCTGCCAGAACGGAATCAGCGTCTCCGGATTGTCCTCGCGCAGGTTATCCCGCACGTTGTGGAAGACGCCCACAATCTGCCACTCAACCGGCGGCCCCAGTTGTTGCACGCCGGGAATCAACTGTTCGATCACAACGCGCTGCTGCAGCGGATCAGTCCCCTTCAAATATTTCCTGACAAACTCTTCGTTGACCATCGCGACCTTCACGCTGGTCGCGAGATCCTGTTCCGTGAATGTGCGGCCATTCACCAGCCGGATGCCGAAGGTCTTGAAGTAGTCAGGCGTCACCATGCCGAAGCGGGTACCCGGCCGCTGTGATGGATCGGCATACGCCGGTTTGCCCGCAATCGTAAACGGCATGCCGAAGCCGGCGCCCTCCAGCGGTGTTCCCGTCTCCGCCGATGCAGAAATAACTCCGGGCACCGCACCGATGCTCGCCAGCAACTGCCGATAGTGCGCCGCAATCAGCACCGGGTCCTTCGAGCGCGTATCGGGAATCGGTAAGGAAAACGTGAGCACATGATCCGTGCGTACTCCCAGGTCCACACGTGTCAGATTCAGGAAGCTGTGAATCGCCAGACCCGCGCCCGCCAGCAGCGACAGCGCCAGCGTGAACTCGCCAATCACCAGCGCCTGCCGTAGCCGTTTCCGTCCAATTCCCGTCCCGCTTCGTCCGCCTTCCTTCAACGTCTCCGCCGGATCGACTCGCGACGCGTGCCATGCGGGCACGCAGCCAAAGAGCAGTCCCGCCAGTGTCGTCGCGCCCAGTGTGAATAGCAGCACCGGGAAGTTCAGGCTCAGGTCCGCCTCACTCGGCAGCGTATTTTCGGGCATCGCCGCCATGAATGCGTGCAGCATCGCGTACCCGACACCGATACCCAGCGCGCCTCCGACCAGCGCCAGCAGGATGCTCTCCGTCAGCAACTGCGTGAAGATCGTCTTCGGCGTCGCACCGAGCGAGGAGCGCACGGCCAGCTCTTTCTGCCGCGCCATGCTGCGCGCCAGCAGCAGGTTGGCCACGTTCACGCATGCAATCAGCAGAACAAATGCCACCGCGCCCAGCAGCATCCATAGCGTGCGAATGCGTTCCGGTGGAATGAAGTCGTTCTTCAGCGGCTCCACAAAAGCGCCCCAGCCTTTGTTGCTCCTGGGATACTGCTGCGCAATATGCGTGGTCACCGCGTTCATATCCGCGCGCGCCTGCTCCATGGTGACGCCCGGCTTCAGCCGCCCCATCGCCAGCAGCCAATGGAAATCGTGATTGAGCTGCTCCGGCTTGAAAGCGAGCGGCACCGCGATGTCGCCCTGCCCACGATCGAAGAGTCCCGGCGCAAGCACGCCCACCACCGTGTACGGCTCCGCATTCACCCGCAGCGTCTCTCCGATGATGTGCGGGTTCCCGCCCAGCCGCTTCCACAGCTTGTGCGTCAGGATCACCTCATGATCGCGCCCTGTCTGGCCTTCTTCCGGAAGAAAATCGCGCCCCAGGAAAAACGGCGTGCCCAGCATGTGGTAAAAGCCCGGAGTCACCTGGCGTCCGTCGATCTGCTCCGGCTGGTCTTTCGTAGACAGATTGAACTCGCCGCCCGTCCACGCGTTCAAATCCTGAAAGGTCGTGTTCTCCCGTTTCCAGTCCGTGTAATCTCCCGCGGAGATCGAGTTGTGGTAGGTCTGAATCTTCGACCACACCACCATTAGCTGCTCCGGATGCGGATACGGCAGCGGCTCCAGCAGCGTTGCGTAATCGACGGTGAAGATCGCCGTGTTGGCGCCCACGCCGAGCGCCAGTGTCAGCAGAATCGTGAGCGTCAGTCCAGGATTCTTCAGCAGCATGCGGGTGCTGAAGCGAAGGTTGCGGAGCAGATTCTGCATGAACACCTCTCACACTGCTTCTTCAGGCACACCACAGAGCCAGAAATGCAATACGCGGAGGATCATTTTCCAGTTCCGTGCCATCACCGGTTCCGGCCGTGTCACCGGTTCATAATGTTACACACTGTAACATTAGCGAATTCGCAGAGCAATCCGGCGTCATCCCCAACCGCGGCGAAGTGTTGCTGTCAACTCGACCGAAGCGCAGGGAGAAGAAACGATGGGATACCACTCCATCCAGCAGTTCCAAACCCCGAAGCCAAAGACGCAGCCTCCTGACAACTGGTCAAAAAATAAATCCCAACTCAAAGGGAACCGCTGCTCCAGTACGCACGTAAATGCACCTGTGGCATCACCACAGAGGATCTGGGATACTCATGTGGCGACCACACCGGAGACGCCACCGCATGTCCGACCCTAAACTCGACCTGCTCCAGGGAACCCTCGACCTCATGGTGCTGCAGACGCTTGCCGCCCTGGGCGAGCAGCACGGCTACGGCATCGCGCGACGCATCGAGCAGATCAGCGGCGACACCATCCTGCTGAACCAGGGCACCATCTACGCCTCGCTCGTTCGCCTGCAGAACCGCGGCTGGATCTCCGCCCAGTGGGGCACTTCGGACAACAACCGAAAGGCCAAGTACTACGCCATCACGCGCAGCGGCCGGAAACAGCTTGCGCGTGACGCGGAGGACTGGCGCCGCCTCGCCGGCGTGATGGGCCGCGTGCTCGCACAATCTCCGGAAGGTGGCAAATGATCGCCTCTATTCGCTCCGCAATCGCTCGCATCCGCGCATTCGCCAACAAGCCCGTGCGCGATACCGACCTCGACCAGGAGCTCGCCTCGCACCTGGACTTCGCCATCGAGGAGAACCTGCGCCACGGCCTCTCGCCCGAAGAAGCGCGCCGTCAGGCGCTCATCCGCATCGGCGGCGTCGAGCAATCGCGCGAGCAGCAGCGCGCCGCGCGTGGCCTGCCCGCACTCGACATCCTGCTGCAGGACCTCCGCTATACGCTCCGCACCCTGCGCCGCGACCGCGGCTTCACCTTCATCGCCATCCTCATCCTGGCCATCGGCATCGGCGCCAACATCGCAGTCTTCAGCGTCGTCAACACCCTCATGCTGCGACCGCTTCCCTTCCACGATCCCGCGCGCCTGCTGTGGATCGGCCCCGAAGTCTTCAACGGCAACTGGTCCGCGGCCACCTATTCCATTGACGCCTATACGGAGCTCCGTGAGCGCAACAAGTCCTACACGGACGTCGCCGGCTACTATGCCTTCTCCTCCAGCGACAACTTCAAGCTCACCGGCCACGGCGATCCCAGGCCCTTCACCGGCATTGGTGTCACTCCTGATTTCTTCCAGGTGCTCGGCGTGGACCCTCTGATGGGCCGCCTCTTCCATGAAAACGAGTCGCTCCCTGGAGCCGGCCAGGTCATCCTGCTCAGCTATCCCATTTGGCAGCGGCAGTTCCATGGCGATCCATCCATCCTCGGCCGGACCGTTGATTTCAACGACCGCTCCTTCACCGTCGTTGGCATACTCCCGCGCAGCTTCGACTTCGGCGCCGTCTTCGCGCCCGGCACGAAAGTCGATCTCTTCGTCCCCATCGATTTCAAGGGAACTCGACTCGATGGCAATACCATCACGCTCATTGGCCGCCTCAAACCTGGCATCACCGTCGAGCGGGCGCGCGGCGAAGCCAATCTGCTCTTCCCCAAACTCGACTTCAGGACCGATCATCCTGAGTACGGGAGCGGCTACACCGCCTACCCCACGCCGCTCAAGCAATACGTCAGCGGCAAGCTCCATCGTTCGCTTATCGTCCTCTGGTGCGCCGTCGGCCTCGTGCTGCTCATCGTCTGCGTCAATCTCTCCAACCTGCTGCTCGCCCGCGCCGCCGCACGCAGCAAGGAGTTCGCGCTGCGTGGTGCACTCGGCGCCAGCCGCGGCCGCATCGTGCGTCAGTTGCTTACGGAAAGCCTTCTGCTCTCCGGCGTAGGCGCAGCGCTGGGTCTCCTGCTTGCCTTCGCCATCACCCTATGGCTGCAGCATCAAACCTCGCTCGCGCTGCCGCTGCTCAACGACGTCCACATCGATGCCACCGCGCTCCTCTGGACACTGGCCGTCGCCATCGGTACGGCTGTTCTTTTCGGCCTCGCGCCCGGCCTGCGCATGTCCAGTGCCAGCCTGCAGGAATCGCTCAAGGACACCGCTGGTCACGGCGCCAGCGACAGCCGGCGTCATGAGCGGCTCCGCTCCATGCTGGTCATTTCGGAAGTCGCGCTCGCCTGCGTGCTGCTCGTCGGCGCCGGCCTGCTGATGCGCAGCTTCCTGCGCATCCTCGACGTCGACCTCGGCTTCCAGCCCACGTACGCTGCCACCATCAAGCTCGACTTCGACGACGGCGGCAGCGATGCAAAACGCACCGCGATCTTCGAAAACGCGATCAGCCGCATCTCCGCTCTGCCTGGTGTCGAGCACGCCGGCATCGCCGACAATCTGCCCTTCGCGCGCAATCGCAGTTGGGGCATCCCACATCTGCAGGGAGTTGACGACGCGCATGTCAAAGGCCAGAGCGCGCTCGTCTACATGATCACGCCCGGCTACTTCGCCGCCATGGGCATCCCAGTCACCGGGCGTGATTTCTCGTGGGAAGACAAGCCGCTCGTCCGCGACAAAAAAGGCAATGTGGTCCAGGGCGATCCCGTCATCATCCTGAACGTGGGCACCGCCCGCCATCTCTTCCCCAACGGCGATGCCATCGGGCACGTCATTGATGCAAGCGGCACGGCCGCGCGCATCGTCGGCACCATCCCTGACGTGCATCTCACCAGCGTCGAAGGTCAGCCCGACTGGCAGGTCTACTATCCGCAGGCGCAGCAGGATACCGAAGGCGCATTCCTCGTGATCCGCAGTAAGGTGCCGCCGGCACAGCTTGCATCGAGCGTCCTGCACGCCCTGCGCGAAATCAATCCCGCGCAGTCCGCCGTTCCGCTGCGGCCAATCCAGGAGTTTGTCGATCACGCCGTCTCACCGCGCCGCTTCTTCGTGCTGCTCGTCGGCAGCTTCGCCGGACTCGGCCTGCTGCTCGCCGCGCTCGGCATCTACGGCGTCATCTCCTACTCGGTCACCCGGCAGACGCTCGAGATCGGCATCCGCATGGCCCTCGGTGCCACAGCGTTGCGCGTGCAGTTCGGCGTCATCTTCCGCACCATGTGGCTCGCGCTCATCGGCATCGCCGTCGGTGCGGTACTGTCGCTGGTCGTCGCCTCGCTCATCTCCGCCATGCTCTTCAACACCGCACCCACCGATCCCGCCACCTTCATCGCCATGGTCGCGCTGCTCACGGTCGTCGCCGTGCTCGCCGGCTACATCCCCGCCCGCCGCGCCTCCCGCGTCAACCCCATGGTCGCCCTCCGCGGCAACTGAGCCGAACGCGAAAGGGCGGGATACCACAATCTCCCGTCGCGCAGGATGCCCACTTCCGTGGGACTTTCACTCCGCCGCGGTGCAATTCCCTGCCACATGATCGGCTGCTAACCTGCCCTGCAGAAAGCCCTGTGATTGCCACCATGAAGCGCTTGCTCGCACGTCCTGTCTTCGCGCTCGCCATCCCACTGTCCGCCATGGCGGCCACTCACCCCGCCGTCTATCAGGACGGCGTTCTCACCAAGGTCCGGACCACCGTCGTCGGCAACTCCTGCTCCAGTTCCACCCAGTCCGACGCTGCCACCTACGGCAACACCGCGCGCCGAACCTTCGATGCCTCTGCCCGATGCTCCGACGTCCATGGTGCCGTTTATACGGTTCAGATTGGCGACACAGAATACGAACTCACCCCGGACCACTCGCGCGCCGCACGGGCCTCCGCCTACCTTCCGCTGAGCGCGACCTTCCTCAAGCAAAGCAGCCTCGCAAACCACCTGCCCGGCACCGCTGTAAGGCTTCGTGCCGACGATGACGGCTTTCTCGTACTCGTGGGCAAGCGCGAGACACACTACCGCAGCTTCGTCGCCCACTGACACGTCCGAGCCTCTTCGACCGTCCCGGCTATCCGTCATTTCGCCATTCATTCCCGGGATACCGATGCTTCTTGCACGCCATCGCGAGAACCTGCAGCACAACAGACGGCAAAATGAAGACCGCTCAACTAACCACAGTGAGGTTCAAACAGGATGAAGCCACCACCTTTCCGTCTGATGCTTTGCGCTGGCGTCGTTCTGGCATTGGGAATCCCGTCTCCAGCCCAGTACAAAGCGTCGGTGCAGGGGCTGGTACGGGACGTCGCATGTCCCATTCAGAACCATAAGTCGACAGCTACCGACTTCAATCTCGACTGCGCACTCGCCTGCGCACGAAGCGGTTCGCCACTCATCATTCTGACCAGGACGGGCGATATCTACTTCCCCATCTCAGACCAGATGCCTGATCCGGATCAACACGCCAAGCTGATGCCGTTCGTTGGAAAGTTTGTCGCCGCCACCGGAACGGTCTACACCCGCAACGGAACGCGGACCATCGTGATCCAGAACATAAGAGAGTTGAAGGACGTGAAGCTGAAGACCAAAGACAGCGGAGACTAGCCGCGGTAAAACCAAACGGGGGATTTTGAGAGGCGACTTGCCGCCGGGTTATATCCTGTCCCCAATGCCTCAACACGACTTCGAAATCGGCAACGTGCCCGTCGGTAGCGGCCAACTCTTCCTCATCGCCGGCCCCTGCGTCATCGAAAGCGAGCAGCACGCGCGCACGATGGCCGATGCCATCCAGCGCATCGCCGGCGATCTCGGCATCCCGTACATCTTCAAGGCCTCCTACGACAAGGCCAACCGCACCTCAGTCACGAGCTTTCGCGGGCCGGGTCTTGCCGAAGGCACACGCATCCTCAAGCACATCGCCGAAGAAACACACCTCCCCGTCCTCACCGACGTGCACGAGCCCGCGCACTGTGCGGTTGCCGCTGAGGCATGCGATGTCCTGCAGATCCCCGCCTTCCTCTGTCGCCAGACCGACCTGCTCGTCGCCGCCGGCAAAACCGGCCGCGCCATCAACGTCAAGAAAGGTCAGTTCGTCGCGCCCGAGGATATGAAGCACGCGGTCGAGAAGATCGCCTCCACCGGCAACACCCGCGTCTCGCTCACGGAGCGCGGCGCCAGCTTCGGCTATCACAATCTCGTCGTCGACATGCGCTCACTGCCCATCCTGCGCGAGCTCGCGCCAGTGGTCTTTGACGGCACCCACTCCGTCCAGACCCCCTCCGCCGCCAACGGCGTCTCCGGCGGGCAGCCCGAGTTCATCCCCGTCCTCGCCCGTGCCGCCGTCGCAGCCGGCATCGACGGCATCTTCCTCGAAGTCCACAACGACCCAGCCAACGCCAAATCCGACGGCGCCAACGCCCTCCGCCTCGACCGCCTCAAACCCCTGCTCGAGCAGCTTTTGGCCATCCATGCCGCGAGTCAGCCGGCAAATCCATAGCCGTGTGTTTTTTGGCGGGAACCGATTTCAGCCGCACAGGACTCCCCGCATGCAGCGCCTCAGCCCGCTACTGCGGAAATCCCATCCGCTGCACCAACGCGATAAAGCGCGGCTCGGATCGAAGACTGTCCATCCTGGGATCAGCTTTCAAATACCACATAACGTCCCAACTCTTTTCCTGGCCGGCCTTCTCCAGCAAGTTCAGCGCATGGTCGTTCTCGCCAAGTCCGGCATACATCGTTGCCAACATGTACGGCGAAACGTAACTGACCTTCGAGCGTGCTTCCATGTCTCGTAAGATTTTTGTCGCTTCCGCCCTTCGGCCGACGGCTGCATATGCATGCGCCAGAGCAGCCATCGCATCCTGATCGCCCTCCGACATGGTGACCGCCTTCTCATATTCAGGGATGGCTTCGTCTAGCTTCCCGGAGCCTTCATAGCCCAGTCCGAGGTAATAACGCTCAAGCCATTCATGCGGATCCGACACCACTCCCCTTTGGCTTGCTTCCACCAACTTTGCGTAATCCCGGAGGAGGAAATAGATAGCAGCTTCAGTGCTGGCATAACTGGAACTCGCATCCGCGGCGCGGCTCTGGGTAGTCCCTGCCAAGGCCTCGACGCGTTGACCGCTCCAAGCGAAAAAGATGGCGCGCGTTGCGCGAGCGCATCCGTCACCGGGGTTGAGGGTTACTGCACTCTCCAGCTCTCGTCGCGCCGTCCCCCAATCGCCCTCACGCCAACGCAGCATCCCCAGCACGGTATGGTCTTCGCCAATGCTCGCATCCAGCTCCATCGCTTTGCGCAGCGCCGCATCCGCCGACCTATACCCACTCTCAGGTGACAGATGGTGAAAGCTGGTCTGATAAAAGTAAGTGTCTGCCAACCCCGCGTATGCCAACGCAAAGTTCGGATCCTTGCGGATAGCTTCTTCGAAATAGCTCCTTGCCATATTCAAAGGTTGCGGCATCGAAAACTGGGTCGACAGATAGTACCGCGCTCGGAGGTAGTCCTCATATGCCTCGGGATTCACGGTGCGAGCTGATACGGCGCCGCCCCCTTGCTGCGGACTCAGCTGTACGAAGACCTGTTCCGCGATCGACTGCGCCACTTCCCGCTGCAGGTTGAGCACGCCATGTAGCGGCCGTTGATAGTCTTCGCTCCACAAATCCCGGTCGTTCGCTGCATCCAGCAATTGCACCGTAATGCGAACCTGATCCCCCTCGCGAGTGACCGAGCCCTCCACAATCGCATCCGCACCGAGTTCCCGCGCGATCTGCGGCAAGCGCTTCTTGGTCCCCTTATAGGTCATCACCGAGGTGCGGGAGATCACCTTCAGCGTCCGAATCCTCGAGACCTCGGTGATCAGCTCGTCGGTCATGCCATCGGCAAATACTCCTGGTCCGCATCGCCTGACAGGTTCTGCAGCGGCAGCACGGCCAGCGAGTGCAACGGAGAAACTTTGTCACGCGCTGAGAAGTGGCGCCACGTCAGCCACGTCGCCGATCCGATCACTCCACACACGCACACGATCAAGAGGACACCCCAGAGCCGCTTGCGTTTTGCACTAACCCCAGCGGCAGTCTTGGCCGCGCCGAGCGCCACACCGCCCCCGATCGCGCCGTTCGTCGAGACTGGCGAACCCGGCAAAGCCTCAACCAGCGCATCGGCCGCGGAGCTTGCGACGGCTCTCTCGCCCTTCGTCACGCCATTCGAAACCCGAGGCACCAGCACCGCTCTTTGAACTGCATGTCTGGGCGTGGCGAGACAATCCCAACGGCGCATTCGTGGACTGGAACACAAAGGTGAGCTGTCAGGGAGAATAGCTCGCTGAGCGAACCCAGCCGAACATCGAAGCATTGCAACAGGCCGAGCGGCGTCCGCCATACCTGATCCGGCGAACCGCTCGGCAGCACGCTCCCACCTTGCATCAAGCCGAGTGCACAAGGCCAAGGTCGCCGATCACGCGGCCCGGCGCCATGAAGTAAATTTTTCACTACCGCCCGGCACGAATTACCATTCCAAGCATCCCATGTATACGCCCGTTGGGAAGCGCCCAACGCGTGCGCCATTGTTCATCCACAACGTCTGCCTGCAGCAAAGCCATGCCAGTGAACACCGCAAACTCGCTTCCTCGAAAAGTAACCAACCTGCTCCGCGCTTCGACCATGCGCGCCGATTCCGCCCTGAATGATGAAGAGAAATGAGGTTCTTTGTGACATTGCACGCCAAATCGATCTGCCTGATGACCGCGCTCTCCACCGCCGCGGCCTTTGCCCAGTTGACGTCCACCCCGGCCCAGGCCCAGACGACGGAGGCCGCCGCCAGCGCGCCTGTTGCTTTCGTCTACGTATCCAGCAATCCCAAGGGCAGTAGCACCAATGAGATCAACGGCTTCGCCGCGGCCGCGAACGGCCGGCTTACCCCGGTCTCCGGCTCGCCCTTCCGCGACGACGTCACCAACATGGCCAACAACGGAAAATACCTCTACGCCTCCACCCGTAGTGGCATCTACATCGCCGCGTTTGCCATCGAGGCCAACGGCGCACTCCGCTGGAGCGCATCGACCGACATCGTGAAGTTCAACCAGGACGACTGCGGAAGCTCCGGGCCCTTGTTTCTCGACCACACCGGCGCATCGCTCTACGACATGGAATTCGACGGCAACGCCTGCTCGAACAACTCCTATCAGTCTCTCGCCACCAATACGTCCAGCGGACGGTTACGTAATATCGGCAGCGGCGCCTCTGGCGAATGGTTCTACCTGCCCGCAACCTTCACCGGCAACAACACGTATGCCTACACCGCCGTCTGCCTCTACGACATGTACTGGGAGATTGCCGGCTTCAAACGCGGCAGCAGCGGCCTGCTGAGCCAGATCAGCAGCAATGCGCCAACACCGGCTCCGAAAACCGGCGACTTCTTTTGCCCCTCGCAGACCGCCGCCGACCTGACCAATCACGTCGCCATCACGATGCAGCCAGTAGATCAAAACAGCTTCAGCCCGGATGGACCGGCACAGCTCGCAACCTATACGGCCGGTAGCTCCGGCAATCTCTCCACCACCAGCACCGTCGGCAACATGCCGGCCGCCTCCGTCGGCACCGTTACCGGCATCGGCATGGCGCCTTCCGGCAAGCTGCTGGCCGTTGCCGGCACCGCGGGCCTGCAGGTCTTCCACTTCAACGGCGCAAGCCCCATCACCCACGACACCGGCCTGCTCACGAAGGACCAGGTCGACCAGGTTTTCTGGGACAACGACAATCACCTCTACGCCATCAGTCAGAGCGCCGGAAAGCTCTTCGTCTTCACCGTCACTCCCACCAGCGCCACCCAGGCCGCCGGCTCGCCTTACACAATCAGCAACCCGCTGGATCTCGCCGTACAGCCCAAAACACCAAGGCCCTGACGTCATACCGCCGGCAGATAATCTATCTGCCGGCGCTCTCCTTCAGAAATCGAATCAGGTCGCGGCGCTCCTGTGGCTTCGCCACGTGAAACTCCATATTGTTGCCCGGGACCAGCGCGTCCGGATCGGCAAGCCACTGCTCCAGTGTGTTGTCGTTCCACAGCACCTGCGCCTTCTTCAGTGCCGGCGAATAATCGAACCCCGCCACCGTGCCGGATGTTCTGCCGAAGACGCCGCGCAACCGCGGCCCCTCGCGATCCTGCTCCATCGCGTGGCATCCCGTGCATCGTTTTTCGAAGACATCTTTGCCCCGCAGCGCGTCACCTTCTGTCAACACTTGTCCCATCGAATCGGATACACGCAGCGGTTTTCCGCGCGCCCACTCGGTCAGCACCTGGACATCCGCATCCGTGATGATAGCCTTCCAGTGCACGACGCCATATTGCACTGGCGGCATCGTCCCCGCCTTCGCCTGACTCACAATCTCTGCCTTGAGCACGTCCTGTTGTTCCGTGGAGTACTTCCCCCACAGAGAGAGGTTCATTGCATCTCGCGCCTCCACGATGTCCCGCTCCATCAGCCACGACACCGGCGCAAAGCGCCCGTACAGAGGAGCAGGCGCCTCGGCCGAGTGGCAGTCCGTACATTTTGCACTCAGTATTGCGCGAACTTCCGGAGGCACGGGCGCATGCTCCATGATCTCTCGCGGCGCGTATCGCGACGCATACAGGCCCGGGTCTCCGAAAGGATGTGTACGGCCAAGCAGGAACGATGCGAACGCCCCAAGCAATGCGCCGGCACAGATCAAGATTGCACGCCCCAGAACGCTCACACATTCTCCGCTAGCGAGGAGTCAACGATCGCCAGATGGCTCTGCCGCGCGATGTACCGGACCTTAGTGATGCCCAGCACGCTCTCCAGCTTGCCTGCGGGAACCACCATCGGTCCGCCGTGCGGAGCGGAGCCGGGAGCCGGCTGCGGGAAAGCCGTCGAAGTCGCCGTGTGGAACGCGACATTGCCCTCCACCTTCTGCACGATCTGGTGGATGTGCCCGTTGAGCACAGTGACCGAACCGAATCGCTTCAGGTAGCTGAGCGCCTCCGCACCGTCCTCGGTTCCCCAGCCCCACTGCGGATACACCATCCAGAGCGGAATGTGCGCGAAGACCACAATCGGAGTCGAAGCGGAGAGCGAGCCCAGGTCATCCTTCAGCCAGCGCAGTTGCTCCGCCCCCAGCTTTCCCATCGCATCGATTTGCTGCACATTGTTCAGCCCGACAAAATGCACCCCTTTGTGATCGAAGCTGTAATAGCCACTCCCGACGGTGCCTTTGCCGTGTCGCTCCCGGTAGAGCACGCCATCATCGGTAGCCGTATCGTGTTCGCCCGGAACATAAAAAGTCTCGCCGGCCTTCGCATCCTTGATGATCTGCTGCGCTGTATCGAACTCTCCTGGCTTCGACGACTGCGTAATATCGCCGGTATGCAGGAGCAGATCCGGCCTCGCGGAAAGACCGTTGATCTTGCCGATCGCCAGCTTCAGCGTTCCCGCCACATCCTGATTCGCCGCCTTGTTGAATCCGATATGGCTATCGCTGATCTGCACAAAGCTAAAGCCCGATCCCGCATGTGTATGCGTTGCACTTCCACCTGCCGCTCCAGCGGTCGCGGCAAACAGCTTCGACGTCGGCACGCCGCCCGCCATAGTCCACAGCAGTCCGGTGCCGGCCCAGGCCATGCAGCTCAGAAAGTTTCGCCGGTCAATTCCATCCTTGGCCGCGGGTTCTGGTTGTTTCACAGGTGTATCGCTCGACTTCTCCTCGAGCGTGCGGTTCACATCTGGCATATCCTTCACGGGTGATCCTCCACAGATGCAAACTGGCAGCTGAAACATTTATTCCGTCGCCCTGCGAATAAACCCTGCGACACTCAGTTCTCATCTGTAGCGGAAGCCGGGAAAGGAAGTCCGGGTTAGATGGCCCTGCTGCCATGGAAGCGCGCGGTTCGTGATCCTGATCCCGGAGTTTCCGCGGACATCAGACCCTCTACGTTTGAGGATCTGGCAATGCCGCTGCTTCCTGCGCTTTACAACGTGGCCCGTTGGCTCTCGCAGAATGCTGTCGACGCGGAGGACCTGGTGCAGGAAACATTTCTCAAAGCGCTTCGCGGCTTCGACTCCTTCGAGCAAGGCTCGAACTTCAAAGCCTGGATCTTCCGCATCCTCAGAAACACCTATCTCACGTCGCGCAGTGGTCTGGCCGCGATGCGCACCGTCTCGCTCGACGAGATGTTGCAGGAGCAAAGTGAGTCCGGCCCCGAGGTCTATCCCGAGGGAGCCATCGACCGCCTCACTCCGGAGATCAGCCTGGCCCGTCTGGCAGATCGCGCCACATTGCAAAGCGCGATGGAGAAACTTCCGCCGCTGCTGCTCGAAGTCATCCTGCTGTGCGACGTGGAAGAGATGAAGTACAAGGAGATTGCCGGCATCCTCGACATTCCCATCGGCACCGTGATGTCTCGCATCGCTCGTGCGCGCGCCCATCTGCGCCAATCGCTCCAGCCCGACACTCCGTTGAACCGGGAGTTCCGCGCATGACCGCCCATCTTTCTTCCGCAACGCTTAACGCCCTCGTCGATCAGGAACTCACCGCCGACCAGGCCGCCGCGGCAAAGGAGCATCTCGATCGCTGCCCCGCCTGCACCACCAGCGCGCTCTCTCAGGCGCTGCTCAAAACGGCTGTCGCAAGATCCGGTCAGCGATACGTCGCGAGCACTCAACTGCAGGAACGTCTGCGGCGTCTCGCATCGGGTCAAACGCAGGCGTCTCCGTCGGATACGCGCAGCAACGCTCCGTCATCCCGCTTCACAAAGTGGCCTGCCTCCGTTTGGGCCATGGCCGCCATGCTGCTGGTCATCGTGGCGGGCTCGATCCTTCTGCAGCAGCATGCGCGGCGCTCCGAAATCGCTTCCCTTCAGACAGCCGCGCTGGTCAATGAGGTGAGCGATCTGCACATCGCCGCCCTCGCCGCAAATCAGCCGCCGCAGGTGATCTCTTCCGATCGTCACACGGTCAAGCCCTGGTTCCAGGGAAAGCTTCCCTTCAGCTTCAACCTGCCGGAGAATCTGCCCGACGACACAAAGCTCGACGGCGCAAACCTCGCCTATCTGCACAACCGTCCGGTAGCGCAGCTTCTCTACAGCATCGGCCGCCATCGCGTATCTGTCTTAGTCCGCCAGAAACAAGACGCCGCGCCAATGCCGACCCGAACGGAGCGCTCTGGATTTCATGTAACCGGCTTCGCTACAGATGATCTCGAAGTCGTCGCCATCAGCGACGTAGACCCCGCCCGCCTGTCGGGCCTCGTCCGCGCTATCGAACAAGTCCAGACAAAACACTGACAAGACTCAGCCGCGGCACTTCGCCACAATCAATGTAATGTCGTCGTGCTGCTCCTGCGGGCTGAAGCGCTGCACATCTCGAATCACAGACGTGACCATCGACTCCGCATCCTGTCCCCGATGCCGCGCCAGCGCCTCGATCAGACGGTGCTCGCCAAACTCCTCTTCCACGCCGTTGAATGACTCCGTCACCCCATCGGTATAGAGGGCGAGCGTGTCCCCGGGAAAAAGCTGGCACTCCACCGTTGGGCTCTCCCACTCCTTGAACAGCCCGAGCACCGTGCCGGTCGAGCGCAGCCACTCCGCCGCCCCATCCCGCCGCAGCAGCAGCGCGGAAAGATGTCCGCAGTTCGTGTATCGCAGGCGCTGCGCCGCGTCGTCGTATTCGGCAAAGAAGACCGTGGCATAGGCGCTGTCCACCGTGTTCTCAAAGAAGAGCCGGTTTACGGATTGCAAAAAGCGCTGCGGTTCTTCGCGCGCCAGGGCAAACTGGCTGCGCAGGTTCGCCTGCAGATTGGCCATCAACAGTGCGGCCGCAATTCCCTTGCCCGAGATATCGCCGACAAACAATCCCAGCCTGCCTTGTCCCAGCGCAAAGAAATCGTAGTAGTCGCCGCCCACCTGGCGTGCCTGGATGCACGCGCCCGCATAGTCCAGCGTTCGGAGCGCTGGAAAGTTCTGTGGAAACAGCCGCGCCTGCACCTGCTTCGCAATCTCCAGTTCCTGCGCCACGCGGCGCTCCGATTCCAGCCTCTCGGCGCTGGCGCGGCGTTGCGCCTCGATCTCCCGGCTCATCTCATCGGAACCCAGCAGGTCAAAGGAGTTCCCATCCACATCGCAAAAAACGGCCGTCGTACCGCCCCACAACTGCGGCTGCGGAGGATGAAGAAAACGCACCCCGCGGCTCCGCCACAGATCGTAGGTCGCAGAGATGTCTTCGGCGATGAACGCGATCTGCGTTGGCCGACCAATGAGCTTGTAATTCTCTGAGCCGCGCTTCGGAGCCACCACCGCGAGGATCGTGCTGCCATCCGGCGGAGCAATCGCTACCCACCGCCCGAACTCGAAGCGCGCCTCTGCCAGCACGCTGAAACCAAGCAGATCCACATAGAACTTCAGCGCGCGATCATGATCTCGAACGAAGACATTGGACTTGAAGATGCGCAGATAAGGATTCTGCCGGTCCGCTGGCATTGCAGGCCCGTCCACCAGCCGCCGCACACCAGGATCCGCCGGCTGCCGCATCAGAGAATCATCCGTCCGAGAAATGGCACCCTCGTGGTGTAACTTCTGGTCCAACGCAAGCTCCTTCAGGCTCTCTTACGACCAATCACAACATTGTGATTGTGCCAGTCCCGCACCTGGCCCGCACCCCGGAAACAGAGCCGTCACGCCACAAACCGGATGCCGGCCCTAATCCGGTCAGTCGATGTTCCCGACCATCCCACGACGAAGGTCCAGCCTTCGCCGGTCAGCCCCGCGGACATCAGCCACTTTCGCACTCCAAGCCAAGCCCTGCCCGCCGTAACCGCTGCGTTAACCGAAGAGTAAGTAGAAGTTTGTATCCAATCGCGCTCCAAAGCGCACCCGAACGGCCTTCTTCGAAGCAAAAAAAGGGCCCCTCTTTTGGGGAGGGGCCAATCTGCCTTGGTTCTCTCGTTGTGTGAGAGCTTGGTTGCGGGTTACCTCTTACTGCTGAGGCTGGGCCATTGGCTGCGACGCAGCACCCTGGGGGGAGGGCTGCGAAGGCGATTGCTGCGTCGCGCCAATGGGTGAGGTGGCATCCGTAGATGACCCACTCATACCCGCTAAGCTGTTATGCATCAACGTCACGTGGACAAGGCTGCCACGCGTCGCTGCACCGCTGCCGCTGCCCGACTCCACTGGAGCATTGCCGAGGGCGACACGATAGATGCGGAAAACTGGAATGTTGTGTTCGACGACGAGGTAGCGCACTACCGCGTCCGCCATATGCTGCGAGTTGGCAATGCCGGCCTGTCCGCGTGCCCGCGAGTAGCCCTGCACCTCGACGATGTAACCCTTCTGCCCTTGCAGCTTGGTCGCAACATCGTCCAGAGCCGCCTTGGCCTTTGCATTCAATACCGTTTGACCGCTGCGGAAGTTAATCTCAGTGTCCGCGATCGGCGCATATTGGTCGAGGTTCGAAACCGTCGTATTCAGATTGTCGGTGCGGGTCGAAGCCTGCTGCGCCAACTGCGAGGCCTGTCCGGCCTGCGTGTTTGCCGTCGTCGCAAGCTGGTTCGCACCGTCAGCCGTGCTCTGTGCCTTCTGGATGCCAGCCGTGCTGCGTGCGTCCAGGTCTTTGATATCGTTGGCGTTCTTACCCGAGAGCTGATCTAGCTCATTCAGCCGATCCTTCACCGGACCGACCTGCCGGTTAACCCACTTCTTGCGGGCCAGCGGATTCAGGTGGCCCCAGAAGCCCTCATTCGTCTTCGTCGGAAGAGGCTTGCCGGTGGCGTAGGTGCTGTTGTCCTGCGGATTTTGCGCCGTGGGGGATGGCTGCTGCTGCGTGTCTGTCGCCTGGGGGGAAGAGGTCTGCGCGGACAGGCTCAACGTCGCCGCAAAGAGAAGGGCGGCCACTGTGCTGGAAGCAAATACTGTCGCGTGTCTATTAGCCATGCTGCCTACTCTATTGCAATGCGCATGCCAAACCCAGTTCCAGACTGGTACATCACTGCAAATCGTTGCAAATAAATATATTTATCCATATATTCACAGGGTCCATTGCGTACTAAAGTAATGGACAAACGATGCACCTCAGCCAACCAGCCATGAGGTTATGACAGCCTCCGAGAAAAAAGTGCACCGCTCGCCCGGTTCAGCGGAGCTGCACATGGATCGCCTCGACAGCCGGATATTGTTGATTCCACGTCGGCGAAACGTGGTCGAAGATCAGACGAAATTCGTGGGTATCGCCCGGCTTCAGCGGCTGGGCTGAAACCGGTTCAATATCCACGTAGGGCTCCCGCGTCCGGATCAAACGCAGCGGCATGGGGATCTTCTGCGGTGGCTCACCGATATCGTTCTTGAAGGTGACGACCACATTGACCCCGGTTACGGTTTTGTCGCCCTTATTGGCAATCGTCCCGTCGACATAGGTCACCTTGCCCCCAGCGAAGTTGGCCGCTTCGCTCATCTGCAGGTTGCCGATGCTCAACTGGCCGACATAGGGATCCGGCGCCTGCGAGGCATTTTCCGCCTGCTGAGCAGCTCGCTCACGATGACTCGAGACAAGAATGAGGGCGAGCACCACCACCACGACAACCACGCCGGCGATGATCCAGGGAAGCCAGGATCGGGCCTCCGGCTGCGTTTTCTGTTCGGAAAGGAAGCCACCTGCGCCGCTGCCGCCTGCACTGGACATGGCAGCGATTCTACGCTGTGTCCCGTACTGGGAATCCGGCGGCGGAGGGCGGTCGCCAACTCTTCACCGATCCTTCATTTTATTTTCTGCGACATCTTGCCACAATGAAACGTCATATGAGGCAAGCAATTGCCTCACCCGCATTTGCCTTACCCCAAGGAGCGGCCCCATGCCGGCGACGCGAGACTTAAACCAGAACGCCCAGCGGTCCCCGTTTTTCGATCCGAAGGCGAGCAAGCTGCCGGAGTACGTCTACCGCGCCGCCATCCTGGTCGCGGTCATTCTCCTGCTCTGGACTGCCGTCTAGTACTACGAGAAGGACGCGTCTGACCACGGGAAGCGTGCCGCACCTGCGCCCAGACGGAAGTCTTTCCCCCATACCTCAAGACACACGCACATCTCCGCCAGCCGAGAGCGCATGCGTTCGCCAATGCGATCTCCCAGCGTATCTTCCTTTGTGGGGCTGGCCGCGGGGGGCAGGTTCGCGAAGTTGGTGGTAATGATGGTCGTGCGTTTGTGGTTATAGCGCGAATTCAATATTTGGGCCACCGTGTCCCATACCCAGGCAGTGGGCTTTGTCGAGCCCAGATCATCCAGCACCAGCACCTCGGCCTCAAGCACCGGCCGCAGCAACTCATACTCGGTGATCTCCGAGCGTGAGTTGTAGGAGTTCTGGATCTGCTTGAGTAGGTCGCCGTAGTCACAAAACAGCCCGTGGCAGCCCTTCTCCTCGATGAGTGCGCGCAGCACCCCAACCGCCAGGTGCGTCTTTCCCCGCCCAGCGAAGCCCACGAACATCAGGCCCCGGCCGTCCGTACCCTTGGGATAATCTTCGACAAACTTGTTCGCCTTGAAGTGGGCATCCAGCATCGACTGATGAGAACCAGTGGTTTCGACCGACTCATAGTTCTTGAGCGTCACATGCTCGTGCCGCTTCGGGATGTTGGCCTGTTCGATCCGGCGAAGCGCTTGTCGCGCCTGCCGGCAACTGCACACAGCCGCAACACGGTCGCCCTGGGCGTCGCGGGTGATCCGCATCCCCGTTCCGCCGCAAAGCGAACAGTCCGTCGCCGGATTCGCTGCGCTGTCCATGCCTGCTAGTATCGCACTCGCCCGCCGCCCATTTCCGTTGCCACGTGCAGCGGTCGCGCACAGGCATTCACGAGGGAAAGTGGAAATGTACGTCATTCTTTGGGAGTTCGTTGTGCCTCCGGAAAGGGTCGACACCTTCATCGCTGCCTACAAGGACGACGGCGCCTGGGCAAAGCTCTTCGCGCAGGCCGAAGGCTACGTGGGCACCGAACTGCTGTGTTCCACGGAAGCCGGTCAGGAACCCACGTTCCTTACCGTCGACCGCTGGCAGCACGCTGAGGATTTCACCCGCTTTCAGGAGCAGTTCGGCGACAAGTACAAGGCACTCGACACAGAACTCGAAGGCCTGACCGTGAGCGAGCGCAAACTGGGAATGTTTGTCAGCGCGGTGTGAGTAACACGACCGATTGGAGAGTTGGAAATGCTGGATGAAGTTGAGTTCTTGAAGCACATATACGAGCGCTTCAATGCGCGCGACATCGAAACCGTGCTCGCCGCCTTGCACGAAGACGTCGTGTGGGCGAATGGAATGGAGGGAGGCCACGTACACGGACGGGATGCCGTCCGCAGCTACTGGACACGGCAATGGGCGATGGTCGATCCACACGTCGAACCTGTCGGCTTCTCGAACGGCCCTGAAGGAGAGGCCGTCGTCGAGGTCCATCAGGTCGTGCACGATCTGAACGGCGCTCTGCTTTTAGATCAAATGGTTGGTCATATTTTCAGGATCGAAGACGGCCTGGTCCGCCGATTCGATATCCGCGGTGCCTGATCAGGTGCGTGATCAGAGGGGAGCATAACTCATCTGCAACCATGAGAGTTACTTCCGCTTTTAACTAGGCTGCTGACTGGTTTTGCAGTATGCTTCGTCGCGAGATACTGGCCTACGAGCCTTAGACCTTGTAACTAGTGTTTAATCTTGGCGGGCCTCTATCCTTGGAGGTCCCCCGTGATTTTCAGGCATATTTACAGCCGTCTGATCGTCTGCCTCCCGCTCGTGTTGAGCATGGCACCTTCACGCACATTATGGGCCAGCGCGCCGTCACCCTCATCAACAACGCTGAAGATCTCCCCGCCGTCTGCCGGGCATGCACATGTGTCGCTCACGGCCACGGTTACTTCGAACGGAAAGCCGGTTGCGCCAGGCCTCGTCATTTTTTGCAGGGCGACCGCGAAGTACTGCCAGGACACCGCTGTTCTTGGCCAGGCGCAACTGACAAGCGCCGGCACGGCCACCCTGAACCTGATCTTGCCGCTTGGTAACTACAACATCCGGGCCGTATTTCAGGGAACCAACGTGGTTGCAGGCAGTAACTCTGCAACCAGAGACGTTACGGTGATCGGAAAATTCGCAACTGCCACCACGGTGAACGCCACGGGAGGGCCCGGCAATTATTCATTGACGGGAACGGTTACAAGTTTTGGCTATCCGGATCCGACAGGCGAGGTACCGTTCAAGGATGAGGCGGACCGTGATTCTCCGCTGGCACACGCTCGGCTCGGTCCTGCAACCTCGGGGTTCGCAATCGTTGACGCGAATTCATCACCCGTACAGACTTTGGGAGTGGCCTCCGACTTCAACTGTGACGGCAGACTTGACCAGGCAGTGCTCAGTGCAGAGGGCGGAGTCTCGGTCCTGCTAGGGAATGGTGACGGGACATTCACCATGAAATCCTCGCCCGCCGTGGGGAATGATCCCTATGCCATGGCAGTAGGAGACTTCAACGGAGACGATATTCCGGATCTCGCCGTGGCCAACAATTCGGACTCCACTGTATCCATTTTGTTAGGCAAAGGTGACGGAACATTCACCGCCGCGGATTCTCCAGTTACGCCCATTTATCCCGAAGGTATTGCAGCAGGCGATTTTAACGGAGACGGGAATGTAGATCTGGTGGTGGGTGCAGATTTCAACCAGTTGCTGATCTTGTTCGGCAACGGCGACGGTACATTTACGCCCGGGACGGCGATACAGTCAAACCGAACATACGGGCCGGCCACCATCGCCGTCAGCGATTTCAACGGAGATGGCAAGGCCGACTTCGTTGTAGCTAGCGACATTGGCATTTCGCTCTTTTTGGGAAACAGCGATGGAACATTGACGGCGGCTCCTCCCCTTCCCGTTGTCTGCGATGATGCCTGTCCTGGAGTCGCAGTGGCAGACTTCAACCAGGATGGTAAGCCCGACCTGGCGGTGGCTGACCGTGGTGAGCTGGATAACTACGTTGGCGCGGTGTTCATCCTCCTGGGAAATGGAGATGGGACCTTCGCGTCCGGAGGTACCACTGCTCCCGAATATGCCGTGTATGTCGCTGTTGGCGATTTCAATGGCGACGGCATTGTCGACCTGGTCGTGGGGCAAAATCAATACTCGTCCACCGATGTTTACCTTGGTACGCAGGATGGAACATTTATTCGTCAGCCCGTGACGACTACCACTTCGTTTTTCCTGCCCGGAGACTTCAATGGCGACGGAAGGACAGATCTCGTGCTTGCCACTGGTTTCAATCCAAGCGCGCTGACGACTGCGCTCTCGGAGACGGCTGCATCCACGGCAGCAACAAATATCTCCATTGAAGGCCATCCCGGAATCCAACCCGTTTTCGCACAATATTCAGGAGACAAGGAACACCGGCACAGCAGATCAACTGCGATTCCACTACAGGGCACGAGAGTTTCAACTGCAACCTCTCTGCGTGTATGGGCGCCTCCCGGAGCGGCCCGGCACAGACCGCGTATTTGATTGCCACAATCTCACCATCGCGCGTCGATGGCTATGCAGCAAGTGGGATCGTAACCTTCCTTACTGGTACTCCTGGTACGAAGCTTGGCTCCAGTCCGGTCAACAATGGAATAGCGATATTTGCGGCGCGGAATCTATCCCTCGGAAGCCAGAACCTGAGTGCTTCTTATAGTGGAGATATGAACTTTCAACCCAGCATCTCTCCGGCGTATCCGCTATCCCCGTATCCACCATTCCAAGGACACGACCACAATTAGGGCCTGAACGCCGGCTGGGCATAGTAACTGGTGTTGGTGTGCGCCGTGGTGCCGGGCTTATCGACCTTCACCGCGAGCTCATGGTATTCATCCACGTGGTCGGCAGCCGGTGGATCGAAGCCCAGCGTGTAGTAGGCCTTCGCCTCGGCGACACAACCGTTCAGCAACGTAATCAGATCGCCGCTGGATTGAAAGACTCGTCCACCTGAGTGCACCGCGAAGACCGGAACGGAGAGCGCGCCGGAATCCACTTGCTTCGCCGATGTCACGCCTTTCAAAAAATTCTTGTAATAATCCGAGCGCATCTGCGCCGGTGACCCCGGATCGATCGCGTTGATGCTGTACAAGGTCACGCGCGATTCCCGCAACTGCTGAGTCAGCTCGACGATGGCGCTGAACTGGCCTCGCCGGTCCTTGTCCGACTCGACGTACCCTGGATTCTCCAGCATCGGCCAGCCCGGTCCAATCCAGATCAGCAGTTTCTTCCCTGGCCTCTGCCCCTCGACCTCAACAATCTGCCTCAGGGCTTTCAAGACAGTGCCATGCGCTCGATGGCGTCGTAGCCACCGGCTACCGGGATGGTGTGTATGGAATTCTCGATCCTGTCCAGGCCGCCGGCCACTCCGTTCCCGTCCATGGAAGGCTGCGGTTGCGCCTGGACTCCCTGATCGGAAAGAACCATCAGCGTCACCGGCTGCACCAGCTTGCCGCCATTCTGCTTCAGGAACTTGTCGATCTGGTAGCGCTCGTATGCCACGTTGTGAAGCAGGTTGTTCGCCATGTCGATCAGCAGAATCACCTGGACCGGCGGATCGGCAGCGGTTCCGTCTCCGGTAGTCCCGTCCACCGCGCGAAAAGAGAGTATCGGCTGCGGTTTCCTGTTATCGAGCAGCGTAAAGTCCTGCTGCTGCAAGCCGGCAACGGGCTGCCCCGCGCCATCCGTCACCATGACATCCAGCTTGATCGTGCCTTGCGGAGCAGCCACGCTCGGGGGCGGACGATGCGATAAGCGCGGGACGATCCTGATTTGGAGCCTGCGGTTCGGGTAGCGCGGTCTGCTGCGCGATACCCACGAATGCAAAGCAGAACAACAACGAAAGGGCCCAACGCGACATACCCATCGATCACCCGCAGCCGCCCGCAGCGTTACAGCAGCGGGAAGAGCCGCCTTCAAATTACAGCGCATCATAGCGGGCTTGCCCGCATTCTGAACAGCGCGCCGATCGTGCGCGATTGCTCTACTTTCCGCCCAGGGCTGGAAGCTGAAACTGGAACGGCGGCTCGACATAATATCCGGCGGTTGTTCGCGCCCTGAATTGCGGTTTGTCTATCTCGACTTTGAGCTCGTGATACTCGTCTACGTGTTTCGCGGTCGCTGGATCGAAGCTCAGCGTGTAATAGGACTTCGCCTCCGCAATGCAGCCGGCAATCTTGTCACCCAGATCGCCAGGAGTATCCAGCGAACGTCCTCCGCTATGAATCGCGAGCACCGGCAACGCGAGGTCGCCGGGGCGGACCTGGTGTACAGAAGCTACACCTTTCAAAAAGCTGCGGTAGGACTGGATATGAGGCTCGTCTGTCGTTCCTGGATCGATAGGGTAGATGCCGTACAACGTGACGCGTGCCTCGCGAAGCTCACCAGCTGTCGTAACGACCCTGTCGAACTGCACCCCGTGCTCCCGGTCCGTGAACAGGTAGTGCGAATTTTCGAGCATTGGCCAGCCGTCTCCAATCCAGATCAAGATCGTTCGACCTGTCTTGTTCTCAGCTTCCGTGATGCGTTCCAGAGCGTTCAAGGACAGTGTCGTGCGATCCGGCTCAGTCTGTTCCGTGAGAAGCATCGAATGCATCGTCGATTCCGCTTTGTTCAGGTCGTCGGCCAGCCGATTCCCATCCTTTGTCGGCTGTGGCAGGCTCTTCACGCCGCGGTCATCGAAGATCATCAAGGACGTTGGCTGCGCAAGCCTTCCGCCATTCCGCCGCAGGAAGTTCTCGATCTGAAAGCGCTCATTGCCGACGACCCGCAGCGAGGTGTTGGTGACATCGATGAGCAGAACCACCTCAACCGGCGGATCGCTCTTCCCGCCTCCCAAGGTCCCATCTACTGCGCGGAAGGAAAGGATCGGCCGCGGCTTCTTGTTGTCGAGGAGTGTGAAGTCCTTCTGCTCGAGCCCGGCGACGGGCTGCCCCAGGCCATCTGTCACCACGACATCGATCTTGATCTTGCCTTCAGGGACGCTCCCCGGCGCGGGCTCAGGACGATGGGAGAGAGTTGGATGATCCCGAGCGGGGGCTGCCTGGCTCTGGGCCGGTACGGTGGTCCCTTGTTGTGCCGCCAGCGGTATAGATGCGCAGACGACAATGATCGAGGCCCAACTACCGAAGCTCATCCCAGTACCTCAGCGAACTGGAGCCGGCAGACGACCGGAGCATGTGGCCGCCGGGTTCCACACCGGATCATACGTGCATCGTTTGCGGCGAGAAAGCATCTACTGTAGGCAATCTCAAGGGGAAACCAATCCGTTGTTCTGACCGGCCTCCCCTAGGGCCATTCGGCTTGCGAAACTGGGCAAATCCGCCTAAAATTGATGGATTGCAGGAAAGGGATTTTGCGACAGATGCCAAAGGAAAAGATTCACCCCAATTACCAACAGATTCGCGTGCAGTGCGCCTGCGGCACGAGCTTTGAGACGCGCTCGACCCACAAGGGCGACATCCACGTGGAAATCTGCTCGGCCTGCCACCCGTTCTTTACGGGCAAGCAGAAGCTGATCGACACCGCCGGCCGCGTAGAGCGCTTCCGCCGGAAGTACGCGAAGTCCGATGCGGCCAAGCCCGAGGCGGCAGCAGCCGCGAAGTAACCGGCTGCTCCGGCAGACTCGAAGAGGCCTCCTGCGGGAGGCCTCTTTATTTGCATAGCTTTACACTGAACACGATTCACCATGAAGAAGCACTGGGACGACAACCCGCAGACACCCGAGAGCGAGCGCACTCTGCCCGCCCGCGTGCCCGCGCGCTTCGCCATCGGCCCGGTAGAGGTACGTCCCGCGACCGTGCTCGCCCCCATGGCCGGGGTAACGGATACCATCTTCCGCCGCTTCATCCGCAACGCAAGCCTGTTCACGCCTGCAGCGGACGCCAGCGCCACGGTCGAGACGGCGATCTCGAACCAGCAGTCCGGCTGCGGCCTCATCATGACCGAGTTCACCTCGGCCGACGGGCTGGCCCGCATGCGTGAGGCCAAGCGCAAGCGCTATCTCACCTACTACGACGACGAGCACCCCATCGCCGCGCAGCTCTTTGGCTCCGACCCGCGCACCCTTAGCGAGGCGGCGAAGATCGTTGAGGACGCCGGCTTCGACATGGTCGACCTGAACCTCGGCTGCCCGGCCAAGCGCGTTGTGGCGTGCAATGGCGGCTCGGGCCTGCTGCGCGATCTGCCGCTCATTGCCCGCATCTTCGAGGCTGTGCGCGGCTCGGTGACGATTCCCTTCACGGTCAAGTTCCGGCTGGGCTGGAACGACGACAACATCGTCTGCGTTCCGCTCGCGCGGCTTGCGGAAGAGAGCGGTCTGAATGCGGTCGCGCTGCACGCCCGCACGCGCGAGCAGGGCTACTCCGGCGACGCCCGCTGGGAGCACATCGCCGCCATCAAGGACGCGGTCACGATTCCGGTGATCGGCAATGGCGACATCCGTACACCCGAAGACGCAGCTGCGATGGTGGCGCGCACCGGCTGCGACGCAGTAATGATCGGCCGCGCCGCGCCAGCGAATCCGTGGATCTTCCGCCAGATCGCGCAGTACACCGCGACTGGCCGCTACGACGTGCCCACCGAGTGGGACCGCTATCGCATGATCCGCACCTACTTCACCATGCTGCTCGAAGAGGGGCACTGGCACACCGCTGGATCGGACGAGAAGAACATCGAAGCCGCGAAGGCCTGCCGTGAGGGTGCCGGCAAGATGAAGCAGTTCGCCTCCTGGTTCACGCACGGCGTGCCAGGTGGCGGCGCGCTTGCGCAAAACTATCTACGAAGCACGCACCGGCCCCGCCATCCTCGACGCGGTGGAGCAGTTCTTCGCGCTACGCTTCAATCGCGAAGACATTGCATCGGAAACACCTGCGTCGGGAATGGAAGACAAGGTCGCCGCGGCCTTCGCGCTTCAGGAAGACTAACGGCTATCGGCGCGCTTGCGCCAGATCACATCGAGCGAGCGCCGCCAGTCCTCACCCACGGCAATCAGGTTCCATTCGATCTCGCCACTCAGGTAGTGCAGCACCGTCTCCGTCGCCGGATGGATGCGCAGCGCTGGAGCGATAAAGTACAGCAGCGGTGACGTATCCGCCAGCCGAATGCCAGGAAAATAGCCGGAGCGAGTGAAGTCATTCGCACCGATCAGCCGCCCGCGACTGCGCGGCGCGGTGTACCCGGATCCAATAATCCAGCCCCTGCAGCACCATGTGCAGATCCTCATCGGCCTTCAGTTCCACCACAGCCAGTCGCCCGTCGCGATTCATGGCAAGCAAATCCAGCATGCCGCGATCGCTCGCCGCAAAGGCGGGCACCTGCCGGTACACCGGCGCCGCGAGCAGGGAATGTTCGATCTCTGGCAGGGCAACCGATAGTCGCGATTCAAGCCATCGCTCCGACTGCATGCGATACAGCGGATCGCGCGCGCTCCCGGCAGTGTGGCGGCTCTCGAACAACCGCGTCATCAGATCACGCAGCATCGGCGCGGTGTCTTCGTTCAGCTCCGTCTCGCTCGGTCCGGCGCCAAAGGTGATCTTGTCCTGCCGCTGGAAGGAGCCTGGCGCAAGCCCATGCTGCACTCGCGCAAACTCCAACCCATAGAGCGATAGCCCTATCGCCGACGCGCTGTGTGCCCGCTGCTCGACCCGCTCGCGCGTACCGGTTGGTACCAGCGCCATCACCTGCGCAATCCCCTCCTGCAGACGTTCGCTCGCCGCCGTGCGATCGAAGTTCTGTACCAGCCGCATCTCCAGATTGCCGTTTCGTCCAATCTCCAGCGGCCGCAACTCGTCACCGCGCGCATCGCATTCGTATAACTCCCACTTCGCCTGCGCCGCATCCAGCCAGCCCATGCGCGACTGTGTGACGGCAGAGTGACCTTCGGGCACAATCACCCGCAGTCCCTCAACGTGTCTCGCAGGCCCACCTCTCGGATTTCCCGCGCGCTCCCGGCAGCGGTGCAGCCACAACAGCCCCAGGGTCAGGATGCCGTCAATGGTCGCCTGCGATTCCTCGGCATTCACGGCAATCAGCGCCCACGCGCCCTGTCCGCGGGTCAGCAGTCCGCGCGCATATGCCGGGCCAAAGCTGTGTTCGAGATCCATCGAGCCGCGCAGCGCTTCGATCTTCCAGTCGCCGAAGGCGCGCGGCAGCAGGTGCTCCAGTTGCTTCAGATAGCGCGAGCGAATCGCCGCACGGGTAGAAGGAGTCCGCTGATCGCGGTCGGCCAGCAGGTGCAGCATCTGCGGACGGGTCTGTCCAAAGCGCCGTACCTGCAGGCGCAGCGCATCCTTCCGCACATCGAGCCCGGTCACGGTGCGGACGATGTTCCGCTCCTCCGACCACAACTGCAGCACGCAGCGGCCATGCTCCGCCGAGAGCGCATAGCGCGCCTCGCGCATGTCGAAGAGCACGCGGCCGTCCTCCAGCACCGCGGCGCCAGGATGCTCCGCAAGGAACGATTCAAGCTCGCGCGCGAGCGTCTCCGCACTCAGATCTGTAACAATGGCCGGCATTTATGTGCACAGCCAGTGTGCGACGGAAGCCGCGCCGGGCGAAATGACCTCTCCGGGGGATGACCGTCAGCTCAGCGCGGCACAGCTCGCGCATGTTCCAGATGATGGCGGCTGTGCCACTCGTAGCGCAGCAGAACCTGATCCACGCGCTCCGGCCCGTTCTCCGGGTGATGGAACCCGCGAGCCCAGTCAGCATCCTTCAACGACCGCAGCAGGATCACCATGCGCGCGTGTACACCTTCGATGATGCCCAGTGATGGAGCGATCGGCGCGCTCGAAGCGTCCGTCAGTTTCGCCCATGCCTCTTGATCGTAGGGCTTGATCGTCGGCCAGTCCTCTGTCAGCGCCATGCGCAACCGCCCAGACATCTGCGAATGACTGTCCGCCAGGTGATGCGCAAGCTCGCGCATCGTCCAGCCGTCGGGGCGATACGGCCGGTCGAGGCCAGCATCCCCACGGGTCTCCACTTCCTGCCGGAACAGCCGCGGAAAGGCTTCAAGAAAGTCGATGGCCTGCCCGCGCTGCTCTGCGGTCACCTGCGGGGTTAGCTTGAATCGCCCTACCGGATACTGCTGCGTCTCGAATTCCACTGCCTGTGCGCTCATGCCGTCAATCTAGCACGGAGGGTGCAGGTAATATCAGTGACCTTCCAGCCACGCTGAAGCCTACAATCGAGGAAGATCATCCAACCAACAGACATGAGCCATCACCCTACAAACATTCCGTCTGGAACGCAGCACAATTCTTCCGGCCCCGAGCACCGGCGCTATTTCTTCGACACCTTCGGCATCACGGAGCGGCTGCTCGAGCGCTGCCTCGGCGAGGCGCTCTCCGCGGGCGGCGACTACGCAGACCTCTACTTCGAGTCCATCGCCTCCACCTCGATCGGTCTAGACGAGTCGCTGGTGAAGTCCGCCAGCCAGGGCATGAGCGCGGGCTGTGGGGTGCGCGTCGTCGCGGGCGAGCGCACCGGTTACGCTTACACAGACGATCTCTCCGCCGACCGCCTGCTGCGCGCCGCGCGCACTGCAGCGCTGATCGCCAGCGGCCCTGCGAAGGAGCCCGTCGTCGGCTTCCGCGAGAAGGGGCAGCAAGATCTCTATCCTGTTCTCTCACCCAAAGGCGATGCAGCCATCGCCGACAAGCTCGATCTATTGCTCCGCGCCGATCGTGCTGCGCGCGCTGCCGATCCGCGCATCGTGCAGGTGCGCGCCGGCTTCTCCGACGAAGTACGCCGCATCCTGGTCGCCGCATCGGACGGCACCTTCGCCTCTGACACCCAGCCGCTCGCCCGCTTCAATGTCTTCGTCATCGCGAAGGACGGCGCCAACATCACGCGCGGCAGCGCCGGCGGCGGAGGCCGGGTGGAACTTGACTACTTCCAAACCGAAAAGACTCCGGAGGGCTTCGCCAAGGAAGCCGCACGGCAAGCCATTCTGCAACTGAATGCCGTACCGGCGCCCGCAGGCGAGATGGAAGTCGTTCTCGGACCCGGCTGGCCCGGCGTGCTGCTGCACGAGGCAGTCGGCCACGGCCTCGAAGCGGACTTCAACCGCAAAGGCACCTCGGCGTTTTCAGGTCTCATCGGACAACCCGTCGCATCCTCGAAAGTCACAGTCGTCGACAATGGCCGCATGCCCAACCGTCGCGGCTCGCTCAACGTGGACGACGAAGGCTCGCCCACGCAGGAAACGGTGCTGATCGAAAATGGAATTCTCAAGGGCTACATGAGCGACAAACTCTCCTCGCGCCTCATGGGCATTCCGGAGACCGGCAACTGCCGCCGCGAAAGTTACCAGGCCGTTCCCATGCCGCGCATGACCAACACCTATATGCTCGCCGGCGACGACGAGCCCGAGGACATCCTGCGCTCCGTCAAGCGCGGCCTCTACGCCGTCAACTTTGGCGGTGGCCAGGTGGACATCACCAATGGCAAATTCGTCTTCTCCGCCAGCGAAGCCTACCTCATCGAAGACGGCAAGATCACCGCGCCGGTCAAGGACGCCACGCTGATCGGCAACGGCCCAGAGGCGCTAAAGTATGTTTCGATGGTCGGTCACGATCTGCGCCTCGACGAGGGCATCGGCACCTGCGGCAAGGAAGGCCAGAGCGTCCCGGTCGGCGTGGGCATGCCCACCATCAAGCTTGACCGCATGGTCGTCGGCGGGACGGGTCGTTGATGCTCGAAGCACCCGTCGCACATCAGAACCTCACCGCCGCGCTCGCCACGCAACTCGTCGATCAGGCGCTCGCTGCCGGAGCGACCGACGCCGAAGTCATCCTCTACGAAGGCGATGAGTTCGAAGCACTCGTGCGCAAAGGCGAAGTCGAGCGGCTCAAGGAGTCGGGCTCACGCGCCGCGGGGCTGCGCGTCTTTCTCGGCGCACGCGCCGCATCCACATCCACCAGCGATCTGATGCCAGCCGGCCTCGAGCGTCTCGTCCACGGCGCCGTCGCGCTGGCACGCGTCACCTCGGAAGATCCCTTCGCCGGACTTCCCGACCCCACCAGATTCGGAACGCTCACCGGCGATCTGCGCATCTACTCGAATGACGTCGACGACCTGCCCGCTGCCGAACGCATCGCGCTGGCACGCCGCGCCGATGCGGCTTGCTTCGCGGCCGATGCCCGCATCACCAACAGTCGCGGCGGCTCCTTCGATTCCGGCGCGGGCCACAAGATCCTCGCCAACTCACGCGGCTTCGTCGGCGAATACCGCCGTTCCATCTGCTCCATCTCCGCCAGTCCCATCGCGCAATCCGCCGACGGCCAGATGCAGCGCGACTACTGGTACTCCAGCGCCCGCTCGGCCGTCGCGCTCGAATCGCCCGAGTCCATTGGCGCCGAAGCGGCGCGCCGTACCCTCCGCCGTCTTGGCTCGCGCTCTGTGCCCACGCAGCAGGTTCCCGTCGTCCTGTCCCCGGAGATCGCGCGCTCCATCGTCGGCCACATCTTCGAAGCCGCCAACGGCTCGCTCATCTATCACCAGTCGTCCTTCTTCGCCGGCAAGCTCGGCGAGCAGGTTGCGAGCCCCGAGCTCACCATCATCGACGACGGCACACTGGTTGGAGGCTTTGGTACCGCACCCTTCGACGGCGAAGGTCTGCCGACGCGGCGCACCGTCATCGTCGAGCGCGGCGTGCTGAAGAGCTATCTGCTCAACACCTACATGGCGCGCAAACTCAACATGCAATCCACCGGTAACGCCTCGCGCGGCATCAGCGGCGCGCCTGGCATTGGCGCCGGCAATCTCTTCCTTGAGTCCGCATCTCCGCTGCCGCCCTCATCCATCTTTGCCGGCGTGAAGAGCGGTCTCTATGTCACGGAGCTCATCGGCCAGGGCGTCAATATGGTCACCGGCGATTACTCGCGTGGGGCCTCCGGTCTGTGGATCGAGAATGGTGAGTTGAGCTATCCCGTCGAGGGCATCACCATCGCCGGGAACCTGCGCGAGATGTTCCAGAACATCACCGCTGCCGGTGACGACATAGTCTTCCGCAGTTCTGTCGCATCGCCAACGCTGCGCATCGACGGCATGACCATCGCCGGATCGTAAATCGCTGATCCCCCAGCAAAACGGAAGGCCGCCCGAAGGCGGCCCTCACTCGCAATTACCGGTCTAGAAGCTGAACCGCGCTCCAAACTCGCCCAGGAACGATTTGGGAATCACTGTGCCCCCAGGAGTGATGAAGTCTTTCGGCTTCAGGAAATTGTTCACGCTTGGGTCAGGATCATAGTCTGTGATCAGGTTGTGGAGATTGCTTCCGAAATTCGCGCGATTCGTAAGATCGAAGCCCTGGAAAAAGAGATTTACGTTGTACCTGTCGTGGAAGGTGATGGTTTTGCCTACGCGCGCATCGAGCTCCACAAACGCCGGCCCGCGATAGTTGTCATAGGAGACCTCTGTGCAGGTGTTGTTCTCGAGGCAGGAAATATAGTCCGCCCCGGAGATGCCCGCAAGCGCTACATAAGATGCCGGGTTCGTCTGAGAAGCACCTACGGGCACGACCGCGTGCGGGATGCCGTTGCCGCTGCCGTAGCCCCACAAATTGCTGCTTGCTTGTTCTATGTCGATCGGCCGCCCAGTACCGATCTGAAAGATCGGCGAAACAGCGATCTGCCACGGAAGATTCCACGTCGCAGACGCGGTGACGTGATGCCGCTCGTCGCTGGGCGTAGGACCAAAGTCCTGCCGGCGGAACTGCCCCAGGAATGGGTTCGTCGCTGTGTTGCGGAAAGATGCCGCACCGCCTTCGAAGGCCAGGGCTTTGGCGTAGGTGTAGTTGATGGTGCCGGTGAAGCGCTTCCACATCTGCTGGCGATAGCTGACGTTGAGTCCGTCATAATACGAACGCCCGATGGACTGCTCATCCGCGATCCGGCCAAGTTGCGGCACGCCAGCAGCGTTGAATGCGGCAGAGAAGGGTCGCGTTCCGGCACCAGCCCCGAAGTATTGAACCGGATTGATGTTGACGGTCTTGTCGTCGTGCAGACCGCGGGCCTGCACGTAGTCGACTTCGATGACCGAGAAGTTGTTCGGCGCGTACTGGAAGCCCGCGTTGATCTGCTGCGTATACGGGTTGCGATAGCTGGGATCCATGATGCGGCCCGTCGATCCTGGCGCCAGATCGTGGCTTGCGGGCGGGATCACCGGGGCCGGATCGATGCCATACCGGTAGTTCGTTAGGGTGATGTCCGTGCCCGGTACCGTCTGGGACGCGCCGCATGTTGGGTCGTTCGGGCCGTTGCAACTGATACTGAAGGTATTCGCGAATACAGTGTTGTTTGCCTGCTGGATCATGAACAGCGGGATGTTCTCGAACGTCTGGCCAAAGTAGAGTCCGTACCCGCCGTGCAAAACGAAACGGCCATTGCCTAGCAGATCGAAAGAGAAGCCGATGCGCGGGCTGATGTCCAGATTGTCGTTGTTGGGCAGACCGGTAAAGACACCGCCGATGTTGGAAAGGCTGGGCGTATAGCCGGTTACATAGGTAGTCGGATTGACCTGCGTCGGGACCGCGGGTATGCCGGTCGCGGCGGCGGCGTTCAGTTCCTGGTGAGTGCGGCTGATCTTCTGCGCGTCAAGGCCGTAAGTATTGATATCGCGGTCATAGCGCAGGCCCACATTGATGAGCAGACGCTGTGTGGCGCGCCAGTCATCCTCAACGTAGAGACCAAGCATCTTGGGCGACAAATTGAAGCTTGGATCGCCCGATGTGCCCGTCATCGCCTGCACCGCCCCTGGGGTGGAGAAGCCCTGCGGCAGAGCGAGCAGTTGCGCGGGACTCGCGTAGAAGTCGAATTCCGGCGTCGAGTTGTTCTCGAAGTAGCCGCCCACCTGGGGCTCGTAAAGGAAGTCCACTCCGCCGCGCACCGTGTGCCTGCCGTGGGAGTAGGAGAGGTCGTCGCGAAACTGGAACTTGTGCTGGCTGGATTTCTGCGGCACGTTGACGTTGGTGCCGAACTGCGTGCCGTCAGGGAAGGTGATCGTCGGCGCCACCACCGTCGCTTTGATCAGATTGTTCCAGTACTGGAAGCCGGCCGTGAAGCTGTTCACCAGGCTCGGGCTGAGTACGGAGTTGAACGTGACGTTGGTCAGAATCAAGTCATTCAGCGTGATGTTGGTCTGCGTAAGGTCAACCTGCGATGTGTCCTGGTCGTTGTTGCTCTTGTTGTCTTGCGCCAGGTAGCTGACGAACATCCTCTCGCGCTCAGTGAAGTTGTGATCAATGCGGCCGTTGTAGCGCTTTTCATCGAAGGGGGTTGGAATCGTATGCGACGGCTGCGGTGGCACCGCGAACAAGTTGGGTTGCTGCTTTGCAACCTGCGCCACCAGCGTCAGTTCATCGAACGAGTCCGGGTTGACAGAAATACTCGACCGCTCGCGCAGTCCCTCATAGGCAAAGAAGCCGAAGTCCTTGTCTTTCCGGATCGGCCCGCCAAGCGAGCCCCCATACTGTTGGCGGCTGTAGTCCGGCTTCGGCTGGTCGCCCTGCTCCGCGAAGTAGTTATTGGTCTGGAAGGTCTGCGTTCTGAAGAACCCGTACAGGCTTCCATGGAATTGGTTCGTCCCGGACTTGGTCACCACATTCAGCGCCGCGCCTTCGCTGCGTCCGTTCGCCGCGGAGAAGCGGTTCGGACTGATGATGAACTCCTGCACTGCCTCAAGCGGCAACTGCATCACCGCGCCGCCTACCGTATTGTCCTTGTTGTCGATGCCGTTGACGGTGGTATTCGTGTTGCGTCCCGTCGAACCATTCACCGCGTAGACCGCATAGCGGTTCTTCGTCGGATCGTAGCTGTCTACCTGTTTGACGCCCGGAGCAAGAATGGCCAGGTTGGCAAAGTCGCGTCCGTTCAGCGGTAAGATCGTTGATCTGGCGCGGCGTCACCGCAATCGAAACATCGCTTTTTTCCGGATCGACAAGCTGATTGTTCGCCTGTACCTGCACCGTCTCGGCCGAGCTCCCCGGCTTCAGCGGTAGATTTGCCGCAGACGTCGTTCCCACCAGCAGATCGATGCCTTTGATCTCGCCCGCCGCGAACCCTGGCGCTTCCACATGAACGCTGTAGTGGCCTACAGGCAACAGCTCAAAACGATACTCGCCAGCCGCCCCGGTCTTCGCCGTCCGCTGTGCATTCGTTTCGATATTTGTCGCGGTCACCGCAGCACCCACGATGGCAGCGCTGGAGGAATCCGTGATGGTGCCGGCAATTGTGCCGCTGGCTGTGGCCTGTGCATACAGCGCAGGTGCTGACATGGTGAAAACGGGAACGGCCAGCAATGCTGCGGCCAGGGTGATTTTGAGACAGGAATATCCGCGTGCTTCCATCTGCGTTCTAACCTCGGAAAAATAAGGAGATGCACCGGCTCTACGTGGAACCATGTGCTGATTTCAAGTTGCAAAAAAAAACGATTAAAGAATTCTGTGGATCATATGACAGCGATTTTGATGTGTCTACAGGAAATGCCGCTCGTCAATAAAAATATCGGGACGAAATTTCCACTGCGTACGATCTTCATCCGCGACGCCGACCCAGATTTTCTAGAGCACTTTCACTGTTACGTACAGCCAAGGTCCGAGTGGCGTGGCTTTTCTTGACGATAAGCCAGGCGGCCAGTGGAGTTTATGTACACCGCAACGGTGAAAACGTTCTAGTTTCACGCTCGCGTCAGCGACAGCTTCCACAGCATGGCTGAATACGCCGGGACCAGCCGCTGGTCCGGGCCTGCCTGCGCAAATTCGACGCCGTCTTTCGCATCGAGCGAGGGCGCGGTCAGTTTCCAGCATTCCGTCGCTCGCCCCACGCTTCCGCGCAGTCTCACCTGCACCGGATTGCCGGATTTGTTCACCGCCGCCACCAGCAGGGTGTCGTCGATGCGCGCCGCATACGCAGTCACATCGCGCGCAGCGCCACCCAGCGATACGCCAACGAAGGTTGCTCCAGCGAACTGCTGTGCCAGCAGCATTCCGTAATATTCTGGCCGCAATTTTGTAGCATTGGGCTCGCCGGTGATCGGCGCGTAGTAGCCCTCACCGCCGCCGTGCAGGTTCACGCCGCCATAGCCCGCCTGGGCCACGCGCAGCGAATAGTCCGCTGCCCACAGCGCAGACGCGAACGCATCGCTCACCCCCGGCTGGCCGCCGTGATAGCAACTGTTCCCTTCCGTCATGCGATAGGCCACGCCCGCAGTTTTTCCGGCGGCGACCAGGACCGGCATCTCTCGCGCGAGCCGCGGATCGTCGCTCAGCAGCTTCTGCGCATCGATGCCCAGCGCACCCGCGGGTCCCATCGCGTAGTAGTGCGATGAAACCAGCACCACATCGCCCTTCGCGCGCGCGGCGAACTGCGTCACCCAGTCCACCTTCGAGGCCACATCCGGCCCTGCAAACGGAGCACCCGGCACTCGCATACGTACCGCCTTCACGAAATGCTGATAGTCGCTCCAGTAGCGCTCGAAGCCCCAGCCACCTTCGCGAAATGCCGGCCCATAGAGATCCGCTTCATTCCCCACCTGGAATGCCAGCAGACGATCTCCCAGAGAATGGGCAACCAGTTCGGCCTCCTCCGCCGCGCGTTCTGGCGTGCCGGTACCCAGATTCAATCCATAGAGCACCTTCCACTGCGTCGCGCCAACAAAAGTCCCAAGTGTGACGATGCCCTCCCGGCCAAGCGTCGCAGGACGCTCGCTTGCAGCTTTCTTGTCTGCGAGCCGCCATTCATAAAAGCCTCGCACCTTCGCTGCTTCTTCCGGCGAAATGGTGTTTGCGGCACTGCCCTTCCAAAGGGTCACATCACTCAGGTTGCCGCCCAATCGCAGCACTCCGCGCGGAGACAGGTCGCGAAATGCACGAACCAGCGTTCTATTGCTCGCAGAAAAGAACGCAGGATCGGCGAGTTGCACCGATTCGTAACTCAATCCGAGAAAATCCTGCGGCATGGTCGCGAGTTTCTGATTGCCGTCGATGGTCAGGTCCACGGCACGCACTTGCGCATGTACCTTCGTGGCCATTGCTGAGGCCAACGCAGCAACCGACAACCCCACACCGCGTACAAAGCTTCGCCGATCCATCGCCATGCGTTTTTCTCCGAAGGCAGCCAGCATACCGGAGTGCAGCCTGGTCTCCCGATTCGCCACTCGTCCCTCGCCTGCAGCCACCGCTAGAGCGCTTTCACTGTAGGTATATGACAGAGCGCCACTGCCCGAGTGGCTCTTCCGTAGAGAAGAGCCACACTTCACAAAACTTGGCTGGTACACAACAACAGTGAAAGCGCTCTAAAATTGGGCGTGCTGGCGCATACTCTAGCCTTCGACGTAGCGGATGCGGCACAAGCCGATCCGCTGGCGGCCCTGCCAGAGGCGCCTGCCGTCTTCTCGCTTGGCTTCGGGGAACGCCGCGAGCCATACATCGCGCGCACGACGAACCTGCGTCGCCGCCTCAAACGCATGCTGGCGCCCGAAGGTGCGCTGTCGCGCCGCCTGCAGCTTCTCCCCTTCGTCCGCCAGATCGCCTGGTCGCCCTACGGGTCGGAGTTCGAAGCCTCACTGCTGCTCTATCGCGAGATCGTGGATGCCTTCGCGGCAACGGACGCAGCGGCGGTGCGCAAACGGCTCCGGCTACGGCCGCCCGCATACCTGCGCATGGCGTTGGAGAACGACTTCCCGCGCCTCTTCGCGACTAACCGTTATGTCCGCAGCGCGGCGGATCGTAGCTTCGGCCCCTTCCCCACACGCGCTGCTGCCGAGCGAGCGTGCGATGCTGTGCTCGACCTCTTTCAGTTGCGCCGCTGCGTGGAAGACCTGCACCCTTATCCCGAGCACCCGGCCTGCCCTTACTTCGAGATGAAGAAGTGCCTGGCGCCTTGCAACCAGACCTGCACCCCGGACCGCCATCGCGCTGAAGCCGACGCTGTCTTCGAGACACTTCGCACGCATGGCGCAAGCCTGCTAGCGTCGCTGGAGCGCGAGCGCGCCGCGGCGTCCGAGGCCCTCGAGTTCGAAGCCGCGGCCGCCATCCACCAGCGGTACGAAAAAGCCGAGGCCGCGATCGGCGAGCTGCCGGAGTCGGTGCGACTGCTCTCTGAGCTCTCCGCCGTCATCGTCCAGCCATCGGCACTGCCCGGCGAAGTGTCGCTCTTCCGGCTCACGCGCCAGGGACTCGCCGGTCCGGTCAGCTACGCCACCATCGGCATGCGGCTGCACAACGAGCAGTCCGGCTCCTCGTCCCTCTACTCGCATCCCATGGCGCTCGAGCCCGTCCCGCTCGAGCCCTCACCAGCCCCCAGTTCCGCAGTCGACTCGCTGGAGCAGCGCCTGGAGAAAGCGCTCCATTCACTCGAGGCGATTTCGCCCTCGCGGCCTACCACTGCCCAGATCGAAGACCATCTCGCGCTGTTCACCCGCTGGTGCTTTCGTCCAGTCGCAAAGCGCACCGGCGAGGCGGTTTTTGCAGACCCCAGCGGCGCGATCCCGCATAAAGCGCTGGTGCGCGCCATCTCCCGCGTTGCCCGCGGCGCCGCCATGACCGTACCCGCTGTCACAGCCTGAACCGTCTCCACCCCCGCTGATACACTGGCCCCGTGGTTGAACTGTTGCCCTCTATATTGTCGGCGGACTTTGCGCGGCTCGCGGAAGACGTTGCTGCAGCCGAGCGTGGCGGCGGTACGGTCATTCACGTCGATGTGATGGACGGCCACTTCGTCCCCAACATCACGCTCGGCCCTCCCGTCGTGAAGTCACTGCGTAAAGTCACAAAGTTGCCCCTCGATTGCCACCTCATGATCGAGAATGCGGACGACTTCATCCCCGCCTTCGCCGAGGCTGGCGCCAACTGGATCGGCGTCCACTACGAGGCCTGTGTCCACCTGCATCGCACCATCGAGCACATCCGCGATCACGGCATGGAGCCTGGCGTGGTACTCAATCCGGCCACCCGCGTCGACTTCCTTTACGACGTTCTCCCCATGCTCCACCACGTGCTCGTCATGAGCGTGAACCCAGGCTTCGGCGGCCAGAAGTTCATCCCCTTTTCGCTGGACAAGATCCGCCGTCTCCGCGAGTTACGCGCCGAGCGAAATCTGAATTTCCGTATCGAAGTCGATGGCGGGGTCGCTCACGAGACGGTGGCCGCAGTGGTCGAAGCAGGAGCGGAGCTACTGGTGGCCGGGAGCGCCGTCTTCGATGGCGGCCACCCGGAGCGCAAGGCACGCGAATTATTGGAGGCAGCCCGCTCAGCAGAGCTCGCCGCCGCACATTAGAATATTGGGAAGAGAAACCCCACAGGCTCAAATCGAGAGCACGCTGCCGGTGGTCGTTGTCCAGTCTCGAGGGATGTTGATGTCCATGAAGCATAGTCTTTCCGCCCGCCTGCTCGCGCTTTCCGCCACTGCTTGTCTGGCTGCGACACTCACCGTCAGCGCCCCAGCCCAGGTCCTGCACCACACGAAGAAGCCGAAGAAGGCCAGCTCCACGGACCCGCTGGCCGGCGTCACCTCCAAGCAGCCGGACAAGGAGCTCTTCGACAAGGCGATGACCGCCCTGAAGAAGGGCAAGTACGACGTGGCGCGTCTCGATCTGCAGGCGCTGCTCACCACCTATCCGGAGTCGGAGTACCAGATGCGCGCCAAGCTGGCCGTCGGCGATAGCTGGTACAAGGAGGGCGGCGCGGCCGCCCTGCAGCAGGCAGAGGCCGAGTACAAGGACTTCATCACCTTCTTCCCCAATCAGCCCGAAGCCGCCGAGGCGCAGATGAAGGTGGGCGACATCTACTACCAGCAGATGGAAAAGCCGGACCGCGACCCCACGAATGCGGAGCGCGCGGAGCAGGAATATCGGCTGATGGTCCAGCAATACCCGGACTCGACTCTGGTCCCGCGCGCCAAGCAGCGGTTGCGCGAGGTGCAGGAGGTGCTGGCGCAGCGCCAGTACACCATCGGCGCCTTCTACGCCACGCATGACAACTGGCCGGCAAGCATCGCGCGCCTGCAGACGCTCACCGACTCCTATCCCCTCTACAGCAAGAGCGATCTCGCCCTGTTGCAGCTCGGCGATGACTACGCCTCCGAGGCCGGCATCGCATCGCGCCTGAACATCAATGCTGCCGAGAAGGAGCGGCTGATTGCGGCCTACGACGACCGCGCCGCCGACTGCTACTCCCGCGTGGTCACCCGCTATCCCATGGCGCCCCACGTCGAGGATGCGCGCGAAAAGCTCATCGCGCTGGGCCGCCCTGTACCGGAGCCGACGCAGACCGAGCTGGCAGAGAGCGAGGCCGAGGAGCAGAGCCGCGCCAACATCAAGCTGAAGGACCGCGCGATATTGCTGGTCAAGCATGGGCCCTCCACGCTGGAGGCAGCCCGCGTGGGTGAGCCCCTGATGACGCCCGCAAAGACCGTCACCGCGCCGGAAGTAAGCAAGGAAAACATCGCCATCTTCAACTCCGCTGCGGGCAGACCCGCTGCCCCGGCGACCGCGGCAACGCCTTCTCCTGACGTCGCGAATGGCACCGCCGCGCCGCGCACCGGCGACGCTGCTGTGCCGAATCCCGAGGGCGGCGCTCCGGGAGGCACCGGGCTGGGTGTGGAGATCCTGAACCCCAATGGCAATGCGGTAGATAACAACAGCGGCAACTCCTCGACCGGCGCCGCCCCGCCCGCCGCTGCTCCACCGGCCAGCGAAGGCACGGGCGCTCCCGCGGCTGCACCTGCCGCGGCAGGCGACAACTACGGACTGAAAGCCGTCGGTCCCGCGAACACCGCACCGCTGCCGCCAGTGGAAAAGCCCGCCGAAGCGCAGACCCAGGTGAATGACGTCAAGGGCGGTCCCGTTGGCAGTGCGCAAGTACAGACCGGCACTCCCGCTCCAAGCAAGAAGCATAAGAAAAACCCCAAGGTCAAAACCGACCAGAGCGCCGAGTCCTCCAGCGCCAACAAAAAGAAGAAGGGCCTCGACAAGCTGAACCCGTTCTAAAGACGACAGCAGACAACATCGAACAAAGGCAGACAACGGCAGTGGGATATCAACCCTCTGAAGTTGTCTGTTGCTGTCTGCAGTCGTCCGCCTTTATCTCTGGCTGTCTTCCCTCTTTGTTACCCTGAAACTCCATGCCGCACGAACTGCCGAAAGCCTACGACCCAGCCGCGATCGAAGAGCACTGGGCCGAGTACTGGGTGCGCGAAAACCTCTTTCACGCCTCCTCCATCGACGCCAGCGCCACTCAGCGCAACTTCACCATGCTGCTGCCGCCGCCCAATGTCACCGGCCGCCTGCACATGGGCCACATGCTCAACCAGACGGAGATGGACATCCTCGCCCGCTGGCACCGCATGCGCGGAGATCGCACGCTCTGGGTGCCGGGCACAGACCACGCCGGCATCGCGACCCAGATGATGGTCGAGCGTCAGCTCGCGACGGAGAAGACCTCGCGCCAGAAACTCGGCCGGGAAGCATTTTTGAAGCGCGTCTGGTGCTGGAAGGAGCAGTACGGCAGCGCCATCCTCGACCAGATGAAGCGCCTCGGCGCCTCGGTTGACTGGTCGCGCGAGTACTTCACCATGGATGCCGGCCTCTCGCGCGCCGTGCGCGAAGCTTTCGTCCGGCTGCATGAGCAGGGCCTCATCTATCGCGGCGCCTACATCGTCAACTGGTGCCCGGACTGCCAGACCGCCATCTCCGACCTCGAAGTGATTCATGAGGAGCAGATGGGCAAGCTCTACACCATCCCCTACGGCATCGTCGGCACGAACGAATCGCTGCTCGTCGCCACGACGCGGCCGGAGACCATGTTCGGCGACGTCGCCATCGCCGTCCACCCCATCGACGAGCGCTACCGGCATTTGCAGGGCGCAAGCGTGCGCGTGCCTTTCATTGGGCGCGAAATCCCCATCGTCGCCGACCCGTGGGTCAGCCCGGAGTTCGGCACTGGCGCGGTCAAAATCACGCCTGCGCACGATCCCAACGACTACGCCGTCGGCCAGCGCCACAAGCTCCAGTCCATCAACATCATGGATGAAACCGCGCACCTCAACGAGGTGGCCGGCCCATTCGCCGGGCTCGATCGCTATGAGGCGCGCAAGCGCATCGTCGCCGAGCTCGAAGGCCAGCCCGGCTATTCGGTGAAGGACCACTCCCACGCCGTCGGCAAGTGCGATCGCAGCAAGACCGTGGTCGAGCCGCGCCTCTCCACCCAGTGGTTCATCAAGATTCAGCCGCTCGCCGAAAAGGCCATCGCCGCCGTCGACGAAGGCCACATTCGCTTCACACCCGAGCAATATCGCAAGACCTACGACGAGTGGATGCGCAACATCCACGACTGGTGCATCTCGCGCCAGCTCTGGTGGGGCCATCGCATCCCCGCATGGCACTGTGCCGCCTGCGACAAGGTGACGGTCGCACGCGAAACGCCCGAAGCCTGTCAGCACTGCCAATCGAAGGCCATCTCGCAGGAGACCGATGTGCTCGACACCTGGTTCTCCTCCGGTCTGCTGCCCATGTCGGTCTTCGGCTGGCCCGACCAGACACCCGAACTCGCCGCCTTCTATCCCACAGAGTTGCTGGTCACCGGCTTCGACATCCTCTTCTTCTGGGTAGCCCGCATGATCATGTTTGGCTGCCACTTCATGCTCGATGTGCCGATGCCCGACGGCTCCGCCCGAACACTCAAAGACGCCGTGCCCTTCCGCGAGGTCTACATCCACGCGCTGGTGCGCGATGCCGAGCGGCAGAAGATGTCGAAGACCAAGGGCAACGTCATCGACCCCATCGAGATCGTGAAGCGCTACGGAACGGATGCCGTGCGTTTCACGCTCGCAACCATGGCCTCGCCCGGCACTGACATCGCCTTCTCCGAAGCGCGCACCGAGGGCTATCGCGCCTTCGCGAACAAGATCTGGAACGCCGCACGCTTCCTCTTCATGCAGCGCGAACGCCTATTCGCAGATGGGGGCGGAATGTCTTACGCCCCTATTGACCTCGCCACCGTGGGCGGCGACCAGGCAGTTCTCCTTACAGATCCTTCAAATTCCGACGCGCCAGAACAGCCGGAGGAGTCGAATCAGTCACGCCTCGAAGACCGCTGGATTCTCTCGCGCCTCTACGCCACGGCCAACGCGGTCAACACCGCGCTCGAGATCTATCGCTTCGACGAAGCCGCCCATGCCATCTATCAATTCTTCTGGGGCGACCTCTGCGACTGGTATCTCGAGCTGGTAAAGCTGCGCATCGAATCCCGCATCGAATCGAAGATGAGCAGGATCGCATGTTGGCCTTCCTGCTCTTCAATGGTGTCTTCGAATCGTCCCTGCGCATGCTCTCGCCCTTCATGCCCTTCATCACGGAAGAGATCTGGCACGCCTTCTACGACGGCCATCCCCCGGCACGTTCCATCGCGCTGATGCCATATCCCGTTGCGGGGAAAGGGAACATCGATCTGGCAGCCGAACGGGACATGGCGCTCCTGCAATCGCTCATCGTCGCCGTGCGCTCCGCGCGTAAGGACGCCAGCGTGCCCGAGCGCGAGTCCGTCCCCATCCTGCTGCGTACCGACGATGCCTCGGTCTTCCAGCAGAACCTCGCCACCATTCAGCGGCTCGCCCGCGTCACTACGCTTGACGTCGTCGCACAGCTTCCGGATGGCCTCGCCCACCGCGCCGCCCCCACCTTCGATGTCGCCGTCGTCTACGAGAAGCCCGTGGACACGAAGGCCGAGCGCGATCGGCTCACCAAAGAACTCGCGAAGCTGCAGAAGGAAAAAGAGAACAGCGACCGCCAGCTCGCGAACGATGCCTTCCTTGCCAAAGCCCCAGTGCAGGTCGTCGAAGGCATTCGCCGCCGCAACGCAGAGCTCACCGCGCTCATCCAGCGTACCCGCGCTGCGCTGGACGGCCTGCCGCCGGAATAACGCACTTCTATCTCAGTGGTTGAAGTTGTACGACAACTGCATACCGCGGCCATTGGCCGTGTCCACCATGGAGAACGAGAAGTTCTTGCTGACCTCCCCGCGCTTGTGCACCACGTATCCGCCAATCAAGTAGCCCAGCGTGCTGCCCACCAGCACATCCGACGGAAAATGCTCCCGCGCCATCACACGGGATACACTCACCGTCGTCGCCATGCCATATACCAGCAGCTTAGTGTGCCAGCCCGGATAGCGGTCGGCCACCACATGTGCAAAGCTCCATGCCGTGATGGAGTGTCCCGAGGGCATGGATTGCCCATCCGGCCACGTCTTCGTGCCGTGCGGCCAGAAGCGGCCCGTGCCATCTCCCTGGCTAGGCGTCTCGCGGTTGATCGCATACTTCAGCCCCTCGTTCAGGATCGCGGAATCCGCCATCGCCTCGCCGGCAAGTACAGCGGTCTGCTTCAGGTAGTCGTCCTGGCGAAAAGAGCCGAGGCCATAGCCCGCCACCACGCTTCCGATCGGCAAATAGATGGCACCGATGTCCGAGACGCGACGAAAGTCGTTCTCTCGCTGCGGGTCATGCCCCAGGCTGCGCAGCGCGTGCGCGTCATAGTCGATGGCCACACCGGTCGCCAGGCCAAAGGGCACAATCCATAGCAGGTCGCTGGGCCGCACGTGCAGCGGGCTGGTCAGGATATGGCCTTCGTCCTGAAGAACGTGCCGCACACACACGCGCGGCGCTCCGACCTCGCACACGTCCTCCTGTGGCCGCGCCTGCGCCTGAAGCGCCAGCGGCACAAGCGCCGCCAGAAGCAAAAAAAATCCTCGAAGAACCATATCCTTATCCTATTGGTCGCTACCTGAAGCTCAGCTCAAGGTTTTTCGCCGCCGCAGCGTATCATGAGGGAGCGTATGGACTGGAAGAGTAAGCGAGTTGAGGCCATCCTGGAACACGCCCTGCTGGAAGACCAGGCGCTCAAAGACATCACAACGGCCTACACCATCGATCCCAAGCTGCGTGCTTCCGGCACCATCGTCGCCAAGGAAGACTGCGTGGTTTCCGGCCTGGGCTGCATTCCCCGTTTTCTGGACATTTACTCCCGCCTCAGCCAGGCATCGGGCCGGGCGAATCCAGTACGCTACGAGGTCGTGCATCATCCGGAGATCTTCGACGGCGTGCGCGTCAAGCGCGGCCAATCCATTGCCGTCGTGCGCTCCACCGCGCATGTGCTCCTCTCCTGCGAACGCGTAATCCTGAATCTGATGCAGCGAATGAGTGGCATCGCCACCATTACGCGCCGCTACGTTGATCAGGTGCAGGGCACCAAAGCGAAGGTCCTGGACACGCGCAAGACCGTGCCCGGCCTGCGCCTGCTGGACAAATACGCGGTCTCCTGCGGCGGCGGTGAAAATCATCGCCTCGACCTCTCCGACAGCATCCTGATCAAGAACAATCACATCGCGCTTGGGGGTGGCATTCCCAAAGTGCTGGCGGCAGCGCTTGCGGCGCGCAAGACCGGCCAGCGCGTCCAGGTGGAGGTGCGCAATCGCAAGGAACTCGAGCAGGCCATCGAAGCCGGCGCGGAAGCCATCCTGCTCGACAACATGACGCCGGCCGAGGTAGCCGCGTCCGTCAAGCTCATCCACGCGCGCGGACTCAAGCTGCCCATTGAAGCGTCCGGCGGCATTCAGCTGGACACCATCCGCAAATACGCCGAAGCGGGCGTTGACTTCATCTCCTCCGGTGCGCTCACTCACTCCGCCTCTGCCGTGGACCTCAGCATGCGCATCGTAGCCGAAAACTGAAGCCCGAGAACGAAACGCCGAGACTGAGCCATGAAGCTGACCGCCTCACCCATCGCCGACGTCTTCGCGCTCGATACGCTCCACCGCGAGCTCGCCGGCACCCCGTTCGCCGGGAGAGTCCGCCACTTCCCCACCATCGACTCAACCAACACGCTCGCCATGCGCGAAGCCGAGCAGGGGCAGGAGAACGGCACCGTCTACCTGGCCGACGAGCAGACTGGCGGCCGCGGCCGCGGCGCGCATGAGTGGCACTCCGCCGCCGGCTCCGGACTCTACGTCAGCATCCTTGTGCGCCCGCAAATCGCGCCGGCGGACATCCTTTGGCTTTCGCTCGCCACCGGCCTTGCCGTGCAGGCGGCGGTGCGCGACGTCACCTCCCTCGCGCCGGACATCCGCTGGCCCAACGACCTGCTCTTTTCCGGCCGCAAGATGGGTGGCATCCTTACTGAGCTGAATGCAGAAGTCACCCGCGTGCGCCACGCCGTCATCGGCATCGGCATCAATGTGCATCAGCCCTCGTTCCCGGCGGAGCTGGCAACGCTCGCTACCTCGCTCAAAATCGAAACCGGCCGCGACTGGTCGCGCCAGGATTTGTTAGTCGCGCTTCTGCGCCACCTGAACCAGGAGATAGAGCACCTGACGACGCCGCATAGCCTGGAATCCGCAACCGCAGATATTCGCAACCGGCTCGCCGCCAACTCCACCTGGGTACAGGGAAAATCCGTGATCGTCACCGAAGCGGATACATTCTCTGGAATCACTGATGGCCTGGACGGCCGCGGTTTCCTCCGCGTCCGCACTGCGCAAGGCACTCGCACCGTACTATCGGGCGGCGTGCGGGCCGGCGGCGTGCGCGAAGGGAGGAGCTGACCGTGCTGCTCGCCATCGATGTCGGCAACACAAACACAGTCCTCGGGCTCTATAGCTCCGAGTCGCCCGAGCTGGTCGCCGACTGGCGCGTCACCACGCACAAAAATCAAACTTCCGATGAATACGGCGTGCTCTTCCTGAGCCTCTTCGCAATGCGCCAGATCGACGTTTCGAAGATCTCCGCCATCATTGTCTCCTCGGTCGTCCCGCCGCTCGACACCACCATCCGCCGTTTGTGCGAGCGCTACTTCGGTCTCCGTCCCATGTTTGTGGAGCCCGGCATCAAGACCGGTATGCCACTGCTCGTGGACAATCCCGCGGAGCTTGGCGCGGATCGCATCGTCAACGGCGTCGCGGCCTTCGCGCGCTACGGCGGCCCCATCATCGTGGTCGACTTCGGCACGGCGACTACCTTCGATGTCATCTCAGTGCGCGGCGAATATATCGGCGGCGTCATCGCTCCGGGGCTGGGCATCTCCGCGGATGCGCTCTTCTCGCGCGCGGCCAAGCTCGCCCGCGTTGATATCAAGCGCCCCGCGCGCACCATTGGCACCAACACCATCGCCCACCTGCAGAGCGGCCTCTTCTACGGCTACATCGGCCTGGTCGACGGCATCCTCGAACGCATGCTCGCCGAGTTGCAGGTCGGCCAGCCCGAGGGTAGCGTGGCAACCCCGAAGGTGATCGCCACTGGCGGCCTCGCGCACATGCTGCACGAAGATTCGAAATACATAACCGCCATCGATGACATGCTCACGCTCGACGGCCTGCGCCTGCTCTACGAGCGCAACCGTAATCCGCGCCGAGCCAGCGCTACGACCTAAGTGCAGAACTACATCAACTACTTCACGGAAATCGAGGAGCACTTTCAGCGCCGCCGCGGTTCCATTCTGCTGCTCTCCACGCTCGACTGGGCTCTCATCGACACTTGGCGCGAGGCCGGTGTGCCCCTCGCGGCAGTGCTCCGCGGGATCGATGCGGCTTTTGACAAATACGAAGCACGCCAAACAAAGGCCCGCATGCGCAGAGTCAACGGCCTCGCCTGGTGCGCGCAGGCTGTCATGGAAGCGGTCCAAGCCATGCAGGAGGCAGCGGTCGGTGGCGCGCCACTGCAGATGGAGGCCGAGGGCCTCGAGCATGAGCGCATCGCCCACCACCTCCGCGCTGCATCCGCTACGTTCGCACGCGCCACCACTGTCATCCCTGGACTACGTGAGATCGCCGACCGCCTGGAGCAGCTCGCGCAACAATCGCTTACCAACGAAGAACTGGAACGCCACCTGAGCGCGCTCGAAGAAAAGCTGTTTGCTTTGCTACTCACCCACATACCGGCAGAAGAGCTGGAGCAGATGCGCGAGCTGGCCGCACGCGAGCTTGCACCCTACCGTAGCCGCATGCAGGCGGTGCAGATTCGTCAGATCGAACAGCAGTTCCTGCGCCGCCGCCTGCTCGAACGCTATGAGCTCCCGCGCATCAGCCTCTTCTATATGCAACAGGCGGAGTGACATGAAACTGCGCATCGAAAAGGCGATTTACGGGGGCGCCTCCCTGGCCCGTGCCCCTATCGACGCCCCACCGGACCTTGCCGGCAAGGCCGTTTTCGTCCCTCTCGCGCTACCTGGCGAGCTGGTCGAGGCCACCATCGCATCCGAACGTAGCGGCTACGTCACCGCCACGCTCAATTCGGTCCTCGAATCGTCTCCAACCCGTATTACTCCCGGCTGCGAATACTACGGCCGCTGTGGCGGCTGCCACTATCAGCACGCGGGCTATCCCGCACAGCTCGCGATGAAGCGCAGCATCCTAGTCGAAACACTGGAGCGCGCCCACGTTCCTGTGCCGGCGGAGATACGCATTCGCTCCGCAGACCCATGGGCCTATCGCAATCGTGTCCGCCTGCACGTCACCAGAAGCTCCCTCGCCTACCGCGAGGCCGCCTCACATCGCGACCTGCCCGTCAATCACTGCCCCGTCGCAGCGCCTATCCTCGATCTCGCCATCGCCGCATTCAACGAACTTCTCCAGAAGCAGCCGGCACTCGCGCAAACTCTCGCCGAAGTCGAGTTCGTCACCACCGCCGATGAATCCGCATTGCTCATCTCGCTCTTCATGAAGCAACGCAAATCGCCGGAGCAACTGCCCAGCTCCGTAGCAGGCGCACTCACCCCATCGCTGCCCGCACTCACGGGCGTGCGCACGTTTTCACTCGACCCGAAAACCCGCCGCACGCAACCATCCGCGGCCTGGGGCCGGCCGTCACTCGACTACGCCGTCGGCACTCTGCACTATCAGGTCAGCGCAGGCGCATTCTTCCAGGTGAATCGCTACCTCGTCCCAACTCTTCTCGAAGAGGTCATCGCACAACGAGGCGGAGGCATCGCCTGGGACATCTATGCCGGAGTTGGCCTCTTCGCCCAAGCACTCGCGCAACGCTTCGAGCAGGTCATCGCCGTCGAATCCTCACCCGCCTCCACCGCCGATCTCACCCGCAATCTCCATGGCGCCGGACACAAACGAATCATGCAGGACACGCTCCGCTTCCTTCAATCGCCGCCAGCCGCCCGCCCAGACCTCGTTGTACTGGACCCCCCACGTGCCGGTCTCGGTGCAGAAGTCTGCCAGCGCATCGCTCACATCCAGCCGAAGCAGATCGTCTACGTCTCCTGCGACCCCTCCACCTTCGCCCGCGACCTACGTGCGCTGCAACCATCCGGGTATCGACCCGTGGCTCTCACCCTGATAGATCTGTTCCCACAGACCTTCCATCTGGAGACCGTGGCCACCCTCGAGCGCATCTGAACTGTGGCCGCAGAATCAGGGCTCTCGGCTCATGGCCACCATCGTTGCGCGTCCCCAAGCCCAACCGCAGCGACCAGCCCGAAGCCACTCCTCCAAAAATCTCCTCGCTAAGCCCCACATCGGGGCCATCGAGCACGATCCGATACGCTTCACCCGCGCACCGCTCCTATTCGCGGCTCTGGCCTTCGCTGCCGGCATCCTGATCACCAGCCGTTATTGGTTCACGCCCGCATGGCTCGGCATCGCCACACTTCTCGAAGGCCTACTGGCCGCCGCAGCCGCCCGTTGGAAGCCCCGCGTCGCCCTCTGGCCGCTGGCCGCTACTTGGCTGCTCCTCGGCGGCTTCGCCGCAGAGATACAGCCCCGCCCCGCGCCGCAGACGGAGCTTCGCCATCTCGCCCAGAACGAGCCCGTCACGCTTACTGGCACCATCGAGCGCGCCAGCCCCATTCGCCACATCATCTCGTTCCGCCCCTTCTCCGATCAGCAGATCACCGAGCAGATGCAGTCCATCGACCTCCGCGTCCGCTCCGCCGGGGAGCCCGGCGACCCTCTGCAGCCAATCGGAGGAGGCCTGCGCCTGTCGGTCTACGCACCCGCCGACGCCACCATGACATCGCTTGGTTGTGGGGATCTCGTCACGGTAACAGCGACGATCAAGCCACCTGAGCGCTACCGCGATCCCGGTGTCTGGGATAGTCCCGCCTGGATGCTCAGCCAAGGCATCGGCATCATCGGCTCCGCCAAAGCGGAAAAACTCCATGTCCACGGACGCAATGGCCAGCGCAGCTTCGCCTGCTTCCAGCACACCCTGCAGGCCACCGTCAGCGATCGGCTGATGCAGTTCCCGGACGCCCCATTCCCGGACACCCCGCTCCTACACCGCCTGGCCGCCTTCCTCACCCTCAGCCGCGACGACGCCGCTATGCTCTCCGCCATGGTCACCGGCGACCGCTCCTATCTCGGCAGTGCGCTACGCACGCCCTTCGAGCGCACCGGTTCCTTCCACCTGCTCGTCGTCTCCGGCCTGCATCTCGGCATCTTCGCGGCGTTCGTCTTCGCTATCGGCCGCCGGCTGCGTATCGGCCGCCTGCCACTCACCGCCATCACGCTTGCTCTCTCCTTCGCCTACGCGCTCCTCACCGGCTTCGGCCAGCCGGTGCAGCGCGCCTTCGCCATGGTGGCGCTCTATCTCATTGGCCGCCTTCTCTATCGTGACCGCGGCCGTCTCAACAGTCTCGGCTTCGCTGCGCTCTGCCTGCTCGCGCTCGACCCTCGCGCGCTTTTCGACGCCGGTCTTGAGATGACACTCCTCACCATCGTCGCCGTCGCCGGCATCGCGATCCCCCTCATGGAGCGCACCACCGCCCCGTTCCTCGCCGCCTCACGCTTCATAAATGCGGTCGGGATGGACACCGCATTCGAGCCGCGCCTCGCGCAGTTCCGCGTTACGCTCCGCCTGCTCGGCGAGCACCTGGAGCCATTCCTCAGGGGGCGCCCGCGTCGCACGCGCCGCGCACAAAATGGGCTCGCCCTCGCCGTTCGCTGGACGCTGCTGCTCTTCGACCTCTGCCTCGTCTCCGCCACCATCGAACTCGTCATGGCGCTGCCTATGGCTGCGTACTTCCACCGCGTCACGAGTTCTGGAGTGCTCGTCAACGTCCTCATCGTCCCCGCCCTCACATTGCTGCTCCCCGCCGCGCTGATCACCACCCTGGCGCTGCTCGCGGCGCCGCACATCGCATGGCTACCCGCGGCCGCCACTGCCGGCCTGCTGCACGCCGTACTCGCCATCGTGCATGCCGCAAGCGCATGGCGCCTAAGCGAATGGCGTCTCCCCGGCCCGAACATTGCCGCCACCATCGCCTGCCTTGCGCTGCTTGTCGTGGCCGTATGGCTCGTCCGCGCGCGCAGCCGGTTCGCAATCCCCATCGGCGCAGCCGCGCTCATCGCAGCGGCAGTCTGCGCGCTGATGCCGCACAACATCTCGCGTCGTGCCGGCGCGCTCGAGATCAGCGCTATCGACGTCGGTCAGGGCGATGCCATCTTCGTCGTCTCCCCCGACGGCCGCACCATGCTGGTCGACGCAGGCGGGCCCACCGGCGGCGTGACGCATCAGGGCAATGGCGCCGGCGGCGATGTAGGTAACTTCGAAATCGGTGAAGACGTTGTCTCCCCCTACCTGTGGAGCCGCCACGTTCGCCGTCTTGATGTTGTCGCGCTCACCCACGCGCACAGCGACCACATGGGCGGCATGCCCGCCGTGCTGCGCAACTTCCGGCCGCGCGAGCTCTGGGTCGGTCACAACCCGCCCATTCCCGCCTATCAGCAGCTGCTTCGTGAGGCCGCCTCGCTCGGCATCAAGGTCCGATCCTTCTCTGCCGGAGACACCATGCCCTTCGGCGTCGCCAACGTGCACGTCCTCGCACCCGCGACCCGCTACCAGCCCCGCGACTCCGCCACCAACGACGACTCGCTCGTCCTGCACCTCAGCTACGCCGGCCATTCGGCCTTGCTTGAAGGCGATGCCGAGGCGCCCAGCGAAGCCGCGATGTTGTCACTGCCGGCGAGCGATCTCTCCTCGGATCTGCTCAAGGTCGGCCACCACGGCAGCAAGACCTCCACCATTCCCCCCTTCCTCGCTCGCGTTGCGCCGCATCTCGCCGCGATTTCTGTCGGCCCGTACAACAGCTACCACCATCCGCGCTGGGAAACATTGGAGAAGCTGCAGGATGAAGGCGCGCACACCTGGCGCACGGACCTGCTCGGGGTCTCCACCTTCTACATCGACGGTACTGGCGCGTATCCCGCGTCCTTACCTTGATACCCCGCAGGGATCGTTTTTCTGCTGCGCCGCATCTTTATCGGGTATAGAGTCTGCGAAATATAGGAGGGGTCCACGCATGGAGTCAGAAGAAACCAGGGAGACGGGCCACACACAGCCGGAAGAAACACGCTCTGTGCTCGAGCAGCAGCAGGAAGAAAAGAATCTTCGCCGCCTTCAACTCATGATGAACATGGTGATGTCTGTCATCGCACAGGACAGCACGCTCACCTATGAAGCCGCGTCCGAGATGATCGCTGACAGCCGCCGTGCCGCGCTTGCCATGTTCCCCGACAAAGAGCTGGCCTACGACCTCATCTATCGCCCACGCCTGCAGCGGCTCATGCGCGATCGCTTTCGTCTGCAATAGCGCCGCACAAATTCATGGCCCCGGCACGAGCCGCACATTCTTGTACTCGTGGTGCAGGCATCCGTCCGGCTTCGCGGTGAAGCACTCCTCAAACATCCTGCGGTTGTGCAGGTCGAGATACTCAATCTCCAGCAGTGTGCCGCCGCAGGTCAGGTTCACGAATCCATTCCAACCGGCACAGGCGTTTCCCTCTCCCACGTTGTAGTCGCCGCGCGCATCGTAGAATTTCAGTCCGCGCTTCTTGCCCGGCCGCTCGTTGCATTCCACCGGCATGCCACCGTGCCCGATGCATCGGCCGTACGCGCTAAAGCCGCCGGGAGTCGGTCGAAATTTGTAAATCGCCAGCCGGTGCTCATGTCCCCAGAGCCACACCACCTCCTGGCCCGCAAAGAACTCGCCAAGCTGCTGTGCCGGCCGCGGAAATACCTCATCCGTGAATGCGGTCGCATATTGGTGATGGGTCAGGATCAGTGTCGCCTTCGGCCTCTCTTGCGGCCTCACCGTGTCGCGCAGCCACGCGATCAGTCCATCCTCCATGCGACAGTTCGCATGCACCCAGGGCAGTTGATTTACACCCGGAACCCATCCCAGCACCGGTAGCCCCACCGAGTTGTAGCCCGTATCGAGTCCAAGGATGCGCCAGTGCTCCGATTCTAGACAGAAGTAGCTCGCCCTCTGCGGACCTCCGTCGCCCGTCTCGCAGTAATCCAGAACCGCCGTAAAGTATGAGTCGCCGCCGCCATACATCTCATGATTGCCCGGCAACGCGAAGGTCCCCACCGCGCCCTTCGGCCACGCCACCGGTGAATACCGATTCACCAGCATGCCGAGAAAGTTCTCCCGCACCTCGGTATCGTCGCCGACGTAGTAAATGTCGCCAAGATGAATGGTGTAATCCGGCGCGCCCGCGGCGATCGATTCGGCAACCTGGGCCGCTTCCTGCGTGCCGGTACCCCAATCGCTCGCAATCGAGATGCGCACCGGGCCCTCGCCAACAGCACCGCGCAGCGCATAGATGCCGCTCTGTCCCGTGCCCGCGTAGACCGGATACGGCCCGTAGCGTGGCCGCAACATCTGCCGCGTGTAGCTGGAAATCCATCGCCAGCTCTGGTGGGGAAGGAATGCCGCCAGTGTGGGCCGCGGCAACACCGGTGCAAGCCGGGTCGCGCGTCGCTGATAAAAAGACATCAGCCGCGACCGCCCCAGCAGCGGTACGTTGCTCTGACGTGCGATCGAAGACGGCTTTCGGATTCCGCTCATCGCGTGTTTGATTCGGTACTACTTTTGCTCCACGCTCGTCAGGCGCAGCGTGATGGTGCCCCAGAAGAGCCGTGCGCGCATCTGCACGGGCAGGTGACGGTTGTCGTCCGAGTACCAGATCCAGATGTTGCCCCGGTTCTTCACCACGCCCGCATCAGCCGTCGGCTCCACGCGAATCGTCTGAAACGTGCCCGCCTGCGTCTTGATCTCCTCACGGGCCTCCGGTTTGAACGTCACAGCCACCACTCGCATCGCATCCGCGATCGGCAGCGTGAAGTTCTGTCCAACCTCCAGCGGCTGCGCGCCACCAATGAAGATCGATGACATCAGATCGCTCACGCACGCTGGAATCGGCGACTCCAGATGATGGCTCGTCCCCTTCACCAGGTTCTTCTCGTCCAGCACCTGCTTGTGCGCGCCATATTGGAATTGCAGCGTGCTCACAATCTGCCGCCGGCCTTCCTGCAGTTGCTTGGCAAAGGTTTGCGAGCAGCCGGTGCGCCGGTCAAAGGACGACTGGAAGCGGTCCACCACCTTGAACAGCAAACTCACCGCACCGATCGAATCGCCATTGGCCTGCACCCGCTGGGTCGTTCCATCGCTCTCCAGGTGGAAGGTCGCCGTCCCTGCGGGAAAGACCCGCCAGTCCACTGCGTAGGAGAGCGTCTGATGCTGTGGAAGATACTGCTGTTGCGGCGCAGGAAGCGTGGGCATCGGCTGAGATCCGGCCGCGATGGCCAGCATCAAGGCGCAATAAAACAAAGGCAGTCGTCTCAAATACATTCCTCACACGTCGTGTGTTATCTCAACCGCGACTTGCATTTTCTCTTGCAGATATAGGTTAGTCGGCAGCCATTGCGCCGCTTTCTTTTCAAAAATGCCGGATATAAGTCCGCGATCTCAAAACGGCGGAAATGATGCCCTGTGCCAGACGAACAGCTTCAGCAACAGCACCGCATAGATAGTAAGGGAGCCCAGGGCCGCATTGTACTCGCGGTGCTTGCGGTAGAGTGCGCCGGAGAAGCCGCCGCCCGTTAGCGAGGATGCCGGCGTGAGCCGCGGAAGCAGCCGAGGAACACGTTTTGCGTACTCGTCGTAATCGCTGAACTGCCCGCGCAGAAACTCCTCCTCCGATCGGATTGTCGGCAGATAGATCAGCGCAAACAACACCGCCAGAGCCAGCGCAATCCACCAGCTATGCGCAGCCACTGCAAATCCAAACGCAATCAGCATGGAGCCCAAGTACAGCGGATTGCGCGTATGTGCATAAGGGCCTGTCGTGGTCAGCTCGGTGTTCTTGGTCACATACCCCGAGGCATACGCACGCAGCGCCAGGCCGGGTACGGTTCCCAGCAGACTCCACAGCAACGAATGCACCGAGGGATGCGCTGTCAGCAGGAAGAACAGCGCGAACACGAACCCCATTGGCACGCGAATGCGGCGCGCTATGCGCGTCCATCCCGTGTTCACGCCTGCACCGCCGGGCGTCCTGCCAAACTTCCTTCCGGCCCCAGCAGCTCATCCACCGCGGCCAATACTTCCTCCGGCTCAATCGTCAGCAAGCCCGCCTCCGGCGCACTGCGCCGCGCATGATCGCGCCGGCTCTCCGGATGCCGCAGCACGCGGGACGGCACGCCCCACGGTCCATTGCGCCGAGGATCGGTCGGCCCATAGATCCCCACTACCGGTTTACCCAGCGCGCACGCCAGATGCGCCGGTCCCGTGTCCCCACCAATCACCAACACGCACCGCCTGGTCATTGCGATCAATTCTGACATGTCCGTCGCGATCTCCCGCGCCGCGCCGCCGCTCGTTCGCGCCACATCCAGTGCCAGCGTCTCCTCGCCCGGCGCACAGTTCACCACCACGCCGTACCCACGACTCACAAGCTCGGCCGCAACTTTTCCATAGCGCTCGGCCGGCCAGCGCTTCGCGCCCCATCCCGCACCGGGATGCAGCATCACTAGCGGCTTCGCGTCGGGAAGCATCGCCGCCACACGCGCCTCTGCTGCGCAATCCACCGGCAGCGCGGGCAGCAGCGGCCTCAGATGCAAGCCAGTGGCTCCAGCCACCACCTCCGCCGCCTGCTCGATGACATGCACGCCCCGTGTCGGCACGCACCGCTGAAAGAACCATCGCGCCGGCCCTTCGCGCGGCTCCGCCTCACCCACCAACGCCGCTCCGGAAGCTCGTCCGATCAGCGCCGACCGCACCGCACCCTGCAGATCGATCGCCAGGTCATATCGCTGCGCTCGCAGCTCGCGTCGCAATCCACGCATTGCACGCCACGTCGCCGAAGCCAGCGCCTGCCGCGCCCAGCCACGCGCGTTGGCTGTGTGCACCAAATCCACCAGCGGCATCGCCGGCGTGTGCGGTGCGGCCTTGGGATCGCTCTTGAGCAAAGGTGCCCAGCGCGGCTCGATCACCCAGCCTACGTGGCACTCCGGCAATTGCGCGCGCAACGCGGCCACTGCCGGCATCGCGTGCAGCACATCCCCCATCGCGCCCAGTCGCACTACCAGAACGCGCAGCCTCTCGCTTTGCGGATTATCGTGGGATCGCAACCGTTGATTCTCTCACGCGCGCCGCTGCTGCAGACGCTCCTCCAGCGCAGCCAGCGCCTTCTCCGAGTTGAGCAGCCGCACCGTCAACGCCCCCGCAAACAGCGGGCCAGTTTCTTCCAGACGCACCCGCTGTGCCTTGGTCAGCCGCACCAGATCCTTCTCTGTCGTCACAAAGCACTTCGCACCAAGCTTCGCAGCCGCGCCGCACAGCGTCGTCAAGTCCCTGTTCGTAAATCGATGATGATCACGCCACGCATGCGCACCCGCAATCGCAATACCCCGCCTTCGCAATTGTTCGAAGAACTCCTCCGGATGCGCAATCGCGCAGAACGCCACCGCGGCTCCCGGCAACGCAGGCACCTCCAGCTCGCGCCGTATCGTCCACATCTGGCCCCCGATCTCGCTCCCGATCTGGGCATCCGCGCGCATCCAGCGCCACGCCCGCGCTGCCAGATCCCGATCCTCCTCGCGCAGCACTACGAAATCTGCGCGTTCCAGCGCCGACAGTGGCTCACGCAGCCGTCCTGCGGGCAGCAGCGTCGTCTCAAAATCCGAGCGGTGCAACAGCACAATCTCCACATCGCGCGCGAGTTTTCGGTGCTGCATCCCGTCATCCAGCAGATGAACGTGACGCCGGCCATTCGCGTCTACAAGCACCTGCTCCCCCAGCCGCCCTGCGGCCGCACGCTCCCGGCCTACAAACACCGGCACCTCCGCGTGTTGTGCAATCAACCGCGGCTCATCGCCATAACGCGCTGCCGGATCCTCCACTCCATCCGCGATGACCTGCTCCACCGCATCCGACACTCGCCCATAGCCGCGGGACAGCACATCCACCACCCATCCCCGCTCCTTCAGCGCACGCGCCAGCGCAATCACGAACGGCGTCTTGCCGGCGCCGCCCACCGAGAGATTCCCGACACTCACTACCGGCCACGCCAGCCTCTCGACACGCCGCCGGCCATGCGCATACGCGATGCTGTCCAGCGCTTGTGCCGCGCCATACAACGGAACCAGTGGCAGCAACGGCCACACAATCCGCTTCACGCGTTGCCCTCCGACAGCAGTTGCACCACCGCATCCACCGCGCGCTGCGTCGCCCCCGCCTGCTCCTCGAATGTCTTCTTGCCGCGCATTCCCATCGTTCCCGCCGCACCCGTATTCGCCAGCAACGAAGTGATTGCTTCTCCCACGCTTGCCCGCTCCACCACGCGCAAAGCATCCGCACTGCGCAGCAGCTCTGCAGCATCGCGAAAATTTTCGTAGTGCGGCCCCATCACCACCGGCACCCCAAACCGCGCCGGCTCCAGCGGATTGTGTCCACCCGCCGGAACAAGACTTCCGCCCACAAACGCCACCGTCGCCAGACAGTACACACTGCCCAGCTCGCCAATCGAGTCCAGCAGGAACACGCTGCCCGCAGCCAACGCGCTGCCGTCCCACAGCGAACGCTGGACCAACGGCACCTTCTTTTCGCGCGCGAGAGCAGCCACGCGCGCAAAACGCTCCGGATGCCGCGGCGCCAGCACCATCACCGTGTTCGGCATCCGCGCACAGATCCCCGGCCATTCCTCTAGCAGCACCCGCTCTTCATCCTCCAGCGTCGAGCCCGCCACCAGCACCTTCGCGCCCTGCGGCAGTCGGGTCCGCAACTGCTCCACCACCGGCGCGGATCGCGGCGGCCGCACATCGAACTTGAGGTTGCCGCCCAGCCGCACCCGCGTCTCCGGCACCCCGATCGCCACAAACCTCCGCGCATCTTCCGCGCTCTGCGCCAGCACCAGCGTCAGCATCTCCAGAAACGGCCGCCACCATCTGCGGAGCCGCTGATACCGCGGCAGCGAGCGATCGGAGACGCGCGCATTCACCACCACTACGGGAATCCGCTGACTCGCGCACTCCGCCAGCACATTCGGCCACAGCTCGCTCTCTGCCAGCACCAGCACGCGCGGCCGCAGCGCGCGAAAAGCCCCACGCACCACCCAGGGCAGATCGATGGGAAAATAAAAACACCGCCCTGCACCGAAACGCTCTCGCGCCAGTTGCTGGCCGGTTCGCGTCGTTGTCGAAATCGCCACCGAGCCCCGCCCCAGCCGCGCATCCAGCTCTTCCACCAGTCGGCTGGCGGCCACCACCTCGCCGACAGAGACAGCGTGCACCCACACCTGCTGCCGCCCGGCCAGCGCATGCCCAACCCGCGCCGCACCAGCGCCCAGCCGCTCGCGCAGCCCTTCACGCCACCGCGGACGCAGCAGCCACACCGGCGCACCCGCCAGCAGCGCCAGCAGCAAACCCATGTTGTAAATGAAAAGAATCACGGCCCAGCCGCAGACTATACCGTTTTCACAAAAGCTGGAGGCGCCGAGACAGAATTCGACGCAGCTTTTCCGTCAAGAAAAGCTGCTCTTCGCGGCTGCTGGCCGAACATAGTATTTGTGAAGACGGTATAAAGCATTTTTGCTATCGGTGCAGGCTGGCCGGCGTCAGTTCCTGTGGCCTTTCTGCAAAGAACGGCCGCTCCGGCCGTCACTCCGCGGCCCAGGGATCACAAAGATGCTTCTATCCTTTACCGGTCTTACGCGCCACGCAGATAATCTCCGCATGCGTTGCCTGCTGTCTTTGCTGTTCGCTGCCGCGCTCCTCGGCCTGCCACTCTTCGCCCAACACCCTGCGCCGCCCGCGCAATCGGCCGACCAGTACCCGGCGTTTGAGCGCCACGCCGCCGACCATCTCGCCATCGCGGTCGATCCCTATGACACCCCGGCCAAGGCCTCCATCTTCCGCGCTGACTATCCCTCCGCCAACATCATCCCCGTCCGCATCATCATCACCAACGAAGGCGACACGCCCATCTCCCTGGACAACGCGCGCATCGACTTCATCACCGCAGCGGGCGACAAGATTCCTGCCGCCGAGCCGCGCGACGCCGAACGCGCTCTCGATCGACCGGCCGATCCGCGAAGCAAGATTCCCATCGGCCCCATAAAAATCGGCGGGAAAGGCAAGAACCTGGACAAGAAGATCGAGCAGGACTTCTCTGAATTTCAATACGGCGCCATTGCGGTTGAGCCGCACACCACACGCGCCGGCTTTCTCTTCTACGATCTCCAGGACGTCGCCAACCCGCTCTCTGGCGCGCACCTCGAGTTCCGCCGCATCCAGAGTTCGGACAGCCGGGAGCTCTTCGCCTTCGAGATCCCCTTCGACAAATATCTGGCGAGCAAGAAGTAGTCGGAGAGAGACAAAAGCAAGCCACGCCAGCGCCGCGCTCTACACGCCCTTCTTCTGCGGCTCCCAGATGTACTTATGGATCTGCAGGCTCAGCCGCGCGGGCACGCCATCTGCAAGCATCCATTCCACCAGTTCCCGCGGGTCCAGCGCGCAGTTGCTCGTCGACCGCTCCAGGCTCGGCGTCTTCTTGAACGCCGGCGAAAACAAAACCGCCCCAGCGCGCTCCTCCAGCCCATGCTCGCGCGTAAACTCGCGGGCAAATTCGTAATCGCCACGATCACTGATAACAAACTTAACCTCGTCGCGCTTCGTCAGCGCATCCAGGTTCTCCATCCGGAAGGTCCCGCCCTCGCCCGATCCCGGGCACTTCACATCGACGATCTTGTGTACTTCCTTCGGCACGTTCCCCAACGGCCGCTCGCCACTGGTCTCCATCATCAGCGTGTAGCCCTGGGCCATCATCCGCTCCATCAGGGGCACCAGCTCGCGCTCCTGCAGCATGGGCTCGCCGCCGGTAAACTCCACCAGCCGCACCGGAGCCAGCGCCGCCACCGCTGCCTCTACCTCGTCGAGCGACTGCTTGTATCCGCCCTTGAAGGTGTACTCGGAGTCGCACCACGAGCAGCGCAGGTTGCACCCCGCCAGCCGCACAAAGATACAGGGCAGCCCGGCAAAGCTCGACTCGCCCTGCACTGATTTATAGATTTCGATGAGATACATGCGCAGTACTGTTATTCGTAATACGTAGCTGTCGTGGTGTCGGTCTCGAAGATCGTGCAATCCTTCACCTGCACCCGGCCACCCGTCATCTCGCTCAATTGGCGATTCGTCTCGTCAAAGAAATATCGCGACAGGTTCTCTGCCGAAGGATTGATCACCGTAAACGGCTCCAGGTCGTTGAGCATCTGGTGGTCCAGCCGGTCGATCACCGGGCGCATCACCTGCTTCAACTGCTTGAAGTCCAGCAGCAGCCCGGCCGCATCCAGATCCTTGCCGCGCAAGGTCACGCGCACCTTGTAGTTATGCCCGTGCGGGTTCTCGCACTTGCCGCGATAGTTGCGCAGATAGTGCCCGGAGGAAAACCCGGCCTCTACCGTTACCTCATACATACGAATGTCTTCCTTTGCCAGAAAGGGCAATTCAGCCCATCTTCCATTCTACCGGTTAGCGCCCTCGGCGGCCCTCGCGGCGCTCCCGTTCCTCATTCCGGCGCTCCACCTGCTCAAACATCGCCGTCATGACGCCGGCGAATGCCGACACCACCGCGCCGAGAAATAAAAACAACCCAGTGGTCTTCCAAAGCGATCCATTGCCAGGCAGGTTCGGCTGCGTAGAACTCACCGAGCCCAGCATCGCGCACGAGATCAGCGAAAACAGCAACAGCGTGGCAGCCAGGATGTACAGATTTCGCGACATCTCAACTCAATGCTACTAGCAGCAAACCGTACTCTGCCCGCACCTCCACAAAACCAGCAGTGAGCGACAATGGAGCGAACCCGATGAAACACGCCGCAGGCGTCATTGCCTCGGACGGCCAGTCCGCGCAAAGAAGGCCTCCACCTCAGCAATATCCTTCGTCACTCGATAAGGCGGCAAACTCTCCATAAACACCCGCCCATATCGCTGCCGCTGCAGCCGTGGGTCCAGCAGCATCAGCACCCCGCGATCTTCGAGCGAGCGGATCAGCCGCCCGAAGCCCTGTTTCAGCGTGATCACCGCCTGCGGCACCTGGTACTCGAAGAACGCGCTGCGGCCATCCTCCTCAATGGCGCGCATTCGTGCGGCCACCACCGGATCGCTCGGTACCGCGAATGGCAGCCGGTCCACAATCACGCAACTCAGCGACTCGCCCTGCACATCCACGCCCTGCCAGAACGACGAGGTCCCGAACAGTACCGCATTGGGCGTCGCGCGAAACTCCTCCAGCAGCGCCTTTTTCGGTGCCGTTCCCTGCAGCAATAGCGGAAACTCCAGCTCCATCAACAGCCGCTCGTAGAGGTCGCGCATCTGCGCATAGCTCGTGAACAGACAGAAAGCCCGCCCGCGCGTGATCTCGAGCACCCGCCGTATCTGCTTCGCTGCCTCTGCGGCAAAACCCGCTTCACGAGGATCCGGCATCTCCGGCGGCAGATACAGCAGTGCCTGCTCCGGATAGCGGAAGTGCGACGGCACCACCAGTTCCTTCGCCTCCACCATGCCCAACCGCTTGCGGATGTGACCAAAGCCGCCGGCCACCGTCAGCGTCGCCGAGGTCAGTACCACCGACGAGAAACTCTCAAACAGCAACTCCTGCATCAACCCCGAAACATCAATAGGTGTCGCCTGCAGATACGTATTTCGCACCCCGCCGCGCAATGGCCCACTCGCACGCCGCTCCAGCCAGAAGACTGTGTTCTTCGACTCCGCTTCCATCAGGAACTTCAGGTGCTCGCGGATGTCGGCAACACGTTTGCGCAACCCAGGCGCCTCGTCCACGCCGCGCACCTGTTCCAGTTCACCTTCGAGCCGATGCAGCCCATTCATCAACCCGAGATAGATATCTCCAAAGCTCTCCAGAAACTCCTCGCGCTGCGAAAACACCGCACGCCCTTCGAAGTCCTGCGGTAGTGCGCCAAAGAACATCCGCGCCCGCTCGCGCACCGTCTGCCCTGCGCTCAGCACGCTGGTCGCAATCGTGATCTTCGTCCGCAGCATGGTCTCCAGATCGCGCGCCAGCTCCTCAAACCGGATGTTGCTCAGGCTCACGCCGAAATAATTCGACGCAACGTCCTCGAGCTCATGCGCCTCGTCGAAGATCACCACCGCCGCCTCGGGGAGAATCCCCGCATCGGGCGCCGTCCGCGCCTGCAGCTTGATCCCCAGATCGGCGAAAAACAGGTGATGGTTCACGATCACGATGTCGCTCTCCAGAGCCTTGCGCCGCATCTCCGTAATGAAGCAGCGCTCCCAGTCCGGGCAGCTCTGTCCCAGGCACGCCTCCGTGCGCGCATCCAGCTTGTGCCACAGCGGGCTTGCCTCCGGCAGCCCCACAATCTCCACACGGTCGCCCGTCTCCGTCGTCTTTTCCCACTCTGCGATCTTGTGAAACTGGTCAATCTCTTCCAGTCCGTTCAGGATTGGCTGATCGCGCAGCGCATACAGCTTGTGCCGGCACAGATAATTCGCGCGCCCCTTCATGTAGCACACGCGCAAGGGGCCGAGCAGCGACTCCAGAAACGGGATGTCCTTGAAGAAAAGCTGCTCCTGCAGATTCTTGGTGCCCGTCGAGATGATCACCCGCTGCCCCGTGCGCAGCGCCGGCAGCAGATACGCCAGCGTCTTTCCCGTCCCCGTCCCCGCCTCGACAATCAAGTGATGATGTCCGGTCAGCGCGCGCTCCACCGCCTGCGCCATCTCCAGTTGCCCGCGGCGAAACTCATAGGGCAGGCTGGAGCGCGCGAGCACCCCGCCGGGCGCGAAGAAGTCATACACCTTGGGCAGCGCGGGCGTGAGTGGAGTAGTGGAAGACACTGCGGAATGGGCGCCTGGGGTCGTCAGGATTGGCTCTCCCTATAATAGACAGTGCGCAGCGCGGCTACGGCCGGCCACGCGCGTCAGGAAAGAAGCCGCCGCCTTGCCATCGAAAAAGTCCCAGAAGCAGCAAGCCACCCGCGAACGCTCCGCCCGCAACAAGGGACGCCGCGAGGCCAATGAAGTACGCCTGAAGACAAAGCGTCAGCGTGCCTCCGAGCTCGGCTCACGCTCCCGCAAAGCCGTGGTTGCAGAGACGAAGACGAAGAAGGCTGCGCTCACACCCAATCAGCGTCAGAAGGCGCGCGCCGCCGCCCGCCGCATCGAGCCCTCCGCCGCCGACCTCGATGCCGCCGGCAATCGTGAACAGAGCAGTCTCGACCAGAGAATCGACCAGCACCTCGAGTCCAGTCCCGCGCGCGCTATCTTCGCCAATCAATCCCGCGTCGCCATCAACGACCAGCCCGTCTTCGCCATCTGCGGGCGCCCCAACGTCGGCAAGTCCACCCTCTTCAATCGCCTCACCGGCAGCCGGCGCTCCATCGTCGGCGACGAGCCCGGCATCACCCGCGATCGCATCTATGGCGAAGTCGATTGGGCCGGCCGCACCGCGCGTCTCATTGACACCGGCGGCATCGTCCCCGACGACCCTGATCTCATCCCCTCCGAAATCTTTCGCCAGGCGCGCACCGCATTCGACGAGGCGCAAGCCATTGTTATGGTCATCGATGGCCGTACCGAGCTCGCCTCGTCGGATATCGAGCTTGCCCGCCTGCTCATCCGCTCCGGCAAGCCCGTCTTCCTCGCGGTCAACAAGATCGACACCAATCAGCTTCTTCCGCAGGCAGAGAACTTCCGCCGCCTCGGCGTGCAGGCGCTCTTTCCCATCTCCGCCGAACACGGCAGCGGCATTGGCGATCTGCTCGACGCCATATTCGACACGCTGAAGTTTCCCGAAGCCGCAGAAGAAGAAGCCCCGGCAGAAGACAGCGAGCCGGCTGAGCCACTCCACCGCACCCATGGCGAATACGCCCAGCGCGAGACCTCCATAGCCATCATCGGCCGCCCCAACGTCGGCAAGTCAACGCTGCTCAACGCGCTCACCAACTCCTCACGCGCCATCGTCTCACCCGTCGCCGGCACCACGCGCGACGCCGTTGACGAAGTCGTCGAGCACAACGGCGCGCAGTACCGCTTCGTCGACACCGCTGGCATTCGACGCAAAGGCAAGACCCACATGATGGCCGAAAAGCTCTCCGTCATCATGGCACGCCGCCATCTCGAAGCCGCCGACGTCGCGCTGCTCATCATCGACGCAACCGAAGGCGTGACCTCCACGGATGCCACCATCGGCGGCTACGCGCACGAAAGCGGCCGGTCGGTGATTATTGTCGTGAACAAATGGGATCTCGTCACCACCGCGCGTACAGATGGCAAGCCGCCCGCGGATCGCAACATCTTCGAAGAGCAGGTGCGCCGCGTCCTCAAATACCTCGACTATGCGCCCATCGTCTTTCTCTCCGCCGTGCAGCGCACGAATCTCCATCGTCTTTATGAGGCCATCACGCTGGTCGCCACCGAGCGCCGCAAGCGCGTCTCCACCGGCCAGATGAACCGCTTCCTCGAGCGCGTCGACTTCCAGCGCGCCACCGTTCCAGCCGCGAAAAAAATCCGCATCTACTACATGACGCAGGCTGCCGTCGCGCCGCCCACCTTTGTCCTCTTCACCGATCGCCAGGTGAAATTGCATTTCTCCTACGAGCGGTTCCTCGAAAACCAGATCCGCGACGCCTTCGGCTTCGCCGGCTCACCCATCTGGTTCAAGGTCCGCGCCCGCAACGCCCCGAAAACCGAGCGCCGCTGACTCCAAAGCAAAAGGGCAGTCAGTTGGTTTGCTGGCTGCCCTTTTGCTTCTGGTATGTCCTGGCGTTTACGGCAGCAGCCCGAACACATTCACACCGCTCTGCGTGCCGATGTACACATGTCCGTTTGCCACTACCGGCACGCTGTACTTGCCGGTTGCGTCCACCGTATCCCGAGCAGCCTGCATGGTGCTGTCGTATAACTCCGGCAGCGCCGTGTCCACATTGGTTGCGTCGTAGGCATACAGCACCGGTCCGCCGCTAGCCGTAGTATCCAGCGCCCACACAACCGGCGTACTCGTCCCGTTCGCGCTGACCACCGGCGTCGCACCCGCAGGACCCAGCGTGTTTGCAGACTCGCTGATCGGCGAACCTTGACTCAGCGCATCGATAGCCTTCACTGAATCTCCGATACCGCCATAGAACAGAATCTGGTTGAAGTATGCCGGCGAAGAGGTCGCGCCGTTCGCCAGCGCATTGGTCATCGTGTTGATGTTGTTGTCGTTCTGGCCATCGTACTCGCCCAGGAAGGAGCCAGTGCGGCCCATCTCATAGATGTTGCCGTCTTTGCCTGCCCCTACAGCCAGCGACAGGAAATTACCGCCGCCGATCGAAATATCCGGCATCAGCAGCACACCGCCGGATCCCTGATCCTGATAGTTCGTCGCAGACGCCTGTACGCCATTCAATGGTTCGAAGTAGTCGAACAGGCTCATCACTCCGTTCGTAGGCTGGATCTTCACGTAGCCGTTGCCGTAGTCACCATTTGCTGGATACAGGTTCGAATTGCTCCCGGCCACCAGCGTCGTATCGAACGTTCCCTCCGACGTGATCAGGAAGACGTTGCCATCCGCATCCGCAGCCGGTCCCGCGCCGCTCATCCAGATGCCGCCGCCGTTCCCGTTTGGCGTCAGGTCCAGCACCGACTGCTGTGCCAGTGTCGCCTCGCTGTAAGCCATCACCCAGCTCTGGTAATCGAACGTTGTCTGGTGGCATGGCGCAGCCCAGGAGATATATACCGTGCCGTTGCTCAGCAGCAGCGCCGCCTGCTCGACCATGATGCTCGGGTCGAAGGTGTTCGTGCCGCCGCTCGACGGGTATGTAGCCGCAATCTCCACCGGACTCCCGGCCAGCTCCGCGCCGGTCGTCAGGTCCAGCGCGTGCAGCCGCTGGTGGTAGTTGCCGCTTCCGTCCTTGGTCTTGGCAACGAAGTAGATCGCTCCATCCGGTCCGAAGTAGCGGTCGATCACCGGCGTCGACGTGATGCCCACCGTCGACGGCAGTTCGCTGCAGCCCTGGTTGTCGCTTGCCGTCTCACCCGCGCCTATGGCCGACTTCTGCCACAGCACAGACTCGCTGTTCAGGTCCCACGCATACACCGTGTCGTTCTCCGTCGCCGTGTACAGGACGTCGTGCGCCGGTGCACCGATCAGCCCGGAGAGGAACAATGGCTGCGCATCCACCGCTGCATCGGTCGTAAAGGTAGCCGTCTTGCCGAACTTGGTTGCAGTCACGTTCGCCGGCGTCAGGCTGGTCTCGGAGGAGTACAGCCCGGTGCGCGCGGTGTTGTAGTGCCAGGTCGGCGCATCCAGTAAGGCGGTCGGCGACGGCACCACGGTCAGGCTCAGGTCCGCGCTCCCGTTCACCGAGTTCACCTGGCCGAGGAACGTCACGTTCGATGTCGCCGGCGTCGCATTCTGACCTGCGATCAGAACGAAGGTCTGAGGAACTCCAGGAGTCACCGATGCCGAGACCGGGCTCACCATCACACCCGTCGGAAGGTTCTGCGGCGTCACGGTGATCTTGTCCGTATATTCAGGCGGCGTCGTGGCGGTCACCGAAACCTCGGCAATCGAGCCCACCGTCACCGTCAGGCTGGCCGGCAGGAAGGTGATCGTGATCGCATCCGGCGGTGGCGGCGCGCTCACCGTCAGCTTCAGGGTCGTCGTGCGCGTTAACCCACCCGACGTGCCGGTAATGGTCACGTTCGTGGTGCCAAGCGGCGCATCCGCCGTGGCCACAAAGACAATCGGCTCCATCTCACCAGGCGTCAGACTCGCGCCGTCCGGCGGTATCATCGTCACGTCCGTGGGCAGCCCGCTCACCGCGAACGTCACGGTACCGGCAAACCCGCCCGTGGCCGTCACTCCAATCTGCAACGGATCGCTCTGCGTGCCCTGCGGCAATGTCAGAGTGTTCGGCGTCACTGTCATGGCGAAGTCCGGGCCAGCCGGCGCGGCCGCGACCACGCTGAGCTGAATCGTTGCTGTGTGCGAGAGCGTTCCCGAGGTGCCAACAAAGCTCACCGTCACCGGCGCCGTTGTTACGGGAGCGTCGCTCGTCGCCGTCAGCGTTACCACGACTGGAGTATTCGGGGTTGCCGAGATCGTCGTCGGAGACGCAGTCACGCCGGTCGGCAAGCCGTTCACCGCCACTGCAATCGTCCCGCTAAAACCGCCAATCGCCGTGCTGCTCAGCGTTACCTGCCCGCTCGTGCCCTGCGTCAGGGCCAGGGTAGTGGGGGCGGCAGCAAGAGTGAAGTCCGCGGTAATGATGGGCGTCGTCGCTACCACCGTCAGCGCAACCGGAGTGCTCGTGCTCAGTATTCCCGACGAGCCATACACCTTCACCGTGGTCGTGCCCAGCGCTGCATCCGCCGCCGCGGTCAACGTGAAGGTGGTGCTCGAACCCATGGTCAGCGTCGCCGTCGCAGGGGACACGGTCACACCGCTGGGCAGCCCGCTCACGGAAACCTGCACCGATCCCGTGAAGCTATTCGCGCTGGTCGGGGTCACCGTAATTGTGCTGCTCTGCCCTTGAGTGACCGTGACCGCCGCGTTCGCACCGAGCGTAAAGGTGCCGCTGGTGGTAGAGCCGCTGCTGCCGCTCACTGTTGAGCCGCAGCCGGCAATAAGCGCTACCAGACACAAACCTAAAACGCAGAGCAGGGGGACTTTCGCGTGACGCATGTAGCTCCTGGTGCGGGACACTCATTTGTACTGGCGGCCCGGGGATCGGCTTTCCTGTTCGGCCCAGCGGCGAAGATTCACTCGCTAAGGCACGTTTATCCGCAGGAATACTGACCTTTGTGCGTCATCGTAGCAACTAAAGTTACCTAAACAATATGACACGTAACGTACCTGACATTGGTACTTTGGTGGGATCCGCCCCCAAGTAGAGGGAAATGATGCCGAGGGACCCCCACTTTCATCGTGGAGTGGCGGGAATCCCTGGTGGTGGTAACCCACCGCCGAGAGGCGCCTACGCTCCCAAAGCCATAGTGGATTAGCTGAAAATAGCCAGCTTCAGACGGTCACCGCGGCCGTCTGCTCGGACCACCACGCATCGAACGCGGCCAGCGCACGCTCGCACTGCAGCCGATGGCGCTCGCGCTTGTCGCGAATCTTCCGCCGCGTCTCTTCTTCCAGCGGCTCCAGCAGGTCGAAAGTGATATTCGCCGGCTGGAAATGCTTCAAATCCGCGCGCGTGATGTAATTCACCAGCGATCCCAGCGCCGTCCGGCGCGGCACCGGCGCCACCGGCAGCCCTTGCGCCCGCCGCGCCGCATACAGCCCCGCCAGCATCCCCGTCGCCATCGACTCCGTGTAGCCCTCCACGCCCGAGATCTGCCCCGCAAACAGCAGCCGCGGATGCTCCCGCATCGCCAGCGTCTCATTCAGCAGCCGCGGCGACTCGATATAGGTATTGCGGTGAATCTGCCCATAGCGCAGGAAACGCGCGTTCTCCAAGCCCGGAATCAGCCGCAGCACTCGCGCCTGCTCGCCATACTTCAAATGGTTCTGAAAGCCCACCAGGTTGTAGGAATCCGCGCGCAGATTCTCACAGCGCAGCTGCACCACTGCCCAGGGTGTCTTGCCCGTCCGCGGGTCGCGCAAGCCCACCGGCTTCATCGGCCCAAAGCGCGGCGTGTCCCGCCCCCGCCGTGCCAGCTCTTCGATCGGCAGGCAACCCTCGAAATATTGAAGCTGCTCCCACTCCTTGGACTCCACACCCTCCGCCGTTACCAGCGCATCGTAGAAGCGGTCGTACTCTTCCCTGGTCATCGGGCAGTTGATGTAATCCGCCGTGCCCTTGTCCCACCGCGCCGCCATGTACACCCGCTCGCGGTCGATCGAATCCGCCTCCACAATCGGCGAAATGGAGTCGTAAAAGGCTAGGTGCTCCTGCCCGGCCAGCCGTGCAATCTCGCTCGATAGAGCCGGTGAGGTCAACGGTCCGCTCGCGACTATGGTCAAGCCCTCAAAGTCATCGCCTTCGCCCTCCAGCCGCGTCACCTCTTCGCGCACCACCGTGATCCGCGGCTCGCGGGCAATCGCCTCGCCAATCCGCCGCGAAAACTCCGCGCGGTCCACCGCCAGCGCATGTCCGGCCGGCACCGCGCATTCATCCGCCAGCCGCAGCAGCGCCGACCCCGCACGCCGCATCTCCTGCTTCAGCAGCCACGGCGCCGTGTTCTCACTTTCCGACTTCAGCGAGTTCGAGCACACCAGCTCCCCGAAATCCGCCGTCTGGTGCGCCGGGGTCTGCCGCACCGGCCGCATCTCGTAGAGCAGCACCTCCGCGCCCTGCGCCGTCGCCATCAATGCCGCCTCCGGCCCCGCCAATCCCCCGCCAATCACTCGTATCCGCATAAACCTTCATTATAGGAAGTGCCTTCCGGTGACCACCCTCCGGCGACCTACGGATAGGCGCGATAGTTCGCCCCGGCCACGCAACCACCTCGCGGATCACATAGCTGCAGGCCTCTGCAAAAACGTTATCGCTGTCACTCCCGAAGTTGACAACCCATGACCGGCGGGTCTAGAAGGTGGGCGCATGATGTATCGCACACGAAATCCCCAGGAGGTCTCACGATGCACAACCCACCCATCGGCCCTCGCACGGCGCAGAGATTCGTCACAGTAACAGTGCTGTTGCTGATCTCATTCGCCATAGCCCACGGACAATCAAAGACGCTGCCGGCCAACACTCGCTTCTTTGTCCCGGTGCCGCCCAATGGAGCCGTGCAACAGGTGGAAAGCCTGCTGCAGCAGCGACAGCTCAAGAACGCCCTGCTGATCACCGCCATGGATACGATTCCGCAGGCGGTCTGGCTGACCAGCGGCACAGCCTTCTCAAGTAAGCGCCACGGTGACCTCGACGCTCCGGCAGGCGAATGTGGAGCGAGCGGTACCCGTGCTGGTGCTCTACAACATTCCTGGCCGGGATTGCGGTAGCTACTCGGCGGGCGGCGCGCAGAATACCGCCGACTATGAGACTTGGATTGACGCCATTGCGGCCAGCCATCGGCAATCAGAAAGCGTTGATCGTGCTGGAGCCGGACGCTCTGGCAGATCTGCCCAGCGACTGCGGCTACGATCCGACGCAGGTGAACATCCCGCAGGCTACGGCAGACCGCTATACGCAGATCGCCTATGCGGTGACGAAGCTGGAAACCGGGTCGCAGACCCTGGTCTACCTCGATGCCGGCAACAGCCACTGGCAGGCCGTGCCGATTATGGCCCAACGGCTCGTTCAGGCCGGCATTCAGCAGGCGCAGGGATTTTTCACAAACGTCTCCAACTACAACCTGAATAACTACGAAACGAAGTACGACACCTGGGTCTCCGAGTGCCTCGCTTTCGGGAATGATCCGGAGCAGGGCGGCTGGCGGCTGGGGAATTATTCATATTGCGCCAGCCAGTACTACTCGCCTCTCGGATCCGTCGATCCGGACAACATCGCGACCTGGGTCTACACCGATGAATGGTTTCAGCAAAACATGGGAACGGCCGTACCCACCACGCATTTCGTGAGTGACACCAGCCGCAACGGTCAGGGGCCGCTCAATGCCACAATCTACGCGGGCGCACCGTATAACCAGCCCGCCTCCGTCATCCAGACCCTCACCAATGGCAGTTGGTGCAACCCTCCTGCTCGCGGACTTGGTCTTCATCCAACGGCCAATACCGGCGTCTCGCTCCTCGATGCATATCTCTGGGTGAAGACGCCAGGCGAGTCGGACGGCGCATGTGACGCGGCCGGTGGCGTACGAGCGTGGGACTACGCGAACTACACCCAGTCGGGATGGCCGGCCGACGCAGCAGGCCAGTCGGTCTTCGATCCGCTGTGGGGGCTCGACGATCCGATTGCCGGAGCCTGGTTCCCGCAGCAGGCTTTGGATCTCGCTCAGAGGGCCAATCCGCAATTGCTGCCCTGATCGAAGAAAGGCAGCAGAATCTTCGGCGGGTGCACCGGCGGAGCCGGCCTTCCTTCGTATGCTTCTCATCCTGAGCGAAGCGAAGGACGAGACGTCTGCTTGTTCAGTCACCAGCCAAAGGTAACGTTAGCGACCAAAGGGAGCGAACTCAACCAGCCCGCGCCACCGGCAGCGTCGCCCGTGCGGCCAGCACCGTGCGGCCAGCGCTGCTTTTCGCCTGGTTTCTGCATCAGAGTGGGATGGGCATGTCGCAATCATCTCTGTCTCGCTCGAATGGCGCACGCTCGCGCGCCGTCGTCTGCCTCTCCGGCGGCATGGACTCCGCCGTCTGCGCCGCCATAGCCGCGCGCGAGCACGAGACCTACGCCCTCCACTTCAGCTACGGCCAGCGCACCGAGCAGCGCGAGCTTGCCAGCGCCCGCGCCATCGCCACCGAGCTCCAGCTCACAAAGTTCCTCCCGCTCACCATCGACATCTTCCGCATCATCGGCGGCTCCGCCCTTACCGACACCACGATCGAGGTTCCCGACGCACCGGCCGACGAGAACACGATCGGCGGAGCGATCCCCGTCACCTATGTCCCGTTCCGCAACGCGCACTTCCTCTCCGCCGCGGTCAGTTGGGCGGAGGTGCTCGGCGCCCAGGCCATTTACATCGGTGCCGTCGAGCAGGACAGCTCCGGTTATCCCGACTGCCGCCCCGCCTACTACGAAGCCTTTCAGCAGCTCATCCGTACTGGCACGCGCGACGGTTCCATCCGCGTCGAAACGCCCCTTATCTCCATGCGCAAGCATGAGATAGTCCGCCGCGGCCTTGAACTCCGCGCGCCCTTCCATGTAACGTGGTCCTGCTATACGGGCAACCAGGCCGCCTGCGGTACATGTGAGAGTTGCATCCTGCGGCTTCGCGCCTTCGCCGAAGCCGGAGTCGACGACCCCATCCCCTACGCCACCGACTGGAAACAGACGGCCAATGCTCCGAAACAATCCAAGCTGAAAGAATCCAAGCAATGACGCGGAGAAATATATGAGAAAAAAACTTTGGCTCGCCGCAGCGCTGATCGCGCCCTTCGCCCTCCACGCCCAGCAACAGACGGGCTCCATCCACGGTCACGCGCAGGATCCCGCCGGCACGCCTCTGGCCAATGCCCAGATTCAGGTCTCCACCGACGGCAAGACTGCCCTGTACACCTTCACTGCGGACCAGAACGGCGACTACAAGGGTGACAACATCAAACCCGGCACCTACGTCGTCACCATGTTCATCAAGGGGCCGAACGATGCCAACATCAAAGCGGTGGACCGCTTCGAAAACGTGAAGATCGATGCCGGCGCAAACGTCGCCCAGGACTTCGACCTCTCGCGCCCCGACTACATCAAGAAGCTTCCGCCCGAAGAACAGAAGGCCATCGCCGACGCCAAGGCCAAGAACGCCGGCATCATGAAGGAAAACTCGCAGGTTAAAAACTTGAACGCCGACCTCGCCACCGCCCGCTCGGACATCAAGGACAAGAAGTTCGATGACGCGGCGACCCTGATGCAGCGAGATACGACCGCCAAGCCGGATGCAGCCGTCCTGTGGGTCGAGCTGGCCATCGCGCAGAATGGTCTGAAGAAATACGACGACGCCATCACCGCCGCCAAGAAGGCGATCGAGACCAACGCCGCCTCGAAGAAGCCCAGCCCGGAGATCGAAGGCGCCGCCAACAACACTCTCGGCGAAGCCTACGCCGGCAAGAACCAGATTCCCGACGCCACCGCTGCCTACGATGCCGCTGCCAAGGCGCAACCCTCCAATGCTGGCATGTTCTATTCGAACGAGGCCATCGTGCTCGCCAAGTCGGGCGCCAATGCCGACGCCGTCGCGGCCGCGGCCGACAAGGCCATCGCCGCCGATCCCAACAAGCCCGTGCCCTACTACCTGAAGGGCCAAGCCCTCATCGCCAAAGCCACCGTCGATCCCAAGACCAACAAGATCGTCGCGCCTCCCGGCTGCGAAGAGGCCTACGAGAAGTACCTTCAGCTCGACCCCAACGGTCCCATGGCCGCCGACGCCAAGAACATCCTCGAACAGATCGGCAGCAAGCAGGCCAAGAGCTATAAGGCAAAGTAGCCGCACCATCGCTTAGAGCCAACGGCGCCGCCATTCCAGCGGCGCCGTTTTCTTGCCGCCGCTCGTTTCCACCACCCATTGTCATCCTGAAGGGAATGAAGGATCTGCAGCTTGGCCCGCGCTAACCCCACACCAAAGACAAATGCCAACGGTGCCACACCCGAAGCTGGAGGCAAGGAGCTAGAAGCTCGTCCGCCCCGGGCGCACAATAAGAAGACAGACGTGAACACCCTCCTCACCTACGCCGAAGCCGCCGCACTCGTCCTTGAACGAGCACAGGAACAAGCCCAGCGTCTCGCCTCTGCAGTCGCGCGGCGCCCCGGCCGCGGCAGGCCAAATGTGGAGCAAGTCCCGCTCCTCGAAGCCGTCCATCGCGTCCTCGCCACCCCCATCTGCGCCGATCGAGATCTGCCGCCCTTCCACCGCTCCACCCGCGACGGCTACGCCGTCCAGACCGCGGCACTCATTACTGGCGCCTGGCTGCCCGTAGCCGGCATCCTCCGCGCTGGCGAGCCCGCCCCCGCACAATCGCTCTCCCCCGGCAGCGCACTCGAGATCATGACCGGCGCACCCGTCCCCGCCGGAGCCGATGCCGTGGTCATGCTCGAACACGTCGAGATTACCGACAGCCGCATCCGTCTCACTGAAGGCCGCAAACTCCGCCCCGGCAGCCATATCGTCCCCTCCGGCAGTGAAGCCCGCCGTGGCGACCCGCTCGTCACTGCCGGCACGCGCCTCGCCGCCAGCCACATTGCCGCCCTCGCCGCGGTCGGCGCCGCCCACGTCGATGTCTTCGCAAAGCCCCGCGTTGGCATCCTCGCCACTGGTGACGAGCTGGTCGAAATCGCCGCCACCCCCGAGCCTCACCAGATCCGCAACTCCAACAGTGCCTCGCTCACTGCTCAGGTCGCCCTCGCCGGCGGCGAACCCATTCGCCTCGGCATCGCCCGCGACAATCTCGACGATCTACGGGCGCTCCTCGATACCGCACAGCAATCCTGCGACCTGCTACTGCTCTCCGGTGGCGTCTCCGCCGGCAAATACGATCTGGTCGAGCAGGCACTCGCCGAGCGTGGCGCCACCTTCCACTTCACCGGCGTCCGCATCCAGCCCGGCAAGCCCACCGTCTTCGGCGAGCTCCCCGCGCGCATATCAGGCAACACCCCGCTCCCTTTCTTCGGCCTCCCCGGCAATCCCGTCTCCACCATGGTCACCTTCCTGCTCTTCGCGGCACCAATTCTCCGCGCGCTCGCCGGTGACGCCAACCCCTCCCCACGCTTCGCCCAGGCCCAACTCACCGCCGCCGAGCCTCCGGCCAACATCACCCGCTTCCTTCCCGCAGACCTCGACGCCAACTGGGATCACGCCACCGTCCGCCGGATCCCCTGGCAAGGCTCCGGCGACCTGGCCGCCACCGCCCAATCCAACTGCTTCGTAGTCCTCCCCCCCGAGACTGCCGTCGAAGCAGGAGCCGCCGTACAAGTCCTCGTGCCGTAGCCCGGCTACACTCACCGCATGGCGAAGAAGTCCAAGAGCAAACTTTCTCACTACGACGAAGCAGGCCAAGCCCGCATGGTCGACGTCAGTACCAAGGCCGCCACCCGCCGCGAAGCCACCGCCTCCGCATTCGTCGCCCTCTCGAAAGCGGTGCTCAAAGCTCTGCCGCAAAACCCCAAAGGCAATCCGCTCGAAGTAGCCCGCATCGCCGGCATCCAGGCCGCCAAGCGCACATCGGAGCTCATCCCCATGTGCCACCCGCTCCCGCTCACATTTATTGACGTAATCACCGCTGTGACGAATAAGGGCGTGGCCATCACCGCTTCCGCCGCCACCACGGCCAACACCGGCGTCGAGATGGAAGCCCTCACCGCCGCGTCGGTCGCCGCCCTCACTATCTACGACATGACCAAAGCCCTCGACAAATCCATCACCATCGAGCGCATCCAGCTAGAAAAGAAAAGCGGCGGCAAAAGCGGCGACTACAAGCGGGAAGCCTCGGAGCATGCATGATCCTCGAAGTCGCCATCCTGAACGTCATCCCGGCCCAGGAAAACGCCTTCGAATCCGCATTTCACGGCGCCATCCCGATTCTCGGCCGCATGCCCGGTTACATCTCCCACGAACTCCGCCGCTCGGTCGAGCAAACCAGCCGCTACCTCCTGCTCGTGAAGTGGCAAACCCTCGAAGATCACACCATCGGCTTCCGCGGCTCGCCCCAATATCAGGAATGGAAGGCCCTCCTGCATCACTTCTACGATCCCTTCCCCACCGTCGAGCACTACAGCACGCCGCTTTCTCAGTGAACGCACTTCATTCAAATGCGGACTGCAATAGAGAAGGCGCCCTTCTTGCTCCGCCCTTCTTACTCTTCGATCCACACGCTACTTGTATTTATTGGCATACTCAGCGGCCTGCTTCAATTCACCGTCTGCCTGTTGCAGCAGTTCCTTGGCGCGCTGGGCATGCCCACCTAACTTGTCCTTCCATGCCGCCTGTGCGGTATCAATCTGACCAATCGCCCCAGCTATCATCTTTTGCGCTTCGGCAAGGTGAGGGTGGATGCGAGGATTGACGGTCTCCTGGCCGACGACCACTCCGCCGGCAAACAATATTGCACTGAACACGCTGCCTAACACGATGCGATGAACTTTCAAGGTTCTCCTCCGTAGAAATGGTTTTTGACCTGGCAATGCCACTTCGACCTGACTGGAACAAGGTCCCGGCACCTGCCAACCGGTGCGCCCGTGAACCTGCCGGATCGCTCTCTGTCGTCCCGGCGGATGGCGCATACTGTATCCCACCCAAAACGGCTTGGGCAATATTCTTACCGTCCACCGGCAGACGGAAAGCAACGCCGCCCATCGCAGATAGCAATGGCAACCGAGGAGGAAAATCCTCCAGACGAGGACAGCTTGGACTCCTTGATTCGCAAAGCGCAACCCTGCGATGCGGCGGCCATAGCCGAATGTCTGGAATCAGCATTCGCTCCCTTTCGCGATCAGTACACCGTAGGCGCCTTCGCCGATACCGTCTTGAACCCGCAAGGTGTACTCGATCGCATAGCCCACATGACGATCTACGCAGCCGTCGCACCAGATGGCCAGATCATCGGCACGGTAGCATGCGCGGTCACCGGTCAGATCGGTCACATCCGCGGCATGGCAGTTCTACCGGGATGGCATGGTCGAAACATAGCGCTGCAACTGCTGCATCGCGCCGAGGACAACATCCGCGCCGCCGGATGCCATCGCATCACCTTGGACACAACGGCACCCCTCAAGCGAGCGATCCGCTTCTACGAACGTCACGGCTTTGTTCCCTCGGGCAAAATCTCCGATTTCTTCGGTATGCCCCTCCACGAATTCGTGAAGCAGCTGCAAGTGGAAGCAGAGCCCATGTAGAACATCCAGCCTTGACGTCACGTCCGCCGCTCACTATCGTGTAAGCCGTTACAGAGGAGCCCCTGAGCCCATGCGCAAGACCCTTCTCACCGTCGCCCTGTTAGCCCTCCCCATCGCCATTTCCGCCCAAACCAAAATCGCCGCCACCCCCGCCATGGGCTGGAATAGCTGGAACCACTTCGCGAAGCGCGTCACCGACAAGGATGTCCGCACCGCCGCCGATGAGCTCGTCTCCACCGGCATGAAGGACGCCGGCTACATCTACGTCAATATCGACGATGCATGGCAGGGCAATCGCGACGCCAACGGCAACATCCTCCCCAACAGCAAGTTTCCCGACATGAAAGCGCTCGCCGACTACGTGCACTCCAAGGGCCTCAAGATCGGTATCTACTCTGGCCCCGGTCCCAAGACCTGCGGCGGCTACACCGGCAGCTACCAGCACGAGGAGCAGGATGCGAAGACCTACGCCGCGTGGGGCTTCGACTACCTCAAGTACGACCTCTGCAGCTACCACGAGGTCATGCAGAAGGAAGCTCCCGGCGACCAGGCCAAGCAGTACCAGATGATGCGCGCCGCCTACGAGAAAATGCACAAGGCGCTCGTCGCCACAGGCCGCCCCATCTACTTCTCGCTCTGCCAGTACGGCTGGGACTCCGTCTGGAAGTGGGGGCCTACAGTCGGCGGCAATAGCTGGCGCACCACCGACGACATCCAGGACAACTACATGAGCATGTCCAACATCGGCTTCTCGCAGGCCGGCCTCGCGAAATACGCAGGCCCCGGCCACTGGAACGATCCCGACATGCTCGAAGTCGGCAACGGCAAGATGAAGTACAACGAGTACCTCACCCACATGAGCCTGTGGGCCATCCTCGCCGCGCCACTTCTTGCCGGAAACGACCTCTCGCAGATGACGGCTGAAACCAAATCCATCCTCATGAACAAGGACGTCATCGCCATCGATCAGGATCCGCTCGGCAAGCAGGGCGATCGCGTCTCGGCCGATGGCCCCTTCGAAGTCTGGTCCAAGCCGCTCAAGGACGGCTCCGTGGCCGTCGGCCTCTTCAACCGCGGCCACGACGCGGAACAGATGTCGCTGCCCCTGCAGAAGCTCGGCCTCTCCGCCAGCAGCAAAGTACACAACGTCTGGAACCCATCCGACAACGGCCACGGCCCCTGGATGGTCCCCGAACACGGCGTAGTCCTGCTCCGCATCACAAAATAACGAATCGCCACAACAATGGGTTCCCCACATCCGCGTTGGAGATGTGGGTTCAGATGTGTGTACCGCTCACTCCGACGTGAGCGACCAAAGGAAGCGAGCCCAGCAGCTCGCGCCGCAGGCGCCTCCGCCTGGACGGCCAGTCCGCGCATCCGCCTCGGACGGCAAGTCCGGGACGAGTTAGCATACCTACATGAAGCGCCTTCTCTCCCTCGCTCTTCTTGCTGCCTTGCCGCTCACCGTCCACGCCAGGCCCAAGAGCGAGCAATCGAAGCTGGCCGGTACGTACAAAGGCGAGACGCGGGCCAAGGACGAAACCCGCGGGCAGAGCCAGGACGGCACCTACGCCATCCGCCACCACACCATGGCGCTCGACCTGGGCAAGGACGGCACCGCTACCCTCACGCAGTCGCCCGACTCGACCAGCGAAATCACCAGCTTCGCCCACTGGACCATGGAGGGCGATGTTCTCAAGCTCACCTTCGATCCCGTCGAGAAGCAGCCCACCCCAGCGCCGATCACCTTCCGCTACGACCACAAAACCTTGACGCCTGTCGTCTACAATCACGACCTCTGGCGAACCCTCCCGCCGCCCCCCCTGAAGTTGGAGAAGCAGCACGACGTCAACGGCGAGTATTAGAAGGCATCCCGCCCGCTCGGCTCATCGAGTGAAGGACTGCCTTGCGCAGCGGGCTGAAATGCTTGGTTCCGTCGCGACTGCTTCGCATCTTTCAAGCGGCCGATCACTCAGGACGGCCTGCCAGCTCTCACTTCTTAAGCGCGTCGCCCCTTGCCCTCGAAAAGCAGCTGGTGTGCCCGATGTAGCAGCTCCGGCGTGAGCTGAAATCCGGCACCCGGGCCTACAACGGCAGCGGTGTCGCACCGTGGACAGACCGCCGTGGTTCCCGCACCCGCCCAACGTCGAATCTCCCCTCGCGGAAACATCTGCACGCAAGAGATGCAGCCGCACAACTCCCCACTTTCAATTTCCGCACGATTGTGATGTATATGCTGCGGCAGCAGATAGGCTTCCACCGTGATCGGTTTGGGCTTGATCGATTCACGCGCCACCGTCCGAGTAGCTGACCATGTCCGCATCAGCGTCGTTAGGACGCCGGGCGAAGGAATGCCGTTTGGTGTATTCCCCATGATTACCTCCCCCAAAATGAGCCTCTTAACAGGGCTGATAGTAACAGGCAAAATCTTGCCTTAGATAGTGTTTCTGTGACTAAAGTAATGAGAAGGATCCCAGGTAGTTCTCACGCCGCCTTTGTCGGTTGGCAAGGGCGACCGTTCGAAGGTCAGCATTTCGACGGAGATCTGCTCCTCACGAATGGACGCCGGCACGCACATCTGTGTAGGTAGACTGGCGAATAAAACACGAAATCTCGGCGCTACAATATCCCTCATGCAGTCCACCAGCCCAGCAGAAGCTCTCACATGGGCCCATCCCATCCTCCAGGAGTGGTTTCTCTCCCGCTTCGGTTCCGCCACCGAGCCTCAAATCGAAGGCTGGCCGGCCATCCTCGCCCAGCGTCCAACGCTCATCTCCGCCCCCACCGGCTCCGGCAAGACACTCGCCGCCTTCCTCATCTGCATCGACCAGCTCTTCCGTAAGGCGCTCGCCGGCGAGCTCCAGCCGCACACCGAAGTCGTCTACATCTCGCCGCTCAAAGCGCTCTCCAACGACATTCGCAAGAACCTGGAAGAGCCACTGCAGCAGATACAAAAGCTCGCCCTTGAGCGCGGCTATCTCTGCCCGCCTATTCGCACCGCCGTCCGCACCGGCGACACGCTCCCGGCCGAGCGCCGCGCCATGCTCAAACAGCCGCCCCACATCCTGGTCACCACGCCGGAGTCCTTCTTCATCCTGCTCACCGCGGAAAAATCGCGCGCCAATCTCGCGCGCGTCCGCACCGTCATCGTCGACGAGATCCACGCCATGGCCGACGACAAGCGCGGTACCCACCTCGTCCTCTCGCTGGAGCGACTCGACGCCCTCGTCTGCGGCGAAAACCGCCTCGCTCCCGGAGCGTTCATCACCGGGCTTACAGCAGAGCCGGGCGCCCCATATCTAGAAAAGATGTGGGCTTCCACCGGCTTACCCACAGGCGCAGACGTGAGCGACCAATGGGAGCGAACCCAACAAAACGCGCTACCGGCGCAATCGCCCGTGCGGCCAGCACCACAACGAATTGGGCTGTCGGCTACGCAAAACCCCATCTCGCTCGTCGCCGACTTCCTCTGCGGCACGCGTCACCGCGACTGCGCCGTCATCGAAGTCGGCCGCCGCCGCCACTTCGATCTCGCTGTCGAAGTCCCCAACGACGAGCTCAGCTCTGTCTCCACCAACGCCATCTGGGATGACGTCTACAATCGCCTCGCCGAGCTCGCGCTCGAGCACCGCAGCACCCTCGTCTTCGTCAACACGCGCTCCATGGCAGAACGGCTCGCCTTCCAGCTCGGCGAACGCCTCGGCGCGGAGAACGTCGCCGCGCACCACGGTTCGCTCTCGCGCAAGCTCCGCCTCGAAGCCGAACGTAAACTCAAGGCCGGCGAGATCAAGCTGCTCGTCGCCACCGCGTCGCTCGAACTGGGCATCGACATCGGCGCCATCGACCTCGTCTGCCAGATCAACACACCGCGCGCCCTCGCGCCCGCACTACAGCGCGCCGGCCGCGCCGGCCACTGGCGCGGCGCCATTCCCAAGGCACGCTTTTTCGCCACTACCCGTGATGACCTTATGGAGCTCGCCGCCATCGTGCGCGGGCTGCGCGCCGGCGCGCTTGATCAGCTCGAAATCCCCCCGCAGCCGCTGGATGTCCTCATGCAGCAGATGGTCGCCGCGTGCGCTGCCGAGCCATGGCAGGAAGACGATCTCTACGCGCTGCTCACTCGCGCTCACCCTTATCGCGACCTGCCTCGCGAAACCTTCGAAGAACTCCTCTGCCTGCTATCGGACGGGATCGAGTCCTCGCGTGGCCGCTACGGCGCCTACCTCCTCCGCGACCGCATCCATGGCCGCCTGCAGGCACGCCGCGGCGCGCGTTCCATCACCGTTTCGAACGGCGGCACCATCCCCGACACCGCTGTCGTTTCTGTCATCCTCCAGCCCGACGGCCACCAGATCGCGACGCTCGACGAGGACTTCACCATCGATTCCGGTGTCGGCGACATCATCCAGCTCGGCAACGCCTCCTGGCGCATCTCCGCCATCGAAACCGCTGGTCGCATGTACGTCGAAGACGCCCATGGACAGCCGCCCACCGTGCCCTTCTGGCGCGGCGAGGCTCCGCAGCGCACCGCGGAACTCTCACGCTGGGTCTGCGGTTTGCGCGAAGATGTCGCCGCCCACACGCCTGGTCTGCTTCCCGGCTACATCAGTCAGGCCGATCCCTCTGTCGCCGCTACGGTTACTTGGATCAAGGAAGAATGCGGAGTCAACGACGCCGGCGCCGAGCAGATCATCGCCTATATCGTCGCCGGCCGCGCCGTCCTGGGCACCGTCCCCACCCTCACTACCATCGTCGCGGAACGCTTCTTCGACGAGGGCGGCGGCATGCAGCTCATCCTGCACGCGCCCTTCGGCGGCCGCATCAACAAGGCCTGGGGTCTCGCCCTGCGCAAGCGTTTCTGCCGTGGCTTCAACTTCGAACTCCAGGCCGCCGCCACCGACAACGGACTCAACATCTCGCTCGCCGAGCAGCATTCTTTCCCCCTCGCCGACGTCTTCCAGTTCCTTACCACCCACACCGTCACCGAGCTGCTCGAGCAGGCATCGCTCGCCTCGCCCATCTTCAAAACCCGCTTCCGCTGGGACGCCACCCGCAGTCTGCAACTGCTGCGATTTCAAAAAGGCAAGAAGGTGCCGCCGCAGATCCAGCGCACTCGCGGCGAAGATCTCCTCGCCAGCGTCTTCCCGCAGGCGGCAGCTTGTTTCGAAAACATCGAAGGCGATATCCAGATACCCAGTCACCCGCTCGTCCGCGAAGTCATGAAAGATGTCCTCGGCGAAGCCATGGATCTCGCCGGCCTCATCGATGTCATCGCGAAGATCCAATCCGGCGAAATCCAATGCGTCGCCGTCGACACTACGGTTCCCTCGGTCTTCTCCCACGGCCTGCTCAACGCCAACCCTTACGCCTTCCTCGACGATGCACCCCTCGAAGAGCGCCGCGCCCGCGCTGTAAATATGCGCGGCATGGTCCCGGACAATCTCCTCGGCGAAGCCGGCCGTCTCGATCCCGACGCCATCCGTCAGGTCCGCGAAGAGTCCTGGCCCGACATCCGCGACGAACACGAGCTCCACGACCTGCTCTACGGGCTCGTCGTTGTACCCGAGTCCACCCTCGACCATCCCCGCGCCACTGGCTGGCGCATCCTGTTCGATCGCCTAACGTCACAGTCGCGAGCGCTTACATCAGCCGAACACGTTATGGCCGCCGAGCGCATCGAAGATCACGCCAATCTCCTCTCCGCCGCACCCGACCTGCCGTTATTACAAAAAGCCCTCCACGCCTGGCTCAACATCCTCGGTCCGCAAACCGCCGCGTCGCTCGGAAAACATCTCGGCATCAACCCATCCGCGATCTTCAGTGCACTCGTAGCCATGGAATCGCAGGGCACCATCCTCCGCGGCGAATTTGAATCCGCTGTAATCCTGAGCGAAGCGAAGGCCTGCCCTGAGTTTGTCGAAGGACGCCGCAGACATCCGCAGCGACCGACCACAACGGGTGCCACATCCTACACAAAGCGTAGGGTGGGTCTGTGACGAAGCGCCGCAGGCGCCTCCGACCCAGGAATATCAGGATCACCAAGTTCAATGGTGCGAACGGCGTTTGTTGCAGCGCATCCACAAGCGCACCATCCACACCCTGCGCAAGCAAATCGAGCCCGTCGCGCCTGCGCAATACATGGACTGGTTTCTCCGCTGGCAGCATCTCGCGCCGCAGACACAGCTCACCGGCGAAGAGGGCGTCCTCGACGCGCTCCGCAAACTGGAAGGCTTCGAAGCTCCCGCCATCGAGTGGGAACGCACCCTCCTCCCGCAGCGCGTTGCAAACTACGATCCCCGCGCACTCGACACGCTCTGCATGGCCGGCGTCGTCGGCTGGGGCCGCATCTCGCCGCACCCCGCGTTCCTCTCGCCCGAGGGCGGCGCACCCCGCCGCGTCATCCCCACCAGTATGGCTCCCATCACCTTTTTTCTGCGTGAGGACGCGCACTGGATGGATGGCTGCCTCCGCACGCGCGAGCTTCCGGAGAGCGCGCTCGCCGCCTGTCTGTCACCGCTCGCGTTACGTGTTCGCGCGCAGCTCGAGCAAACCGGGGCAGCCTTTGCCGCCGATCTCGCCCGTCAGGCAGGCGTACCGCTCGCCGAGCTGCACAATGCACTGTGGGAATTAGTCGCCGCCGGACTGGTCACTGCCGATGGCTACGACAGCCTCCGCTCGCTCATCGACCCGCGCCGCAAATCCGCCAGCAGCACGCCCTTTCGCATGCGCGGCCACAACATGGGCAATCTGGGCCAGCGCGCCCGCAACACCGCCGGCCGCTGGAGTCTCCTCGCCCCGCCAACGCCGGAGATACTCCTCACAGACTCACGCCATGAGGACCAAAGGGAGGAACACAGAGCGCCATAGCCGCATTGCCCGGACGGCGCCGAGCAGGAGATCGAGTCCGCCGCCCTCGTCCTTCTCTGGCGCTATGGCATCGTCTTCCGCGATCTCGTGCAGCGCGAAACCACCATGCCCCGCTGGCGTGAGCTCCTCGGCATCTTCCGCCGCCTCGAAGCACGCGGCATCGTGCGCGGCGGCCGCTTCGTCTCCGGCTTCCAGGGTGAGCAGTTCGCGCTGCCACAAGCCGTCGAATCCTTACGCGAATCCCGCAAGCAGGAACTCGCAACCACCACAGTGACAATCGCCGCCTCTGATCCAGCTAACCTCGTCGGCATCATCGTCCCCGGCGACCGCCCCGCCGCCACTGCCGGCCGCACCGTACACTTCCGCGGCGGCCACTTCCTGTCAGAGATCACTCCACCACCGGCCGAAATCCTGCCATCCATGTTGCAAACTTCATTCGCAGACAGCGCACCCCCGCAGCTCTCCCTCGGTCATGACTGACAAGGCGGAACAACTCACTCCGCGCCCCACACCGAAGGAAGGCGAAGACTTCTACTGGGAAGGTCCATACATGGTCTTCACCGAAGCCTGGCATCTCAAGCGAGGCTATTGCTGCGGGTCTGCCTGCCGCCACTGCCCCTACAACCACGAGAACGTCCCGAAGAAAGCCGGTCGCGCCTCAGGCTGATTCCGGACAGCGAACCTTCTTTCGATCGAGCCCGCCCCAGAACCACCGCGCCGCATTTCCCCGAAACACGGCACCCCGCTCCGCCTCGGACAGCCCCACCGTCATCTCCTCATACGCGGCATAGGGATGCGCCACCCGCCGCGCCAGTAGCGAGATCGGACGATGGCTCCCAAACATCACGCGCTCTGTCCCAAACAGTTCGATCGCCGTTTCCACCCACGGATGCGCCTTCATCGGCACCCAGTCCATACCAAACACGCACTCCAGTGCGGAAATCGTCACTCGCGCGTTTTCGCACACTGCAATCTCCCGAAGACTCCGTTTCCATCGCTCAAATTCCGTGTCATCCAATCTCACCGGCCATCCCATCACCGCCACTGTGAAGCTAGTCTCCGGATTCTCGCGGATCACTGTATGCAAATCCGCAAGTTGTGGCGAGAACACCTCCAATGAACATTTGAAGTTGTAGTTCTTCAGCAATCGCACACCCTGCCGCCAAACCGAGTCCGTCAACAGGTCCCCACGCTTCGCCATGCATCGCCCCGGATCGTTCGCATCCCACCCCAGGTGCTGCCGCACCGCTGCCACATTGGCATACTGCGTGTACTCATCCAGGCGCGCTTCCAGGTCTGGCGCAGAAAAGTCCACCAGCTCCACAATCGCCATCGGAACCGGCAGCCGCTCCGCCAGCCGTTGGGACCACTTCACCTCGCGCAGCGGGTCGATGGCAATAAATTCATGCCACACAATTCCATCAATCGTCATGTCGCTCAGGTCGGCAACGTAGTCTTCAAACAAGTACCGCTTCGGCAGTGCCGAATAATCTCCAAGCAGCGCTTCGAGCATCGCGTCAACATGCTCGATATGCTCATAGCGGTTCTCCTGGCTGTCATACAGATGCATGTGCGCATCTACGATCCGCCGCTTTCCCTGTGCATGCATTGACCGATGTCCTCACTTCCGCGATGTACGTCCGGCAGGCCGCTACCGCACCAGCACGCCCGTCCGCGGAAAACTGAACGCGCCCGCCCGGTCATCAATCACGTTCACCTGGCACGTATACTGCCCCGGCTTCAGATCCTTCAGCGGCACATCGAACTGGAACGCGATCGTGTTGCGCGCAGCATCGGTCAGCTTGGTTGCCTCCACCAAGGGCGTCTCGAAAACTTTGGTCGAGCCGGAGAGGAACTCGATCGAAGTCAGCAGCCGCGGCGACTGCGCCTTCGCATCCGCCGTCTTCGTGCCCGGTCTATACACCTCATAGAGCAGATAAAGGTGCCCGTCCTGCCGGAAGACGTGCGCGACATTCGGCACCCACAACTGCCCGTCCTGCACCAGCGGATTCGCCTGCTTGCTCTTCGGCGCAGGCTGCCTCTGACTCGCGAGCAACACGGAAGACAGCTTCATCGGCGCCTTCGCCAGGTCCGGCACCGTAATGTCCGTCTCAAACGACCCCATGTGCCCCGTTTCGTTCTCACGCAGCACAAATTTCACGTGATACTTGCCCGGCGGCAGCGTGAAGCTCGTCGTGTACTGCACATTCTTCCGCGACACTTGCTGCTGCTGGTCGATCGCCAGCTTCACCGTCTGCCGCACCTCGCCCTCAGCGCGGCCGGCCATGTCCTTCACCTCGCCGATGATGTCGATCGTCGCCTTGTCCCGGTCGCCGCCCTTCACGAATGGGATCTGCGAGCCCGGCACGATCAGCGACACCGGAATGTAGTAGCGGTCCGGCGCCAGCTCAAAGTAGTACGCCGCCATGTACACCGGCACATCGGTCGCCGGCAGATCGCTCTCCAGTTGCTCGGTCAACTGGTGCTCGCGGTCCTCGTGGTTGGAGTGCTGGTAGTCCGCCGGCGCGTAATACCCCGGCCGGTACTGGAGCTTCACATCCGCACGATTCAACTTGATCTGCAATTTGCGATAGCGTCCATCGCGGGCCGGATTCGTGGAGCGAAAGCCGATCACGTAATACTCGGCTGTATCGTTCTCCATCGCCTGGAAGGCCGGCGCGAAATCGTTCGAGTCGCCGTAGAACTTTCCTCCAGTATCCGCAGCCAGCGTGGACAGCACCTCCTGCGAGTTGAAATTTGCGTCGAGATTGTTCTGGAAGGCCTGCCCGTTGTACGAACTCGCGCCGCGGAGCGATCCCGTCGACGCATCGCCCAGCGGCGAGATCGCCTGCAGCCCGCGCATATCCACACTGTAGATGGAGAGATTCGCGCGCACCGCCGAATTCGTTGCCGACCGCAGCGAGGCTTCGTTCTCGATGCCGTCGCGCTGGATGCCGCCCGAGAAGTAGAGTAGCGACTTCTTCTGGTTGATGTACGCCAGCGACTTCGAGATCTGCGCAATCGCGTAGAGCTGTCGATCGGTATTCAGGTCATTGTACTCGGTCTCGTCCGGCGTAAAGCTGCTTGCGTCCTCTACCTGGTTGGTCGTCGAGACTGCGCCCGCCTGAAAGCCCGCCTGCTCCGTGCTGTCGTATCTCGACACTGCCGCGAGCAGCGCCTGCTTGTTCGCGGTAAAGTCCTGGTCCACGTTCAGGGCCGAGTCCAAAGACACCGCCGCCACCAGGTCCGCCGCCTGCATCTGCCGGTTGATGTAGTTTTTCGCCGCTTCGACCGACCGTGTCAGGTCGTCCGGCTGCATCGATGTCAGGTCGAAGAAGAGCACCACCAGCCGGTGATTGCGCAGCGCATCGCCCGTCACCACCCCCGTGCCTTTGCCCAGCACCAGTTGCCCCTCCTTCCCACTCACCGTCGCTTCATTGAGGGGCGTGGCCTGGTCGATGCTCTGAAAATCAAATGTGTCAATCTTCTGTGGCTTTCCATTCTCGAGGATTGTGAAGTCCTTCGCCGTAAGCCCCTTCACCACTGCGCCCGTGCGCTTGTCGCGCACCACAACGTTGGTCAACACCAGATCGCTCTGCACTTTCAACACGTAACTGACGTTGTTTGGATTGGCAGTGTTCGGATTGGCAGTGTTCGGATTGGTATTGTTCGCCGCAGGCTGCTGCTGCGCGTGCAGCAGTGGCAGCGTGAGAGCGAGACATGCGAGCGTGAATAGAGAGCGCATCAGAAACGGAACCTCGCCATCAGAACGAAGGTGCGCATCGCTGCGGCCGACGTGATCTGACCATACGTGTTAGACCCGAGGCTAGTATCCACGCCCGCGTATTGCACCGTGTTGAGAATATTGTCGGCAGTACCGCGCAGCTCCAGATTGCGCATCTCTCCCAGCCGGATGGTCTTCGACAGCGAGGCGTCAAACGTCAACGTCCCCGGCCCGGGAATCGAGTAGCGCGACGCTGTTCCATATGTCTGACCCGGCGCGAAGGCGCTGCTGAACGCATCCGTGTTGAACCAGTGGTCTAGCGTTCCGCCACCCGCGGTCAGCGATACCCCCGGCACCCGGTTGGGCCGCAGCGACCCCGTGCTGCCGCGAGCCACATCCGCGCTGTTGGCGACAAAGCGCGGCGTCAGCGGTTCGCCGGTGGCAAACGCAAACGTGCCTGAGAACGATACATTTGCCAGGCCATGCGACAGCCAGTTGCCGCTGGTCAGGAAGTGCGCATCCGGCCCAAAGGGAAACTCATACACGAAATCACCCTTCAGGTTGTGGCGAATATCGAAAGATGAGTTCGACTCCTCCGCCAGAATATTCTGCCAGTTCTGCGCTACGACAGCGGTAGTCCCGCCATTCCCGCCGATTGCGCTGGCGTCGTCGATCGCATGCGAGTAGGTGTAGGTCGCGCCCAGGGCAACGCCGCCCTGGAGACGTCTGCGCAGCCGCACCGTGCCGGCGTTGAAGTTCGAGAAGCCGATGGAGTCCGAGTAGTTGTAGTACACGCCGCTCAACGAGGAGTTGGTGTTGCGTCCGGGCGCGGTCAACACATCCAGGCGCGTACCTTTCGCTCCGTTCCAGCCCACGTTCAGCACAATGCCCGAAGGCAGCGTGCGCTGGATGTCCAGGTTCCATACCTGCACATACGGCAGCCGGTAATTTTTGTTCACGGAGTAGTTGCCTGCCGCCTGCGGTGCAAGAAAACCATTCGCCAGCGTGATATTCGCACCTTCCGTCGCCTGGTTGGTCTGCACATCCGCGAATGGCGGTTGGAAGGCGAGATTCTGGATGAAGCTGATGTATTGCCCGTTGGCGAAGTTCATGCCGTAGCCGCCGCGCACCACGGTGTTGCGAAATGCCTTCCAGGCAAAACCCACCCGCGGAGAGAAATCATCGCGGTCCGGATAGATCAGCGTCTTCGGATAGCGTCCGGTGTACTTTCCCACGCCGCCCGCCAGCACCGGCGCTACCTGGGAGAAGTCGCTGCTCGGATCGATCGTCGCCAGCCGTCCATCCTTCTCCGAATAGGGCGAGAAGTATTCATAGCGCAGGCCGGCCAAGACCGTGAAGTTGGCGCGCACGCGCCAGTCGTCCTGCACGAACGCGTCATAGATGTTCGCGCGCAGATAAGCCTTCTGATACGGCGCCTGGATGGTCGTCTGCTGCGGAAGTCCGAGCAACAAGTCGGCCAAAGACGAGCCCGTGGCGGCCTGCCCGCTGCCGCCGTTCGTCCCCGTGCCGTTTGTGCCGGAAGAGCCCGGCTGCTCCGTCGCCAGGCCGGTAAAGACAAACGTGCCGGTAGAGTTCGTCTGTCCAATCATGCTCAGATCGACGCGTTTGTAGTCGCCGCCAAACTTTATGTTGTGCTTGCCGTGTATCCACGAGCTGGAATCGGAAACGCCGAGCGTCTGATTGGTCTGAAAATTCGGCTGCTCCTCGCTCAATCCGGAGTACTGCACCAGCGTGGCATTCGGCAGGCCGTAATTCAGTGGATTCACCGCCGCGCCGCTCAGCACGTTGATCCCTAGGCTCTTCGCGATGTCCTGCTGATTGGTAAAGAAGTTGCTGAGCTGCGAATTCGAGCGGTTCAGGTTCGCGGTGATGTTGTTGGTCAGCCGCCCGATACCCAGCGTGTAGCCAAGTTGCAGCGAATATTGGTGCGTCTGCTGCTTGCCGCCAAGCTCCGGAAACAGATTCACCTCATCCGCAGCGGAATGGCTGTAGTTGAAGTTGGCATTGATGCTCTGGTGCAGCCCCGGCGAGCTCGCACCGGTGAACTGCCGCAGCATGTTCGAGAAGACGTTGCCGCCACCAAAGCTGCGCATATAGCGTGCGCCCACCGTCGTAGTGTTGGTGGTTGCGGAGGTCAGCCGTTGATAGTTCTGCCGGTTGCCTAGCGGCAGATTGGGCAGCGGCACGTAATTCAACAGCGCCGTGGCCTGCGGGCTGATCCGCTGTGCCGGAATCACATTGCCCGGAAACGGCTGCCCTGTAGTCGGATCGTAGATCGTCGGCTGCCCGGCCACGGAGAAATCTCCCCCGCGGAGCGCTGCATCCGGCACTGTCCCGTAGTTGTCGAAAGGCGACGACGAATGATTGCCGATCAGCGACAAAAACAAGAAGTCCTTCGTATCGTGCTCAACCAGGTGCGGGATGTACGGCGACCCCGCGAAGATCGCGCCGAAGCGGTTCGAGTTGTAGGGCGGCTGCGGCTCCGCCTGCCCGCGCAAGGCAAAATCCTTCGCATTGAACACGCTGTTCCCGCCTTGCCAGAAGAGCGCTCCATGCGGCTTGTTCGGATTCATCCGGCGAAAATTGAAGCCACCGCGGCTGCCACCGCCGCCAAATCCGCCACCGCCGAATCCACCACCGCGGCCACCACCGCCGCCACCACCGCCGCCACCTCCTCCAATGACGACCGGCCCGCCACCACCCGAACCACCAAAGCCTTCAGCACCGCCGCCCCGTCCCTGCCCGGGAATCTGCGCCAGCGTCTGCTGCTGCTGCATGTTTTCCAGGTTGTCCCGCATCTGCTGCATATTGATACCGGCGAAGGGATTCGTCGTACCGCTCTGCCCGTTCACGGTAACCGACTCCGTGCTGACGTCGTTGTTTCCCGCCCCCGAGGGCAGCGCCGTGCCGCCCGTTTCGCCACCGGCGGCGACCGCCCCCAGCGCACCCGCCAGCAATCCCAGGTTCTGCGCCCCCTGCCCAGCCATGTACTGCCGCGGCCCGCCGCTCGATCCCTGCCCGGTTCCCCGGCGCGCCTCCGCCTGCTCGATCTGCTGCTGGCGCGACGCAAGGATCAGCGAAAAATCCGTCTGCTGCACGGCTGCGCCTCCCGCACCGCCACCGTGCAGCAGCACCTCTTTCGTCGCGCCGGCAAAGGCCGCAAACTCCGCCCGCACCACGTAGCGCCCATCTTCGTCGATGTGAAGGGTGAACGCCCCATGGCTATCCGTCGCGGTTACGTATTGTTTGCCCGTCAAGGTATTCTTTGCCGTCACACTCACACCTGGCAGCGGGGTCTGGCCAGACTTGATGACCCCCGATACCGTTCCGCCGGCCGCAACCGATGGCGCAGGCGCGGAAGGTGGCGCTTGCGGAACCTGCGGCGCCTGGCTCGCCGCAGGCGGTTGCGTCGCGGACGTGGACTGTGGCCACGCGCACAACGGCACCGTTCCGAGGAGCGCAGCCAATGCGCACAGTCGTTTCATCGGGCCTCCGACCCGGCGTCGAGCCATGGTTCATGTCCCTTCAAATCGAAAACCGTGATCGTCGTCGCGGTGAATACCCCGTTCGTCACATGTCCCTCGGCGCGAAAGCCCTCGCCCGGCTGCAGATCGGCCAGGGTCACAGAGTCATGCTTCTCTCGAAAGGAGGTATTTTCGTCCACCGCGATCTTCTGCTCCACGCCGTCGAGCCGGTGTACTTGAATTGTGGTTCCCGCAATCGAGGTGATTTTCCCCGCCGCCCAGGTCTTGCCCAGACCCTCGCGCGCCTTACGCACCTCTTCGGCCGGGATATCGATCAGGATCGCCGCGCCCACCGTCTTCTTCTTCGCGTCCACATTGCCCGCCGCAAAAATCATGTCGCCTGCCTGTATCTCGCTCGGGCGGATCGGACCGCGATCCTTCATCAGCCGTGTATTCGCGCCGTAGAGCACGCGCCACGGCTGCCCGCTGTCTGTCTTCACGGCAAGGCTGCCATCGTTCTTCCCTCCAGGCGCCGCCGACACCACCGTGCCCCGCAAGGTATTGCCGCGGGAAAACTGCGCCCAGCCCTGGTCATTCTCATCCTGAGCCCGGGCCAGCACCGTCACGCCCGATACCAGCAGCACGCCTGCTGCAGATAGACGAAGCCCCTTCCTCCAGCGATGCGCCTGAAAAGTCGGAATCATGGAAATAAGGAAGATCGCCTCCTATAGACGAGAATACGAGGTCAAAGGACGCCCTTCACCCGTGGCGGACCGTTGATTTCACCGGCTCGAATCACTTTCCTGCCGGCGCCGGAAGCGGCACCGCCGATCGCAGGAACATGCTCTACACTCCCGCCATGGCCACTTCTTCGGCGGTCGATCACCACGAGACGCACTTCCAGTCCGGCAACACCGTACGAGACATCGTCATTGGTATGTCGGACGGCCTCACCGTGCCCTTCGCCCTTGCCGCCGGTCTCTCCGGCGCCGTCAATTCCCTGCACATCATCGTGCTTGCCGGGCTGGCCGAGATCGCCGCCGGAGCCATCGCCATGGGCTTGGGCGGCTATCTCGCGGCGCGCGGCGATGCCGAGCACTATCGCAGCGAGCGGCTGCGCGAGGAACGCGAAGTCGTCGAGCGCCGCCGCGACGAGGAAGAAGAGATCTACGAGATCTTCGACGCCTATGGAGTCGAGCGGCACGAGGCCAAGCCGGTGCTGAGCGCGCTCCAGCGCAACCCCACGGCCTGGGTCGACTTCATGATGCGCTTTGAGCTCGGCCTGGAAGAGCCGCAGGCTGGCCGCGCACTCCAGAGCGCGTTGACCATCGCGGGCTCATACATCCTCGGCGGCCTCGTTCCCCTGCTTCCATACATGCTGGGCACAACCCGCACCGCGCTTCCCGCATCGGTCGGCATCACGCTGCTGGCGTTACTGCTCTTCGGCGCAATCAAGGGCCGGGTCACCGGTGCGGGCACTGTCCGCAGCGGATTGCAGACCGTCATCATCGGCGGCCTGGCCGCGGCCGCAGCCTTTGGGCTGGCGCAGCTGCTGAGCGCCCGTTGAATCGCCCAGCCTCGGCTGCGGAATCAAAGGGGGCCTATGTCTGGTAACGAACACTGAATTATTTTTCGGTTACTAATTCTCAGAGTCCGCAAGGCACCCCTTGCGCATCCATAGGAAGGCTGCGTAGTGTTCCCAGGTTGTCCTCTGCTGGCTCACACTGCGCAGACTCGGTTTAGCAATTTTGTGACAAACAAAATGCTAGGCTGTGCGAGCAACGGAGGGGCAGAGAACGGGCTCCTATTGCGAAGAACATAGCAACTGTAAGGACACGCAGAACCAAATGTCATCAGCAGTTGAACTCAGCGCGCCCGGACTCCTGACCGCATTCACCGCGACGCGCCGCCAGAGCCTTGCCCTCTGCACTCCACTTTCGCCGGAAGATATGATGGTGCAAAGCTGTCCCGAGGCCAGCCCCGCCAAATGGCATCTGGCCCACACTACCTGGTTCTTCGAAACATTCGTCCTCCGCGAATACCTGGCCGGCTATCAGCCCTGCGATCCTGACTTCCTCTGGCTCTTCAACAGTTATTACAATGACGTCTCCAATCAACCGGAGAAGAAAACTCGCGCCTTCTTCTCACGCCCCGGTATCGATGCTGTCCTCGCCTATCGCCGGCACGTGGACGATGCCATCGCACAGCTCGATGAGCGCGGTATGTCGCCCGAGGCGGCCGAGCGCATCGAGCTGGGCATCCATCACGAGCAGCAGCACCAGGAGCTGCTCTGCTACGACATCAAGCATGCCCTCTGGACCAACCCGCTCCATCCCGCGTACGCAGAGGGCGGCAAATTCCAATCGAGCGCCCCTCCGCTCCGCTGGCTTGACTTCGCTGGCGGACTCACCGAGATCGGTCACTCCGGCGAAGGCTTCGCCTACGACAACGAATCGCCGCGCCACACTGTCTTCCTGCAGCCCTTCGCGCTCGCCTCGCGTGCCGTCACCTGCGCGGAGTATCTCGCCTTCATGGAAGACAGCGCCTACTCCCGCCCGGAGCTCTGGCTCTCCGAAGGCTGGGACACGGTGAATGCGCAGCAATGGAACGCACCTCTCTACTGGCGCAAGGTCGACGGCCTGTGGACGGTTTACACCATGCGCGGCATCGTGCCATTGAGCGAGATGGACGCAACCCCCGTCTGTCATGTGAGCTACTTCGAAGGCGATGCGTATGCCCGCTGGGCCGGCAAGCGGCTGCCAACGGAAACCGAGTGGGAGGCCGCGGTCGCCGAGCGTGTGCCAGCCGTCCCGCAAAACGCCAACATGCTCGAGAGCGGCCAGCTTCATCCCATGGCCGCACCCGATGCGAATCTCGATCAAGTCTTCGGCGATGTGTGGGAGTGGACCCGCAGCGCTTATCTTGGCTATCCCGGCTATCGCGCGCCCGGGGGTGCGCTCGGCGAATACAACGGCAAATTCATGGTCAACCAGATGGTGCTGCGCGGCGGCTCGGCCGTTACCCCCCGCTCGCACATCCGATCCACCTATCGCAACTTCTTCTCGCCTGCCACGCGCTGGCAATTTGCGGGCTTGCGCCTGGCCCACGACCTATCACAGGATTCATCGCAAGAATCCGGCGAAACACAACCATCCCGACACGGGAGAAAGATTTCCAGATGAATGCAGTCACACTACCCGAGTTGCCCGCAGCGGCATATACGTCGCTCGGCGCCGAGGTCTTTCGCGGGCTCACCACACGGCCGCGTACGCTCAGCCCCTGGCTTTTTTACGACCAGGAGGGTTCCCAACTCTTCGAACAGATCACCGAGCTGGACGAGTACTACCTCACCCGCACGGAGCGCGGCATCTTCCGCGCCAATGCCGGCGAGATCATCGCTGCGGCGTCCACGCCTACACCGCACGGCCTCGCGCGCGAGCTCACCGTCATCGAGCTCGGTGCTGGCACGGCAACCAAAACCGGCCTGCTGCTCGATGCCGCCGTCCGCCGCCAGCAGGCGGTCACCTACCATGCGATCGACGTCTCTGAATCCGCGCTTCAAGAGGCGCAACGCAATCTGACTGCCGCTATCCCAGGCATTACCTTCCAGTCGCGCGTCGGCGACTATACCGAAGGCCTGGGTGAGATTCCCGCGGATGGCACGCGCCGCCTGGTGCTCTACATCGGATCGAGCCTCGGCAACTTCGAGCCCGCCGATGCGCGCCAGTTGCTGCGCAACCTGCGCAAGCAGCTCGCGCCCGGCGACATGCTGCTGCTTGGCATCGACATGGTAAAGGACATCCCCACGCTCGTCGCCGCGTATGACGATGCAAGCGGGGTTACCGCGGCATTCAACCGCAACGTGCTCGCCCGCATCAACTGTGAGTTGGGCGCGGACTTCGACCTGATGAAGTTTCGCCACAAGGTACGCTGGAACGGTGAGCACTCGCGCATCGAAATGCACCTGGAGAGTCTGATGGCGCACGACGTCTCCATCGGCGCGCTCGATCTCTCGGTGGCCTTCCGCCGCGGCGAAACCATTCACACCGAAAACAGCTACAAGTACACCATCCAGGGTGTGCAGCATCTGCTGGCGCAGACCGGCTTCACCGTCGTCGAAGACTGGACCGATGTACATCGCTGGTTCGGCGTCTTCCTCGCCCGCGTCCAATAGGTCGATCGTCATTCTGCGCGATAACCCGCTCCATCGTTATCGCGCAGAGGCAAGCACCGTACACTCGATGGCGAGAACGCCCGCCATGCACATCCGACTCGCGATTGAAGCTGATATCCCCGACATCCTCACCCTGATCCACGCACTCGCTGTCTACGAACGTGAGCCCGACGCAGTCCAGATCGGCGAGGCTGAGCTGCGCCGCGATGGCTTCGGGCCGCAGCCGCTCTTCGAATGCCTCATCGCCGACGACGCCGGCGAAGCTGCGGGCTTTGCCCTCTACTTCCCCATCTACTCCACCTGGCGCGGGCCTAGCCTCCATCTGGAAGACCTCTTTGTACAGCCATCGCATCGCGGCCGTGATATCGGCAAGGCGTTGCTGGCGCGCGTAGCCGCACTCGCCCTGCAGCGCGGCTGCGCCCGGATGCAGTGGGACGTGCTCGACTGGAACACCCCGGCGATCGACTTCTACCGCGGCTGCGGCGCCGTCATGCTGGAGCCCTGGCGCATCATGCGGGTCAGCGGTGTCGCACTCGCCCGCCTCGCAAGACAGGCATAGACCCCACGTAAGCGATTACACTGGCAGGCGTCCGTGATTCGCTCCCCAGGAGAACAAGCCGTGTCTCTGCGCGCCGCCCTTGCCTCTGCCTTTATACTTGCCGCCGCACTCTTGGCCATGCCTTCCGCTCGTTCTCAATCCATCGAATACCGCCCCGACGCCAAGCTCTGGATCATCCAGGCCGGCGACTTCACCTACGCCATGGGCGTCGACGAACGCAACTGGCTGCAGTCACTCTACTGGGGCCCGCGCATCGATCGTGCAGAGGACATCCCTGCCGCGCATAGCTTGCCTGAGCGCGCAGCGTTCGATCTCCCGAGCACGACCACGCCCCAGGAATACGCCGCGTGGGGCGCCGGCCTCTACACTGAACCAGACCTGAAGGTCACCTTCGCCAGCGGCAATCGCGATGTCGTTCTCGAATACGTCGACCAGCACCAGACTCACGACGCCAACAGCCAGACTCTCGAGATCACGATGCGCGACATCAAACTGCCCCTCGTCGTTCATCTCTATTACCGCGTCTACACCGGACAGAGCGTGTTGGAGCGCTGGTCCACCATCGAGAACCAGAGCAAAGAAGATGTCGTGCTCGAAGACGCCGCCAGCGCCACCTGGAGCCTTCCCAACCTCGAGAATCGCAACTACCGCGCCCACTGGCTCACCGGCCGCTGGGCCGGCGAATGGCAACTGCAATCAGCGTCTCTCGATGTCGGCAGCCAGGTCATCGAAAGCCGCCGCGGCTCGACCGGCAGTCAGGCCAATCCCTGGTTCGCCATCGAAGGCCCCGACACCACGGATGAGGAACACGGCCCGGTCTACTTCGGCGAGCTCGGCTGGAGCGGGAGCTGGCGCATCACCATGGAGCAGAGCTCCTTCCACCAGGTTCGTATCACCGGCGGTTACAATCCCTTCGACTTCGGCTACCGCCTCGCGCCCGGCGAGTCGCTCACCACTCCGCCCTTCTACGGGGGCTTCACCGATGGCGGTATGGGCGAGGCCTCGCGCATCCTCCATCGCTTCCAGCAAGGCGTCATCCTTCCCGGCGCGCCGCATCCCAAACTCCGCCCTGTCCTCTACAACTCCTGGGAAGCTACCGAGTTTAATGTCAGCGAGTCCGGCCAGCTCGCGTTAGCCGAAAAGGCTGCGCAACTCGGCGTCGAGCGCTTCGTCATCGACGACGGCTGGTTCGGCCAGCGCAAGAACGATCACGCCGGTCTCGGCGACTGGTACGTCAACAAAGAGAAGTTCCCCAACGGCCTCAAGCCGGTCATCGATCGCGTCCACCAGCTCGGCATGGACTTCGGCATCTGGGTCGAGCCCGAAATGGTCAATCCCGACAGCGATCTCTATCGCAAGCATCCCGAGTGGGCCATGAACTTCCCCGGCCGCCCACACACGGAAGGGCGCAATCAGCTCCTGCTCAACCTCGCCCGTCCCGACGTGATGGAGTATACCTACCGCTGGCTCGACGAGCTGGTCTCCAACAACGACATCGACTTTCTCAAGTGGGACTACAACCGCAACTGGTCCGAGCCCGGCTGGGACGCCGTGCCCGTCGCCGACCAGAAGAAGATCTACGTCGCCTACGTCCACAATCTCTACGCCATCCTGGATCGCCTGCGCGCCAAGCATCCCAAACTTGAGATCGAGTCCTGCTCCGGAGGCGGCAGCCGTGTCGATCTCGGCATCATGCGCCGCACCGAAGAGGTCTGGCCCTCCGACAACACTGACGCGCTCGACCGCCTCTCCCTTCAGGATGGATTCACCCACGCCTACACGCCCGGCGTGATGATGGCCTGGGTCACCGATCCGCAGCGCACCCGCAAGACCTCCCTCAAGTTCCGCTTCCTGGTCGCGATGGAAGGGTCGCTCGGCATTGGCGCCAATCTCAACAACTTCACGCCGGAGGACATGGCCACTGCCAAGGACCTGGTCGCCTTCTATAAGACCATCCGGCCCACCGTGCAGCAGGGGTTGCAATATCGCCTCATCGCCCCCTCGCGGCCCGGTGCACCCAGCGAGCGCGCTGCAACCGAATACGTATCCACCGACGGCACACAGGCAGTCGTCTTGGCCTACCTGCACTCGCAAAACTTCGGCGATCCCTATCCGCTGGTGCGTCTCGCAGGCCTAGACCCCAAAGCCATCTACCGCCTGCACCCGCTCGATCCCAAGCAGCTCCGCTCCCAGCAGGAAGCCAGCGGCAGCTACTGGATGAGCCACGGCCTTCAACTCGATTTGCAGGGAGACTACGACAGCACCGCGGTTGTGCTGGAACGCACGCACTAGACAGTCACTGCGAAATCTGGATTTTAGGAGACGCGCGACGCAAAATCGCCTCGGCGTAACCGCTCTCACCATCGCCCGGGCAAGTGCGTGTGGGTGTTACTTTCTCTTCTGCCACATGCCCGCTGGATTTTCCGTTCGTCTCGTCAGAAAACGATATCAAGACGAGGCTTGAGACAATCGTGTGTCCGTTCTTCCGAGCTAATCGACGTCAGTTAACGATGTCTCTCTAAGACTTTCGATTGATGCCCTTCTTGTCACTTGCCAGCGCAGGTACAAAGAGGCTAGTTTTCGTGTGCGCAACCATACGACCATCTTGATAGCTAGTTAACGATATCTGGGTGGCAGCACTGAGCAGCATCTACTTCATGGCACTTGCCAGCGCATGTGGAAAGAGTTTAGCTTCCCTATTGCGCTAAGAGAATACAGACGATTTGCCGCTGAAATAACGATTTGGGAGATGTATACAAAAATGAATGACTTTGGCCACATTGACGCTTCCGCGAAAGCAGCTGAACAACACCTTCCTCTGGCAACGCGAGCAAATATCCACACTGGGCGCCTGCTGCTCCCAGCCGCTCCGTTTGCCTCGGCACACACCCCCATGCGCAAAGTATGGAGGAAGACGGTCTTCTTCCTGGCGCTCCTCTTTTTGGCTACATCGACGGCGCTCTGCCAGTTGACCACCGCAGACATCCTGGGCACGGTTACAGATGCCTCCGGTGCGGTCGTCCCCAACGCAACTGTCACTCTCACCAACATTGGCACCAACCAGACGCGCATCGCCCAGACCGGCGGCTCCGGTGACTACACTTTCACCCTTCTCCCCGTCGGCCACTACTCCGTCTCGGTGAAAGCTCAGGGGTTCCAGGCATCCATCAACAAGGATCTCTCCGTGGAAGCAGGCGATCGCGCCCGCAACGACGTTCACCTGCAGACAGGCTCAGAGGCCACGACCATCGAAGTGCAGGCGACGACTCCTCTGCTCCAGGCCGATAGCTCAACCGTCAGCTCGACCGTGACCGCGAAGGCGGTGCAGGATCTGCCCCTCAACGGACGCAACTTCGTCCAGCTAGTGGCCCTCGTCCCCGGCGCGAATGAAGGGCAAGGCAATGGACTCAGCAGCGGCGGCCGTCCCGATGATCGCCGCACTAACGCCGCCGGCCTCTCCGTGAACGGACAGGACAGCAGCCTTAACAACTGGGTAGTCGATGGAGTGGACGACAACGAGCGCATCATCGGCACCATCGGAGTCAAGCCGAACGTCGAAGGCATTCAGGAAATCACCGTCCAGACCAACAACTACGCCGCAGAGGCCGGACGTACCGCCGGCGGCGTGATCAACATCGTCACCCGTTCTGGAACCAACCAGTTCCATGGCTCCGCCTACGAGTACTTCCGCAACGACATCTTCGATGGCCGCAATTACTTCCAGACCACCGGTCCCAAGCCCGAGCTGCGCCAGAACCAGTACGGCGCCAGCGTCGGCGGCCCGATCTTCAAAGATAGAACCTTCTTCTACTTCGACTGGGAAGGCTTCCGTCAGGTCTCAGGCGTGACCGACACCGGCACTGTCCCCAACATCACCGAGTACAACGACATCAACAGTCTCAATGGCGGATCTCCCCAGGCCCTGCTGTCGACCAACAACGGCACCCTTCAGGCGTATGAGGGGCTGATTCCCGCAACCGGCGGCCCGGTACCCATCAACCAACTTGCACTGAATTACCTGAAGCTCTTTCCGAAGCCGACCAACACCGATCCTACGGCGCTGGCCAACAACTTCACCATCAGCCCGAACAAAACCCAGAACTACAATCTCTACGATGCACGCGTCGACCACCGGTTTAATAACAACAACCTGTTCTTCGGCCGGTTCTCCTACAACAAGGTCGCTACCTTCACGCCCCCGGCATTTGGCGTTGTGAACGGCGTCGAGATCAGCGGCGGCAGATATAACTTCGACGGCCCGGCCACCAACGTGGCCCAGCAGTACGCCTTCGGTTACACCCACACCTTCAATCAAAACGTTCTGGTCGACCTCCGGGCGGCATTCACCCGCATCAATAACCTCTCCTTGCCGCTCAACTACGGCGCTGGTGTGGATCAGTCCGTCATCGGCTTCCCCGCCAGCATGACCTCCTTCAGTCCATTTGCCGACTCGCTAACACCGATCTCGGTTGGCCCGTTCGGTGATATCGGCGACGGCGCCTACGTTCCTCTGCAGGACATCGACAACAGCTTCGAGTACAACGGTACGGTCAGTTGGACCAAGGGCAACCACAACTTCAAATTCGGCGCCGGCTTGATTCGCAGACAGGCGCGGAACGTGCAAAGCGCCTCGGCAGTCGGTGCCTACCAGTTCAATCTGACCACCGATAGCAACTCCGACCAGCTGACGCAGCAGAGCAACCAGCTTGCCTCGGCGCTGCTCGGCGGCTTTCAAAGCCAGACTCGCAACTTCAACATCTCTCCTCCCGACTATCGAAGCTGGGAGCCCAGCGCCTTCGCGCAGGATAGCTGGAAGGTGAATCCGAAGCTGACGCTGCTCCTTGGCGTTCGTTACGACGTCTACACTCCCTTCACCGAAGCACATAACCGCATCTCGAATTATGACTATCTGGAGGCTATCTCCAACCCCACCGCAGCCCTGTCCAGCGCATTGAAGATTGCCGGCGCAAACGGAGTCAGCGATACGGTAAACATCCCCACTCAATACGACAACGTCGCTCCGCGCATCGGTTTCGCCTATTCGGCAAGACCAACGACCGTCATCCGCGGCGGCTATGGACTCAGCTACTTCCCCGGCAACTACACCTCCAACGGTGACCTGAAGAACGCTCCGTTCACCTCCGTCTACAGCCCGGCATGCCAGTCCACCATTGCGGTTCAGGTCGAAGAGTACCAAAATGGCGGCGTTCTCCCCCCAGGTCAAAACCAGGACTGCGCCGGTCTCGGTCAACCCGGGGTGATCAACGAAGGCATCCCCGTTCCCACTGCGCCTTCCGCAGCCCAACTCGCGAACCTGTCCACCATCGCCGGCCTGTCCTTCGTGGCCGAAGCTACCAACTTCAAGTCGGCTCTCATCCAGCAGTTCAATCTGCAGTTGGAGCAGCAGTTCGGCCCCAACGTCTTCATCCTCGGCTATGTCGGCAACATCGGCCAGCATCTGCCGGAATCCATCAACAACATCAACCAGCCGCTGCCGTTTAACCCCCTCACCAATCCCGGCGGATCGGCACGTCCACTTGCTGGAGTTCTTCCCAATCTGAGCGGTGTCAGCTACCTGGCCACCGGAGGCATCTCCAACTACAACGCCCTGCAGACCTCTTTCCAGCGCCGCTTCGTCAAGGGACTGGCAGTGGATGCGAACTACACCTGGGCCAAGGCATTGAGCGACATCAGCGGCTTCTCGGAGCAGGGTGACCAGGGATGGAGCAACGCCCTTCCCACCAACATCCGAGCGACCGAGTACGGCACCTCGGAAGACCAGATCGCAAACCGATTTGCCCTCTCGCTCAACTACGAATTCCAGTACGGCAAGGAGTTCACAGGGGCCAAAAAGGCTTTCCTCGGAGGTTGGCAGGTCAATACCATCGCTGCCTGGCAAGGCGGCAAGCCCTTCTCCATCATCAGCAGCGGTTCCGGCGCCGACAATCCTATTGAGAGCGACGGCAAAACGCACGGCTTCAACAATCGCGCGGTCCCGCAGAACGGCGGCGGGAACGATCGTCCGGATACGATCGCGGATCCTCGCGGCGGACCCCACAGCCTGAAGGAATTCTTTAACACGGCGGCCTTTGCTCCTCAACCTCTGGGAACGATTGGCAACACCCAGCGCAACTCGCTGACTGGTCCCCACTTCCGCCACGTCGACCTGTCGCTCTTCAAGAACTTCCCAGTCACGGAGCGGGTGAACATGCAATTCCGTGTCGAAACCTACAACATCTCCAACACGCCGAACTTGTTCATTGCGAACAACAACAGCTCAAATCAGCAGTTTGGCAACGCGTCCTTCGGTACGGTTTCTGCAACCGATCCGAACTACGTTCCACGGCAATATCAGTTCGCCCTCAAATTCCAGTTCTGAGGCAGGCAACAGGAGAAAAGGCCCGGCGGTATCGCCGGGCCTTTCTCTTTCTCGACTCACATATCTGCCACAACAGAGACACACGAGACGGCTCGGGTAAGACTCCTCGTGAGGAGGGCAAGATAGCACCGCCGTAACCTCAAATGCCACCCTGTTCTCTCCGGCGGAGATCGAAAGGCGCTTACCTCCCTGCGCCTCCTGAAAAATCCAAAGAGCGAGGATACTTAATTCTTAATGAACGCAACTTTTCTCGAGAGGTCCTCGTCTGTCGCGCAGTATGGCTAGCCAGCACACTCGCGATGGATACGCAAAGACCTTCCTTTCGCGGAGCTCCCCGCTTGAATAAAACCCACCTCGCCACACTTGTCCCTTGCATCCTGATGATGTTGCTCGCTGGCTGCGGCAGCAATGCCTCCAGCGTCGCTGCGACTACCAACCCCCTGGTTGCCGAGTACGTGGTGCATCCGGCACTTGCCGGGACTGTCACCGTCGAGTTCGGAGAGGACACCAATTACGGACGATCCACTTCCCCGGTGCACACCACGGTAGGCCCGACAACAGTGCTGGTGGCCGGCATGAAGGCGAATACCACTTACCACATGCGCGCCCATCTCGACTATGAGAATGGAACCTCTACAGTGGATAGCGACCATATCTTCACCACGGGAGCCGTGCCCTTCGGACTCATTCCCAACTTCACCGTGAGCACCACATCTGGAATAACACCCCAACCCGGCGTGGAGTTGGTCAACGTCATCCCAGCTACGCAACAGTCCTTCGTCTACGCTACCGATCTCGATGGCAACGTCATCTGGTTCTACGCTCCTCCCGAGAGCAAGCCGGCCGGCATTACCCTCTATCCGGTCAAGCAGCTCTCCAATGGGCACTTCTTGTCTTTCATCGCGCCAGCATCGCAAATCCCTCTCACTGTCCCCGTTACTCCAACGACTCCAGATCTCCTGCGAGAGTTCGATCTGGCGGGCAACACAATTCGCCAGCTCACCATGGCCGACCTGAACACAAGGCTCGCCGCTGCGAACTTTCATATCACCATGCAGGTCTTCACCCACGATCTCGCGATACTTCCCAACGGACATACACTGGTCATCACCAACAGCATCCGGACATTTACAAATCTGACCGGGTTTCCCGGTGCCACCAATGTGATCGGAGACGCAGTCGTGGACCTGGACGAAAACTTCAATCCCGTCTGGGTGTGGGACGAGTTCGATCATTTCGACGTGAACCGGCATCCCATGGGGTTCCCCGACTGGACCCATTCCAATGCCATCGCCTACTCGCCGGACGATGGAAATTTCCTCATCTCCATGCGCCACCAGCACTGGATCGCCAAAGTCGACTACCGCAACGGTGCGGGCGCTGGCGATGTCCTGTGGAAGCTTGGCTACCAGGGCGACTTCACATTGCAGGGAGCGGTCGATCCGACCGACTGGTTCTATGCCCAGCACGACATAAACTTCGTGAGCAGCAATACCACCGGCAGCTTCAAGCTGGCGATCATGGATAACGGCGATAATCGCGTATTTCCATCGGGTCTTACCTGCGGCGCTCCCGGCGCGCCAGCCTGTTACAGCACTATCCCGGTCATGCTGGTCGATGAGAACGCCAAGACGGCATCATTCCTCTTCCACCAGATACTGCCCAGCAGCCTCTACAGCATTTTTGCCGGCAATACGCGCATCCAGGCCAATACGAACGTGGAGTACAACCTTGCCGGAGTCGGACCTGACGCCTATGTCTTTGAGGTAACCCCCACCGCTACTCCGCTGACCGTCTGGGAGATGCACATCACCGGATCGAACACATACCGCGCCCTCCGCGTGCCCAGTCTCTATCCCGGCGTGCAGTGGTAAGGGCTTCTCCGGCCTCTGAGTGGCCGATCGTATGGCGGCGCCCACGCCTCTTCCACCTCGGCATGAAGCATCAGCTCTGAAGCGCCAAAAAACCAACGGCCCGGCTCAAAATCGCCGGACCGCTCTCTTTTATTCCGCTCTCAATGTAAGGACGGTTCCGCGAAGTCACAGCACCTTCACCACCACGACAGTCAGATCATCCGATTGCTCTGCCGACCCCGCATACGCGGAAACGGCGTCTGCAATCTCGGCCACTGCGACGCTCGCCGGTTCGTCTTCCTTGCTCAGAACGACTCGTCTCAACCGGTCCATGGAAAATTCCTCGCCGTGCTCGTTCTCCTGTTCGGTGACACCGTCGGTGAACAGTGTCAGGATATCGCCGCGCTCCAGCGGAACCACCGTATTCGAGAACTCAGCGCCAGGCAGAATCCCTACGATCGGACCCGCTTCCTCCAGCAGCCATGAAGTGCCCGTCTTCGTACGCAGCAGCAGCGGCGGATTGTGCCCTCCACTCGCGTATTCCAGCGTCTGGGTGGCCGCGTGCAAACGCGCATAGAAAATCGTGACGAACGTCGCGGAATTCGTGATCTGCTTCAACGACTCATCCAGATCTTTGACGATCGCGGCAGGTCCACTCAGCTCACGGGCGCGCATGCGCAGAGCCAGCGCGAGCGAAGGCATCAGAAGAGAGGCCGCGGCACCCTTGCCGGAGACATCCGCGATCACCACATCCACCACGCCATCGCCTATTTCGAAGAAGTCGTAATAGTCGCCGCCCAGCAGCCGCGCCGGATGCATCACCGCGGCTAACTCGAAACCGGGCAGCTTCGGCGGCGGTGGCAGCACCCGCCTCTGCACCTGCGCCGCCAGAACCAGGTCGCGCTCATATGCATCGCGCTGTCTCCGCACCTCGGCCGCGAGGCGATCGCGTTGCTTCGCGATCAGCGTGACCAGAAATCCCACCACCAGGAAGCCCGCAAGCCCGACCACGTTGTGGACAATGCGCAATTGGAGGGAGTCCGCTGGCGGTCCAAAGATGTCCTGTAGCACCATGCACACCACCGCCAGGGTGACGGTAAAGGGCAGCGGGTTGATCAGCCCGCTGAGCGCGATAGGAAATACGTAAAGGTAGCCCAGCGAAACATTGGCGACCACAATCCAGTCGGTATACCCGACAGCAGCAACCGCGAGAGCCACCAGGGCATTGAGCAAACCGATGGTCCGATGCTCTTCGAGCCGCTCCCGCTTCCGGTCCCGCCCGCCTTTTCCAAACCAGCCCATGCGGCCACACGCCTCCAGACAAAGATCAGCCTCCGACGCATGGAGGCGTAGCCATACTAACCCCGCGCATGGCGGGGACAGCTAGGTGAATCTATTCATTCTGCGAACTTTAGGATGGTGGGCGCTACAGGATTCGAACCTATGACTTCCACCGTGTGAAGGTGGCACTCTACCGCTGAGTTAAGCGCCCCAGGGTGGGACTCACCCACTCTACCATCCCCGGCCCTCTCGCCCAAACCTGCTCCGGGCGACCATCCGCCACTCTTCCAGTCCTCTTCCGTGACCATTTTGTCCGCTGTCTGACGCGCAACTCCGGCATCTACAATGCGGTAACGCATCTTTCCTGTATGCGCCCAAGGGAGCGGCAGAGGCTCACGGCCTTTCATGGAGAAAGGCCCCGCCGGGAGCATCTCCGTTGTCTCGCAACAACAGGACAAGTCGCCTAGCCCCTCATGCCGTTCCGCCGCCCGTCATTCCGCTCCACCCGGCATCCCGATGAGCCTCCTCGCAAACGGGACGCTGCCTCCGACGCCGCCGGAGATCCCCTCGAAATCGAGGAAAATGAGCTGAATGCGCCGGAAGTCTCTGCAAATGAGGAAGTTCTCCTGCCCGCAGACGACGAAAACCCCGATCCGGCGCTCCTGGAGGAGCCTTCGGACCTGGACGAGGAGGAAGGAGACGAGGCCGCGCAACGTTTTGCTGAAGACGGGGTTAAAGAAGACATGGCTACCGCTGCGGTTCATCCACAGACGCGTGTCAGTCCGCAAGCCGGCTCGCATTCCGGAGAAGTCCGGGCGACCCTGGGTGCCGCCGCGCTGGCCCCAAATGCCTGGAGCCAGTTATCTGATGCCGAGATCATGCTCCGGGTCGCAGCAGGAGACGGAGCCGGTTTCCCCCTGCTGGTCGAGAAGTACCGCCGGCAGATGGTGCATTACATGTATCGCATGGTGCACAACCAAGCCATCGCCGAGGAGCTGGCCCAGGAGGTCTTCCTCCGCGTCTATCGCGCCCGCGCCAGCTATCGCGCGGAGGCCAAGTTCAGCACCTGGATCTATCGCATTGCCACCAACCTGGGTGTGAATCACGCGCGGGATACGCGCCACGAACGCGGGGCGCAGACCGTCTATCTGGATCAGCCGGACCCGGAAACGGGCATGAGCCCGGACGTGGCCGACACCACCCCGTCGGTGGAACAGGATATGTTACGGGATGCACGGCTTGCCGCCATCCGCAAGCACGTCATGGCGCTGCCCGAGCGGCAGCGCACAGCCGTCCTGATGCACAAATATCAGGACCTGGATTACAAACAGATAGGTGCCGTGTTGAAGCTGAGCGAGTCAGCCACCAAATCGCTGCTCTTCCGCGCCTACCAGACATTACGTGAGCGGCTCAAGGAGTTCGTCTGATGCGCAACTCCCAGCCCACACCAGCATCGGAACAAGGAAGTATCACCATGAATTGCAACGCAACCAAAGCGCAACTCGCAGACCTGCTGCTCGACCCGGCAGCCGCGTCGTCCGCTGCGCGCGAGCACCTCGCTGCCTGCGCGGACTGCGGCGCGGAGCTTCGCGAGCTGCAGGCGACCATGCTGGCGATGGACGCCTGGGAGGCGCCGGAGCCCACGCCATATTTCGATACGCGGCTCGCCGCCCGGCTGCGGGAGGAGAAAGCGAATCCGCCTGCCGGGCTCTGGGAGCGCATGCGCGCGCGTCTCCACTACGGATCGAACCTGCACCTTCAGCCCTTTGCCGCCGGAGCGCTGGCCCTTCTGCTGCTGGCAGGCGGTGGCACCGCGGTCTGGGTACAGCATGGTGCACAGCCGCCCGCGCCGCAGGAGTCCGCCACCGTGCACGACCTGCAGTTGCTGGATGGCAACGCGCAGGTGTACCAGCAATTGAACTCGCTGGATGCAGACCTGGATGATCCCGGCAATCCATCCACGAATTGAGTGGCTGCCCGCCGGTGGCGAGCTGCCCACAGTGTGTGGGGCGAGCGAGGATCTCGCCCCCCTGAGAAAGACGAACGTCCATGCCTTGGCGCGCCACCAGACACGACAGCACGATATCCGGATGCCCTCCGTCTGAGCGCGGCCCTGTCTCTCGCCGTCCCGTCCGCGGAGGCGTGTTCGGGCGCGCAGCCCTCCTTCTCCTCACCGCCGCCGCTCTGCCTCTAGCCTTCGCGCAGCATGGCGGCCACAACGGGGGCGGAGGCGGGTCTCACGCATCGGCGCCGCACATGTCCGCACCCCATCCGTCTGCTCCTCGCGGGCGGAACCCATCACCTGCCTACCGCGGACCGGCGTACCGCGCGCCGGCTTATGGCGCACCCGCATACCGTGGCGCTCCGCCCGGCTATGCCCCTCGCCCCTACGCCACCACCCCCAACCGATTTCCCACCACGCCCATCGCGCCGGGAGCACCGTTTCGCCCGATGTACGGAGCAGTCCCGTATCAGACGCCGCGCGGCCCCTACCGCGCACCGATGGGTAATGTGAGTGGCCCCCATCTCGGCAGCTGGCTGCAGAGCCATCAGGGGCAGTCGTTCGCCGGCCAGGAGAATGCGCTGCGTCGCGAGCCAGGATTCAACCGCCTGCCGCCGCAGCAGCAGCAGCGGCTCGTCGATCGCCTGCACCAACTCGACGCCATGCCACCCCAGCAGCGCCAGCGCACCCTCGGCCGCATCGAGAACATGGAGCGGCTGAGCCCGGACCGCCGCCAGGCTGTGCGCAACTCCGCGCAGGAGCTCGGCAGCATGGATCCCGCGCGACAGCAGCAGGTGCGCGGCGCATTCCGCGTGCTGCGCGAGATGCCTCCCGGGCAGCGCGAGCAGGTGCTCAACTCTCCGGCCTACCGCTCGATGTACAGCGATCATGAGCGCCAGGTGCTCGGCAACCTGCTCTCCGTAGAACCCTACTCACCGCGGTAAATGAATTTTTCCTTCGAGTTGCGGAGTGACTTCCGGCGCGGCCTTTGTTTACGAAAGGGCGACACCAACTGACACCCTGGCGTCGGACACCTGTCGTAAAGATCCACTAAGTCCCGCTAAGTCAATCGCATGTATTTCCATCGCTCTTTTCAGGCAATTTATTGCTCGGGCAGCCCATGCATTTTGTAGTTTCGTTTCGACCCGATTAGGGCTACAAGTAACCAGAAGAAGTAATGGCAGTCAGCCGCTATATCACCCCAAAAAACCTCGACCTCATTAAACTCAGTATCGAAATATCTTGTTCCACAAAGCTGTGCGGCAGTGTCTTCGGCTATAAGAAGAGAGCTGTTACTTAGTGAACTGTATTAACCCTTGAAGTTTTTTGATTTGCATTTGCTTTGGTTCTTCCTGCTGGGTTTCCCCCGCTCCTGGCACTCCGTTTTCGACGGAAGAACTGCGTTCACGTTCGCAACTCGCAAAAAAATGAGTGACTGACAGGCGCGCTGCCTCTCAGGAACAGCACTGCATCCTGATTTGCTGTGGGGACCCCCAAATGAGCGTTCGTCGCCGTAACTGTTACAAATCCGCGCACTCTGCGCTTCTCTGCCTCTCGCTACTGCTGGCCGCCGGTTGCGGGGGAAGCTCGTCCATGAGTTCCGGCAGTACGACCAAGGTCCTGAGCTCGATCGCCACCTCACCGGCGACGGCGGACCTCGCCGTCGGCGCCACCCAGCAGTTCACCGCCAAAGCCACATACAACGATGGCTCTACAGCGGACGTCACCTCCTCGGCCACCTGGGCCGACGCGAATGCGAAGGTGGCCACCATCACTTCGTCCGGTATGGCAACCGCCGTCGCCGCTGGTTCGACGACCGTAACCGCCAGCATGGGCGCGCTCAGCGGAACTGCGACCCTCACTATTGCCACGCCGGCAAAGACGCTCGCCTCCATCGCCGTCTCGCCCGCTACCGCGACCATCGCTACCGGAGCGACGCAGCAGTTCGCCGCGACAGCAACCTATAGCGACGGCTCAACAGCAAATGTCACCACCAGCGCAACGTGGGTGTCCTCGAAACCCGCAGTGGCGACCATCAGTGCGGCCGGACTTGCAACTGCACTCAGCTCGGGCTCGACAACCGTCACCGCCACCTTGAGTGGCATCAGCAGCAATGCCGCGACCCTCACCGTGCCCGCCCCGGTGGCAACGCTCACCTCGATCGCCGTCACTCCAGCCTCAGCCAGCATCGCCGCCGGAGCCACCCAGCAGTTCGTCGCGACCGCCACCTACAGCGATGGAACGACAGGAAATGTAACCACAACCGCGACCTGGACCAGCTCGAAACCGACCGTCGCCACTGTCGCGTCGGGACTGGCTACATCACTCGCCGCGGGCTCCACCACCGTGACTGCTACCCTCAACGGCATCAACGGCACCGCAACTCTCACTGTCACGCCAATCCTTTCCTCCATCGCCGTGACGCCGAATCCTGCCGCCATCGAAGTCGGCGCCACGCAGCAATTCACCGCGACGGCCACCTATAGCGACAGCTCGACGAAGGTCGTTTCCGCGACATGGAAGTCCACCAACACAGGCGTAGCCACTGTCAATGCAATCGGCCTCGCTACCGGTGTCGCTGCAGGTCCCACCACCGTGACGGCGACCTTCAACGGCGTGAGCGGAAGCGCGACCTTGACTGTCACCGCTACGACCATCTCGATCTCGCCCAACCCGGCAAGCTTTGCAGTGGGGGCGACGCAGCAGTTCACCGCGACAGCAACAAGTCCGGGTGGCTCACCTACCGATGTCACCGCGACGGCCACCTGGACGATCGCCAACACCGCCGTGGCCACTGTCAATGCGGGCGGCCTGGCAACGGGTGTGGCAACGGGCTCGACCTCCATCAAGGCTTCGCTGCCATCCGGGGCGTCCGGCAGCGCGTCGATTACGGTGATCCTACCGGCGGGCTCCGGTGTAAACATCCCCACCTGGCACGTCGACAACAACCGTAGCGGCCTCAATTCCAGGGAAACGTCGCTAACTCCCACCAACGTAGCAGCCGGAACCTTCGGCAAACTCTTCTCCTACCTGGTGGATGGCTACGCCTATGCCGAGCCGCTGCTCATCTCCAACGTCACCATCAACAGTGCTGTGCACAACGTCCTCTATGTAGCGACGGAATACGACAGCGTGTACGCCTTCGATGCCGACACCTACGGGACCGGCGCCCCCCTATGGAAGACCTCTCTGCTGCAGTCCAATGAGACGCCGCTCACCGGCGCCAGCGTTCTGCCTGTTCAGGGCGTCACCTCCACGCCGGTCATCGATCCTTTATCGAACACGATCTATGTCGTGTCCGCCCAGAAATCTTCGGCAAACGGCCCCAGCTACCGGTTGAACGCGCTGGATATCACGACCGGCGCTCAAAAGTTCGGCGGCCCGGTCACTATTGCCGCCTCGGTGCCAGGGACCAATTCCACCAATGTCGGCGGCGTCGTGTCCTTGCCCGCAGGTTGTGTCCAGCGAGCGGCCCTTCTTCTGACGAACAATGGACCGAATAAAGCGCTGTATATTGGCGTCGGAAGCTGCCACAGCGGATGGCTGTTGTCCTACGACCCGAACACTCTGGCGCAGACCGGTGTCTTCAACGCCAGTCCCAACATCGATGGAGAAGGCGCCTACGGCGGTGCAGGCGGCGTCTGGATGGGCAGCGGCGGTCCGGTCGAGGACGGCGCGGGGAACGTCTACATATCTACAGGCAATGGTCCATGGAATCCGTCGCAAGGATCGTATTCGGATTCGATACTGAAGTTCAGCCCGACACCCGTGAAGGGGATGCTTCAGGTCACGGATTATTTCACCCCCGAGGAGAACGGGTACATGAATTGTGAGGATTCGGATCTGGCTGCTGGCGGCTTGATGATGATTCCCGGCTCCGGCCAGATCGTTGGCGGCGGCAAGATGGGCAAAATCTATCTGCTGAATACAGCCAGTCTGGGCCACGAAAGCGCAAAGGACACGGGAGCGCTGCAGAGATTATTCGTCGAGCAGGGTATCGAGAGTTCGCAACCCTATCCCACTTCCTGCACAGATTCAGATTCCCATGGAAACCCTCTACCCAATGGGCAGACCTGGTACGTCGGAGGGTCTAACGATACCAACGGTGATACCAGTGACGGGATCAATTCGTATGAGATATTCGGAACCTCCGCATACTTCAATGGATCGATGTATCTCGGTGTCACTCCGACTTCGACCACCGCTCCCGGCGTTGTGCGTCAGTTTACCTATGCTTCTCCCGGTGTCTTGACCGCGACACAGGCGTTCACCTCGCTCAATGACTTGCAGCCGGAAAACACCCGCGGCACCACGCCCTTCATCTCCTCCAACGGCACAAACGACGGCATCCTCTGGACCATCGATCAGGGACAGCCGCTGCAGAGCCCTCAGGCCACTACCAACGCGACCTTGTACGCCTACGATGCAACCAACCTGAGTAACGAGCTATACGGCAGTGACGTCAACTCCGTAGACCAGCCTGGCATCGGTATCAAATTCACCTCGCCGATCGTTGCCAATGGCAAGGTCTACATCTCCACCGGCCACGACCCTGTGACGGCGAGTCAACCCCGGGGCGAAATCGACGTCTACGGCTTGAAGTAGACAGCCCGCGGCCTCAACCCAGGCCGCACACGGCGCTTCAAATGACACTGGCCTCTCGAACTTCGAGAGGCCAGTGTCGTTCCACCAGCGATACGTTTGGGCAGCTGTCACCGCTCGCGCTGTGATCCGTCGAACAGCTTTCTCGCGTCAACGCTCAGCACCGCCGGCACGTTGACGCCGCTGGCGAGTACCAGCGAGGTGACCACCGCACGAGCCGCTTGCTCGTTATCGTCATACACCAGAGCGAAGGTCGCCGTGCGAACCAGGCTTCCCGCCGCGTAAACCCCGACGATCAACGTGCTGGTGCAATCCGCATTCACTCTGCCCTTGCCTTTGAGCGTGACGTTGGAGACGCTGCCGCCCGAGCTGCTCGTCGCCGTCCCCTCCAGATTTCCCGCTTCGTCCAGCGTGTATCTCGCGACCGCGGCAAAAGGAACGGTGCCGGTCGCCGGAGCCACTGTTCCTGTTTCGGTGTATGCCCACGCTCCCGCCGCAGCGGCATTCGAGCACGTCTCGTGCTCGTCAGTCTCCGCCTGTAAACACTGCGCCGAGCCCATCCATAGCATGCCCGCCGCGACCAGAACGGCCGCCGTGTTGCGGATCCGATTCGAACTCATCCTTGAATGCTTCATCTTTCTTCCCCCCGCGAGCCGGCACGCCGAGACCCTTCGATCTTCAGCCGCGTCCCAGCAATCTATGCGAGACACTATCCTTTCCCGGAAGCCGTCCCAATGCATGGCAGGTCATCGCAAAGTCAAAAGAAAGTCATTCGCTAAGTCATTCATTCTCGAATAACTTACTAACCCTTCGTCCGAAGGCAGCAGACGGTTGCCATCCCGTCCAAAGCCGGATTGAAGAGCGACGACGCGAAGTGTGAACGATCTTTTCCCCGCGTGTTGACAACTGATTGCGCTCGGATTAAAGTCGTTCATCGATATATCGATCTACGATCATATATGCCGAAACGAAAGCTCGACCCATTACCCTCGGCCGCGTTCCACATCCTGCTCGCGCTGGCGGAGGGAGACCTGCACGGCTACGGCATCATGCGGCAAATTGAGCAGCAGACGGACGCCCGGATGCGGCTGGGCCCGGGAACCCTCTACGGCTCCATCCAGACGCTGCTCGAAGAAAACCTGATCGAAGAAGTCGAATCATCTAAAGCCAGCAGCGAGCGCCGTCGCTACTATCGGTTGACCTCCGCCGGGCGCAAAGTAGCCCGCGCCGAAGCCGAGCGGCTGGCCGACCTCTTGCGCGTGGCGCGTACAAAAAAGATCTTCAGGGGGGACTATGTCTGAGAAGCTATACGCCCTTCTGCTGCGCCTCTATCCCTCCCACTTCCGCAAAGCATACGGAGACGAAGCGCAGCAGTTGGTTCGTGACCGCCTTCGCGACGAGTCGGGATTTTTTCCCAAGTTGCGCCTCTGGTTAAACCTCGTCGCCGATTTAGCCATCTCGATTCCACGCGAGCATCGTCGCCTCCAGCCAACGCTCGCGCATGTGGCCGCTCCGTCAGCGGCGAACCTTCCGCTCCAGTTTCGTCTTCTGGAGGAGACTAACGCGCCCCGTCCCGGTGCCTTGGTTGGCGCATCGGCTATTGTCCTGGCCCTGTTCGCTCTTATCGCGACTACGGCTAGCACCGGAGGAAGCGCCCAGCTTCTCGATTTTCGGCGCACGAGAAGCCTGAGTTCCGCCGAGGCACTTGCGCCCGGCAAACCCTCTGGACAGATTGCGAACAGCACCAGCATACGGGGATCCCATCCATCTGGCGCAGACCCGCATGCCGCTGTTTCGGCAATCGCGTCAACCCATCCCATTCCTGTCGCGTCAGCCTCGCCGCTGAACGCAACCGAGGGCACACCACTCCCACCCTCGCAGCCGAAGCTCGAAAATGCCACAGCCTCCGTCGTCCAGTCCTTTCACACCCACAACGTCGTGATGTTTGGCGAGGCTCACGGCGATAAGCAGGAATACGAATGGTTGTGCCGATTGGTCAAAGCGCCAGGATTTACTGCTCGCGTCGATGACATCGTCGTGGAGTTCGGCAATGCGCGCTATCAAGACACCGTGGATCGCTACGTCGCGGGCGAGAATGTCCCCTTCAATCAGGTGCAGAAAGCCTGGCGCAATATGGTGGCGTCCGTATCGCCGGTCTCGCCGGTCTATGGCTGGTTTTATAAAGCGGTGCGTGAGGCAAACCTGAAGCACCGCGGCCATCACCAGATTCGTCTTCTCATGGGCAGCCCGTCTGCAGACTGGGACAAGATCAAAACCGCAAGCGACCTCGCGCCTTATGAGGCCGAGCGGGAGCAGTGGTATACGCAGGTAGTGAAGGATGAGGTCTTAGCGAAGCACCATCGTGGCTTGCTGATTATGGGTGCGGGGCATTTCCTCCGCGGGCGTGCGCAGGCCTTGCAGGATGAACTCCTGATCCGGCAGCATCGCCCGGTGCCGCCCCTGAACACTGCTCAGCTTGGCCCTGGCTACATCGAAGGGCAGCTTCGTGGTGCCGGAGCTGACCCGTACCTCATTGTCCTGGGATCCAATGTCATCGACGATCAGGGCAATGTGGACAAGCGCTTTGACTCCTGGCCGACGCCGGTTGTCGTATCGCTCTCGGGGAACTGGGTTGGCGATTTGCCTACTCAACCTGTTGTTTCCGATGGCCGCGCGCCCGCGACTCCTCTGACCCTCGCCGAGGAGGCGGATGCGATGTTGTATGTTGCGCCGTGCAGCGCCATGCGGGAGGTACTCCCGTCCCGTGCGGAAGTCGAGGGCACAACTTACGGACAAGAGGTGGCTCGCCGCGACATGATCTTCGTCGGCCATACGATCGATTTCCAGTACGGCGAAGTTCCACAGTGCGCACTGCCACAGCAAACGCAGCGGTAACGAATGCTCAGACTGGTCGGAAGCCCCTCAGCTCTTCAGCATCTTCTTCACCAGGCAGATCACATTTGCCGGCGGACCCGCATTTGGTGATTCGATCGACCTCGGATTCAGCGAGCGCAACGCGACGGTAGCTGTTGTCGCACGATGCCATCAAGCCATCACTACGGGAGCAGTCCGCCCATAGCGATACATGCGAGAGATCGAAGGAGTCGACGTAACTCCGCAACAAGATGGAAAACGAATAAAATGGGTTTCCCGAGGGCAACCGTCGTTTGAACGCCAATCCAGCTAGTTTAGGGACACCATGTCGGTGAGTGAAGAAGTCCCCCGCCTGCGGGCAGGCGCGGAGAGTCGGCTCCGGCGGAATGCCCTCTCCCTGAGCTACGTCGTGGCGTCCACTCTTGCCAGCATTGCTCCGGCGATGAGCTTCTTTTTCGGCTTTGCCGTTATCGTGCAAGGTGCTGGAATTGCGGCGCCCCTCACTATCCTGACCGCGATGATCGTGATTCTCTTTCTCACCAATACGATCGCGCAATTCTCTCGCTTCACGCCATCCGCGGGATCGTTCGTGACTTTCACCGGCAAGGCCTTTGGCCCCTCTGTCGGCGCTGCCATTTCGGTGTTCCTCACCTTCGGCTACATTGTCGCCGCTTCGACGATCGTCTCCATCGCCGGCGTCTGGGTGGCTGAGACTTTGAAGATCTTTCTCGGCCTCTCCATCCACTGGGCTATCCTCACCGTGCTTATATCCACCGCGATCGGATGGCTCGTTGTGCGAGGCGTGCATCTCTCAACCTTCTGGTCCGGCATCTTCTTTTACTTCGAAGCCGGCCTGCTGGTTTTGGGAAGCATTCTTATGCTGGCGGCGCATCCCAGATTCATCACCCTTGAACCGTTCAGATTTTCAAACCTTAAAGGCGGGCTTGCGGGGCTTGGGGCGGGCTTTCCGCTCGCTGTCTATCTCTTCATCGGCTGGGAGAACTCGGCCAGTCTGGCAGAGGAGACGGAATCCCCGCGTCGCAACATCCCACGCGCCCTGATTACCGGCACGCTCGCCATCGGCCTGTTCTACATCTTCCTCGCCTACGCCACAGCGGTTGGGTTCAGCATGAATGCGCCCGCACTCGGCGCTTCGCGGCTCCCCTTTATCGATGGGCTAAAGGCTGCCGCACCCGCCCTGCTGGTGGTAGCGTATGTCGCCGGCGTGACCAGCATCCTCGGCTCGCTGATCGGTCTGGTCAACTCGCAGGCGCGCATCCTTTTCAGCTCCGGGCGCGAAGGTCTTCTGCCGCAGTTCCTCGGCAAGATTCATCCACGGCACCAAACGCCGCACACCGCGATTTGGATCTTCCTCATCATCTCTGTTGTGCTCATCCTTGGGTTTGGCCTGCTTGCTGGAGTCGCGCCTCTGGACTACTTCGGTTTTGCCGGGACGCTCGGTACAATCCCCATCATCCTTACCTATATGCTCACTAATCTTGCGCTGCCCGTTTACGTAATCCGATACCATCGCAGCGATCTCGACATTCTTCGCCATATACTGCTGCCCATCGCCGGTACGCTGGTCATGCTGTTTCCCCTCTGGGGGCTGATTCAACCTGGCCAGGTACGGCCTTTCAATGTGTTCCCCTGGATCGCACTTGGCGTTCTCGCCCTGTCAGCGATCTATGGCGTCGTGATCGCGCGATTGTCGCCGGGCCTAGCAGACCGCATCGGCGCATACGTGGCAGATCAGGCTGATCAGTAAAATCGGTCGTTATAGCTCGAAAAGAGGTAAATGCGATGAAGCCAATTCTCTTCCGTGGTGCCAATGTATGGGACGGCAGCGGCGCGCCGACCTTTCCGGGCGACGTGCTGGTCGAAGGCTCCAGAATCAAAACCATCGCACGTGCGCCGGGCCGGCTTGCGGCCGATGGCGCCACGGTCATCGAGGCCCGAGGCAGGACGCTGATGCCCGGTCTGGTGGAAGGCCACGCCCACATCTCCTTCGGCGGGGCGGTAAACGACTCCGATCTCGGCAATATTCCTCCGGAAGAGCATGTTCTGCTCACCATGCGGAATGCAAAGACGCTGCTCGATCACGGATTCACCAGCGCCTACAGCGCTGCCACCTCCAAGCTGCGGCTCGATGTCGTCATTCGCAACGAAATCAATGCCGGCCGGCTGCCGGGGCCGCGCATGCGCGCAGCAAGCCCGGAGATTACCGTCACGGGCGGCCTCGGCGACGAGCGAAAAGCGCACATGTATTACGAAAGCTTCGGCATGATCGCCGATGGCAAAGAGGAGATTGTGAAGGCCGTCCGCCTCTGCTGTCGCGAGGGGGTAGACAACATCAAGGTCAATATCTCCGGAGACGACCTCAGCCCCGCCGCGCACGGAGGCCTCACCGTGATGAGCGAGGAAGAGGTGCAGACCGCGGTCAATGTCGCGCGCGACTTCGGCAAGAAAGTCAACTGCCATGCGCGCGCAGCGGGAGCTGTAAAGCGGGCCGTTCGTTGCGGAATAGATGTGATATATCACTGCGAGTCGGCAGACGAGGAAGCCATCGACATGCTCGAGTCCGCCAAAGACCGCATCTTCGTCGGTCCCGCCATCGGCATCATCTACGGCACTCTCTATGAGGGCGAGCCGTTTGGCTTCCATCGCGATTCAGAGCTGGGCCGCACCATGCAGCGCGTCATCGACACCACGGCCGCCGTATATACCGAGCTGCGCAAACGCGGAGTACGCATCCTTATCGGCGGAGATTACGGCTTTGCCCAGACACCGCAGGGCGACAATGCGCGGGACCTCAAGCACTTCGTCGATCTACTCGGCTTCTCTCCCAGCGAAGCCCTGCAGTGCGGCACGCGCATCGGTGGACAGGTGATGGGATTAGGACACGAACTCGGTGAAGTGAAGGAAGGCTATCTCGCCGATTTGCTTCTGGTGAATGGCGACCCGCTGAAGGATCTCGACCTTGTCGTGCGCGAAAAGAACCTTCACGTGATCATGAAGGAAGGATCGCTGTACAAGGACTGTTCCGCCGCGACCATCGTTGAACGTACTGTCGCGGCCGATTAGGCGGGCAAGCGGTCTCATCGCGAAGCCTGGGCTTCGTTCAAGCGTCCATCTCGCCACTTACTATGCGCAATCGGCCAGTGTTGGCCGCCGCCTGGAGTAGAGATACCTCTCCGCGCCGAACGGCACATACGCCCCCGAACCCTCTTTCCACCAGCACAAAGCGAGCTGTTGACACCATTCCCAATTACTTCTACATTGTAGAAGTAATTGGGCTCATAGGCTGCCGATCAAGCTGCCGTCACCTGACAATATGGAATCGCTCTCCAACCCACCGTTGCAAAGCCCAGCCAGGCGATCCCTCCTCTGGTCTTTGGTCCGCGTGGGGGCCACGGCGGGGGCCAGTGCCGGTCTGACCAGCAAGGCGCGGGCGCTGAAGCCGGAAAGAAACTCCGAAACCGTCTATCGTATTCTGACGCCGGAATGCGAAGTTCAAATGAGCGTGGAATATTTCGGAAGCTCCGAAACCAGCAGCCTTCGCTTTCGTGACTTCCTGACGCAACGCGCATACTGCCTCTCTCCCAACGGAGAAGAAGACCACACGTGTGCGGCGCAGTTTTCCGGCTCCATGGCCATTGCCCATTACCGCTTCCGCTCGCACCGCCATGCGCCGCCCCCTCTCCAGCTACGCGAGCGCGTACTCACAATCGACCATGACATCCGGATGGATCCTCGCCCGCCTTTCGAGCGCCTTATGGCGGTTCAACGAGAGACCGTCAGCGACATTCAGGCCTTTGGCTACAACCCAGCTGCATCGGAGCCCAAACCACTCCCCCTCTGGTGTCTCTTACGTCAGGATCTTTTCCTGAATGATCAGCCAACGGCGTTTCTCGTCGTTCACTGGAAACATACCTTCGATGCCATCCATCTTCTCGACGTGATTCCCGGTGACCGCACCGAGCTGGTCAACGCCTAGTTGACATCGCTTCGCCATTAGTACCACAATGTGTCTCTAATGCTAGGTGAATTCGAGTACCTGCTCATCACCACCGCCGCCCGCCTTGGGGAGAACGCCTATGGTGCGGCCATTCGCGAAGGAATCGAGGAGATTGCCCAGCGAAAGTGCTCCATTGGAGCCCTCTACACCACCATCGAACGGCTCGAAGGAAAAGGCCTGCTCACCACCTGGATGGGCGAGGCTACTGCGGAGCGCGGCGGACGCGCCAAACGCATGGTCCGCGTCACCGGCAAAGGCACCCGCGCTGCCAAGGAGTTCTATGACGCCGTGATGCGCGTCAGCAGCGGCGCATCGTGGGCGGTAGGTCGAACTGAGAGACTCTCATGACATCCAATCTGTGGCCCTTGGTTGAGTTAGCTGCTCGCCCTCTGGACCGCGATGAGCGCGATGCGGTTCTCGGTGATTCGCTCGAAGCCGGCGACAGCGCATGGCAGGTGCTGTTCGGTGTACTTGGCTTCGTCTTCCGCCGGCAGCTGCTGCTTTGGAGAAGCTGGCGGCCGTGGCTCTCCGTATTTGTGTTCGGCGTCCCCAGCACCGTCCTCCTCATGTACGTATCCGTCTCCGTTACGTGTACCTTTGATCGGCTCATGGGCTTTCAAATCAGCCACTGGGCGCCGACCGGCCACGAAGGCTTCGCGCTGCTCCTGTGCCACATCTTCCTGCTGATTGCATGGTCCTGGACCAGCGGGTTTACGCTGGGCTCGCTCTCGCCGCGAACGCTCTGGTTAAACGCCACGCTTGGTTTGTTTCTGGCTCTCTATTTCGCGGATCATTTCCGCCATTTCGGCAGCGAATCACTAACGAACTTGTCCCCGTACCTGTTCCTGGTGCCCGCCATCTGGGGAATCCGCCAGGGGGTACGCACCGTCCGGCTCAGGCGAGGCCCTGCATTCCTTCTGGCTGCCACCATCACGGTGCTGATGATCGCGGCGTGGACCAGCAGCGCATTGTGGATATTGAATTGGCTGCTGCTCTGCCCGGCATGGTATCTCGTCGTGACCGCGCGCCGGGCCGCCCGCGATGGAAGCAGAAGAGTACAACGTCCCGTAGGGACATCGCGGTAAAAGCGAGGGCTGTCGCTTCTTACGGTTGAACCTTCGCGATAAATGCCAGCATTGCCCCATTGAACCGCTCCGGCCTCTGCAGGGGGGCGAAATGACTTACGCCATTCAAGGCGACGAATTCCGCGCTCGGAATGCTTCGTCCAAGATATTCGGCATGCTCGCGCCGGATGAATTCATCATGCTCGCTATGTACGATCGCGACCGGCACGCGAATCTTCGCCAAATCGTGCGCTGAGTAGTTGGGCTGTGTTCGCTGCATCAGGCCGACGTCTTCGACGAAGTCGTTGAAGTTCTCCGGCGTTGCCGAGAGTTCGGCATAGTCCTTCCTATGTCGGGTAAAACACCGCTCCAGAGTCGGACTTGACTCAAATGGCTTGACGCCGCTCGGATCCATATTGCAGGCAAAGAAGAACACACCTGCAATACGAGCAGGATAGGTCGCAGCGAGGATCAAAGCCGTGCACGCGCCGTCACTCCAGCCCACCACGGTTGTCGTTGCCAATCGCAGCGCGTCCATCACGGCCAAAACATCGGACGCCATCAACTCATAGGAGTACGGCCGCTCGTCGCGCGTACTCCGGCCGTGGCCACGGCTGTCGATCAGAACGGCACGATAGCCACACCGGATGAGGGCCGGAACCTGGTAACCCCAGTTCCCACTGTGGCCTAGTCCGCCATGCAGCAGGATTACCGCGGAGCCCGCACCGTAAGTGCTGTACCAGATCCGCGCTCCATCATGCTCGACATAACCCTGATCGTCCGCGACCGGTAACGGCGCGGCGCCCTCCGCCTCAAACTTCCTAAGCTCGTCGTCCTGAACTTCCATGTCCTGAACTTCCATCGGATCTCCGCTCGGGATAGCGGCCCTTCGCCACGCAACAGGCCCCTGCCTGACCACTCAGCTCTTCAGCATGTTCTTCGCCAGGAAGATCACATTCGCCGGCCGCTCCGCTAGCCGCCGCATGAAGTACGGATACCATTCCGTACCGAACGGCACATACACCCGTACCCGATAGCCCGCTTCCACCAGCGCGCGCTGCAGATCGCGGCGCACTCCATACAGCATCTGGAACTCGAAGGCCGATGGCGGGATGCCCTGCTTGCGGACAAAGGCACGGGTCGCCTCCACCATCTTTTCGTCATGCGTCGCAATGCCGTGAAAGATCCCGCTGTCCACTAGGATCTCCGCCAGCCGGACGAAGTTCTCATCCACCTGGGCCTTCGCGGGAAACGCCTTGTCCGCCGGCTCCTGGTACGCACCCTTGCACAGCCGGATGCGGATGCCGTCCTTCAGCAGCAGCCCGATATCCGCCTGGCTACGATAGAGATACGCCTGGATCACGATGCCGACGTGTCCCTCGTTTCCCGGCTCGGCGTGGATGCGGCGCACCATGTCGATCGTCGCCTGCGTATACTCGCTGCCTTCCATGTCCACGCGTACAAAACTGCCCGTCGTCCGCGCATGGTCTGTCATGTCCCGAACAATCTGCTCCGCCAGTTCCGGATCCAGGTCCATGCCCATCTGCGTCAGCTTCACGCTGACATTCGCATCCAGGTGCTGTTGGTGAATCGCATCCAGCAGCTGGTGGTAAATCGCAGCGGAACGATGCGCCTCCTCGGGCGAATGCACGTTCTCGCCCAGGCTGTCCAGCGTGACCGAAATCCCCTGGCTGTTCAAAGCGGCCGCTGCTCGCAAAGCATCGTCCGTATGCATCCCGGCAACAAACCGTGAGGAGAGCCGACGGCCCATGGTGGACGCTTCAGAGAAGCGGCGAACGGAAGTATTTCGTGACAGTGCAATGAATGTGCTTCGCAGGAAAGGCATATCGGGAAGAGGGCAACCCGTGATCCTCGCACAGCTTAGGCTGCGGCTGCAAAAGCACCGAAACAGAATGCACTGCGCTTGCATTCCCGATTGCACTCGTTTACTGCAAGGTTGTCTACGATTTCCCGAGACAACTGCGCCGATTTGGGAGCATCCTAATCATGTATCGCACGGCTTGAAAAATCATCCCGCGCGCCCTCTGTCTACGCGCGTAACGCGATACGCAGCAGGAACAACGAAAACCGCGGAAGACGGCGCATGCCGTAGCTTCCGGCGAGGGACCCCCCAATGGTAAACCACTGCGCGAATCCACAATGTTGCAAGCCGCTCCACTATCTCCGGGAGGGCAGAGTCTATGTATTCGACGTCACCCGCTCCGCAGCAGGAAACAGCGAGCGGACGGCGCGTCGCATGGAACACTTCTGGCTCTGTGGAGTCTGTAGCGAAACCTACTTCCTGGAACAGGTGGAAGACCGGACGGTGCGCATCAGCCCCCGCATCCAACGCCCCATCGCGGCGGTTCTTCCCTACAAGGCGCCACAGTCCATCGCGTCCTGATCCGTTGCGCAAAAAAGATGGCCCGCCGTGCACTCACGGCGGGCCGTCTTGCGTCTGGAACCTCTGTGACTCCGCGTATCCGCGCGAAGGGCCGCTCAGCCAGTTGATCCACCCTAAAGAGCAGTGTGCCCCGCCGACTTGCGCTGATCCGTCATGGCCGGCTCACGAATGAACTCCACCGGTTCGCGCCGGTACTGTCCCCGCAAAGCGCTCCAGCGAACGTAGACCAGCTCTATCAACATCTGCATGCCATCGCGTAAGTAACTGATACGGCTACGTTCATCGTGCCCCCAGGTCACCGGCACTTCGGCCACGTGCAATCTGCGCTGGATGGCGATAAACAATATCTCCGGATCGAAGCCCCAGCGCTCAATGCGCTGCAAACCAAAGACCTGATGCGCCGCTTCGCGCCGGAAGGCCTTGAAGCCGCACTGTGTATCGGCGAAGGGCAGCCGCATGATGGTGCGGGTCAGTGCGTTGAAGCAGCGCCCGAACACCCGCCGGTAGAGCGGCTGTTTATGCACGATGCGCTTCCCCGTCAGCCAGCGCGATCCAATGGCCACATCGGCGCCCTCGGCGATCGCCGCAAAAAGCCGCTCCGCCTCTTCTATCGGAGACGAAAGATCCGCATCCGTGAACATCACAATCTCGCCTGCGGCCCGCAACATGCCACTGCGCACGCTGTACCCCTTGCCGCGATTGCGCTCGTTGCGGATCAGCCGTACCTCGGGATGCCGCCGCGCCCAGCCCTCGACCAGAGCGGCGGTATTGTCGGTCGAGCCGTCGTCCACCACCAGGACCTCGGCATCCCACCCCCGCTTCCGGATGCAGCCGCTCACCGAAACCAGAGCCCGTTCGATGCGGGCTGTCTCGTTGTACGCGGGAATCACGATGGTGTAGCGGGGATGATCCAAAATCGCCTGGCCCTCCGGTTACGTTTCCCATCATATTCCAGGAAAGGATTCCCGGCCGGCCTTGGGTTACGGCGGTGTGTCACAAGTAATCAACAGCAATCGCCCGAACTGACCCGGCAAATCACCGCGGTTCGATTTTTGTGCTCGGAAGCCGCTATCCCGCATCTATCATTGAGTTTGCAGGATCTTTCGTCCGGAGCCGCCGCAAGATGACCAAAGCCGATCTCGTAGAAGAAGTGACCCAAATTGGAGATTTGACCCGCCGGGACGGCGAGGTCGTCGTCGACACGGTCTTCGATGCCGTGATTCAGGCATTGCAGGCCGGCGACAAGATCGAGATCCGCGGCTTTGGCAGCTTCCGCATCCGCCAGCGCAAGCCGCGCACCGGCCGCAACCCCAAGACCGGCGATAAGGTCGAAGTCCCCGCCAAGCGCGTCCCCTACTTCAAGCCCAGCAAAGAGTTGCGCGACCTGGTCAATCCCAAAGCCGCGAATGACCGGTCAGGGAGCGTGGCTCAGGAAACAGGCGGATGAGACCAGAGAATTAGAGTCGCGGCGTCAACAAATCGGATGCCCTGCACTGGCCCAGACAGGGTGGGTGATTTCCAGGGCATCAGCGCAGCGAAGGGTCTCGCAGTCCGCTGCATGCTTACAAAGCCAAATCTGAGCGACCTTCGGGAGCGAACCCATCAACTCGCGCCGTAGACGCGTCCGCCCGTGCGGCCAGCACCAATGACGCTCATCATCCGCCCGCAGAATCCATGCTCGGCGCGGTACGAAAAGAACGTCTCCGGCTCGCAGTTCGTGCAGCGGTAGGCCGTCGCAATCGACTCCGCCCGCAGCCCAGCATCCAGCAATTGCCGACGGTTCGCCTCGATCAGGTTCAGATGCAGGTTAGGGCCGATATTGCTATGTCCCGGCGCCCGCGCGGTAAGGAACAGCAGCGGATACTTTTCTTTCACCGGGTCCGAATCGTAAATCTCTGAGAACAGCTCCGGCGCATAGCTGAACTGCGACAGGAATTCGCTGCGCACCTCTTCGCCAACCGCATAGCAACACGCCCCGATCGCCGGGCCAATCGCCGCTTCCAGCTCCTCGGGACGGCTGCCGAACTCCAGCCGCATCTTCCCGATACCCCCCTCGACGATCCGCTTCAGCGTCCCTCGCCACCCGGCGTGGAAGGCGGCAACAGCATGTGTCCGCGGATCTCGCACCAGAACCGGCACGCAATCGGCCGTCTGGATGCCCAGCATCACCCCCGGGTCGTCCGTCATCAGCCCGTCGGCCCGCAGGCTGCTGTCCGCATCCGCCCGGGTCACCCGCCGCGTCAGCCCGGAGTGAATCTGCTTGAGCGTGATGAGCGTCCGGCCCGCCGCCCCGGCGGCCGCCAGCAGCAGCCTGCGATTTTCGAGCACGTTACCGGCCTCATCGGCTCCTGTAAGACCCAGATTCATCTCACCCGGCCTCATCTCGCCCGCCGGGCTCTCATCGCGGCAGTAAGCCGTCGAAACCCCGCCGCGCCGCGTGCTGAAGCCATGCGGAACGTGCGCCTTCTGCCAGCGCGGCGCCATCAGCACCTCCACCGCGCCGTCGCGGTGTACGGCCAGCTCCGTAGGCGGCGTTTCCACCAGCTCGTCCGGCTCCTGGCGGCGGTACCGCGGATTATCGCGCCGGATCAGCCGCCGGCCATGGGTCAGCCCGACGCCGGCCAGCAAATCATCTACCGCCGCAACGCTCTTGGGATTCTCGATCCTCTTGGGCTTCTCGATCTTTGACACATTCCGCGCCATGCAGCTTGATTTTACCGGGAGCGGCAGGAGGCCAGATCATCCCTCACATTGTCATCCCGAACGCGATCAAAGGGAGTGAAGGATCTGCTATACCCCGACCTTCAAAATCAGCGCAAAGCCGTTCAGCCATGAACCGCCCAGAAGAGCGAAAGGGCCCGCTTTCCGGCGGGCCCGCTGAAGAGGCTGAGAGGAATTTCAGAATTAGCTGCGGAGTGAGGGCGTCGCCCTCGACAAAGGGGTTGACACTACGTGGATGGACATCAACTGCTGGAAGTAGCCTCTGTGCTTACTTAATGAGAGTGTTGCGAGCGGCAAATGGTTGCAGTGGATTTCCTGCGGAAAAGCTCTCAGCCCGCTAAGGCAGTTCCATTGTGGGTCTATACCAAAGCGCCCACTACACGCGGAGCTTAGCCGTACTCAGTACAAGTGAAAATGCTATAGAGCCGTTCCCAGCAGCTCCTTCCCCAGCAGCTCCTTCAGCGACGCGATATATCGCTCCAGCGCGGCACGCCCGGTGGCCGTCATGCGATAGAGCGTGACCGGCTTGCGCGCGACAAACTTCTTCTCCATCGCCACATAGCCCGCGTCCTCCAGCTTCAGCAGGTGCGCGCCCAGGTTCCCATCGGTCGAGCCGGTCTTCTCCCGCAGCCAGGTAAACTCCGCCTCGTCCACCCCGGAGAGCAGCGACAGCAGTGCCAGACGCATCTTCCCGTGAACCACAGGGTCCAGATCTGGCAAATGGTTGGGCAACTCAGGCATGCTGCACCGCTCCCGCCCGCGCCAGCGCCTTGTCCCGGCTCTCCCGGATCATCAGGTATGTGCCAAAGCCGATGTTGCACACCAGCACGGCCGCCAGAAAGATGAAGGCGACGTCATTGCCGGAAGGAACGAAGCAGGTCGCAATCGCGGCGACCCACCACAGCGCGCCCACGACAATCTGCGTGCTCCAGCGCAGCATGCTTCCGGAAGCTACATGCGCGATACCCAGCATCGTCTCGATGGCCGCCATGAACGCATGCGCCTCAAAGTGTCCGCTGTATTCCACTGGAAAGGCGAAGACGAAGATGCCCCAGCCCATCGCCATCCAGATCATTCCCAGCGCCCGGCTGCGCTCTGTCTTCGGCTCGCGCCGCATGCGTCTGCGGGCAATCACAATGGTGAGCACAACCGCGAGGATCATAGTGACTGGCCATGCCAATGCCCTGCCCGCAGGAAGAAAGTTCGACCACCCTATCGCGATGAGATACGCAACACCCCAAAGCAGAAAGTTCCAGCCCCAGTACTCGGTGCGCCTGCGGCCCTCGCGCATCATCGACTCAATCAGAGCGATGCGCTCGCCGATCTCCCGCTCGTTCATCGCACTTCCGCCCACTGCGCTTCCATCCACATCCATCGCCGGCTCCTTCTTCACTCCACAATCATTGCGCTACTGGTTTCGCCGCGTCTCGCGCGATCCATCGCCCCAGCAGCAACACCATGGCGGTGGCCACAATGCAGCCATACATCAGCAGGCGCGTGCTCCCGGTTGCCGCGTACAGCGCAAACGTAAGGGCAAAGCCCCACATGAACAGCTCTCCGCGAATGGCCTGTCCCCACCGCGGCCGCATTCCGCTCGCAGGCACGCGCGGCCGCAGGCTTGGAATCATGCGCGGCACCGCAGCAAGGTAGCGGCGATAGCCTTCGCCCTGCGCGGCCAGCAGCGCGCCCTCTTCGCGCAGGGTCAAACGGTATTGAAAGAACGTGACCGCCAGCACCAGCACCACAAAGCCGCTGCGGCTGGCCGCGAGGCCCACACCGAAGGCCATCAGAATCGTGCCCAGATACAGCGGATTGCGCAGATGCCGATACGGTCCATCGGCAACCAGCCGGGAGTCGTGCATACGCCCATCGTGCACCACACTGCTGCGGATATACGCCGCTGCCCACGTGCGTAATGCCGCGGCCGCCAGCGCCGCCGCCGCGCCGAAGGCGTAGATCAAGGTCTCCATCCCGTGCGCATTGCCGCCAGAGCGCGTCAGCCATGCGGCCAATCTCGCGGCCGCCGGGACATGATCCCACAGGTACAACTGAAAGGCCGCAAAGAAAAGCCCCGCGATAATCCAGGCCCGGATGCGATACTCGACGTCGCCCGCCGCCATCCAGCCTTGTCTGTAGGTCTCCATTGGTTCTTCCCTCAACCCCTCCCTGGCACGTGGAATGTCACACCCGGGCCCAAAATCCACACGTAGCCAATCAGTAGCAAAACTGCGGCGATCCAAAGCAGCGGCATCCGCGGCGCTGGTGCGGCGACGCTTTTGTCCGACATCCCGCGCGCCGCCCTTGCCGCGATGCTGGGAATCCACATCAGCCCGGAAGCGCCCCCAAACGACGACGCAGCGGCCGAGATCAACACCAGCTTCCACCCCATCGGGTTCCGCACCCCGGCAAGGCACGCGGTCAGCCCACCTGCGAGATACATGATGAACGTCATGCGGCGCATCCGTCCCTCGCTCGCATACGCTCCAACAATTCCCACCAGTTCGCGGGCCAGCAGCCATGCGGCAGCGGCATAACTCGCCGCACCCAGCAAAGCGAAACCCACCCGACACACCCACATCGGCGAAAGCCCCTTCATCCACACCGCCCAATCGCCAATGCCACCGACGCCGGAGAAAAGGAAATAGCCCGTCCCCAACAGCAGGTTGAATGCAGTGATCGACCACAGGAAGAGCCGCGACGGCACGCTGAGGCGTCGGATCGCCTGCAGCACCACGAGGCCTAGCGCTCCAAACACCAAATTCACCAGCGTGCCCGCAGCTTCTATCCAGCGGTCGTCGATCCCGGCCTCCATGTAGGTCGAAGTCACGGTGATCTGGTGCGCGCCCGAGAGCCAGGCCACGCCGCCATGTCCCAGTCCCTCGTGCAACACGTTGGAGATCATGTAGGCCAATCCCCCGAACGCGGCCAGCGTCCACAGATCATCCGTGCGGACGGCCGCCGCTGCGCCTGCCGGTTCTCCCTGTGCGTCTGTCGCGATGGCTTCCATCTTCTGCCTGCTTATCCCTGCAGCCCGGCTTGCGCCGCCAGCCGCGACGAAGGCGCCATGCGGAAGGCCGTATAGAGCGCGGCCGCCGCGCTCGCCCACAGGATGAGGCCGGCGGACACGCACTCAACCGCATCGCGCATCGACGCCGGCAGCACAAGCGCCACAGCCGCGCACAGCATCAGGGCCGCACCCGTGACCACATGCTGGCGCGCCCCAAAGATGCGGGCCAGTGGAAGGAAATGCGCTCCCACGATCAGCACGATCGCCGAAACGATCCATCCCTCCAATTGGAAGTTGCGTAGCAGATTCACCGTCCCGAAGATGGCCACCCACTGCACCACGTTCACTACGACGAAGGCCCGCATCATCTGCTTCTTTTCAGGACTCTCCGGTCCCGCGAACTTCGGCAGCCGGCGGCGTACCGCCGAGGCAAGACAGGCAATCAGCACGAAGACCGGAAGCACCAGCGCAATGGCAACTCGCTCGGGAATACCCGCTGCGGACATTCCCATCGCCAGCCACACCGCCCCAAATCCACCCACGATGGTGGCTCCAATGCTGGCTCCCCTGGCTCGCTCACTGCGAAAAACCTCGGCTGAACTCATGACAACCTCCACGAAGAGTACTCTGCAACGCAGAGCATCTATCCAGACCACTCTGCGCTGCAGAGTAGAGAATGTCAAGAATCTTTTTTCAATGAAATCCCACGGAGGGCACCGAAGCCATCTCCAATCGCCCGCCAAAGCGTTTCGAAACGGCGTTTTGTTGCCCAGTTTTCGACCGTTGAGTACGTCCTCAGGAACAGAGCCGAATCATTGAGATCCCATGAGGTTCATCGGCCCGCGCATCCATGCATTGCCCGGTTTCTTGTCGTCTTTTCCCCAGGTCCAGTACATGCCGACATACGCGTAGTTTTCCGTCTGGCCCGCAATAGAGTGGCCGTAACAAAACAAGAACTGCTCGCCGGGGTGATGCTTGAAGTGGTAGTAGCCGCCCACGTCGATCATCGTCGAGCGCTCAGTCTGCGCTGCGGCATAGCCTTCGCGTCCATGGGCAAAGACTTCGGCGCCCAGCTCCAGCCTCTCGTTGAGCTCGCGTTTTACCAGCCATCCGGTATAGGGGAAATCGCGATAATTCGTCTGCGGTACTACCTGGTAGCCGACGCCTCCATCGAAGAGCCAGCGGCCATAATTCTTTTGCAGCCAGACGGGGAGTTTGTACCAGACCTTTCCCACACCGAGTCCTTTGTCATAATTTCCCGTCGGCATTTCGAACATGGTGAAGGTGCCTATCTGCGGAAAGTGCTTGGTTTCTTTAATGATGGCCAGTTTCACGCCCAGTTCCATGTCCGTGAGACCAAACGCACTGGGCCCTGTCCCGCCGGGCAGATAGACAGGATTGTTCGATGGCGCGATCACACCCAGGGGCAGAATGGCGTGGAGTTGCACTCGGGGAATGGCGCCCCAGTTGAACTCAAAACCCGGGCCCGTCGCGTCGGTTTCGACCGGTGTGCCGTCCACACTGCCGAAAACATAGAACTCATAGTGATGCAGATCGACCGGTACCGGATCGTCGGTTTGATAAGGCGGCCCCTGCGCCCGCACTTTCGACGCAGCGAAGATAAGGACGAGAAGAAAGAACAGCATTAGCCTGGAACACTTGCCGTTCATTCTTCGCGTCCTCCCGGCACGCCGACAAAGGAGCCTGGAATTCCAAAGGCTCGTGAATACGACGCAGCGCCATCACTCACGCGGTCACTCGCCTCCGATCGCGCACCAAGGCGTCTCTAAACGGCGCTTTCCGCGCACAATTTAGACCCTCTAAACCGCCGCCAGAGCCTCCCCGATCCACTCCTCGAAGGCCTCCATGCTCTCGTCGCGGCCCAGAAATCCCTGCACCATCGCCCGTCCGGGAGCCGATCCGCCGCGATCCAGCACCGTCTCCCGGTAGCGCAGGATTGCCGGATCCTCCAACAGCGCAGCCCGATTGAACTGGTTAAAGAAATCGATCGCGATCACTTTGTCGTAGAGATAGGTGTAGTAGTTCGACGAGTAGCCGCAGAGATGCGTGAAGCTGGCATACATGTGATTCCCGTCGATCCAGAGATACGGCAGGAAGCGCTCATAATCTGCCCGCAGCAGCGCGTCTAAATCGAGCTCTGCACCCGGCGCATCTGGGTCGCGGTCGTGCACATCGAGCGAGTAGTTGGTGTAGAAGAGCTGCGTCCGCACCCAATCGGCACGGCCAAAGGCGCCTGCCTGATTCATGGTGGCCACCAGTTCCGTGGGAATCGGCTCGCCTGTCTGGTAGTGGCGTGCGAAGCTCTGCAGCAGCTTCGCGTCGCGGAAGAATTCCTCCAGCATCTGCGACGGCACTTCGACAAAATCGCCCTCCGTCGCGATACCGCTAATGCCCGCCCACTCCTGTTGGCCGCCCAGGATGGCATGCATCAGATGGCCGAACTCATGGAAATACGTGACAACATCCGAATGTTGCATCAGCCCGGGATCGCCATTTGGCCCTTCACCCTTATCGTCGCCACCCGGGAAATTACATATAAGCGCGGCCTCGGGAATCTGCCGTCCCGCAATGCCCGGTACCAGCGGCGCCGCGCTGAACCACTTGTCCTTCCCCTCGCGCGGGTGCATATCGAGATAGAAGCGCCCCACCTGCTTTGCACCATCGAAGACATCCCACGCCGACACCGACGGATGCCAAACCTCCGCGTCCGGCGCCGGGCGAAACTCCACCTTGAACAGCCGCGAAGCGGTCGCGAGCACCCCGGCCTCCACCTGCTTGTAGGGGAAATACGGCCGCACCGCCTGCGAGTCAAAGGCGAATTCCTGTCGCCGGTACTGCTCCACCCAATAGCCGCGGCTCGCCGCATCGATCATCCGAAGCTCCGGCCGCTGGCTCTGCGCGAAATTGAGAACGATGCCGTACTCGCGCTGTGCCCCGGTGCGAGTCGCTTCTTCTAGCTGCTCCAGAAACCGCTTCATATTGGCCGCCGAGCCGATCATCTGGTCCGCCGTGGCGAAGTCCGCCCAAGTGGCAAAGCCCAGCAGCTTCGCAATCGCATGCCGGGTGCGGAAGAGATCGAGCAGCAGCTCACGATTCGCCGGAAAAGCGCGCGTGTTGTAGGCCAGAAACATGCGCCGCCGCAGCGCATCGCTGGCGGCGAAGGTCATCACCGGCAAGTAGTCCGGATAGTCAGTCGTCAGGACTACTTTGCCCGTCTCGTCCGCCGGATGGTGCTTGCGGAAGTCCTCGGGCAGCCCGTCGAGCTCGCTCAGGTCGACGACCACCACCGTCTGCGTGCCCTCCTGCACATTGCGCCCGATGGTCAAGCCGAGCAGCGTCGCCTTGTCTTGCAGCTCGCGCAGCTTGGCGCGTGTGGGCTCGTCCTTGTCCACGCCGGCCAACCGGTATTGCAGCAGCGTCCGCTCCACATAGTGCCGCGTAGCGTCGTCTGCCTTGCTGGCGTCCACGGCGGCCAGCGCCCGATAGACCTCCTGATTCAAGGAGAGCGCCGTCGCCGCCTCGGCCACGCGCTGCGCCAGTTGCTGGGCTTTGTCGCGCACCGGCTTGCTGGGGTGCACGCTGTCCAGCAGGCCGCACTCCGAACCGCTCTGGCTCAGCGCGGCAACCGCGTCGTCATAGGGCCGCCAGGTGGACTCGAGCGTGCGCTTCTTGGCCTGCAGCAGCCGGTCCAGGCTGCCTTTGTGAGCCTCCAGCCGGGCCGCGACCCAGCTCTCCAGGGCTTCCGGGGTAACTTCGGCGGCCTTCTCCAGGCTCCATGCGTGGCTGGAACGTACTGCAGCTGCTGCTTTCATTCCGGGATTCATCCTCTAAAGAGAAGGTTAAATGCAGACAAGTGCTTGCAACCAAGTGCAGGGCTGGTTACCATTTCGCAGTTCAGGCATGACTTTGGCATGACCTCCACCACTCCAGCGATCGCCGCCCACCAGCTCCGCGCGCGAATGAGCAAGATCTGCGTCTCCGTAACCGGCACAACTGCCGGTGAAATGCTCAGCCGCGCCGAAGACGTCTCCCATAACAATCCCTTTATTGAATTGCGGCTCGACACGCTGAACAAGCCGCAGGCGATCCTGCCTAAGCTCAAGTCCTTCACCGCGAGCAATCGCCACGTCACCGTGATTGCCACATGCCGGCGCACTGAGGGCGGCGGCAACTTCGTGGGTGAGTTGTTCGAGCAGGCAGAGATACTCGAAGGCGCGGCGAAGGCCGGCTGCCAGCTCATCGATGTCGAGATCGAGTCGGCCGAGACCATGCGCCCCGCGGATTGGAAGAGGTTACGCGCCAGCGGCGCAGCGCTCATCCTCAGCTATCACGACTTCTCCCACACTCGCAGCCTGCAGAAGGCGTTTGAGCGCATGCAGCGCTTCGATCCCGAGTTCTACAAGATTGTGTCGACCGCGCGCTCTCTCGCCGACAACCTCGCCGTGCTCGAGCTGCTGCAGCAGTATGGCGATGTCACCAACATGATCGCCATGGCCATGGGCCAGCCCGGCGTCGTGAGCCGCCTGCTCAGCGCGCGTGCGGGCAGCGCCTTCACCTTCGCCTCCATGGCCGCAGGCGAAGAGACCGCGTCCGGGCAGATGACTGTCGACACGCTGCGCTCGCTCTATCGCTTCGAAGAGATCGATGCCGCCACGCGCATCTACGGCGTTGCCGGTCATCCCATCGCGCACTCACTCTCGCCCTTAATGCTGAACACGGCCTTTCGCCGTGAGCGAATCAACGCCGTCTTTCTGCCGCTAGAAACCGGAAAGATCTCCGATCTGCTGACCCTGGTGGAGCGTATTCCGCTCGCCGGACTCGCCGTCACCATGCCGCTGAAGCAGGAGATTCTGCCTTCGCTGGCCCGCATGGACGAGCTCTCCACCCGCATCGGCGCCTGCAATACCATCGTGCGCGGGCCGGAAGGCCGCCTCTTCGGATTCAACACCGACGTCAGCGCCGTGATCGGACCGCTGGAGCGGCGGCTCTCGCTGAAAGGCGCGCGCGTACTGGTGCTCGGCGCCGGCGGCGCCGCGCGCGCGGCAGTTTTCGGCCTGAAGGAGAAGGGCGCGGAGGTCCACATCCTCAATCGCACCCCGGAGAGCGCGAAGGAGTTAGCCGCGCAGGCGAAGGCGAAGGTCTTCAAGCGCGAGCAACTGACGAAGACCGACTTCGACGTGGTGCTGAATGCTACCCCTGCCGGCATGCACGGCAGCAAAGTGGAGTCGCTGCTCGAACCCGAAGAGCTGCGCGCCCGCCTGGTCTTCGACATGGTCTACAACCCCATCCAGACTCCGCTGCTGCGCATGGCGCATGAGAAGGGGATCGCGGTTATCCCCGGTCTGGAGATGTTCGTGCATCAGGGAGCGCAGCAGTTCGAGATATGGACCGGCAAGCCCGCGCCCGAGGCGGACATGCGCCGCGTCGTGATTCATGCGCTGCAGCAGCAGGCAGCGCAACTCGCCAAGACCGTTTGAGCAGCCCAGAGATGCGCCTTTCGCCCTGCCGCACTCCTTTCCTGTATTCGACTGCGCTATAACGAAAAGTATGGAGCAGCGCAGACTCGGACGTTCCGGACCGGCGGTTTCGGCGATTGGCCTCGGATGCATGAGCATTGGGATCGCCGACGTGTACACCAGCAGCGCGCACGACGACGATGACGCCATTGCACTGATTCACCGCGCGTTGGATTTAGGCATCACCTTGCTTGATACGGCGGATATCTACGGCGTATCGGAGCGGCAGGTGGGAAAGGCGCTCCGCGGCCGGCGAGCAGATGCTGTACTCGCCACCAAGTTCGGCTTCGTCGGCACCTCTCGACCCGGAGTGGAACGCATTCCCAACGGCAGCCCTGACTACGTCCGCCGCGCCTGCGACACATCGCTCGAACGCCTCGGTGTCGATACCATCGACCTCTACTATCTGCACCGCGTGGACCCCAGGATTCCAATTGAGGAGACCGTCGGCGCGATGGCAGAGCTGGTACAACTCGGCAAAGTGCGCCATCTCGGCCTCTCCGAAGCTTCGCCCGAGACCGTCCGTCGCGCGTACACAGTCCATCCCATCGCCGCAGTACAGACCGAGTACTCGCTGTGGTCACGCGAGCCGGAGCAGAGGCTGCTTCCGGTGCTTCGCGAACTTGGCATCGCCATGGTTGCATACAGCCCCCTGGGTCGCGGGTTTCTCGCCGGACGCATCCGGAAGCTCGAAGACCTCGCGCCGGATGACTGGCGCCGCAACAATCCGCGCTTCCAGGGTGAAAATTTCGCGAGGAACGTCGCCGTTGCCGATCGTGTGCAGGAGTTGGCGCGCGACAAAGGCTGCACGCCGGCGCAGTTGGCACTTGCCTGGCTGCTGAACCGGCCGGACGTGATCCCGATTCCTGGCACCAGCAGCCAGGACCGGCTGATCGAGAATGCCCGGGCCGCGGACCTGCAACTTTCGGAGAGCGAGATTGCCCGTATTGAAAAGGCTGTGCCGCGGGACGCCGCCGCCGGGGAGCGCTACGACCCGGCGATGCTCGACCTGGTCGATGGCTAGCCGGCCCTGGGGTAAATCGCCGAAACTCCGCCCCGGAAAAGCCAACTCGGAAAGCCCATCAGGAAGGCCAAACCCGGGATGATAGCCTTCCTTTGCCGGCTATTCCCCACTCCGCGCATCGCACTCTGCTCCTTGAAGGATCGCCGCCTTGCCCAATCTCCGCTCGCTGTCCCAGCTCCGGTCCTTGCTGCCCTTACGCGGCCAAACTCTTGCCTGTGCTCACTGGCATCGCTGTTTCCGAGCCGGCCGCGCGGCAAGATTTCTCTTCCTTGAACCGGCACTTCGGCGAGATGCAGTTGGAAAGCCGCGGATTGCGCTCCCGGGTGGAGAGTCAGGGCGAACAGATCGAGCACGGCCTTAAACAGAACCAGGAGCAACTGGACCGCCTGGTCACTAGCATCGAAGCCAGCCGTCGCGAGCAGCAAGAGCTTGCCAACTCATTCCGAAGTCTCGCCGGATTGCTGAAGGGCCTCTTCTTCGCCATTCTTTTTCTATTGGTCGCAGTCACTGTTCTGAGCGGACTCATACTCTTTCGTCTTCCGCATCCCTAGTTATTCCCGCATCCCGAGTCATCTTGACCATCAACGAAAGTGCACAGACGGAAACAGCCGGCTCATGACTTACGCCGCCATACTTCCAAATATCCAAAGGAGCGGAGATAGGTGTATTTGCTGCGAATGTAGTCGTCCAGGATGGTCACCCCGGTATTTTTCGAGCTGTCATTCGGTTCCTGCACATCCTCGAATTCAGCGTCAAGAATGACATACGGTGGAACAGTCCTATTCAGATCCTGGATCATGTCCGCCTGGACTTCATGATTGCTCTGCATTCCGGCGTCATACTCAGACCACTTGGTGGCCGGCAGACGCTCAGACGCGAAGTAGATCAGATTGTCATTGGCGAACACCCTCTGGTGATTGCGTACTCCGACAAGAATCCTCTGATCGGGGCGAGTATGACTTGCAATAAATGAGATCGCCTCTAGTCTTTCGGGATCTGAAACAAAGCAGTAGCCTCTGGTAACCGGATTTCTTTTCCTGCACCAGTCATCGAGTGCAAACGGCTTCAGAGTGAGTTCATCCGACGACCTTGCAGCTTGGAAACCGCCATTCAGGTAACTCAACAAGCTTTTTGACGTTCGATACACGTTGAACTCCCCTCGGGCAGCCGACGCAAGCGAAACCACTCCGAAAGACAGGAAGAGCAACGTTGTGAAGATCCGAAATGGGGAGGACAGATCTTTCCTTCGATGGAACAGGAGAGTCGCAATCAGTGTCGATGGCAGAATCGATAGCATCATGTGAAACACGCTCACCCGAACGATCCCCTTGAGATACATGGCAGCAGCGAGAAGACCGAAGGAAATGAGAAATGCCTCGGGCGTTCGAAGTTGCGACGATTCCCCTCGCTCTGAGCTGCCCGCTCGACTGCGGACGATCGCCAGCCACAAGCTATACAAGCACCCACAAAGAGCCAGGATGGGTAGGTAAACTCCCATCTTGTAAGGCTTCATCCACTCGAAAGAGGGAAATGGCAGGTTCCGGTAGTGCCGGTAGTACTTGCCTTGGAGAATGACTACATCGAGCAGGACCGGATAGAAGGAAGACTGGCGTAAAAAACAGATGGCGGCAGGAACAGCCACGAGCGCAAAGCCCGATAAGTAACATAACAACGGTTTCGCCAAATCAGTTTTGCTGCTCCTCACTTCCGCGGACCGCATTCCAAACGAAAAAGCGAGGACGCAGATTTCTACGAGAAGCAGGCCGATGCCGGCATCGAAACGAAACAGGAATGCAAGGCCGGTCAATATGCCGGCTAGGATCACTCGGGCGGTCGATACCCTGCGAATCAGCAGTGGCAGGAGCACCGCGGCAGTCACCAGATTCAGCAGACCGACCGGCATCGTCGCGGAACCTAGGTCTCCTTGAAAGCCGAAAAGCCACAGAAAGGCGATCAATGCCGAGAACGTAGCCATCCATCGATTGCTGTACCTGTAGACGATTGCGAAGGCCGCAGCCACGATAAGCGCTTCTACCGTAAAGTCGAAGAGCCGTTCCGCCAAAACACTTGGACCGAAGAGCTTGAAGAGGCCTGCAAGGGCGTAATATTCGGCGGGGCCATAGATTGCGTAAAAATCCCGGTAGGGTAGCTCACCCACGTTGATGCGAAGCGCCCCTGTAAGCATGAAAGATTCGTCATAGACGTTCAAGTACCTGGGCATCGTCAGGAACAGAACGAAAAAGGCGAGCGCAAACGCGATCCCGCAACCAATCCACCGTGTGAGCCGGTCGTTCGCGATCTTGGGCGCCCGGGATTTGGGCGCAGCTGGCGGCGTGCTTGTCTCCAACAGCCCTCCTGGGCAAATCGATCTTACCGTGGCAAACGGCAAGGCAAGAAGAGAAGCTAGCGTTAGATCCAGTGACTCTGTTGGCGACCTGAGGCCGTGCGAACCAGGCTCCGTCCAGCCTGCCCGCTGATTCGCCTTCGCCGGCGATGGAGAGTGTGAACAGGCCGCCAGGACCTCCGCTGATCTCCCAACGCGGCGTGAGTCTTTACTGTAGACAGGTACATCCACAACCGTAGAGAAATATTTTGCCGGTCAAGGACGGCGCACGAAAGCCTTTGCGATACGGCATTGGTAACGTTTACAACGACATACCCACTCGTCGTCGTATCGCATTCGGGAATGCGCATCGACGCGAATCGGTTTCGAGTTGCCAGTGGTGTCATGCGAGGTCTAGGATGTGCCCAAGTTCGGTGCAGCCCTAGTAGGCGTGCCAGAACGAGCAGTCGTCTTACCGCTCGTGAATCGGTTCAATCAACTGGCTATGTTCTGCCAGCGTCAATGGAGTGACATTCTCTATGGCGTGGTACGCCTACTGCATCAGTGAAAAGTTAGCCTTCCCTGAATTAGCCCGCCACCGCAAACCGGTACCAATGCAGTCCCTAACCGGCATCTCAGGGAATCAAATCTTCCTCTATCCAGCCAGTGATCTCGCAGTCATCGTTTCGGAACACAATCCACAAGAAAATTTCGATCAGCAAGCCGCCAGGGACCATGCCCGTGTCGTCGGCGACTGTTTCAAGCTCTCTACCGTACTTCCCTTCCGCTTCGGTACCGTCTTCGCCGATGATGAAGCGCTCCGCCGCTCCATCCGCTCCAATCAGCGCCAGTACGCGACGCACGTGGAGCGCCTGCGCGGCAAAGCCGAGATGCATCTCAAGGTCATGGTCGAGGACTGCTGCCTGCAGCAGCCGCTTCGCGCCGTCTCCGCGAAGGACAATGTCGGCAAGGAATATCTCTCCAACCTGCGGGAAACTGCTGCCCGTCAGCGCGAGCGCCAGACCAAAGGTCGTGCCATCTCGGTCCAGATGCAGCGCCTTTTCTCGCCCCAGGATGAAGAGATCACCTGCCGCACCATGGATAACGGCAAGATGCTTGCTGGACATCTCGCACCTCATCGAAGCGAAGTGCGTGGAGCGGTATCAAAACAAGTTCGCCACCACGCGCGAGCTGTTGAAAGACTGCCAGATGCAGCTCTCCGGACCCTGGCCGCCCTACCACTTCGTCCACCGGCTGACGCGCCCGCACACCATCGCGCCAGGCATTCCCGCTTAGCATTCCCTCCAGTTCGATAGCACTCCCTAACGATAAAAGACCCGCTACGTAGCGGGTCTTTTTTCTGGCCGGCAGAGCTTCACGCAAACGGGGATTCGTCGGCGCTGGGACCGTAGATCGCAGGAACCGCAATGCCGAGCAGTCGCAGATAGACCGTGAGCTGGCCGCGATGGTGATACCAGTGGTTCAACATGAGCGACCGCCAGATCTTGAACCGGGGCGTCGTCTGGAGTTCGTGATCGCCGCGCATCAAGTGCCACGGCGCCCGCGCGGATTCGTCGCTCGTCTCTTTGAGCGCGTCTTCCACACTGCGCGCGGTCTGCTCGAGCGCCGCATGGATTTCGGCAGTGCTCTTCGGAAGGGGCGGAGCGAAGTTGCTCTTGAGTACATCGAAGAAATCCGGAGTTGTGATGCGCACAATCCCAGCCGGTACCGTGGCAATATGCATCGCCAACTGGCCCAGCGACATGGATTTCTCGTGTGGCCTCCACGCCAGCTTGTCAGCGGGCACGCGATCCAGAATCTTTCTCGTGGCACGACAGCTCTTCCTGAAACTCCATCAACATCTCGTCGCGGATGCTCATCGTTCTCTCCCGGAGAGAAATTAGCAGATTGGCTGGCACACGCGCAGGAGCGGATGGAGAACTTCCGGCCACACTGGCCGTTTCAGTTCACCGGCGCAGCATTCTTCTTGTCGCGGCGCAAAATGACCTTCGCCCTGCGGTCTGACGAGGAGTGGTCGATCTGCCGCCAGAAAGCCTGGAAGTAGTCCACCGCCGACACGATCGATACCACCACCATGAAATAGATGGACGCGTAGGCCGTCCAGCGCACGGGCAGGATATACCAGCCCCACTGCCACTCGTACCAGCGATGCGCCAGAATCGTCGCCACCACTGCGACAATCTGCACGATGGTCTTCAGCTTGCCCAGGTTGCTGGCTTGGATAGTAAAGCCTTCAACGCTCGCAATCGAGCGCAATCCGCTCACCAGAAATTCCCGGCCGATCACCAGCACGGCAATCCACGGCTTCATGATGCTGGGCGTGAACTCCACCAGCGAAATGAATGCCGCCGAGATCATCAGCTTGTCGGCCAGCGGATCGAGCAGCATCCCCATGGTCGTGATCTGGCCGCGCTTGCGCGCCAGGTAGCCATCGACGCCGTCCGTAATCGCCAGCAGGATGAAGATGCCGGAGGCGATCAGCTCCTGCTCGCCGCGGCCGTCGCGAAAGGGAAAGCTCGCAGAGAGCATCCAGATGAGCAGCGGCACGCCGGCGATGCGGCTCATCGTGATGGAGTTGGGCAGATTCATGCGGATGCGCCGGGGGCAAGGCTGCCGAAGGCCCTTTCCAGCCATTATGCCTGACTTGTATTTTCAATGCGTTATCGCAGCGCCTGGTCAGGATGCGCATTTTTCCCTGTTTTGGAAGGCAGTAGCGGGCATCTCAGCGAAAAGAAAACCGCTCCTTAACCGAAACCATCGCCGCAAAACCGCTGCAAGCCTATTGCTGCAGCAGCCGAAGACGCGTTGCCGGCATGGCCTGAGCGCGCTCTCCGCTATTCCGAAAGATAGTGCTCCAGAGGATTGGGAGCGAGTTGACGAAGCAATTTCAGCAACGAGGCAGGATCGAAGTTATCCAGTTGATGGTCGGCCATCACGCAGTCTGTGACACCGCGGCTTGAGGTCACGATCAGCAGCACATCGGAACGAACGGCACGAAGCTCTTTCACAAGCGAGGCGCAATCCATGCCGGTGACCGCCTCGTTCATCACGATGCCGGTGACATTGGGATAGAGCTTGAGGGTCTCCACCGCTTCGGCGCCGCTGTATGCGGTAATTACGTTGTACTTGGCAGTCTCCAGAACCAGCTTCCGGGTGGAGATGCTGTCCGGAAACTCATGGTCAATGACGAGAAAACAAGGTCGAATCACCCGCATAGTATGCAAGCGCGCAGCAGCCGCTAGCAAGAAAATCGCATGTCATAGATTTCTTAAGCGACGATGAAGGCGGCATTCGCCGCCCCCACTTCCCTGGCCGCGGATGCGATCAGGCGTAGATGCCGCGCTGCTTGATGGTGAATGAGACGCGATCGATGGCCAGCATGTAGGCGGCGATGCGATTGTTCACGCCGTGCGCCTCGGAGTAGCGCACCACGTCGTCGAAGGCTTCCGCGAGGATGCTTTCGAGCTGCTCGTTGACCACCGCTTCTTTCCAGAAGTAGCCCTGCCGATCCTGCACCCACTCGAAGTACGAGGCAGTCACGCCGCCTGCATTCGCCAGGATGTCGGGGATGACAAAGATCTTCTTGTCGGCGAGGATCTCGTCCGCTACAGCAGTGGTGGGGCCGTTTGCGCCTTCGCAGACGATCTTCGCTTTGAGACGATCGACATTGCGGCTGGTCAGCACATTCTCTGTCGCCGCGGGAATGAAGATTTCGCACTCTTCAAGGATCAGCTCCTGCGGGTCCGCTGCCTCCGCCCCCTTGAAGCCGAGAACGGTGCCGTTGCGCTGGCGGTACTCGACGAGCTGATGGATGTCGATCCCGTTGGTGTTGTAAAGTCCGCCGTCGTACTCGGCAATGCCGACGATCTTGTAGCCCTTATCCATCATCAGCTTCGCGGCGTTGGATCCAACATTGCCGAAGCCCTGGATGATGACGCGGCAGCCGTCGCGCTGTATGTGGAGATGCTTGAGTGCCTCATCGCATACGATGCCGATGCCCCGCCCCGTGGCCTCGCGCCGTCCGCGCGACCCGCCGATGTTCAGCGGTTTTCCTGTAACTACGGCAGTGACAGTCTGGCGCATGTGCATGGAGTAGGTGTCCATGATCCACGCCATCACCTGCTCGTTGGTGTTGATGTCCGGCGCGGGAACATCCTTCTCCGGGCCGATGAACTCGATCAGCTCTGCCGTGTAGCGGCGCGTCATCCGCTCCAGCTCGCCGATCGACATTTTTTTCGGATCGCAGATCACACCACCCTTGGCGCCGCCGAAGGGAATGTTCACCACCGCGCACTTCCAGGTCATCCAGCTGGCCAGTGCGCGTACTTCGTCCAGCGTGACATCGGGCGAGTAACGGATACCACCCTTGGCCGGCCCGCGCGCGATGGAGTGTTGGACGCGGTAGCCGGTGAATACTTCGATGGAACCGTCGTCCATGCTGACCGGGAAGTGCACGATAAGCTCGCGTGCTGGATACCGCAGGACCTTCCAGAGTCCGTCGTCCAGGTTCAGCTTTTGCGCCGCGAAATCGAACCGAGCAGCCTGGGCTTCCCAGGGGTTGATCTCCTGCTCGAGGGTGAGTGTCTGCATTGCCATTGTCTCCAGTGTTCCAGGAACGTTGCGCCGCCCTCTGCGAACTAACCAGCATGAAACAGGCAGAGAGCCGCAGGAAATCCTACGAATGGGTGGTTTCCGCCTCTCCTGTTTCCGTCTCGGGTGCAACACAGAGCTCCCGTGGATGGAAAATCAGCATCGGCCGGCCAAACCCATGAGTATAGGCTCCCCGCAGATACCTCAACAACCGAGTGAGGTGACGGCGGTGGCACCCTCCTTTTCTGAGGCCGCCCGGCCCGCGGGAACGTTGAGCCAACGCGGCCCATGTACCATGATCATGTCCCCATGGCCCGTGTCTCCCCTGATGCCGAAGCGCCGTTTCCGGCGCTTGCTGAGTTCTTGAAGCTGGCGCGCACCCACACGCTGATTCCTGTCTGCCGCCGCTTGGTGGCCGACCTGGAGACGCCGGTCTCCGCCTTTCTGCGCCTCGCTGCCGATGAGCCGGAGTCATTCCTGCTGGAATCGGTCGAGGGCGGCGAAAAGCTGGGCCGCTACACCTTCATGGGAGTCAGGCCGGCCACCAAGCTGGTCGCTCGTGGCGATCAGATCACCACCTGGCAGGGCAAGCGGCAGACGACCGCGCAGGGAGACATATTCGAGACGCTGAAGGCTGCGCTCGCCAGCCACAAGCCGGCGCATGTTGCTGGATTACCGCCGTTTACCGCCGGCGCGATCGGCTTTTTCGCCTACGATGTAGTGCGCCGCATCGAGCGCCTGCCCACCCGCGCCAAGGACGATCTCCAGCTTCCCGACGCCTGTTTGGCCTTCTTCCATGAAGTCGTCGCCTTCGATCACGTCAAGAAAGAGCTACTGCTGATCGTGAACGCAGATGTGCGCGCGCAGGTGCCAAAGGCAGCGTATGCAGCGGCGGTCCGGCGGCTGGCCGCACTGGAGCGCCGGCTTGCCAAGCCGCTGCCGGCGTCACGCGGTCGCAAACATACCGCAAGCAAACTTGCGGTAAAGAAGTGCACGCGCAAAGCGGACTACCTGCGCGCCGTCGAGCGTACGCGGGAGTACATCGCCGCCGGCGACATCTTCCAGGCGGTGATCTCGCAGCGCTTCGAAGTCGATCCCGGCGACGATCCTTTCGCCGTCTATCGCGCCCTGCGCATCGTGAACCCGTCGCCCTACATGTACTTCCTGCAATTGAATGTCGATGCCGACGCTGGCGCCAGAGACCAAGCCAAAGCCCATCTACATCGTCGGCTCCTCGCCGGAGCTGCTGGTGCGGGTCAAGCAGCGCCAGGTCGAGTACCGGCCCATCGCCGGCACCCGTCCCCGCGGCCAGGATGAAGAAGAGGACGACCGCCGCGCCGCCGATCTGCGGGCCGACGCGAAGGAACTCTCCGAGCACGTCATGCTGGTGGACCTGGGCCGCAACGATGTCGGCCGGGTCAGCGACTATGGCAGCGTCCGCGTGCGCGACCTGATGATCGTCGAGCGCTACTCGCACGTGATGCACCTGGTGAGCTCCATCGAAGGCCGGCTGCGCCCCGAGCTCTCTGCCGTCGACGCGCTCCGCTCCTGCTTCCCTGCCGGCACCCTCTCCGGTGCACCGAAGGTGCGCGCCATGGAGATCATCGAGGAGTTGGAGCCCACGCGTCGCGGCATCTACGGCGGCGGCGTCTGCTACGCGGACTACTCCGGCAACCTCGACTCCTGCATCGCCATCCGCTCCATGCTGGTAAAGATGGCGTCGGCTACATCCAGGCCGGCGCCGGCATCGTCGCCGACTCCGTGCCCGAGCGCGAATACGAGGAGTGCCTGAACAAGGCCCAGGCCGTCCTCCGCGCCGTGGAGCGGGGACGCACCAGCTAAAATCAATCGCTTTGCGCCGCTTGCCGCGCAGTCTGGCTATTCCGTTACTAGCTCAAATTCCTTCAAGCGAGCCGCCTTCTTGTCAAAGGTCAGGGTTGCAGCGCATCCTGCCCGCGTGCCCAGCGCGCCAATCAGAGCGTCAGAGAAAGAGCCCGTGCCCGCCTTGAGTGCGACCATTGCGGTGAACACCTCCTGCTCGTTCTGGACGAACAAGATATCTGTTTGCAGGATGCGTTCGACGGCCGCTGCGATCTCAACAGTCGACAAGCCATAGCTGCGATCCAGAACCCAGACCGTCTCCACCATGGTGACGAGGCTGATGAAGCCGGGATGCTCCTCCGTCAGCCGGTCTTCGATGATCTCGGTAGCTAGCGCGGATTGAACAGCGTCGTCCTGGGCGATATAGCGGACAAGAATATTCGTATCCAGCCCGATCATCTCAGGCCCGATCATCGTTTCTTCGCCTGCTTGTAGCCGGCACTCGCGCCCTCAGCAATCGCGGCATCCATCTCATCGAGGGAAACCCGCCGCCGCGTCCGAACAATGCCTTTCAAACGAGATGCGGGCAGCTTGGGAAGGATCACCACAGTGCCGTCCGGATGCAGGAAGAACTTGATCCGGTCGCCCGGACCGAGATGCAGATATTCGCGGACCGCCTTGGGGATTGTCGCTTGGCCTTTTACGGTGAGTGCGGATTCCATTGCGCTTTCCTCCCTTACATTTTAGCAAATGTAATACAGGCCGCCAAAATCACCTTGATTACTAACGTTTCCCGCCGCTTAGCGCGACGTTCTCACTGCGAGTGGATTAGTGTGGAGGGCGCACTGCTACTGCCCTTCCCTCAAACGGAGTGGCTGGCAAAAAACGTAACCAGCGAGGAGTACATATGGGCTTACTCGATAATCTCCAATCCATGGTCGGCGGCGGAACATCAGGGGATCACGCCTCTGTGGCAACTGAGCTGATGAATGCCGTGCAACAGCATCCGGGCGGCCTCTCCGGCATCCTGCAGAACTTCCAGCAGAACGGCATGGGGGACCACGTCAACTCCTGGCAGCAGCCGAACCAGGAAAATCAGCCCATCTCACCCGACCAGGCGCAGCAGGGACTCGGCTCCGGTGTGATCGACACGATCGCGCAGCGCACCGGACTTTCGCCCACCATGGTCAAAGGTGCGGCGGCGGTGATTCTGCCCATGATGGTTGCCCACTTCGCGCAGAATGGCGGCGTGAATCAGCAGCCCAGTGGGCTCGCCGGTCTCGCCTCGGGCTTTCTCAGCAAGTTTGCTTAGCTACCTGGCGCGCACCCGATCGTCCCGGCATCCCCAGGGGCAGGTGCGCGCCTCAAACCTGAAAACAGTAAGGAGTCTTGCATGGCAGATCTCAATCAGCTCAAGCAGAAGTACGCCCCGGTCATCGACACCATCCAGAGCTTCAGCGCGGAAGGAGCCAGCGTGGGGAATGTAGCCCTCGACGGCGATAAATTGCTCCTCCAGGCCTCTGTGCCGTCACCCGTCGTCGCCGATCGCGTCTGGGACGCAATCAAGAAGGTCGACCCCACCTACTCCGATCTCCATCACGAGATCACCACCACCGGCACCACCCAGTCCTACACCATCCAGTCCGGCGACAACCTCTCGAAGGTCAGCAAGCACTTCTACGGAGACGCCAACAAGTATCAGAAGATCGCCTCCGCCAACGGCATCGCTGACGCAAACAAGATCCAGGCAGGACAGACCATCACCATTCCTGCGTGATCGCGCAGGGTAATCGGGACCGGTACACTAAAAGGGAGCGAACCTATCGCTCCCTTTTTATGGTCTTCGTTCTCGACAACTACGACTCCTTCACCTACAACCTGGTGCAGTACATGGGCGAGCTGGGCGCGGAGATGACCGTGCGCCGCAACGATGAGCTCACCCCGGAAGAAGTCGAGTCGCTCCATCCCGATCGCATTTTGCTGTCGCCCGGCCCCTGCACGCCGCAGGAGGCGGGCATCAGCATCCCGCTCATTCAACACTTCGCGGGCAAAGTTCCGATCCTTGGGCGTGTGTCTCGGCCACCAGGCCATCGGCGCAGCCTTCGGCGGCAACGTGGTGCGCGCACCCAAGCTCATGCACGGCAAGACCAGCGAAGTCATCCACGACGGCCGCAGGCTCTTCACCGGCATCGCGAGCCCCATGACCTGCACTCGCTATCACTCGCTGATCGTCGCCGAAGATGGCCTGCCGCGCGAGCTAGAGATCACCGCCCGCACCGAGGACGGCATCATCATGGGCCTCCGCCATCGCAAATATCCGGTCGAAGGCGTGCAGTTCCATCCCGAAAGTGTGCTCACCCATGACGGCAAGCAGCTCATCAAGAATTTTCTGGAGATGTAAAGCCGTCAGCGCACGATGCGCTAGAATCGCAGCATCATGATCTCGCCTTCTCCCATGTTCACGCAGCAACAAGGCCAGCACCTCCAGGGTGGCCTTGTCGTGCGCGATTTCCGGGATGCCGATCTGAGATAGCTTTCCGTTAGCCGAAATCCAAAACCACAAGCCCCGCCACCCCCGGCGGGCTTTTCTTGCCTGTCGGCCTATTCACAATTGGAGACTGACATGCGCCCTTTCACCCCATTCACCTCTAACGACGAGATTGCCGCCATCGCGCGCGGCCTCGTGGATCACACTCTACCCAAGCCTTCCTGGACGCACGCAGCGCACTTCGCATCGGCGTTGTGGCTGCTCCATGCCGAAGTGGATTGCTTCCGCGAAATGCCAAGCATGATCCGCGCCTACAACGAGGCAACCGGAGTTGCAAACACGGACACCAGCGGTTATCACGAAACGATCACCATGGCCTCGCTGCGTTCGGCCCGCGCATTCTTTCGCGAACATCCCGCGCGCCCGCTGTTTGAGACCTGCAACGCGCTGCTCACCTCGCCACTGGGCGCATCGAACTGGCTGCTCGCTTACTGGTCACGGCCGCGGCTGTTTTCGGTTGAGGCGCGGCGCGCGTGGCTCGATCCTGACCTCGCGCCCTTTCCCTACGCGGAGATCTGAGTGCCTCACATGCGGGCTACTCGATCACCGGCTTGCCGTAGTCCGGAACCTCCCAGCCCTCATACGCAGACATCACCGTCGTCTTGCCCTCTGCGCTGCCGCTCGTCTTGCGCGCAAGCTCGGGAAACTGCTTCTTCAAACCCTCATCCTGCGCCCACACCGGCGCATCAACGATCCGGTAGTGATAGGTCACGTCGGATGCCTTGCGCTTGTCCACCACACGCAGCGGCGTGAAGCTGTCGACCGATGTCACGTCGCGATGGCCAAAGCAGAACCGGCCTTTCGCGCGCGCGCCGAGCGGCGTCAGATCGTAGCGCACCAGCTTGAATGCGCCGTCTTCCGTCCGCTTCAGCAAGCCAGCATTCGCGAGCGCATCCATATCCTTCATCTCCGCCTTCTCGCCGACTTTCACCTCGCCCGGGAACTTCTGAGCAGTCACGAAGAGGCACTCATCGCGGCCGTTGTAGAAGTACGCATTGATGGCGCGTTTGAAGTTCTCGTTGCTGGCCTGCGTTTTCTTGCGGGTGCAGCCACCCATGACCAACAGGAGCAGAGCCGCGACGGTCAGACGCGCGGCGCGCTTCCAGTGTGCTTTGCGATGTGCTGTTCTGAATTTTGCTTCCGGCGTTTGGACAGCGTCGGTCTTGCGCATGTCGCAAGAGATTCCATTGTGCTGCGCAACGTTGCTTATGCGTGCAGCAAAAGAGTCTAGTCCGGCCGGCGGCACTCCATGCCGAGACAGTTGTCCCATCGGCCTGCATCCTCCACCTCGGCGAAGCGCGGGTCGGGGTTGTCCCCGATCTGCGCGCGGCGGATCGCGGTAAAGCCCGCATCCGCGAGCTCGCGCGCCATGTTCTTCTCATCCCACATCCAGAGGTGGCTGCTCCGTCCGAAGAGCGCCTTCAGCAGCCGCGACGCGCCTTTTCCCTGCGCATCGACCCCCAGGTATGACTCGCTCATGAACCGGCTGGCAGCCTCGGCATCGGACGACGCCGTATAGCTGCGCACCAGCCCCTCCAGATCCGGCAGCACGAAGCGAAATGTCCCGCCGGGCCCGAGATAGGTAAAGACATGGCGCAGCGTGATGCGGAACTCGTCGAGCGCCAGGTGCTCCAGCACGTGCGAGCAGTAGACTGCCGCAGCCGATCCCGGCGCGACCGGCAGGCCCTTGATAACGTCGCCGTACTCAATATTGCGGGGATAATCCGGAAAGCCGCGCTTCAGCAGCGCCGGCTTCAACACGGGCAGGTTGCGCTGGATCCAGAAGGCGGGACCGGCGTCGAAATTCCGCCATGTCGCCGGAGCGCAAAGGCCGCAGCCAAACTGGACGTAGACGGAATTGCCCAAACCGCCCCCGGCCTTCTTGCCTGCGCCGTTCTGCTCGATGCTCAACTGTGTCTCTGCCTCCGGAAGCCGTGCGCGTCGGACCCGCTCCATGCGTCGCTACAATGGTAAGAGCGATTCCATAACCATGTCCTACGCGGTTTCAGGCCGAGCGGCTTTGCTGAACGAAAGAGCCGCGACCCGTTTTCCGACTTCTCAATATCTCGTGGGAAATCCCAGCTCTAAGGGAAACATATCTGCTGACTAAGACCATGCCAAATTCGTGGCATACCGAGTGTCTGCGGCTGCTGGGCTCCTTGGCCGTGCTGAGCTCGGCGCTGCCTCTCGCAGCGCAGACTCTCGCTGCCAGCCCTTACATCGCCAGCACGCGCGCCCAGGCGCTGCAGGCGGCCGGAGTGCAAGTCTCCGGAGATGTGCATCTCGGCAATGGCGACATGCAACTGGGCAACGGCAGCACCATCACCGCCGGCAGCGAGACCGTGCCCATCGCACTCACCCGCGGCGGCGAGCTCAAGCTCTGCGCCACCACCAGCATCCATCTGTCGCGCGACCGCTCCATCCAGGCGCCCGATGCCTCCGGCCTGATGCTGGGGCTCGACCGCGGCGCCGTCGAAGCGCACTACGAGACCAGCAAATACTCCGACGTGCTGCTCACGCCGGACCTGCGCATCCTCATCTCCGGGCCGGGCGAGGCCGACTTCAGCATCCGGGTCAGCAACCAGGGCGACACCTGCATCGACAACCGTGGCCCCAACGCACCCTACATCACGGTCAGCAGCCAGCTTGAGGGCGGCCTCTACCGTGTGCAGCCGGGCCAGCACGTCAGCTTCCAGCACGGCAGCCTGCGCGAGGTGGTGGACACCGAGCATGAGCCCTGCGGCTGCCCCGCGCCAGTCTCCGTGGCCGATGCAGGAAAGCCCTCGCCCGTCGGTGCTGCGCCGGGCCATCCTGTCGGCGGGCCATCCTCGACACCGGCCGATACGGCATTTCCACTCGCCGTCAGCGAGGGGCTGGCGAAGCCGCCCTTACCGCCGACCACGCCCGTCGCCGAACCCGGCGAGGTGCACGCGCAGGTCGCTGTGCCCTTCCACTACAGCGGCAACCTTCCCACGGTCAGCGACACCACCGGCACCGCAGAGCCTGCGGATGCAGCGGCGGCCGCGATCCCGCCACCATCGCCCGCCGCACCCGCTCCAGCACCTTCGAACATGCCTGCGCCTCCGCCGCCGGCGCCCCCTCCCGGCTCATCGCCAGTGGTTGTCGCCGCGAAGCCCGCGCCAACAGCCATCGCCCAGGCCCCCGCGCATACGCCCGCACCGAAGCAGCCGGTACGCACTTTCTTTCGCCGGGTAGGACACTTTTTCTCACGAGTCTTCGGGGCCGAGCAGTAGCCCCTCGGTATCTCGAAGATTCGCGCTAGCTCGTCGCGTTGCTAAGCGGGCCGTTGTCGCCCACCTTCACCTTGTCCGTACAGCCGATCATCACAATCTTCGCCGGTGCGCTCGCCTCGTTCCCGGTAATCGTGCTCTCGTCCAGGTTGCGCAGCACAATGGCGCGCGGCTCGGCTCCAGCGGGTCGCAGCCGGTCGCAATCGCTGAAGCGGTTCGACTCCACATCCAGCCAGCTCGCGCCGGCACAGTAGATGGCCGGGCCGCCCAACTGCGAGAAGACGTTGCGCTGCACAGTAATGCCTTCGTTAATGCGGTTCGGGATGGCGGCGGGGTTGTGCTGAACTTGGGGTTCAGGTTTGGTGTCGATCGTGATCGCGCCGCGCTCCTCCCCTAGGGTGAGAGTGCGGCGCGCAAAGTTGCAATCACTAAAGCTGCAATCCGTAATGTGGACATTCTCCACCACCGGGCCGCGCATGTGTTCCAGATCCGGCGCCAGCAGAATGGCCGGGCCGGCATAGCCGCTGAAGCTGCTATTGCCGATGCGAGCCCGCGACTGCGCGACCAGCCCGGTGTATGGACCGCCGCGGAACTTGCAGTCATCCATCTTGAGCTGCAACTGGTTGGTCGCGCTCAGACAGAACAGCGTGCCCTTGCCAATCGCCGGAGAGAGCGTTTCGCTGAAATTCAGTCGCATGCCGCCAGGCGCCGCTACGGCTTTGGTAACAGCGATCTCGCCCAGCAGCTTCAGGGTGGCCGCCTCGCTGATCTGCATGTAGGTTCCCTGCTGCGGCAGCAGCCACTCGGGTACGGGCTTACCGTCAGTGCTGGCCAGCAACGCACTTTGTGGATCGGTCACCTGGCTCACGCGCCAGTACGCCTGCTGCACGCGCATCCCCGCGCCCGCGGTTCCCTGGATGAGCGCGTGCTGCACGCTCGCAGTGCCGGTGCAGTCCAGAATCTCGACTCCGTCGCCGCAGCTTGAGATCAACCGCCCGCTGCCGGGATGCGGAATCACGCGCACTGTGTTCAATGTGATGTCGCGGCAGCCGGAGAGCGCCACTGCCGCACCCGGTGCGGTGTGGAAGACCACTGTCTCCAGCAGAATCTGCTCACAACCTTCCAGACGCAGCGCCGCCGTATCGCTCGCGGGATGAAGCAGCACGATGCTGTCTCCTACTTTGAAAGACGCACGCTCCGCAAGCGCAATCTCCAGCGCCTGGCTGCCTTTCGACTGCACGGCCCCAACGTTGTAAACATTCACGCCGCTGGCGATTGGACTCTTACCGTGGCCCTCGAAGCCAACCAGCGCCTGCACGCGCTCCGTTCCATCGACGGGATAGGCGGGATCGATGGCAACCGTCACGCTACGAGCTCCGACAGCGCGAACGATGCCCTGCGAAAACGGCGGACGCGTCCAGTCGACAGTGATGTCGTGGATCTCAAGGTCTTTGCAGTCCGTCAGCCGAAGAGGCTGCGTAGCGCCGGCAAACGAGAGCTCCGCGCCATTGCCAAATATCTCCAGGCCCTCATATCCGCGAAAGTCCATCAGAATCGCATCCGATGCGGCAAAGCTGTACTTGCCCGCGGGAAAGACCAGCCGCGCGTTGCGCTTCCCCAGCGTTGCCATGGACTTCTGGACCGCCGCCGTTGCATCTTTCTGGCCCGTCGGGTCCGCTCCGAAATCAACGACGGAAGCCCGCCTCGCGCTCCCTGCGGGCGTCTCCGCCAGCGGCCACGCACGGCGTCCCATGGCCAGCACCGCGCCGCCGGCCACGGTGGCTCGCGCCATATGGCCAAGAAACTCGCGACGCTCCATCATCGGCGGCTACTCCTCGAAGGTTCACTCGGCATTCGGAGGGGCCGGCCGAACGCCGTGGTGCCGCCACCATAGCAGTCATGCTGCTGCGCTACAATTCAACTTTAGGTGCGGGCCCGCCCTTCTCGCCGCCCACTCGCCTGCTCACTATCTCAACCACTCAGCAAGGAGCTTTATTCGTTATGGCGATTCCCGCCACCCAGATGCGTCCGGGCATGATCATCAAGCACAACAATGAATTGCACGCCGTCTTCAGCGTGGAGCACCGCACCCCCGGCAACCTGCGCGCCTTCATTCAGGCCAAGCTGCGCAACCTGCGCACCGGCGCCATGTTCGAGCACCGCTTCCGCTCCCCCGATCCCATCGAGCGCGTCATCGTCGATGAAATCTCGATGGACTTCCTCTACTCCGACGGCGACGACTACTACTTCATGAACACCGAGAACTACGAGCAGACCCACCTAAAGCGCGACACGCTCGGCGACTCGGTCGAATACCTCATCCCCAACCTGCAGATCCGCGTCTCGTTTTTCGACGGGGTAGCCGTCGGCATCGAGCTGCCGCAGACCGTGGAGATGACAGTGATGCAGACAGAGCCCGGCCTGAAATCGGCGACAGCCTCCTCAGTTACCAAACCGGCCACACTCGAAACCGGCCTCGTGGTGCAGGTGCCGCCTTTCATCAACGAGGGCGAGAAGATTCGCGTGGATACCGCCGAGGGCGCTTACCTGTCGCGCGCATAATGCGCAGCCGTATATCGGGGCGGACTACTGTCTGCCCCGAAGCTCTACTGTCCAGCTCCCGGCATGCTCACCATCCACCCCACGCCAAACTTATCCGTGCACATGCCGAATAGCGGCGACCAGAACGTCGGCGCCAACGGCATCTGAATGCTGCCGTTTTCTTTCAGCGCGTCGTAAATTCGTCTGACTTCCGTTTCGTCCTTCGTCTCCACGCAAACCTGGAACCCGGCGAGCGGCGTTGATTTGCCCGGCGGCGCATCACAGCCCATCAGCAGTCCGTCGCCTACCGGGACCGAGGCGTGCATCACTTTGCCGCTCCAATCCGGCGGCACTGGTGAACCCTGCGGAGCATCTCCATACGTTATTTGGAAAGGATTGTCCGCTTTGAATACCTTCGCGTAGAAAGCGAACGCCTCAGCGCAGTTTCCTGTGAAATTTAAATGCACGTTCATCCGCATGGTTGTCTTCTGCTCCTGTCAGTTTTTCTCGATGTTGATTCATACGCTTGTGCAGCCTCGCACGGCAACTGAGTGGTCGACTGAGTGATCGACAAATGAGAAGCGTACGCGGAATGACAAGATCTTGATGCGCGGTGCGGTGTACCATCGCTTGCGCTCCCGGGCATGCTCTGCAACACTGAGCATTCAGCCGCTATGGTCCGCTATTACCTCGTCAAAGGCCGCGTACAGGGCGTGGGCTTTCGCTGGTTTGTGCATCGCGAGGCCGCGGCGCTGGGCCTGCGCGGGTGGGTGCGCAATACGGAGAGCGGTCACGTGGAAGTGGTTGCCGTGGGCGAAGAATCCGAACTGAAGAACCTGCAGGCGTTGCTCGCCAAAGGATCGCGCGGCAGCCGCGTAGATACCATCGAGCGGCGCGATCTTGATCCCAGCGAGGGCGAAGGCCTGGGACCATTTCAGATTGAAGGAGCCTGGTAGACCCTTTTTCCTGTGAATGTCATACGGACAGAAGAAGAGGGCGCAGCCTTTCTTTAAGGAGAGGCTGCACGCGGCGTAATCTACGCGCGTACACAACAACAGGAAGAAGGGTCTAATCAGCATGTCCAGCAAAGCGATGACGAATCCGACGAGCGTGAATCCGATGAATAATATGGAACCCATCAACTGCGAACCGCTCAAGCGGCTGGTGCGCACCGTGCCTGATTTTCCCAAGCCCGGCATCCTCTTCTACGACATCACCACGCTGCTGAAAGATCGTCTCGGCTTTGCCACGCTGATCGACGCGCTCGCCGCGCACTATCTCGAAAGGGACATCGATCTGGTGCTCGGCATCGAGGCGCGCGGCTTCATCTTCGGTCCGGCACTCGCCTACCGGTTGAACGCCGGCTTTGTGCCGGTGCGCAAGCCGCGCAAGCTGCCCGCGCCCACCGCGAAGGTGACCTACGACCTGGAATACGGCACCGACTCGCTGGAGATCCACCAGGACGCCATCGAGCCCGGTCAGAACGTCATCATCGTCGATGACCTGCTCGCCACCGGCGGCACCATGGAGGCGACCGTAAAACTGGTGCGCCAACTCGGCGGCCGCATCGCAGGACTCGGCTTCGCCATCGAGCTCGACTTCCTCAAGGGCCGCGAGCGCTTCGACGACTTCGACGTCTTCAGCCTGCTCCACTACGACGAGTAGCTGTCAAATGCAGCAAGAGCGGAGGTCATACCTCCGCTCTTGGTCGCTCTGATTCCGAATCAGACTGCAGCGCGACGCCCCATAACGAAGTGGAGCACGAAGGACACCACGGCCAAGATCAGCAGGATGTGAATCAAAAATCCTGCAACGTGAAACGCAAAGAAACCGCCGGCCCATAACAACAGCAAAATAATCGCAATTCCTATCCACATTGGAGACGCTCCTTGCGGCCCTGCACGCGCCGCCGTTTGCATAGGACGGCTGGAACAATGGAGGGGTTGTGCGTGAATGTTGCCGCATCTATCAAAGGCGACCAAATTGGATTACTCGATAGGAAGGTTGCCTATAACAACCGGGAGTCGAGCAATATGTATCCGTATCTGCTCGAGTTCACCATTTCGCGGCATTTTTCTATCTCAGCCGGCTCGTAACTCCCGGCTATCGCATCTCCGATTTTGGGGGAAACACCGGCGTCCTTTTGCCCCGGCACCTCCGCCACCGCATCAAAGCCTACGTTGGATTTTTGCTGGAACGCGGCTGAGGCAACCGTCGTATCCTTTTTTCGACGCCCGAGATCTCTAAGCCAGAGGTGTTGTTATGTCCCTCGTCTCGTTCCGTGGCACGCTGCGCCGGCTCGCTCAGTCGCCCGGCTTCGCACTGGCAGTCATCCTCACCCTGGCGCTCAGCATCGGCGCAAACACCGCCGTCTTCAGCCTGGTGAACGCGCTACTGCTCCGTCCGCTGCCCTATCCGCAGCCGGACCGGCTGGCTGGCATCGAGTTGGCCTCCAACCAGGACGCGCCTGACCCCTCCACCGCTATCGATGGCGAAGCATGGGAGTTGATCCGCGATCAGGTGCCGCAGGTAACGCCTGCCCTCTCCAGTTTCGGGGGAGTTACTTCAGCAACCAACATCCGCACTCCCGCAGGCACCCAGAGCATCTCCTCGGCACGCGTCTCGGCAGGTTTTTTCACGGTGCTCGGGGAGCTGCCCGTGATGGGACGAAGCTTCACAGCAGAGGAAGACCGCGACGGCGGACCGCACGCCGTCATCATCAGTCATCAACTTTGGCGGACCGCCTTCCAGAGTGATCGGCACATCCTCGGCAAGCCGATCCTGCTCAAGGGCGAACCCTACACCGTCGTCGGCGTCCTCGGACCGCGCTTCTCCTTTCCAGGTGGCGCTGAGATCTACACGCCGATCCGTCCCTCCCGCACAGGCGAAGGCGGCGGCACCAACTACGAGTTCACGGCACGACTGAAGCCGGGCGCCACGTGGCAGGAGGCGAACGCCACTCTGGCCCGCCTGCACCCGAAGATGCTGGACTGGCATGAACACGACCTGCGACCGGGCGAGCGGCGCGCACTGCAATTCATTCCGCTCGAAGAGCACCTCAGTGCAGATCAACATGACCCCGCGCTGGCCCTGCTTCTCGCCACCGGCTTCATCGTGCTGATCGCCTGCGCCAACCTCGCCAGCCTGACGCTGGTGCGCATGCGCCGTCGCTCCTACGAACTGGCCACGCGACTGGCTCTGGGCGCAGGCCGTTGGCCGCTCATGCAGCAGTTGTGGACGGAGAGCGCCGTGCTCGCGATTGTGGGCGGTGTCATCGGCCTGGCAACGGCCGTCGGACTGCTGCGTGCCCTGGTAGCGCTGCTGCCGCCGGAGATCGTGCCCTTCGGCGGCGTCGCGCTCGACGGACGCGTCCTGCTCTTCACGCTCGCGATCTCCATCGGCACCAGCCTGCTCTTCGGCATGCTGCCGGCCCTCGCGGTCTTCCGCATGGACCCGGCTATGGTGCTGGGCCAGCGCACCGTTGCCGGCACCCGAGGCCGCCGCGCGCGACAGTTGCTGATCGCCGTGGAGGTTGCGCTGACCGTCGTGCTGCTGGCCGGCTCCGGACTGCTGATCCGCTCCCTGATCCACTTGCAAACGCTGCCGCCCGGCTTCGATCCGAACGGCGTGCTCACCGCGCAGGCCTCGCTCGATCAGGCCGACTATCACGACCCCGCGCGCTTCACCACGCTGATGCAGCAGAGCGTCGCGGCCATGCAGCGCATCCCCGGCGTCATGCAGGCTGCCGTTGGGTTAAGCCTGCCCTATGAACGCGGTCTGAACGATGGCGTCACCGTGAAAGACGGCAAGCAGGCAGGACAGCAGGAGATGACCAGCGAGATCTACATCACTCCCGCCTACTTCGACGCGCTGAGCATCCCGCTGCGCGACGGCCGCGCCTTCACCGACGGCGACACCGCAACCAGCGAGGGCGTAGCCATCGTGAACGAAAGCTTCGCGCGCCAGATCCTGCATGACCCGAATCCGGTCGGCCGCCTGCTGGAACAGGACAAGATAAAGAGACGCATCGTTGGTGTAGTGAACGATGTGCAGACCAAGCCGGGCATCGACGCCACCGGCCCCATCAGCACCGAGCGCACACTCTACATCCCCGCAACTCAGGCGCCCGGCGAGCTCCTCGCCCTCGTCCACGTCTGGTTCCAGCCAAGCTGGATCATCCGCTCCACCCATCTCGACGCGCAGACACCCGCGGCGATGCAGCGCGCACTCAGCTCCGTCGATCCCAATCTGCCCTTCGCCAGCTTCCGCACCATGGACGATCTGCTCGCCACCGCGCTCGCACAGCAGCGCATCGAAGTGGCACTGCTCTCGTCGCTCGCCGTTCTGGCGGTGCTGCTGGCCGCGCTCGGCATCTTCGCGCTGGTCTCCAGCGTCATCACGGATCGTCAGCGCGAGTTCGGTATCCGGATCGCGCTGGGCTCGCCGCTCTCCGACTCGATGCTGGTGGCCGGCCGCTCCGGTGTAGTGCCCGCCGTGATCGGACTCGCCACCGGCTTGACGCTGGCTCTGGTTGTCCTGCGCGCCATGCGCAGTGCGCTCTTCGGCATCTCCAGCTACGATCCAGTCACGCTGGTCGTGACCATGCTGCTTCTGCTGGCACTTGCCGCCCTCGCCAGCCTGCTTCCTGCGTTGCGCATCACGCGCATTCAACCTGTCGAGGTACTGCGGGCCGAATAAGCTGCGTCAGACTTGGTTGCCTGGGCAGATTCATTGCTCGTCCTGCGCGCCGCTTCAAGGTTCTGAATTGATCTCTCGCACCAGCAGACGATCGCCCTCGCGGAGATAGCCTTTTTTGCGAAACCACTCCTCCATCGCCAGGGTGAGCGCATCGATCGGCACGCGCAGCCCCACCTCTATACTTCCGTCCGCGATGGGCAGCGTGTCGTCGAAGACGGCGCTGTTGGTGAAATTGCGCATGGCAAAGTTGTCGATCCAGGTCAGCGGACAAGGCTCCGGTGCGCCGCCGTCACGCACATACTCGACACTTAGCTTGCGTACGAACACCCAGGCTACCGCCGCGCCCGCGGACCTGCTGCACGCACGGCGGCCGGCGCATCGAAGCGCGAAAAGTTCGCTTCAAATTGCGCCGCCAGTGCAGCAGCCTGGCGATCGTATGCAGCCTTGTCCGGCCACGCGTTGCGTGGGTTTAGCAGCTCGGTCGGCACGCCGGGACAACTGGCGGGGATACTCAGACCGAATGCCGGCTCTGTGGTGAACTCAGCGCCCGTCAAACCGCCACCCAGCGCCGCCGTCACCAGCGCGCGCGTGTGCGGCAGGCTCATACGCTGGCCCACGCCGAAGACGCCGCCGGTCCAGCCGGTATTTACCAGCCAGCATTGCGCGCCGTATTGGCGCAGCCGCTCGCCCAGCATCGCCGCGTAGACCTTCGGGGCCAGCGGGATAAAGGGCGACGCGAAGCAGGTAGAAAACTCCGGCACCGGCTCGGAGCCAAGGCCCGCCTCGGTGCCCGCAAGCTTCGCCGTGTAGCCGGAGAGGAAGTGATACATCGCCTGCTCCGGCGTCAGCTTCGCGATCGGCGGCAGCACGCCGAATGCATCCGCCGCAAGGAAGAGCACATTCGCAGGCTGGCCACCGATGCCCGGAACAACGGCGTTCTCGATAAACTCGACCGGATAAGCGGCGCGAGTATTTTCTGTATAACGAATGTCTTCGTAATCCGGATCGCCGGTGCGCGGATCGATCACCACATTCTCCAGCACCGCCCCGAAGCGGATCGCGTGATAGATCTGCGGCTCTTTCTCCTCGCTCAGATCGACACACTTGGCATAGCAACCACCTTCGAAGTTGAAGATGCCGCGCTCGCCCCAGCCGTGCTCGTCGTCGCCGATCAACCGCCGATGCGGGTCCGCGGAAAGCGTCGTCTTGCCTGTGCCGGAGAGGCCGAAGAAGAGCGCCGTCATGCCATCCGCGCCCACGTTGGCCGAGCAGTGCATGGGAAAGACATCGCGCTCCGGAAGCAGATAGTTCATCACGCCGAAGATGGACTTCTTCATCTCGCCGGCATATTTCGTGCCACCGATGAGCACGATCTTGCGCGTGAAGTCGGTAATGATAAAAGTCGAAGAGGTGGTGCCGTCGCGTTCGGGCACTGCATCGAACTCGGGCGCCGCGATGACCGTGAACTCGGCCAGGTGCTCCGCCAGCTCCGCGGGCTGCGGACGCACGAAAAGCTGCTTCACGAAGAGCGCATGCCACGCATACTCCGCCACGATGGTGATGGGCAGCCGGTAATGCGGATCGGCCCCAGCATACAAGTCCAGCACGTACCGGTCGCGCTCCTGCATGTGGTGCTGCACCCGCTCCAGCAGCGCGGCAAAGCGATCCGGCGAAAAGGGCTGGTTCACCTTGCCCCAGTCGACGCGGCCCTCGGTCAGCGCATCCTTCACCAGAAACTTGTCGCGCGGCGAGCGGCCGGTGCGCGCCCCGGTCAGCGCAACCACGGCGCCATTCGACGCCAGACGCGCCTCGCCACGGGCAATCGCCGCCTCTACCAGTTGCGGCGTCGACAGATTGCGGTGGACATGCGGCCCCTCTAACAAACTCTTCGACACCGTGCTCGCGATCGCCGCGCCCATATCTCTCCTGTTTCTGCTGAAGCTACAAAACCGTCTATTGTGCCATTCCGCAGGCAGCAGAGGCCAGTCCGGTCCCCATGCACGATACCGCCACATCCGCGACCCTCCTAGACCCTCCCATCAACCTCTAAGGAACCCTCACAGCATCCGGTAAGCCACTGAAAGCAAGCGCCTTAAGGTTCGCTTAATGTTCCTGTTTCACAGCGAATTTCACGAGCCTGGAACGTGGCAGGAATTTGTCATCGCTATCAACGCATCGTGGAGGTAAGTCATGAAACATCTTGCTCTATTGCTGGCCGGCGCCGCTGCGCTGGCTGTCGCCGGCATGCCAGGCCACGCCGAGGATGACGACTGGGGACACAACCACATCAAGCACGTGCTGCTCATCAGCATCGATGGCATGCACGCGGTGGATTATCAGAACTGCGCACGCGGTGTCAGCGGTGTAAACGACGGCGCACCCTACTGTCCAAATCTGGCAGCCCTCGGTGCCGATGGCGTGAACTACGTGGCAGCCAGCACCTCGCGTCCTTCCGACTCGTTTCCCGGCCTGATGACCATCGTCACCGGTGCAACGCCGCGCACCATGGGTATCTACTACGACGTCGCATATGACCGTTCGCTCGATGCTCCGGCAAAGACCACTGGCAACGGCGTAGCTGCCGGTCCATGCAACACGGGCGCAGCGCCCACCGGTACCCGCACCGAGTATGAAGAAGGCATCGATCTCGACCAGAGCAAGCTGAACGCTGGCGCGCCAGGAGCCGATCTGACCAATGGCGGCATGACCGCAATCGACCCGCAACGCCTGCCGCGCGACCCCAAGGCCGGCTGCGCGCCCGTCTATCCCTGGAATTTCGTTCGCACCAACACCATCTTCGGCGTAGTGCACAATGCCGGCGGCTACACCTCCTGGTATGACAAGCACCCGGCCTATGCCGCGGTGGCTGGTCCGGGCGGCGGCACGTTGAACGAATACTTCTCGCCAGAGATCAACTCCGCTCGTCGTGCGCCGTACCCGGTTATGCGACGCCCGCGGGCGTCTCCTGCAGCTCCGATTCCCGATCCCTCGAACACTCGGCCTCATGGACCAATAGCTTCGCCAATATTCAGTGCTACGACACCATCAAGGTGAAGGGCATCCTGAACCAGATCCACGGCAAGACCCACGACGGCAATGCGGCCCGGGTACCGAACCTGTTCGGCATGAACTTCCAGGCCGTCAGCGTGGGCCAGAAGCTGCTCGAGCCAGGTGTCGGCAACGGCGGCTATCTCGATGCTGCGGGCACGCCGAGCGAGCTGCTGACCCAGGAGATCCAGTTCGTCGATGCCTCGATCGGCGAGATGGTCAACGATCTGAAGGACACCGGAGAGTTCGATTCGACACTGATCGTCATCACCGCGAAGCACGGTCAGGGCCCGATCGATCCGCATCGCTTCTTCCCCATTCCCGGACATAGCGGCACCAACGGCACCACGCCGGCGACGCTGCTCGCCAACCTGCTTCCCGTTATCCGAGTCGCCGCTGAATCCCGACCGGCATCGGCGCAACCGAAGACGACGTCTCGCTGCTCTGGCTGAGCAACTCCAGCAACACCGCTTCCGCTGTCGCGACATTGGAAGCGAATGGCAGCAAGATCGGCCTCGGCACCATCTTCTACGGACCGACGCTGGCCATGAACTACAACCCGCCCGGCCTGCTGCCGAACGGCGATCCCCGCACACCGGACATCATCGTGACCCCCAACCCAGGCGTCGTCTACACCGGCAGCACCGCCAAGCAGTCCGAGCACGGCGGCTTCTCGCACGACGACACCAACGTGATGATGCTGCTCTCCAATCCCAGCTTCCGTCCGCACACGGTCTACTCCGACGTGTCCACCACCCAGGTAGCCCCAACCATTCTGCAAGCGCTCGGACTCAATCCGCGCGACCTGCAGGCGGTGCAGTTGGAAGGCACGTCAGTGCTGCCCGACATAAGCCTGCAGCAAAACGATCGATAGCGTCTGACAGAAACCGGCAGCAGGGGCGGCGTTGTCTTCATGAGGCGCCGCCTCATTGTTTCAAGACGCGCCGCCTCGTTGTTTCCACCAGGCGTCGCCCCTGCGTTTTTTGAGCGTTTGCAACCGCACCGCGAAAGATGGTCTGATCGGTTTCGTGGCGTCCACTGACATCGACCGCAGCCAGATCGATCGCACCATCGACGCCGTGTGGCGCATGGAGTCCGCGCGCGTCATCGCCGGACTGACGCGCATCGTGCGCGATGTCGGCATCGCCGAAGAGCTGGCGCAGGACGCGCTGGTCGCCGCGCTCGAACAGTGGCCCGCGTCCGGCGTGCCGCAGAACCCCGGCGCGTGGCTCATGGCCGCCGCCAAGAACCGCGCCATCGACCTGCTGCGCCGCAACACGCGCATCGAGCAGAAACACGAAGAGCTCGCCCGCGAGCTTGAAGACCAACAGCAGCGCTCCTTCGCCGACTTCGCCACCGCCCTCGCCAGCGCAGCCGACGGCGATATCCAGGACGACCTGCTCCGCCTCGTCTTCATCTCCTGTCATCCCGTGCTCTCGCCCGAATCGCGCGTCGCCCTCACCCTGCGCCTGCTCGGCGGCCTCACCACGCCGGAGATCGCCCGCGCCTTTCTCACTCCGGAGCCCACCATCGCGCAGCGCATCGTGCGCGCCAAGCGCACCCTCGCCGAAGCGCATGTGCCCTTCGAAGTTCCCACCGGCCTGGACCGCGCCGCGCGCCTGTCGTCCGTGCTCGAAGTCGTCTATCTCATCTTCAACGAGGGCTACTCCGCCACCGCTGGCGAAGACTGGCTGCGCCCCGCGCTGTGCGAAGATGCACTGCGCCTCGGCCGCATCCTCGCCGGCCTCGCGCCCACCGAGCCGGAGGTCCACGGTCTGGTCGCGCTCATGGAAATTCAGGCCTCGCGTACCGCTGCGCGCCTCGGCCCGGCAGGCGAGCCCATCCTGCTGCTCGATCAGGACCGCAGCCGCTGGGATCAGTTGCTCATTGGCCGCGGCCTTGCTGCACTCGATCATGCCCAGCAGCTCAGCCCCGCGCCCGGTCCCTACACTCTGCAGGCGGCCATCGCCGCCTGCCATGCGCAGGCGCGCACCGGCGAAGAGACCGACTGGCAGCGCATTGCCGCGCTCTACGCAACGCTCGCGCAGCGCCAGCCTTCGCCTATCGTCGAGCTCAATCGCGCCGTCGCCGTCGCCATGGCCTTCGGCCCTGCAGCCGGCCTCGCGCTTGTCGAACAGCTCACCGCCGAGCCCTCGCTCGCCAACTACCATCGCCTGCCCAGCGTGCGCGCCGAGCTGCTCTTCCGCCTCGGCCGGCTCGACGAAGCCTGCTCCGAGTTCGAGCGCGCCGCGGCCCTCGCAGGCAACGCCCGTGAACGCGAATTGTTGCTTAGCCGCGCACGTACCTGCACATCCGCAGTTGCAAGCGAGTCTGACCCTCAGTAGCCTCGAAGCGAGATGACGCCTTCCCCCATCACGCTCTCCACTGGTCAGCAGGCGGAGCTGCTCTCCGCCGCGCGCGATGCGGCACAGCAGGCCTACGCGCCCTACTCCGGCTTTCGCGTCGGCGCGGCACTGCTGCTCGAAGGCGGCGAAATCGTCACCGGCGCCAATGTCGAGAACGCCTCCTACGGCCTCACCATCTGTGCGGAGCGCTCTGCGGTCGTGCGCGCCGTCGCGCAACACGGCCCAAAGCTGCGCATCCACGCCGTCGCCGTCACCAATCTCAACAACGCGCCCAGCTCCCCCTGCGGCGCCTGCCGCCAGGTCCTCTTCGAGTTCATGCCGGCCAACGGCCTCATCCTCTTTCCCTTTGACGGGAGCCCACACACTCACACGCTCGCCGAGCTCTTCCCCTTCAGCTTCGATCTCACCCATGCCGGATAACGCAAACGCGCCGCTCGACACCAGCAGCATCATCCGCCGCAAGCGCGACGGCCAGACCCTCAGCGATGCTGAGATCGCACACATCGCGCGCGGCGCCGCCAACGACTCCATCGATGACGCACAGCTCAGCGCCTTCCTGATGGGCACCTTCCTGCGCGGGATGGAGCCGGCTGAGGTACGCGCGCTCACCCAGGCCATGCGCACCTCCGGCGTGCAGCTCGATCTGCGCCGTCCCGCAGACGGCAGCCCCGCGCGCCCCACGGTCGACAAGCATTCCACCGGCGGCGTGGGCGACAAGACGTCCTTCCTCATCGCACCCATCGCCGCCGCTGCCGGCCTGCGCGTCCCCATGCTCAGCGGCCGCGCGCTCGGCCACACCGGCGGCACGCTGGACAAGCTCGAAACCATCCCCGGTTATCGCACCACGCTTTCCGTCGCGGAGATGCAGCGCGTTATTGACGAGTGCGGCTGCTGCATCGTCGGGCAGTCCGACGAGATCGTTCCCGCCGACCGTAAGCTCTATGCACTCCGCGACCACATCGGCGCCGTGGAAAGCCCCTACCTTATTGCTGCTTCCATCATGAGCAAGAAGCTCGCGGCCGGCCTGGATGCGCTCGTGCTCGACGTCAAGACCGGATCCGGCGCTTTTCTCCCCGACCCCGCCGTCTCCCGCTTCCTCGCGCGCCTCATGGTCGAAATCGGCGAAGCCTCCGGCACCCGAACCGCCGCTGTACTCACCGATATGTCACAGCCGCTGGGACGTTTCTCCGGTAACTCGGTCGAGATCCTCGAAGCCCTTGCGCTTCTTCGCGGAGAGCGCAACCCGAACAGCGATGACCTGCGTGAACTCTCCCTGATTCTTGCAGGCTGGATGCTCTTCCTCGCTGGCGTCAGCAACACTGCGCCGGAGGGCCGCGCGCGCGCCGAAAGCCTGCTCGCCGATGGCTCCGCCCTGCATCGTTTCGAGCAGATGGTTGCCCTCCAGGGCGGCGAACTCGCCGCTCTCGCCCACAAGCCGGCGCAGCAGCGGGTGCTGCGCGCCTCCCGTTCCGGCTTCGTCTTTTCCATGGACACCACCTCCATTGGCTGGGCTGTCCAGGGTCTTGGCGCTGGCCGCACTCAGCTCGGCGATCCTGTCTCCGCCCACGCCGGCCTCGAGCTTCATGCGAAACTCGGAGCGCAGATCCGCGCTGGCGATCCGCTCTGCACTCTCTTCGCTGACGACGCACAGCACTTTTCCGTGCCGGAAAACATGATCGCTGACGCCATCGTCATCGCCGACGCACCGCCTCGCCCCACACCGTTGGTGCACGAGGTGCTCACCCGCGATACTCTGGCCCAGACCCCGTCTCAGACCTCATCCGTTCAGGACTAACCCAAATTGGCGCGATTCACCGGAATCCTTGGCCTGCTCACCATGCTGCTGCTGGCATGGCTCTTTTCCACGAACCGTCGCGCTATCCGGCTGCGCACCGTCGCCTGGGGCGTCGGCCTGCAGCTCCTCTTTGCCTTCGCTGTCCTGCGCTGGAGCTTCGGCCGCGACGCCATGTCCCGCGCCGGCAACGCCGTCAACCGCCTGCTCAGCTATGCCTTCGCGGGATCGCAGTTCGTCTTTGGCGAATTCGGCAAGCAGCACTCCTCCTACGGCTCCATCGTCGCCTTTCAGGTGCTGCCCACCATCATCTTCATCTCCGCGCTCTTCGCCGCGCTCTATCACCTCGGCATCATGCAGCTGGTCATCCGCGCCTTTGCGTGGTGCATGCAGCGGACCATGCGCATCTCCGGCGCGGAGTCGCTCAACGTCGCCGCCTCCATCTTCATGGGCCAGACCGAAGCGCCGCTCTCCATCCGCCCCTTTCTCGCCAACCTCACCCACTCCGAGCTCATGACCATCATGACCAGCGGCATGGCCCACGTCTCCGGCGGCATCATGGCCGCATATATTCTGTACGGCATCGACGCCAAGCACCTGCTCGCCGCCGTCATCATGACCGCGCCGGGTACCATCCTCATGGCGAAGATGCTGGTGCCGGAAACCGAAATACCCGACACCCTCGGCCACGTGCACCTGCCGGAGTCGGAAGAGCACCGCGAAGAGAACTTTCTCGGCGCGGTCGCGCGCGGCACCATCGACGGCGGCCGTCTCGCCTTCAACGTCGCCATCATGCTCATCTCCTTCGTCGCGCTTGTCGCGCTGGTCAACGGCATCTTCGGTGGCGTGCACAACTGGCTCGGCCCGCATCACATTCCCTTCCCCACTTCCCTCGACCAGGTCCTGGGCTGGATCTTCGCGCCCATCGCATGGCTCATCGGCATCCCCTGGCACTCCGCGCACATCGTCGGCAACCTGCTCGGCACCCGCATGGTCATCAATGAGCTCATCGCCTACTCCAACCTCGGCGCGCTCAAGGGCACGCTCGATCCGCGCTCCTTCACCATCGCCACCTTCGCGCTCTGCGGCTTCGCCAACTTCAGCTCCATCGGCATCCAGATCGGCGGCATCGGCGCCCTCATTCCCGAGCGCCGCAACGAGCTCGCGCGTCTCGGCATGCGCGCCATGCTCGCCGGCACCATGGCCAACCTCATGTCCGCATCTATCGTGGGTGTACTGCTGCAATAGGAGGGGAAGAATGGCGCAAACCGAAGACGACCTCGACCGCATCGCCCGCCAGGAGCGCGAGCTGCAGTGGACATCCTTCAATGAAGACGACGCCTGGCAGCTCGGCTCCACGCTGCGTGAGCTCGCCGTCGAGCGCCAGCTCGGCATCGTTATCGACATCCGTCGCTTCGCCCCGCACCTCGGCCACCAGTCCGGCGCGCCACTCTTCTACGTCGCGCTGCACGGTACCTCTCCGGACAACGCCGAGTGGGCGCGTCGCAAAGCCAACGTGGTATCCCGTCTCTATCGCAGCAGCTACGCCGTTGGGTTAGCGCTCAAGGCGCGCAACATCACCCTGCAGGAGAAGTACGCCCTTCCCGCAACCGATTACGCAAGCCACGGCGGCGCATTCCCCATCGCGCTCGCCGGCACCGGCGTTATCGGATCGGTTACCGTCTCCGGCCTCGCGCAGCGCGACGACCACGAATTAGTCGTCGAAGCCTTGTGCCTGGAGCGCAACCGCCACTACGTCGACCTCCGCCTGCCACCCATCGATTAGTGACTAGACGTTAAATTCAACAAAAACGTCCATCCAGGCTGCAGTATTGGGACGGTATTGGTTGCAGCAGCATGCAATTACAAAACTGCGACAAATGCCAAGCGTTTTGGGCTTGATCCTAGAGGCATGGCAACTTTCGCACCACCGGCTTCCCCCGTTACTGCCGACGAGACATCGACTATTGGCACCGTCGGCGGCCGGGTAATCCCTACCGAGACGAAGGCAACAGCGCAGACGAAAGTGCAGGGACATGAGCCACTCGCTCTCAGCCGCTCCGCACAGACGCGAACATTCAACTGGACCATCTTCAGCTTCATGCTCGTCTTTCATCTGGCCGCAATAACGGCCTTGTTCTTCTTTAGCTGGCAGGTGCTTGTTCTCCTCGTTGCTCTGCATGTCGTTGCCATCAACGTCGGCATCGGCATGGGCTACCATCGTCTGCTCACGCATCGCGGATACAAGACCCCGAAGTGGCTGGAGCATGTTCTGGCCGTGTGCGCCACGCTGAGCCTCGAAGGAGGGCCGTTGGTGTGGGTTGCCACGCATCGTGTGCATCACCAGATCACCGACCGGCCCGGCGATCCGCACACGCCCCGAGAGGGTGGCTGGTGGTCCCATGCAGGGTGGGTCATCCACGGAGCAGGCGCCGACAAAGAGCCCGCACTGCTCGCCAGGTACGTGCCTGACCTTACGAGAGACCCTTTCTACATGTGGTTGAATCGATATCACTGGCTCCCGCTCGTGGTGCTCGCATTCGCACTCCTCGCCATCGGAGGATGGCCATGGGTACTGTGGGGTATCTTCCTTCGCGTCACGCTGGGACTACACGCCACATGGCTGGTCAACTCAGCGACTCATATGTGGGGCTCCAGGCGCTTCGCCACCCGGGACGACTCGCGGAACAACTGGTGGGTAGCCCTGCTGACTGGCGGTGAGGGCTGGCATAACAACCATCACGCACACCCCGTATCTGCGCGACATGGGCTCAGTTGGTATGAGTTCGACCTGAACTACTACGGCATCTGGCTGCTGGGCAAGCTGGGGCTGGCGAAGAACATCCACATCGCCAACCCGCCGAAGGAAGCGCGAAGCACGATCTCCTGAAAACCACGGCCACTCTTACTGCGTGCGCAGCGTCGTCATCGGATCTGTCTGCGCCGCGCGGTAGGCAGGCGCCGCGCTCGCCACAAACGCCACCGCCAGCAGCACCAGCGACATCGCGCAGAAGGTCAGCGCATCCGTCGGCTTCACTCCATAGAGCAGCGTCGCGATGAACCGCGTCACCGCGAACGAGATCGCCAACCCCACCGCCACTCCAATCGTAGCCAGCGTCATCCCGCGCTTCAGGATCATGCGCAGCACATCGCCGCGCTGCGCGCCCACTGCCAGCCGCAGCGCAATCTCCAGCGCCCGCTGTTGCACCACGTAGGACAGCACGCCGTACAGGCCAACCGCAGAGAGCAGCAACGCGATGCCGGCGAAGCCGGTCAGCAGCAGCGTCTGGAAGCGTGCCGGCGCCACCGCCTGCGCCACGTAATACTCCAGCGGATGCACGCGATACGTTGGAATATTCGTATCCATACCCGCGACCGTCGCCTTCACCGCGCGTTCCAGCAGCACCGGATCGCCAGTCGAACGAAGCACCAGATATGGCGTCGTGATCACCGCTTGTGTCCACGGCAGGTAATAATGTGGGTCAGGTTCCGCAGCCAGGCCCCGCTGCCGGATATCACCCACCACCCCCACAATCTCGCGCACCGGATGGTTCACCACGTCATCCCCCAGATCCCCTGTCATGTGCCGGCCAATCGGATTCACGCCCGCAAAATACTTCTTCGCAAACGCCTGGTCGATGATCGCGACAGGAACGCTCTTCGTCTTGTCCATATCGTTGAAGGTTCTGCCCGCGATTAGCGGAATCCGCATGGTCTCGAAGTAGCCAGGCTGCACCAACCCTATCGCCTCACTCGGGTGATCTGCCTTCGCCAGCGGATGGCCCTCCACCGTAAACGAGATCGTCGCATCGCTGCCCGACATCGGCATCGGCCATCCCGCCGAGGCAGACTTCACCCCCGGCAGCGCGTTGAGCCGTCTCGTCAGCTCCTCCACAAAATGGATCTTGCGGTCATGCGTATACGTCACATCACCCATGGTGACGCGCGCCGTCAGCACATGGTGCGCATCGAAGCCCGGGTCCACGCGCAACACACTCACAAAGCTGCGGATCAGCAATCCTGCACCCACCAGCAGCACGAGTCCCAGCGCGGTCTCACCGATCACTAGCCACGTCTGCAGCCGGTGATGCCCGCGCCCACTAGTCACCGTGCGCGTGCCATCGCGCAACGCCAACGCCGGGGCCAGACGTGAAATCCTCAGCGCCGGCACTACGCCAAACAGAATGCCGGTCACGATGGAGACTCCGATCGCAAACGCCAGCACGGGAAGATCGATCGATACATCTTTCAGTCGCGGCAGCGCCTGCGGAAACAGCACCGCCAGCTCTTTCAGAGCCCCCGACGCCAACGCGATGCCCGCAAGCCCACTGATCAGTGACAGCACCACTGATTCGGTCAGCAGTTGCCACACAATCTCGCTCCGGCTCGCACCCAGCGCGCTACGCAGCGCAATCTCTCCGCTGCGCCGCGAGCTGCGCACCAGCAGCAAGCCCGCCACATTCACGCACGCAATCAGCAACACCAGTGCCACCGCGCCGAACAACACCTCCAGCGCAGGCCGTGTCTTGCCCACCTCGAATTCCAGTTGCGGCAACACGCGCGCTGTTGTGTACCACTTGTTCGTATCGGAGTACTGCGCCGCCAGCCCGCGCGCCACGCTGCTCAGGTCCGCCCTCGCCTGCTCGACAGTCACTCCGGGCTTCAGCCGGCCGATCACTTCAATCCCGTCCTGTCCCCGCTGATGGGTGGCGGGATCGACTCCTTCTCCCTCCACCGCCATGGAGATCCATGCCTCCACCGCGCTCTCGGTCGGGAAGTGGAAGCCTCGCGGCATCACGCCCGCGACGGTATAGCGCTCGCCATCCAGTGTCACTTGCCGGCCAACAATCTCACGATCGCCGCCGAAGCGCGACTGCCACAATTCAGCGCTCAGCATCAGCGCGCGATTGCCGGGCCGTTCCTCGTCCCAGCGGAAGTCGCGTCCCAGCATCGGGGCAACGCCCAGCACCTGAAAGAAGCTTGACGACACCACGTACACACCCACCTGCGCTGCCTGACCCACGCCGGTCAGCGTCAGGTTTCGGCCCGTGTACGAGGCCATTCCGCTGAAAGTGCGGTTCTGTGCACGCCAGTCGAAATAATCCGGGTAGCTCAGCGACTCCGGAACCACCGCTCCCGCCGAGTGGTCCTCCTGCGTAATCCGCATCAGTCGGTCCGGCTCCGGGAACGGCAGCGGCTTCAGCAGCACCGCATTCACCAGGCTGAAGATCGCCGTCGTCGCCCCAATCCCCAGCGCCAGCGTCAGAACCGCCGCAATCGCAAACGAAGGACTCTTTCGCAACTGGCGAAAGCTGAACCGGAAATAGCCAAGAAAACGCTCCATCAAATCCTCGCGAGGAAAAATCTCGCAGGGGGAGGTGCACGTCCCGGCCCACTCTGGCGGAACGACAAATCCAGAGAAATCCATTTGAAATCAGCGCATTCGTGGCACACTGCGGTACAGTCGCACAGCCTGCCGTGTTCAGTCACGGAATCCGCTGTCCGCAGCCGGACACCTGCTGAGCGCTCAGCGCGAGCTCAACACAAAGCGGTTCCCTTCCGAGTCTTTGAAGATCGCCGAGGTGCCCCACTCCTCTTTCTTCGGCTCGGCAATGAACTCCACACCGCGTTCCTTCAGCGTCCTGGCCGTCACCTTGACATCGTCGGTCCACAACGACATATTCATGAACCCGCCCGGCTGCGGTCCCTCGTCCATACGAAACAGCACCACGCCCGTCTCCGCGCCCGGAATCGCCAGTTCGATCCATCGCTGCTTCTCATCGAAGGGCTGGTCCGTGGCGACGCGAAACCCGAGCTTCTCTGTATAAAACGCCAGGGCCCGGTCCTGGTCGACCACCGGAATGCTTACAAACTTGACGCCTCGAATCATTGCAGTTTCCTCCGGCACGCATTGTTGCCCGGCGGTCAGCCGCACCGCAAGGCAGCTATGTTGTATGGCACTATAGTGGAATGAACCATATCGCCATCGACGAATATGTGTTGGATGTCCTGCTGCCGGATCTGGTCGGACACGACCGCTCAGCGCCCGCGTTTCTCGTCTATCTCGTCTTGTGGACGGTCCTGTTTCGCTCCGGTGAGCGCCGCGCCCGGATGAGTCTCCGCCAGCTCGCCGAAGCCAGTGGGCTCTCGAAATCGGCCGTGCAGAAGGCGGTCCGGCTGCTCACCCGCCGTCACCTGGTGCAGGTTCGACGGCGTTCCGCTACCAGCACTCCGGACTACGAGCTGATCCGCCACTGGCTTCGCCGCCGCGCCCGCCGCCTCTGATCATCGCGTTCCGTTTGCATTCTCGTCCCGCTGCGCCGTCTCCTCGGAGGCCCGGACGCAAAAACGGCGAAGCGGAGCTTCCGCAGCCGCACTGCAGAAACTCCGCCTCTATCTGACCTACACCCGCGCCTCCAGCACCATGTTGAACGGCGTCTCCGCCGCGCGGCGCACCTGCGTAAAGCCTGCCTCGTGCAGCACCTCGCTCAGGCGCTTCTCGCCCGCTTGCGCGCCTAGTCCCAGTCCAACTTCTTGCGACAACGACGCAGGCACGCAGCACAGTGTCGATGCCGAGTAGTAGATCCGTCCCACCGGATTCAGGTTCGCCGCCGTGTCGTCACCCGCGATCGGCTCGACGATCATCCACGTCCCGCCCGGCGCAAGCGCTTTGCGTATGTGCTTCGCTGCGCCCACCGGATCGCCCATATCATGGAGGCAGTCGAAGACCGTGATCAGATCGTAGCCGGTGCCGGGAACCGCGGCCGCAGGAGACACTTCGAATTTCACCGCGTCCTGCAGGTTCTGGCGCTTCGCTGAAGCCCGCGCACTATCAATCGATCCGTCGTGATAGTCGAAGCCGGTGAACTTCGATTTTGGATACGCCTTCGCCATCAGCAGCGTCGAAGCTCCATGCCCGCACCCAATATCCGCCACCTTTGCCCCAGCCTTCAGCTTGGCCTCCACACCGGTCAGCGCGGGGATCCACTCAGAAACCAGGTGCGTCAGGTAAGTCGGCCGGAAGAATCGTTCGCAGCCTACAAACAAGTCCTTGTCGTGCTCGTGCCAGCCAAATCCGCGCCCCTCGCGAAACGCTTCGGTCAGCTTTTCTTCGTCACGCATGAGCGAAGCCAGCATGTAGTAGAAGCCCGGCAGATCCAGTGCTGTGTTCTCCTCCGCCAGTGCGAACGCCTGCTCCGGATTCATGCTGTATGTATCGGTCGCCGCGTCGTAGTCCACGTACTTGCTCGCGGCATTGGCCTTCAGCCACTCGCGCACGTAGCGCTCGCGCACTCCGGTTCGCTCGCTCAACTGCTGCGAGTTCACTGGCGTGCCATCGCGCATCGCGCGGAATAATCCCAGCCGGTCGCCCATCAGCACAACAGCCGAATGCAGCGCGGCACCCATGTCGCCGACAGCCTGGTTTAGAAATGCGTTCAATTTGTCTGGATCAATCGCCCGTGTCATCGGGGCGGTAGTCGTAGCCATAGCGGTTCTCCTCAGAGGAAATTAGGAAACGCGCGCATACGCCAGTAAAGAGACAATCCAGGGAGGCAGGAATTGAACGGGAAAAAGGCGAAGCAGGCTTCCTGTGGGCCCAGTGCGGCAAGTATAGGCCCTCGCCAGCCGCCTCCTGCAAGCACGAAATGCGGCCTTCGCCGACAATTTGCGTAAGGCTCTACCGGATCCCTACCATCCCCGCTACCGAAGCCCGCAGCTTCGCCGGATCGTAGCCCACGCCATCCTTGAAGACTGTTTCGACCTTCTCCACGTCCTCAATCTTCGCCGCCGGATTTCCGTCAATCACCACCAGGTCCGCCGCGCGCCCCTCGGCCACGCTGCCGACGTGCTCCTGCTCGCCCAGGTAGATCGCTCCATTCTCGGTCGTGATGTGGATCACCTCCACCGGCGTGAACCCCGCTTCCACCAGCAGCTCCATCCCACGCTGATCGCCGTAGCCGGGCAGTATGCCGCCGTATCCCGTGGGATCGCAGCCCGCCAGCAGCAGTCCGCCCGCCTTCACAAACGAGCGCTCAAACTGCATCTCCTTCTTCAGCAGCACGGGCCAGTTCGAGCTGTCGCCATGCTCGGCGATCACCGCGCGCGTCGTCGCAAAATCCGACCACGCCTCCGGCGCCATCTCGTGTTTTGGCGCATCCTCCTGCTGCAGCGGCGGCCGGTTCGGCACAATGCTCTCGAAGATCGCCAGGGTCGACGTGACGGCGACATGATGCTCCACCAGCGTACGGATCATCGCCTGCATCGGAGGACCGTCGATGTCCAGGCTAATCATCGTCGTCTCCGCCGCTTTCCGCCCTGGGCAAATACCCTCTTGCTTCCCGGGTACAAACTCCGTGTCCGCAATCAGCCCGTGTTCCAGGTCGTCGATGCCCAGCTCCGCCGCCTTCGTGAATCCCACCGAGCACAAATGCCCCGTCACCTTCAGCCCGCGCGCATGCGCATGATCAATTGCCGTCTTCAACTCATCGACCGTGATGTGCATGTACGCCTTGTAGTTCGTCACGCCCTCCTCGGCCCAATAGTCGACGGTGCGCGCCGCATCCTCCGGCCCGGTCAGCGAGTGCAGTTGCGGCCCTAGCGACGGAGTGCCCTCCAGATACGGTCCAGTGATCAGCAGCTTCGGACCCGGTGTCTCACCCGCATCAATCGCCGCCTTCACTGCAAGATCGGTATACGGTTCCACGCTGCCGGTCGTGCGCGCCGTCGTCACGCCGCCTGCCAGATAGAGCCGCGGCGCGCTGTCCGCCATCTCCCCATACATCTGCTGGTATCCCGGCGTTCGATCGCCTGGCGCCGGATAGAAGAGGTGTTCATGCATCCCCACCAGCCCGGGAATCACCGTCTTCCCCGTCAGGTCCAGCACCTTGGCATTCGCCGGATACGCACTGCGCAGCTTCGCACTCTGCACCCGCGTGATCTTGCCACTTTCGATGTCGATCCGCTGATCTTCCATCGGTGCGGTACCGGTGCCGTCGATCACGCGCACGTGGTTCAGCACCAGCACCGGCGCATCTTCCTTGATGAACGGCTTCACCCCATCCTTCACCTGACCGGTCGCAACAGCAGCCATCAGCAATGCACCACACACCACTACCGCAGCAGGACGCATTGTCCAGTCCTCGTCTCTCTCAAATGCAAAAGGAATTGCAACGCCAATCTCTGCCACTCGTGGCGCGGAGTCAAGCGTCCACTGGATGGATGGCCGTTTCAGCAACAGTAGCCGCGCCCAGCTCGCCCTCGCTCCGCGCCACAATCGCCGCCGCCAGGCAGTTGCCAATCACGTTCACCGCCGTGCGCCCCATATCGGCGAATGCATCCACGCCCAGAATCAGAAAGATCGGCTCCGTCGGCAGGCGAAACGTCGATGCTGTCGCCAGCAGTACCACCAGCGTCGCTCGCGGCACACCCGCCACGCCCTTGCTCGTCAGCATCAGCGTAAACACCATCGCCAGTTGCGCGCCCACGCTCATCCGCATGCCCGCCGCCTGCGCGACAAAGATCGATGCCAGCGCCAGATACACCGACGAGCCCGCAAGGTTGAAACTGTAACCCGCAGGAATCACAAAGGAGACAATCCGCCGCGGTACGCCGAACAGCTCCATCTCCTCCATCGCACTCGGCAGTGCCGCCTCCGACGTGCTGGTCGCAAAGCCAATCGTCGCCGGCTCCGCCACCGCTTCAATAAATCCTCGCAGCGGCACGCGAAACAGCATCGCCGCCGGCAACAGCACCAGCAGCAGGAATGCCGCAAGCGCACCATAGAGCGTGCCCAGCAGCTTGGCCAGCGGCAGCAGCACCACCAAACCGCGCTGTCCCACCGTGTACGCCAGCGCCCCGCCCACGCCCAGCGGCGCCACATACATCACGATGTTGGTGATGGCAAACATCGCCGCCGTCACCGACTCCGCCAGCTCCAGCAGCGGCCGCCGCCGCTCTTCCGTCAACATCGAAAGCGCAATCCCCAGCAGCACCGCGAAGACCGCCACCTGCAGAATCTGATTTTCAGCAATCGACTTCGCGATGTTCTCCGGAAACGCATTCAGCAGGAACGACTGCCAGCCATGGTCTGCCAGCCATGTTCTGCAGCCGCATTGGTTTGCCCCGGCGATAGCGGCGCATTCGTCGTCGCCGCAACATACGGAGCCGCGCTCATCGCCAACCCCACACCCGCCTTGGTCATATTGATCGCCACCACGCCGATCAGCAATGCCAGCGTCGTCACCACCTCGAAGTACACCAGCGACTTCACGCCGATGCGCCCCACCTGTCGCAGACTCCCGTGCCCCGCAATGCCCGTCACCAGCGTGCCCAGGATCAGCGGCGCCACGATCATGCGGATCAGCCGCAGAAAAATATCGCTGAATACTTTGCTCTGGACCGCGATGCCCGGCGCGTCCACACCCAGCTCCACGCCAGCCAGCATCGCGACAAAGATCCACGCCGTCAGCGAGCGCCGCGCCCACACCGCCAGCAGCACCACGCCCGCTATGCGCAGCACCGCCGCGCCGCCTACGGCATACACGCCCAGCACCGCGCCCAGCGCGTACATCCACACGCCCACCACCGCCACCGCTCGCATCCATCTGGTTAGCGAATCCATCGAACACATTCCTACCACTCGCCTGCCGCTTCGCAGCATAATCAGAGCGGGTGCCCCATCCTAGCGCAGCCAGGGTGGGTTTTGAGGATGTGTCGCAACTCCCATTACCCTGAAGTCATGCCCCGCATCTCCCACCTCGTCTCCCATCGAAGCAAATGACTTCGCCACCGCAGGTGATCCACGATGACGTGCTTGAGCTCGAACAAGTCAGCTTCGCGCCGCACCCGGTGCACAAAGTCCCAACGCTTTTCTTTCAGATCGTTCGCGTCGACTCAGGCAAGCGCATGGGCGAGATCAATCTCCGTCTCGGTTCGAATGCACATATCGAGCGCTACGCCGGACACGTCGGCTTCAACATCGACGCTGCCCATCGCGGCCATCAATACGCAGCACGTGCTGTGCGTCTGCTGATGCCGCTGGCCCGCGAGCACGGGCTCAACCCGCTATGGCTCACCTGCGATCCCGAAAACCTCGCGTCCCGCCGCTCCTGCACGCTCGCTGGCGCCCGCTTCGTCGAGATCGTCGATGTCCCGGAGGGTTGCATCATCTACCGCAGCGGCCATCCGAAGAAATGCCGCTATCGCCTCGACCTCTGACCTCTACTCCGCGCGCAGCGCCTCCATCGGTTCTACATTCGCCGCACGCCGCGCCGGCAGCAAAGCTGCGGCCAACCCCACCACTCCCATCAGCAGCACCACAGCGGCCAGCGTCGCCGGATCTGCTGCGGAGACGCCAAACAACTGGCTGCGCAGCCCGCGTGCCAGCAGGATGGCACACGGCACCGCCACCACCACGCCGATGACTCCCAGCCGCACCATCTCCTTCACCACCAGCGCGGTGATGGACAGCCGCGACGAGCCCAGCGCCATGCGAATCCCGATCTCTCGCGTGCGCTGCAGCGTGCTATACGACAGCACGCCATACATCCCAACGCCCGCCAGCAGCGTCGCCAGCATCCCGAACGCCAGCGCCAGCACCTCGATCATCCGCTCGTTCGCAATGCTTCGCTCCACCTGCTCGTCCATCGTGCGCAGATCCGCCACCGTCAGCGCCGTGTCCTCCGATCGCATCGCCGCCCGCACCGTCGCAAACATCTGCTCCGGTGCCGTAGCGCTGCGTAGATAGAAGAAGAGCCGGTTGGGCGCATCTCCTTGGCCCATCGGCGTGAAGAGCGTTGGCCGTCCCGGATCGCGCATATTCTCGTGCCGGATATCGCGTGCGACGCCGACGATCGTCATGTAGTGCAGGTTGCTGCCTGCGCCGAGCGCCACGCGTCCTCCGATCGCCGCAGTCGCGCTCTTGAAGTAGTGCCGCACAAACATCTCGTTCACAATCGCGACCGGTTGTGCCGTCGCATCGTCCGTCACGTTGAAGGTTCTGCCCGCGGCCATCGGCACCTGCATCGCATGGAAATAATCCTGGTTCACGATGCTCTCTTCGATATCGAAATCTTCATCCGCCGGCGGTGTGTAGCCCGCAACCGTCACGTTGCCGCCCATACCGGTGTCGGCCAGCTCCGGATCATTCGTCGCCGCCACCGCCTGCACGCCGGGCAGCCCGCGCATGGCCTCCATCGCGCGCTGCTCCAGCGGCAGAAGCTGTGTCTGCGGATATCCGGCCAACTGCGGGTTGATGTAGAAGGTCACCAGATGCGTCGTATTGAACCCGGCATTCACATGCCGCAGGTTCTCGATGGTGCGCACAAACAGTCCTGCGCCAATCAGCAGCAGTACGCTCAGCCCGATCTGCACCGAGACCACCACGCGTCGCAGCCCCAGCACGCCGCCAGTCGCCGTTGAAGCTTTCTGCTTCAGCGCCGTCACCAGGTCCGGCCGCAGCAGTTGGATCGCCGGGGCCAGGCTGAACAGCAGACTCACCGCCAGCGCGACCCCAAGGCCAAAGACAAACAGCCGCGCATCCAACGTCGCGTGGAAGGCGCTCGTTTCATCGACGGCGGTGATCCGCCGCACCAGCAGCCGCATCGCCGCTGGCGCCAGCAGCATGCCCGCAGCACCGCCCAGCACTCCAATCAGAGCGCCCTCAATCAGCAGTTGCTGCAGGATCCGCGCCGAACGCGCACCCATCGCGTAGCGCACCGCAAACTCCTGCACCCGCGCGGCGGAGCGCACCAGCAGCAGACTGGCTACGTTCACCGCCGCCAGCAGTAGCACCAGCGACGCCATCGCCATCACTGCCACCAGCGGCGTCTCCATGTCGGCGCGCGTGTAGGAGAGTCCCCGCGCGCCGGGGTCCATCATCAGCCTGCTGTGCGTCAGGAACTCGTCGACGAACGGTCGCGACTTGTGTCCCAACGCCTTCAGTTCCTCCGCGCGCAGCGCATGCCACAGCGGCGCCACGCCCGCCTCGGACTGCGCCGTCGTCTCGCCCTCGCGCAGCCTCCCAAGGATGTTCATCCAGCGATCCGTGTGATCGGTCAGCCGCTTGCCCTTGCCCGGTATCACCGTATCCAGCATCGACATCGGTACGAACAGATCCGGCGTCTGCCCCCACACGGCGCTCTGAAAATTCTCCGGCGCCACGCCGATCACTTCGAAGCTGTGGCTGTTCAGCGCGATTGTCTTGCCTACGACGTTTGGGTCCGCACCCAGATGCGTCATCCAGTAGTGGTGGCTCAGCACTGCCACCGGATTCGCTCCCGGCGCGGTATCGTCTGTCTGTGACAGCAGCCGTCCCCGCGCCGGCCCCACGCCGAGGACGGAGAAGTAGTTCCCACTCACAATCTCCGCATCGACCACCTCCGATGTCCGGTCATGCGCAATGCCCACTGGCGCCGGCGCCGTTGCGATCAATCCATCGAAGACCTTCGCCTGATCGCGCAGATCGCGGTACATCGGATACGAGAACGACTTCTCTTCGCCGGCACCGTGGTCGCTTGAGTGTCCCGACCATGCCTTCCCCGGCACACTCAGCACCACCAGTTGTTCGGGCTTGCTCACCGGCAGCGAGCGCAGCAGCGCCTGATCCAGCAGCGAATACACCGCCGTATTCGCCCCCACCCCCAGCGCCAGCGTCAACACAGCCGTCACCACAAAGCCCGGCGAGCGGCGCATCTGCCGCAACGCAAAACGAAGATCCTGGACAAAGTTCAACACGCAGTCCTCCGGAAGATGGCGCAGGGAAATCCAATCATCCTTCATGCAATCCGCGGGCCAGCCTCGAGCCTCTGCTATCCCTATTCCCTGCGTCCTGTCCCCATAAAACGGTGTCCAATCTCGGACAGGCGAGTCCACCACCGGACAACGACTTCACCAGCGCGCCTCACGGACGCCGTCTTTCTCCGCTTCGCTCAGCCGGCAACGCCATGTCCGAAAACGGCAATCTGCGTGCATCTAGACTGGCAGGGGAAATCTGCGCATGCTCCACTCGCTTCGCTACGCACTCCGCCAGCTTCGCAACAGCCCCGGCTTCGCAGCCACGGCCATCCTCACGCTCGCCCTCGGCATCGGCGCCACCACCACTATCTTCAGCATCCTCGACGCCGTGCTGCTCCAGCCGCTGCCCTTCCCGCACTCCGACCGCCTCGTCGCCATCTCTAGCGTCCCGGATGAGACGATCGCCATCCCCACCATGCAGGACTGGCAAACGCGCGGCAACAGTTTCCAGTCCATCGCCGGCTATCGCGGCTGGGCGCCCACCGTGCAGTCATCCTTGGGCAGCACGTCGGCGAGGTCCTCGAGGTCACGCAGAATTTCTTCTCCACCCTCGGCGCCTCCTTCGCCCTCGGCGGCGACCTTCCGCAAACCGGCAATGAGGCCGACTGCACTTCCGCGGTCGTTGTCAGCGGCGCCTTCTGGAGGCGCCTCGGCGGCGGCTCATCACTCGGTGCCCGTACCATCGATATCAATCGCCGCACCTTTCAGATCGCCGGCGTGCTGCCTCTGGCCCAGACCATCGAAGGTACCGAGTCGCTCAATCAACCGGATATCTTCGTGCCCACCGGCTGCGATCCCTGGCAGCGCCCCACCCATCGCGGCTCCAACGACTACTGGGCCATCGGCCGCCTGCACTCCGGCGTTTCGGTCTCGGAAGCCGCCGCCGACCTCGCGCGCGTGCACGCCACCCTGCGTCACGATTTCCCCAATGACTACAACGGCTCGATAGGCCGGCCACCCGTCCTCACTCCCTGGATCACTAGACTCACCGGCACTCAAACGCGTCCTGCTCTGCTCTCGACGCTCGCTGCCTGCGGCCTGCTGCTACTCATCGCCTGCGCCAATCTCGCCAATCTGCTGCTCGCCCGCAGCATACGCCGCCGTCGCGAGTTCGCTACCCGGGCCACGCTCGGCGCTTCGCTCCGGCCATTTACTGCACCAGCTCCTTATTGAAAGTGCCATCCTCGCCCTGGCCGGTTCGGCCGCGGGCATCGCCATCGCCTACGGCGCGATCCGCCTATTGCTCCGGGCCCGCGCCCTGCATCTGCCGCGCCTCGCCCACGCCTCCGTAAGCCCGGCGTGCTGGCCTTCGTCCTATTGCGTCACCGCAATGGTGACAGTTATGCTTACCCTGCTGCCCGCTTGGCGCACCCTGCAGCCTGACTTGGTGCGCGACCTCGCCGGCTGCGGCCGCACGTCTCGGGCGGCAGCAGTCTTCGCCGCGCCGGCCGCGTTCTGGTCGCCGCGCAGATCGCCTTCACCCTTGTACTCGTCGCCTGTGCCGGATGGACTGTCTCCAGCGTCTACACTCTGCTCCATCAGCCGCTCGGCTTCGAGCCCGACCACCTGCTCATGGCCGGCGTCGATATCGACAGCACCACCGTCACACCCCGTTACAACCCGGCAGCAGACCAACCTCTTCTTCGAGCAGCTCGTCGAGCGCCTGCGCCACCTTCCGGGCGTCAAGCCGTTGCCGCCTCCACTCATCCACCGCTCGGCGGCGCCGTCGATCGCTACGGCTTCTGCTCTGATCTGCACGCCGCCGACTGCATGCAGCAGACCACGCTCAATCCCGACTCCTATCACGTCACCCCCGGCTACTTCGCCACCATCGGCCAAGCCATCGTCGAAGGTCGCGACTTCACCAGCGCTGACAACAGCCAGCGCCACGTGGTCATCGTCAATCGCGTGCTCGCCGAGCGCGAATGGCCCGGCCAAAGCGCCATCGGCCATCGCGTCAAGACCGGCGAGGTCAATGACTGGGCCACCGTCGTCGGCGTGGTTGGCAATGTCCACAGTTACAATCTCGATTCGCTCCCCGGCCCTGATCTCTATCTCCCCGAGGCCGACAATCCGCAGACCGCTGAGGTCATGGTGCTGCGGACCACTAGCGACCCCGCCCTACTCACCAGAACTGTGCGCGACATCATCCGCGGGAATCACTCCGACCTCGCCCTCTTCCATCTCCGCACTATGTCGCAGGAGATGTCGTACGAGGTCGAGCTGCGCACCTTCATCATGCAGCTCGCCGCTGCCTTCGGCGCACTCGCACTCTTCCTCGCCATCCTCGGCACCTACGGCTTGCTCGCCTACGAGGTCTCCCTCCGCGAAAAAGAGATCGGCATCCGGCTCGCGCTCGGCTCCTCACGCCAGGCCATCGTGCAATTGCTCCTCGGCCAGGAGTCGCGCTGGGTCCTCATCGGCGCCGTCGCCGGACTCTTCGGCGCCATCGTCACCGGCTACGCCCTCCGCGCCGAGTTCTACCACGCCCGCGCCGCATCGCTGCCTGTGCTGGCCGCGTCGGTCGCTCTGCTCATCCTTCCGTCGCTCGTAGCCATCGCACTCCCCGCCCGCCGCGCCGCCCACCTCGACCCCGTCCAGACCCTCCGCAGCGAGTGAGCCTCCGTAATTTCCAAAAATATTTTCATGGCGATGTCGAGAGTCCATACCGGCTTCCGACTCCCCTATGAACGCGCACTCAGAACGCGCGAAAATCAAAAGGAGAGAACACCATGAAATACATTCTGATGATGGCCGGCACGAACCCCGGCGTTGGAACCTATCGAGCATGGTCCGATCACGACCGGCAGGCACATACGGCAGTCCTCGCGCGGATCAACAGCGAACTGCGCAAGTCTGGAGAGTTTGTGGCCAACGAGGGGCTGGCAGCCCCGGATCAGGCCAGGGTGGTGCGTGGCGAGAAGGACGGTCTCCCGGTCACAGACGGTATCTTCCCCGAGTCCAAGGAATTTCTGTTGGGTTACTGGATCGTCGATGTAGAGACTCCCGAACGCGCATATGCCATAGCGGGCCGGATTTCGGCAGCCCCTGGGCCCGGAGGACCTACCAATATGCCCATCGAAGTACGGCGGTTCGCCGGCCCCGAAACCCATTAACGCATGTGGAGATTCGTCGCGGAGTACTGACCTGTCGATGAAGGCGCAGAAATGCGCTTAATGAAATCAGAAGGAGGGAGACCATGAAATACATTCTGATGATGAATGGCACGAAGGCCAATTTTGCCGAATACGCCAAATGGTCGAAGAAGGATATGGAGGCGAACGTTGCTTTCATGCGCGCTTTCAGCAAGCAGCTCAAGGACGAAGGCGTATACGTCGCCACCGAAGGCCTGGGCTGGCCCGATCAAGCCAGGCTCGTTCGCGCAGGCAAGGACGGCGCGCCAATCACGGACGGAGTCTTCCCGGAGTCTAAAGAGTTTCTCGCCGGATACTGGATCGTGGACGTGGAAAGCCCGGAGCAAGCGTACAAGATCGCCGCGCGAGCTTCGGCAGCGCCCGGTCCCGGTGGTGCCGCGGGCAATATGCCCATCGAGGTGCGTCCGGTGCTCGGTAGCCATTCAGATTTGGGCCTCTGAGATTCGGGCCGGAAGCTTCCCGCCCGAAATATTTTCCTCGCCATGTCGAGAAGCCGTCGCCCGCTTCGACTTACCTATGAACGCGCACTCACGACGCGCGAAAATCAAAAGGGAGAACACCATGAAATACATTCTGATGATGAATTGCCCCAGGAACGGCTACGAGCTCATGGGCACATGGCCCCAGAAAGCCGTCCAGGACCACATGGCCTTCATGCACGGTCTCAATAAGGACCTCCGCGAGGCCGGCGAGCTCGTCGCTGCGGAAGGTCTCGCCGATCCCAAGCAGGCGGTTATCGTGCGCGTCGGTAAAAACGGCGAACCCGTCACCGATGGCGTCTTCCCCGAATCCAAGGAGTTCCTCGCCGGCTACTGGATCGTCGATGTCGAAAGCGAAAAACGCGCCCACGAGATCGCCGCCCGCGCCTCTTCCGCTCCCGGCGCCGATGGCAAGCCCTTCGTCATTCCCATCGAAATCCGCCAGATCATGGCCGCCTGCCATGAGCCCATCGAATAGGTTCAGCCGCTGTGACAAATCCATTGGACTCGCATACCGAGCATCTCCTGCGCGACCTCGCGCCGCAGGTGCTCGGTGTCCTGCTCCATCGCTTCCGCGACTTCTCGGAGGCCGAAGACGCCGTACAGGAGTCCCTGATCGCCGCCGCGAATCAGTGGCCGCACGAAGGTCTGCCGGACAGCCCGCGCGCCTGGCTTATCCGCGTCGCCACCCGCCGCATGACCGATCGCCTGCGTAGCGAGCGCGCCCGCCTCGATCGCGAAACCGCCGCCGCTGCCGAGCAATCCCTCTTCGTCATTCCCAACTTCGACCTCGAGAGCGATGCGCACGACGACACCCTCACCCTGCTCTTCATGTGCTGCCATCCCGCGCTCACTCCACCATCAGCCATCGCGCTCACCCTCCGCGCCGTCGGCGGCCTCACCACAACGGAGATCGCCAGCGCCTTCCTCGTTCCCGAGTCCACCATGGCCCAGCGCATCAGCCGCGCCAAAGCCACCATCAAGTCTTCCGGCGTGCGCTTCCATCCGCCCTCCAGCAAGGAGCGCGCCGAGCGCCTCCGCGCCGTGCTGCATGTTCTCTATCTCATCTTCAACGAGGGCTACACCTCCAGCGCCGGCCCCGACCTGCAGCGCACCGACCTCTCCGCCGAAGCCATCCGCCTCACTCGCGCCACCCACACCCTGCTCCCCGACGACAGCGAAGTCGCCGGCCTGCTCGCGCTCATGCTCCTCACCGACGCCCGCCGCAACGCGCGCAGCGGCCCGGCAGGCGAGCTCATCCCGCTCAACGAACAGGACCGCTCACTGTGGGATCAGCGCGCCATCCAGGAAGGCATCGCGCTGCTCACCGGTGCGCTTCAAAAAGGATCCATCGGGAGTTACACATTGCAGGCTGCCATCGCCGCCGTCCATGACGAGGCTCCGCGCGCAGAAGAGACCGACTGGCCGCAGATCCTCGCCCTCTACGATCTTCTCCGCCGCATGTCGGACAACCCCATGGTCCTGCTCAACCACGCCGTCGCCGCCGCCATGGTCCACGGCCCAGACGCGGGACTCGACCTGCTCAAGGCGCTCGATACAGACGATCGCCTCTCGCGCCATCACCGCCTCGACGCGGTCCGCGCCCACCTCTTCGAGTTAGCCGGCGACCGCGCCGCCGCACTCGCCCACTATCGCGCAGCGGCGAAGAAAACCGCCAGCCTCCCCGAGCGCAACTATCTATTGACCCAGGCCGCGCGCCTCGCCGAAGCCGAAACCGTCACACGTACGCAATCGCCAGCCGGCTGAAGCCGATCTCCCGCGGCGACAGCTCCACGCGTGCGAAGCCGGCATCCTTTGCCATGCTCTCAATCTCCGCAAAGGTATAGGCGTCCCCGCTGGGAGTCTTCGTCAACATGATCATGCTGAACGCAGCAGCCGTAGGCGGCGTCACTCGGTCTGCATTCGGAACGAACTCCAGAATCGCCGCGCGTCCCCCGGGCTTTAGTACCCCGTGCACCTTCTTCATGAATGATGTGCAGGTCGGCACATCGAAGTGATGCAGGAAGTTCGGAATCAGCACCACGTCGTACCCGCTGCCAAGATCTGTCTCAAAGGCGCTCCCCGGAATCAGGTGGTAACGGTCGCCAATCCCCATTGCCTCCGCATTCGCCTTCGCCACCTCCAGCACATTCTTCCAGTCGGCCGCGTACACCTGCGCGTCCGGATTCTCCTTCGCGACTGCGATGCCGTACATCCCATGACCCGCGGCAATATCCAGCACCTTGTGCGCTTCGCCGCCATTGCTCAGTTCCGCCGCCAACATCTGCGCGGGCATGCGCATCAGCGGCATCATGGCGCGCGCAAATGTCACCCATTCCGGATTCTCGGCCACTGTCGAACCCTGCCCTGCTGCCCCTCCCCGTCGCACCACATCTGCCAGTTGAGCGAAGCTCGCGCGCGTCTCCGGGTTTACCAGAAACTCCATGGCGCCCCCGAGATAGGCCGGCGAATGCCGGTTGAGAAACACCGCCGAATCCGGCGCCAACCCGTACTGCGTCCCGTCCTTCGTCAAAAATCCATGAATGGTCAGAAAATCGCACAGGGTACGTACCCCGCGCTCCGCCGCCTGGCAGCGTTTCGCAATCGCTGCGACGGTTACGTTGCCTTCGGCAATCGCGGTGAAAACCTCCAGCTCCACGGCAGCCTTCAACGCCTCCGTCTGGTGATACGCGTTCATCGCGTTGAAGAAGCGCTCCGGTGTAGGTTGCTGCGTCGGCGGGACGGCGTGCGTCGGTTGCTGCGGCTGGACGATAGTAGCCATCGATATCTCTCCTGTTGGGAAGGGCATGTCAGCTTAGAGCATTTTCAGTGTCGATGTATACAAGGGCGCTACTATCCGGGTGGCTTTTCCGTTAAGAAAAGTCACACCGCGCGGAACTTGGCTGTACGCGATACCAGTGAAAATGCTCTACATCAAGCGGACAATCTTTGGATATCCGATATTTCTTGCCAAAATCCGCACTCCTATTGACATCCGATAGGGGCCACGCGCACCATTCCTACAGGATGTCGATAGGACGGCCATGAGCTCCAGCCAGACCAACCTCCTCCAGGGAACCCTCGATCTGCTCATCCTCAAGTCGCTGAAGACCGGCGAGCTTCACGGCCTCGGCGTCTCGCGCCGCATTGACCAGATCACCCGCGGCACCTTTCAGGTCAAACCCGGCTCGCTCTTCCCCGCGCTGCACCGCCTGGAAGAAGCCGGCTGGCTCACTTCCTTCTGGGGAGAGTCCGAAAACAACCGCCGCGCAAAGTTCTACCGGCTGACCAAAGCAGGCGAGCGCCAGCTCGGGCAGGAGACCGAGCAGTGGCAGAAGATCGTCTCCGCCATGACGAGCGCATTGAAGGCAACCTAGGAGGATTCGTGATGCAGCTCTGGTCGCGCCTGAAACATCTCTCACGCAATCTTCTCCGCAAGCAGCGGGTCGAAGATCAGCTTGAAGATGAAGTTCGCGCGTATGCGGACATCATCGCCGATGAGAAAATCGCCGCCGGCATCCCGCCCTGCGAAGCCCGCCGCACAACGCTCGCCGATCTCGGCGGCATCGAACAGGTCAAGCAATCCGTGCGCGATCGCCGCACCGGCGCTCAGCTCGAACTCCTCTGGCAGGATGTGCGCTACGCCCTCCGCCAGCTCCGCCGCAACCGCGCCTTCGCCCTCACCGCCGTCCTCACGCTAGGCCTCGGCATTGGCGCCACCACCGCCATCTTCTCCGCCGTCTACGCGTTGATGCTGCGCCCGCTCCCCTATCCTGGTGCCAGCCGGCTCATGTACGTCTCGGCACAAATGTCCAACGCCCGCAACGCCGCGATCGGCTCACAAGACTTTGTCGCGGGACAGATAAGCACGAAATCCTTCGAGCAGTTCGCAGGCTATGACTACTACTACAACCAAAATCTCACGGGCTCGGGAGAACCGCTGCGCATCGGCCGCGCCAACGTGACTGCAAACTTCCTCCCCATGCTCGGAGTCGTTCCGCAGCTTGGGCGCCTCTTTGCCGAAGACGAAGACCGGCCCGCGGGACCGCCCGTCACTGTGATCAGCAATCATCTCTGGCGAACTTACTTCCACGCCGACCCCGCAATCGTAGGCAAATCCATCGCTATCGATGGCAAATCGCTGACCATCATCGGGGTGTTGCCACGTCGCTTTAACTTTCCCGATCTCACATTGGAACCGGATGTCTACGCTGCCGCCGACCTTGATCGCGACACAACCATCGCCATCGACAAACCCATGATCGGCATCCGCACCATCGTGCGGCTGCGTCCCGATATCAGCGTCGAGCATGCGCAGGCGGAATTGCAGGCCTTTTACCTGGCACGCTTACATGAGGTTCCGGCGGAATTCAGGTCATTCTTCGCCGGTCGCGAGATAAACCTTCAACCCCTGCAGCGCCACATCACCGGAGACAATCGCAAGCCGCTCTTTATCCTTCTCGCCTGCGTCGCTGCGGTGCTGCTCATCGCCTGCGCCAATGTCGCGAACCTGCAGCTCGCCCGCGCTGTCTCGCGCCGCCACGAAACTGCGTTGCGCGGCGCTCTCGGAGCTTCACGCCTCCGCCTCATCCGTCAGTTCCTCGTCGAAAGCCTTGTGCTCTCCTCGCTCGCCGCCACCCTCGGCCTTGCCATCGCCTTCATCATCACTGCGTTCGTCCGCAGCACCGGCACGCTCGCTACATCACCATCCTCGTCACGTATCTCGCAAGTGTTGCAACTTCCTCTCGGCAAGCTGAGTACATCGATTTACGTGGATGGATGGGTGCTCGCCTTCACCATCTGTCTGGCACTCCTCACCACGCTCCTCTTCGGTCTCGCTCCCGCCATCAGCGGCACGCGTCTCGATCTCCGCAATGCCCTTCAATCCGCCGCCATGCGCATTACCCAGGCACGCGAACAACGCCTGCTCCGCCACAGTCTGCCTGTGGTCGAAATAGCCCTCGCCGTGGTGCTCCTCGCCTCTGCCGGCTTGCTCGTTCGCAGCTTCGTCAACGTCATGCGCTATGACTCCGGCTTCGACTCTTCCGATACGATCACCGGCACCACGCTTCTCGCCGGACCGCGCTATGACCGTCCGGACGAGCATGGCAACCCCTCACCCTCGCCCGACCTCATCCGCACCTTCATCAACAATCTGCTTCCCCGAATACAAGCGCTGCCCGGCGTTCAGTCGGCTGCCATTACAAGCGCGCTGCCGCTCGGCCGGGTGAATGACACCGCCATCACCTTCGGACCGCCTATGCCTCCACCTCCGACGGCTACGTGGAAGACTGCGCCCGACATCAGCATCACTCCGAGTTACTTCCACGCCGTCGGCACCACCATCGTTCAAGGGCGAGCCTTCACCAGCAGCGACACAGCAGCCTCGCCGCCCGTTGCCATTGTCAACCGGGCTTTTGCCATTCACTACTTCGCCGGCAATGCGATCGGCAAGCGATTCAACGACATCGTCGGACGCAACCAGTTCGCATCGGTCACCATCGTCGGTATTGCGGACGACATTCGCCACAACGGCCTCGAGCAGCAGGTGCGGCCCGAGTTCTACATTCCCGAAGCTCAGTCTCCGTCGGACGAAGTCAACATCGCACTCCGCAGCACCGCCGACCCCGTGCTTCTCGCCAATGCCATGCGCAAAGCCGTCCTCGCCGTCGATCCCGAGCAACCCATCTTCGATATCGAGACCATGGTTCAGCGCGTCTCCGATCAGGTCGCGCAGCGCCGCCTCCTCATGCTGCTCATCGCCTGCTTCGCGCTGCTCGCCGTCATTCTCTCCGCTGTCGGCGTCTACGGCGTCTTCGCCTACTCCGTCTCGCAGCGCACGCAGGAGATGGGCATCCGCCTCGCCCTCGGCGCATCCCGCCGCGGACTCCTCGGCCTCATCGTGGCCCAGGCAGCGCGCCTCATCGCCGTCGGCGGCATCCTCGGTGTCGGCGCCGCGCTCCTTCTCAGCAAGCTGCTCGCCAGCATGCTGGTCGGCGTCCAACCGCACGATGCCGTGTCCTTCTCCCTCGCCTGGATTCTCATGACGCTGGTAGCCCTCGTCGCCAGCACCATCCCCGCCTCACAAGCAGCACGCACCGATCTCGTCTCCGTCCTGCATTCCGAATAGTGCAGCTTTGGCCATTGGCATCAACACTGTTACATTATGTCCCGCATTAAAGGAAAGCTGGCTTATCGCCATCGGCATTGGGTCTATCCACGTCAAGATTGCTTCGTACGAGAATCTCAAGCGAATCGATGATCTTCACAATCGGTTTTCCACGTACTTCTTCATACCGACACAGTCGCGCCACTCCCACCGGCCGATGCCGCGAGGAGCCGACTCCTCATTAAAAATCAAACTACGCTGTCTTCAATGAACAGTGTCCGGCGGCTTCCTGACAGCTCTTCCGGACCTATCGTCGAAAGAACGGTCAAAATCTCCTGTTGTTTTCCAAAAGAAAGCATGCCATTATTCCTGTTGGGAACCTAAAGGTAGTTCTTTCGATGAAAGAAAAGCCGGACGTATTGCAAGGAACGCTTGCCCTGATGGTCCTCAAGACACTCGATGTCCTGGGACCGCAGCACGGCTGGGGTATTGCCCGACGCATCGAGCAGATCAGCGGAGATCTTCTGGCTGTCAACCAGGGCACGCTTTATCCCCTGTTGCTCAAGCTGGAGCATGAAGGCTCGATTGCCTCTGAGTGGGGCGCATCTGAAAACAACCGCCGCGCGCGCTTCTATCGGCTTACCGGGACCGGCCGCAAACAGCTGCTGTCAGAGACCCACGATTGGAAGCAGACCGCGGCTATCATCGCGCGCTTCTTTGAAGTCAAAGCCGAGGACCTGCCATGAGATTCCTGCGCCGCTTCTTCATACGCCTGTCGAATTTCGCCACAGGGCAGAGTGCCGACCAACGCCTGCAGGATGAGATCGCCGAACATCTGGCGTTCCAGACGGAAGAGAACATGCGCGCCGGTATGTCGCCGACCGAGGCGCGGCGGCAGGCCGTGCTCAAGCTCGGCGCGGCCGAAGCGATACGGGAAGACCATCACGCCGAGCAGAGCCTGCCTCTGATCGAGAATCTGCTCTTCGACCTGAAGTACGCGGTTCGGATGCTTCGGATATCTCGTGGATTCTCTTTCGTTGCGATCGCCACAATCGCGCTGGGTATTGGAGCCACCACCGCCATCTACAGCGTCATCGACGCAACCCTGCTGCATCCTTTGCCCTACCCCCACCCCAGCGAACTGGTGCGGATTGAAGCCAACCTTCCCGGCGTGGGCGCGCACGACGTCGGCCTCTCCATCCCCGAGTTGAGAGACTTGCAGAACTCGGGAATCTTCCAATATGTGTCCCTCTCCTTTTTTGGCACCAACAATCTCACCGGCAGCGCCCAGCCCATGAGCATCGCCTCAAAGTCGGTCACACCGGCCTACTTCGCGGTGCTCGGCGTCGACGCGCAGTTGGGCCGCACCTTCGATCCGCACGACGCCACACCCGGCTTCAACAACGAAGTCGTCATCAGCGATGGGCTCTGGAAGCGGGCATTTGGCGGCGACCCGCACATTCTCGGCAAGACTCTGCGCCTTGACAACGATCCCGCTCATGTTGTCGGCGTCATGCCAGCCAGCTTTCGCGACCAGGGCCCAAACAGCGAGCAGCGCGGTACCGAATTGTGGGCGGCGGGGGGATTTTCTGACGACCCTGCCCCGCCGCCGATGCGCGGCACGCGTTTGCCCTTCGAGACCATCGCGCGCCTTCAGCCTGGTCTCTCGCCTGAGGCCGCGCAGGGGGGCCTCGATGCCCTGGTTGCATCGCTGAAGAAGCAATATCCGGCGGATTATCCGTCGCAAGGCGCGTGGACTCTCCACCTCACTCCCCTGGCCGAGACTCTTGTCGGCAACGTTCGCCAATCGCTCATTCTGCTGTTCGGCGCAGTGGGCCTGGTCCTGCTGATCAGCTGCGTCAACGTCGCTAATCTGCTGCTTGCTCGCGCCAGCGCGCGCGGACGCGAGATGGCGGTTCGCCAGGCATTGGGAGCGGCAAGAATGCGCCTCATTCGTCAGCTCCTCACCGAGAGCTTGCTACTCTTCGTGCTTGGCGGCATCACCGGTTTCGCGGTCCTCTTTTGCGCCAGGAAATTCCTGCTGCAATTTGTTCCCGAAAGCCTGCCGCGCCTCAATGACATATCCATCAGCTGGGGCGTACTCGCGTTTGCCATCGTCGTCTCCGTCACCGCTGGGATCATCTTCGGGCTTGCTCCCGCGTGGCTCACCAGCCGCCTCGATTTGAACACGACGCTGCGGCAGGAAGGTCGTGGCTCCAACGGTTCGCGGCGGCGCTCGCGCTTGCGCCAGGTTCTGGTGATTGGTGAATTAGCCCTGTCCCTGGTGCTGATGGTCGCCTCCGGCCTTCTGCTGCGCAGCTTCTGGGACCTGTTCAAGGTGCAACTCGGCTTCAATCCCACTCGAGTCACTGCAATCGAGACCTCGCTGCCGAATCCTAACGATCCCAAAACCGACATTTACCGTACCGCCACGCAGGAAGCCGTGTTGCTGCGCGAAGTTCTCCGCCGAAACCGGACACTTCCGGGCGTGGAAGAAACCGCCGTCAGTGATTTGGCTGCCGTTCCCCTCGGCCATGGCCAGAACGATCTCAGAATGATTCCATTGGTTCGCGAAGGCCAGCAAGTGCGAAGCAGCCAGCCTCCGCTGATCGATACATTGATCGTCTCGCCCGAATACTTCCACCTGGTCGGCATGACTCTCTTGCGTGGACGCCTCTTCGCGGACCAGGACCTTGAAGCTACGCCCTTGATCGCAGTCATCAACCAGGCCGCGGCCCGCAAGTACTGGCCAGGCAAAGATGGGAAGGGCGAGGACCCGGTCGGCAAGCGAGTCCATTTGTTGGGCCGTTTGGGCCGTGCCAAGCCGGACTGGACCACCATCGTCGGCGTCATTGCCGATGCACGCACAGAATCGCTCGCGGACGCCGGTGTTCCGCAGATGTACCTCGACATCTACCAGCGCCCCGCCAAGTTTCTTGCGTTCTACCTACGTGGACAGGTCGATCCCGCCGCCATCTCCGCGCAGGTGCGCACACAAATCCAGGCCGTCGATCCGGAGATTCCCGTCTTCCACGCGGAGACCTTGGACGACGTTCTCTCTTCTTCGCTTTCTGTGCGGCGGTTCTCCATGGAGATGGTGGCGCTCTTTGCCGCAACCGCCCTGCTGCTCGCCGGCCTGGGAATCTATGGAACCATCTCCTTCCTGGTCCATGAGCAATCGCGCGAGATCGCCATTCGCCTCGCGCTGGGCGCGCAAAGAAGCAATATCCTCAAGATGGTTCTGCGGCAGGGCCTCACTCTGGCCGCCGCCGGCGCCGGCGTAGGCCTGGCTGGCGCGCTCATTGTTTCGCACCTCATGGCCGGATTGCTCTTCGGCGTGTCGCCTAACGATCTGACTACCTTCGCCGGCGTCACTCTTGTGCTTACCACTGTCGCCATCGCCGCCAGTTATATTCCGGCGCTGCGCGCCATGCGCCTCGATCCAATCACTACACTCCACTCCGAATGACC
>CAVQJM010000029.1:0-305917 GCA_963712845.1 uncultured Acidobacteriaceae bacterium
CCAGGGGGTCGGAGGTTCGAATCCTCTCTCCCCGACCATCATTAAGTCACTGATGGAAACGGCCTCATCCTTTTTGAATCAATGCGTCTTCGAACCTTGGTTTTGTACCGCTGTGCCTAGATTTGTGCCCACGAGCAGGCAGTTTTGGAAAAAGCGAGACAGGCGCTCACCAAGCGACTTGCTCAAGGAAGTCCAGAACCCAGAATTGCGCAAGATCATAGAGCAGATCACGCGCGAGTAGACTTTGACACCTCCGAGCCCCTGCCTTACGATCCTAGGCACGCGAGCGGGTACTTCACATGGTAGTCAAAACTGATTCCACTGCGCTGACGGCGCTGCTCGACGGGACCCGGACAGAATCGGGCAGAACTCTGCTGCAGCTTGTAGACGAAAGTCCGGTTCTGCTCGTCTTCCTTCGTCATTTCGGATGTGCCTTTTGCCGCCAGGCCATCGATGATGTCTCAAAGATTCGTCCCGACCTCACGAGGCTGGGCGTGCAAGCAGCGTTCGTCCACCTGGGGTCGCCCGAGCGGGCGAAGCCCTACTTCGACTACTACGATCTTCCCGATGTGGAGCGCGTCAGCAACCCCGACGGCTCGCTCTACAGCGACCCCGTCTTCGCACTGGCACGCGTTAGCTTTTGGCAGCTCTTCCGGCCGGCAGTATGGATCGCATGGCTGCGAGGCGCCATCTTTAAGTACCGCATCGGCCTCCTCAAAGAAGACATCCAGCAGATGCCCGGCGTTTTCTTCCTAAAGGATCGTGTGATCGCGAACCTTTACCGGCATCGCACCATCGCCGACCGGCCGGATTATCTTGCAATTGCCGGCGTACGTAAGTAGCCAGACTTGCCGCAGCGGCTCTGCTCGCGACTACGAGTGGTCCACAGGAAACCTGACAAAACCTGACTTTTAAAGAGGGAAAGCGCCTCCTCTCCGGCCCGTTTCGCGAGAGATACGCGTAGTCCACGCGGAAGAATCCCTCACCGGGACCCTCGGCGCAACGTTCAGCATCGAAAATGATCTCGGCCAGGAAAAAACGCACGTTGGTGAATGGGAGGGAGGTAGTGCGGTGACTATACCGTTCTCATTGCGGGCTGAATTAAAGGACGTCGAGGTCGCACCTGGGGTGACCTTGCGCTTTTGGGAGGCCGGTGCGGGCCGGGCACTGGTGATGTTGCCCGGACTAGGTCATGCCGCGTCGCTGTATAAGTATCAGCTTGAGGGACTGTGCGACGAGTTCAGGGTGATTGCTCTCGATCCCCGTGGTCATGGCGAGTCGGACAAGCCAGAGAGCGGCTACAACTACCACACATTGGCCAAGGACCTCGACGGATTTCTCAGCGCACTCGACCTCAACGACGTGACGATCCTCGGCCACTCCGGTGGCTGCAAGATCATTTTGACCTACCTCGAGCTTTACGGTGATTCCCGACTGCGGGCGATTGTCTTCTCCGACGATTCACCCTGCCACCTGCGTGATGGAATCTTCACTGCGGATCAGGCGTTAACCGCGATCGACTCCTTCCAAGGGCCCGATGCCATCGCCTTCTCCAAGGGTTTTAGCGACCAATTCCTCACCGACGACGCAGAGGAGTCGGCGAAGGAGGCCTTCTACCGTGAGGGGCTCAAGCTCCCTCGCCCGTACTTGGCCAAACTCTTTCGCTGGGCCGCCTTCGGTGATTGGTGGGATGCGTATGCGTTGGTCAAGGTGCCCACCCTGGTCATTGGTGGACGCGTGTCGAAAGTACCAGTGAAAATCACGCAGAGGATCCACGAGGCGGTTCCGGGCTCATCCTTCGTCGTTTTTGAGGCTGACGAAGGTGGGGGCCACGCGATGTTCTGGGAAGGTCCTCAGAAGTACAACGACTCACTGCGCACGTTCCTGCGGTCCTCCTAGGTCATGAAACGATGTGCCCAAAAATGTGCCCTGTGCCCGTGCGCACTCGCTTGTTTTTGCCTGTCTAGGCCGCCCAACTGCCACGGCCTAAACCTCTCGCAAACAAAGGGCTCTAACCCAATCTAAATTTCGCCGTAATTTTGGAATGCAATCTCCGGGACCAAGGGGTCAGGGGTTCGAATCGTCTCCCCGACCATTCTTTCTACAGAGATAGGTGTGGTGCAGGCGTTTGCCGCGCTGGGCTGCCTGTTTGCGGGTGACTCCATCCAGGAACGTCCGGATGGAACGCACACGATCGCCGATCATGGTCGCTTCGAGCGCCGAGACACCGTTCACCGGCTGCAGCGTCCAGCGTCTTCGGTCGAGCGCGATAGGAAGCTCAGGGGAGACCGGTGCGCAACAGATGCGCTGCCAGGTACGTCCCGATGGACCCGAAGCCCCGAGAATCGCGATGGAAATCGACATTCCCGGGCCCGTTGTCGCGTGCCGTACTGCGATCAGATGAGCCGTTTGACGAAGTGCGCGGTCTTCCGGCCGGCATCTTCGGTGTAGTAGACCGATACCTTCATCGTCTTATCGGCACCCTCGGCAACGTCATCCCCGGTGTCCTTCGCGGCGTGTTCGGTCAGATCGAAGCTCTGCTCGGTGCCGTCGGCGGTCTTGATGGAGATCGTTTTGCCAGCGCGATCGACGTGCGAAACCGTTCCCTTTGCCACCTTCAGACCATCGCCGCCCAGCCGGTCGATTTCATGCGCGGTCTCGCGCCCGCTGTCTACGGAATAGTGAACAGCCACATGGCTTCCGGCCTTCAGGTCATGGGCCGCGTCGGTGGCTCCCTTTGTGCTGTCCTTGCCGCCATGAATCGCCAGGTCATCGGCAAAGTGGAAGGTATGTTCCGTTCCGTCCGCTGTTTTGACCACGACAACCTTCGACGCGGCATCGACCTTTTTCACGGTGCCATCGACTGCGCTCACCACATCCTGCGCCATCAGGCCGAGAGAGCAGGTGAATGCCAGGACAACCAACATCAAAAGCTTCGTCATCGTTCTTTCTCCTCAATACAAGGGATAACTTTTTTGATCAGGTTTTCTGCCGGCGAACTGTCGGTACAGAAAGACCCGGCACAGAAAGACCAAGGGTCGCCATGCAAAACTGTTATGGGCGAAGGTATGAGGCAGTATATTCCCGTCTCTGAAAAAGAAACAGGTCAGCCTTTCGATGGAGGGCGATCCGCACAGGTTGTGCTACCTTGCTCCCGGCGAGAAAAACATCTCTAAAAATTCATGTCTGAATCCACGAAAAAGATCGACCTGATCGAGGATGCCGATGCTGCCGGTGAGGTGGCAAAGGTCTACGATGAGTGGCGGGCAAAGTCGGGACGCCAGCAGATGCCTGGCATCCTTAAGTGCTTCAGCCATCGACCTGACTTTTTGCGCGAGGTCATGCGCTTCAGCGACACCGTCCACTTCTCAGCAGGACACTTGGATCGGCGGACCAAGGAAGCGATCGCAAGCTGGGTGTCGTGGCTCAATCGCTGTCCATATTGACTGGACTCGCATGCCTACTTCCTGCGTGTCCAGGGAGCCAACGAGAAGACAGTTCAGGCCATCGCCCAGGGAAGTCTGGATGAAGCCGGTCTCAGCGATGCGGAGCGCGCGCTACTGGACTATGTAAAGAAGGTCACGGAGGCAGCCTATCGCACGACTCCAGAGGATGTGGACGTACTGCGGACACATGGATGGACTGAGCCGCAGATTGCGGAGGCTGTATACGTCACGGCAATGTTCGCATTCTTCAATCGCGTCGCGGACGCATTCGGCATCGCGCCTCAGGGCTATCTGGAATTAAATGCGGTGACCAAATGAGCGCAGAGAGACTTTCACGCAAATCCTAGTTGTCGGTGCTGCGCCCCGGCTTGTGGCGGTTGATGCTCGCCCTTTTCGCTGCCGGCAGCGCGTACGCAACATAGACGCCGCCCGCTGGCCATTTGGGATCGCGTCCGCCGCCCGCGGCTATGACCACGTACTGCCTGCCATCGACCGCATAGGTGGCGGGCGTCGCGTGGCCGCCGAAGGGCAGAGTGGCCTCCCACAAAAGCTTGCCGGTATCGCTGTTGTAGGCGTGCATCTTGCGATCGAAGATAGTGGCGCCGATGAAGACCAGGCCGCCGCCCGTGACGATGGGGCCGCCGTAATTTTCCGTTCCCGTGTTCTTCATGCCCTTGGCGGCCAACTCGGGATATTCGCCAAAGGGAATCTTCCAGAGATACTTCCCGGTCTTGAGGTCAATCGCGTTCAGCGTGCCCCAGGGCGGCGTTATGGCGGGATAGCCATCCTGGTCAAGGAACTTGCGATAGCCGGTAAAGCGGTATTGCAATTGCGCGTCCTCGCCTGCTGATTGCAGCTTTGACTGAACGGTGACTTCCGGTACATCCATAAAGCGGAGCAGCGCCGCGAGTTCCTCGCCCTGCAGTTTAGGAAAGCCGGGCATGCGGCCTTTGCCCTGGTGGATGAGTGCGAGCACCTGCGGTTGCGACATCCGCCGGCCAATACCCATCAGCGCAGGAAAGGACGGTGAGATGCCTTCGCGATGATCGCCATGGCAGATGGCGCAGTGTTTCGCGTAACTTGCCGCGCCAGCGGGATCGGAGGGAATAGGCGCGCTTGCCGATGCGGCTGCCGACGTCATCTCCCGCTTGTCGCCCGCATTCCCACCGGCACCCGCAGTGTCGTTGCCCTGCTCGAGATAGTGAATAAGCGCGGGCAGCATCGTGTCGTTCATCATGGGGAAGGCCGGCATCCGCCCTTTGCCCTGACGGATAGTGCTGGCGATCTGCGCGGAAGAGAGGCGCTTGTCCACACCGATCAAGGATGGAAACGCAGGCGGCGAGCCTTCGCGACGATCGCCGTGACAGGAGGCGCAGAGGTTGTCGTAGGCCTCTGCACCCGGGCCCAGACCGGTTTTCTTCGCGGTCAGGCCGCCGGTCCAGGCCATTTCGTTTGCGTTGATATAGATCACGCCGGTCTGGATGTCGACGGCGGAGCCACCCCACTCCGCGCCGCCATCGAAGCCGGGAAAGACGACGGTCTGCTTGTCTACGCTGAAGGGGACGAACTGCCCGGCGCTCCGGAAGCCCTTGAACTTCTGCTCGGCAAAAGCGTGCGCTTCAGGCGTGCGGTTGGTCAGCATGTCGCTGGTCAGATATTGGCGCGCGAACGGCGCAGGAAAGAGTGGTCGCGGCTGCGTGGGCCACGCTTTTTCGCCGGGGACGTTGCTGGCGGGAACGGCCTGTTCGACGATAGGAAAGAGCGGCTGGCCAGTGACACGATCGAAGAGATAGAGATAGCCCTGCTTGGTCGCCTGCGCAACCGCGTCGATGCGTTTGCCATCGCGCGTCACCGTCAGCAGCGAGGGAGGCGAGGGAAAATCGCGGTCCCAGATATCGTGGTGGACGCCTTGAAAGGACCAGAGGCGCTTGCCGGTCGCGGCGTCCAGTGCAAGCAGCGTATCGGCGAAGAGGTCCTGGCCGGTGCGGTCTGCGCCGTAGAAGTCGGAAACCGCGGAGCCGGTGGGCGCATAGAGAATGCCGCGCCTCTCATCGAGCGCCATGCCCGTCCAGTTGTTTGCCGCGCCGGAATAGAGCCATGCGTTTACCGGCCATGTGGCATAACCCTCTTCGCCGGGATGCGGGATGGTATGGAAGCTCCAGCGCAACGCACCGGTATGCACATCAAATGCCCGGATGTCCCCCGGCGCGGCAGGATGCGTCTCCGGCATGCGCCCGCCGACGATGATGAGGTCCTTATAGACGATGCCCGGAGTGGTCAGCGCGATCGAGTGCTCGCGGTAGTCTCCGCGAAGGTTCTTGCGAAGGTCGATGCGGCCAGCTTCTCCGAAGCTCTGGATCGGCTTGCCGTCTCGAGGATCGAGCGCGTAGAGAAAGTTTGCGACGCCGGCGAAGAGCCGGCTCTCGGAACCGTCGCTCCACCAGGTAAGGCCGCGTACCGGCTGCGTGCTGGCCACGCCGGAATCAAAGGTCCACCGCAGCTTGCCGGTTGCGGCGTCAAGCGCGATGACCTTCTGCGTTGGCGTGTAGGCGTAAAGCGTTCTGCCCACGATCAACGGGCTGGTCTGCAGACCAACGCCTTTCTCGCCGCTATCGTAGCTCCACGCCTCCTTGAGCTTGCCCACATTGCTGCGATTGATCTGGGTGAGTGGAGAGTAGTGATCGTCGGCTTTCTGGCCGCCGTAAATGGGCCAATCGCGGACCGGCCAGTCGCGCGACTGCGACGACGAGTCGGAGCCGTGCGATTCCGCGTGGACCGGCTGCCGCAGCGCGCCGACACACACGAGGACGAGTGCGGAGATCGCGCAGATGAGACGACGGATCTTCACCCCGGCTTCAGCATCCATATCAGCCCACATATTTCATGAGCTGCATGAATCCGAAATCCATGTGCAGAGCCTGATGGCAATGCAGCAGCGTATCGCCGGGATTGTCCGCTACAAAATCGACGGCGACCGAGTCGAGCGGCATCACGTTGACAACATCCTTGCGCAGACCGCTGAACTCCTTTGTGCCGACACGCGTGACTTCAAATGTATGGCGGTGCAGATGCATGGGATGCTGATCGCCGCTGCCGTTGCGAAAGACCATCCTGTAACGCCGGCCCTGCCGCACATGCAACTGATCGATCTTCGGCCACGATTGATTGTTGATGGTCCACGTATCGAATTGCGATCCGTTCATCGGTCCGATGTCGCGAAAGGTCAGGGTGAAAGTCTCATCCGGCTCGGGCGCCTTTGCCGGACTGGCGAACTGCGAGTAGTCCCACTCGGCGGGAATGGGGTCATGCCACGCTGGCGCACCGGTTGCGCCCACATACTCGACCACAATACCAAGTCCCATGGCGCGGCTCTTCGCCAGCGTTGAACCCAAGACCCATACGCCGGGCGCGTTCATCTCAACGATCGCGTCGATGCGCTCGGCCACTGCCAGTGAGAGCGATTCGACCGCCACCGGATTGGGCACGGGATTGCCATCCATCGCGATCACCTTGAAGGTGTGGCCGGGCAGCGCCAATACGACGTTTTCCGTACCGCTGGCGTTCAGCAGATGCATCAGCACGCGCTGGCCGCGCTTTACGCGAATCGGCTCGCCGGCGCCGAGCATGTGCTGATTGATGGTTGCGTATTTGTAACCGACATCGGAGCCTGGCGTGAGCGGTGCGTTCGCAGAGGCTTCACGCATTGTCTCGACCATGGGGACAAACGCTGGCTCCCAGTGATGGATGGCGAGGAAGATTTCCTGATCGTAGTGCCCGGGATCCTGCCCGCCTTCGACCATGAGAAAACCAAACTGACCCGTGTACGTGCCGATCGCGAGGTTCGCTCCAGCGGCAGCGTGGGTGTGGTACCAGCGCGTTCCAGCGGGCCGCGGTGTGAAGTGATAGCGCAAGCTGCCGCCGGCGGCAATCATCGGCGAGCCTTCTTCCATCGCACCGTCGTTGAGAGAATCCGTAGCGAGGCCGTGCCAATGAACGATGTCCGGGTTGGAACTGTTATTTGCTACGTCGATCGTGACCGGGACGCCTTCGCGCACACGCAGGATGGGGCCCGGGACCTGTCCGTTGTAGCCGATCGTATCGATCACTATCCCCGGTGCGATCTCAAGCTTGCAGGGTGCAATGCGCAGTACGTAGTGCGCTCTCTCTGCGGCCCGCTTTGCTGCCCAGGCTGGGGTGGCGTGGGCAAGCAACTGGTCCGCGAGCATGACACCTGAGGAGGCGAGGAAGCTTCGTCGATTCATCCGCAACCCAGCATAAGCGAAGCGACCGGAATTGCTGATTTTCGCTGCGTTGTCTTCGTGGCCAACCCTGCCGCGAGGCGTTTGAGCGGAGCGGGAGGCCTTGGGCCACGCCATTGGCTACTCGGCCATGAGGCACTCAAGGTAGAGTATCCAGAGCAGTTCTACTTTCGGCGATTCGCTGGAGGCAGAAATGCTGGCTGCCCGGTGAAATCCTTATATGTACCTCATTGATTCTTGTCCATGCTGCGGATCGAAGGAGCTTCAGCGCTGGCCCGCGATTGTCTCCCCATTCATTGCGAGCTACGCGTGTGGCACTAGGCCGGGAGACTCTCACCTGTGTGAGTGCGCTGCCTGTTCGTTTCGCTTCTTTGACACACGGCTCACGGATGCGGAGGTAGCGAAGCTCTACGCAGGCTATCGTGGGGATGCATATTTCAAGGCCCGTCATCACTACGAGTTCTGGTATTCACGGGAAGTCAACGACGGAATTGGAAGCGATCCCGTTGAGATCGTCTCGCGAAAGCAAAACCTCGCAAAACTGCTCGGCGACAGAGCGAAATCCTTTACGACGGTACTGGACTATGGCGGCGATCGCGGGCAGTTCATTCCCGATGGTCTGGGGAGCGAACGCTTTGTCTACGAAATTTCGGACGTAGCGCCGGTGGAGGGTGTCACACGCATTCCCTCGGTTGAAGGCAGGCAGTTCGATTTCGTCATGCTGGCGCACGTATTCGAGCACTGTTCCGAGCCACGACAGTTTCTTCGCGGTCTCAAGGCCCTTGGGCACCGCCAGACCGTCTTCTATTTCGAGGTGCCGTACGAACGGCCGTCGCTTCAGTGGGCCGGTGAAGGGCCCTGGCAGCGGCAATACTTGAATGCGTTGCTTCGACTGGGGCCGTTCCTCCACCTGGTGGATCTGTACTCCACAGCGTTTCGAATCAAATTCAATACGATTCCGCCTCTCGGTCTGCAGAAGTGCAGTGAGCATCTCAATTTCTTTAACGAGCCGTCTCTGGAAGCGCTTCTGAAAAGTGAAGGATTCGAGTTGCTCGAGAGCGGAGTCGTTCCCTTCGATGCCGGCAAGGCAGGGAACAGAACCATCCTGAACCGAATCCTCTATGGACTCGCGCGGATTGCCTGAGGGTTCTACGAGGCTTTTATCGCCCCCTCGGTCGTGACTGAGCCACAATCGGCGTGACCGTTACAAGGCTTCCGCTCCCGGTGGTGAGCGCGCGTCCCTATCTCCCGTCGCCATTCGCGTGAAACTTGTGGACATACTCCGGGACCGCCAGCTCGTGCTCGAGCCGCGGATCGGGCAGCGGCGCGGCGGCCCGCAGGTGGAGCGGCACGACACCGGCCCACACCGGCAACGCGTAGTCTTCCTCGTCATCCAGCGGTGGTCCGGAGCGCGTCTTCGCGGATGCGTCTTCTATGGTGAACTCCAGCACGGAGGTAGCCTTCAGCTCTTTCGCAGTCGGATTGCGCACTTCATTCCAGCGGCCGGCAATCAGGTGGTCGGAGATCACGCGCAGTGCTTCCACCTTTCCCTGGATGTCTTCGACGCTGCGTGCCATTCCGAAGGCGACGACAGAGCGGTAGTTCATGGAGTGGTGAAATGCGGATCGCGCAAGCACGATGCCGTCTACATGCGTGACGGTGACGCAGGCCCGCACTCCGGTGGCGAGTTCGCGCAGCATGCGGCTCGCCGCCGAGCCATGCAGATACAGGCAATCCGGTCCTTCCGCATCGCGCGTGCGGCCGTAGAGGGTCGGAATAACAAACGGCTGTCCGTCGATGCAAAAGCCAACGTGTGCCAGAAAGCCGGCGTCGAGGATAGCGTGGATGGTCTTCGAGTCATACGCGCCGCGCTGTGGCAGGCGGCGCACCGTTGCGCGATCCGTCAAAGCGCTGGGCCCTCCATTCGAGTTGAGTCGATCGTCCAGTTCGTCTCCCAGGTCTTGCCTTCGTTAGTGGAGAAGGCCTGCTCCCAGTGGCATTCCTTGGGTGACCGGATCTCCCAGAGAAAGCGCACGAACACCGGCTTGCCGCCAATCTTTTCATGATCGTAAAACTCCCCGCGGCCATTGGTGAAGTGGCCGACGGTGGGCGGCATGGAGAACGCGCCGGCTTTGCCGTTGGCCCAGTAGATGCTCCATTCATGGGTGTCGGCGTTATAAAGTCGCACCGTCATGCCTTCGATGTGACCCGAGGGAGAGTCGGCTTCGAACTCATCCACATTGGCGCGGCCATCCCACATCTCGCGCGCCACCGAGGTGCCGTCGAACTCCACCCATTGTGTCGATCCGGTAAGAGGATGAACCAGGCGGCGGTTGTGAAGGTGCCACTTGCCCACATAGAAATCGAAGTCGTGCTGGCCGTCATGCTGTCCGTTGACTTGCGTCGTCTGCGCCGCCACGATGCGCGCAGACTTCTGCCAGTACCATCGCCCCGCTGCAGCCAGCAGCAGAAGCGCCGCGATTGCGAAGAGACTGCATGCCCTTTTCAGCATGCCTTCATGGTCTCCCGGAATCTGGTATTTTGAAAGGTCCACTTCCTGTCACTATGCTGATACCACTTGCAAAAGGAACGGAATCTCTCTCGCGGCAGGTCTATCTGTGGATTCGCCACCGCATCATGGAGCGCGCGCTGCGTCCGGGTGAGGCGTTGCCTTCCACTCGTGAACTGGCGGAACAGAACTCCATCTCGCGTACCGTCGTTGTCCAGGCGTATGACCAGCTTATCGCCGAAGGCTTTATCACCGGCCGCCGGGGATCGGGCACATATGTTTCGGAGCATCTGCACCCCGCGTCGGCGCGGGCACCGCGCAGCGCCGCGCAAGTGCGGCTCTCCCACTTCGGCGTCGCCGCCGCCTCCATCACTCGCCGCGGCCTCTCTCCCATTCCTGAACCTCGGACCTTTCTCTATGACTTTGCCTATGGAAGGTCCTCGCTGGATGAGTTTCCGTTGGCGGCATGGCGTCGCATTCTGCTGCGCCGCACCAGGAACGCCCCGCTGCGATCCTTCGATTACGGCGCCGCCGCCGGGAACCCGGTTCTTCGCGAAGCGATCACCGGACACCTCAGGAGATCTCGTGCCATAAACTGTGACGTATCCCAGGTGGTGATCGTCAACGGTTCGCAGCAGGCACTCGATCTCACCACTCGCGTGCTGCTGAATCCGGGCGACACGATTGCTGTCGAAGACCCGCAGTATCACGGTATGCGGCAGGTGCTGGTCGCGGCGCGCCTGCGCGTGCGGCCGGTTCCGGTGGACCACGACGGCATTGACCTGCGTCAGATGCCGCGCCATGCCAGGCTCGCGCTGGTGACGCCATCGCACCAGTTTCCTACGGGTGCGGTACTTCCACTGCAGCGGCGCCTGGCTCTGCTGGCGTGGGCACGACGCGCGAATGCGGTCATCGTCGAAGACGATTACGACGGCGAATTTCGCTACGAGGGTGAGCCTGTGGAGCCGCTGCAGAGCCTCGATCGCGATGGAAGAGTGGTATACGTCGGCACCTTTTCGCGCACCATGTTTCCCGCGCTGCGCATCGGCTACGTGGTGGCGCCGCGTCCATTGGTTGCGGCGTTTATCGCCGGCAAGTGGATTGCCGATCGTCACACGGCGGTGCTGGAGCAGGAGACGCTGGCGGAGTTCATCGAGTCGGGCGCATACGAGCGGCACCTGCGTCGGACGCGCCGGGCGAACGCAGTGCGTCGCGCTGCGCTGCTCTCGGCTATCGAGCGGTACCTCGGCGAGCGCGTCACGGTCACCGGCAGCCGCTCCGGCACGCACATCGTGATCTGGCCTTGCGCAAAAGTATCCGAAGCGGACATCATCGCGCAGGCCGCCGCCGTGGACGTGGGCGTCTATGGCATCGCCGGCTACTATCTGAGGCCGCCGCCGCGGCCAGGATTTCTGCTGGGCTATGCGAACTTGACCGTCGCGCAGATCAGCGACGGCATTCGGCGGCTCGGCGAGGTGCTGTAGTCCTCTGGGCCCTTCATGCTCCCTTAAGATGAGCTTCAGGAAGATAATCCCGATGCGTGTTCTCGTCGTAGAAGATGAAGTGCGGCTGGCAGACAATCTCGCCGCGGCTTTGCGCGAAGGACCCGGCTTCGCGGTGGATTGCGTGGAAGACGGGGAAACGGGAGAGCAGCTTGCCAGGCAGGGCTGTTATGACCTCATCGTGCTCGACCTCATGCTGCCCAAGGTCGATGGCCTTGACGATGCTGCAGAATTTGCGCGCGAGCGACAATGCAACCCCGGTTCTCATCCTCACCGCAAAGGACGGTGCAGCGTCGACCATCGAGCTGCTCAACGCCGGCGCGGACGACTATCTCAGCAAGCCCTTCGATCTGGGCGAGCTCATCGCGCGTGCCAAGGCGCTCATCCGCCGCGGCAAGGGAGCATCGCATCCAGTCCTCGCGGTGGCCGATATCGAGGTGAACACGCTGGAGCAGACGGTGCGTCGCGCCGGCCGGCTCATCGATCTGTCCCCCACGGAGTACCGCATCCTTGAATACATGGTGCATCGGCCGCGCGTCATCGTCTCCAAGCGCGAGCTCCTGGAGCACCTCTACGACTACAACTGGGAGCACCACTCCAACGTCATCGAGGCGCACATCTCCAACCTGCGCAAGAAGCTGATGGCCGATACCGATCAACAGGCGGTGGAGACGCTGCGCGGCCGCGGCTATCGTCTCGTCGCCGATCCGGCATCCTCGAATGCGGGAAGTACCGGATGAAGCGTCGATCTCTTTCTCGCCGACTGATCTCGTCCGTGCTGATGGTCGAGCTGATCTTTGCGGTGGCGGCCATCGCTTTGGCCGCGGCTTATGAGCAACACACACAGCTGCGCTCCTTCGACATCATGCTGCAGGGACGAGCCGATTCGCTGCTGGGCGCGGTGCAGGATGCGGAAGACCCTGCCGACAATGTGATGCTCGACCGCACCGGCCTGCAGGTGCCTTCTGAAGACGTGTACGAGGTGCGTGACAACAAGGGCCGCCTGCTGGGCCGGTCCGCCAACTGGCAGGGACCAGACCCGCACGACGTAGCTTCCGGTCGGGACCGCATCTATCTCACCAGAATCAACCGCCACCACTATCGCGTGCTCGCGTTGCACGGCCTGCGCGTGGTCGATCCCGGTGACAAGGGCGGCGGCACGCCACGCCATATCCTCGTTATCTACGGTGCACCCACTAGGCACGTCTGGCATCAGGTGCGCAACGCCATCATCTTCTTCTCGCTCTCCAATCTTGTGCTGCTCATCGTCACCGGCGTGTTGATGGCCTGGCTGCTGCACCGCGGCCTCGCACCCATGCGGCAGCTCGCGGCAGAGGCGGAAAATATCTCCATCCATCGATGGAGCTTTCAGGCGCCGGAGAGTGCAGTGGAGACGCGCGAACTGGCGCCGTTGGCCTCAGCGCTCACCGCTGCCATGCAGCGGCTGGAGTCGTCTTTCTCGCAGCAGCGTCGCTTCGTCGGCGATGCCGCACACGAGTTGAAGACCGCGGTCGCCGTTGTCAAATCATCGCTGCAGTTGCTCAATATGCGGCAGCGTACGACGGCTGAGTACGAGGCCGGCGTCGAGGTGAGCCTGGCGGATTGCGAGCGGATGGAAGAGATCGTCGCCCGCATGCTGACCCTGGCACGGGCGGAACATACCACCACCGCGGAACCTACCGCTGGCACAGTGGATCTCGCAATCGTCGTCGCGGCCAGCGTACAGCAATTTCAGTCCATGGCGGAGCTCCGGTCCGTCACCATCGCGCTTGTTACAAGCGGCCCCACCTTCGTCGGCCTGCCGATTGAGGAGTGTTCGCTGCTATGCTCCAATCTGCTGCTGAACGCACTGCAGCACAGCCCAAGGGATACTGAAGTCAAAGTGCTCCTGCATGCGGAGGGCGAAGTGGCGGAGCTGCGCATCGAGGACTCGGGCGATGGCATCGAACCCGCGCTGCTGCCGCATGTCTTCGAGCGCTTCTCGCGCGGCGATCCGTCACGCAGCCGGAACACGGGTGGCACTGGCCTGGGACTCGCCATCTGCAAGGCCATCGTGGATAAAGCGGGTGGCACCATCGCGCTGCACAGCGAAGTCGGCCAGGGCACCACTGCCGTGGTGCGCCTGCCGCGCGCCGAACCGCCTGCAGCAACGGTGTCGGTCGAACCCTCTCTGCAGACGACGCCTTCAGTTTGATTTAATCCTGTCACCCATAGACTTGGTCCGGCGCAGTCTGTGCCAGACGGAGCGATCATGTCTCATTTGCGAAGTAGAGGTGCCTGCCGGTCGGTGCTACTCATCGCCGCGCTGGTTTGCAGTGCTGCCCCATCCATTGCGCAGGGCCCATATCACCTCATTACGCAATGGAAGATCGGCGGCGATGGCGGCTGGGACTATCTCGTTGCGGATGCCCCGGCCCATCGCCTCTACATCACGCACGGTCCCCGGGTTGAAGTGATCGATACCGGCAGCGGAAAATCCATCGGCGCCATCACCGGGCTGCAAGGCACGCATGGTGTTGCGCTGGATGCAGCCGGAAAGTACGGCTACATCAGCGACGGGCGGGCCAATGTGGTCGTGGTCTTCGATCGCAGGACACTCAAGACGGTGACCAGCATTCCCGCCGGCACCAACCCGGATGGCATCGCATACGAGCCGGTCACGAAGACAGTTTGGGCCTTCAACGGACGCAGTAGCAACGCCACCGTGATCGATACGAACACGCAGAAGGTCGTTGCGACGATTCCGCTGCCCGGCAAGCCGGAGTTCCCGGTCGCGGACGGCAAGGGCAACGTCTACGACAACATCGAGAGCAAGAATGAGATTGTCCGCTTCGACGCTGCAGCGAAGACGATCACGGCGGAATGGCCCGTCTGCGACTCGCCCTCCGGTCTGGCGATTGACACTAGCGCGCATCGTCTCTTCTCCGTATGCGATGGCAAGAAGATGGCGGTAGTGGATGCGGAAACCGGCAAGGTTCTGGCAACGCCCGCGATCGGCGAAGGTCCGGACGCTGCCGGCTTCGATGCGAAGGATAAGGTGGCCTTCTCCTCGAACGGCGATGGAACTCTGACCGCGGTAGATGCCGGCAACTCGAGCTTTCCCGTCCTCCAGATCCTGACCACGCAGCAGGGCGCGCGCACCATGACCTTCGACTCGGCGAATGGCCGCATCTATCTGACGACCGCCGAGTTTGGCCCCCGGCCCGCACCTACAGCGCAGACGCCGCGTCCACGGCCCTCGATTGTGCCGGGCAGCTTCACAGTGCTAGTCGTTGGTCGCTGAGATGAGCCACTGAAATGAGTCGCTGATTCTGGCGTCAGGCTTTGCTTTAGAGTTCCCCCGAACAACCGAACGGCCAGCGAGACACAGTTCTCGCTGGCCTCTTTTTATGCCCTCTGCGTGGCGGCCGCGCGTCATCAGGTAGTACGTCACCGGGGTCACAATCAGGCTCAGCGCAATCGAGATCAGCAGGCCGCCGATCACCGCGATCGCCAGCGGCTGCAGCATCTGCGATCCTGAGCCCAGCGCGAAGGCCAGCGGCAGCATGCCGCAGATTGCGGCCATCGCCGTCATCACAATGGGGCGCAACCGCCGCTGCGCCGCATGCACCATCGCCTCGCGCGGCGCCACACCCTCGGCGCGGTACGTCTCGTCCGCATCCAGCAGCAGGATGCCGTTCTTCGCGACGATGCCGATGATCATGATCAGCCCCATGAACGAGGCCACGTTGAAGTCCGTGCCTGTAATCAGCAGCGCGAAGACTACACCGGAGATGGAGAGCACCGACGAAGTGAGGATGGCGACCGGCGCGGCAAAGTTGCGGAACTCCGCCAGCAGCACGCCAAACACCAGCGCCAGCGCCAGCAGCAGCACGCGCAGCAGCTCATGGAACGATTGCTGCTGTTCCTGATATGTGCCGCCGTACTCCACCCGCACGGATGGGGGCAGATGCATCTGCTGCACAACCTGCTGCACCTTGGTGACCGCCGTGCCCAGGTCGGAACCCTCAAGGCGTGCAGTCACAACCACAAGCTGCTGCAGGTTCTCGCGCCGGATTTCATTCTGGGGCGGCAGTTGCTGGACGCTCGCCAGCGAGCCGAGCGATGCCAGCTTGCCGGTCGCACTGTTGAACACGGTGTTCTGGATTGCATCGAGGGATGTGCGCGTCGTATCCGGCATCCGCACACGAATCGTATACGGCCGCGCGTTGGAAATCAGCGGAACCGTCGTCTCAACGCCGTCCAGGATAGAGGTCGCATCTTCGGCGACCTCGGTTGGCGTAAAGCCCAGGCGCCCGGCAACCGTCGGGTTCACCTGGAAGTTGGTAGCCGGCCCGCTGATGGTGTTCTCAATCCCGTTCTGCACCTCCGTCACGCCGGGAACCTTGCCGATGGCATCGCCCACCTGCGGTCCCAGCTTCTGCAGTAGCGCGGCATCGGTGGAGAAGAGTTTGACGTAGATCGGCTCCGGCGCATTCGACAGATCGCCGATCATGTCCTGCAATACCTGAGTAAACTCAACATCCAGTTCCGGCTCGGTCTTCAGGATTTGCGCGTGGACATCCGCCATCACCTCGTCGATGCCGCGGTCACGCTTGCTCTTCAGCTTCACCGTGATATCGCCGGTGTTCGCTTCGGTCACGGCGGCAAAGCCCATCTGCAGCCCCGTACGCCGCGACGTGGTCTCCACCTCCGGCGTATCGTGCAGGATCTGCTCCACGTGCGTCAGCACGCGATTCGTCTCACTCAATGAGCTGCCCGCGGGCATGATGTAATCCAGCACGAATCCGCCTTCATCCATCGCCGGCAGCAGGTCGGAGCCAAGCTGCTTGTAGCCAAACCACGTGCCCGCCACCAGTGCCACGCAGATCAGCCCAAGCATCAGCGGCCGCGTCAGCGACCAGCCGAGTGCACGATTGTGCAAGTGCAGCACGCGTCCCAGGACGCGCCCCGGCTCGGCGTGATGTCTGGTGTCATTCGCAGAACGATCGTGCAACAGGGTAAGGCCCAGCGCCGGCGTCCAGGTCAGCGCCAGCAGCAGGGAAGTCAGTAGCGCTGCCGTCATCGTGACGGCCAGCGCGCGAAAGAACGCGCCGGTCACGCCGGTCACCGCAATCAGCGGCAGGAAGACGACCACGGGTGTGATGGTCGAAAAGACCAGGGGCCGCGTGACCTCCGCAAGCGCCTTGCGCACTGCCTGCACCCGCGTTTCCCCGGAGTCGCGATGCAGCACGATGTTCTCCACCACCACGATGGCGTCGTCGATCACCAGGCCGATGGCCGCCGCCAGCCCGCCCAGCGTCATCAGGTTGAAGCTCTGGCCGATGATCTTCAGAAAGACAAACGTCACTGCCACGGTGACAGGAATCACCAGCCCGGCAATGACTGAAGAGCTCCAGTCGCGCAGAAAGAGGAACAGGATCACGCAGGCCAGCACCAGGCCGATCAGGATCGCGTCGCGCACGCTCCCGATGCTCTCCCGCACCAGCTCGGACTGGTCGTAGTACGGCTCCAGCCGCACGCCCGGCGGCAGCTTCTTCCGCAGTTGCGTCACCTCCGCACTCACCGCGTTGGCCACCGCCACCGTATTGCTGTCCGGCTGCCGCGTGATGTTCAGCAGCACCGCCCGCCTTCCATTCGCGGTCACTACGGTGTAGACCGGCATCACTGCCTTCATCACTGTGCCGACATCGGAGACGTGCACTGGAGCGCCACTCGGTGTCGTCTTCACAATCAACTGGCTCAGCTCGTTGGCGTCATGCACCTGTGCGCCGATCAGTCCCAGGATCAGTTGGTGGTTCGCCTCATACAGTCCCGGCGAGTCGATAATGTTCGACGCGTTCACCGCGGTCGAAAGATCTGTGATGGTCACGCCCGAAGCCTGCATGCGCGCCATGTCCGGAACAATGTGGTACTCCGGAATCTGGCCGCCTTGCACCGTCACCATGCTCACGCCCAGAGTGCGGTTCAGCGGCGGCTTCAGCTCGTAGGTTGCCATCTCCCACAGCGCCGTCTGCGACATGGTGTCGGAGGTCAGGCTGTAGCCGAGAATAGGAAACGTGGCGAAGGTCAACCGGTTGGTGGTCAGCTTCACCGTCGGCGGCAGCGACTGCTGCACCTTGCTCAACGCTGCATCCACCAGTTGCAGCGTCTGGTACATATCGACGCCCCAGTCGAAGAACAGGCTGACTTCGGCCGACCCGCGGCTCGTGGTCGAGCGCACCGTCACCAGTCCGGGCACGATGTTTACCGCATCCTCGATCGGCTTGGTGATGGTGACCTGCATCTGTTCCACCGGCATCACGCCGTTGTCCACGCCGATCACCACGCGGGGAAAATTCGTCGTCGGAAACACCGAGATGGGTATCTGGGTCGCGAGATAGATGCCTGCGACGGTCAGCACAATCAGGAAGAAGAAGATGGTGCTGCGAAATCTGAGCAGCCAGAAGCGCGGCTCCTGCTGTGGATCCGTCGGGGAGGTCGCTTCGGCCGGTGGCAGCGCTGGGGTCGTCACTGATCGCTCGCTCCCTTTGCCGCATCCGGCTTCTTCGCTCCCTCGTCTGCGTCGCCCGCCGCGCCGTACTTTCACCTTCGTGCCCTCGTCCAGCGCGTAGTTGCCGGAGGTGATCACCATGTCCCCGGCCGTCAAGCCGCTGGTGATCTGCACCCGTCCGTCATCCGTGATTCCCACCGTCACCGGCTTGCTGTGCGCAGCGCCATCCGCGCCCACCGTCATCACGGATTTGCTGCCATCCTGCGCGCTCAGCAGCGCGGACGAGGGAACCGTCAGCGCCTGTGGCACCTGCCTGCCCACGATCGACGCATGCACCGGCGTCCCCACCTTCAGCGTGCCCTTCTTGTTGTCGACGCGCAGCCAGATCTCCACCGTCGTGCTGCCCGGGTCGAGCGCCGGGCTGATCAGCGAAACCTTCGCCGGCATCGGATCGTCAACGCCCGGCACCGTGATCGTCGCTGCGTCGCCGACCTTCATCTGCTGCGCAAGCTGCTGGGCCACATGGATCTTCGCCAACACCGCAGACGTGTCCATCACGGTCAGCAGCGTCGAACCGGCCGCGACCGTCTCCCCGGCGAAGAGCGGCCGCTCCGTCACGAAGCCTGAGATCGGACTGCGAATCTCCGAGTAGGAAACTTGCGCCTCCGCTCCCTGGTACTTACCCTCGGCGGAAGTAAGCTGCCCCTTCGCCGCTTCGAGCGACGCCTTGTGCGCAACGCTCTTCTGCGATTCCAGATGTTTCGCCGCCGTGTCATACGCAGCCTGTGCCTGCACCAGCGCGGCTTGCGCCGTGTCCAGGTCGCGGCCGGGTATTGCGCCCTCCGCAAAGAGTTGCTTGCGTGCAGTCACGATGCTCTGGTTCAGATCCAGATTCGCCTTCGCCTGCGCTACATCGAGCTGCGCCTTCTGGTAGTCCTCCGGCACCTGCGCCTGCGTCGCGGTTGCATAGGCGGCCTGCGCTGCCGCGTAGGAGCCGCGATTGTCCAACGCCGCCGCGGTCAGGTCGCGATTCTCCAGCGTGGCCAGCAACTGCCCCGCCTTCACATGCGAGCCGCGCTGCACATAGAAATGCCGCACCGGCGCGGTGATCTTCGGCGAGATGGCGGCCTGCGCCAGCGGCGCCAGCACCGCATCGGCGGGAATGTGCTCTGCGATCGCGTGCAACTCCGGATGCTCTGCCTGCACGGTTACCAGCGGCGCCGGCGTGCTCTGGCTCTTGCTGCAACCGGCTATGAACGCAATGCCGAACACAACCATCCGGCAGCATCACCAACGCGCAGCATCGTGTGTTTCTATGCGTTCTCATTCTCACAATGTCCCCGTCAGCGTCTGCAGATTGGCCAGGCCCGCCTCATATCGCACCACACCGTCTTCACGCGCATTCTCTGCCGTGGTCAGCGCCATCTGCGCGTCCACCACCTCCAGCACAGTCGCCTCGCCCGCGGTGTAGCGCAGCTTGGTCAGGCGCAAACTCTCAGCGGCCGTCGTCGCGCTCAGATCGAGCGACGACGCCTGGCGTTGCGCCTCCGCTGCCTCCGCATACGCTTCGTCCAGCGCGGCAATCAGGTGTCGCTGCGTCGCCGTCAGCGCCACGCGCAAAGCATTGCGGCGAATCTCCGTCTGCTTCACACGATGCGGCGTCGCCAACCAGTCCCACACCGGTATATCCACCGTCGCGCTCGCCGAGTAGCCCAAGTTGTTCACGCCATTCGCGCCTTTGCCGGCGAACTGCGCCGCATCGATGCCGTAATTGAAGTCGAGCGCGAGATCCGGCAAGTACGCGGCGCGCGCACCCAGCACCTCCGCGTCGCTCATCTGTACGGCGGCCAGCGCACTCTTCAGTTCTGGATTGTGCGCAGCGGCCTGCGCCTCTACGTCGGTGCGCGAGGGCATCGACGGCAGTGGAGTGCTCTCTGTCACGTAGCTCGTCCGCGGATCGGGAAACAGCAGCACGCCCAGTTCCAGTCGCGCTCTGTCGGCGGCGAGCCGTGCGTCGGCCAGGTCACGCTCGCGCTGCTGCTGCAGCAACTCTGCCTTCACCACGTCGGCGTGGGCCACCTCGCGCGCGGCCTCGCGCTTGCCCGTCAGATCGGTAAAGCCTGCGGCTTCATTTTCCGCCCGCTCGGCCACCGCCACTTTGTGCTCGCTCGCCGTCAGGCTGTAGTAGAGCCCCACCACCGTCGCCACCAGTCCGCGCCGCGCCACTTCGTACTCCGCTGCCGCGCGCGCCGCCGTCGCATCCGCCAGCCGCACATCGGCAATGCCCTTCAACCCGATCGTCTCCGTGACCGCCGCCTGACTCATGTATTCGTGCACCGCGTTGTTAGCGATAAAAATCGGCGGCGCCGGCGTCACGATGCCATCGGCGGCTCTCGTCGTCCCGATGCCATTGCCCTGCGTGTATAGAAATTGATTGTGGTACACCGCGTTAGGCAGCAGCGCCGCGCGTGAAATCGAGCGATCAAGCGCTGTCGCCTTCGCCTCTGCGCTTGCCGCTGCGAAGTTGGGTTCGTTGGCCTGCGCCCGGCGGATCGCCTCCTCCAGCGGGATGACCTGCGGCGCAATGGGCTGGCCGCTAGCGGTGGCTTGGGGTACCGTCTGCGCGAAGCAGGGCAGCGACAGCAGGAAGATGACGAGGCATCCCACGCAGTTTCCGCATCGTGCGTGGTGAGGCTGGAAGGTCAATCTCATCAAGCCTCAAAATATCTGGCTTAACATTAAATCTCAATGAAGTAATAGGCGCTGCACGCGGCACGCATATTAGGTGCGAAAGTGAGCCATTCCGATGTGTTGCCGTCCTAACTCACTGACTGAGTCGAAGTAGATTGCTGCGAGACCTGGTAACAATCCATCGCTCGCAGCTCGCTTGCCCGATCCGTTTCTTCACCCAAACAGAAGTCAGTGCGAAGGCACAGCCTCGGAGGTGAACGTCGAAGCCGGCAGTCCCGCGCTGTCCATCAGGGTGGCAGCCGGTGCATTCGGCCACGCATACCGGACGTATTTTGGCCCCGCCACCTGCGGGCTTTCGACCGTCACCGTCACACCATCCGCGTCGATCTTCGCCGTCGCCGATACAAAGTGATGGTCCGCACCCGCCAGCTCAAATCCATCGAGCGTTCCACCCCGCGCCGCAAGTTTGCCGTCCGCCCCGGTAAAGTACACGCGCATCCCCGCGCCTTCGGTCGTCGCCTGCCTGTAGAGCGGTCCGCTATGCCGTACATCCTCGCCGTAGCTCAGCGCGCGGGCAGCCAGCGCCAGCCGATGCCCCACCGTCTGCTTGTCCGCCGGATGCACGTTGTTCGCATCGCCCACATCCAGCGTCACCGCCATGGCGGTATTCGCAACGGAAAGCGTCCGACGTTGTGCATCGCGCAGCATGCCCCAATCTTCCTCCGGCGACGCGTCGTAGCTCGAGATCTGCACAAACAGGAAAGGGAAGTCGCCCTGTGCAAACTGCCGCCGCCAGTCACCGATCATCGCGGAGAAGAGCCGGTGATACAGCGGCGCGCGCTCCAGGTTTGTATTTGCCTCGCCCTGGTACCAAATGACTCCGCGGATCGCCAGCGGCGTCACCGGCGCAATCATCCCGTTGTAGAGCGAACTCGCCGCCCACGGCTCCACCGGCGCCTGCCACGGATGTTCTTCTGGCTTCCGCCCTTGCGACTTCGCCTCCGCATCCTCGTGCGCGTATCGCGCTTTGATCGCTTCAGCATCCGCCTGCTTATCCATATCTGCCGCGCGTTCCGCAAAGACCGGCATCAGCGCTGCATCATTTCCCAGCGTGTCCAGGCTCGTCCACGACTCCGCCGGTGTGCCGCCCCAATCTGCCTCTACCAGGCCGATCGGCACCTTCTGGTCATGCTGGATCTCGCGCGCGAAGAAGTACGCCACCGCGCTGAAGGTAGCCGCGGTCTCCGGCGTGCAGATCTGCCACGTCGCATCCTGGTCCTGCAGCGGGAAAGGTGAGAAGCGCTTCGCCTCATGCAGCAGCCGGATCTCCGGATGGTTGGCTGCCTTGATCTCCTCCGGCCCGTTCTTCAGCACCGCCGAGCCGGGAAAACCGAGCAATGGCAGTTCCATATTCGATTGCCCGCTCGCCAGCCACACATCGCCCATCAGCAGATCTCGGATCACAATCGCGCTCCCGCCCATCTGTCCATCGTTGACCGTCAACGTGAACGCACCGCCGCCAGCGGGCCGCGGCGCCAGGTACACGCTCCAGTGTCCGAGCGAATCTGCTGTCGCGCGCGCCGTCTCCTCCGCACCGCCGTTCGCGTCGCGGAAGTTCGCCGTCACATGCTCGCCGGCGTCCGCCCATCCCCACACATGGATCGGACGATCGCGCTGCACCACGGCATGGTCGCTCCACAGCTTGGGCAAGCGCAGCTCGGCGGAGGCGGTAAGAGTGATCAGCAGCAGAGCAGGGAGGAGTACAGCGCGCGCAAACCGTGGGAGGGTCATCGGTCTCCCAAGATGCCACAAATCGCCGCCAAGGAAAACCGTGTGCAGAAGCCGACCGCTCGCATCGGCGAGTATTGCCACCGAAACCACCAAAGCCGGCACCGCAGCATCAAGCCCTCGCCGACTCGCGCTGACTCTACTAGCGGTCGTCGCCGTCCGTATGTGCCCGCGCTGTCGCCGCAGCCGTTGTCACGCCACCGGGGTTGATCCTGCTCAACGTGGCAACGTTCGCTGGCACCGTGATCGTGTTCGCAATCGTCGGATCATCGCGCAGATGCAGATACAGCTCGCCGCTGCTGGGCCGCGGCACCGCTAGCGTGGGATTGGTGTATCCATCCGGCACCGACACGCTGTGCGTGAACTGCGGATCGGACGAGATCGAATCAATCAAGAACAGCGAGCTGCCGTTCAAGGTGCACTGCACATTCGGATCGTTGGCTGCGGGTGTGGCCGTATCGTTCACCGGAGGCGGTGGTCCGCTGGCCGCCGTAGTGGCGGGCGCGTCGGTCGCATCGGCAGCCCGTGTCGCGGCCGCGGCTGCAGCGGCTGCTGCAGCGTGCGTTGCGCGTGCGCACTTCACAGATGCAATCACCGGCACGCGCACCAGCGTGCCCAGCGGAATCCAGTCGCCCGGCGCGCCGCTGGCATCGATGACGCGCAGTTGCAGCTTGCCGAATGCGGACGGTCCAAAGCTCTTCAGTGGATCGAAGCTGCCCAGAATGGTGCTGTTGTCCTGCAGCACCAGGCCGCCATCGCTCACTCCGAGTGTCGTATGCAGCGTCTGGTCGTCCGACTGCACCTCCACCTTGTCCCCGCGTGTAAAGCCTGGCAATGCCACCGTCTTCAGCACAAAGCCGACCTTGCTGCCCACCGGCAGCTCATTCGGATCTACCAGGTGCACCAGGTTGCTCGCGTCCGGCGCGGCGTCCACGCTCTTGCTGGTAAGCATCACATGCGGCCGGTGCTCGCTCACCGTGTTCTCCAGCTCCATCGTGCGCCCGTCCTTCAGTTGCACGTGCGCCGTCGCGCGCAGGTTCGCCGGCAGCGCCGCCGCGGCCTTGGGATCGGCCGCGTTCAGCGTCAATGTGTCCTTGTCGCCGGAATGCGTCAGCGCTCCCGGCTTGAACTGAACACTCTTCAATTCCACAGAAGCTACTTCGTCCAGCCGCGTGCCAACCAGCGATGCCGTGCTGTCCCCTGCATGGAACTGCAGCGCATCCAGGTGTCCAGCCTGCGCGTAGGCCTGGATCGCCACCTGGTCCGGTGACTCCAGTCCGCGCTGGCGCACCAGCAGCCCCGCATCCCCGCTGGGCGCGCTGGTCATCGGCACCTTCACTTCCAGCTCATCCGGCTTCACCATCTTGAAGTCGGCCTTGGTCTCTTTGCCGGTTGAATCGCGCAGTTGAATCTCCGCCACGCATGCCGCGCCATTGCCGTGGAGCCGCACAACATCCTCACGGCCCACCACCAGCGAGTTCGCGTCCGCCTTGTCCAGCCTCCACGTCGTCGGATGGGGCACATTCAGATTGAACGACGGCCCATCCAGCCGGTCAAAGCCCCACATGCCCACAATCTTGCCCACCACATGCGGATCAAGCTTCGCGTCTGGAACGGCCGAGGCATCCACCACCAGGCCGCCCTTCGCTGCAACTGCGCGCACTGGCAGGTCGATCCCTCGTCCCGACTTGCCCTCCACATGCAGCGCCAGGCTGTGCGCCAGGCTGGTCGAGTACACCAGCGGCGCACCCTCCACCGGCAGCACCACGCTTGGCCCTTGCAGGCAGGCCACATCTTTCGGATCGATCGCGTGCAACGGAGGCAGTTGCGCCGTCTCCACCGCGGGCAGCGCCACCACAATCACCGACTTCGGATTGTGAAACGACGGCGGATTGTTCAGCTTCAGATCCAGCGCGTCCTCTTTGGGAAACGTGAGCGCCGGGATGTACTGGTACTCCGCCGTGTGTAGACTTTCCAACAGCTTTGCCACGTCAATCACTGCGCCCACATACGCGCTGTAGTAGCCCGACCCTGCGGTCGGCGCGTACGAAAGTTGTTGCGCCAGATCGCTCCCCGGCCCGCTGGTCAGCGCCGACACCATCGACTCGTGCCCGTCGTTCATCACCAGCGATTCGCTGTTCTGCGTCAGGCACTGCTCCTGCTCGGTCGAGGGCAGCTCGAAGCAATCCTGCTTCACCTTCAAGGCCAGGCTGCGCGCCAGCAGCTTGGACGTGGCCTCAAGCGAGCTGGGATTCGTCTGCGAGACATCGCGCACGCTGCTCGAGATAGGTCTGCACGCGCGAGCGATCCAGGCTGGCCTGGTTCAGATCCTGCGACGCGCGCACGAACGACCCCGGGCGGCCGCGCACGGCATTGCGCAGCGTCTTGAAGTCGCCACCCGTCTCCGGTGCCAAAAATAGTAACGTCTGCTGTGCGTCCGCCGGCACCGTAAAGTGGATGCCTTCGTTCGCTACTTTCTTGTCCCAGGTTTCTTCCTTCAGAAACCAGTTTTCCGGCGGCGGATTGGTCGAGCCGCGCAGAAACGCCACCACCAGCAGATAATGTGCCGACTGCGACGGAGGCAGTTCCGGATGCACCCATACCTTGTCACCCGGCTGCAGGTTCGGCACCTCGGCGATCGGCAATGTCTTGCCGCCGCGGGTCACGCGCATGTCGATGCGCGGCCCATTCAGATCGAACGGGGCCGTATTCTGCGCGTGCAGGCCAGTCGATGCGGCTGCCAGGAGCATTCCCGGCAGCAACCAGGCTCCAAGCCTGTGTTTCACGAACATTCTTCTCCAGCAAGAGGCGGCGGCAAATGGGTACACCCGTCCTATTGTAAAGACGGCTAGCTACACAGATGCATCTTGTTGCACCATAGACAGTGCAGATCCCAAGTTACAGGCGAGATCTGCAGCGCGATTTCGAAGGCATCGGCCGTTGTAACCGGGCGTTCCGTCGATCCCTGCGCTACTGGGCCGCCGGTACCGGGCCGATATAGATCCGCTGCGCCGCGTCCGTCCTCGTGTTTGGCGCCGATACCTGCACCTTCAGGTTCACGATGTTCTTTGCGCCCGACGGTGGCGTTACCCGCAGCTCATATTGGTTGCCCAGCTTGCGGTTGATCTGGTTCAGATAGGGCGTGAAATCCACGGGATTGCCGAAGCCTTGGTAAAAGAATTCGCCGCCCAGCGTCTCGCACATCTGCGTCAGATAATTCTGTCCGCTGTTGATGCCCGCGCCCGTGCGATCGGCGAAACCTGCGTTGTGGAAGTAAATCGCGTACACCACCACGTGATTGCGAATGGCATCGCGCATGGCCGCATCGAGGTATGGGTTCGACGCATCGTAACGCAGCCCGTTGTACCGGTCGATGCCGTCCGTGATCATCACCACCTCGCGCCGCTCCTCCGGATTGTGCGGCGGCCACTTCTGCAACAGGTCGCGCAACGAGAAGTACGGGCTGCCATTGACTCCGGGCGCGGAGATGGGCAGCCGCAGGGTCTGCGCCGCCTGCTCATGGTCGGTCGTGAACGACCCTGTTAGTTGGGCAGTGCCGTTGCGCATGTACGCCAACGCCACTTCAGTAGTCGCCGGCTGCTGGCTGATAAAGTGCTGCAGCTCGCCGAGGTGCAGTCCCAGGCTGGCGCGCGCGCCATCGTCGATCATCAGCACCAGTTGCAGGTTGGGCTGCGTGCCATTCGTAGTAAAGCCGCGCCAGTCCGCTACTTTTGCGTCCTTGCCGTTCACTTTCACCTTCACAGCGGATGCTGTGATCGGTTCGGCCAGCTCGCCGCTGCCCTTCGGTTCCACCGTCACAATCGTGGATGCTTCGCTGGCAGCCGCTTCCTGGGCCAGCAGGGGAGAGAAGGCAGGCAGAATCACTCCGCCCAGCAAAAGGGCGGCAAAGAAAAGAGGGGTCCGTGTCATTCGAAATACCTCGCTTGCGTATATGTCCTGCTGCTGTGAGACAGAAGAGAGAGAGAACCGGCCGCAACGCCGAATGCTCGGCCGGTCAGCAAAATGCTACCAAGGCACCACTCCATGAAGACGGAGCAACACTCTAAGGAGTCGCGGTTTCACCCCGGAGATGCTTAATTGTTCCTGCGACCTTCTCTGAACGGAATTGATCTAAACTGGTAACAGAAGGGGAATGGAGTTTCCCCGAGGGTTCATTCCTCAAAACCGCCTACCCGGCTGATGACTCCTGCCCATACCAACCGCAGCCTCCCAATAGGGACCGCTGCGGTGACAAATGTGAGGCAGGAAATGAATCTGTATCTCTGGGTTGCGTTTGGTAGTGCCATCGGTGGATGCCTGCGGTACGCGCTTGGCCGTACGGTGCTCGATCAGCACACCACCTTTCCCTGGTCCACCGTTCTCATCAACGTCATCGGCTCCTTTGTCATCGGCTTCTTCGGCACTCTTACCGTCAGCGGCAGCCGCTTTCAGGTGCCGGAGTCCATCCGAATCTTTGTCATGATCGGCCTTTGCGGCGGCTTTACGACATTCTCGTCGTTCAGCATGCAGACCTACGATCTGCTGCGCACCGGCGCATGGGGCAAGGCATTGTTCAACGTGGGCCTCTCCGTCCTGCTCTGTCTCGGCGCCGTAGCCCTGGGCCACGTCGTAGCCCAGCAAGGCAGCCACGCGATAGCTATCGCACAAACCAAGGAAGAGGAATACACCGGCTGAGGGCGGCTCACACTTTTGGCGGAGACTCGAGCTGCGTCGTGCCGAAAAGCTCGCGCACCGGCAAAGAAGCATTCTTCAAGACATCGCGAAATCCATCCCGCCAGGTTGGCCAGCGCGGCGTCCAGCCCAGCTCGCGCTTGATCTTCGCATTCGACACGCCGCGGATCTCGTTCATCATCGCGACCACATGCTCGCCGATCAGTAGCCGCGCCATCCACGCAGAAACCTGCCGCGGAGGCTGCGCATGGGCGCAATGCGCAAGGTACGACAGCCATTCCGAGACCGGAGCCGGTTCGTCATCGACCACGTTGTAAACGCCGCCGCGTCCTGATTCGACCACCGCCGCCGTGGCGCTCGCCGCATCCTCAATGTGCACGAACGACCAAACGCCCGCGCCGTCGCCCACCAGCGGCAGCTTTCTCCGCCGCACCGCCTGCACGACGGAGCCATCCTTCGCAATTGAAGTATGCGGCCCATAGAACGCCCCGTAGCGCAGCACCGTCCCGGTGATGCGCGACTCCGACAGCACCGCCCGCTCCAGCGTCTTCTGCGCATCGAGCGTGCTGCGCAGCTTCGCCGGTGGATCGGGATCAAGCAGGTCTTCTTCCGTTTTGAGCTTTGTCCCCGGCTTCGTTGCTACGGGTTTGTTCCCGTTGCGCGAGCGCCCATACGTCCAGCCCGCGAAGCTCTGCGCCAGGAAGTGCGTTGCCCCCACATCTACTGCAGCGGCCAGCAGGTTGCGCGTCCCCTCGGTGCGCAACAGGTTGGTCAGGGCGAAGTCGCGATCGAAGTGCCGCATGTCCAGCGCCGCCGGGATTGCCGTGAGCTGGTGGATGACCACCTGCGGCCGTGTCTCGCGAAAACAGCGCAGCACCGCCTCGGCATCGAGCGCATCCACCGTCCGCGGCTCCGCCCCCATCGCGTGCACTACCTCGACGCTGCGCGGGCGCTGCACCATCCCCACCACGTCATGGCCGGCGCGCACCAGCAGCGGCACCAACGCCCGCCCCATCGCACCGGAAGCTCCAGCCAGCATGATCTTCATGGTTCCTACATTCGCACTCGTACCTACTGATACGGCAGATCGCGTTTTCGGTTCCCGGGAAATCTCCCGGGAACCCCTTTGATATCCTTTCTCCAGCGCGCCAGTTCAGCAGAGCCCAGTTCAGCAGACCCATCAGGAGCGGCATGGCGACCACAGCAGCCCGCAGCTCTCGAACGTCCTCTCTGCGTCGACCTTGACGGCACCCTCGTCAAGTCGGATACGCTGGTCGACTCGTTGCTGCTGCTCGTCCGCAGCCGCCCGCTCGATGCGCTCAAGACCCCGCTCTGGGCGCTGCGCGGCAAGGCCAATCTCAAGCGGGAGGTCACCGCGCGCGTCACCCTGGACGTGGAGCACCTGCCCTACAACCGTCCCCTGCTCGAATACCTGATGGCCCAGCGCGGCGACGGCCGCAAGCTCTATCTCGCCACCGGGGCGGACGCCGGCCTCGCCGATCGCATCGCCCGGCACCTCAACATCTTCGAGGGTGTGCTCTCGTCCGACGGCACCACCAACCTCACCGGCTCCAACAAGCTCGCCGGCTTCCGCAGCCGTTTTGCCGGCGACTTCGACTACATCGGCAACGCGCGCCCGGATCTGCCGCTGCTCTCTGCCGCCACCACGCCCATGCTGGCCAATCCCGACCTCGGCCTGCGCATGGCCCTGCGCGCCCGTGGCCTCAAGCCGCAACGCACCTTTACCGACCGCGCCAATGGACTCCGCACCTTCATCAAGGCCATCCGCGTCCACCAGTGGGCCAAGAACGCGCTCATCTTTCTGCCGCTGCTGCTCGCGCACCATCTTCAGGCTCCGGTTATTCTCGCCGCCGCCATCGCGTTCGTTTGCTTCTCGCTCTGTGCCTCGGCCACCTACATCGTCAACGATCTGCTCGACATCGAGGCCGACCGCCAGCACCCGCGCAAGCGCAAGCGCGCCTTCGCCTCCGGCAATCTCTCCGCCGGTCTCGGCATGGCCATCGCTACCGTCTTTCTCGCCGTCTCCTTCGCCGGGGCCGTGATTTTTCTGCCCCGCGGCTTTCTCGGCTGGCTCATCTTCTATCTCGTCACCACGCTCGCGTACTCCCTCGCCCTCAAGCGCATCGTCATCCTTGATGTGGTCATCCTCTCCGCGCTCTACACCTTGCGCATGCTCGCCGGTGCGGCCGCGACCCACACCCACATCTCCCCCTGGCTCGCCGCCTTCGCCATCTTCATCTTCCTCTCGCTCGCTATGGTCAAGCGCTTCAGCGAACTCCAGAACGTCCGCAGTGCCGGCGCACAGCTCTCCAACGGCCGCGGCTACCTGCTCAACGACATCGAGCAGATCCGCTCCTTCGGCACTTCCAGCGCCTTCGCCTCGGTGGTCGTTCTCTCCGTCTACATCGGCCAGCCCGACGTGCTCAGCCTCTATCACCACCACGACCGCATGTGGCTCATGGCCCCGCTGCTCATCCTCTGGCTCTGCCGCGTCTGGCTCCTCGCCTCCCGCGGCGAGCTCGACGAAGACCCCGTGGTCTTCGCCCTCACCGACCCCATGAGCCTGCTGATGGGCGTCGGCGCTGTTGCCATCGGCATCGCCTCGCTCTAGCCTCGCTTCTCCTCTCGTAACCTGGTGCACGTCCGGCGATCTAACAATTCCATGTGTCGTATCCCCATGTGTCCTATCCCGTGTCGTATCGCGGAGCAGAATCCTTTCGTCTAGTCCTTCCAGGAGATTGCATGGCCGAGCCTGTTTTGATTCCCCTTCCCGCATACCAGCGGCACTCGATAGAAGAGATGAAGCGCCGCGCCGCCGGATTTTATTCCGAAATTCGCTTGCGTCGCACGGTGCGCGACTTCTCCGCCGAGCCCGTCCCCCGCCAGGTCATCGAAGACTGCCTGCGCGCGGCAGGGACCGCACCCAACGGCGCCAACATGCAGCCCTGGCACTTCGTCGTCGTCAGCGATCCAGCGATCAAGCAGAAGATTCGCGTAGCCGCGGAGCAGGAAGAGCGCGAGTTCTATCAGCACAAGGCGCCGCGGGAATGGCTGGACGCCCTCGCGCCCCTGGGCACCAACGAGCACAAACCGTTCCTCGAAACCGCGCCCTATCTGATCGTCATCTTCGCCGAGACCTATGGCCTGCTGCCCGACGCGCGCAAGGTGAAGCACTACTACACCCAGGAATCGGTCGGCATCGCCACCGGCATGCTCATCACCGCCATCCATCACGCCGGCCTGGTCTCCCTCACCCACACCCCCAGCCCCATGGGCTTTCTAAATAAAATCCTCGGTCGCCCCCTGCAGGAGCGACCGTTCCTCATCTTGGTGGCGGGCTACCCGGCAGAGAACCCAATGGTGCCGACGATCACGAAGAAGCCGCTCGAGCAGATTGCAACCTTTCTGGAATCCTGTCCGGAACCGAACAGCGATTCACGAAATTGAACAACTTCCTCGCCCGTCGCGCGGGGAAGATCGCTCCCGATTAGCCAGGGACTTGCGGTTTGCAGCGCCAATTTGTAACTCGGAGACTGGCTCGCCGATTGCAACTGGCAATCGGGACATACAGTTTGTTTCCGAAACGGAGGCACCGATGGCGCAGTTTGAGCGGATACGCGATGTCATCTCCGGGCCCTTCAACCCCTCCATCCTGCAGGAGCGCACCGCCTCCGGATGGCAGTTAATCTCCATTGAATGGCGGCGCGAGCTGCCAGCCAACGAAGCGCCCACCGAAGGCGCCTTCCGCGACGACATCCCTTACGGCCTGCGCATCTCCGATGACTGCACCCGCCTCGAAGTCGATCTCCGCGAAAACCAGATACTCATCCAGATGATGGATCTGCTGGTGCAGGACTTCCCCTTCTCCAACATCGCCAGCGACCTGAACGAGAAGGGCTTCCGCACCCGCGAGGGCAAGATGTGGAGCCAGGTCTCCATCTTCAACATGCTGCCGCGCCTCATCGAAGTCGGCCCGCGCCTCTTCTCCACCGAAGAATGGGAAGCACGCCGCCACAAATTCTGGAAGTCGGTCTAGCCGTATCGCGCTGGCCGTCCGCCGCAGCCTCAACGAGAAGGATGGAAAGTAGAGACGAGCAAAAAAGGAGAGGCCAGCAGTCGCGGTCGCTGGCCTCTCCTTGCCGATTCGCTACTTATTGATATCCACCTTGTTCTCGAGTTGCGTGATGAGCCTGTTGATCTGCCCTCGAAACGTCTCCGGAGCCACCGAAAGAGCAAGTTTCATCTCTTTGATTGCGGTGTCGTAGTCGCCCTGTGCTACGGCGATCCGCGCCGCCTCATTGTGCGCGATCCAGCTATTCGCATCTTTCTTGATATTGTCGCGGAAGAGATCCAGCGCCTCTTCATAATGGCCCTGTGTCTGTAGGCCTCGGCCGTAACTCTGGATCTGCAACTGTGTGCCCATCTGAATCGCTCGATCGCGTGCGGCCTTCGCCTCATCCTTGCGGCCGAGCGCAGTTAAAACGCGCGCCTTTACGTATTCATTCTCGAAACGGTCTTCGTTGTCGATGGACGTCTGCGCATACTTCAACGCCTCTTCCGCGCTGAGATGATTCTCCAGCAGATAGGTCGCCGCCTCGGACCACGGCTCCCATTCGAACTGCGCCCGACCGCGAAGCTGATTGCGCAGGCTCGCTGCAACAACTTCAGGCGTATTGACTCCAACCGTGAACGACACCGCGACCTTCTCCCAGCGCATTGTGACCATCGCGGATGTGAGCGTCGGATCGTCGATTGCGTAGCTCAGCACATCCTGATCCGGAACCGTCTGCGGCTTTACCGTGATGCGCAGCGCATCTTCTGCCTGGTCGTAGGTAAAGCTCCCCCACGAGATCCAATTCCTGGAGAAGATAACGATCCACGAGCTCTCACCCGGAATCATGTGCACGCCGTACGTCCCCTTCGCAAGCGCCTGGCCGTTGATGGTGACTGGGTCGCTAAAGGCGATCGTCGTGTTCTCGTTCGCCCCGGCGCGCCACACTTTTCCATAGGGCGCGAGACCGCCGAAAATCTTTCTGCCGTGCGCCAGTGGCCGGGCATAGTCGATCGTGATGTCGGTAATGCCGACGCGCTGCATCACCTCTGCATGCTGGCTGACGCGTGGCAGATTCAACATCGCCGACTGTCCCGCCGCGCCGCTGACTCCAGCCAACCATCCCGCCACTGCGAGTACCGCCACTGCAACGTATCTCCGCATTATCTTTCGCTCCTCGTGTCTCATCTCTGTATCTCGCCTGCACTCGATGCGAACTCCCGCATCAACTATCTCGTGCCACCAACTTCCTTAGTCCTTCTCCCACCAGCAACACCGTGCGCCACTCATCCAGAAAATTCGCTCCCAGCGCCCTGTACATCCCGATCGCGCCTGCATTCCAATCGAGCACCGCCCAGCGAACGAAAGCGCGATTCTCCCACTCCGCTGCACGGGCAACGCCGGCAAACAGCGAGGTGCCGATGCCGCGCCGGCGAAATTCAGGGCGCACATACAGATCTTCCAGATACAGTCCCGCGCCCCGCCAGGTCGAGTAATAGTGGAAGAACAGCGCAAATCCCACGGGCTCGGACGACCATTCCGCAATCAATACGCGAAACTGCGGATCAGCGCCGAAGCCGTCGCGCGCGATGTCGGCGTCGGTGATGCGTACCTGCTCCGGCGCGCTCTCGTATTCGGCCAGTTCCGTGATGAGCGTTTTGATCAGTACGGCGTCGGCAACAGTGGCTGGACGAATCGTGAGCATGGGTCAGGCGCAATCCGTATCAGGCGCAATTCAAGCATCGCCTGTCACATGGTACTTTCAAAGAGCCACTTATCATGCAATTGACCATACCGCTTGCGAAAGGCAATGGGCCGCTCTTCCGTCAGGTCTATGTCGGCCTGCGTCAGGCCATTCTTGCGGGTAGCTTTCATGGCGATGGCCGGCTGCCTTCCACGCGCGACCTCGCCGATCACTTGGGTATCTCGCGAGCCGTCATCCTGCAGGCCTACGATCAGTTGCTCGCGGAAGGCTTCGTCACCGGGCGCAGCGGCTCCGGCACTTACGTCGCGCAGGGCGTGCCTTCCAGCCGCTCTCAGCCTTCCAAAAAATCCGTTCCCCTGCGTCTCTCGCGCTTTGGCTCCGCCGCGGCGAAGACCGCTGCAACACTGGACTTTCAGGGCAGACGTCCCCGCGTGCATCGTTACGACTTCGCCTTCGGCCGCAGCGAGAGCGACATCGAAACCTTTCCCTTCGAGACGTGGCGGCGCATCCTGTTGCGGCGTGCGCGCAAAGCCTCTGTCTCGCATCTCGATTACGGTCCCGCGGCCGGTAGCGCCGCGCTGCGGGAGGCTATCTGTGCCCATCTCCGCCGCTCTCGCGCGGTGGTCTGCGATGCCTCTGACGTGATCGTCGTGAACGGCTCGCAGCAGGCGCTCGATCTGATCGCGCGCGTGCTGCTCGAACGCGGCGATCCCGTAGCCATTGAAAATCCTGCGTATCACGGCACCAAACGGATTCTTCTCGCTGCGGGCGCGCAACTGCTTCCGGTCGCGGTCGATCGCGACGGGCTAGATCCAACTCGGTTGCCGGCCAAGGCGCGCATGTGCTTTGTCACGCCGTCGCACCAGTTTCCCACCGGGGCCATCCTTCCGCTCGCGCGGCGCGTGGCGCTGCTCGCGTGGGCTCGCCGCAAAAACGCAGTGATCGTGGAAGACGACTACGACGGCGAATTCCGCTACGAAGGGCAGCCGCTCGAATCTCTGCAGGGCCTGGATACCGACGGACGCATCCTTTATGTAGGCACGTTCTCTCGTACCGTCTTTCCCGCACTGCGCGTGGGCTATTTGATCGTGCCCAAATCGCTGGCCGCGGTCTTCACTGCGGCAAAGTGGCTCAACGATCAGCACTCTCCTACGCTGGAGCAGGAGACGCTTGCGGAGTTCATCGCCAGCGGAGCGTACGAGCGCCATCTCCGCCGCGTTCGTCGCCGCAATGCAGCACGTCGCGGGGCACTCCTCGATGCTATTCACCAGCATCTGGGAAATCGCGTCGAGATCACCGGCGACGGTGCCGGAGCGCACGTCGTGCTGTGGCCGAAGCGCCGCATCTCCGAAGAGGACATCGTCGCCCAGGCAGCAGCGCGCGGCGTCGGCGTCTATGGCATTTCGTCCTATTTTCTGAAGAAGCCCACCGGCACCGGAATCATGCTGGGCTACGCACGCATGCGCGAAGCGGAGATCCGTGAAGGCATCCGGCGGCTCGGCGAAGTGCTCTGAGCATGCCGGATAAAGCGAGATTTGTGTCTCTTGCGAACACCATTTCTGGCTATGCCTATTCCGCAGGAGTCACAATCTTCGCAGCCAGGTCCGGGGCAACCGCTCGAAAGTGCCGCACGTTCCATGTATAAATCCGCTCCGCCCGCACCTTCCGCGCGCACGCCATAATGAGCGCATCGTAAATCACTGCGCCACTCATCCCGCGCCGGCTCATCGCATCGATAGTCTCGAAATATTCACCTGCATCGAGCGTGATCATCGTCGCGTGTTGCTGCATACTTTCGATGAACTGCATGGCTGCCCGGGGATGCGCGCGCGATTCTCCAGGTAGTCGCGTGAGTGTGGCGTATACCTCAGCTAGCGAGTGAACCGCACACCCGGTTCTGGAACGCCGCAACCCTGCCAGCAGGGGTCTGCTTACTTCGTGATGCGGATGCCGATCAGAAAAGCTTGCCACCCATACCGAAGAATCGATAAAGATCATTGGTCGTCGTCGGTCGATTCGCGATGTCGGTGTTCCCGCACTTCGCTAGTCAACTCATTGAAGTAACTGAGTGGCAGTGGTTGGTGTCTGCCCTTGCTCTTCAGCACAGGCCAGCCATCGGGCGCTTGGATAGTCTCCGCAAATACCGGCTCGGGTTCCAGCACCAGCGAATCGCCCTCTTTGCGTACTCTGAGCCGGTCGCCCGGTCGTAGATGCAAGGCATCGCGAAACGCCTTCGGAACCACCACTCGCCCCGCGCTGTCGATCTGAGCAGTAGATCTCATAATGCCATTATGGCATAGAAAATGGCATTTCAGCCCGGCGGATGGACTGGCTCCGACCAGGTTCCGCCGGTTTGGAAATTCTGAGTTGGAAATCCGATTTGGGAAAACAAGATCGCGCTGCCCATCTTCCTGCCAAATCAATGCTGCCAATCTGTCACACTGGAAGTAGCAAAATGAATTGGCAAGCCGCTTCGCGTCGGCCGCTCGTCGCCGCTAACTCCTTTGGAAAGACATTTTTAGCGATAAGTCTTTTGTTTGGACGATTTTAGCTCGCGGGGGAGCCGCTAAGCAGATGAATAGATGAGACTTACAGACCAGCCTCCCGTACCGGAGGGGGGAGGGGGTAGCCGCTGCGTGGGACGCACGGTGCGCACAGCCGGCCTGATACGCTAGCAGTGCCGGGACCCCAGAATGCCAGCCAAAACAACTCCCCCTGCCTTTGAGTCGTGGGGGCGCTATCCCAAGCACCGCGCCGACGTCGTTCCGCTCTATTGGACGAGTGATTTTCCATTGTCTGCTCCGCCGCAGGCGCCCATGTTGCCCGTCGGCATGGGCCGCTCGTATGGCGATTCCTGCCTGCTCGACGGCGGAACGCTGCTGGCTGCGCGCGGGCTGGACCGCTTCATCTCCTTCAATCCAGCCAGCGGCCTGCTGCGCTGCGAGGCCGGCGTCACCCTGGCCGAGATACTGGACTTCGGCGTACCCCGGGGCTGGTTCCTGCCCGTCACCCCGGGCACAAAATTTGTCACCGTCGGCGGCGCCATCGCCAATGACATCCACGGCAAGAACCACCACGTCGCCGGCACCTTTGGCTGCCACGTGCCGCGCTTCGAGCTGGTCCGCTCCAATGGACAGAAATACGAGTGCACAGCAGCGCAAAATCAGTCGCTCTATGAAGCGACCATCGGCGGCATGGGCCTCACCGGCCTCATCACCTGGGCGGAGGTGCAGCTTCGCCCTATCGTCTCGCGCAAAATCAAACAGGATTCCATCAAGTTCACCGGCCTGAACGAATTCTTCGCCCTCTCGCGTGAATCGCAGCACCTGGAATACACCGTCGCGTGGATCGATTGTGTCGCGACAGGCAGGAACTTTGCCCGCGGCATCTTCATGCGTGGAGATCACTCCGAGCAGCCCGAAGAGCTGAAGCCCTCCGGCAAACCCAGGATCACCATGCCCGTCGATCTCCCCGCGTTCCTGATGAACAAGGGCACCATCGGCGCCTTCAATACCGCCTACTACGCGAAGCAGTTTGCCAAGAGCAAGACGGGACTGATCGACTACGAGCCCTTCTTCTATCCGCTCGATTCCGTCCGGCACTGGAACCGGGCGTATGGCAAGCAGGGACTGTTGCAGTTCCAGAACGTGATGCCCTGGGAGCCCGGCGAATACCAGGAGGGCTTCACCCAACTGCTCAAGGCCATTGCCGCCTCCGGCCTGGGCTCATTCCTGGCCGTGATCAAGACCTTCGGCACCGTCAAGTCGCCCGGCATGATGAGTTTTCCTGCGCCTGGCCCGATGATCGCGCTGGACTTTCCGGTGCGCGGCGAGCGCAGCTTCGACCTCACCGAGAAGCTCGCCGACATCACTGCCGAGTACGGCGGCAAGATGTACCCCGCGAAGGATGCGCGCATGGCGCCGCGCCACTTCCAGCAGTTCTATCCCCAGTGGCAGGAGTTTGCCCGGTACATCGATCCGGTCTTCTCCTCCGCCTTCTGGCAGAGGGTCACCGCGCTTGCCTAGCCGGAACGTCTATCCTCCCAAGCGAATCCTGGTTATTGGCGCCACCTCGGCAATTGCCATGGCGGTGATGCGCCAGCTGGTCAGTCCATCTGCTCACTTCTTCCTGGTAGGCCGTTCCAAGGAGAAGCTGACGGCGGTGGCTCAGGACCTGCTGGTACGTGGCGCTCTCCGGGTGGACATGATCGTCGCCGATCTCGACGACACCCAGGCCCATCCGCAGATGCTCGCGGTCGCTACCTCGCAGCTGGGCACCATTGATCTGGCTTTGCTCGCGCATGGAGTGCTGGGCGATCAGGCCGCCGCGGAGCGGGAGTATTCCGCCGCGGAGCCGGTCCTGGTCACCAACTTCCTCTCCGTCGTCTCGCTGCTGACATGGCTGGCGAACTATTGCGAGTCTCAAGGCCGGGGCACCCTGGCGGTCATCAGCTCGGTCGCGGGCGACCGTGGCCGCAAGAGCAACTACGTCTACGGAGCCTCAAAGGCAGCGCTCGACACCTTCCTCTCCGGCCTGCGCAACCGCTGCGATCGCTCCGGGGTGCAGGTGCTCACTATCAAGCCCGGCTTCGTCGCCACCCCGATGACCGCGCATATTCCGAAGAATGGCCTCTTCGCCACGCCGGAACAGGTGGCAAGCGGCATCCTCAACGCTGTTCGGAGACGCAGGGACGTCGTCTACGTGCCCTGGTTCTGGCGGCCGATCATGACGATCATCAAGGCCGTTCCGGAGCGAATTTTCAAGACGAGAGACCTCTAGGCAATCAGGACTAGATCGGTCGTGCAGCGCGTGAGTAGCATGTGCGCGTCACATTCTCACAGGGAGGAAATCGACATGATCGCAGTTCACGACGGTCAGTGCGGCATCTGTACTCACTTCGGCGAACACAACCAGGCCGATAAGCAGGTGCTGACCCAGATCCTCAGCAGCAAGCAGGCACCGGAGTCGTTGATAGAGGGGTGCGGGTTACCCAAGAATGCGGCGTTGCACCTCAGGGTTACACCAGTCAGCGGTTGCGACGGATTTCAGCCCGCAGCGCAAGCCTAGGGCAGAACCGCCAGGTACAACAAAGGGCCGCTTTTGGCGGCCCTTTCGCTTATCCTCTTGGCAATTGTCACCGCTGCGGTGTTCTGTGGAACAGTAACCCCTTGTCATTCGGTCCTCGATGTCTTTTTAGATGTCTTTCACGTAGACCTTGCGCGCGAGCCCGAGCTTCTCGAGCAGCCAGATCGCGTAGTAATTCGGATCGAACTCATACCATGCCAGGCCATGGCGCGCGGAGACCGGATGCGCGTGATGATTGTTGTGCCAGCCTTCGCCGCCGGTCAGCAGGGCAACCCACCAGTTGTTGCGGCTGTCGTCTCGCGTGTCGTAACGGCGGGAGCCCCACATGTGCGTCGCAGAGTTCACCAGCCAGGTCACGTGCAGTCCGAGCACCGTGCGCAGGAAGACGCCCCAGAGCACGCACGGCCAGCCGCCGACGGCCAACAGAGTGAGACCGACCACGGTGACCGGAAGCCAATGGTAGCGATCCAGCCAGCGATAGTAGGCGTGCTGTGTAAGGTCAGGCGTGTAGCGCTGGAGTGCCGGATCCTGGTTGTGCAGCGTGCCGTGCAGGATCCAGTCCATGTGCGACCACCACTTCCCGTCGCGCGGGGAGTGAGGATCGCCCGGCTTATCGGTGAGCTGGTGGTGCAGCCGGTGCACACCCACCCAGTAGATGGGTCCACCCTGCAGCGCCATAGTGCCGCAGGTGGCGATGGCATACTCCAGCCAGCGCGGCACTGCATAACCGCGATGCGTCAGCAGACGGTGATAGCCCATGGCGATGCCAACGTTCTGACCGAAGATCCAGAGCACGACGAACGCCGCTAAAGCCTTCCAGGAGAATAAGAAAAGAGCGGCCAGCGCGAGGACGTGAAACACTCCGAGGACAATAGCGAAGACCCATTTGAGGGGCCCGCGATTCTGCTGGGGCGCGTGGCCCTGGGCGGCGTGCGCAGCGGTCGAGGTTGCCGATGCGGTCGTAACTTCATCTTCTAGCTGGGTTTGCGGGACCATTCATTCTGAGCTTAGCGCGAAGCGGTCCCGGCAACTGTAAGAGTTCCGTCATGGTTCGCCTCAGTTCGCATTAGGATTCGACTGAACTGTGTCACCCTGATCCGGCAAGCGCATTTTTGATAATTATTAGCGTTTGATAGCCCGCCACCTTGTGTGTGTCCCATCGGGCACCTATACTCGTAATTGCGACCGTTGAGGTAGGGATTCAACGGAGCCTTGCCGACCGCAATGCTCAGACTTACCAAAAAAGCCGATTACGGGCTGATGGCGCTGAAGTATCTGGCGGAACATCCCGAAGTGCCCTCGCAGAGCGCGAAGGACATCTCGGATGCGTATGGAATTCCGCCCCAGTTGCTGGCCAAGATCTTGCAGCGGTTAACCAAGGTTGGGCTTCTGCGATCGCACGCCGGAATCAACGGCGGCTACTCGCTTTCCCGGGACGCGGCCACCATCACGGCGTTTGAGGTGATTTATGCCATCGACGGCCCGCTTTTCATTACCTCCTGCGGTCCCAGTGCTGGAACCGGCCGCTCCTGCGACTTGTTGGACAGCTGCACCATCAAAGAGCCGTTGAGCAAGGTGAACGACACGATCTCGGATGTGCTGAAGGCCATCCGCATCGCCGATCTGGTGGACGCAATCCCCTACGATCGGCGCATACATACGAACGGCGGTCACGCACGACCGCTGGTGACACTCGGCTAGTGCAAGATGCGACGGGCCACCCCCGGTGGCGGGAATAGAGAACGACCGATGAGCATGAATACCTTCGATGATGATGTGACGACGGTTCCCGCGGCGACGGCGAACGGCAATGGCAGCAGCGCTCCCAAGGGTGTGAAGCTGCCGATCTATATGGACAATCACGCCACCAGCCCACTCGATCCGCGGGTGCTGGAAGCGATGATGCCTTACCTGACCGGCATCTTCGGCAACGCGGCCAGCCGCAATCACTCCTTTGGCTGGGAGGCCGAAGGGGCAGTGGAGAAGGCGCGCGAGCAGGTGGCAAAGCTCATCGGCGCGACGGCGAAGGAGATCATCTTCACCTCCGGCTCGACCGAGAGCAATAATCTGGCGCTAAAGGGAATCGCGGAGATGTACCGCGAGCGCGGCAACCACATCATCACCCAGGTGACCGAGCACAAGGCAGTGCTGGACACCTGCAAGCGGCTGGAGAAGTCGGGCTATCGGGTGACCTATCTGCCGGTGAAGGCCGATGGCCTGGTCGATATCGAAGACCTGAAGCGCGCCTTCGACGACAAGACGATCCTGGTCAGCATCATGTTTGCCAACAACGAGATCGGCGTAGTGCAACCGGTCGCCGAAATCGGCAAGCTGTGCCGCGAGCGCAATGTGATCTTCCACACGGATGCAGTCCAGGCGGTGGGCAAGATTCCGGTGGACGTAAACAGCATGAACATCGACGTGCTGTCGCTGACCGCGCACAAGCTATACGGGCCGAAGGGCGTAGGCGCTTTGTACGTCCGGCGCCGCAACCCGCGTGTGCAGATTTCAGAGCAGATCAATGGCGGCGGCCACGAGCGTGGCATGCGCTCCGGGACACTGAATGTGCCGGGCATTGTGGGGTTGGGCAAGGCTTGCGAGCTCGCGGGCCAGGAAATGGCAGCAGAGGGCGAGCGGCTGAGCAAGCTGCGCGACAAACTCAAGACGAAGCTCGAGGGCTCGCTCGACTACATCCACGTAAACGGCTCGATGGAACATCGTCTGCCGAACAACCTGAACATCAGCTTCGTCTACGTCGAAGGCGAATCGCTGCTGATGGGCATCAACGATGTGGCAGTTTCGAGCGGATCGGCATGCACCTCTGCCACGCTTGAGCCATCGTATGTATTGAAGGCTCTGGGGCTGGGTGACGATGTCGCGCACAGCTCGATTCGCTTCGGGTTAGGCCGTTTCAATAGCGAGGCCGAAGTTGACTACGTGGCGGACAAGGTGATCGATATTGTGAAGAAGCTTCGCGAACTGTCGCCTCTTTACGAGATGGTGAAAGAAGGCATCGACATCTCGAAGATCGAGTGGCAGGCGCACTAGGACGAAACGGATTTTCAGGCACAACGGTATTGGGCAGGATCTGGAGGAAACGAAATGGCATATAGCGACAAGGTGATCGACCACTACAACAACCCGCGCAATGTCGGGCAAATGGACAAGACCAGCGATGCCGTCGGCACCGGCCTGGTGGGTGCGCCGGAGTGCGGCGATGTGATGCGGCTGCAGATCCGCGTGAACCCGGAGACGCAGGTCATCGAGGAAGCCAAGTTCAAGACCTTTGGCTGCGGCTCTGCAATCGCTTCGTCCTCGCTCGCGACAGAGTGGGTGAAGGGCAAGACGGTTTCCGAGGCGATGGAGATCAAGAATACGGACATCGTGAAGGAGCTGGCGTTGCCGCCAGTAAAAATCCACTGCTCCGTGCTCGCCGAGGATGCCATCCGCGCCGCGATCGGCGACTGGAAGAAGAAGAACGGCGTCGGTGAAACGGCGGCCACTCAGGCTGCGGTAGCGGCGAAGTAAGAGCGATGGCAGGGGCAACGTCAGAGGTGGTGCAGCCGGGAGCGACTACTCCCGGCAAGCAGGGCGTGGACGTCACGCCCCGCGCGGTGGCGCGCATCCGTTCCGCGATGGCGAAGGAAGGCATCTCGCCCACAGAGGGCGGATTGCGCCTGGGCATCCTCGGCGGCGGCTGCTCCGGCCTGTCCTACACGATTCGCTTCGATACCCAGCCGCGGGAGCGTGACCGCGTCTTCACGTACGAGGGTGACGTCCGGGTCTTCATCGATCCCAAGTCCTTCATCTACTTGAACGGCATGGTGCTGGACTACGAAGAGACGCTGATGCGTCAGGGCTTCAACTTTATCAATCCCAACTCGAAGAAGTCCTGTGGCTGCGGCTCCTCCTTCACTGCTTAGAGTTTGTTTCAGATCGTGTCGTCCAGCGTATGCAGAGTCATGCTCAAAATACGAACGAAAGCGGCGTCGAGCAGACTTACTTTGCGATGTTCAGTTTGCCGCGCAAGCTCACCATCGACACGGTCGCGCTGGAGCATGATTTTTATAGGCTGAGCCGCCGCTTGCATCCCGATCTCTACGCGCGCAAGAGTGCGGAAGAGCAGGCATGGAGCCTGCGTCAGAGCTCACTGCTGAATGACGCCTACCGGACATTGAAGGATCCGGTCGCACGCACGGCGTATCTGCTGAAGCTCGAAGGTTTGCGCGTGGAGGATGAAAATTCTGAAACACGGGATCCAGTTGCGAAGCAGAACCGCGTCCCTGCCGATCTGCTGGAGGAAGTCTTCGAGCTGAACATGCAGCTGGAAGAGATGCGTGCGAACCTCAAAATGGGCGAGGATGACCCGGCATTGCGGGGGGATCTTGAGCGCGCGCAGTTGCAATTCAAAGGCATGATGGCAGCCGTCGATAAGGACCTGCATCGCGCGTGGGCGACATGGGACGCTGCACTCGACGCGAACGATGTAACGGCAAAGGACAAACAGAAGAACGCAATGGTGGCATTGCTCGATCGCCGCAGCTATCTGCGAAATCTTTTGCGTGAAGTCGACAGTGTGCTGACCCCGCAGATGGTCGCCATTGCGAAGGCGAATATCTAAGGCGAAATGGACGAAATGGCAGAGACAGAGATAACGCGGGTGGTCGGCATCGACCTGGGCACGACCAACTCACTGGTCGCCTTTATGCAGGGCGATCAACCCCTGGTCATTCCCGGCGACGACGGATCGAACCTCGTCCCGTCGGTTGTTGCGATGCCCGCTGCGGGCAAGGAGCGTGCCGTCGTCGGCAACGCAGCGCGGGCCCACCTGCTAAACACGCCTGACCGTGCAATCTACTCGGTGAAACGCCTCATGGGCCGTGGTGTGGATGATGTTACGGAGGAGCTGAACCTCTTTCCATTTCGTCTTGCTCCTGATATTCAACCCGGCGAGGTGTTGCGCATTGACGTGGGCGGACAGCAGTACACGCCGCCGGAGATCTCGGCGTACATATTGCGTCAGCTCAAGCGCAATGCGGAGCGCTACTTTGGTGCTCCGGTCACGCAGGCTGTCATCACGGTTCCTGCCTACTTCAACGATGCGCAGCGTCAGGCGACGAAGGATGCCGGCCGCATGGCTGGGCTTGAGGTGCTGCGGCTGGTGAATGAGCCGACGGCTGCGGCTCTTGCTTACGGACTCGATCGCCAAAGAGATGGCATCGTCGCTGTCTATGATCTCGGTGGCGGCACCTTCGATATTTCGATCCTGAAGCTGCACGAAGGCATCTTCGAGGTAATTGCCACCAACGGCGATACCCATCTTGGCGGCGACGATCTGGACAACCTGCTGCTTGCCATCGCGCTCGACGAGATTGAGACAGAAGAGAAAATTCCCGCACGGCAGCAGCCGGAGCTGGTGCAGGCATTACGCAAGGCCGTGATCGATGCGAAGATCGCGCTCTCCGCAAATGACAGCGCGCGCATTGAGGTTGCGCTGCCGAAGGGACGGCACTATCGCCGCGAGATCACTCGCGCGCAATTTGAACAGTTGATCGAGCCCATTCTTCAGCGCACCGCCGAGCCCTGTCGACAGGCGTTGCGCGATGCCGCGCTTACGCCCGCGGAGATTGGCGAGATTGTGCTTGTCGGTGGATCGACCCGCATTCCTCGAGTGCAGCAGCTAGTGTCCGAGCTATTCGATCTGCCGGCTCGCGGCAAGCGGCCGCACACGGAGCTGAATCCCGACGAGGTCGTTGCGCTCGGTGCCGCTGTGCAGGCCAACATTCTGGCCGGCGGCTCTGCCGCTACAGAGGAGATGCTGCTACTCGATGTCACGCCGCTTTCGCTCGGCATCGAAGCATTGGGCGGCGTTGTTGCCAAGATTATCCAGCGCAACTCGACGATCCCGGCTTCTGCGACCGAGCACTTCACGACGGGCGTCGACGGCCAGACCAACGTCGCGATCCACGTATTGCAGGGCGAACGCGAATTGGCGAAGGACTGCCGCTCGCTCGCTCGATTCGACCTCAAGGGCATTCCGCCAATGACCGCCGGCCTGCCCCGCATTGAAGTCAAGTTCCTCATCGATGCGAACGGATTGCTGCACGTCTCCGCCGTCGAAGCGCGGAGCGGCAAACAGGCGGAGATCGAAGTGAAGCCGACCTATGGATTGACCGACGATCAGGTAGAGTCGATGATCCTGGAATCATTCGATAATGCTGAGGCCGACTTCCAGCAACGCCAGCTTATCGAAGCGCGTAACGAAGCGTCTACGATCCTCTCCGCGGTGGAAAGGGCGCCAAGTCACCCGGCATGGCAGCAACTCACCAAAGAAGAGCGCACGAAGATTAGTGAACTGGTAACGGAGCTCGAGATTCTGCGCGATGCCGGCGATCTCGATTCATTGCGTCGCGGTACGGAAGCACTCGACCAGGCCACGCGCCGCTTTGCCGAACTGATGATGGACGCGACCGTCTCTTCTGCGCTGCACGGCGAGACGATGGAAACCGCAGATGCGAAGATAGGTGAGGGACCCGCCGCGCCACACCCCATAGCCCCAGCAGATTTTCGATAAAAGAACGAGATATATATGTCAGAACATAACTCGCAGCCAGTCGTCAACACAGAACCCGATCTAAGCAAGCCGCCGGGACCAAACATGGTGCGCGTCACCTTCCTTCCGGAAGGCCGCACCGTAGAGTTCGAGTATGGCAGCATGCCCTACGAGCATCACGGCAAGCCGATGTCGTTTCTGGATGTGGCGGAAAACTTCAACATCTTTCTCGATCACGCCTGCGGGGGCTCGTGCGCATGTACCACCTGTCACATTTGGGTGAAGAATGGCGAGAAGGGTATCTCCGAAGCGGAGGACGACGAGCTCGACCGGATGGAGACGGCCGCAGATGTGCAGTTGAGCTCGAGACTTGGCTGCCAGGCGGTAATCACCGGGCCCGGGACGTACGTGGTCGAAATTCCAAGCTGGAACCGTAATTATGTCTCCGAGGGCAAGCCGCTCGCCCTGGCGGAATCGAAGTCCTAGGCAACCGATCGGGAGAAACTATGCCGCAAGAACTTACCTGGAACGATTCGGAAGAGATTGGGATCCAACTGCAGGAAAAGTATCCGGAGATCGATCCGCTCACCGTACGGTTTACGGATCTGCACCGCTATGTAACCGAATTGCCAGGATTCGCTGACGACAAGACGAAATCGAACGAGTCGAAGCTCGAGTCCATCCAGATGGCGTGGTACGAAGAGCACAAGGATGCTTCCGGCTAACCCGGATTGAGTTCCTGCGGCCGGACATCGCATGCACCTGCAGAAAGGTGCGACACACGCCAGTATTTGATGACAGACTGCTTTCTTGCGCCACTATCCGCAGCCGCCACAGCGGATAAATCGGCGGGAGCCTTGGCTGTCGTAGCTGGGCTGATCGAGCAGCGCACTTGCTCAAAACCCCGCTAAATATTGATTAGCAGTTCGTAGTCCGCCAATGCAGAAGGCTCTTTGCTGTGACGACTCTCATGGGGAAAGCTTAAGGCGGCTTTACCCGGACAGCGGACGTGTGGGCCACCCGCCCGCCGCGGGATATATAAGTTCGCCTACTCCTCCAGGCCGAGCTGTTGAAATGAGCCGGGTTACGCATCGAATTGTGCAAAATCTTTCACGTTGACAAGTTATCTCGAAAGTCGGATGCTTTCGAGCCAGACATGGGGCCTTCCAGCCATCGTTGCCAATGCCTTCGCTTATCAAGCAGGTCGGCTAAGTAACAGTCCAACGTCGCATCCGCAGCGATAACGTCCCCACAGTCGGGCCAAGACAAAATCCGAAGAAAAAAGGAGAACCCATGAGAACGTGGGAGTCCGGATTTGTGACGTGCTTCGTGGTGCTCGGATTGTTTTCGGGCGCTATGGCTCAGACAACTCACACCGCTGTGCCCTATCCGACCAAAAATACGCCTAAAGCGACCGATCGCGGCAGGCTCGCAGCAGAGTCGGGCACAACACCGCTTTCCGTTACCATTGCGCTCAAATTGCGCGATCAAAATGAGGCGGAAAACCTGCTCAAAGCGCTACACACACCCGGAAATCCCCAGTTTCATCAGTTCCTGACCGCGGAGCAGTTCGCGTCGCGCTTTGCGCCCACCAATGCTGATGTCGCGAAGGTCACGGCGGCTCTGAGCAGATACGGGCTAACCGCCGCACGGACCACGGCCACTACGCTCACTGCGACGGGGATGCCCGCCGACATGGAACATGCCTTCTCCGTCAGCTTGCACAGTTATGAGGTTGCTGCGCAGGAAAATGTTCCAGGCTACATTTTCCATGCTCCCCTGACTCGCGCCACAGTTCCTGGCGAGATTTCGGAGTTGGTGACAGCTGTGGTTGGCCTCGACAACCGCCCAAGCCTTCATCCAATGAACCGCACTGTTTCCACAAAGGTGAAAATCGCGAAGTCGGTACCGCAGATAACCACGCCCGACGAACCTGGGTTTTGGACCGTGACAGACTTCGCCGATTATTACGATGTACAACCGCTGTACAAACGCGGCGTGACGGGCAGCGGGCGCACGATTGGAATCACTACGTTCGCATCCTTTACTCCGAGTGACGCGTTCGCTTATTGGAGCGCGATCGGGCTTTCCGTCAGTCCGAACCGCCTTAAAATCGTCAACGTTGATGGTGGCCCCGGAGCGCCCAGCGACGCTTCAGGCTCCGACGAAACTACCCTTGATGTCGAGCAGTCTGGCGGAATCGCTCCTGGGGCAAATATCATTGTTTACCAAGCACCGGGTACAGGCCAAGGAAGTCTTGATGCCTTTGCTGCGGCGATTGATACGAATTTGGCGCAGACGATTTCTGTAAGCTGGGGCGACTGGGAGGAGTGTGCCAATCGGGGTATTGGGAATTTCCCGTCGGCCTGTATGCCGCCGGACCCGACGTTCGTAGAAGCGACCCACGACCTTTTTGTCCGGGCTGCTATCCAGGGACAGACACTTTTCGCAGCGGCCGGAGACGATGGTGCTTACACGAATAATATCGACTGCCCTGTGGGCGATGTCTGCAGCAACACTCTCAGCGTAGATTATCCGGCGAGTGACACTGCAATTACTGCCGCAGGTGGCACGACGCTGCCCGGCCTACAAGAGTTCTGCCTCAACGCGGCCTGCACGGCGCCCTACTTCGACATCAACATCCCGCATGAGAGGGTATGGGGATGGGATTACCTGATTCAGTACTGCAGTGCTCTTGGGTACGATCCCATCACGTGCGGAATCTTCCCCGCCGGGAGCGGCGGCGGCGTAAGCAGCATTTTTGTCGAACCCTTGTATCAGGTCTTCCTTCCAGGCACTCAGCTTAGCCAGCCTGACCAGCGGTGGATTGTCAATGGGGACCTCGTATATAAGCTGCCAGGGTTTTATCCCGGCCGCAATGTGCCGGATATCTCTTTGAACGCAGATCCTTACACCGGCTATGTCCTTTACTACACTTCGAGCGTTTCCGGATTCGGAATTGATTCGTACGGCGGCGGCACGAGCTTTGTCGCACCGCAATTGAACGGAGTTTCAGCCTTAATAGGCGAATACTTGAACAGCAGCCGATTGGGATTGCTCAACTTCCCGCTCTACCAACTCGGTCGCTCAGGTCAGGGCTATAGAGGTCCGAATGCGCCGTTCCATGCGATATCAGACGGCGACAATTGGTTCTATCACGGCAGAAACGGCTATAACCCAGCTGTCGGATTCGGCACGCTGGATGTATCGAATTTCGCGGAGGTCCTTCGCCGCTCCTTCTAGCTTTTCTCAGGTTCGGCACGCTTAGCATGGGCGGTTCAAACCGCCCATCTATTTTGCGGTGCGGTCCACCACCCATCGACGAAGACCCTTCGGGTACACTCAGGTCAGATGTGACTGCCAGGCGAGATGAAAGATAAGCCTGAGCCTGCACCGTGACGCGAGCGAAATCGAGCGCGGCCATCGTCACCTACTTGCAATTGATGCCCTTGTGCTTCAGCCCATCCACGGCGTTTATGAACGCCTCATAGATGCGGTTTTTCTGCATGAAATCCTTCTTGCTCGCGGTGTTGAAGTACGCTTCCATCGCCGCGCCGATCGGCATGTTCCATGAGATTTGCTCAGGGGTGAGCTGCTTCGCCTTTGTGGCCTTCCTCTTCGTCAGCGCCTTCTTCGCGGTGCTCATAACTGTGGTCTCCTCTTGGGCGCTCTCGCCCTTCTCTAAACGTTCAATACCCATTGAATTCTGGCTTCCCCCTGAAACGTCCTGTGGGTTACCGTGAACTCCGACGAGCGCAGATGACCGCCTTGATCGCGCAGTGGGGGGCAGGGCAACGTCACACTGCCCGCGGGAAGGCGCGCCATCCGCCGATAGAGCCCGAGCGGTGATCATCAGATCGACGACGATCCGCCCGAACCGCCGCTCGAATTCGTCGCGACCCCGGTGACCCGATCACCTAGGGGGCGCCATTGTATCTGGTCATAGCTCACCCCTTCCGCTGCTACAAGCTCAGGGGTGCGGGTGCGTCCTCTTGACTCAGGGCAGAAATCGGCTTGCATCCGACTGGAGGCGGCGCGCGGTCAGGCTGCGAAGGGGATGGCGGGATGGAAGAGGGGCGAACGTAGGCAGAATTGCGAACGGCCATGGCATCACGCCGTAAAGTCAGCAAGCTTGATTAGGCTGAGTACACCTGCTTACCAGGACCCTTCTTCGTACACCCGCTGTACACTCTCGGGTTGCTTTTACGCTTTTGGAGATTTTTCAGACTTCGCATAGTCAGCAAGTTACAGAATCCAGTAGAAGGCAAAACGTACGAAGAGCACGAGGATGCTTCTAGCCAACCCGGATTAAGTTGCTGCGGCCGGGCATCCCACCCAACTGCACAAAAGTGTGCGCCCGTACTCTTAGCATCCGGCTAACTACCCCATAGACTCACGATCAATCGGCCTCGAGGTCTCCGAAGGCCAGACTCTGAGCCCGTCGTGGCCTAGATTCCGGCACGCGGGTCTGCTTGTTGACGGACACCTGCGTCTGCACACATCCATACAAATAAATGACAAGTTAGTTACAAGTCGTAACGGCATTCTCTTCATACTCAGCCTTAATGCGGCCCCCATTCTTGAGGAGACATTTCAGAGACAAGTATATGAAGGCCGTTTTGTTGCGCAGTTATCCCGCCGCGCTATCACTCGTGCTTCTTCTTCTGGCGAGCGTGTGCTTCGGTCAGACCCCGGGAACGGGTGCGATCTCCGGTGTCGTCTATGACCCTGCGAACCGAGTCGTGGCAAATGCCGAAGTGTTGGTGGTTGACGACGCGACGCATATCTCGCGTTCCGTCATAACGACATCGGAAGGCGTCTTTCGCGTGCCGCTGCTGCCGCCGGCGACGTATAAGGTCACTGTGAAAGCATCGGGGTATGTGGTGAACACCGCGCCGCCTGTCCAGGTGACTGTAAGTGAGACAAGCTCGTTGAACGTAACGCTGGCCGTCGCAGGGACAACCACGAGCGTTCAGGTGAGCGGTAGCTCTGAGATAGCCGAGCTGGAAAGCTCAACGCTGGGTGGTCTGGTAGACGAACGGGCCATCCAAGCTTTGCCCCTCTCAAGCCGCAACTACACACAGATACTGGGACTCTCGCCCGGCGTGATCGCGGACCTGCCGACTGCGACCGTGCTGGGCAACGGGACGCAGAACGTGGCTTCAAATGGAGCAACACCAACGGCAAACAATATTCAATTCAACGGTATAGATGCCAATAATCTTCAAGAGAACTCTGCCGCGGTTGCCCAGAACTACGAGGTGGGAACGGCTATTCCCGCACCGGACACTATTGAGGAGTTCCGAGTGCAAACCGCCAATTACGATGCGTCGTACGGACGCGGAACCGGCGCGAACGTAGATCTGGTGAGCAAGAGCGGAACCGATCATTTCCATGGGAGTGCCTGGGAGTTTGTCCGCAACAACATCTTCAATGCGAACGATTTCTTTTCGAAATTTGCCGGTCAGCCGCGGGCGGACCTGAAACAAAATGAGTTTGGTGGCGCGGTTGGCGGCCCCATCCGGAATGGCCGCACGTTCTTCTTCACGGCGTATCAGGGGATAACCCAGGTGAACGGTCTGGGATCTTTGAAGACGGCTCAATTGCCACTGTTGACTTCCGACCGTTCGGCGGCAACGCTGGGAAGTCAGTTCTGCCCGGCAGGACACCTGGACGACAAAGGCCAGCAGGCGACGGGTTATCTTACGGCCGCCGGCGGAACGCAGGTTGCTTGCAATGGATCGAACATCAATCCTGTTGCATTAGCAATCCTGAATGCGAAGCTGCCAAATGGACAATTTGCGGTTCCGAGCCCGCAAGTTGCGTTGCCGCCGAGCAGCGGAACGGATCCCTCGGATCAGCTGCCCTTTGGCCAATCGACATTTTCTCCTCCGTCGCACTACCGCGAAGACCAGTTCACGATCAACCTCGACCAAATACTGAGCCAGAAGAACACGCTGTCCGGCCGATTTTTCTATTCGCGCTCGACGGTAAGTCTGCCGTTTTCATCGAATGGTACCAATGTTCCCGGCTGGGGCACGGACGCGCTGAACCGCAACACAATGTTTGTGCTGGCAGATACACACGTCTTCAACTCAAATTTGGTGAACATTGCCCGCTTCGGCTACATGCGGTTCGACGGAGTAGTGACACAGGAGAATCCAATCTCCGCGCGGGCGATTGGAATCGGCACGCCCACGGGTCTGGTGCAGACCAGCTCCAACATGCCGGCATTGAGCGTGGGCGGGTTCACCATCGGCGACGGGGGCACTCCCTCGGACTGGTCCGTGACGAATTCATTCATCTGGCAGGACACAATCGCGCTGACCAAGGGCCGGCACAGCATGCGTTTCGGTGCGGAGTTCAAACGGCATGAAGTCGACGAGAACCAGCCTCAACAGGTCGATGGCAACCTGATGATCGCCGGTATCGAGGACTTCCTGGTTGGTCAGAGCGCGGCACAGAACGGTAGTCCTTTGGGGTTGAGCAATGTCGGAACCAGTATTTCGGGAGGCGGCATCTTTCGCCGGGATGAGCGGTATACGAACTTTGCTGGCTTCGCGCAGGACGACGTCAAGCTGGCCCAAAGGCTGACGCTGAATGCGGGCTTACGGTATGAGATCTTCGGCGCACCTACGGAGATTCATGGCAGGCTGACGAACTTCAACCCTAATCTCGCCACGCAGGGGCCAATCCCCGCATCCGGGACCTTCAATGGCTTCACCGTCGCTTCCAACTTCCACGGCACATTTCCTCCTGGCGTAGTGCGGAATTCGTATGCCGGTTTTTACCAGACCCCCTATGCGGACGTGTCTCCGCGGTTGGGATTGGTCTGGCAGGTGACAGAGAAGCCGGTCCTGGTGTTGCGTGGTGGGTTCGGTGTGTACTTCGACGAGCATTCGGGCAATATTGCGGAGGCCACGCTTGGACAGCCGCCGTTTGCATTGTCGCAATTCAATGGCGGGCCGCCCAACGGAGGCGCATCCCTGCAGGACCCGTTTGTGGATGCTCGAGTACCTCCAAGTTCACAATTTCCGGTTTTCACGCCGCTTGTCCCGGGTGGCACGCCTTTCATTCAGGGGACAAACCCACACATCAAAGACGGCAAGACATACGAATACAACCTGAATGCGCAATATGAGATGGGCCATAGCTATTTGCTGCAAGTGGGATATGTAGGAACACAGTCGGTGCACAGGCCGGGGTCGATTGAATTCGATCAGTCTTTGCTTGCCAGCCCGCAGAACCCGGTCAACGGAGAAACGACGAACTCCATCGGCAACGTGATTGCGCGCATGCCGGTTCAGGGTCTGAGTCCGGGGTCCTTGTTCACGGATTCGCTCTTCGTGGCGAACTATAACGCATTGCAGGCCAGCCTCACGAAGCGGATGGAGTCATGGGCTTCAGTTGCAGGCAAGTTATACGTGGTCGAAAAATCTGGACGAGGTCAACGGAGAAGGTGGCACCGATGTCTTCGAGGTGCAACTGCCGACCAACAACCAGCTTGATCTGCGGAACGCATCGTATGGCCTGGCAAATGATGACCGCAGCCAGCGTCTGGTCGTGAATTTTATCTGGTCGACTCCGAAGTTTGCGTCGCTCCCCGCGGTGGCGCGATATCCGCTTACAAACTGGCAGGTCTCGGGCATCGGAGTCATTCAGTCCGGTGCTGCGCTCAGCGTATTCGACAGCAATGCTGGGTCGGTATATGGGCTGCTTGGTAGCCAGGTGCGGGCAGAGCTGGCCCCCGGCGGACGTCCCCAGACCCGAGGGTCTTTGTTCTCGCGCGTGGTCGGAGCGGATGGCGGCGGACGCTATCTGAATGCCAGCGCATTCATGCGGGCGCCTGAAGTGCCGAATGGGACAAGCATTGCCGATGAGGATTTTGGCAACAGTGGCGTCGGCATCGTGCGCGGCCCGGGACAGCACAATCTCGATCTGGCCATAGAGAGAAGCTTTCCGGTGAAGGAGAGCCAAAGTTTCCTGTTCCGCACGGAGTTTTTCAACCTGACAAATACGCCCCAGTTCGGAGTTCCGAACACCAGCCTGGGTTATGGGAACCCGCTTCTGCCTGCAGTCGCCAGTCCTGCATTTGGGCAGATCAACAGCGAGCAGGGCGGTCCGCATCCGCGGATCATCCAGTTCGCAGCGAAGTACCAGTTCTAAGGCCTGCGATGCGCACATATACCCAAAGAAACGGACGATGATGACGATTGAAGAAATTGAAGCGGCGTGCGACGCATCTGAGGTGCCGGATTTGCGGCACTTCCTGGATGCTCCCGAACTTTCGCTGAGGCGGATATTTTATCCGCTCGGATTCCCGGCGGAGCTACGCACGAACTCGACCGAGATGCTGGCCGAGGCCGAGGAGAAGTGGGGGAAATTTGAGAAACGGTTCGACACAGAGACGATCCAGGTCGACATTCACGTGGTCGAGACCGACTCGACGGAATGTCCCCCTGCGCCGTGGTGCCGCATCATGCAGCCACTGGTGGTGACGGTGTCCGACAGCGACAATTACTCCATCGCCGACATATCAAGGAACAGGACGCAGATGACGCTTTCCACTGCGGGCTTGCGAAACAAACCCTATTTGCGGTGCTTTTTTATGGATAGCATTGTCGGATGTCATCTCGCGACGCGCCATGCGACTCCAGTGCACGCCGCGTGTGTCGCTCTCGACGGAAGTGGCGTGCTGCTATGCGGCGATTCGGGCGCGGGCAAATCAACGCTGTCCTATGCCTGCGCGCGCTCGGGGTGGACTTATGTCACCGACGACTCCAGTTTTCTGCTCAATTCTGGTACCAAACGGTTGGTGACGGGCAATTGCCATCAGGTGCGCTTCCGGCCATCGGCGGCAGAGTTTTTTCCTGAGGTGCGAGGTCTGGAGATCACCCCTCGGGCCGTCGGCAAACCGTCGATCGAGTTACCGACCGCACCAATGAAGCACATGACGCTCGCGCAGAGCGCAAAGGTTGACTTCATTGTCTTCTTGAACCGGCGCACGGGCCCGCCGCAGCTTCGACCGTATCGCACAGAGGTCGCGCGGTACTTCATGCGGCAGGCGCTCTATGGATCGCCAGAATCGCTAACAGTGCAGTACGAGGCCATTGACCATCTATTGAAGGCAGAAGTTTTCGAACTCCAATACGAGGACATCGACTGGGCGATCGACCGTTTGCGCCTGCTGGTACGGGAGGGCCGCTAGTGGTGACTCTGCTGCAGCCCGAATCATGCATGGAGAAGGCCGCCGCCTTCTGGAGGAGCCCCTCCGCATGGATTCAACAGCAGAAATTAAGCCGCAGGTTCTGGGTATTTTTTGCGGCCGCATTCTTTTTCGACGCCGGATTTTCGGTCTATTTCTTTCTCTTCAATCTGTACCTGCTGGACTACCGCTTCAGCGATCGATCGATTGGCCTGATCGGTGGCGCGGTGATCCTCGGCTCCCTCATCGGGACGCTGCCGGCAGGCGTGCTGGTGCGGAGAATCGGCGTGCGGCCAGTCCTCGCCCTCTGCTTTTTGTCTGCTCCAGCATTCGGTATTCTGCGCGCGGTCTGGATGTGGGAGCCCGCACAGATCGGGCTGGCGTTTCTGGCAGGCGTGGCGATGTGCATCTGGGGCGTCTGTTATCTTCCGGCGGTGGCCCGGCTCACGACCGAGGAAAATCGTACCTCGGCATTCAGCCTGATCCTTTCAGCAAGCATCGGCACCAGCATGCTAGGCGGCATTGTCTGCGGGTATCTGCCGCAGTGGCTCAGTATGGCTGGCGTTGCCATTCATCCGGCGGAGGTGAAGCGGCTGATCCTGCTGGTTGCCTGCGGCATCGCTTTGATGGGCCTGCTTCCTGTGTTGCGTCTGCGGATTCCCTCTCCATCGTCTGACGAGCCAGTCGCTGACGTTCAACCGGCGCGCGGACGCTGGATGCATCTCTGGAAGAGCCACTCTTTTCTCATCAGGTATTTGCCCCTGATGGCGCTGTGGTCGGCCGTGCTGGCGGCCTTCACTCCATTCGCCAACGTTTACCTGTCGCGCGATTTGCACATTCCTATGGAGCGAATCGGGTTGACCTTCTCCGCAATACAGGCGGTGCAGCTGTGTATGGGCCTGGTGACGCCGCTAATGTTTCGCGTATTGGGGCTGGTGAACGGCATAGTTGCAACTCAGCTCGTTGCGGCATTCAGTCTTGCGCTTATGGCCGGTGCCCGGCACGGAAGGTTGGCGATCGCGCTCTATTTGACATTTTCCGCGGCCCAGTGGATGAGCTCTCCCGGGCTTTACAACCTGGTGATGAACGAGACGCCGGACGCGGAGCGCAGTACGGCGGCGGCGATGACGCTCTTTTGCAATGCCCTCGTTGGGTCGGCCGCAACGGCGGGAGCAGGAATTCTGTTCACACGATTCGGATATCCACCGGTGCTGTTGGGAATCGCGGGAATTGCGGCGGCGGTGGCGATTCTGTTTTGGCTCCTGATTCCACGGCGCCAAGGCAATGCTCCACTGCTGCCGCAGGCGCAGTCTCAGGGCCTTTGAGAGAAGAAGGATAGACGAGATGAAGCAGATCGCTGCCGCGCTCCTTTCCGTGATCATCGCGAGTGCCGCGCATGCCGCAGACATGCAGCCAGGGCGGGTCGAGCTGCTGTGCCATCGCACGGCGAATGAAGATCTACCGGAAAACACGCTGGAGTCATTGGAGCAGGCGGCGTTGCTGGGTTGTGATGTGGCGGAGATTGATCTGCGGCGGACCCTGGACGGAAAGATCGTACTGAATCACGACGGTGTTCTGGAGCGGCTCACCGACGGCACCGGCGATACAGAAACGAGCTATTACGACGACCTTCGACTTCGTGACGCAGGCAGCTGGATGGGAGACCGGTTCGAGGGCATGGAAATCCCGCTCTTTGCGGATGCACTCCGCCTTGCTCGGGAAAGAGATATACGGCTGATTCTGGACATCAAGGACAAGGGTATCGGAGCTGACGTGCTGCAGTTGTTGCAGCGCGAGGGAATGCTGCAGCGCGTTCGCTTCGGTGGCGAATGGGAGGACGTACGACAGCTCTATCCGCAGGCCAATGCGAATCCACCTGTGTGGGCGCCGCCGGGAGTGACTGCGGACCAGGTGAAGGCGTATCACGCTGAGGGCAAGGCCGTGATCGCGAACTTCTCGGCCAATGATCATGAGATGGATGTGGCCGCAATGAAGGCCGCAGTCGCTGCCGGAGTGGATGGCATCAACGTGGACTATCCTCGGCTGGGCGCTGATGCTGTCGGAAGGCCGGTCGAGCGGACGTTGGCCACGCTTGCTGTGCACGCAGACGCCGGAGAGAGCGGCGCTCGGACGCAAGCGATATTGGAGTTGTCTCGATACCGCGGCTTCGCTCAGGAAGATGAGTTCGCCCATTGGCTGCTCGATGCGGACGATCATGTCTCACGCGCTGCTGCTCTGGCCCTGGTACTCGCGCGACCCCGCACGTCACCCGTGGCATTTTCCGAAGCGCTGCGATCGGAGAACCCGGACGCCCGTGCAAATGCAGCATGGGCACTGGGCGCTTTGCGTGCTCCATCAGAGATGTTGCTCCCGCTGCTGGAGGACAGAAACACTCAGGTTCTGCAGGAGACCCTGGTGGCGCTTTCCCATATGCCTGGCGAGGTGGATGCCGAGAAGTTGCTACCGCTGCTGTCGCATCCGGATCCTTCGGTTCGTGGAGCCGCGGCGCTGGCGTTGGCGCGGCATCAGCCCGATATTGCAGCGAAGGCTGTTCCGGAACAGTTGAAGTCGGAAGTGAACTCTGCGCGGATGATCTACGACGGCTGGGTGCAGCGCGGGAAAGGACGACTTACGCAATCCGAGATTGATGTGGTGATGGGCTACTATCGCTGCCAGATGAAAGAGGTCGAGGCGATTTCGATGCTCCACGGGCCATCGGCCATACAGGCGCTCGAAGAGCAGGCATTTCGCCCGGGCGAGGACTTTTCGCAGATGAACGGGGTCGTGGCTGCATTTCAGTTGTGGGGCCGCATTGGAAGAGACGCCCGGCCGGCTGTGGAGGCTTTGGGTGCGCCCGACCCCAGGGTCGCAGATAAAGCGGAATGGATACTCGTTCAGAGTGGGCCGCCGGTTCTGCCTGCGGTGCGTGAGGGCCTCAACAGCCAGAACTCGGCAGTGCGGGAGCGGGCAATTCGGATCGTGGCCTGGCAGGGAGACACGGATGCACTGCCAACGCTGCGCGGGATCCAGCAGAGTGGCAAAGATGTGGAGCTCGTAAACTGGGCAATCGATAAGATTGAAGCCCTTCATCCAAAGCTATGACGAAGCTCTCGGGGAAATGGACGAAGAATAGGAGAGAAAGGATATGCTGCAAGTCGAAAAGACTATGAGCGATTCCAGTATTCCAGAGGTAAAACCTGGCGGCGCGCGGACTCACATTCTCGTGGTCGAGGACGACCCGCGCATGCAGAAGGTGCTGCAGCGAATGTTTCACGAACAGGGCTACACCGTAACTGTTTGCGGGGACGGGCAGGCCGGGCTGGATGCCTTCCACACGGTGAAACCGTCAGCGGTTGTGCTGGATCTTCTATTGCCCAACATCTTCGGCCGCGACCTTTGCAAGACCATGAAGTCCGAGCAGCCGGAGATTCCGGTCATTGTCGTGAGCGCGATCAGTGAAGTAGCGGACAAGGTTTTATTGTTGGAGTTGGGGGCTGATGACTATGTGACCAAGCCGTTCAGCCCGCGTGAATTGATGGCCCGGGTGCAGGCCGCGCTGCGACGGCGGCACAAGCCGACCGCCATAGTGACCTACAAGTTTGGCGATTGCGAGGTGGATTTCTCCAGGATGAGCGCGCGGCGCGCGGGTGTACCGATTACGCTGACCGCGCACGAATTCAAACTGCTGAAATATTTTGTGGAGAATGCCGAGCGCGTCCTTAGCCGGGAAGAGCTGCTGAACGAGGTTTGGGGGTACAACTCCTATCCGACCACGCGCACGGTCGATAATCAGATTTTGAAACTGCGGCAGAAGCTGGAGCAGAACTCCAACGAGCCGCGTTATTTGCAGACGATTTACGGCGCTGGCTACAAGTTCGTACCGTAACGAGAGCGACTCTGTGTTCAACAACAAAGAGGGACCAGGAATTCGAACTCGTGTTCTGCTGCTGACCTCGTTGGTATTGATCATCGCGGGGACTACAGCGTCGAGCCTGCTTATTGTCCGCAGCCGCCTGCAGCACCACGTACAGGAGACGCTCGCTGCGGACCTGCGGCATTCCGTGGAAACCTTTCAGGATCTCGAAGCTCACCGCCGCTCGGCGTTGGAGCAGGAAATTTCGCTATTGGCGAGTCTCCCTAGCTTGAAAGCTCTGATGACCACCAGTGACGCACGCACAATTGCCGACGGCGCGGTGGACTTTTGGAAGACGAGCGGCAACGATCTGTTTGCCTTGGCCGATGCAAATAACCGGCTGCTGTCCGCGAATGCGCAGAGTGAGGGAAATACCAGCCGGCTCAAGAGCGACTTGCAGGCGGTGATCGGCGATCCGAGCAGGCATTACCTGTTAAGCGGCGGCCGGTTGTATGAGTACTCCGTGCGACCGCTGTACTTCGGCAGTGCGGCAAGCGGAACGCTTCTCGGATATGTGGTGAGCGGCTATGCGGTCGATCATCGTCTTCTGCAGGAGGTGGGCCGCGGTGCAGGTGCCGAAGCGGCTTTCGTCACCGGCAGGGACATCGTCGCGAGCACCCTGGCGAAAGAAAAGCGGGATCTTCTGCAGGGAATGGTTGGATCCCTTCGAGAAAACAACCAGGAGATCGTGAGCCTGGGCAGGGAACGCTATCTGGCCACCACCAAAGATATGACCAATGGCGCCGGCGCAGCTCTGCGCCTGGTGGTTATGAAGTCGTTTGACGAGGCGGATCGCACAGAGGGGGAGATCAATCGCCTGGTCTTTCTGGTTAGCCTGCTGGCCATTGCCGTTGGCTCGCTGCTCATGCTGCTGCTGGCGCGTATGGTGACGCGCCCGTTGGAGTTGCTGGCGACGGGCGTCCAGGCGTTCGGGGAGGGTGATCCGAAGTATCTGCTTCCTTCAGGAGGGACGCAGGAGGTCCGTTATTTGAGCCGTGTGTTCGCCGAGATGCGCGATGAGATTCAGAAGAAAAATCGCGCTCTGGTTGAGTCGGAACGCCTGGCGACGATTGGCCGGATGGCGAGTTCCGTCTCCCATGATCTGCGGCACTATCTGGCTGCCGTGTATGCAAATGCGGAGTTCCTGGCATCGCCGGCGCTGCCTGCCAGCGAACGTGCGGAGCTCTTCGACGAAATCCGGCTCGCGGTAAATGGAACGACAGATATGTTGGACTCCCTGCTCCTCTTTGGACGAACGGGAGCCGCGTTGCAGCGTGTCCCGACTTCGATGACCGCTCTGGTGAATCGAGCGGTCTCGTTGGTGCGAACGCATCCCGACGCGGAGCTGGTAACGGTGCGGGTGGAGTCGAAGGCGGATGTTACGGCCGCGATCGATACCAGGCAGATGGAACGTGCTATCTACAACCTGTTGTTGAATGGGTGCCAGTCTGCCCGGCAGAGCTCAGGCCGCCGGGAGGTCACCGTCGCGGTGAATAGTGACGAAACCACAGCCAGTGTGACCATTACCGATACCGGGCTTGGTGTACCGGAGGGAATTCGCGTCGAATCTGTTCGACCCGTTCGTGAGCCTGGGTAAGCAGAAAGGCACCGGGCTCGGGTTGACGCTCGCATCGAGTGTGGCGCGGGAGCACGACGGCAGCGTAGAAGTAGTAAGTAGCCGTCCGGGTGAAGCGGTGTTTCGCCTCACGGTGTCGCGCGTCGTGCCTTCCGGCACAAAGAACAACGCGACGACTGCTCCGAGCATCCAGTTGACGTCATGACTGTTCATTCACAGCCGCGTACCGCGCTACACCAGCAACCCGACAAAGAGGGACAGTCAGCTCGACGATGGGCTGTCCTTGCGATTGCCGCTTTGCTATCTGCCCATCCGAATAGCTCCGCTTTGGCGCAGACTACGACCGCACCACCTGCCTCATCTGAAACAACGGAACAAAAAGTACAGCAATTAACGGCGGCGGTTGCGCGCGCCCAGTCCCAGATGGACAGCTACCAGAAGCAGCTTCAGGAGTTGCAGCGACAGCTTTCAGCGTTGCAGGGTCAATTGGCCGCCGAGAAGGCGAATCCTCCGGCACCCTCGGGGCCTCCCGGGAAGCCGGCCGTGAACGCATCTTCGAATGCGCAGACCGGCGTCTCTACGAGCGCATCTGGAAGCCCACCTGGGAGCGCTATCGAAGACATACGCGAGCGGCAGGCCGTGCAGGAGTCGCAGATCGCCACCCACGAGCAGACCAAGGTAGAGACGGAGTCGAAATATCCGCTGAAGGTGAGCGGCCTATTGCTTTTTAACGGTTATGTGAACACGCGGCAGGTGGATGTCTCGGCAGATCCCACGTATGCGTTGCCGGGCGGGGGTAGTACGGGACTCTCGCTGCGACAGACCGTGCTTGGGTTGGATGCGCGAGGTCCACATCTCTTCGGTGCAACCAGTCATGCGGACGTGCGTGTCGACTTCTTCGCCAGCGGAGCGCAATCCAGCTATGCCGCCGGTGGAGTGCTGCGGTTGCGCACGGCGCACGCCGGACTGAAATGGCAGAACACGGAAGCGTTCGTTCAGCAGGACCGCAGCTTTCTTGCACCGAATACCCCTTCCTCCCTCATTGCGGTGGCCCAGCCGGAATTCGCCTGGAGCGGTAATCTATGGGCGTGGAACCCGCAAATCGGCCTCTCTCACCAGCTCGGCCTTACCGGTTCGAAGCGATTGAAGCTCGAGGCAGGATTGATCGACATGGCGGATCCGCAATTTCCCGGTGTCCCGCCCAGTACTTCAACCGTGTCGCGCGCCGAGCGCAGCCGCTGGCCCGGCAGCGAGGCCCGCATCGCATTCGCATCAGGCGATGCGGACACGGGGCCGGAAGTTGGTGCGAGCGGTTACTTCAGCCCGCATGAAACAGGCGATCAGAAGCGGTTCGATGCATGGGCCGGCGCCATCGATCTGCGTCTGCCGGTCAGCAGACATTTTGCATTCACGACGAGTGCATATCGAGGAGCGGCACTGGGCGGACTCGGTGGCGGAGGCTACGTCGACTATGTTGATCTCTATGCAGGCACTGCACAGATTGCCCGCGCCCTGGATGATGTGGGCGGCTGGGCGCAACTGAAGAGCAAAGTGGGAGAACGGCTTGAGTTCAATACCGGCTATGGCGTCGACAACCCATTCGCCGGGGAGATACACGCGAGTACGAAGATTCCCGAATACTCAAGCTATTCCGGGCTTGCGCGCAACCGGTCGACGGTCGCCAATGTCATCTATAGTCCGAGCTCGTATCTCCTTTTCTCGCTCGAGTATCGGCGCCTGTGGACCAACTATGCCACTGGTTCTACAAACTCTAGCGATGCGATTGGCTTTGGCGCGGGATACCGGTTCTGATGCCACTCGCGTCTTCATCACGACTCTTCTCCAGGACGATACTGACCGCGTCGCTACTGGCGACGGTCGGGAATGCTGCGTTGCAGGCCGCTGAAGTCAAGGCGCAGTTGGTGACGAGCGCTTCTAAGGCCGTCGCACATAGGGCAGAGAAGCCGCCGTCCGCCGTGATTTGGCTGGAGCCTCTTGAGTCCGGCAGCGTCCCAGCAGTGTCGGCTGGCAGATTCACATTACTGCAAAAAAACAAGATGTTCACGCCACATCTACTGGTGGTGCCGGTCGGCAGCAGCGTGGCATTTCCCAATGCCGATCCTTTCTTCCATAATGTTTTCTCGCTTTTCGACGGCAAACGATTCGATCTCGGCCTCTATGAAGCGGGTTCAACCCGCAGCGTGGTCTTTTCCCGCGTGGGCGTCTCGTATATCTTCTGCAATATTCATTCGGAGATGAGCGCGGTAGTCATCGCGCTCGATACGCCGTTCTATAGCATTGCCGATGCTGGCGGGGCCTTTGATATCGACGGCGTCCCAGATGGAAACTACAGCTTGCGCGTGTGGATAGAAGGTCAGACACAAGGCTCGCTTGACCAGTTGACGCGGCGAGTCCACGTAGCCGGAACGGTGGTCGCTCTGGGCGATATTCACGCAGGCACTTCCACTGAGCCCCATCTGAATAAGTTCGGCCATCCTTACGAGCCAGATGCGATGCCGACATACTAAGTAGGTGCAAATGCTTCGCAGTTCCGTGAGCGCTTGCTACGGATTCATGAAGCGGAGTAGCTCCTGCTCGTCGTGCTGGCTGAGGGAAGCCCGGACACGCATGTGTCGTAAGACGGTGCCTGTGATGCGCGGTGAGAACCCATCTGGAGCAGTGTGGCAGCGCGAACAGTTTTGCTCAAAGACGCGCTGACCATCATCCGAATGCACGGAGCTTTGCGATGCCGTGGTTTGCTTCCCACTGCTGTGGGGTGCCGTTTGCGTAGCGGATGTCGGCTGGGTTTTCGGTTTCTGTGCTGCTCTAGAGAGTCCGCAAGCCGCTGCTAGAATCACGAAACCGGAAAGAAGATATTTAACGCTCATTGTGACTTACCCTTCCAGGCTGGGAAGAGGAACCGGTAGACAATTCCGGTCTCCCAGACATTGCGGCCGCCTGTGGAGGAAAACTGCCGTGCGTAGCTGGTGATAATTCTGGTGTTGTGCGGCAGGTTGTAATCCAGACCAAAGTCGGCACGCTGTGTATTTACAAGGGGCAGGCCGTCGCTGACAATCGTGTCGCGGCGGAAGGTCTGCTGCATGCGGAATACCGGCTCGAAGCGTCCGATGAAGCTATCCAGACCGCCAAATGCCTGCGTGCGGTAGTCGGCCTCGATCCAATAGCCCTGTGCGTGATGGCCGCGCGCAAACTCCGAGCGCAGACGAAAAGCAGTATCCTTTGGCTCCCACCAGACGTGGGCGCCGTAGAAGTTTTCATGTGTGTCTTGAAGAAGACGGTTGTAGGAAAACCCAATCTCGAGGCGTTGCTCGGGTAGATAGAGGCTGGCACGGCCGCCGGAGGAACGCTCGGAGTTGAACTGCTCGTTTCCGCTACGAGTAGAAAAATATGCGGCGTAATCGATCGAATATTTTTGACGCGAGATGGCGGAGCCGCGCAGCATTCCACCAACTCCGGTACCGGTCGACATCAATCCCAGGCTGCTGATGAGTGGCCCATCCTGGAAGTTGCTGATCCAGATCGGCGATAGGCGTTCGTTATAAGTCCCGAACGGAATCAGGAAACTACCCCCGACCAGGGTGACATGAGGCGTTAAAATCGCGTCCCCCTGAAGGTACGTAACGGCCCCGAAAAACGTGTGGTCGTATCCAGGCAGGCCATTGCTGCGAGGTGCGTAGCTTTCAGTGAGCGCCGCGCGCGACTCGATAAGAACGTGCTTGCCGATGGGAGCAGCTAGCAACGGCTCGATGATCGGCAGATATGTAGTATTGCCTCCGTTGGTGCTGGTGAAGAATCCAACACCACCGGAGAGCAGTGGTGTATCTTGCGCGCTCCCGTAACGCCCGGCGCACAGAATTGCTAGCGCGAGAGCAATGGCCTCCACTGAGCGGGCCATCGTCACGAAAAAGGATCTGGATCTCAAACGCGGCATAGTTGCAAGCTAGCGCCTGCCGCCGGCGAATGTGTCGCCAAATCATCTGACATTTGTCAGTTGGTTGTCACTTATATCTGCGCGTTGCGTCGTTCATGTCTGCGAGTCGAAAGGACATGCAGGTCACGCGGGTTACATTCTCCGCACGATCTTTCGCTTCTGTCGCGTGCAACAAAGCAGTGACAATCGCCTTACAGCGACATGACAACCGCGAATCGCGTGCTCGCTAGATTCAGAACAGCTTGCTACCCGACTGAGCAGCCTCGGTAAGTCGAAACCCGACAGCTAACGAAGAGGGGAGTGAGCACATGGACACGTCGTGTCACTGACTCTAATAAAGGATTCTTGGATGAAGCTCAAGCTTATTCTCCCCGCCGCGCTCTTTGCGGTGCTGATCGTGGCGTTGTTCACCGCCCAACTCGTGCGTGCCCAGGCCGCGCCGCGCCGTATCGAAGTGACGGCCAAACGATTCGACTTCACGCCCGCCGAAATTACCGTGAAGAAGGGCGAGCCAGTCGTGATTGTGCTCAAGAGCGCTGATGTGGCTCACGGCTTGAGCTTTCCGGATCTCGGAGTCAAGGCCAAGGTGAGCAAAGGACAAACTGCTGAACTTGCTTTTACGCCAACGAAGACTGGCGATTTTGTCGGTCAGTGCTCAGTTTTCTGTGGAGTAGGCCACAGCAAGATGAAGCTGACTCTCCACGTCGTGGACTAACGATGCTTGTTTACGGGCCTGAGATGGGCTGAAAGACCAAATCCAATCAGAAGGCCACGATGATCACGATTCTCACCCTAATTTCGCGGGAGTAACTCGAATGTACAGTGCCTCGGCGCACCGTCCTGAGCAAGCGCCGGTTTCCATGCCGGGACGCCGATCGTTTCTTGCTGTCGTATTGGCTGCTGCCGGCGGTCTAGTTAGTGCTGCTCTGGCCATTCCACTGGTGCGCTTTGCCACTTTCCCTTTGCGCGATTCAGCGGAAGCGGCGTCGTGGTCCGACGTCGGCAAGATCGACGCCATCTGCCCCCGGCCCGCAGCCTAGGCGAACCGGAGATGTACAAGCCACTGATAGCCATGCAAATGCTCTCGACCAACACGGCGCCGCAATCTCGAAGCAGCGAACTGCAGCTGCGCCAGGCTGTCCTGCTGACCTTTTGCGATCCGCCGCCAGACATGTGTGCAAGGTTACGCGGTCTATCTGGCATGGAGTGGCAGCGACTGCTGCACTGGCTGGATACCAGCGGTCTGGCGCTCTACCTGCTTGACCGTCTGCATGAGCTGAAGCAGACCGAGATACTTCCGCCTGATGTGCATGCCCGTTTGCAGCAAAATCTGGCTGACAACACGGCACGAACGGCGGCCATGATTGCAGAGCTGACTGCAATTCATCGTGAATTTCAGAGAGCGGGGCTCAGCTATGCAATATTGAAGGGCTTTTCTCTCTCGCCGTCCTCTGTGCCCAGACCGGAATTGCGCTCGCAACTTGACCTCGATTTTTTGGTCACCCAGCAGAGTGCCCACGAAGCTCGGCGCATCCTCGAAAGTCGAGGCTACCATCTGCGTGCTATCAGCGGGCGCACCTGGGAGTTCAAGAAGAATGAAATGCCGGGCACAACTCTAAAGGATCTCTACAAGGATTTGCCCCATCGCTCCGTGGAACTGCACATCGAGGCAACTGGCGCCGAAGGCCACTCGCTGTTGGCCCACGCAGAAATCGGCAGTCTTTGCGGTGTCGACATACCTGTGCTTTCCTCCGTTGATACCTTGCTCGGACAGGGCATGCACGCCTTCAAACATGTGTGCAGCGAGTTTTCGCGCACCGCCCATCTGCTCGAGTTTCGCCGGCATGTGCTTTCGCGCCACGACGACGCGGCCTTCTGGATAGAGCTGCGAACGTGTGCTGAACAAAACCCAAGAGCTGTGTTGGCGCTCGGCGTCATCACGCTGCTCATCGCGCAGGTGATGGACGTCTTCGCACCGATGGCGCTCACTACCTGGACTGTAAATCGCCTCCAGCCCTCTGCGCGGATGTGGGTGCAGCTCTATGGACAGCGCACGGTCTTTGCCAGTTTTCCTGGAAACAAACTCTATCTCCTACTGCAGAAAGAGCTCGCAGCTTCGAGCATTCCGACGGAGCGTTCGCTGCGCAAAGCTCTATTGCCTCTCAGTCTTCCGCCGCTCATCGTGCACGCAACGACGAACGAAACACTGTCGATGCGCCTTCGCCGCTATCGCGCTCAGATCGGCTTCATTCTCTTTCGACTGCGCTTTCATGCGGTCGAGGGCTTTCGCTACCTGCGGGAATTGCCCCGCTGGCAACAGCGCCTTAGCGGGGTTGCGCGATGACAGAATCAAAATGGAGAGTTCGCGCCCATCGCGCCAGCCGCGCTCTCGTCGTACTGATCGTCGGCGCAACACTCTGTCTATCATCCGGAAGGGCACAGCAGCCCAACCCTGGTGGCGGAACGTCTACGTCGCCGTCAATGTCGCCGTCTCTGCCGCCGCCGCTCTCTTCCGATGATAGTCAGGCAGACCAGAGCTCCTCGTATGACACAACTGCGAATGACACAACGGCGAATGCAGGTTCGACGATAGCTTCCCAGAACACCGCCAGCCGCAATGCAAATGAGATTCAAAACCCTGCAACGAGCCTTGGCGGTGATGCGTCTGCGCCACTGTCGGCAGACCGGATATTCGCCGTTCTGCAGCAGCAGCCGGATGCGCTTATCGAATTAAAGTCGCTGATGGCGGACATGGCCCAACAGCAGGGTGCAAGCCTTCAGGCAGATTCGATCACCGACCAGATGTTGTACAGCAAAATTGTGTCGAGCCCCGAACTGCGCGCCAACATCACTATCTTCTTGCGTGCGCGTGGCTATGTGACCGATGCGGGCCTCGAGAGCTACGCTGCAAGCGATTCCGGCAACGATTTGTTCGCGTCATCGCAGTCTGCACAGGTACCGGGCCAGATGCCCGCGAACCTCCCGTTCAGCAACTTGCTGAGTGACGGAGGGACCCCAGATACAGGCTCGGTGGGGGCCGAGACCATGCCGGACATCACCCCGCGATCGGCTGACAATTCGCGTAGCAACGCAAAGAACAATGAAATGAACCAACCGCGGGTGCTCCGCAGCCCTGCGCCCTACAACATACTTTCACTGCGCGATCTGTATACGCAGCTTCCCCAACAGGATGGAAAGCTGAAACGTTTCGGTTCGGATGTATTTCTTCGCCGCAGTGCTTACGCGACAAATCAGATTGCACCCAATGGGCGCGCGATACCCCTGGATGTTCCAGCTGGTCCCGACTACGTGGTTGGGCCTGGCGACACCTTGACGGTCGCTCTCTGGGGAGGCATCTCGCAGAGCTTCACACGGACCATCGATCGTGATGGCAGACTCAATCTACCCGATGCGGGCCCAATACAGATAGCGGGCCTCACCCTCGAACGCGCGCAGGGCGCGATCACCGACGGATTGAAACGGCAATATCGCGACGTGCAGGTTGCCGTGACTATGGCACGTCTGCGTAGCATCCGCATCTACGTCGTGGGCGACGTGCAGCGTCCCGGTGCGTTCGACATAAGTTCGCTTTCTACGCCTTTGAATGCGCTCTTCGCCGCAGGTGGTCCCACCAGCGTCGGTTCCTTGCGCGTGGTCCGGCACTATCGCGGCAAGCAATTGGTGGACGAGATCGATCTCTACGACTTTCTTCTGCATGGCGTTCAAAATGAGAGCCGCCTGCAGTCCGGCGACACATTATTGGTGCCGCCCGCCGGTTCCCAGATCTCCGTTTACGGCGCGGTGACGAAGGCCTGCGATTTATGAACTGAAGGGTGAGACCACGCTCGCCGAAGTGCTCGAAGATGCGGGCGGCGCCACGGTATCCGCGGCACTCGGCCACATCGTAATCGACCGCATCGACGCAAATCTTCAACGCGAGACCGTGAGCCTGAACCTGCCCTCCGAGGGCAGTCCTGAATCGGCGCGCGCTGCCATCGCGGCTTTCGCCGTCCACGACGGTGATCATGTGCACGTGTCGGCGATCCTCCCCTATAGCCAGCGGGTTGTCTACATGGTGGGTCATGTCGTGCGGCCTGGGCGCATGCAGTATCGCGATGGCATGCAGCTCAGCGATGCGCTGCATAGCTATCAGGACTTGTTGCCCGAGCCGGCTGATCGCGGCGAAATCGTCCGACTCGTGCCTCCTGACATGCATCCCGAGACGATCGACTTTAACGTGCCCGACGTGTTGATAGGCAATAGCAATTACCCGCTTCAGCCGTTTGATACGATTCGCGTCCTCGGTCGGTACGAGGCCGATGCGCCCAGAGTGACCATCGGTGGCGAAGTGCTGCGCCCTGGCAATTACGCCCTCTCGAACGGTATGACCGCGGCCCAGCTTGTGCGCATGGCCGGCGGCTTCAAGCGGGACGCTCTGCTTACCAATGCCGACCTCGCCAGCTACCAGGTGGTGGGAGGAACGAAAGTCGTCACCGACCGTAAATCGATCGACATCGGCGATGCGGTAGACCGTAGCGATCAAAAGGACGATGTCCCACTTAAACCCGGTGACGTATTGACCGTGCATCAGCTCACCGGCTGGACAGACATTGGCGCCTCAATCAAGCTTCAGGGCGAAATAGCGCATCCGGGTACGTACGGTTTCGAGCAGGGTGAACGGCTGAGTTCCATCCTCCGGCGTGCTGGAGGATTCCGCGATACCAGCTATCCCGCAGGAGCGGTACTTATCCGCGAAGAGGTTCGCAGGCTCGAGGAGAAGAGTCGCCAAGAGCTCATTCGCCAGATCGAGACCAGCTCAACTTCTGCGCGCTTAAGTCCGAATCTCGGCAGCGGAGACCAGTCCGGCACGTTGCAACTGATTGCGCAACAGCAGAACGAAGTTCTCTCCCGCCTGCGTAGCCAACCGGCCACCGGACGTCTTGTCATCCACATCAGCGCCGACATCAGCAGTTGGGAGAATACGCCCGCCGACATTGAAGTACGAGCAGGGGACGTACTGAGCATCCCCAAGCGTCCTGGCTTCGTGCTTGTGACCGGTCAGGTGTACAACTCCACGGCCATCACCTTTATACCCGGCAAGAATGCTGGGTGGTATCTGCATCGTGCGGGCGGAGTGACTCAGATCGCGAATAAGAAACAGATCTTCATCATTCGCGCCAACGGCTCCGTCGTGGGCCGCGAGCCAAGCCTGTGGTTCGATCAAGATGTTCTATCAACGCGGCTCGATCCTGGCGACGTTGTCGTGGTACCGCAAAAGATCATTGGCGCGTCGCTCTTCTGGCGCAATTTGCTGACCATCGCGCAGATCGCCTCGTCGGTTGCCTTTACTGGCGCCGTAGCTGGTGTCCTATGAAGACTCCTAATGGCATTCCTGTCGCTTCTGCGTCCGCGGAGGAGCGCGATCGTGATACTTCGGTGCTCCTCGATGACCGGATTGAAGAGGCCCCCAAGGGGCTAGCGCCTCAGACTACTGTTTCGTTCGAGCCTCATGTTGTTGCTGCACCGGAGTGGGTGAAGAGCGCCACGACATTATGGGAGCGCCGGCGTCTCTTATTTCGCATTGCAGCAATCTCTCTCCTGCTCAGCCTCCTGATCGCCTTCACTCTGCCAAAGCGCTATAAGTCGTCAGCACAGATCATGCCGCCCAGCAACTCCAGTGTGCCCACCGCCATGATTGCCGCGCTGGCAGGACGCGCTCTTGGCGGGGTCGGCGGCGGCGGACTCGGCAGTCTCGCGGGGAGTCTTCTGGGAGGGAACAATACTACTGCGCTCTTCGTGGATCTGCTGCGCAGCGGCACAGTCGCAGCTCATCTCATCGACCGCTTCGATCTGCAGCGCACATATCACAAGCGTTACCGGGTAGATACAGCGAAGCATCTTGCGCGCGAGCACCACGATTAGCGATGACAAGAAGAGCGGCGTTATCACCATCACCGTCGAAGATACCGATCCGCGCCGCGCGCGCGATCTCGCGCAGGGTTACCTCGACGAACTCAATCTCCTGGTAAACCGCACCAGCACCTCGTCTGCGCATCAGGAGCGCGTCTTCATCGAGAAGCGCCTGCAGAAAGTGAAGGCTGATCTCGAACAAGCGCAGCAGCAGATGAGTGAGTTCTCGAGCACGCACGGCACAGTCGACATCAAGGAGCAGGGCCGCGCGATGGTCGATGCCGCCTCCAAGCTGCAGGCGCAGATGATTTTGGAGCAGGCGAATCTCGACTCACTTCGTCAGATCTACGGAGACGGCAACGTCCGGGTGCGCGCTACGCAAGCCCGCATCGGCGAATTGCGAAGCCAGCTGGCGAAGATAAGCGGCTCGTCCGCACCTCTCCCCGTGATTGGAACGGCCGGAGCGGATGATGAGCGCAGCACAGGGAATGGCAACAGCGAGCTGTATCCGCCGCTGCGTCAGCTCCCTCGGCTCGCCGTTCCTTATGCGAATTTCTATCGCCAGGTACTGGTGCAGGAGACCGTTTTCGAATTACTCACACAGCAGTATGAATTGGCGCGCATTCAGGAGGCGAAGGATGTGCCCGTTGTCGGTGTGATCGATTCGCCTGGCATACCGGAGAAGAAGTCCTTTCCTCCGCGTCTCATGCTCGCGCTGCTCCTCACAGTTATTGCGACCAGTGTCGCAGCCGCCTTGCTGCTCGCATGGGACCGCTGGCTGCACATCAGCGTCAGCGATCCTCGCAAGATGCTCGCGCACGAGGTCTACGGCACTCTGCATGCCAGGCTGAGAAGCCCAAGGCCACAGGCGGGAGCACCATCATGAGAGCGCATCTGGCAAATGCGGGCTACGGCCTGCTCGACTATGCGGCGTATCCCATCGGCATGTTGCTGGTCGCACCTATCGTCCTCCACAACATGGGTGCGGCACAGTACGGCATCTGGGCCATAGTCACCGCTACCGTCAGCATGGGCAGCATCATCGCCTCTGGTTTCGGAGATGCCAACATCCAGCACGTTTCCAGCCAGCGTGGTCTCGGCCAGCACGACCACCTTCTGCGTACTGTGCGCTGCATGATCGGCATCAATCTTGTTCTCGGTACGGCTCTCGCGCTCGTTGCATGGACGCTGGCGCCACTTGCTGCGCGTCACATCGTTCCTTCCATGGACCCACCACTGCAGCGGGATTGTCTCTGGTCATTGCGCATCGCAAGTCTTCTTCTGTGGTTGCGCACCATGGAGAGCGTCTGCATCAGCACGCAGCGCGCCTTTCAGCGTTACGGCGCCGCGATTCGCGTCAGCATATTCGCTCGGCTGCTTTCGCTGGCCGCCGCCGCCACCATTACATACCTCTCGCGCAGCGTCATCAGTATGGTCGCGGCCGCTGCGATTATTAGCCTGCTGGGAACCTGTCTGCAATTCTCTGATCTTCGCCGCCTTCTGCGAGCTACCTCGCTGGCGCCGGCGTGGGACCGAAACGCTATGAAGGCGCTGCTTGGTTTCGGAGCCTTCAGTTGGCTGCAAGCCGTCTCCGGCGTCATGGTTAGCCAGGCCGATCGGCTCTTCCTCGGCGTCTCCCTTGGTGCCGTTGCGGTCGCATCCTACGCGCTCTGCACGCAACTGGCGCAGCCCATCTATGGTTTCGCCGCCTCAGGTCTGCACTTTCTCTTTCCACATCTTGCTGAGCGCAGCGCTATGCAGGGCACATCGGGAACGCGCAAAGCTGTGCTTATCGCGTTCTTGTGCAATCTGCTTTTCGTTGTTGTGGCGACCTCGACTTTGCTGCTCTTCGGCGAACGCATCTTGCGTTCATGGGCGGGTGCCGACATAGCACGCAGCTCCACCGCCATCTTTCCTATCATCGTTTGGAGCTCTGCGTTCCTCGGCTTGAATGTTACGGCCACGTATGCGCTCCTGGCGTTCGGTCGCGTCCGAATTATCACCTGGCTGAACCTCGCCGCCGGCGCCACAATGCTGCTCTTGATGGTTTGGCTGGTACCTCGCCTCGGCACCTATGGGCTGGCTCTGGCGCGGCTCTGCTACGGAGCCATCACGCTGCTTCTCTTTCTTCCTCTCGTGCGCCAGCTCAGTAGGGCGCGCGCCCCCCATGTGTCCACACACGCAGGGAAGCCGGTCTGCGAGGAAGCATGAGCGCAAACGTACAAGCGGCCACCGCCTCCGCGCTCACTCGGCATCAGCCTCGCGTCAACGCGGCAGCAGTCATGCCGTCCGCTGCGCTGGCGGGTTTCTATCTCTCGTTCCGGCTTTTCTTTCCGCTGCTGGCCGTTCGGGTATTTGGCCAGGATGCGCAGGCTGGTGTCATCCTCAGCCTCGGGCTCAACTATCTTCTCTTAATTCTTGTTGCCATCGACGCACTGGGCCGTCCCAGGTATGCGTCTCGTTCTGTGCTTGGTTTGCCCTGCCTGCGCTGGGTGCTCTTGTATCTCGGCTTTTCCGGAATCAGTCTCGTCTGGAGTGTGACCGCTTCCTTGCCGGCCGCTGCCGCATTTTGGTGCGGCATGGCGGCAGATGTCGCAATCGTCCTCTTGTTGCTTCGCACCGCTCCTGTCGATTCTGTCGTGGATTCGCTGATGCGCGGCTACATCTGGGCCAGCTGCGTCATAGCCATCATTGCATGGCTGATGCCGACGCAGTCGGATCTCCGTCTCGGCGACGAACAACTTCTCGGGCCAAACCAGATCGGCTGGTCTTGCGCCTTTGCTCTCTTCCTCGCCCAGTATTTAATGCGGAGGAAGAGCGGCGACTGGACCATGCCGGCTCTCCTGCTGGCCGTTACGCTGCTTCGCAGCCTCAGTAAGACGACGATCATCGCCTTCCTCGCTGGAGAGACTTACATTCTGCTGCGCGATCGCTCCATGCGCTGGCGAACAAAGATTTTGCTGATCGTATTCGCCCTCGTCGTCATATTGGTCTTCTCTCATTTGCTCGCGGACTATTACGTCGTTTACACCAATGCCGGCAATCAGGCGGAGACCCTCACCGGACGGCTTGGAATCTGGCTCTACTTCCTCAACGAAGCGGTCCAGATGCCCTGGATCGGCCATGGCTTCCACTCTGTCTGGAAGGTCATTCCGCCATTCAATGAGTTTGAGGCCCGCCACGCGCACAACGAGCTGCTCCAGCAGTTCTATGCCTACGGAGCCGTCGGCGTATTCATGCTGGTCGCGATCTACGGCAGCGTCTGGCGGCAACTTCGTCGACTCTCCGATCCGTCGTTGAAGACCTTCTTCCTCGGCATGCTGCTGTTTGTTGTGGTGCGCGGTTTCGCTGACACCGAGGCATTCGATCTCTCGCTGCCTCTGTGGTTCATTGCCATGATCGGCGCTCTTAGCGAGCGGTCTCGGAATCAATCGGAGGCGCTTGCTTGAAGATCGTCATCGCACTTACATCATCTTCCGGCCAGCTCTCGGGCGTGCAGCGCCACGCCATCAATCTCGCCCGCTGCCTGCTCACCCGACAAGAGATCACGGCAGTGCATCTGATCGCCGCACCCTGGCAGCAGGAGTTCGTTTACGACGCTGCGCCACGGAATGATGCGCGCCTGTATCTGCATACGGCGCCGATCCGCAACAACTCTCTGAGCCGGAATGCATGGTACTACCTGGAACTTCCCAGAATTGCGTCGCGTCTCCAGGCAGACCTGGTACATCTCGGCTATCCGACCCCGCTACGTAAGGGCGCCTATTACTGCCCGACGGTAGTAACTCTTCACGACCTCTATCCCTACGATGTTCCAGAAAACTTCGGCTTCCCGAAGGTACTGTTCAATCAGCTCGTGTTGCGGCAGTGCCTGCAGATGGTGGACGCGATTGCATGTGTCTCCCAGACCACTCTCGCGCGGCTTCAAGGTATCGAACCGCGGCTTGCGCTCGCGAAGGCGGTCGTCATCTACAACAGCGTCGAGCCACTGCCCCAGGTCTCCGCCTGGAGTCCGCTGCCACAATGGAATGGCGAGCCGTTTCTGCTGTGCGTGGCCCAGCATCGCCGCAACAAGAACATCCTCTTCCTTCTGCGAGTATTCGAGCGTCTGCTGCGCACCGGAAAACTCACACCGCAAACGCGTCTCGTCATCGTAGGTATTCCGGGCCCGGAGACGAATGCGATCGTACGCTTTCTCGCCGAGGCGAATATTGCCGATCGCGTTGTGCTGCTCAATGGCATCTCCGAAGAAGAACTGCAATGGTGCTATCGCAACTGTGAACTCTTGCTGGCGCCGTCTCTCATGGAGGGCTTCGGTCTTCCTGTCGCGGAGGCCCTTCTTGCCGGCTGCCGCGTCATCTGCTCCGATATTCCAGCTTTCCGCGAGTTAGGCGGAAACAAATGTGTCTACATTCCGCTCAACGACATGGCTGAGCATGCCTTTGCCGACGCAATCTGCGCCGATATCCGCCAGCACACGTGCGAGCCGGTCACTCTGCCGCAGCTCTCCGCGCCGGTTATCGCGGACCAGTATCTGCAACTCTATCGCTCATTGCTCTATCCCGCGTCGGCGTTCGACACACCTCCCCTCCGTGCCGCAGCAGGGACCACAGAAGGGAGTAGCACCCTATGAATCGCCACAAACGACGGCCAGCCGCCAAATTGCTAGGCATCTCCGTCGAAGCGCTCGACATGGAGCTCGCACTCAAGCGAATTGCCGGCGAGTTGGCAGCCCGCCGCAAAGGATACGTCTGTATGGCGGGCGTGCACGGCATTATGGAAGCTCACCGTGATCCGGAGTTAGCCGCCATCTATGCCTCCTCCGTCATCACTGTGCCCGACGGCACACCGACCGTCTGGGTTGGCCGTTGGCAGGGCCACAAAAAGATGCAGCGCGTCGCCGGTCCCGATCTTATGCGTGAGATATTCAGCCGGAGAGAATTCGCCGGCTGCACGCACTTCCTGTACGGAGGGGAGGAGCACGTCGCGGAGCAACTGCGCGAGCGATTCTCCCGCCGTTATCCATGGGCACGAATCGTTGGCACTTACACACCGCCCTTTCGCGATCTCAATGCGGAAGAAGAGCAGGCGCTTATCGCGCGTGTGCGCCAGCTCAAGCCCGACATCATCTGGGTGGGCATCAGCACCCCCAAACAGGAGCGCTTCATGCATCGCTACCTGGACCGGCTCGATACCACACTCATGTTCGGCGTCGGTGCCGCCTACGACTTCCACACTGGCCGCATCCAGGATGCGCCGCAGTGGATCAAGACGATTGGAATGCAATGGCTGCATCGGCTCATGCAGGATCCGCGCCGCCTGTGGAAGCGATATCTGCGCAACAATCCCGCATTTCTGTGGCATATCGCGTTGCAACTGAGCGGGCTGCGGCAGTACACCCACGCGCAGCGAGAGTACGTGCCTGTACAGATCGATTCAGCACGCCCCCCGCACACGGATACCGCTGTTACTCCGTTGGAGGCGCCGGTAACTCATCTCCAACAGATAGGTCGTTAGAGATTCTCTTCAGGAATCGGAGATAGGAAAGTAGAGTCACCGCAGCTCTATTGGGCTTCTTAGCAGTTCCAGCGCTTCCTATCTTGCTCGAGCGGGAGTCATCTCCATGCGCCCAGAGCGCGGTGGGGCGCATGTACATTCCCGCCCGAAAATTCCCGGTGATGTCCCACGCCTCTGGCGTTCGAAACCAATAGCCTTTGCTTTCATAGATCACGTGATAGAGCCCCCAGGTAGCCTTATAGGCTTCATCCTTCAATCCCTCGCTCATCAACAGACCCGCATAGTCCTCCGTGGTACCCACCCAAACCTCTTTTGCCTGTTCGTTCGAGTTAAGTACCGACCCATCCGGATTCATACCATTGGCAGCGCCCATCTCGCCGTTGCCGAACTTCATCACGTTGAAGGCGAAGATCTTCTTCAGCGTCGAAATCTCCATCCGGCGCGGCACAATATCGCCGAGACCGGTCAGGTTCGCATACCATTGCCCGGCAAGTTGGTCAGCCTGAATTGCGTCCTTGGATTCGCTGTTTGTGTCGTAGCGAAAATACTCACCATTCCATAGTTGAGCGATGTATGTCTTCTGTCCCTTCAGGAAGAGTGCATGATATTCGTCCGCTGTTTGTGACTCGCCTAGAATGCGGGCACTTTCCTCGGCCGCGCGCAGAGCGGCTAGCCAAAGGCCGCCGGAATAGGCGCTTACCCCGCGCACCACCCACGAATCGTACGTCTGATCCGGGTAGCCGCTGTTCTCGGGAATACCACCGCCATGATCGAACTGGCGGAGATACTCGATGGCATCTTTCACTGCCGGCCAGGTATCGCGGAGGAATGCAGTATCTGTGCGGCCGGTGAGCACATAATCGCGATACACCATCAGCACAAATTTCGAATTGAGGTCTTTCCAGTCGTTGGTGTCCTGCCATCCGGGCTCATTCACGGCGATAAACGGATCGCCCTCGGGCACCCCCAAATCGTGCGGAACGGCGCCTCGTTTCTTTCGTTTATGAGTGACGGGTGTGCCGGTCTGGGCCGTCTTCCAGACCCAGAGCCCCTGTTCCGGCAGCTCGCGCGGAACGGTATCCGCAAATTCGCGCAACACTTGTTTGTCGATCTCCGGCCAGAACTTCAGCAGCGGCAACGATGCATAGAAGCGCACATCGAGCGTTCCGTAGTACGCGTAGTCAAAACATTCGAGCAAAGCGAATGAGGGTGGCGCCTTCGGATCGGAACCAGTCTGACGTCCCCAGAATGTCCCGCCATCCGTCAGCGCATAGAGCTCGTTGAACAACATTCCGCGATACCACAGAGGCTTGCTCTCGTCATTCACGTACGGGGCCTGCCACTTGTCGATCGCATCGCTCCACTCCCCAGCGTGTAGCAATCCGTCGCGGGCGATCTCCCAGGCGTGCTCGCCCGACACACCGTAGAAGTCAGTGTAGCGGCGATTCCACTTTCGTCCTTCCCCGAACTGAACCACTGGAATATCCCAGGCGAGCGCCATGGGAATCACCTTCTTCTCCCCGGGCTGCAGCGTAAACCGCAGAGCGATCGCGCCGGCAAGCTTTTCCTTGTCGCTCACCCAGGATTTGTCATCGTTTGCCAGCCTGCCGTCTTTCGAGAACGGCGCCCACACTGCGTTGCCGTCTCCCTGCGCCTGAAACGTAGTCTGGTAGCTGACCTCCACGCCGGGAGAGTCGAGCGCGGCCACCACGAACTGGCCATCCCATTCGTTGGGTGCATCGCCCGCACGATTTCTATCGAAGACAATGCCTTTCATCGACCCCATATCACCGAGCGCCTCGCTTCTGAAATCGTTATGGTTTCCCTGGTTCGGCGCTCCGTTGAAGTCCCGGGTAAATGTCCTGAACCAACCCGACATATTCGTCCAGGAAAAGAGAACGGAAACAGTGACGGTCTTTTTCGTCGGGTTATCCGCGTGCCATCGATAGACAGCGACTGGATAACTCGATTCGCGGTAGTTATCGGGGATGATCGGCGAGAACTGTTCCAGCACCACATGGGCAGGGAACTTATCCCACCGATAGTCGAACCATGCCTTAGGATAGAGCGCGTCGTAATCTCCCGCGCCGACCGGATAGTCCCATTGCCAGCTCGACAGCTCTTTGCCGGCAGGATGGCCGTTCATCAGCACTTGCGCTACGCCATGTGCGTCGCCCTCGGATTGCTGAAACATGGCGAACTGGTTGGCGTACACAGTCTCATATTTGTGGGTACCGGCCTTGATGTGCCAGCGCGCAAAGTCGCCACGATAGCTGCGGGAGAAGGTGCCCGCGCCAAAGCCACCCACGGGAACGCCCTGCCAATAGCCGTCGTCGATGTCTCCGGCAACGCGCGTAACTCCGGGATTGCTCAGGGGAAGTCCCAGAGGCCGCTTCCAGGCAGCCTTCGGTATCGTGTCACCGCCCCATGCAGCAGAGGACAGGATCAGGAAGAACGCGCAGACCAGCGCACGCATCGACGAGTGTTTCAAAAGACCTCCAGACAGCCACGAGACTATTCCTCAGCCGCAATCTCCGAACTGGCTAAGGAATTCTGTTTACTTGGATAACTAGTTGCTGGAAGCCCAGTACTTATTGAAACCGATGTAGTCGGAGGGCATGGCTGCCAGAATCTTCCGCCGCATCTCCAGTACGTCGGCGGTGCCGATGGTCTTGTAGATGACCTTTCCATCCGGGCCGAGCACAACGGTGTATGGCACGGCCGACTGCCACGTAGGATCGAAGGCTGCCTGCAAGCTCGCAGTATCGTCGGACGCGAAGAGCAGATTGCGACTGGTGGCGTGCTTCTTCTGGAGGAAGCGCAGCACGCCGGGCTCTTCATCCGGCATATTGGCCGACACAGTCACCATGTCGAAATCGCGTCCGCTATACATGCGATAGGTATCTTGGAGGTCTGGGAACTCGACCAGACAGGATCCGCACCACGTCGCCCAAAAGTCGATCAAGGTGACATGGCCGCTCGGGTTCGAACGCAATTTCTTCAGACCGGCAGCATCCACCGTTTCCACATGAACAGGCGCCGCGTCGATCTTCTGCTCAGCCGCCTCACGCTGCGCCGCCTTCTCCGGCCACTTGGTCGAGCATCCGAAGACGCCTGTATGGGTGACCGCTATCTCTTTTCCCGCCAGCAGCGCGTCGATGGCATTTTGCGCATCGTGCGTCACCACCTTCTCAATGCGATAGCTATTGTCGAAGTGGCCCTGGTAGCGAAGCCGGCGGCTCTTATCGAAGATAAAGACATGCGGCGTCGCCTGCGGACCGTATGCTGCGGTGACCGCCGGTGTATCTCCGGCATACAGATAGGGATAGTGAAGATGCTTGTACGCCACCCGAATCTTCATGTCGTCCAGCGTGTCGCTTACATCGGAAGAATCCAGCTCATCGATCCGGATCGCCTTCGGATCGTTTCCCTGGATGGCGACGACGGCCACGCCTTTCCCGCCGTAGTCCTCATACAACTGCTCGATGCGGCGCTCATACATCTGCGCAATCGGGCAATGGTTACAGGTAAAGATCACAACCAGAATCGGGCTGCTCGCATAGTCGCTCAGCTTGTGGATCTTCCCATCGACACCGGGAAGGGAGAAATCAGGAGCGGCAGAGCCCAGAGGGAGAATGGGATGAGCCGGTTGCCCCCAGACGGTGAGCGAAAACAGCAGCATGAAGATACATGCGAACCTCTTCGGCATCGTTCCCCTCCATCTTGCCAATGCGCCGTCAAACGATTGTCAGGCGGCAGCGAAGCCCCCGCACAGTCCCTCCCCGCATATTACTAGGAGACACGCAAAGCAGGATTTAGTGTCCGGCAACTGACAGCAGCAAGGTCGCCAGAAGCAGACATAGCAATCCCAGCGCCAGCAAAATCCTAGCGCTCCGCGGTGCGCTCTTCCACTCCGCCGTAAGAACGCCGGAGACAGTCGCGGTGATGATCATGAAGCTCTGGAACAGCCCCCATCCGACGGAAACTCCCAGCTGGCCGAGGAACACCGCGCTCATGCCGTAGAGAGCGAAAGCGCCCATCCACAGCACCGCCATCAGGCTGGGCCAGATCACTTCCCGGCGGTCCTGCTGAAAGATGTGCCAGCTCCCGCGGCGCCAAAGCAGGAAGACGCTATACGCCACGTTGGGAACGAAGCCACCGAGCAGAGCGATGGGCCACACAGCGTACGCCTCGCGAACCGGACTGTTCCCCACCAGGACTGCCTGCTGCGCAAGCTGCTGTCCGAAAGCGAAAGCGAAGTTCAACATCGGCGCCATGATGCCGCACAGAATTGCCAGCAGAATCGCCGTCACATAGCCGCGCTCGTCTCGTATCTCATCGCGATCGCTCCGTTCCCGCTTCTTACCACCGATGGCCGTCAACGCGACGCCCGCAATCATGACGATGACGCCACTCAAAATCTTGGTCAGCGTCGCATGAGAGATATTGATCGGTGGCCCAAACTTGAGCGGAATCAGCGTGCCAAGAACGGCGCCAAGGCCCACGATGATCGCGTACGCAATGCCCAGGCCGAGCCGCCGGACCGAGATACCGAAGAGGACTTGCGCGATTCCCCAGCCTGCTCCAAATGACAGAGGCGTGACAAAAGCGGCTGCAGGAAGCCCTCGATAGGCCGCGAACAGATGGTCCACCAGCAATAACGCGAGCGCCCAGGGAAGGATCACCAGCGATAGAACGCTGAAGACGAGCCACAGATTTTCCCATTTCCACGTGCGGGCAAACTTGCTCGGAAGCATGCAGTTGCCCGACATCAGCCCGGCAACCATCGTGAGCCCAACGCCTTCAAGGACCGTCGCTGTCATCTCATCCTTTCGTGCGTGGTCTCATTCTCGAAGGGACGTGGCACATCTCGAGAGGGGCGGGTCGAACGATCGCCTGCTCATGTCAGAGTATAGGGAAGCGTTGCTGGATGAATGGAAGGATCGATTGGCCGCAATGCGGCGAGACTTCAGTTCCAGCGATGGGCGGGCTCGGTCCAGCCGAATGCGTTGGGAATCACACGCAGTTCCGCGGTCGCCTCATCATTGAAGTAGACCGAAACGATATCGAAGCGGACGTGCTTCGGCTGCTCGCGCAGACTGGTCATGTATAGCCGGGCCATGCGCCGGATCATGCGCCGCTTGTCCGCGTCTACAGCCGACTCCGCCGTCGCTACGTCGAAGCGGCTGCGCGTCTTTACCTCGACAAAGCAAAGGGTATCGCCCTCCCAGCAGACCAGGTCCAGGTCGCCTGGCTGACGTGAGGAGCGCCAGCGCCGGGCCACCACCATGCAGCCCTTCTTGCGCAGGTGGAAGTAGACAGCCTCTTCCCCTTGGTCGCCCAGCGCCAGGTGGGCATTGCTGTCCTGCTGCTGCAGGGTCTTTCGCCCCGACCACCGGTCAATCGCCGGTATCAGCAGTTCCAGCATGCGGACCCGCCCTGTCGCCAAGTGAGTCATGGCAACATTCTGCGGCGCGATGGTGCCGAAGGGAATATTACTTAGGTCGCAGACCTGCCATGCAATATGGAAGATGGGCCTGCATCGTTGGAGGAAGGCAGGAGTCGGTCAGATTGGGTCCAGATAGGCTCTTAGACCCGTTTCGGAACAAGCGCCCCGCGAAAAGTGCAAGTGTCATTACCAGCGGCACGCCACTCCCCCTGGTGTTGCATGGGGCTATCCCCAGGGGCGTTGCTACGCTCCCGGACATGGGAACCTATCACGTCCTTGCCGCTGGTACCGTCCTCTGGTTGCTCGCTTCCGCGGGAGCCCCGGACTCACATCTTCCCGCCGTCCTGACTGCTAGTCTGACGGTAGGAGCCTTATTGGTAAGCCGCATGGTTCGCAGCCGGAGGGGAAGCATTGAGTCGCGGCGCTGAACCGGTCAGGAGTGGGAGTGGGATGGCATCAAAAGGGGCCTGGACGGCCTGGATCTGGTTTGCCGGCGCTGCGGTCTGGTGGGTAAGCGCCGCTCTGGCTGTGCATTACAACCATCGCACCCATGCGCTCGTGTCCCTGTCGGTCTCAGCGCTCTTCTTCTTCGCCGGCCTTCTCTGGCTCAAGATGCCGCCGCGCAAGCGCTAAAGAGCGTGTTTTCAATAACCTGAAGTTAGTATTCGTCGTGATGCGGGCTTTCGCTCATCGGCCTGCCCTGGCTCGCCCAGAGGATGCAGCCCAATCCCAGCCCCACGCAGGCGGCGACGCCCACCAAGATCCACGTCATCGGTGCTGCCATCCAGACCATTGCTGATTGCTCCCAGAGCTAGCTGCTCTCATCAATCACTGTCCAGATCAATGTAGCGCGGTCCGCGTCCGCTTGGAAAGGGCTCGCCTCGCCGTCCGAATGCCTACCTCCGCGGAACGAACCGCGTGTCCAGCAGATCCAGCTCGCGCTCCAGCTTGCGCAGCACATGATCGCTGACTGCGGTCTTCATAGCGCATCTTCGCCAGCGCCGCTCGTTCGGCTGCGCGCACCCGGCTGTTCAGGTCGTACATCTGGCCCCACTGCCCCGGTGTCGGATCCTCCACATCCTTCGGATGTCCCTCCACCATCGCGTACCGCTCTTTGTAGTGGTGCAGCACGTCCAGCCAAACCGCTTCGTCGGGACGAGCAGCGGAGTCGAGCGATTCCAGATAATCCAGCGCGCCGCGCAGCATCCGCTTTCGCGCCTCGCGCTCAACCGTTTCCAGCGGGTCGGCTTCGCTCAGTCCGAGCTTGCGGATGAGCGAAGGCAGCGTCAATCCCTGAACGACCAGTGTTACCAGGATGACGCAGAAGGTGAGGAAGATGATGACCTCGCGTTGCGGAAAGGGCGAACCGTTATCGAGTGTGCGCGGCAGCGAGATGGCGGCCGCCAGCGCCAGCACGCCGCGCATCCCTGTCCAGCCAAGCACAAAGATCCCACGCGCATTCGGCGGACGGTAGCTCTGCTTGAGCAGCCGCGTGCGGATGAAATACGCGAGCCATGCTCCGGGGTACATCCAGAGGATGCGCAGCGCGATCACCGCCGCGGTAAGAATGGCTGCGTCAAACAGGAGTTCGCGATGGCTGATGCCGCGAATGCCGTGGAGCATGAAAGGAAGCTGCAGCCCGATCAGGATGAACACGATACCGTTCAGCAGGAAGTCCAGCGTATTCCAGACGGCTGCATTCTCCAGCCGCGCCTGCGTGCTGAACACCTCCGAGCTCTTATGCCCCAGATAAAGCCCGCAGACCACAGTAGCCAGTGGCCCGGAGACATGGATGCTCTCCGCTAGCAGGTAAGAGACATAGGGCGCCATCAGGCTGAGCGTGATCTCGATGGGCGGATCGGTCAGACGCAGTTGCAGCCGATGGATCAGCCACGCTGCGACAAGACCAACGACAAGACCTCCTCCGACCAGCGTGAGCAATCGCACCAGACCCTCGCCGAAGCCGGGCTGCTGCCCGCTGACCACCAGGCTTGCCGCGAACTCCAGCGCCAGGAGCGAGCTGGCATCGTTCACCAGGCTCTCGCCTTCGAGGACGTCCACGATGGCGCGCGGCAGTCCGACTCGGGCCGCGATGGACGTGGCGGCAATCGCATCCGTGCTGCAGACAACGGCTCCCAGCACCAGGCCCAGCCGCCAGTCGAAGCTATCTGGCAGCAGATACTCACTGGTCGCCGCCACTCCCAGCACCGTGAAGCCGACCAGCCCGAATGCCAGCAGCAGCACGCTCACCAGGTGAAAGCGGAAGTCATGCCAGGAGGTATTGAATGCTGCAGCAAAGAGCAGCGGCGGCAGCAGGACCAGGAAGACAATATCCGGATTCAGCGAGATCTGCGGCAGGTTCGGAATAAAGCTCAACAACAGCCCGCCCACCACCAGCACGATGGGATAGGGCGTCTGAAAGCGCCGCGAAAGCGTGGTAAGCGCTCCCACCAGAAAGAGCAGCAAGAGCAGGATCAGTTCCGCATGATGGATACTGCCTGCGCGCATGCCCTCTCCTTGCGCTTCAGTCTAGCGTGTAGCCTCGCTGCTGCGACCAGCATCCGCCATGAAATGACAGGCATAGAATCAACAAAGACTATGCAACTCGATGCGATCCAGAAAGCGCTGCGAGAGGCCCAGCTCGACGGCTGGCTCTTCTACGATCATCACCATCGCGACCCCATCGCATACCGCATCCTCGGATTGAGCGAGGGCCTGCACATCACACGCCGCTGGTACTACTTCGTGCCCGCGACCGGTGAGCCGCGCAAGCTGGTCCACCGCATTGAAAGCCTGCGTCTAGATCCGCTCCCCGGCAGAGTGCAACTCTACAGCTCCTGGCAGGAGCTTGAGGCCGGTCTACGCCACATGCTCACGGGGGCAGAGCGCATCGCCATGCAGTACTCGCCGCGCAACGCCATCATGTACGTCTCGATGGTGGATGCCGGCACTATCGAAGTTCTTCGCGAACTGGGCAAGACCATCGTCAGCTCCGCCGATCTCGTCAGCCGCTTCGAGGCGGTTCTGACGCCCGAGCAGGAGAAGAGCCACTACGAGGCGCAGGCCAAGATCGACGCCATCCTCGAGGCCGGCTTCCGCGAGATCGGCAGTCGTGTCCGCTCCGGCGCCGGAACCACGGAGTACGCCATGGTCGAGTGGTTCCAGCGCGCCATGGCCGATGCCGGCCTGGTTTGGGAACATGGTCCCAACGTATCGGTCAATGCGAACAGTGCCAACTCGCACTATGAGCCGACCGCGGAGGTGCACGCTCCCATCCGCTCTGGCGACTTCCTGCTGATCGATATCTGGGCGCGCCCCAACCGCGAAGACGTCACCTTCTATGACATCACCTGGACCGGGGTCGTCGATCGCGAGCCCACCGCAGAGGAACAAACCGTATTCAACACCGTCCGGAACGCTCGCGATGCCGCCATCACCAAAGTCAAGCAGGCCTTCGCGGCAGGGAAGCCGATCGCCGGCTGGGAAGCGGACGATGCCGCCCGCGCCGTAATCCGCGAGGCCGGCTATGCCGACTACTTCACTCATCGCACCGGCCACAACATCGCCTCCGAGCTGCACGGCAGCGGCGCGCACCTCGACAACCTCGAAACGCATGACGAGCGCCTCCTGCTGCCGCATACCTGCTTCTCCGTCGAGCCGGGAATCTACCTGAAAGACTTTGGCATCCGCAGCGAGGTGAATATGATGACTGGCGACCGCGAAGCCAAGGTCACCGGCCGCTTGCAGACGGAGCTGGTCCGGGTCTAGGTCAGCCTCACCGGAGCCGCATCACCCTGCGGTATATTTGGTGGAGAGTCTCCATGGCCACCACCCCACCCGCCAAAGCCGCCACAACCAGCAGAAAGATCGAGAAAGCATCGGAGGCGAAGAGCCCGCTGTTTTCCACGGCACTTCTTCTGGGTTGGTTGGTTCCCGGCGCGGGTCATCTGCTCAGTCGCCGCTGGGTGCGCGGTGGACTGCTCTTCGCCGCCATCGGCCTGATGTTTATCCTCGGCCTGCTGATGCAGGGCAAACTCTACGTGCCAAACCCAGGCGACCCGCTCGTCTTCCTGGGATTCATCGGAGATCTTGGCTCCGGCCTGCTGTACATCGGCGGCCGCCTCTTCGGAGCCGGCCAGACCCCCGTCCAGGTGGTCACTGCCGACTACGGCACCAAGTTCATCGTCGTAGCCGGACTGCTGAACGTCATCGCTGCGGTGGATGCGCACAACATCCGCATTGGGAGGAAGTCGTGACCTTCGCGCCCTCCCACTTCACCGCTGTCCTGCTCTTTGCACTCTTCGCGTCCACGGTCTTCGGCATCACGCAGCGCAGCGAACCGCGCGCCATGATGCGCTACGGCGTCTACTGCTTTGTGCTTTTCGCTGGAGCAGTGATCGTGGCGAGCTGGCTCATGTTCTTCATCCGCCGCTAGCTGGCTTTAAGGTGTCATCTCGACCGGGAGCGAAGCGAAGTGGAGAGATCTGGTTCTCTAATGCTCGCGTCGCCATCTTGCCTGATGTGAGCGACCAACGGAGCGAACTCTGCGGAACGCGCCACCGGCGCCGCCGCCCGAATGGCAAATTCCCCGAATGGCGAATTACTAGTTTCGTTGCCAGACCATGGCGTCGAAGCTGTGCCGCGATTTGAATCCCATGCGCCGATAGAGTAACAGCGCTTCCTGGTTGCCTTCCGTCACCGTGAGCGAGATATAGTTCAGCCCCAGCGCAGCGAGCGCCTGCATGCACTGCGTCAGCAGCAGTCGCCCCAGACCTGCATGACGAAGCGCTGGCTCAACGCAAAGCTGGGTGACGTGACCGGTATCGATGTTGACGCGCGAGCATAGTACGATCCCGGCCAGCTCCTCGCTGTCCCTGTGCGCCAGCACCAGCGATGTTGCCGGATCGAACTGCCCGCACCCCGGAAAGCGCACGATGTTGTGCAGAAAGCGCAGCGAGCCCGCGGTGGTGCGGTATTGATCATTGATCACGCTGTCCAGATGTCCCTGGTAGGCGAGCGCGATCAGTCGGCCCGCCGCCGCGAAATCGCCATCCCGCCAACTCCGCAAATGAAGCGAGGGAGGCAAGGCGAGCGTCGCAGCGGGCCGTTCACGCCGCAATTGCCGTTCCATGAAGACACGCGGATAGAAGTCAAACCCGTTTTGCGTGAAGATCTCCCGGAACTGTCCCTTGGGATGCAGCAGAAGCTGCGTCTCCACCCGCGCCGTCCCGGGCGTGCTCTGCAGCAACTCCAGTGTGTGTTCCAGCAGCCGCGATTCGATGCGGTTCGCGCGCTCCCGCGCCTGGGCGGTCGCGAACACATCTCCAATCACCGCCTTGTGCTGCTCATACACGCAAAAGACGTAACCGGCGGGGCGGCCATCTTCCGTTGCAACAAAGCCTGGCAGGATGCGCGAGTCCAGATAGTCGAGCAGGAGCTGTGCCGATGCGCGGTAATCCCACCGCAGACGCCGCTGCCACAGCTCGGTTTCCTCGGTCAGCAGGTCGCGCAGGGATGAAGCGGCAAAATGACGCAGATCGAGCACATCCTGGCGGACTATCGCGCTCTTGGACAACGACGCGGCCAAACAGTGCTCTCCCCTTCGCCTGAGCCCTCGGCTACGTGCGAGTGTAAGCGCGGCCTTCCGCCACATGCAAAGAGAGAAGGTGGCCGGCAGCGTTACTTGTGTGGTGATGCAGCCGAATCGTCCGTACCAAGCGCGTCGACCTGATACACGGAAACATGTTGCGCAGGGTACGCAAAGAGGGGGTGGTAGGACCGCGTTGCGAGCAGCGTTCTCAGCTCCGGCAAGGCGATATCGCGCACCACCAGGATATGCGCCTCTCCGGGCACGCCATCCCTCTCGTAATCCAGCACCCTGTGGTCGCGGTAAAACGAGAGCCCGAACTCGAGGTCGCGCCGCAGGCGCAGCACGGCGACCGGTTCGTCATGCATGGTGACTTGCGTGAGTTGCCGGGCTAGCGGCCGGGCAGAGTATGCAAGGTCCACCAACTGGATGGTGCGTTTGGTCTGGGGTATTGCCGGCAGGCCGAAGAACGGGCCCACTCCAAAAAGGAAGAAGACCAGCACCACCAACGGCACCATGGTGGCGATGCGCAGCCGCTTCACCCCGAACCGTCCCACTACGACCAGGATGAGCATGATGGTGCCGATGCCGGTGACAACGGCGGAAACCACCACCCGCACCGGAGGCATGCCACCCGCCGCACGGAAGATGAACCACGGCAGCAGCAGCACAAGCGTCACCGTGACCCCGGCCAGCAACGCATGCAGCACCAGCAGCCATGGCCGGATGCCCCTCTCCTCCTGCCGCAAACGGTTCAGGTAATCGCCGGTCAGGATGGCAAGCGGTGGAATCGAGGGCAGGATGTAGCCGGGTAGCTTCGAGCGCGACAGGGAAAAGAAGACGATAGGGAAGAGCGTCCACAGGACGAGAAACTCGGGGAAGGCGTCTCCCCAGCGTGCATGGCTCACGTAACGGTTCTTCGCCAGGCGGGCGCGCCATTCGTTCACCGATTCGATCGCCGCATCCACCAGCGCGCGCATTGCGATCACCGTCCACGGCAGCATCGCGAGCATCATGACCACCAGATAGAACCAGACGGGCTGCTCGTGCTCGTACAGATTGGTCGCGAAGCGCTCTAAATTGTGCTCGAGAAAAAAGACGCGGAGGAACTGCGGGTTTCGTCGCGTCACGGCAATGAACCAGGGCAGCACCATCGCCAGATAGAGCAGGATGCCGGGTACCCAGATCGTGCGTCGCAGCAGCGACCATTCACGCCGCAGGGCGATGAACGCAAAGATGATCGCCAGCGCGAGAAATGGTGCGACCGGGCCCTTGGCCAGCGTGGCTGCGCCGTTGAAGAAGTAAAGATCGAAGAGCCAGAACTTCTTATCCGTCTCGTACCACGCATACCAGCCCAGCATGCCGATGCAGAAGGGCGCCGCAAGCTGCATATCCGTCGAAGCGCCGCGCGCGAAGGCAATAATCCCGGCGCAGCTCGCTGTAATCAGCGCCGCATCCAGCTGGCCGCCGGGCCGGAAGCGCCGGATATGCAGGTAGATGAGCGATATCAGGATGAACGCAAAGCTGGCCGATGGCAGACGCGCCGACCAATCGTGCACGCCGAATTCCTTGAAGGAGAACATGGCGCGCCAGTAGTACAGTGCTGGCTTTTCCAGCCAGGGCTTTCCGTAGAGGATGGGCGTGATGTAGTCATGGCGGCCCAGCATCTCGCGCGCGATCTGCGCGTACCGTGGTTCATCGGCGCCTACTAGCCCCAGCCCGTCACCGCCAAAAATGGGAACCAGTCCGTAGAAGAGGAAGAACGCCGTGAAGACGAAGCAGACCGCCGTCTCTAAGGAGAGCCCCAGCGATGGAAAACGCGCCGTCAGTGCCTGCAGCCTTGCAAAAGGTGCAGACGCGTGGCTCTGTCCGTCAGTCTCTTTCACAGTCGTCCGGGCCTCAGGCTATCAGATGGCTGTGACGGGAGGAGCGGCTGCCGGTCACCCGATGCTGTGTCCACGATTTCAAATGTGGCAGGAGACAGCGCCGCGCTTCTCCAGATACTTCTGGTGATACTCCTCGGCTCGCCAAAAGGTGCCTGCCGGAACGACCTGCGTCGCAATCGGCTTCGCGAATTGATGGCTCGCTTGGAGCCGTGCAATCGCATCGCGTGCTGTAGCTTCCTGCTCCGCTGAGTGAAAGAAAATAACGGTGCGGTATTGCGTTCCCCAGTCCGGTCCCTGCCGATTCACCTGAGTCGGATCGTGCAGTTCGAAAAATAAATCGAGCAGCGCAGCATAACTCACCTTCTCGGGATCGAAGGTCACCTCCACCACCTCCGCATGCCCGGTGCGGTCCGTGCACACGTCCTGATATGTGGGCTTTTCGAGTGATCCGCCCTCATACCCCACCGCGGTTTCCATCACGCCCGGCACCTGCTGGAACCGTGCTTCCACACCCCAGAAGCAGCCCGCTCCAAACGTCGCTTTTTCCATGATTCACCCCAGAATCTTTCTGATGCGTTATCAGATATCAACGGCTCACGCGCTTTGCGCTCCGCCGCTTTGTCGCAACACGCTTCCGCGCGGGCCGCGTTGCAGGCAAATGCCGTTCCTCCACCTTGCGCAGCGCCCGCGGCGGTTCCGCAGCCTTCTTGCGTGGCCGCCCAGCGCGCTCCAGCGCAGCCACCTCACGCGGCTCCAGTTCGCGGACCTCACCCGGAGGCAGGTCCAGCACCAGCGTTCCATAGCCCACGCGCCGGATCTTCTCCACGTGATGCCCGATCTCTTCAAACAGCTTCCGTATCTGCCGGTTTCGTCCCTCCGTCAGCACAACCTCGTACCAGGGGTTCTCCGCATCGCGCATCAGCCGGATCGTCGCCGGCTCGGTGAGCACACGGCCCGCGCCACTGCCCGGCTTGCCGCGCTCAATCATGATGCCGCGGCGCAACTGCTCAATCGCCGATTCCGTTGGCCGTCCACTCACCTTCACTAAGTAGGTCTTCTCCACCCGTGCCGCGGCGCGAGTCAGGGCATTGGCCAGCGTGCCGTCGTTGGTCATCAGCAGCAGGCCCTCGCTCTGATAATCGAGCCGCCCCACCGGAAAGACCCTCGTTCCCACGCGCTCAAAGAACTTCATCACTGTCGGCCGCTTCTCCGGATCAGAGACCGTCGTGACGTACCCTTTCGGCTTGTTCAGCATGTAGTAGCGCGGTTGCTCCGGCTCCTTCAGTAGCTTGCCGTCGACGCGGATGTGGTCGCGTGCCGGGTCGGCCTTCGCACCCAGCTCGGTCACCACCTGTCCGTTCACGCGGACGCGCCCCTCGGTGATCAGCGTCTCCGCCTTGCGCCGCGATGCCAGCCCCGCCGCCGCAATGATCTTCTGCAGCCGCTGCGGTGCCGCGCCGGAAGAGCCGTTTAACTCGGACACGCTCACGCCTCGCCAGCCTTCTGCTCTTCCATCACCTGCTCCTCCGCGCCGGACTCTTCCGCTGCAGGATCGACGACCGGGTCGACTGCCTCACCCTCGACCGCCTCGGCCTCTTCATCCTCCTCATTCAGCGACCGCTCCGCCTCGCTCGTCGTCAGGCCGCCCTCGCCCGGCGCCTCCACGTCGACGTCCGCGAGATCACCGGCCATCTTTTCAAACTCTTCGATGCTCGGCAGCTCGTTCAGGTCCTTCAGCCCGAAGCGCAGCAGAAAGTCCTTTGTCGTCTTATAAAGGATCGGCCGGCCGATCACCTGCTTGCGCCCAGCGGTCGTGATCAGCTTGCGCGAGAGCAGACTGCCCAGCACGCCCGCCGACTCCACGCCGCGAATCTCGCTGATCTCCGGCCCCGTCACCGGCTGCTTGTACGCCACCACCGCCAACGTCTCCAGCGCCTGCAGGCTCAGCTTCATCGGCGGCTTCAGACTCTTCACAAACGAGCGGATCGCGTCGTGATATTCCGGCTTGGTCGCCATCCGGTAGCCGCCGGCAATCTCGCGAATCTCGACCCCACGGTCGCCAGTCTCAAGCTCCGCCATCAATTCATCCAGCGCCTTGCGCAGGTAGTCGCGGATGGCGCGCTCCTCATTCCGCGCCGCGCGCTTCAGAGCAGCCACCTCCCCATCCGCGTCGGGAGAAGCAGCTTCCTCGCCGGTCTCGGCTTCTGCAGGCTCCGATACCGCCTCTGGCGAAGGAACAGCCTCTGGCGAAGGCTGCTCTGCTACCAGCTCATATCCGGCATCCTGTGCCGCGGCGGCGGCCTGGTCCCGTTCCGCCTGCCATATCTCCCGCACCTCGGGAGCGAACACCGCGGCTAGTTGTGCCAGGCTCACCGGCTCTTCCGCGGCATACACCACTGCTTCGATCTTTGCTCGTAGACTCATCACGTTAGGGCAGTCGCGGCCCCGCCGCCTGCCACACTCCAGCCTTCCCAGTCTTCCCGGACTCCAGCCTTCATACTATCGGAGCCACGCCCCGGCCAACGCCCCGCCCTTTTCCCGCGTCTGAGCAATGGGCCCCTCCCCCTCCCCCGACTCAGGCGGTGCCCTTAGCGTGCGACCAGCGATCATCCCTATCTCCGCGACGGTTCTGCTGTTCCTGAGCGGTACGGGCTGTCGCCGGACTCAGGCAACCCCCAAGCCGGTCGTGCATATCGTGCCTGCCGCTCCTGCCGTGAAGGTGGCGCCCTCCACGCCGCTGAATGTGAAGTCCGCCGAACTCGGTGGCCCCACCTGGGACAAGCACTGGGATATCTTCATTGAGCGCTCCCTGCCACCTGCGATGCTTACCCGCCGCGTGCCGCGCGACGTCCGCCGCTACTGCCCGGCCTTCTACACCATGAGCGAAGAGGATAAGCGCGCCTGGTGGGCCTATCTCTTCCAGGCAATGGCAGCCGCCGAGGCCGGATTGAATGCCACGACCAACGTCCGCCATACGGAGCCGGAAGTCGCAGTACCCGATCACGTCACGGGTCGAATCGTTCACCAGGAGGGTTTGCTGCAACTCACCTACGAAGACAGCAAACGATATGGCTGCGCCTTCGATTGGCATGCTGACAAAGACCTGCCCGCGCACGATCCGCAGAAGACCATCCTGAACCCGGAGCGGAATCTCGCCTGCGGCATCCGCATCCTTGATCACCAGATCATCGGCCAGCACAAGCCCATCTTCAGCCCCACGTCCTACTGGGCCACGCTGCAACCCGGCACCGTGAGCTTCCAGGTCTTCGAGAAGCAGATGACCAATCCACCCGCGGCCTGCCAGCTTCATGTCCGCGCGCGGCCTCATCGGGCAGTCACTCCCGAGATTGCGAAGCAATAGCGTGGCCCAAAATGCAACGGCGCCCGGTCTCCCAGGCGCCGTTGTTTAGCAGGAGCCCTATTTCGCAATCGACCGAAACAGCATGAACAGCAGTCCGGAGAGAAGCGCCGCCGCCGGCAGCGTGAAGACCCACGCCATCGCGATGTTGCGTATCGTGCTCCACTGCAGCCCGCTCTTGTTGGCCATCATGGTGCCGGCCACGCCCGATGAGAGCACGTGAGTTGTGGAAACCGGCAGGCCGAAGCCATCCGCCGCCATGATGGTCCCCATCGCGACTAACTCTGCCGCAGCGCCCTGGCCATAGGTAAGGTGCGTCTTGCCGATCTTCTCGCCCACCGTGACCACAATGCGCTTCCAGCCCACCATCGTTCCGAGCCCCAGTGCGAGCGCGACTGCCAGCTTCACCCAGCCGGGGATGAATTTGGTGGCCTTGTCCAGATGGGCCTTGTAGTTGGCCAACACCTTGCCATCGGCAACGCTGAAGGCGGGGTTCTTCGTCTTCTGCATCACGCGAATCCCTTCGCTCGCCAGGTACATGTCGTTGCGCACGTTCGACTGTTGGTCTGAGGGAACCGCCGCGAGCGATTTGTACAGGACAACCTCGTGGCCGATCTCGTGGATCAACTGCTGTTCCGCGGCCACTGTCTCCGGCGCAATCTCCTTGGTCTGCAGATATCTGGTAATGTCCGCGCGTGGATCGCCCACACTGCCGCTTGGTGAGACATATCCCTGGAGCGCATTCGCCGCCTGCTGCGAGACCGCGACGAAATCCTGCGCCTGGTTAGCGCCGATGGCGTGGTTGAGCGCGTACGCCGTAGGGACGGTGCCGATCAGGATCAGCATGATGAGTCCCATGCCCTTCTGTCCGTCATTCGATCCATGCGCGAAGCTGACGCCGGTGCAGGTCAGGACGAGCAGGCAGCGAATCCAGAACGGCGGTGGTTCGGCGCCTTTCGGCGCCTCGTACAGCCGCGGGTCCTTGATGAGTGCTTTGAAGAGCAGCAGCAGCAGCGCGGAAAGGAAAAAGCCAACCAGCGGTGAGATAAGGAGCGCCTTGAAGACGTTGACGGTCTGCGCCCAGTCCACACCGCTTGTGCCCGTTCCGGCTCCGGACTTGGCGGCGAGAAATTGATTGGCCAGCCCCACGCCGATGATCGATCCGATCAGCGTATGCGAGCTCGAGGCCGGCAGGCCCAGCCACCAGGTACCCAGATTCCACAGGATCGCCGCAATCAGCAGCGCGAATACCATCGCGAAGCCGGCATTCGATCCCACGTGCAGGATCAGCTCGACCGGCAGGAGAGACACCACCGCAAATGCGACTGCACCCGAGGACAACATCACCCCGATCAGGTTCCACATGCCCGACCAGACCACTGCGACGTGCGGTTCCAGTGAATGGGTGTAGATGACAGTAGCGACCGCGTTGGCGGTGTCGTGGAAGCCGTTGACGAACTCGAAGCCCAGCGCGATCAGCAACGCCAGGCCGAGCAGCACATAAGGCCAGACCGTCGGATAGTGAGTGGTTGCGAGGTCTGAGCCCAGCTTGAGTCCGGCATAAACAATGCCGCCGGCGATCGCGCAGCCAAAGACGATCATCGCGATCTTGCCCGGACTGCGGCTGAGCTTCTGATCCATCAAGCTCGTGCCGAGCTTCTGGGTCTCCGGGGTGAGAGTTGTAGCGTTTTCCATGCGTGCACGGCTCCTGTGCCGATTCCGCGAACCTAGCAGCCGAAGCATGCATAGAGCGTTAACCGAAGCAGGCGCTGTTGTGAATTTCTAGTAAATGCGAGTCGCAAGAGCGTCGCGCTTCCCCGGAGAGGGGAAGAAGTGCGCTCCGATCCCAGCTGGAACCTACGAGCCGAGGGCTGAATTTCTCTTCATCAGAATGTCCGCAAAGCTGCGATCCTGTCGCAGCAATATCGCCTGCAGCCGCACCAGCTCCAGCAGCGCAAGGAACATGCAGATCACTGCGCGCTCCGACCGGGCATCGCGCAACAACTGGTTCAGGCGAATGGGCGCATCCTCCACGCTGAACCGCCGCCAAAGATGGTCGGTCATTTGTCCGATGGTTATCGGATCATCTTCCATATTGAGGACTGGACCCTGTCGCAACCGTTCCAGCACTTCATGAAAGACGCGGGTCAGGTGCACCGTATCCGCGACAATCTCGCATTCGCCCCCTTCGTCATCGCGAAGCTCATGTCGCGCCGGCCAGCCGGCATGACTGGAGATCATCACCACCTTGCCCGCGCCGCGGCCCAGCTTTTGGTCTTTCAAGCCCGCGCCGAAGGGTTGGCGTATTTCGGAGGAGAGTAGGGAGGTAATTTCCATGGCAGGGAGGGTCTCCGTGTCCGTGCTTCGAAAGTATCAGCGGAAGGGTGGACAGTGCATTAAGGGTGTGGGAAGCGCAATGTGAATTTCTGATGAATGAGAGCGGAAATCCCGGCGTCAGCTGGCAACTGAGGATGAGCCTAGTCCTTTCTTGCGCGAATAGTCATCCCTGGCCCCTGATGCCTCTGGTTCACCTGCTTCACCGCCAGTCATCCCGCGCCGCCAGCGTGTCGTTCATCACCTGGTCGAAGCCGGTGTGCTTCTTCACCAGGATGTCGCCGAAGTTGCGCTCCTGGCGCAGCAGAATGGCCTGCAGCCGTACCAGCTCCAGCAGCGCGAGGAACATGCAGATCAACGCCCGCTCCGAGCGGGCATTGCGCAGCATCTGGCTCAACGGCACCGGTCCATCCTCCATGGTCAGCCGCCGGCGTAGGTAGTCGATCATCTGCCCCACCGTCACCGACTCATCGTCCACATTCAGGACCGGCCGCTGCTTTACCCGCTCCAGCACCTCGCGGAAGACGCGCACCAGGTCCACCGTATCTGCGGCAATCTCCGGCTCCGTGCCTTCGTCCTGGAACTCGCGCAGAGCCGGGCGCGACCACGTCGCCTCCTCGATCTGCTGCTTCTGCTTGAGCATCTGCGCCGCATTCTTGAAGCGCTCATGCTCCAGCAGCCGCTCCACCAGCTCGCGTCGCGGATCCTCGCTCTCCTCGGCAGTCTCTGCCGGGCTGCGAGGCAGCAGCATGCGGCTCTTGATGTGGATCAGCAGCGCCGCGGTGTAGATGAAGTCCCCGGCAGCATCCACATCTGTTTGCTTCAATCGCTCGACATAGCCGAGGAATTGCGCCGTGATCTTGGCAATGGGGATGTCATAAATGTCGATGTCCTGCTTGCGGATCAGGTCCAGGAGCAGGTCGAGCGGCCCGTCATACACCTCACCCACCACGACGGAAAAGGGTGAAACGCTCTCCACTTCGTTCTTCCTGCGTGCCGGCTTCGCCGGCTCATCCTTTGTGGAAGCAGACTGCGGCGGCGCGTTCTGCTCGGGCGCTCGGTCGTCTGTCATTGCGCGGTCTCCGAACATTGCATAACTTCCGGCAGCAGGTGCATTGCCTCGTTCACTTCAGCCATCGTTTGCGAGGCCCGCTTCCGCGCGCGCACCGCGCCTTCGCGCAGAAGCTCCCGCGCCCGGGTCTGGTTGTACTGCGCGCGTCGCTCTTGGATCGGCGTCAGCTCACGCACAATGGACTCGGCAGCCCACCCCTTGCACTCCAGGCAGCCAATCCCCGCACTGCGGCAGCCTTCGTACACCATCGCCATCGTCTCCGGCGTGGAGAAAACCTTGTGCAAGTCGCCCACCGGACACTTGTCCGGATCACCGGGATCAGTACGCCTCACACGCGCCGGATCGGTCACCATCGGCCGTAGCTTCTGTCGGATCACCGACTCCGGATCGGTCAGCAGAATGGTGTTGTTGTAGCTCTTCGACATCTTGCGCCCATCGGTGCCAGGCAGCTTCGGCGAGGGCGTCAACAGCACCTGCGGCTCCGGCAGAATCGGCTGCACACCACCAGGAATCTCCCGCTGAGCGCCATCAGCCACTAGAGTTTCCTTCAATTGCGCATGCGTCGGCGGAACGTATCCCATGCTGGGGTAGAAATGGTTGAACCGCCGCGCCACCTCCCGCGTCAGCTCCACGTGCGCCACCTGGTCCTGTCCCACCGGCACAAAATCCGCCTGGTAGACCAGAATGTCCGCCGACTGCAGCAATGGATACCCCAGGAACCCATAGGTGGTCAGATCCTTGCCGCTCAGATTCTCCTGCTGCTCCTTGTACGTAGGAACGCGTTCCAGCCAGCCCAGCGGCGTGATCATGCTCAGCAGCAGATGCAGCTCCGCATGCTGCGGCACATGGCTCTGCACGAAGAGCGTGCAAATCTCCGGATCGAGCCCGGCGCCCAGCCAGTCCAGCGCCACCTCCAGCGTGTTTTGCGCCACGTTGCGCGGGTCGGCGTAATCAGTCGTCAAAGCGTGATAGTCGGCGATGAAGAAGTAGCACTCGTACTTGCGCGAGCCGTTGTCGTTTGTCTCGTGCTGCAGGCGCACCCAGTTCTTCAGCGCGCCCATGTAGTTGCCCAGGTGCAGCTTGCCGGTGGGGCGCATGCCGCTCAGCACGCGGCGCGCAGGAGTCGATCGAAGCGTAGTCGAAGAAGTTGCGGAATCAGTCGTCAAAGCCATGAGAGTGCTTTGCCGATTGTACCGGCGCAGCCGGAGGTCAGGCGTGCAGCAGCAGAGCCTCGAATATTCCAAGTATCGGGGCCACGATCTTCCACGTCACCCATCCGCCCACGATGAAGGCCAGCATGAAGCCAATCCAGCCAAGATTGTCATACATCGTGGCAAACCGGCCGGAGATCATGTGGCGGAAAAGATGGCTGCCATCGAGCGGCGGAAACGGCATCAGGTTGAAGACTGCCAGCACCAGGTTCAGCGCAATCCCGTAGAAAAAAATCAGCGTCAGCGGAAAGACCACCGGCGCGGTCGACATCAGGTCCGGGTTGATGGCCCCGGTCAGCAGCCCGGTCAGGCACTCGCGCCCCTGCGGCGCGAAACGCTGCATCAACACCAGCACAACGAACGACCCGATCGCCAGCAGTAGGTTGCTGGCCGGTCCGGCGAGCGTCACCAGGATGTCGTCACGCTTGTAGTTTCGAAAGTTGCGGCTGGTGACCGGCGTCGGCTTCGCCCAGCCAAACAGCAGGCCGCCGCCGAAGATCGGCGTGAAGAGCGTAATCAGCGGCAGCAGGATGGTGCCAAATGGATCGATGTGCTTCGCGGGATTCAGCGTGACCCGCCCCAGCATGCGAGCCGTGGGATCACCCAGCCGGGACGCCGTCCACGCATGCGCCGCCTCATGGAACGAGAGCGCAAAGAGCAGCACAATGAACTCAAAAATCTTCAGCGCAAACTTCGGATCCATACAGACTTTCTGCGTATATTTGGTGCGGATAACTCTATGCGACGGGGCCTGAGAAGCACGCCGCCCCTGAGAAGCGGGCTATCACCGAGCGATGGTAGCACGCAGCCCCGCGTCACTTCTGCTCGCTGCGCTCCCACCCGTCGCCCGCAATCTCGCTCTTCTTCTTGATCTCTTTCGCCGGCACACCGCCGCTGATCGACCCCGCTTCCACGTTGCGCGTCGCCACCGCCATCGCGCCCAGGATCGCGTCCTCGCCCACGTTCACACCCGCCATCACCGACGCGTGATACGTAAGGCGTGCTCGTGGTCCGATCTCCACGCGGCGATTGTCGATGTCCTGCGAGTTCTTCGCGTGATGCGCGTGCGAATAGACGGAAGCGTAGTCGCTGACGGAGGTGCCGTTGCGCAGGATGATCTCGCCGCGATCATCCAGCATCACGTACTTGTGGATGGTGCAATTGTCTTCGATGGTGAGGTTGTAGCCGAACGAGAACTCAATCCCGTGAAACATCTTCACGTTCTTGCCCAGCGACTTGAAGATGTGCGATCCCAGCACGCAGCGGAAGCGAAAGCCGAGCCAGTGGTTCAACGCCAGCGGCGAGCGGTCGAACATCTGCCATAGGTAGATAAGCGGCTTGCGTTCGGCATACCTCTGCTCATCGATGTCGCCGTAATACTCCGGCTCCAGCGTGACGTTCGCCGGATCGAGCGAAAGCTCCGCGCAGTTAAAGGGCAGTTCCGTCGTCAGCTGAAAATTCAGCTTGCCGCCATGCGGTCGCGCATACAGCAGCTGATGCAACGTGTCGCGCACCAGCTCGTTGCGCAGCTTTGGTTCCTTATGTCTGGTGAACTCTTCGTTCAGAAAGCGCAGCCAGCGGCGGTAGACCTCCTCCGCCTCTGGTGTCGGCTTCAAATCGCGGTATTTGTACTCAGGCATCGCTCGGCAATCCTATCGGGGCCGGATGATTCGTCAAAGGCTTCGTTTCTAAGAACTTCGCTTTGAGGCTTAGCTGGTTGGATGCGGCGCGACTGCTATGGTCGCGTTATCTCGGCTGAACGCCCGTAGTCTCTCAAGCAGCGCCGCTGCCGCGCCACTCTGAAATGCAGCCGCGGCCCTTGTCACTCCGTGCTTCAGGTCTTTCGCGACTCCGGCGACCACCAGGCAGGCAGCGGCATTCAGCACCACCACATCTCGCCGCGCGCGGGCATGGGAACTGCCATCTGTCCCACGAACGATCGTCTCCAGTATCTGCGCATTGCCCGCAGCCGACTCCGCACCCAGCAGCGCCTCGGCCGGCGCGCGCTCCAGGCCAAGCTCTTCCGGCGTCACCTCGTATACGCGCGTCGCCCCGTTCCGCACTTCTGCAACTGTTGTCGGCCCGGTCAGGGTCAGCTCATCCAGCCCATCCGCACCGTGGACCACCATGCCGTGCCGCACGCCCAGCCGCGCCATCGTCTCCGCCACAAGCTCAACCTTCTCCCGCGCGAAGACGCCCATCAACTGCGCCTGCGCTCCAGCCGGATTGCTGAGCGGGCCGGCCAGGTGAAAGGTGTTGCGAAAGCCCAGGGCACGTCGTACCGGCTGCACCCGCCGCATCGTGGGGTGCGACTTAGGTGCGAACAAAAAGACGAAATTATGCGCGCGCAGGCATGCCACTGCCTGGTCCGGCGTGAGATCGACCGGCACACCCAGCGCCTCCAGCATATCCGCCGAGCCGCAGTGCGAGGTCAGCGCGCGATTGCCATGCTTCGCTACCTTCGCACCTGCCGCTGCCGCCACCAGCGCGGCCGCGGTCGAGATGTTGAAGGTCCCCGACCCATCGCCGCCCGTGCCGCACGTATCCACCAGCTCCGCGCGTTCGGCATCCGTCACCGGCAGCGGCATCAGCCGCTCGCGCAGCGCCATCACGACGCCTGTCACCTCATCCACCGTCTCGCCGCGTTCCGCCAGCACGGTCAGCAGCGCCGCAATCTCCACATCCGTCGCATCGCCATCCAGCATCGCGCCGATGGCCGCGCGCGCCTCCTCCACCCGTAGCGTGTGGCCACGTTCCACCATCTCCTTCAGCATCGGACGCAGGTCGGGCATGATGGCTCCTATGCTAACTGGTTCTCCGTTGACGGCCATGCGGCCGCGTGACCCCTGCGCGTCCCCTTGCTACTATGAGAAGTTGCCTTCCACATACCTATGAAAATCCACGAATATCAAGCAAAGGACATCCTTGCGAAGTACGGCGTTGCCGTGCCGCGCGGCGAGGTGGCGAACACCCTCGATGAAGCACTCGAAGTCACGCGCCGGCTCTTCACCAACGGCGCCAAAGGCGTCGTGGTCAAGGCGCAGATCCATGCCGGCGGCCGCGGCAAAGGTGGCGGCGTCAAAGTAGCGAAAAACTTCACCGAGGCCGAGGAGTATGCAAAGAAGATTCTCGGCATGCAACTCATCACGCACCAAACGGGTCCGCAGGGGCAGAAAGTCCAGCGCCTGCTCATCGAAGAGACTGCGCCCATCGACCGCGAGCTCTACCTCGGCATCGTGCTCGATCGCGCCAAAGCACAGCTCGTCTTCATGGCCTCGCAGGCCGGCGGCATGGAGATCGAAGAGGTTGCCGCGAAGGATCCCGACGCCATCTACAAGGAGTACATCGACCCCACCGTCGGCTTTCAGCCCTACCAGGCGCGCAATCTCGCATTCAAGCTTGGACTCAAGCCTACGCAGATCAACGAAGCCGTGAAGTTCATGACCGGCCTCTACAAGGTCTACATCGAGACCGACGCATCATTGCTTGAGATCAATCCCTTCATCACCACCAAGGACGACAAGCTCCTCGCGCTCGACTGCAAGATCAACTTCGATGACAACGCGATGTTCCGCCATAAGGAGCTCAAGGATCTGCGCGATGTAGCTGAGGAAGATCCGCTCGAAGTCGAAGCCTCCAAGTATGCGCTCAACTACATCAAGCTCGACGGCAACATCGCCTGCATGGTGAACGGCGCCGGCCTCGCCATGGCGACGATGGACATCATCCAGTACGCCGGCGGCTCGCCCGCGAACTTCCTCGATGTCGGCGGCGGCGCAAACCAGCAGCAGATCGAGCAGGCATTTGGCATCCTCCTCTCAGACCCGAACGTGAAGGCGATCTTCATCAATATCTTCGGCGGAATCCTGCGTGTCGACGTTCTCGCGCAAGGTGTCGTGGCTGCGGCGAAGAATCTCGGCGTCAAGCTGCCCATCGTTCTGCGTTTGGAAGGCACGAACGTGGAAGAGGGCCGCAAGATTCTGAAGGAATCCGGATTAAATTTCGAAGTCGGTTCAACCATGAAGGATGCAGCCGACCTGGTAGTGAATGCGGCGAAGGGAGTAACTCGTTAATGGCCGTTTTAGTCGATAAAAATACGCGCCTCATCGTGCAGGGAATTACCGGCAAAGAAGGAACCTTCCATGCAAAGGGCTGTGCCGAGTACGGGACCAAGGTCGTCGGCGGTGTCACGCCGGGCAAAGGCGGCACCACCCACGAGGGCTGGCCAGTCTTCAATACGGTTGCCGACGCGGTAGAGAAGAGTGGCGCCAACGCCACCGTCATCTTCGTGCCGCCGCCCTTCGCCGCAGACGCCATCCTCGAAGCCGAGGACGCCGGTCTGCCGCTCATCATCTGCATCACCGAGGGCATTCCGGTCAACGACATGGTGCGTGTCTGGTCGAAGCTCAAGCACTCCAAATCAGTGCTCATCGGCCCCAACTGCCCCGGCGTCATCTCACCCGGCAAAGCGAAGATCGGCATCATGCCCGGCCGCATTCATAAGGAGGGCTCGGTCGGCATCGTCTCGCGCTCCGGCACCCTCACCTACGAAGCCGTCTATCAGCTCACGCAGCGCGGCATCGGCCAGTCCACCGCCATCGGCATTGGCGGCGATCCCATCATCGGCACCACGCACGTCGACGCACTCAAGCTGCTCAACGAAGATCCGCAGACCGAGTCCATCATCCTCATCGGCGAGATCGGCGGCACCGCGGAAGAAACCGCCGCGGCCTATGTGAAGGCGCACGTGAAGAAGCCAGTCGTCGGCTTCATCGCCGGCCAGACCGCGCCTCCCGGACGCCGCATGGGCCACGCCGGCGCCATCATCTCCGGCGGCCAGGGCACCGCAGCCGACAAGATGAAGGCACTCAAAGAAGCCGGCATCCACGTCGTGCAGTCACCAGCAGAAATCGGCGAAACCCTCGCGCGAGTCATTGGAAAAGCATGACCGGTAAGGCGTAAGCACACCACCGCGCGGACCCTGTAAACACTGGTCCGCGCGCCTGCACGATACACTTGAACAAATTCTATCTATAGCAAATCAGGGAGAACGTAGTGTCCTCGCAACGCACCTTCAGCATCATCAAGCCGGACGCCATGCGCAAAGGCTACGCCGGCGCCATCCTCGCCGAATTCGACAAGGCCGGCTTCAAGATTGTCGGCGTCAAGAAGCTCTTTCTCTCCAAGTCGCAGGCCGAGGGCTTCTATCACGTCCACGCGCAGCGGCCCTTCTTCGACTCGCTCACCACCTTCATGTCCTCGGGCTCCATCATCGCGCTCGTGCTCGAGAAGGAGAACGCTATCGCCGATCTCCGCAAGCTGATGGGCGCCACCAATCCAGCCAACGCCGAAGAGGGCACCATCCGCAAGAAGTTTGCCGGCTCCATCGAAGAAAACGCCATCCACGGCTCCGACGCCGAAGACACCGCCGCCTTCGAGATCGGCTACTTCTTCGCCGGACTCGACCTGGTCTAGCGCAGTTTCTCCGCATATGAAAAGGGACGGCGCAAGCCGTCCCTTTTTGCTGCCACTTAATTCGGATGTGAGGGGCCAGTCCTAGTGGTGCCGCGGCCCTTTGCCCATCTTGAACCGGTAGAGAATTCCCACCGAGATAGCGAATTCGTTCTGGCTGCGCGTGACGAAGGACGAAGGCACACCCGACGGCGTGCCGTAGCCCGCATACCGGGTCATGATCCAGTCTGGCGAGATGCGCAGCGCCAGCCTGGGGGAGCGGTTCAGGTCCAGCGAGCCGCCGATGGTCGACGCCAGCCCCAGCCCGTCGTTGTACATCCCAACATCGCGCGGCTGCAAAGCAACGCCGGTCACCGGCGCATTCCCCAGTGCGTGGCTGAAGACACCATCTGCCCCACCCACCATGCCATGTGCGTTCAGCGCCGCGTGCTCACGAGAGATCAGCCGGTAGGTCGCACCGCCCAGAAACATATGCTCGAAAACAAAAGGTCCACTCACTCCATACGGATTCGGATTCACGCCCTGCGTCCCGTAGTAGCCGCGCACGTTCGCCGTGGCGCCCAGCCGGCGGGTCAGCCACCAGATGCCCTGGACGTCGAAGCCGCCCAGGTTCGCGCCTGCCGCAAGCTGCGGGCCGGCCTTGAAGTGCGAGAAGCCCAGTCCGCCGTAGATCTCGTATTTGTTGTCGTAACGGACGGCCGACAGCGTCTCATTCTGGTTGACGTTGGTGTCGATGGTTGGCGGCGGAGGAAGTTTTTGTGGAGTGGAGCGGCTATTCTGGCTGGTGTTCTGTGCCGTGCTCTGGGCAAATGCCGTGGCGGCCAGCATCGCGCCGCCTAGCAGGAGAACCATGCTCCTGCACATACGAAAAGACTTGGACAAAACGGACTGCCTCCCAAATGACGTCAGCGAACATCAGCCAGCGTGCGTTGCAGGACCCAGCAATGGCCGATCCGCGCGACAATGACTCCGACGGTTCCACTTCCTGACACATGCAGAATACATGCGTTCGTCGCCCCCTTGCGAGTCAGAGCGCGGCAACCGGCGCGACGACGGGCGTGGCAGTGGGCGTATCGTCCGGCGCGATACACCGGAAGCCGATACTCTGAGAGCATTCGCATGTTGGACAGCAAGGCCAGACTCGAAGCGCTGAACTTCCCCTCCATCGACGCGATGATCCGCGCCTATGCCGATGAGGCAGTGCTGCTCGCGCGCCAGCAGCATCGCACGCTGCTCGACTACAGTCCGGCCTCGGTCGCGGCACTGGAACGGATTGTCGATGGCCAGGCTGCTGTCGATCTCGACTTTCAGTCCCGCCTCTGGGGCAGCTACTTTGGAGAGGTCCTGCGCCGGCGCTGGAATGGCATCTGGCTCCTCGCCGCCTACCCAGGCAGTCATGAGTCTAGCGGTCAGGTCTCGGCCGGTCCGGCAGAACCCGTCATTCCCACGCTCGACGTGGCCGGCTCCCGCCTCTGGCCCACCATGAAGGTCTACCGCCGCCTTACCCTCGGCGCGGCCGAGAATCTCAGCACCTTCTACCACCTGGTGGAGAAGCGTCTCGCCGCGGCCTCGTCCCGACCCAGCTGATCGACCTGTCATCAGCTTGTCAATTCTCGTCGCCATACATCCACCGCCGGTCCCACAGGCGTACCATGGGAGAAGCAGGGCACCGCACGCGTATGCGACAATGAGGCGGCGGAGAAGATTCTGCGGAAGGACATGCCACTATGGGCGAGCTACTGACACCAACACATCTCATCCTGGTTCTGGTCGTTGCGCTGCTGGTCTTCGGACCGCGCAAGCTGCCGGAGCTGGGCAAAGGCCTGGGCGAGGGCCTGAAGGGCTTCAAGGACGGTATCAAGGGCACCCCTGAGCCCACCACCAAGCAGGACACGACCGTCACGGCGACGAAGAACGAGCCGATCCAGCCCAGCTAACGCAGTGGACTTCGGTGGCAGACTCAAACGCCGGGCCCATGCCCGGCGTTTTGCTGTCCGTAAAAGGTGCAGGCACCCGTGAGCAGTCTCGATAATCTGAAGAACGCCTGGGAAAGTCTCGCTGGCCGAGATGCCCTCAGCGCCATCCTCACCGACGATAGTAAGGCCGGCGGCAAGTGGGATATCGCGGAGTTCATGGCCACCGGCGATGCCGAAATTGAGACCGTCATGAGCCATCTGGCTGCGATCGGCCACCTGCCCGATTACACCGGTGCAGCCTTGGACTTCGGCTGCGGGGTCGGCCGCCTCACCCAGGCCTTAGCGCGGCGTTTCGCCTCCTGCGTCGGCGTCGATATTTCGCACGAGATGGTCCGGCAGGCAGAGACGCTCAACCAGTATCCGCACTGCCGGTACGTCGCCAGCTCGGCAGTGCGGCTGCCGTTCGGTGACGCGAGCTTCTCGTTCGTCTATAGCAACATCGTCCTCCAGCATGTGCCTCGCCACCTGGCGAAGAACTATCTGCGCGAATTCGTAAGAGTCCTCACGCCTGCTGGAGTGCTCGTCTTCGGCGTACAGGATTCCTTCGCCACTCCGGACCTCTCATCCCGCATGATCCGCGTGCGCCACGTTCTGCACCTTCGGTCCAGGGTCCGGGTGGCGCTCAAACGTGGCCCCGGCGACATGAAGATGCACTGTCTGCCGGAGCACATCGTACGCCGCACCCTCGGCTCAGCCAGGGTTGTGGACATCCAATTCACCAACACTGCGGCCAGAGACTTCAACGGTAAGCTTGTATATCTCGATCAGGCGCCCAGGTCCGGCTACGTCGGCAAACAATACTGCGTGATCGCGCCGCACTCCTCGGGTAGGTGAAAAGAAGGGGTGCCCCACATCTCGCTTTGGAGATGTGGGACTTCGAAAGTGAGCGACCCAAGGAAGCGAAGCCCACGAAGCGCGCCACAGGCGCGTCCGCCTGGGCGCCAGATCCTACTTCACGCTCAGCATGAACGTCTTCTCTTCGAGCCAGTTATCCCAGCCCGCGGCGAAAATCGTTACCTTGTGGCTGCCTGGCGTCAGGCTGATGCTCTTGTCGAGGAATGAGTAGTGAGAGAAGCCATCCAACTGTTCCACCTCCTTCGTGCCATCCACCCACACCTCCACCTTTCGCATCGGCACCTGGCCGGCAGCGCCGACGTGGAACGCGACTGGTGACGTTGGCGACCCGGTCGGCGAGCACACGTTGATCCCCTCAAACGCATCCGGCGGAGCGCAAGTCGGGAAGCCGCCGCTGGTCGTGTTCAGCAGGATCTGGAAGTTTGTCCCCAGACATTCGTCGTCGGCGCAAACCCCAACGGCGATATCCGGTTTGGAATTGCGGTCACCGCGCAGCACGATCGGCCCGTACGCGATGCCACCATACTGCGTGTTTGCCGTATAGATCGTCTGTTCCGGGTTGTAGCTCGCATTGCTGTTCCGTGTCAGGAGGCCAACGGTATTCGAAAAAGGTCCGCCTCCGGTCGTACTGCAGTTTGACTCCTGGACCACCAGGTCGTTGATACCGTTGCCGTCCAGATCAACGGTAGAGGCCGCGTTCGTCGCGCAGCCCTTCAGCGGGACAGTGGTGTGGTTTGCGAACGTGCGCGCCGCGTTTCCATAGAAAATGTCGATGTGCTTCTCCAGTCCCGGGATCCCGATCAGGTCGGTTCTGCCATCGCTGTTCACGTCGCCAGTCGTAAAGATCACTTTTTCGGAAGCGGTCACATACTTGGGTACAAAGTGGCCGGTATTGTCTCCATAGAGCACCGTCGCGGTGGTGTAGTTGACGTAATCTCCCCACGCGATATCTGCCATGCCGTCGCCGTCGTAATCCCCAATCAGCAGTGGCTCGCCGCCGGAGTTGACAGGTGTTACCGGCCCTTGCGTAAATCCGGCCTTTCCGTCGCCGAACAGGATATGCAACTGACCGTTAGCGATATAGGCCAGGTCCATGAGACGGTCATGGTTGAAATCTGCCGCCGCGGCGGTGGGCACCCCCCCGCCCGGGGTCGGTATGGTGCCATGCAGTGTGAAGTTACCCTTGCCATCGTTGAGGTACATGAAAATGACGTCGCCCAGCGCATCGTTTCCCCCGCCGAAGGCGATATCGGCGAAACCATCATTGTTAAAGTCTCCGATGACGATGCCAAACCCGGCCGAGTTGTTGGGAAGAACATATTGCTTTGGTGATCCGTAGGTTCCGTCACCGTTAGAAAGACGCACAACAAATACGCCTGTTCCGCCGGTCTGGATGTCGCCGATCATGGAGATGAGGTCTTCGCGACCGTCATTGTTGAGGTCAGCGACTATTCCGGTTGGAAAATCCTCATCGGGGAAAGTGACGGTCTTCTGCGAGAAGCTGACCGTGGCTGCCGGCAGCACGCAAGGTAAGGAAACGAAAACGAGGAGTAGGGGGAGATGGAGCTTAGGAAATCGCAAAGGGGCCTCCGGGACATGGAATATGACACTGGCTGGATTACTTGTTTCCCGGTCCGGGTTGCCTGTTGACTAGTGAGTCAAATTATTGCCCGTCGTCGCAGCTTTACTTCGCCTCTTTCACCGCGCGATAGCCGATGTCGTGCCGATAGTAGATGCCGTCGAAGTGGATCATCCCCAGCGCTTCATAAGCCTTCGCCAGCGCCCATTCCAGGTCCGGAGCAACCGCTGTCGCGCCCAGGACGCGTCCGCCGGCGGTCACCAATTGGCCGCTCTTCTCCCCCGTCCCGGAGTGAAAGACCTCCACGTCATGGATCAGCGCAGCGCGTTCCAGGCCGGTGATGGGCAGTCCCTTCGGATAATGCCCCGGATAACCGGCAGAGCTGGCAATCACGCATGCGGACGCGCCTGGCTTCCAGCGCAGCTCGGTCTCGGAGAGACGCCCTTCCACGGCAGCCTCCATCGCGTCCAGCAGATCGGACTCCAGTCGCACGAGAATCGCCTGCGTCTCCGGATCGCCGAAGCGCGCATTGAACTCCAGCACCATCGGGCCGCGCGCCGTCATCATCAGCCCGCAATACAGCACGCCCACGAATGGCGCATCCTCCGCGCGCATGCCGTCCAGCGTAGGCTGCACGATGTGGTGCATGATCCAGTCGCGCAGCTCCGGTGACAGCATGGCATCGGTCGAATACACGCCCATGCCCCCGGTGTTGGGTCCGGTGTCGCCTTCGCCTATCCGCTTGTGATCCTGCGCCGCCGCGAGCGGCGCCGCATGCGTCCCGTCCGAGATCACCAGGAACGAAAGCTCTTCGCCATCCAGAAATTCTTCGATCAACACCGAGTGTTCCGGCGTCCCCAGCAGTTGCCCGGAAAAAAGTCCTGCGATGGCGGCGTGCGCCTCTTCTTTCGTCTTCGCGATCACCACGCCCTTGCCCGCGGCGAGTCCATCGGCCTTCACGACGACCGGGAAGCGGAAGTGGGTAAGCACATCCTCCGCCTCACTCTCTTCGCTGATCACGGCGTAAGCCGCGGTCGGCAGTTTGTGCCGCTGCAGAAAGCGCTTGGCAAAGCTTTTGCTCGTCTCGAGCGTGGCGGCAGCCTTGGTTGGGCCAAAGACCCGGACGCCGCGCCGCAGGAGCTCGTCCGTCAACCCGAGGGAGAGCGGCAGCTCCGGCCCGATGACCACCAGCCCCGGCTGCTCCCTGGAAACCAGTGCCACCAGCGCATGTAGGTCGGCGACATCCACATGAACGCACCGCGCCACCTTCGCAATGCCCGCATTGCCGGGCGCGCACACCACCTCATCCACGCGCGGCGACTTCGCCAGAGCCCACGCAATCGCGTGCTCCCGCCCACCCGCCCCGATCACCAAGACCTTCATCTTTTCAGTAGCCATCCAGCCGCATACTACGACAACAGATTGGCAAGATGCGCCGGGTCCCCATGTTCCTCCTTTGGAACAGGGATGAAGCCGGTCACCCACAATCTCAAACGTGAGCGACCAAAGGGAAGCGAACCCCACAAAACGCGCCGCAGGCGCATCCGCCTGGATGGCAAATCCCGCCACCGGCGCCTTTGCCCGGGCAAGCACCTAGTACCCGACGGTGAAGCGCTGCCGGCGATGCTGCGGCTGCTCCAGCTCGTCCACCAGTGCGATGGCGTAGTCCTCCATCGAAATGGAACTCTTGCCATCGGCTGCCGTCAGCAGTTGATCCTGCCCCAGCCGAAACTTGCCCGTCCGTTGCCCCGGCTCGAACAAGGCCGACGGACTCAGATACGTCCAGTCGATCGACGACTGCCTGCAGCAGCTCGAGTGCCTTCTCGTGCGCCTGCGGCAATCGGCTTCCACTCGGCCGGAAAGTCTTTCGCACTCAACAGCGTCACTCCCGGCGCGACCTCCAGGCTGCCGGCGCCGCCCACTACGATCAGCCGCGGCGCGTGCTCCGGCGAGCTGGCTTGCTCGCTCACCTGCTGGACTGCGGCGATCTCACGTTTCGTCACGTCGATGATCTGCTCAGGCTTATCCGCCGGCGGGCCGTAAGCGCTCACCACCGCCTGGGCGCCGCCGATCGCTTCTACGATCCCCTCCACCCTGGAGAGGTCACCCTGCTGGACGGTCATGCCGTCGTTGGGCGCCAGCTTGTCCGGGTCTTTGTCCAGATTTCGGACGACGGCGACCACCTCATGGCCACGCGTCACCAGCTCCGTCAGAATGCGGGAGCCGGCTCTTCCTGTGGCGCCATACAGCACAATCTTCATGGATGTCCTCCAAATAAGGAGTGAGATGGCGGAAATTGTTCGGAGAATCAGCCATTTAGCGGGTCATCAAAATATGAGCGTATATCACTCATAAAATATGCAACCAAAAATTCACAACGAGCGTCTATTCAAATGCAGGCCGGCAGCTCGTTCTCCCGGCCCAGATATCAACCGACAACCGAAGGAGAAGTGACATGGCAATTGTTCGTTGGGATCCATTTCGTGAAGTAGTCTCGCTGCAGAGCCGCCTGAACTCGCTGTTTCAGGACTATGGCCGCGGAACGACCGACGACGAGGCGTTGAGCGCAGCCAGCTTCGCTCCCCCCGTAGACATTTACGAGGACGACCAGAAGCTGGTCCTCAAGCTCGAAGTCCCCGGCGTGAAGCAGGACGACCTCGACATCCAGGTCGAAGGCCGCACCCTCACCGTTCGCGGGGAGCGCAAGTTCGATAGCGAAGAGAAGCAGGAGAACTTCCATCGCGTCGAGCACCGCTACGGCACCTTTGCTCGCAGCTTTACGCTACCGAACAGCGTCGATGCTGAGAACGTTAAAGCGAACTACGATGCAGGCGTGTTGCAGCTTGAGTTTGCCAAGAAGGCGGAAGCCAAGCCCCGTCAAATCAAGATCGGCGTTGGCTCCGCGACCACGGAGCGCAAGCAGGTCGAGACCGCAAAGACGGCGTAATTCAAGTTGGAATGGCTGGCTTTGACCGCGGAAGGGCGTGATCTGCGCTCTTCCGCGGTCGTGTATGGATGTGATTTTGGTCTCGAAAGTGGCCTTTGGATGCACTTTGGAGCACGATTGGGAGAGGAGTCTCTGGTCTTCTCTCTTCTGAGGCAGGTGAGGAAGCAATATGGCAATTCGGTGGGACAAATTTACGGTCAAGTCGCAGGAGGCGGTGCAGGCAGCGACCAACCTCGCGCTCGAGCACGGCAATCCCGAGCTGACGCCGATGCACATGCTCGCGGCGCTGCTCGAAGACAAGGACGGCATCATTGTGCCGGTGCTGCAGAAGGTCGGCGTGCCGACCGAGCAGTTGCTGGCGCGCGCAAACGACGCGCTGAGCAAGCTGCCGAAGGTGGGCGGCGCCAGCTCGCAGCCCGGCCTCTCCAACGCGATGCAGAAGGTGCTGGACCGCGCCTTCAAGGAAGCGGCCGACTTCAAGGACGAGTACGTTTCGACCGAACATCTGCTGCTGGCCTTGACCGAGCAGAAGAACGATCCGGCGCGCGAGCTGCTGGCCTCGCTGGGTGCGACGCATGCGTCCATCCTGCAGGCGCTGAGCAGTGTGCGCGGCAATCAGCGAGTCACCGACCAGAATCCCGAGTCGAAGTTCCAGGCGCTGGAAAAATTCGCCAAGGACCTCACGGCCCTCGCGCGACGCGGCAAGCTAGATCCGGTGATCGGTCGCGACGAAGAGATCCGCCGCGTCATCCAGGTGCTGAGCCGCCGCACCAAAAATAATCCGGTGCTGATCGGCGAGCCTGGCGTTGGCAAAACCGCCATCGTCGAGGGGCTCGCCCGTCGCATCGTCTCCGGCGACGTCCCGGAAGTGCTGCGCGACAAGCGTGTGATCTCGCTCGATCTCGGCTCCATGCTCGCCGGCGCAAAATATCGCGGCGAGTTTGAAGACCGCCTGAAGGCTGTTCTCAAAGAGATCGAAGACTCGAACGGCGAGATCATCCTGTTCATCGACGAGCTCCATACGCTGGTCGGCGCGGGCGCAGCGGAAGGCGCCATCGACGCCAGCAACATGCTGAAGCCGGCGCTGGCACGCGGGGAGCTGCGGGCCATCGGTGCAACCACGCTGAATGAGTACCGCAAGTACATCGAGAAAGACGCGGCGCTGGAGCGGCGCTTCCAGATCGTCTACGTGGGCGAGCCGAACGTCGAGGATACGATCGCCATCCTGCGCGGTTTGAAGGAGCGCTACGAGGCGCACCACAAGGTGCGCATCAAGGACTCGGCCATCGTGGCCGCGGCAACGCTCAGTCACCGTTACATTTCTGATCGCTTCCTGCCGGATAAGGCCATCGACCTGGTGGACGAAGCCGCGGCGTCGCTCGCGATCCAGATCGGCTCGGTGCCGGAGGAGATTGACGCGCTGGACCGCGAGGCCACCTCGCTCGAAATCGAGAAGGCTGCGCTCAAGCGCGAAACGGATCCAAATTCGAAGGAGCGCCTGCAGGTCGTCGAGCGCGAACTGGCCGCAATCAAGGAGCGCGCCACCGGCCTGCGTGCCCGCTGGCAGACGGAGCGTGAGGCCATCACGCGTGTCAGCGAACTCAAGGAGCGGATCGAAAAGCTTCGCTTCGAGATGGAAGAGCAGACCCGCAAGGGCAACCTCGAGCGTTCTGCCGCCATTCAGTACGGCGAGCTGCCGAAAGCAGAAACCGAGCTGCGCCGCCTCAACGCCGAGCAGGACGCGGAAACCAGCGCGGCCAAGTCCGGCACGCGCAAGCGCATGCTGAAAGAAGAGGTGGACGAGGAAGATATCGCTGCCATCGTCAGCAAGTGGACCGGCATCCCGATCTCGAAGATGCTGGAAGGCGAGGTGTCCAAGCTGGTCCAGATGGAGTCGCGTCTGCGCGCGCGTGTGATCGGTCAGGACCTCGCGCTGGAAACGGTGGCAAATGCCATTCGCCGCTCGCGCGCCGGCCTGAGCGATCCCAAGCGGCCCATCGGCAGCTTCATCTTTCTCGGACCGACGGGCGTGGGCAAGACGGAAACCGCACGCGCTCTCGCCGAATTCCTTTTCGACGACGAGCAGGCCATGGTGCGCATCGACATGAGCGAGTACATGGAGAAGCACGCGGTGGCGCGGCTCATCGGCGCGCCTCCCGGCTACATCGGCTTCGACGAAGGTGGGCAGCTCACCGAAGCGATCCGCCGCCGGCCGTACGCAGTCGTGCTCTTTGACGAGATCGAGAAGGCGCATCCGGATGTCTTCAACATCCTGCTGCAGGTGCTGGACGATGGCCGCTTGACCGACGCGAAGGGCCGCACCGTCGACTTCAAAAACACCGTGCTCATCATGACCTCGAACCTGGGCGCGCAGATGCTGAATGCCGAAGCGTTAACCGACGAAGCGGCTTTCGATATGGCGCGGGAGCAGGTGATGGAGGTGCTGAAGCAGAGCTTCCGTCCGGAGTTTCTCAACCGCGTGGACGATATCGTCATCTTCCGTCCGCTGGGCGAGGAGCAGTTGAGCCACATCGTCGACCTGCGGCTGGTCGACCTGAAGAAGCTGCTGGCGGATCGCAAGATCACGCTGGAGCTGACCGACGGCGCACGCCACCAGTTGCTGATGACCGGCTACGATCGCGCCTACGGTGCGCGGCCGCTGAAGCGCGCGATCCAGCGACTGATCCAGGACCCGCTGGCGATCAAAATTCTGGATGGCGAGGTGCTGCACGGCGATCACGTGAAGGTGGACGCCGATCCGCTGAACAACCGGCTCAAGTTCGAGGTGGCGAGCCGGCAGGCAGGCGAGCCGGCAGTGCAGGCGGTGGGTGCGAGGCGGTAAACCGCTGTGATGCCCCAGGTCTCAAACCAGAAACCTGGGGCAGCTTGTGTTGTGAGTGGGGTCGCTTCGGCGGCCCCACTCTTTTGGATGAGTGGATCGCTTTGTCGCTATTGCACGGTGTAGGACACGCTCGACTTGTGCAGAACGCTATTGTTCTTGTCCAGGTCCAGTATCGTCACGATGTGCGAACCGGGCGAAAGTGAGAAGTACTGATTCACACTCGCCTCGGCATACCACCCAAGCTTCACTCCGTTATCCCAGACCTGCATTTGGTGGATGGGTACCGCCTCGGTTGCGTAGCCTACGATGTGCACTGTCGGTGTGACGGTTTCGCCGGGGGTTGGCGAAACCACTTGCACGCCGTCGACAGGTGCCTGCACTGTGTACTTCACCGTCGATTGATGAATCACTCGGTACGAAGAATTCAGATCGAGCACCGTCGTGGCGTGCGTGCCGGGAGACAGGCTATAGGTCGTATTGATCTCACTGCCGTAATACCCGAGCTTTGTTCCGTTGTCCCAAACCTGCGTCTGTTTCACGGTCTGGTCCTCAGAGGCGGACGCGATCAGATGCACCGCGCCGGCGATCGTCGCGCCGTTGCCGGGGCTGGCAATGACGACGCCGTTCGATGGACTGGGGGCAGCAGCCGAATCAGTGGTGAAGAACTCCGCCATGGTCGCGGCATTCTGCGCCGCGGCGGGACAGGTAGCCAGGCCCATCGCAACACATACTGTCTTCAATATATTTTCACTGTGGTAGGTGGTGGTGGACTGATAGCCGTGCTTGACCTGCGGACCGATGACGAGCGTCGCCAGGCGGCCGCCGCAGCCCTGCGAGACCTTCGATGAGCAGCGATTGTCGGTGCCGAGATTTCCCTCGTCCCACGCGACGAAGAGAATGCCGTCGCCGCCGGGCTGAAACTCCGGACGATCAAGAATGGCGGGCACATTTTCCTGTAGCCACTCGTCGGCCTCCTGGAGCGTGCCGTTGTGCGCATCCTCATCGCTGTCTGGCGTGATGTAGGAGTAGTTCGCGGTCTTGTCCTCCGCAAAGTCCGCGGCCATCTGGGAAAACGGAACACTCTTTGTGTCCTGTCCGGTGCCCGGGCAGACGTCCGAAAAATCGATCAGCGGATTGTGCCGGCGATAGTAGAGGTTGTCCGTGCCACCATAGAGGCCCTGGAATCCGGCGTAGGGCATGTTTACCTGGTATGACCGCCATGTGTAGCCATGCTTCAACAGCTCGCGCACGACATTGTCCTCAGTGTGATGGCACGATGTCGTGTCGTTGTTGGGCTCGATGGCGGCGCCTGCAACCAGCCACATCAGCGCCGGCAGCGAACTATGTTGATCGGCGTAGAACTGTGTCGCCAGACCATACTGGCGGATGAGCTCGTTGTAGTACGGCATCTGGGAATTGCCGACTACATCTTCAAAGCTGTGATTCTCTTCGGTGATTATCCAGACATGTGAGGAGTGGGGAACACTTTGAGCGCCAGCCACTCCGCAGAGGAGTGAGAGGCATAGAGACACAAATCGTTTCGAGGCCATCGGGGGAGGTCCCTTCGCGAGCATGGGATTTTGGAAAACTGGCCTATCTATAACGCCACTGCCGCTGCTGCGAATGAAGCTTCGATGAATCCTCTAAAAACATTCGGGTGGAAGCAGAGGAGTCACGCCTTGAACGAAATTTTGGCCTGTCACCGTGACAGTTTTACAAAGCTCTGGCTGCTTATCTGCACTGCTGCGAGATAGGAGGCGCGGTCGGCGGCAACGCGGATTCTCTGGTGAGCGGTGATCGGGATTGACTGGTGCTGACGAGAGGGACTCGTCGAGGGCCGAAGGCGTATCGGCGCAGAGTTTTGGGAGGGATGGGACAGTTAGCAAGGGTGAGAGCGAACCGGCTCTCACCCCTTCTTCGCTACACAGCGACTTCCGGGACCTTTGTTTCCAATTCTGACGCAGGGTGAGAGATGTTCTGCAGCACCCGGTTGATGGTGCTCTCGGTGGGGTGGCTGGCCAGGTGCAGCACGCGTGCAGCCTTGCTGATGGTCTGGCATAGCTGGAAGCGGTTGGGAATCTCTCGGCTTGCGGCGTAAACGAGTGAGGAACGCAGGGTGGGCCTCCTCGGCCTGAAGCATTTTCGCTATGGGTGTGGACGGCTGATTGACCGCTTATGTGTCCTTTCTTTAAGGAAAGGCCACGCCGATCGAACCGCTGCAGACCACGTGTGTAGCGAAAATGCTTTGTTGCGTAGGGCGCTGAGCAGATGTCGCGGGAAGTGTGCTCGATCTATTCAGGCGAGAATGTAACTCCATTCTACGCTAGTGGCTTTCTGGCGCTGGCGACGCGCGGGATACCCTGCAGATCGTCGATGAACTGGATGCCTTCAAAGCTACCGGTGCGAAGCAGCCGGGCGACGGCATCGCGCTGGCCATGGCCGATCTCGACCAGAAGGTGACCGCCGGCTTCCAGGTGCTCGAAGGCCTGTGGAATGAGTCGCCGGTAAACCGCCAGCCCATCCTCCCCCGCATAGAGCGCCGTTACCGGCTCATAGTCGCGCACCTGCGGCTCCAACACCTCGTCCGTCGCCACATACGGCGGGTTCGCGACGATGCAGTCAAAGCGTTCGTCGGCAACGGCCGCGAACAGATCCGACTCGACAAACCGCACGCGGTTCGCCCCCGGAGACCGTGCATTCTGCCGCGCGACCGCCAGTGCTGTGGCGGAGATATCAGTCGCAGTGACGGTTGCATTTGGAAGCTCCAGCGCGAGCGTAATCGCCAGGATGCCGGAGCCGGTGCCGATGTCGAGAATCCGCTTCGGCGCTGGGTGCAGGGCGAGCACGGATTCCACCAGATGCTCGGTCTCCGGCCGCGGGATCAGGACTGCGGGTGTCACGGCGAAGCTGCGCCCGTAGAACTCCTGCGTCCCGGTAATGTACTGCACCGGCTCATGTTGCTTGCGGCGCGCGATGGCGGCGCGGTAAGCGCTCATCTGGGATTCGCTCAGCTCGCGGCTCGGGTGCGTCATCAACTCCGCACGCGTGAGGCCGGTGACGTGCAGCAGCAGAAGCTCAGCATCGCGGCGCGCGGTCGCGCCGGGTGATAGTCCTATAGCACCTTCGTGGAGTGCTGCATCGAGCGAGGTCATGCCGAATGAATGCTATACTGACATCAACGCTTCGCAAGGGTGATGCTAGATCGCATCCCGAATGCGGCCAGTATGCTGGCCTGCGGCTCTCCGGTGAGAGCCTCCAGCCCGAACCTGAAGCGTTGTCATCTACCGCGTGTCGAGTGGATGGAGTCTGGGAAGCGCAGTCGCGACAGCGCCGTCACTTCCAGGACGCAAGGATCGTGCGGCAAGAGCGGAGGCTGGCAGAAGAAGTAGCCAGTCGGCAACATCCAGAAGTCCCACCGTTTTTCCCCTACGTACAAAAAAGAACAGCGCGCCGCCCCGACCGTTCCTACAGGCCGAACATACCTGCAAGAGCGACACACGATCGGATGCCAGGCGAGCAGCGCATGTCGCACATCGCGGCTACACATGACGTGTATCCGGCGATGCATAGGAACCCAAGTTGAAATTATTTACTGAATTGACTCTTTCGCCCGAGCTGCAGAAGCGCCTCGCGGCACTGAACTTTGTTGTCCCCACGCCTGTGCAGGCGTTGGCGATTCCTCCTGCCCTCGAAGGCCGCGATGTCCTGGCCACGGCACAGACCGGTACCGGCAAAACCCTCAGCTTCATGCTGCCCATCATCGAGCGTCTGCAAAAGGCGGAGCGCACGCAAAAAGTGCAGGGCAAACAGGACCGGGTACAGATTGGAGCCCTCATCCTGCTGCCCACCCGCGAGCTTGCCATGCAGGTGGAGAAGGTCTACCGGCAGTTGATGCCGGAAGGCCGCATGCGCGCGGCGCTGGTGGTCGGCGGTCTCGCCGAAGGGCCGCAGCTTGAAGCGCTGCGCCGTGGCGTGCGTATCGTCGTCGCGACGCCGGGACGCCTCGAAGACTTCATCGACCGCAAGCTGGTCAAGCTGGATGGCGTGGAAGTGCTGGTACTCGACGAGTGCGATCGCATGCTCGACATGGGCTTCAAGCCGTCGATCAAGCGCATCGTGAGCAAGCTGCGCGCGGAACGGCAGACACTCTGCTACTCCGCCACGCTGAATACCGAGATGCGGGAGGTCACGCGTGAGTATCTCAAGAATCCGGCGCGCATCGACATCTCGACCGAGCTGAAGCCGGCGGAGAACGTTGCGTTGCAGATGTTCGAGGTCACGAAGGAGAAGAAGTCCGAGCTGCTGGAGCACCTGCTCAGCAAGCATGAGGGCAGCTTCCTGGTCTTCACTCGCACCAAGCACGGCGCGGATCGGCTGGCGAACCGGCTTAGCCGCGTGGGCCATAACGCGGCGCGCATCCACGGCGACCGCACCCAGGCGCAGCGCGTTGCTGCGCTGAAGGGCTTTGCCGACGGCGCGAACCGAGTGCTGGTGGCGACCGATGTGGCAGCGCGCGGCATCGACGTGCCGCACGTGGCGCACGTCGTCAACTACGATCTGCCCAAGGAAGCGGAGGACTTCGTCCACCGCGTGGGCCGCACCGGGCGTGCATCGCGCTCCGGGACGGCGCATACCTTCGCGCTGCCCGAGGAGCGCAACGAGGTGAGGAGAATCGAGCGCAAGCTCGCCATCACCATGAAGCGCTACAAGGTAACTGCTACTGTGTCCAATAAAGCGGCAGTACCGGCGTAAGGATCAGCCAAAACAAACCAGGGGCCGGTGATTTCGATCACCGGCCCTCTTCATTTTGCGGTCACGGCTATTCTCCGAGCCGCTCCAGTTGGACGAAGAGTGCATCGGCGGAACGCCGGAAACCGAGCTGCTCGTAGATGTGGATCGCAGCCCCGTTGCCGTCTGCTACGTGCAGGAAGGCAATTTCGCCATCGTCAAGAATGGCGGCGGTTGCCTCGCGCGTGAGCTGCTGCGCGTAGCCGCGGCCGAGATGCGCAGGGTGCGTACAGATGGCGCTCACCTCGCGGTGGCCAGGAACGGCAAGCCGCTCGCCGGCCATCGCCACCAGCTCGCCATCCACGTAAATGCCGCGATAGCGGCCCATCTCCGCCGTCCGCATGCCGAAGAAGCCAGGGAAGGCGACCGCCTTCAGCGCGTTCATCGCCGCAGCGTCGGCTTTTGGATCGAGCATGACGGACTTAGGCTCGCCCGCTCTTCGAGCCTCGGGCGTCAGCCCGCCGCAGACCATCTGGAAGCCGGGGATCCGCTTGGTTTCGCGCCATTGTTCGGGATCGAGATGAGGCGGCGCTTCGAAGAGCCATACGTGCTCGCCGGGCGAGACCAACGCGGTGAGCGCGGCTACCGCATCGGCTGAGTGATTTTCGAGCCCCGCTAGCGGGACCACCTCGCGATAATACCGGCGGACCGGGCCCTCGCCATACGCAAGGTGGCGTTGGCGCGTAGTGGCGGCCTGCCAGATGGGGTTTGCGAGTGCCTGGTATGTGTTCGTGGTCGTGGCCATGCAGATAATGATGACGGAGAAAGACATACGATGCGGAACTCGGCCTTCCGCCCTCTCGTCCGTAGGGATTGAGTTACAAATAGTGAATGTGTTGTGTGTGCCGGATATGGTTCAACCCAAGATGGCAATGAGGAAACGGATCTGGGGGCAGTCAAGAAGGCTAGCGGAAGTGCAGGTAGCCCCAGCGGTCGGGCACGTGCATGTCGATGACGCCCTGCGGTGACCAGACCCAGTTGTCTTCCTTCGGGTTGCCGGGCGTCCACTCGACGCGGCTGAAGTTGATGCGCCACACCGTGCCTGCTCTGGGTAGCGGCACCTGCTGGCGCGAGTTGAATGCGTTCAGCGGATACGCGATCTCCAGCGTCCAGCCGCGGTCGGTGTCGCCGGGATGATTCAGTGTGCCCTGGATCGCCACCGCCGTTTTCAGTCCCACGATGTCCCAGCCGTTGTCGGCTTGCCGCCCTGGCTGTACGGCTTGGGCAGGAAGAGATCCCAGCCGGTATTGAGCGCATTCATCTCGAACTCGTAGTAGCTCGCTGTCTCCGGCAGCGGCTTGATGAAGACTTCGAAGTCGTTGTCTTTGAAGATGACGGAGTCGTGCTTGGTCAGCGTGCCGGTGACATTTGGTTCTTCAAGCTCGGCCGCGATGTAGAGATACTTGTCGTCCCACAGCATCTTCGCGCGCGTGCGGAAACGCGGCGTGGGCTTCGCGGGACCTTCAATGTCGACGAAGTCGGAGGTCCACTTCGCGTTCTTCCATGCCGGCTCATCGAGCTTGCCGTCGATGCGAATGGGCGTCTTCGCACGTTGACAGTCATAAGACAGCGGCGGCGGAAGTGGAGCTTGCGCAGAGACGGTGATGGCAAGGGCGGCGAGGCAGAGCAGGGATCGATGCATCGAGGCCTATCTTCTCGTCAATCGAGTGCGATCGCAAATAGCCATCGCGCTCTCGTTGCGGGTGAAAGGGGGCAATCGCGATGCTTCGGGTGGTTGCAGGAACGGCGCACTGCGATGAAGAGTCAGTGTGGCCCTCCTCGGAACAAGGCCACACGCGGATACGGCTGCCGGCATCTTCAGGAAATTAGTGAGCGGCCGATGCAGCAACGACAGAGGCAATGACTCCGGTGGCGACAGCGGCCATCACGTAGTTGCCGTCCACTTCGCGCCACTCATAGCCGCGCCGCGGCGCGTGCAGATGGTACTGGCGATAGTCGACGCGCTCGCCGCGATTCCAGTCATCGTGGTTCATGCGGGCGCCTTTCTTCCACTCATCGTGGTGCACGTAGTGATGGTTGTCACGCTGGTCCGGATGGTCGTCATGATGATCCTGGGCGAATGCCATGCCGCCGGTGAGCGTCATCGCGAGGGTGCAGAGAGCTACGGTTCTGAGGATTGGTTTCATAGAATCTCCTGTGCTCCGTCGTTCGATTCCGGCGCGGCGCGCGGCGTTGCATCCTTCGCCGAAGCAATGGCGTAAGGCAAATGGAAAGAGCAGTTTGCGTCGCCCTGGTGGGCGGCAATGGTCAGGCGATGTTCGCCGTCTCCGCCTTCAGGCGCTCGGCCTGGAAGTATGCCACCACCGCATCGATCACCGGCTGCAGCCTGCCCTCCATGATTTCGGCGAGCTGGTGCAGCGTCAGGCCGATGCGGTGGTCGGTGAGGCGGTTCTGCGGGAAGTTGTAGGTGCGAATCTTCTCCGAGCGGTCGCCGGAGCCCACCTGCTGCTTGCGCTCCTGCGCGAGGGCGGCCTGCTGCTTCTCCTGCTCCACTTCGTAGAGGCGCGCACGCAGCACGCGCATGCCCTTCTCGCGATTCTTGATCTGCGACTTCTCGTCCTGGCAGCTCACCACCGTCCCGGTCGGCAAATGCGTAATGCGCACAGCGGAGTAGGTGGTGTTCACCGACTGGCCGCCCGGACCCGACGAGCAGAAGGTGTCGATGCGCAGATCCTTCGCTTCGATCTTGATGTCCACGTCTTCCGCTTCGGGCAGCACCGCGACAGTGACAGCGGAGGTATGCACGCGGCCCTGCGTCTCCGTGGCCGGCACCCGCTGCACGCGGTGCACGCCGGATTCGTACTTGAGCTGCGAGTAGACACGGTCGCCTTCGATGATGGCGATGACTTCCTTCAATCCGCCGATGCCGGACTCGGAGGACGACAGCACTTCCACCTTCCAGCGATGCTGCTCCGCGAAGCGCGAATACATCCGGAAGATCTCCGCCGCAAAGAGCGAGGCCTCATCGCCACCGGTGCCGGCACGTATCTCGAGGATGACGTTCTTCTCGTCGTTCGGGTCCTTGGGCAGCAGCTTCAGCTTCAGGTCTTCTTCGATCTTGGGCAGGCGCTCTTCGAGCTGCGTCAGTTCGTCCTGCGCCATGGCGCGAATCTCGGGATCGGTCTCCGCGAGCATGAGTTGGGAATCGGCGATGCCTTGCTTGGTCCGCTGATAGTCGCGAAAGGTGTCGACCACGGACTGCAGGTCGCGGTGCTGCTTGGCGACCTTCTGGTAGCGCTCGTGATCGTTGACGACCTCGTCAGAGGCCATCTCGCGGCCCAGCTCTTCGTAGCGGGCGGCAATCTGCTCCAGGCGTTCAAACATCGGGAGTCTCCTCGGCCATGGGGGCCGGTGTAGATCAATTCGAATATGGGATACGACGCAGCAGGGCGATAGCGGCGGGAGCCGCTAGAGGAGAGTGCCCGGGAAGTGGATAAGCCGCGACATTGCTGCTATTAGAGTATCGCGGGCGGGCGCTGGATGCATCTACAACGTTTGGGACTGGCCGTCCAGGCAAAGGCGCCTGCGGCGCGCAGGGTCAACATACTCACGATAATCACGCGCGATCGCTTCTGCGAAGATCCTGAGATATGACAGAGCTGGAGCCATGGGCGGAGCTATGTGAGCGGCTGGCCGGAACCACGAAGAAGCTGGAAAAGCGCGCCTGGATGGCCGACTACCTGCGCGAGCTGCCGGTAGAGGCGGCGGCGCACGCAGCGCTCTATCTCTCCGGCACGCCATTCGCGGAGGCTGATGGCCGTCAGCTCAGCGTGGGTGGGGCGAGCCTGTGGCAGGTGGTCAGGGAGCGCACGCAGGCGAGCGACACGGCAATGCAGGCTGCCTATCGCAGGCATGGCGACCTGGGGTCAGCGGCCTTCGATCTGCTCTCGGCGGGTCAGGAATTGGCGCCGGCGACCCTCTCCATCGAGGATGTCGCCGCAAGCTTTGCGGGCATGGCTGCGGTGCAGGGTGCCGCAGGGAGCACGGAACGGCGGCAGGGGCTGCTGCGCGATCTGCTTGCACGCGCCACGCCGCTGGAGGCGAAGTACCTCATCAAGCTGATGCTGGGCGATATGCGCATCGGCGTGAAGCAGGCGCAGGTGGAAGAGGCGATCGCGGTCGCGACAGAGCGTGAGCTGACCGCCGTGCGTCGCGCCGTGATGCTGCTCGGCGATCTGAGCGAAGTGGTGCGGCTGGCCGAAGCCGACCGGCTGCATGAGGCGCGCATGCGGCTCTTTCATCCACTCGGCTTCATGCTGGCGAGCCCGGTCGATTCGGTCGAAGAGGCGATGGCGCGCTTTGCAGAAGGGGTACGCGCGGAGCAGAAAGGCGAGGGTAGCGCCGAGCTGACTCCGGAGACAGAGGGTACAAGCGAGGGCGCGCCAAATATTTCCACCCTGCCTGCGGCAGGATGGGACGTCCCGCCTGGCGCAGTGGATTCCTCACTGTCAGAGGCCCATAATCCGCCAGCGCTGACGCAGGCACACGTACAAGACAAGTTCGATGGCATCCGCTGTCAGCTGCATTGCGGAGATCCCACGCAGCCCGGCCGTGTGGCGCTCTTCTCACGCTCGCGCGATGACATGACGCACAGCTATCCCGAACTTACGGAAGCATTCGCGAAGGTTACCGAGCCGCTGATTCTCGACGGCGAAATCCTGGCATGGAACACCGATCCTGCGGCAACCGAGCAAAGCGCGCGCTGCCGTTCTCGTCCCTGCAGAACCGCATCGGTCGCAAGCGTGTGACGGCAGCGATGCGCCGGCAGACGCCCGTCGTCTTCATGGCATTCGATCTGTTGTATCGCGGCGAGTCGCTGCTGCTGGAGCAGCCACTCGCTGTGCGGCGGGACCTGCTGGAACAGGTCTGCGCTGCGCAAGCACCGCACACGGTCGTCAGCAACACGCCGAGCGAAGCGGAGTCCGCACACGCAGCCAGGGAGCGCTCTTTGCCGAGCCAGACGCCGCGTTCGAGCCAGGCGAGAGTGCCTTCGCGCGTCTTGTGCTCGCGCCCATCGCGCGGCTTTCCAGCGCAGAGCAACTGGAGCAGGCATACGTCGATGCGCGGGCACGCGGCAATGAAGGCGTGATGCTGAAGGCGGCGGCCAGCCTCTACCAGCCGGGCCGGCGCGGGCTCGCGTGGCTCAAGCTGAAGCGCGAACTGGCCACGCTCGATGTCGTTGTCACCTCAGCCGAATATGGACACGGCAAGCGCGCCGGCACGCTGAGCGATTACACCTTCGCTGTGCGCGACGGCGACACGCTGAAGAATGTCGGCAAGGCGTATTCCGGCTTGACCGACGCGGAGATCGCGCATCTCTCCCGATACTTCCATGAGCACACCATCGAGGACTTCGGCGGGTGGCGCACGGTTGAGCCAACCGTCATCCTCGAAGTAGCCTTCAACAACCTGATGCGCTCCGACCGCCACGCCAGCGGGTTCGCGATGCGCTTCCCGCGCATCCTGCGCATTCGCGATGACAAGCCGGTCGAAGAGATCGACACGCTGGCGCGAGTGGAGCAGCTGTACAACGCGCAGCCGGATCGACCAGTAGAAAGCCGCGAAGCGGCTGGCTAGAAACCCGGGCAGCGGGCCTTCGGCCCACGCGGTCATACTCGCTAACCGCTTTTGCGCCGACCGCCTCTTCGCTAACCGCTACTCAGCTAACAGCTACTTAGCTATCTCGAAGGCCTTCACATCCTGTCCATCGGGCGCCCACGCGTTCACGATCACCTTCGCGATCTTCGCCGTCGTCAGATACGCCTCGTTGTCGTCGGTCCAGCTCTGGTCCTTGTTGTCCCAGGTGAAGATCGACAGGATCAGCAGGCCGTTCTTGGTCGCGATCGCATCGACATCGTTGCGCACCTCATCGAGCGCGCCGGTCTTGTTCGCGATGGCAGAGCCTTCCTCAGAGCTGTCCACCGGTTCCAGATAGCGCGGCACGCCGTCGCGATAAAACTGCGAGCGCAGCATGTGCAGCGTGACGCCGCAGATGGCGCGGTCGGTTTCTGTGGGCGCAGTGTTGCCATCACCGAGGTGGCAGGTCACGATGCGCTCCATCAGCGTTGCCATCTCGTGTGCCGTAGTCTTGCCCAGGCCGAACTTCTTCTGATCGGCCGGCATCGCGTAGTTGGCGGGCTTGCCGATCTTCTTGTAGAGCCAGGTGTTCTTCAGCCCCAGGCGGCCCATCTCGGCGTTCACCGCGTCGAGCCCGATCTTGTCGATGGCCACATTCGTCGCGGTGTTGTCGCTCGTGATCACCATCATGGAGAGCACGTCCTTCAACGTGAGCGTTATGGGGGTATCGAAGAAGCCGAGCACGCCGGAGCCGCTGGTCTGGTTCTCCTTGGTCAGCGTCACCTTGTCATTCCAGTGCGTTTTGCCGGCGCGGATCTGCTCCATCGCTTCGTAGAGGATCGCGAGCTTGATGACGCTCGCGGTCTGCACCGGCTCATCGGCTTTCACTGCGATAGTCTGGCCGGTCTTCAGGTCTTTGGCGAAAACCGAAACCTGGCCGTGATGCTGGGCGGCGATCCCTTCCACCTGTTTCAGCAGAGGATCCGAAGCAACGTTCTGTGCGGGTGCATGAAGGGCGGCGAAAAGTGTGACAACGAGCGACAGCAGTGTGGCCTTGCGCATGGCCGCATGGTATATCGGGAGGCATGGCACTCCAATTCACCACCAGCTACCTCGACGATGTGCGTCCGCTCTTTACCCATTACCGCCGGCTCGGCGAGGCGGCCATCGCGCAGGTCTCCGATGCCGACTTGACCGCCGCACTCGACCCGGAGATGAACTGCATTGCGCAGATCGTGAAGCACATGGCGGGGAATATGCGCTCGCGCTGGACCGGCTTTCCCGAAGCCGATGGCGAGAAGCCGGACCGCTGCCGCGATACAGAGTTCGAAGCGCCACCGGCAACGCGCGCCGAGTTGATGGCGCTCTGGAACGCGGGGTGGGATTGCATGTTCGCCGCGCTCGCTCCACTGACGGATGCGGACGTCGCCCGCGAGACCTTCATCCGCGGCGAGCGCCACTCGGTAGTGCAGGCCATCAACCGGCAGATCGCGCACTACAGCTATCACGTAGGCCAGATTGTATTTCTGGCGAAGCATCTGAAATCGGAGCAGTGGAAATCGCTGAGCGTGCCGCGTGGCGGCTCTGCGGGATTCAACGCAGATGTCGCGGCGGGACGCAAGAGCCAGCGCTGATCGCCGTTCGGAGGATGATTGCAGGACGAAGTTTCGCTCAGGCTACGATGCCCGCATGGGCGGCTACTACATGCCAAGTCTTCTGAGGAGAGAGCGCCCAAACTCGCGTGAAACGGAAATCGCCATTTGCCGGGTTGCCATCATACGTGCCTGACAATTGCATCCGTACCGAGACGATGGCTACGTCACCATGGAGTCGAACCCGCTGCTCTGAAGGTTTCAGCTCCTTCACCTTGAGCGTTCCTGACCGGTAAGCTGCAAGATCATTCTCCTTGCCCAACAACTGCCCGAGGTGATCTGTGAAGATTAACTCGGGAGCCAATAACTGGTCTAAAGCACTTACATCCGAATGAAGCATTGCAGTTCTGAGTCGTTCTTCCGCATCCACAATTTGCGCTTCCGCCGATCGATTCATAACGCCTCTTTTTCAACTGCAACAACTTATCGCTTACACGCATCTGGCTTCAACGCGTCAGATTGACCAGCAACAAAGGCGTCCGAATCTTCCGGACGCCTCTGGTTGAAGTGCTGACAAGACTACATGCCCGCCTGCTGCTTCGCTCCGGCGTAGCTGACGTGCCACACCGAATTCGATCCATCGTCGGTGACGAATAGCGAGCCATCATTCGCGAACGTCACGCCCACCGGCCTGCCCCACACATTGCCGTCCGGGGTGACAAAGCCGGTCAGGAAGTCCTGATACTCGCCCGTTGCCTTGCCGTTCTCCATCGGCACGGCGATCACTTCGTAGCCCGCACGCTTGGATTTGTTCCACGAGCCGTGCTCCGCAGCAAAGGCCCAGCCTTTATAGGAGGCAGGGAACTGCTTGCCCTCGTCGAAGGTCATCTCCAGCGAGGCGAAGTGCGGCTGCAAAAGCACATCGGGCACGATCACCTTGGAGGCCAGCTCGGGATGCTTGCCCTTATGCCGCGGGTCCTGGTGATCGCCCATGTAAAACCAGGGCCAGCCGTAGAAGCCATCCTCCTGCACGTGGGTGATGTAGTCGGGCACCAGGTTATCGCCCAGGCCGTCACGCTCATTCGTGGAGCACCAAAGCTGTCCCGTCACCGGATTGATTGCTTCGCCCACGCAGTTGCGAATGCCTGAGGCATACACTTTCACGAACTTGCCGTCTGGCGTGAACTCGAGCACGTCGGCGCGATGGAACTCGGCCGGATTGGTGTCAGGATCATCCACGTTTGAGTGCGAGCCCACGGAGACGAACATGCGCTGGCCGTCTTTCGAGAAGACAACATCGCGTGTCCAGTGCCCGCCGCCGCGCAGGCGTCCGCCGCCGGGCAGCGACGCCACCACCACTTGCGATGGGCCAGTCGCCTTCAGGTCGCCGTTCTTGTAAGGGAGCTTGACCACGGAGTCCGTATTGCCGATGTAGACCCACTTCGGATTAGGCCCGACCGGATAAAACGCAAGTCCGAATGGCTGCTTCAGGCCGGTGGCGAAGGTGGAAACCTGCTTCGGTTTGCCGCTGGCATCCACGCCGCGGAAGACCACGACCGTGCCGCTGTCGCCGCTGCGATCCGGCTCGCTCTCCACCACGAACAGGTCGCCGTTGGGCGCGGTGCGGATGAGCCGCGGATTTTTCAGATCGGTGGCGTAGAGCTCGACCTTGAAGCCGGCCGGTGCTTCAGGCATGGCGCCCGCGGGCCGCGGCACCACGCTGGGGCCGTTATCCACCGACTCCGTCGCGTAAGGGGCCGGCAGGTCGCCAACGGTGATCTTGCGCATGGTGCCGGGCTTTTCTTTGGAGTAGTCGGTAAAGGCAGCCTGGCCGGTGATGACCTGGGTGCTCTGCGCGAGCAGAGCGGGGGCTGCAGTCATGAGCAGGGTGGAGAAGAGGAGAGGGCCCAGAACGCGCGAGGCGTTGGTCATACGAGACATGCATTCCTCCGGGGTCAGGAGTGAGGGGATTCGGGGGTGATGGCACCGCGCATTGCGGTGAAATCACTGCATAGTTAACGATACAGCCGTGTCAAGCCTCCTGACAAATCGCATAGAGTCGAAGCTATACGTTTGTCTACGGATTGCCGCCGGCGAACTGCTTCACCAGGTCCAGCGGCACGGTTGCCGTCAGAACGGTGCGGCTGCCGTGCTGCGTCACCGTCGCGCTGTTGATCAGCGTGCGGTAGTCCTTGCTCTGCGGATTGTTCTCGACCGAGGTCATGGCCGCAGAGAGCAGCCCGAGCATGCTCTGCAGCGCGTTGGTGGTGGCGGCGGCATCGGCCTGGCTGGGCGCAATCTCCTCCACGCGCAGCCGCAGCGTGCCCAGGAAGCGCACCGACGCGATGAACGCGGTGTCCGTGTCCAGCGGCAGGGTCACGCCGAAGATGCGCGGACCGCCCTCCGACCAGAAGGGCAGCGAGATGCGGCCGATGCCCCAGGCGATAGAGAGCGTCGGCACCTGGCTGTAGTAATCCGACAGCACGGACGAGCCGGAGAAAGGCAGCGCGGCGGTGCGATAGCGGTCGACGATGGCGTGGATCTGCTCCGCCGTCGGCGTGTTCGATACCGCCACCATGTCGTAGCCAAGCATCACGACGCGCACCGTGCGGCCCTGGCTGGGCAGGCTGTAGATGGTGCGGTCGGCATACTGTTCGCGAGCTTTGCTGGCCGCTTCGAGCCAAGCCGTCAGCCGCTTGTGGTCGAAGTGGCCGGCGAAGACCTCGGAATAGGCGACCGGCCCGTTCGGTCCGCGCGGGTTCTGCATGTGGTGCATGGCGAATGCGGCCTGGCGCAGGTCGCGCTCGAAGACGAAGCCGGTGGCATCAATGAACTTCTGATAGCTGACATCCCGCTGCACCGGATGCTGATCGAAGTGCATGGCGGCGCGCAGCGGCTCGAAGTTGACGTAGAGCATGCCGTCGGACTCAGGCAGCAGACGCGCCACTTCCGGAGGCGCCTTCTGCCGCAGGTAGGCAAGAGCGCCGAGCAACGCGATGACGATAGCGGCGACGAGGAGTGTGGTGCGGGTACGTCTGCGCATGATGGCCGGGGTGGCCCAGACAGGATAGCAGCGGGTGCTGCGATAGCTCGCGCATGAGAGATCCGCCGCGACGTCTCGCTGCAGCGCGAAGCTAAAATCGAGAGTGGCCGGCGTTCGCGCTGGTCATTCATTCTGGGCCCTTGGAGATGCCCTTGGGAGATATGTGGACACGACGACCCTGCACGTCCTGCTCGTGGTATTTTTCGCCACCCTGATTCGCTCGACCTTCGGTTTTGGCGAGGGGTTGATCGCGGTTCCGCTGCTGGCCCTGATGATTCCCATCGAGATCGCAGCCCCGGTCGTCGTGCTGCTCTCCATCACCATCGCTGCCGTCGTCGTTGTCCAGGACTGGCGGAAGATCCACGTGCGCAGCACCGGCTGGCTGCTGGCTCCAACCTTCATAGGCATTCCACTGGGCGTCTGGCTGCTCACCAGCGGTCACCAGCGCGTCGTCAAGGCAGCGCTCGCCGTGGTGATCATCGCCTTCTCCGGCTACTCGCTGCTGAGTGCACGCCTCGGCGCTAAGCCACCCGAGCTCGAGCGCGATAGCCGCCCGTGGCTGCTGGGCTGCGGCTTCCTCGCGGGCGTGCTCGGCGGCGCCTACGGCATGAACGGGCCGCCGCTGGTCCTCTACGGCGCGATGCGGCGCTGGTCGCCGCAGCACTTCCGCGCCACACTGCAGGGATACTTCCTGCCCGCAAGCATCGTTGCGATGGTGGGCTATTGGCTCGCTGGCCTGTGGGTTCCGGCAGTGACGCACTACTTCCTGCTATCGCTGGCGGTCGCGATCCCAGCGATTTTCCTGGGCCGGGCGCTCAATCATCGGCTGCGCGGAGACGCCTTCCTCCAAATCGTTCATGGCGGGCTGGTGTGCGTCGGGTTGGTCCTGCTGATTCAGGTACTCCGCCACGCCTGAGCGCGCACAGAGTTCGCTGGCGTATGCTCCCTCACGCTGGAGGAGTCTCCGCATGAAGCTCACGTACGTCATCAAGTTCGTCGGCGATATGGATCGCGCCGTCGCCTTCCATCGCGACACCCTGGGCCTGCCGCTGACCTTCAGCTCGCCCGGGTGGAGCGAGTTTGCCACCGGCGAAACCAGGCTAGGCCTGCATCCGGCATCGGAGAAAAATCCGCCCGGCACAGTCGAGCTCGGCTTCGGCGTCCCCGACCTACAGAAGTTTTTCGAGGAGATGTCGGCGAAGGGTGTCACCTTCAGCATGCCGCCGACGAAGCAGGATTTCGGCGGGACGCTGGCGCGGTTCGTGGACTCGGAAGGCGGCCATGTGAGCGTCTCCGGGATGTAGCTGGGACGTAGCTGCGGCGAATGGGCAAGACGCGTTGCGACCGCTTCTCCGCTGTGCTACTCTTGCGCTTGAACGGTCGCTCCCCGGGGCTCGCAGCAGTGTGTGCCGGGAACAAGCGGTGCGGGCTGGCGTAGCTCAGCTGGTAGAGCATCTGATTTGTAATCAGAGGGTCGGGGGTTCAAGTCCCTTCGCCAGCTCCAGTCCTTAACCGAACACAAGGATCGTCAAGACATTGTAAGGACTCCGGCGACTTCGTTCCGCGACTTCCATTCCGCTCTCTCCTCTTTCTCTCGTCTTCCCAGGTTTTTTTGGCGAAGCGTTGCGTAGTCCGGAGGCATGCGTGCGATGGAATCGAGGCCGAGGCCGGAATCGTGCACAGGTGGCCGAGCGGTTAATGGCAGCAGACTGTAAATCTGCCGCTCCTTGCGAGCTACGGAGGTTCGAATCCTCCCCTGTGCACCAGAAGTTGGCAGCATGATGGAACTGAGCAGCGGATCGGGCGGTCTGAGTCTCGGGCAGAAGACGGCGGTCGCACTGGCGCTGTTCGGCGTGGTAGCCGTGCTGGCCTGGCAGACCATGGAGCCGGGCAAGTTCCGCACGCTGGTGTTTGTAGTGTTGGGCGGATTGGCGTTGCGGGTGCTGCTGGGGTCGCGGCGAGCGCGTTACGATGGGTAGCGCGGGGCGTTTGTACGAGAAGGGCTGATGTAGCTCAGTTGGTAGAGCACTCCCTTGGTAAGGGAGAGGTCACCGGTTCAATCCCGGTCATCAGCTCCAGATTTCGTAGTGGCAAAGGGCGGGAGTAACTCAGTGGTAGAGTCACAGCCTTCCAAGCTGTTGGTCGCGGGTTCGATTCCCGTCTCCCGCTCCAACCGAAGTTCCCAGTCCAGAAGTGAAACGGGAGTGATGTGGAAGTGATGTTTGAGAAACCAGTACTGGGAATTGAGGACACGGCCTCGTACGACGTCGTACGCTCGGCCATTCAGTCTGTACTGTCGTCGAATGCGGCGGCCAAATTCCTGAAGCAGCTCGAGAGTCAGCGCCTGCGTGTGCGCGACTTCGAGACGGTACTGGCGAAAGGGCTGCTGGGCCAGGAGGCGATTGCCGCCTACGGACGACTGGGCAATCTCGATCGCGGCCAGATTCGCGAACTGTATCTGGAATCGGTGGAGCATGTGGCTCCGGAGCTGCGGGCAAAGTACCTGAAGGCGTACGCCTACTACTGAGTGAGCGATGTGATGGCGAATTGCGCTACAGCAACCGGGTTCATTGTCGAATGGGGTGGTCTCGAATCTGTGACAGGGCCGACTGTACGCTATCGCGTCCCCGGGATTGAGCCTTTTGCGGAGTACGGAACGGAAGCATCGATTGGTAACGTTGAAACGACCAAGGTCGTCATAAGTGTTGATACGGCTTGGCGATCTGCTTGTGCGAATTACATGGATGCCGAAATTGAAGATATAGAGCGGCGTCTGGTCACTGAGACCGTGCCGGAGCTTTTGGCCAAGTATCAAGGGCAACGGGAGCTGTTCAGTGGCGAAGTTCGGTTTAGCCTTTCTGCTTCGGAGATGGTCCGGCAGTACGAAGAGCTCGAACCGTAGCTTACGAAGTATTTGTTGTCAAAGAAACGTTAGGAGCAAGCGAGATGGCGAAGGAGAAGTTTGACCGTTCGAAGCCGCATGTGAATGTAGGGACGATCGGTCATATCGATCATGGGAAGACGACGTTGACGGCGGCGATTACGAAGGTGTTGTCGAAGCACAATCCGAACAACAAGTTTCGCAGCTTCGACACCATTGACAATGCGCCCGAGGAGCGGGAGCGCGGCATCACGATTGCCACCGCGCACGTGGAGTACGAGACCAAGAATCGTCACTACGCGCACGTGGACTGCCCCGGCCACGCCGACTACATCAAGAACATGATTACCGGTGCGGCGCAGATGGATGGCGCGATTCTGGTGGTGGCGGCGACCGATGGTCCGATGCCGCAGACCAAGGAGCATGTGCTGTTGGCGCGCCAGGTAGGCGTGCCCTACATCGTGGTTTTTCTGAACAAGTGCGATGCGGTGGAAGATGCGGAGCTGACGGATCTGGTGGAGATGGAAGTTCGCGAGCTGCTGTCGAAGTACAACTTCCCGGGCGACGATGTGCCGGTGATCCGCGGCAGTGCGTTGGGCGGGTTGAACGGCGAGGCGCAGTGGGAGGCGAAGATCGATGAGCTGATGGAGGCGGTGGACAAGAATGTCCCGCTGCCGGAGCGCGCCATCGACCAGCCATTCCTGATGCCGATCGAAGACATCTTCTCCATCTCGGGCCGCGGCACCGTAGTTACAGGCCGCATCGAGCGCGGTCAGGTGAAGGTAGGCGAAGAGGCGGAGATCGTGGGCTTCCGCGAGACGCGCAAGACCGTGGTGACGGGCGTCGAGATGTTCAAGAAGCAGCTCGATGAAGGCCGTGCGGGCGACAATGCCGGACTGCTCTTACGTGGTATCGCGAAGGAAGATGTGGAGCGCGGGATGGTGCTGGCGAAGCCGGGATCGATCACGCCGCATACCAAGTTCAAGGGCGAGATCTACGTGCTGTCGAAGGAAGAGGGTGGCCGTCATACGCCGTTCTTCAACGGCTACCGTCCGCAGTTTTACTTCCGCACGACGGACGTGACGGGCACGGCCAAGCTTCCGGAGGGCACCGAGATGGTGATGCCGGGCGACAACATCGCGCTGGAAATCGAGCTGCACACGCCGGTGGCGATGGAGAAGGGCTTACGGTTCGCCATCCGCGAGGGCGGCAGAACCGTCGGTGCTGGAACGATTACGGAAATTGTGAAGTAGTAAGAGCTAGGTGAGAGATGAAAACCCGGCAGAAGGTGCTCCTGATCATGGGATTGGCGCTCTTTCTGCTGGGCCCCTTTGCGGGATATTGGGCCGAGAGGTCTCGCTACGGTCCAGTGCATCCGCACGAGGATTTGTTCGTCCGGGATGGGCGGGCAATGAGTTCGGCCATCGTTGGCGCGTTCGTCCAAATTCCAGGAATGGTCCTGGGGCTGGTGGGAGTGCTGGATCTGGTCGTGTACAGGATAAGGAAGTCAAGACAAAATCGGTTAGGATAGAGAGATGCGCGAAATCGTCACATTGCAGTGCCCTGATTGCAAGGAGCGGAACTACTCGACGACGAAGAACAAGAAGACGACCACTGGCCGTCTCGAGTTCAAGAAGTTCTGCAACCGCTGCCGCAAGCACACGGCACATAAGGAAACCAAGTAGCTGCGAGGCAGCTACTTGGTTTCAGCTACTAGCTTCCAGCCTTTAGCTCCGAACGTTCGCCCCCGGCGATCGGTTCAGGCTCAGGCTCGAGGCTAGGAGCTAGAAGCTAGGAGCTGTTTCACCACAGGGGCGTAAGCTCAACGGTTAAACTGTCGGTCTCCAAAACCGAACTTCTCGGTTCGAATCCGAGCGCCCCTGCCATCTTCCTGAGGGTTTTCTGGAAAGACTGGCGACCGTTAGAACCGAAGAGTTAGAACCGCAGAGTAGCAACGTAGAGTAGAGACGAAGCATGGCAGCCAAATGGCTGCAGGCAGTGAAGCAGGCAAAGAAGGATCGAGATGGCGAAGGCAATAGCAGTATCCAGTGAGCGGTCGGAGCCGAAGCAGCCCCAGCAGCCCAATCAGTTGGTTGGCACCTGGGATCGCTGGATGGGTTTTCTGAAGGACGTGCGCAACGAGATGCGCAAGGTCTGGACGCCCACGCTCAAAGAGGTGCAGAACACGACTGTAGTCGTGATCGTGACTGTCTTCGCCTTCGCGGCATATTTTTACGTGGTGGATCAGGTGCTCGGACGCGCCATGACCTGGTTCTTGCATCTGCTGGGCAGCAGCGGGACGTAGAGGTCGAGGCAGAGGATGACGGACGAGAACAACAACTTGGAAAACCAAAGCGTACCCCAGGGCGTACCTCAGACAGCAGCGGCCGGCGCGCCCCCAGTGGGCGGTCCCCCGCACGTGGCCGCAGGCGCCTCGGATGGTGGTGATGCGGGCGACGCGCAGGAGCATCTGCCGCCGCCGGTCAACGAGCGCTTCAAGTGGTACATCATCCACGCCTACTCGGGCTTCGAGCGCAAGGTGAAGGAGTCGCTGGAGGGCCGGGTGCAGGCCTTCGGCTTGCAGAACAAGATTGGCCGCGTCATGATCCCGACCGAGCCGGTCACCGAGATCGTGAATGGCAAGAAGCGCACCGTGGAGCGGGTCTTCCTGCCTGGGTATGTGCTGGTCGAGATGGATCTCGACAACGACCTGTGGCACGTGATCAAGAACACGCCGCGGGTGACGGGCTTCCTGGGCACCGGCGACAAGCCGGTCTCGCTTACCGAGCAGGAGGTCAGCTCCATCCTCTTCCGCAGTGATGTGTCGAAAGACAAGCCGCGGATGAAGATCAAGTTCGAAAAGAACGAGTCGGTACGCATCACCGAGGGTCCGTTTGCCAACTTCAACGGCGTGGTCGACGAGGTCAACGAAGACCGCGAGACGCTGAAGGTGATGGTGACGATCTTCGGCCGCTCGACCCCGGTGGAGTTGGAGTTCGGCAAGGTAGAGAAGTCAGTGGAGTAGTGCCCCGGCCGCCAGTCGGCCGATGAGAAGAGTTCTGAGAGAAAGGTAGTAACGAGCAATGCCGCCAATTAAGAAGGTACAGACACAGGTCAAGCTGCAGATCGAAGCGGGCAAGGCGACGCCCGCCCCGCCGGTGGGCCCGGCGCTCGGTCAGGCGCAGGTCAACATCATGGAGTTCTGCAAGCAGTTCAACGCCCGCACGCAGAACAAGGAGATGGCCGGACTCACCATCCCGGTCGTGATCACGGTCTACGTGGACCGCTCCTTCACCTTCATCACCAAGACGCCGCCCGCCGCCGTGCTGTTGAAGAAGGCTGCCGGCGCCGCCAAGGGTTCGGGCACGCCGAACAAGACCGAGGTCGGTACCGTGACCGAGAAGCAGGTGCGCGAGATCGCCACCCAGAAGATGCCCGACCTGAACGCGGCATCAGTGGATGCAGCGGTCAAGAGCATCAAGGGCACGGCACGATCGATGGGGATCAAGGTCACCGCGTAAGGGCCTGAGGGGCATCGCTCGCGTGGCGAGGTGGCCTGTATCGCGCTGGGTGCAAGGGGCGATCGCGTTTGCGATCGCTCTCTCTATTGCCATCTGTGTGTTCTTCTGGACAAACAAGGCCTACGTTGAACAAGGTATTCGAGAATCATCTCCTCGCGACGGACAGATAGGATTGAGTGCCTTCTTGGGCGCCGCCCGGGTGGGCGTTGAGACGCTGTTTTGGGTTTTCGTCGGGTTATTTTTTCTCTTCCGGCTCATAACGGCGATCAAGCGTGATGAGCCACGCTGAGCGTTATTAGGCCGTTAGAGCCTTGATGCAAGGCTTTTTGTAGTGCATAATAAAAGACTGCGCCTGAAGTAAATTTTCAGGTGCGTCGCATAGACCACGGCCAGACGGTCTGCCCAGGGAGGGTGGATTCAGCGCTTCGGCGCTGCTTAGGATCTGGCGGTGGGAGACGAGGAATAGATGGCTAAGAAGCTCAGCAAGAATGTAGCGAAGGCGCGCGCCCTGGTAGAGCCCCGGCCCTACACATTGGAAGACGCGGTACCGCTGCTCCAGAAGGCAAAGTTCGCGAAGTTCGATGAGACTGTCGATCTGACGCTGCGTCTGGGTGTTGACCCCAAGCATGCCGACCAGATGGTGCGCGGCACCGTCGTTCTGCCGCACGGCCTGGGCAAGACCAAGAAGGTTGCCGTGATCACCTCCGGTGAGCGCCTGAAGGACGCGGAAGCGGCCGGTGCGGACATCGTCGGTGGCGAGGACCTGGTCGAGAAGATTCAGAAGGAAAGCTGGACCGACTTCGACGCCCTGATCGCCACACCGGACATGATGCGGTCGGTCGGCCGGCTGGGTAAGGTGCTCGGTCCGCGCGGCCTGATGCCGAACCCGAAGACCGGTACGGTGACCTCGGATGTTGCGGCTGCGGTAAGGGAGATCAAGGCGGGCAAGATCGAGTTCCGCACCGACAAGACGGCGCTGGTCCACGTTCCCGTGGGCAAGCTGTCGTTCCCGCCGCAGAAGCTGGTGGACAACGCGCTGACCGTGATCACCAGCGTGATGCGCGCCAAGCCCTCCGCGGCCAAGGGCAAGTATGTGAAGGGCATGACCCTGAGCTCGACCATGGGACCGGGCATTGCGCTCGATCACGCGGTCGCGGACGCAGCGATCGCCAAGTAGAAACGGAACCGCAGCCACTAGCTTCTAGCCGCTAGCTGGTACCGCGCACGGGCAGCGGATGGGAATGAGCCCGCAGAACCGGCTAGGAGCTAGAAGCTGAGAGCTAGAGGCTGATTTATGGCATTGACGAGAGCGAAGAAGGCAGAGAAGGTGACGGAGCTGGCGGCGGAGCTGGAGAGCTCCACCAGCGCCATCGTCGGCACCTTTGCCAAGCTGACGGTGGCGCAGGATTACAACCTGCGCAGGGTAGTGCGCGAGGCGGGTGGCAAGTACCGCGTGCTCAAGAACAAGCTGGCAGGCCGTGCCGCGAAGGGCACGCCGGTCGAGGCGGCGCTCCAGGGGCTGAAGGGCGTCTCGTCGGTGGCGTATACCGCGGGCGACCCGGTGGCGCTGACCAAGGCCATCTCCACCTGGGTAACGGACAACGCCGAGTTCACCTTCAAGCTGGGCATCGTCGACGGCAAGGTCATCTCTATTGAAGAGATCAAGCAGCTGGCCACCATGCCGGGCCGGGACGAGCTCTTCTCCAAGCTGCTCTTCCTCATCAACGCCCCGGCGCAGCGTCTGGCGACCGTCATCGCAGCCACGGGCCGCGATCTGGCGGTAGTGGTCAACCAGGCCGTCGAGAAGAACAAGTTTGCCGGTCCGGCTGCAGCTCCGGAAGCAAAAGCAGAGGCAAAGGCGGAGGCGGCAGTAGCTCCGGTGGAAGAGGTCAAGGCAGCTCCGGTCGCGGAAGCCGCTCCGGCAGCAGAGCAGGCAGCGCCTGCTTCGGCAGAGCATTCCGCCATTGCGGAAGGCGCAGCGCCCGACGTAACCGGCGCCGCGCAGGCCGATCCGGCCCAGCCCGAGACGGGCGAGGCTTCGCAGGCAGAGTCGGCGTCAACCGAGGCTCCGGTCGAGGGATAGGGCTGGGGACAATACTGGCCTTGGGGGCCAGTGGGCATAAGGTTTACCGGCGATTTAGCCGGACAGGGTTTCCCGGCCACTTTGGCGGACAGTGATTGAGTTTTCCGGCCGGTGGCCGGCAAAGGGTTTCGAACCGGCAGGTCGCGGGGTGCTACGTCTGGGCACAACGGAAACCGCGGCAGCAGGGGCGGCAGGCGGCTCTCGCAGACTGAGGGCGGCACGTGAGCAACATATTTCAAAGGCCAATTGAGTTTGGCGAGTGGAGACAGAGATGGCAGACATACAGCAGTTGGAAGATCAGATTGTCGGATTGAGCCTGCTGGACGCAGCGGCCCTGGTAAAGAAGCTCGAAGAGCGTCTTGGCGTGTCGGCAGCGGCAGCGGCTCCGGTCATGGTGGCCGGCGGCGGTGCGGCAGCGGCGGCACCGGTCGAGGAAAAGACCGAGTTTACCGTCGTCCTCAAGGACGCCGGTGCCAATAAGATCAACACCATCAAGGCGGTACGCGAGGTCACCTCGCTCGGCCTGAAGGAAGCCAAGGACCTGGTCGACGGCGCCCCCAAGCCGTTGAAGGAGAACATCTCGAAGGAAGAGGCGGAGACCATCAAGAAGAAGTTCGATGGCGTCGCCGGCATCGAGATCAAGTAACGAAATCTCCGCCCTTGCAACTTGCGTGCCATAGCGGAACGCGCTACAATCTGGATTGTGCGTTCCGCTTTGCTTTCGCTCGGTTTTCTCGGACGGGCTGGGGTTGAGCAAAGACTTTTCCGGTCCTGGCGGCCGGCGCAACTGCATCCTGGCGGCGGGAGTGCAGAGGCGAAACAGTCGTTTCAGCAGGGCTGCTTACATACGGATGGGTTAGGTCGGCGCAACGTAAAGGACATTCTGCTTCTGCCAAGTGCACAAATAGGTTGTGGCGCTCGTGAGACATCCTGTCTCCACGAGCTTTTGGCGTTGTCAGCACATGTGCGACCGGTTCCACCGTTTGTTTTTGGCCAGGGAGATCCCGCCTAACGCTTGAACCACCCCTGACGGCTCCCCGCCTGCTTCAGGGAAACCGGCATGTTCCGTCTGACGTCCACGCGTCCGGGAACGTTGCCTCAGGCAGTACTTATATCGTGCGTTTTCAAGCGACCGGCCAAAGAGGCGACCGGAAGCCCAATCGAGCGCGCACGCCGCCCCAATTCGAGCGAACTGCTGCCAGGCTCAGGCAGCGGATCGTCGCGCCTCTCGTAACGAGCCCCTGAGGAGTGAAGCATGTCCAGTGAAACCCGCGCCCTTCGCAGCCGCCTCGACTTTTCCAAGATCCCAACCTCCATCCAGATTCCAAATCTGATTGAAGTGCAGCGCCGCAGCTACGAGCGCTTCCTGCAGATGGATAAGCTGCCCTCCGAGCGTGAGGACAACGGGCTCCAGTCGGTATTTACGTCGGTCTTTCCCATCACCGACTTCCGCAACATCTCGCAGCTCGACTTCGTGGACTTCGCGATCGGCAACTGGGAGTGCAAGTGCGGCCACCTGAAGGGACTTCATCACCTGCGCACCGCCTGCGTCAACTGCGGCTCCATGGTGATCACCGATCCCTTCCATCCCGGCGATGTGCTCTGCCATCACTGCGGCACCTATAACAAGAACACCCCGGACTTTTGCAACAAGTGCGGCGACCCGGTGGGCCTGCAGCTCAAATACGACCAGGCGGAGTGCGAAGAGCGCGGCATGACCTACTCTGCGCCGCTCAAAGTCACCGTGCGCCTCACCATCTATGACAAGGATGCGGAGACCGGCGCAAAGACGGTGCGCGATATCAAGGAGCAGGAAGTCTTCTTCGGCGACATTCCGCTGATGAGCCAGAACGGCACCTTCATCGTCAACGGCACCGAGCGCGTCATCGTCTCGCAGTTGCATCGCTCGCCCGGCGTCTTCTTCGAGACGGCGAATGCGCGCACCTACTTCCTCGGCAAGATCATTCCCTATCGCGGCTCGTGGGTGGAGTTCGAATACGACCAGAAGAACACCCTCTATGTCCGCATCGACCGCAAGCGCAAGTTCCTCGGCACCATCTTCCTGCGCGCGCTCGGCCTGCGTTCGGATGAGGAGATTCTCAAGACCTTCTACACCGTCGATACCATCCAGCTCGAAGGCGGCAAGCTGCACTGGACGCTGAACGAGGACGCCACCAAGGCCACGCACCTGCTCGGTGCGAAGCCCGCGCACGCCGTTCACTCCGGCTCGGATGAGATCGCGCACTCCGGCCGCAAGGTCACGCCATCGATCCTGAAGGCGCTGCGTGCGGCGAAGGTCAAGAAGGTGGAGATCGAAGCTGCCGAACTCGACGGCGCGATGACCGCTGCCGACGTGGTCGACACCACCACCGGCGAGATCCTGCTCGAGGCCAATCACGAGCTCACCGCCGACAAGCTGCACAAGATCATGGAGTCGGGCGTCACCAAGGTGGAAGTCTTCTTCCCCGAGCGCGACGACGTCGGCAACATCATCACCAACACGCTGCGTCGCGACTCGGTGCGCAAGCCCGAGGAAGCGCTGATCGAGATCTACCGCAAGCTGCGTCCCGGCGATCCGCCAACGCTCGACACCGCCACGGCGCTCTTCGAAGGCATGTTCTTCGATCCGCGCAAGTACGACTTCTCGCGCGTAGGCCGTTTGAAGTTCAACATCAAGCTCTACGAGAAGCAGGATGCGACCCCGCTCGATCACCGCACGCTGACCCCGGTCGACTTCTATGCCACCATCAGCTACCTGCTGAAGCTGCGCAAGAACATCGGCCTGGTCGACGACATCGATCACCTGGGCAACCGCCGCGTGCGCGCTGTCGGTGAGCTGATGGAGAACCAGTTCCGCATCGGCCTCGTCCGCATGGAGCGCGCCATCAAGGAAAAGATGAGCGTCTATCAGGAGATGTCGACGGCCATGCCGCACGACCTGATCAACGCCAAGCCGGTCATGGCCGCCATCCGCGAGTTCTTCGGCTCTTCGCAGCTCTCGCAGTTCATGGATCAGACCAACCCGCTCTCCGAGATCACGCACAAGCGGCGTCTCTCGGCCCTTGGGCCGGGCGGTCTCTCGCGTGAGCGCGCCGGCTTCGAAGTCCGCGACGTGCACCCGACGCATTACGGCCGCATCTGCCCCATTGAGACGCCGGAAGGTCCGAACATCGGCCTCATCAGCTCGCTGTCGTGCTTTGCACGCATCAACGAGTACGGCTTCATCGAGTCGCCGTATCGCCGCGTGCGCGACGGCCAGCTGCTCGACTTCGTGCAGGTAGTCAACGCCGGCGAAAGCGGTATGCGCGTCGGCGACACCATCGAGAAGGTGGAAGCGATCAAGCTGAATGCCAAGCTGAAGAAGGAAGGCAAGCGCGGCATCGACTTTGATCCGTTCTCCTTCTACCTCTCGGCCTGGGAAGAAGATCGTCACACCATCGCGCAGGCCAACGTAGAACTGGATGCCGAAGGCCGCATCGTGGAAGACCTGGTCAACGCGCGGCGTCAGGGCAACTTCGTCCTGGTCAACCGTGCTGAGGTCGATTACGTCGACGTCAGCCCCAAGCAGCTCGTCTCGGTTGCTGCCTCGCTCGTGCCCTTCCTGGAGCACGACGACGCGAACCGTGCGCTGATGGGCGCGAACATGCAGCGCCAGTCGGTGCCGCTGCTGGTTGCCGAAGCACCACTCGTCGGTACTGGCATGGAAGGCGTCACCGCGCGCGACTCCGGCGCTGTGATTCTGGCCAAGCGCAACGGCGTCATCGACTCGGTCGACTCCGAGCGCATTATTGTGCGCGTCGAAGGCGAGCATCACCCCACGCAGATGTCGCGTGAGGTTGGCTCGGACATCTATCAGCTCACCAAGTTCAAGCGCTCCAACCAGAACACCTGCATCAACCAGAAGCCGATCGTGCGCCACGGCGATCGCGTGGTTAAGGGTCAGGTCATCGCAGACGGTCCTTGCACCGAGCAGGGCGAGCTCGCGCTCGGCCGCAACGTGCTGGTCGCCTTCATGCCCTGGCGCGGGTACAACTTTGAGGACGCGATCCTGATCTCGGAAAAGCTGGTCCGCGAGGACTACTACACCTCGATTCACATCGAGGAGTTCGAGATCGAGGCGCGCGACACCAAGCTCGGGCCGGAGGAGATCACTCGTGATATCCCCAACGTCTCCGAGTCGGCGCTGCGCGATCTGGACGAGAGCGGCGTCATCCGCATCGGCGCAAAGATCAAGCACAACGACATCCTGGTCGGCAAGGTCACGCCGAAGGGCGAGACTCAGCTGACTCCGGAAGAGAAGCTGCTGCGCGCGATCTTCGGCGAAAAGGCCGGCGATGTGCGCGACGCTTCGCTCACCTGCCCTCCGGGTATCGAAGGCACGGTGGTCGACGTCCGCATCTTCTCCCGCAAGGGTCAGGAGAAGGACGAGCGCGCCAAGCAGATCGAAGCGGAGCAGATCGAGAAGCTGGAGAAGAACCTGGCCGATGAGATCCGCATTCTTACCGACGAGCGTCTGAAGCGTCTCGAAGCCATCCTCGGTGGCAAGGAAGTGCTGGCCGACCTGCACGACGAGCGCACCAACAAGCGTCTCGTCGTCAAGGGCGCCATCATCGACCGCGAGGCGATCGAACTGATCTCCACGCGCAACCTGAAGCGCATCCGCTTTGCCGACAAGGACCCGCGGGTGAACGAGCAGATCGACGAGATCGAGGAGATGACCTCGCGTCAGATCGATGTGCTGCGCAAGATCACCAACGACAAGATCGCCAAGCTGCAGAAGGGCGACGAGCTGGCGCCGGGCGTCATCAAGCTGGTCAAGATCTACATCGCCATGAAGCGCAAGCTGTCAGTCGGCGACAAGATGGCCGGCCGCCACGGCAACAAGGGTGTGATCGCGCGCATTCTTCCTGAGGAAGACATGCCGTATCTGCCCGATGGAACGCCGGTCGAGATTGTCCTCAACCCGCTTGGCGTGCCTTCCCGTATGAACGTGGGTCAGGTGCTGGAAACGCATCTGGGCTGGGCCGCACACAAGCTCGGCGCAGAGATCGCTGCGCTGGTGAAGCTGAACCAGGACGCGAATGAAGTCCGCGCCATGGTGACGGAGCGCTTCGCCAACACCGCGACACAGAAGCTTCTGCTCGACCTCGACGACGCGCAGTTGATGCGCGTAGCCGCGGGCATGCAGAAGGGCATCTGGTTCGGCACAGCGGTCTTCGACGGCGCGCGTGAGTCGGAGATCAAGGCACTGCTGGCTGCGGCCCGCCTGCCTTCTTCCGGCAAGACGCATCTGTTCGACGGCATGACCGGCGATCAGTTCGAGCAGGAAGTCACCGTGGGCTACATCTACATGCTGAAGCTCTCGCACCTGGTCGACGACAAGATCCACGCCCGCTCGATCGGACCGTACTCGCTCATCACCCAGCAGCCGCTGGGCGGCAAGGCGCAGTTCGGTGGTCAGCGCTTCGGCGAGATGGAAGTGTGGGCGCTCGAAGCGTACGGCGCCGCCTACATCCTGCAGGAGCTGCTCACCGCCAAGTCCGACGACGTCTATGGCCGCACCAAGATCTACGAGGCCATCGTCAAGGGCGAGGCGGCAATCGAACCCGGCGTGCCGGAGTCGTTCAACGTGCTCATCCGCGAACTGCAGGCACTCTGCCTCGACGTCGAGCTGGTCAAAGTCGGCGACGGGAAGAAGAAGCATGAGCCGGTGCCGCAGTTGGCGGCCGCTGATTAGCTCCGCTTAGCTTCTAGCCGCTAGCTTCCAGCCTCTAGCTTTTGAGGCGAAGCGAGCGGCAGAAGCGGCGAAGCGAGAGTTTTCGCGGCGCAGGACAACGCGCCGCAGCGATAGAAGGAAGCAACCGCAGCAATAGCTAGGAGCTAGAGGCTAATAGCTAAAAGCTGTACTGGAGGACGTCTTGTACCGTTCCAGCCCATTCGAGTTAACCAGCCCGATCACCGATTTCGACGCGATTCGCATCTCGCTTGCCAGCCCGGAGAAGATCCGCTCCTGGTCGCACGGCGAGGTCACCAAGCCCGAGACCATCAACTACCGCACCTTTAAGCCGGAGCGCGACGGACTCTTCTGCGCCCGCATCTTCGGCCCCGTCACCGACTGGGAGTGCCTGTGCGGCAAATACAAGCGCATGAAGCACCGCGGCGTCATCTGCGACAAGTGCGGCGTCGAAGTCACCGTCACCAAGGTGCGTCGTGAGCGCCTCGGCCACATCGAACTGGCTTCTCCTTGCTCTCATGTCTGGTTCTTCAAGGGACTCCCGTCGCGCATCGGCCACCTGCTCGACATCTCGCTCCGCGACCTGGAGAGCGTGCTCTACTTCGAGTCCTACGTTGTCGTCGATCCCGGTGACGCGCCCGTAAAAGAGCGCGACATCATCAAGGATGAGAACCAGTTCCGCGAGCTCGACCAGCAGTACCGCCCCTCCGGCTTCAAGGGCATGATGGGCGCCGAGGCCATCAAGGAACTGCTCAAGCGCGTCAACGTCGATGAGATTTCGATTGAGCTGCGCGAGCGCATGAAGGTCGAAACCTCCCTGCAGAAGCGCCTCAAGTACGCGAAGCGCCTCAAGGTCGTCGAGGCCTTCCGCAAGTCCGGCAACAAGCCGCAGTGGATGATCCTGGACGTGATCCCGGTGATCCCGCCGGAGCTGCGCCCACTCGTTCCTCTGGATGGCGGCCGCTTTGCCACCTCTGATCTCAACGATCTCTATCGTCGCGTGATCAACCGCAACAACCGCCTCAAGAAGCTCATGGACCTCCATGCGCCTGAGGTGATCGTGCGCAATGAGAAGCGCATGCTGCAGGAGGCTGTCGACGCGCTCTTCGACAACGGCCGCCGCGGCCGCGTGCTGCGCGGTGCGAACAACCGTCCGCTCAAGTCGCTCTCCGACACCCTCAAGGGCAAGCAGGGCCGCTTCCGTCAGAACCTGCTCGGCAAGCGCGTCGATTACTCCGGCCGCTCCGTCATCGTGGTCGGTCCTGAGCTCAAGCTGCACCAGTGCGGTTTGCCGAAGAAGATGGCGCTCGAGCTCTTCAAGCCTTTCATCTACCATCGCCTCGAGCAGACCGGGCAGTGCGACACCATCAAGCAGGCCAAAGAGATGGTCGAGCTGCAGAAGCCCATCGTGTGGGACATCCTTGAAGAAGTCATCAAGGACCATCCGGTGCTGCTGAACCGCGCTCCAACGCTGCACCGTCTGGGCATCCAGGCATTCGAGCCGGTACTGGTCGAAGGCAAGGCCATCAAGATTCATCCGCTGGTCTGCACCGCTTTCAACGCCGACTTCGATGGCGACCAGATGGCCGTCCACATCCCGCTGTCGCCGGAAGCGCAGGTGGAAGCGAGCGTGCTCATGCTCGCCTCGCACAACATCCTGTCGCCGGCCTCCGGTCAGCCCATCACTGTGCCTACACAGGACATGGTGCTCGGTCTCTACTACCTGACCAAGGCCAAGAAGGGTGGCAGGGGTGAGGGCCGTGCCTTCGCCAACATCGAAGAAGTGCTGATGGCGCTCGAAGCCAAGGAGGTCGAGACGCTGACGCCGATTCGTCTGCGCTACACCGGCCCGGTGCTCGACATGACCACAGCCTACGATGACCAGGACCTGACGCACACCGAGCCGATCGAGTACGACAAGCAGTTCATCTCGACGACAGTCGGTCGCGCCATCCTGAACGACGCTCTTCCTGACGGCATGCCGTACGTCAACGGCCTGCTGAAGAAGAAGGGCATCGGCCAGCTGGTCAACTACTGCTACCTGAACCTCGGCCTCGAAGTCACGGTCAAGATGCTCGACCGCGTCAAGGATCTGGGCTTCCAGTACGCGACACGCTCGGGTCTCTCCGTCGGTCTGGACGACATGGTCATTCCCGAGTCCAAGGGTCCGACAGTGCGCGACGCGGAGAAACAGGCCGTCGCCGTGCAGCAGCAGTATCTGGACGGCGCCATCACCAACGGCGAGCGCAACAACAAGGTGATCCAGATCTGGTCGGCAGTCACCGAGAAGGTGGCCGATGAGATGTTCGACAACATGAAGGCTGCCGACAAGGCCGGCACCATGAACCCGATCTACATCATGGCCGACTCCGGCGCCCGCGGATCGAAGCAGCAGATTCGTCAGCTCTCCGGTATGCGCGGTCTGATGGCCAAGCCCTCGGGCGAGATCATCGAAACGCCGATCAAGGCGAACTTCCGCGAAGGCCTCACCGTGCTCGAGTACTTCATCTCGACTCACGGCGCCCGCAAGGGGCTGGCCGACACGGCGCTCAAGACGGCGGACTCCGGCTACCTGACCCGTCGCCTGGTCGACGTGGCGCAGGATGTCATCGTCAGCGAGCAGGACTGCGGCACGGCGGAAGGCATCTACGTCATGCCCATCGTCGAGTCGGGCGAGATCATCGAGCCGCTGCGCGACCGCATCATCGGCCGCGTGTCGCTCGAAAAGATCAAGGATTACGAAGGCAAGGTCATCGTCGAAATCAATCAGGAAATCGACGAAGACCTCGCATCGGCGATCCAGGCTGCAGGTATCGAGCGCGTCAAGATTCGCTCGGTGCTCACCTGCGAGTCCAAGCGCGGCGTCTGCATTCGCTGCTACGGCCGCAACCTGGCCTCCGGCCGTACGGTTGAGCTCGGCGAAGCAGTCGGCGTCATCGCGGCGCAGTCCATCGGCGAGCCAGGCACGCAGCTCACCATGCGTACCTTCCACATCGGCGGCACGGCATCGCGCGTCTCGGAGCAGTCGCACCTCGACGCGAAGAACGCCGGCATCGTGCGCTTCATCAACTTGACCACCGTTCGCTCCAAGGCCGGCGATCTGGTGGCGATGAATCGCTCCGGCGCCATCGCCATCGTGGACGAGCGCGGCCGCGAGAAGGAGCGCTACCAGATCGTCTACGGCGCGAAGCTGAAGGTGGAAGAGGGTGCGCACGTCACGCTTGGCCAGTCGCTGGCAGAGTGGGACCCGTACACCTTCGCCATCCTCACCGAGATCGGCGGCACGGTCCAGTTCAAGGACCTGCAGGAAGGCATCACGCTCAACGAAGAAGTCGACGAGGTCACCGGTCTCTCGCGTCTGGTCGTCTCCGATGCTCCGGATGAGAAGCGCCAGCCGGCCATCCTCATCAAGGGCGCCAAGGGCAACAAGCGGTACCTGATGCCCAGCCGTGCTCACCTGATGATGCAGGACGGCGACGAGGTCTTCCCGGGCGACATCCTGGCCAAGATCCCCCGTGAGACCACCCGCACCAAGGACATCACGGGCGGTCTGCCGCGCGTGGTCGAGCTCTTCGAAGCCCGCAAGCCGCGCGAGACCGCCATCATCAGCGAGATTGATGGTGTGGTCCGCTTCGGCGAGGTCTCCAAGGGGCAGCGCAAGATCTACGTCACGGCGGAGAACGGCGAGGAGAAGGAATACTCCGTGCCTCGCGGTGTTCACGTCAACGTGCAGGAAGGCGAACGCCTGCGCGCCGGCGAGCCGCTGATGGATGGTCCGCTGAACCCGCACGACATCCTTGCGGTGCTCGGTGAGAAGGAGCTGCAGTCTTACCTGGTGAACGAGATCCAGGAAGTCTATCGTCTGCAGGGCGTGGCCATCTCCGACAAGCACATCGAGACCATCGTGCGGCAGATGCTGCGCTGGGTGAAGATCGAGGACGTAGGCGACACCAACTTCCTGCTGGAACAGCAGGTGGACCGGTTCCGCTTCCGCAACGAGAACGATCGCGCCATGAGCGAAGGTGGCCGTCCCGCAGTAGGCCGTCCGCTGCTGCTCGGCATCACCAAGGCGTCGCTCTCCACCGATTCGTTCATCTCCGCGGCCTCTTTCCAGGAGACCACGCGCGTGCTCACCGAGGCCTCCATCAACGGAGCCGTCGATGGTCTGCGCGGCCTCAAGGAGAACGTCATCGTCGGCCGTCTGATTCCAGCCGGTACCGGCATGGAGTTCTACCGCAACATCCAGCTCTCGCCGGAGCTGGAGGAAGCAGCACAGAAGGTGCAGGAAGAGGTCTCAGCAGCCCACGAAGCCGAGGAGCGTGAGCTCGAGTTAATGCGGCAGGAGGGCGAAGCCGAAGAGCTGGCTGCCGAGTAGGCGTTTCGCTGTAGGTGCATATAAGACCGCGACTATCCACGTGGCTTTTCCGTCAAGCCCGGGGCCCCCGCCGGCAGGTCCTCGCTGGTGGGGTGAAAGAAAAGCCACATCTCGCGGAACTTGGCTGTACACAGCAACAGCGAAGACGCCCCAACCAGCCTGCTCTCTGCGGATAGCTGGCATCTCACGAGGCGGGGCTCCGGTCCCGCCTTTTTCTTTCCCGTCTTTTCTTTCCAGTCGGGTAAACTCCACGGGCTCTTAAACGTCTAAGAGTAAAATGCCTGCGTAGCAGAGGCACCGTTGCCCAATGAGCAATTGCTGGTTGCTGGACGTCTTCCTGTTAGACCCCTTTCTCTTCCGTTTTACCGATGCCAATGAATTCGGAGTGATGCGAGAATGATGGGACGCACATCGGCCTCAAAATTTCCGGCTCTCGCAATGACCCAGGTCAGCGATGGCCAAGGCGCAGTCGCCATCGAGGAGACACACTTCGAGTGACGTTTCGAACGCGGCTCCCCAGGGCAGTAGTCCTCTTTCTCCTCACGCTGCTCACGATCGCTGTGCAGGGATACCACTATGGCGTGGACGATGCCGCCATCTACCTCCCCGCGGTGGAGCGTTTTGTCACGCCAGGGCTCTTCCCCTACGGCGCCGATTTCTTCCTCTCTCACAGCCGCGTCTCCTTCTTCAGCGACGCCGTGGGCAGCATGGTGCGCTGGCTGCACGTGCCGCTGCCCTGGGCGGTCCTCGCCTTCCACGTGCTCGGCACCTACCTGCTGCTGCTGGCCGGCGACTGGCTGGCCCGCCTCTGCTTCACGCGAACCAGGGCGCAATGGGCCTCCATCCTCACCCTGGCCTCGGTGCTTACCGTTCCGGTTGCGGGCACGGCGCTGCCCATCATGGATCCGTATCTCACGGCGCGCTCGCTCTCCACACCCTTCACGCTTCTGGCGCTGACGGCCCTTCTCGCCGGCCGTCCCATTCCTGCCGCCGTCCTGCTGGGCATTACGGCGCTGCTGCATCCGCAGATGGCGGCCTATGGCGTTGTCCTGGTGGTGCTGCTCTCGCTGCCGCGCTTTGCCGCGTCTCGCCAGTTGCACGCGGAGGAGGCGCTGGCCTCGTCGCTGGGTCTGTTCCAGCGGCTGCCCGATGGCTTTCATCTCGGCGCTGCGCAGGAGCCCTATCGCGAGACGCTCTACTCCCGCACCTTCTTCTTTGCCTGGGCGTGGACGTGGTACGAGTGGGCCGGCGCCCTGCTGCCGCTCGCGATTCTCTTTGCCATCACACGCATCCGGATTCCCGCGGTCACCCCCATCGCGGTGCGGCTTTGCCGCGCCTTGCTACTGCTCGGCCTGGTCTCGGTCGCCGCGTTTCTTCTCTTCAGCTCCAGCCCCTACTTTGACGATTTCGTGCGCCTGCAGCCCATGCGCTCCTTCCAGCTCATCTACATCGTGATGTTCTTGCTGCTCGGCGGCCTGGTCGGCGAGTATCTGCTGCGGGAAAAGACCTGGCGATGGTTATTGCTGTTTGTGCCCATCAGCATCGGGATGTACGCGGTCGATCGCAGCCTCTATCCCGAGAGCCGTCATCTGGAGCTGCCCAGCGATGCCGCGATCAATCCGTGGCTGCAGGCATTTCAATGGGTGCGCGACAACACGCCGCGGGATGCGGTCTTTGCCTTGCCGCCGCGATACCTGCTGATTCCCGGCGAGGACCTGCACGGCTTCCGCGCGATTGCCCAGCGCAGCATGATCGCCGACTGGGTCAAGGACTCGGGCGTCGCCTCCATCTTTCCCCAGATGGCGCCGGAGTGGAAACGCGAGCAGCAGCTCACCAGCGGCTGGAATCAATACACCGCGCCGGACTTTCTCGCGCTGGCTGCGCGTAGCCCCGTCACTTGGGTGATGGTCCAGCCGCGGCAGGCCGGCGGCCTCGATTGTCCGTTTCAGAATGCGGCGGTGTCGGTGTGCCGGCTGCCGTCTGCCTCGACCGCGCCTGCTTCGACCGCCCTCTTGCGCTCATCACCCTGAGCTCTTCATTCGTAACGACGTGGTCATCGCATGAGCCCGCTGCGCTCATCGCATGAGCCAATCCGTTGCGTTTACCGCAACGAATCATTCCTGTTGCGCTCACCGCAACGAGTCATTCTTGGACGCGTAGATGTAGCCGGCGTCTCGCGAGCTGGTCGCGTAGCCGCTGTCGCTCAGCCACTTCACCTTGAATCCTGCCGCCCGTAGGCGATCGACGATCTCCGTGGGGTCTCCAGCCTGGGTGTGGACCTCCATGGCGAGATTGTCGACGCGCTCGAGCCAACGCGTGGAGTCGCGAAAGATGCGGAACTCCGCGCCTTCGATATCCATCTTCAGAAAGTCGATGTGGTCCAGATCATGCGCGTCCATGACCTCCTCCACCGTCGCCGCTAAAGCGGGATCGAAGTCGTAAGGCTCACACATAGCGCGAAGCTGGTCTGCGTCATGACGGATGGATTCGCCGCACAACACCCGCTGCTCCAGGGTAATGCCGGGTGTTCTCATCGCACGGGCGCGAAACGTACTGTCGGGATAGCTAAGCGGGTCTACACCGTATACTCTGCCCACGGGTCCGCCGAGGGAGCGGAGGCAACTGGCCACCACTCCTGTATTGCAGCCCAGATCGAGACAGGTGTCGAAGCGCAACTGGCGAAATGCGCGGAAGTAGATCTGCCGGACAAACAACTCCCGCAGAAAGGCGTAGCCATTCCCGGCCGTAGTGTTGATCGCGTCCACATCTACCGTCAGGTCTTTATCGAGGACCCGGAAGCGGAGCTCGCCGCGCATCGCCGCATCCGCCGGATAGAATTTCCTGGAGCGCACAATCGCGGGTGCGTGCCGAAGAACTGCTGCATACCAGCGCAGAGCCTGCCCCGCAGGCATGCTACGCCAGGTGCCGCCTATGTCGTCTAGAAGTCGCTTCAGGGAAGACGACATGCTTCAACTGTTCTCCGAACGTCCAGCAATGCAAAGGGCATGTAAGAATACGCTTACAGTGTAAGGAAAGTGCTTCATCCACTCGCCGGGCTGTAATCCACGCGAGTTTCCCGCATCATACCAGCACCGCTTTGTGGCGGTGATCCAGTGAAAGGAGGCAGCATGCAACATCGGCAGCAATGGTTCAACGCAGTTCGCGCAATCGCAGTTCCGGCAATCGCACTTCAGGCAATCAAGAGGGCGGCCGTGCTGTGTGCAGCCCTTCCTCTCGCCGCTCACCTTGCCCTGGCGCAGGGACGTACCATCTATCCCGATCCATCGGTCGCGAAGACGGAGATTCACAATGCGCTCGCGCAGGCCAAGGCGCAGCACAAGCGCGTCATCCTCGACTTCGGCGGAAACTGGTGCGGCGACTGCCAGGTGCTCGATATCTACTTCCACGATCCCGCCAACAAGGCGCTGCTCGAAGACAACTTCGAGCTGGTGGACGTGAACATCGGTCGCTATGACGCCAATACCGACATCGCCGAGCACTACGGCATCCCGCTCAAGCGCGGTGTCCCGGCTCTGGTGGTGCTGTCGCCCGACGGCAAAATCCTGCTGGCGCAGACGAACGGCGAATTCGAGAAGATGCGCACTCTCCAGTCGAGCGATCTGACCAAGTTTCTCAATGACTGGAAGCCCACGCACAGGGCCGGCGCTCGGGGAAGATAGCTTAAGCAGGGAATAGGTGTCAGGAATAGGGAATAAGAGCGTATTCCGACCGGCGTAGTAGAGGAATCTGTTTTTTGCTGTTCCCTATTCCCTGACCCACTACTCCAGCACCGTAAAGCTGCCCGCCTTGTCCGCCTGCGAGCTGCCACCCACGAACACATCGAAGGTTCCCGGCTCGACCACGCGCTTCACGTCTGCGTTGTAGAACGCCAGGTCGTCATAATGCAGCTTGAAGTCGATGTGCTGGGTCTGCCCGGGCTGCAACAGGATGCGCTGAAATCCCTTCAGCTCCCGCACCGGTTGCGACACGCTCGCCACTGTGTTGTGCAGGTAGAGCTGCGCGACTTCCGCTGCTGGTATGGAGGAAATGTTCTTCACGTCCACGCCCACCGTGATAGTGCCCACGTCCTGACTGCTGCCGCCGGCGTGGTCGATCTTGACGTTGGTGTAGGTGAACTGCGCATACGACAGTCCCCAGCCAAAGGGATAGACCGGCGCGTTCGGCGAATCGATGTAGCGCGAGAGATACTTCTCCTCGCTGCTGGTTGGTGGATGCGTCAGGTCGGCCTCGCCTGCGGGACGTCCCGTCGGAAGTTGCGCCAGATACAGCGGCTCCTGGCCCACGCTGTAAGGAAATTCGACCGGCAGTCTGCCCGCGGGACTCACCTCACCAGTCAGTACGGAGACGAGTGCGGGCCCCGCTTCGATGCCCGGGAACCACGCCTCCAGAATCGTCGGCACGTGCACCGCAGCCCACGGAATCGCCGTCGGCCGGCCATCGAACAGCACCAGCACCACCGGCTTGCCCGCGGCCACCACCTGCTCCATCAATTGCTCCTGATTGCCGGGAAGCGACAGATGCGCGCGGCTCGTCGCCTCGCCCGTCATGCTGCCGGCCTCACCCAGCGCCAGGATCACAAGGTCCGCATTCTTCGCCGCCGCTACTGCCGCTGCGAATCCGCTGGTGTCCGTGCTCAGGATCTCCGTGCCCTTCACATAGGTAAGCTTGTTGCCGAGCTTGTCCGCCAGCGCGGCACGCAGCGTCACGGTGTTGCTCGCCGAGCCCTGCGCGCCCCACGAGCCGATCATGTCTTCGGCATCGTCGGCCAGCGGGCCGATCAGCGCGACGGATTTCAAATCGCTCGCCAGCGGCAGCAACCGCCCCACGCCCGGGATCCCTTCGTTCTTCAACAGCACGAAGCTCTCTTCCGCGGCCTTCTTTGCCAGCTCGCGCTTCTCCGGCGTCGGCTCATATGCGGGCAGATTCTCGTCGGTATACGGATGCTCGAAGAGTCCCATCGCGAACTTCACCCGCAGCACTCGGCGCACCGCCTCATCCAACACGGACATCGGAACTTTCCCGCTCTCCACCAGCCCCGCCAGGCGTGAGTGATAAAGGTTGCTCTCCATGTCCATATCGACGCCCGCGGTCAGCGCCTTCTCTGCGGCCGTACCGCCATCGGCGGCGATGCCATGCTTCATCAGCTCGCCCACCGCGCCGTAGTCGCTCACCACCATGCCGTCAAAGCCCCATTCCTTGCGCAGGATCTTGGTCAGCGTGAAGGGATTAGCGGTCTCCGGAACACCATTCAGCGCATTGAACGCCGACATCACCGTAGCCGCGCCCTCGTCCACCGCTGCTTGGTAGGGCGGCAGATACACCTGGCGCAACCGGATCTCCGACATGTCCGTCGTGTTGTAGTCGCGCCCAGCCTCCGCCGCACCGTATGCCGCAAAGTGCTTTACAGATGCAGCCACCGAATCCGGCTTCGTCAGGTCGCCCTGCTGGTAGCCGCGGATGTACGCACGCGCGATCGCGCTTCCCAGGTACGGATCTTCCCCCGCGCTTTCGACGATGCGTCCCCATCGCGCATCCCGCGAGATGTCCACCATCGGCGAGAAGACCCAGTTGATGCCGTCCTGCCGCGCCTCCGTGGCGGCCACACGGCAGGCCTGCTGCACCACTTCCGGATCGAAGCTCGCCGCCAGCGCCAGCGGCACCGGGAAGGTAGTGCGGTGGCCGTGGATCACGTCGAGCCCGAAGAGCAGCGGTATATGCAACCGTGACTGTTCGACGGCGATGTGCTGGTAGTGGTTGGTCTCCTTCGCGCCGGTCACGTTGAACAGCGATCCGATCTCGCCCTTGACCAGCATCGCGTCGAAATCCAGCTTCTCGCCCGTTGGCCCGGTGATGGTGCTGCCGCCCGTATATTGCGACAGTTGCCCGATCTTCTCGTCAATCGTCATCTGCGCCAGCAGCGCATCGACGCGCGCGTTCAGCTTCTTGTCCGCGAGCTGCGCGCTCGCGTGCGGCGTAGCCGGCGGCGGCGGCGTTGGTGTTGCCTTGTGTTTGCGCGACAGGCCGGGAAGGGCCGGACTCGCAAATGCCCTGCCAAATACCCCGGCAGACGAGAACACAACTGCGAGAGTGGCGGAAGCGAGAGCGGCGGATGCAATCGAACGGCGAAGCGGATGGTTCAACAGGCAGTCTCCTGGTGGCGGCGCCGACCATAATCCTAACAGTGCGCATGGCCTCTGGTTTCCCACGCTTCGTCGGTAACCTGCTTGCGAAACCTGCACGCGAGCCCCGACACGCACCCCGACTCGCACCCCGGACACGAATCCGGGTTCGGCCTGAAAACCGCTTGCAGCGGCAATCGTGTTTCGCGCGGGCACCTATCTGCCTACCCCACCCCGGCGCAAAGTCCTTTCTCCGGCGGCGTCGTGGCGGTACCCTTAGAGACAGGAATGCTGCGTCCACTCCAGCAGTTGCGGCGCGCCATGCTGCACGCGCTCTCTCACGATGTGCTGACGCTCGCACGGGCGGCAGCATACTCGGCCATCCTCGGCCTGTTTCCGGCCCTGCTCGTGGTCACTACGGTGCTCGCCCTGGTGCCGCAGAGCGACACCCTCATCGGCGAAATTCGCGCCGCGCTCGCCGACTTCCTCCCCGGCAACGCCGTCGACGCCATCCAGGACTACTTCAACGCCAGGCACGTTCGCTCCCTGCAGGCCGTCAGCTCCGCCACGCTGGTCACGCTCTTCGGCTGCATGGGCCTCATGACCTCCTTCATGCAGGGCTTCCGCCGCGCCTTCGCCTCGCCTATCTTCGACGACGCACGCACGGAGTGGAACCACACCCGCGAGCGCTTTACCGCGCTGCTGCTTATCCCCAGTTGCCTGGTCCCCATGGCGCTCTCTACGGTGCTGGTGGCCTTCGGACATCAGTTCGAAATCTGGGTCGTCGACATGGCCGCTCACGGTTTCAAGCCCTATGTGCTGTTTTTATGGCGGGTGTCGCGCTGGTCCATCGCCATCCTGTGCACCGCGGTGGTGCTCGCGGTGATCTATCGCTTCGGCACGCCGCGCCGCCAGAGCTGGCGCGATGTTCTGCCCGGCGCCGTCATGTCAGCCGTCATCTGGTTCGTCACCACCCTGGTCTTCGGCTGGTATGTGACGCGCTTTGCCGACTACACCATCATCTACGGATCCCTCGGCACCGCAGTGGCAACGCTGGTATGGCTCTACATCACCGCGCTCGCCGTCTTTCTTGGCGCGGAGTACAACGCGCAGGTGGAAGGGGATCGCATCGCGCAGGCTGAGAGCGTTCCCGCTCCAGCAAAAGCACAGACGGTCTAACGCGGGACACATATCCGAACGCAGCCGTTCTATCAAGGAACGGCTGCTCATAGCCGATCCCTCCACGTTACGGTATCTGTGGCTTTGCTTTAAAGGAGCAGGAACTCATTCTGCCCTAGGGATATCCAGGCGGCCGACACGCTGCGAGTAGTGCGATTTCCCATAGGCACAGCCCAGCCAGCGGGAGGCCAACGCGGCTTTTTCGTCGAGAAAAGCCGCGCCATGTGAAACCCAATGGAAGATGGCAATGGGCAATCTGCTCTAGAATGGCAACGTCGGCTAGACAATAACAGCCCCGCCGATGCACAAGGGGCCGGAGTTTTCACGGATGCTGCCTGTTTCAGATGGATCACCGTTCGCTTCTGTAGACAATCGACGTACCAAGATTGTCGCCACACTGGGCCCTGCCTCAAGCAACGAGGTCACCTTCCGCCAGCTTGTCCGCGCTGGCCTGGATGTTGCCCGGTTGAACTTCTCGCACGGCAGCCATGAGCAGAAGCTGGAACTGATCAAGATGGTGCGCGACGTCGCGAAGGACGAGAACAAGCCGCTCTGCATCCTGGGCGATCTGCAAGGTCCGAAAATTCGTACCGGCAAGCTGGTGGACAAGAAGCCCGTGCAGCTCACCACCGGTCAGTCGCTCACCATCACGCCGCGCGATATCCCCGGCACGGCCACGCTCATCAGCACGACATTTCCCACACTCGCGGAAAATCTCACACCCGGCGCGCGCATCCTGCTCTCCGACGGCCTCATCGAGCTGCGCGTCACCGCCATTCGCAGCGGCGATGTCGAATGTACCGTGATCAACGGCGGCACGCTGGGCGAGAACAAGGGCATCAACCTCCCCGGCATCTCGGTGAAGACGCCTTCGCTCACTGAGAAGGATGAGATTGATCTCAAGTTCTGCATCGACAACGATGTCGATGCCATCGCCGTCTCCTTTGTCCGCACCGCGGAGGATGTCCGCTACACCCGCGATCGTGTCCGTGCCCTCGGGGGTGACGTCTGGCTCATCGCGAAGCTCGAAAAGCCGCAGGCCATCGAACATCTGGAAGGCATTCTCGAAATCGCCGACGGTGTCATGGTCGCCCGCGGTGACCTGGGCGTTGAGGTGCCGCCGGAAAAGGTTCCCGCGCTGCAGAAGCACGTCATCCGGCGCGCCGGGGAATACCGCAAGCCCGTCATCACCGCCACTCAGATGCTCGAATCGATGATCGAAAACCCACGCCCCACGCGCGCCGAAGCCTCCGACGTAGCCAATGCCGTCTACGACGGCACTGATGCCGTCATGCTCTCCGCAGAATCCGCTGCCGGCAAGTATCCCGTCGAAGCGGTCAGGATGATGGATCGCATCGTCGTTGAGAGCGAAGCGGTTATGCTTGCCGAGCCGGAAACCTACCGGCGCCGCTCCGCGCATGTACGCCTCTCCATCTCCGAAACCATCTGCGAGTCCATGGCCCACGCCGCCGAAGACCTCGACATCGGCGCCATCGCCGTCTTCACCGAGACCGGCACCACCGCGCGCCAACTCTCCAAGTGGCGTCCCAAGCCGCCCATCTTCGCGCTCTCCAGCGTGCCCAAGGTCATCCGCCGCATGAACCTGTTGTGGGGCGTGCACCCACTCGCTCTGCGCCAAGATGTCCACCACCGAATCGATGGTGGAGGAAGCCGAAGACATCCTCTCCGCGGGCGGCTACGTGAAGCCGCAGGAGATCCTCGGCATCGTCGCCGGTACCCGTACATTAACCGGCTCGACAAACTTCCTCCGCCTCCACGTACTAGGCGATCGAGCTCCCGGCCATCACGACGAAAGCAGCGCGCACGAGCTGACCACAGCGTAAGCCAACCGCAGACGATACTGCCTCCCGCGCATCCAGCCCGAAGCGGAATACGTAACCGCGCCTGTACTCTTTCACGCTTCGCGCGAGAGCTTCAGCAATTCCTGGCTATTTCCATGAACAGCGCGTGAATTATGCAATGGCTGAAGATGCGATGACAATTCCTTGACACGTCCATGACAAAGGTCGTGCAGCCAGTCCGTTTAGCTTCTCCGACAGGCCATCGAATGGCCAGCAGGAGGAGTGTCTAATGGAAAATTCAGCAGACTCGGTCAAACGTTCTTCGGCCCGCCGGTCGTTTCTGAAAGGCGGCGTACTCGCCAGTGGCGCGCTTGTGACTGCCGGTTTATTAAGAGCGGAGCATCTGCACTCGCCGAACGAGCAGACGAAGACGATCGCGACGGTAACGAAATCACCGACGGAGACGTCGCCATTCTGCGCTTCCTCGCCGCTGCGGAGCTGATCGAATCTGATCTGTGGACGCAGTACGCGGAACTCGGCGGCGTTAGCAGTGGAAGCCCAAATCCCTATCAGACGGCGTTACAGAATCTCGATGGCGACGGGTCGCAGTACATCACCAGCAATACGCTCGACGAAGTGAGCCATGCCGCATTCCTGAATGCCTACCTCGAATCTCAAGGGGCAGAGCCAGTCGACCTCGATGCCTTCCGCAATCTTCAGGGAAGCAAGGCAACCGGCGCTCAGAACATCGGCCGCCTCACAAACCTGATGAACCTCAACGTCGATACCAGCTGGTATATCCGCTATCGCAGCACCACCAACCCTGACATGGGCGCTACCTTCCCCCAGGCCATCACCATCAATAACCGCACCGCGATTCCCAGAACCGACGCTGATATGGCAAACGCGAACCAGATTCAGGTCATCGCGAACACCGCAGCATTTCACTTCGGCACCATCGAGCAGGGCGGCTCCAGCCTCTATGCCAGCCTTTCCCGCAAAGTGACCAGTGAGCAGGCTCTCGAGATCACCCTGGGCATCGGCGCAGACGAAGTGGCGCATTTTCTGGAGTGGGTCGACTTCGCCGGCAACGGCGTGCAGCCTCCCGTGGCGCCGGTCAGCTTCGGCGGCCTTACCTTCCCCAACTTCAACACCAAAGGTCCGCTCTTCCAAACCAACCTCATCTTCCCCGTACCCTGTGAGTTCCTCCATGCCAAGCTTCCTCACTGCGCCATCATCCGGCCATTGACCGACAAGTTCGCCGGCGCGCGAGCAACCGTGACCTTCCTCACCAACATGAACCTCTTCGCTGGCCAGCCGAAACAATTCTTCGCCGAACTGCAGCGATTGGCGGATGCAGCCGATACGGCAAGACGCCAGGGCTAAACGACAACAGCAGTAGGGAAGACCAAGCCTCCACCAGGGACCAGGGCAACCTGGTCCCCTCTTTTTTCTGGCGCTCCGCAATCGGCGCGCACTTACTGATGGGACGCTCCGCGCAATCCACCGATGTCGTTGGAGCAAGCAAAAGAAAATCTAGCTGCCGCTGGTTGTGCGGAGCATAATTCATGCACATCGCGGAGGCATTCCTGTGACACGTCTAAGTCGCTTCGCCGGGGTCATCACTCTCTCGCTGTGCGCTGCTGCTTTTCTCGCCGTCATCTCCATCGCTCCGCGCCGCTCCCGCTCCGCTGCAGACGAATGGCGGGCAAGGCTCGCGATTTCTTGGCGCCTGGTGCGCGCAGGGAGATCCCAGCAAACACGCTTCCATCTCCGGCAACGGCGTTTTTCTCACCCTGACCAATGAGACCGGCGATACGTCTCCGGGCAATCTTCAGGGGAATAATCAGATTCAGGCGCCTGGATGGCAGTTCGTCACCGGCACGCTCAACGGAGACGGCAGCCAGATCAACTGGTCGAATGGAACCTACTGGGCGCGCTGCGACAACGGGGGCGGAGGCGGCAGGCGTCGGCCGAACCTTACCGGCACCTGGTATGCCAACGGAGACCGCTCACGCTCCTGTTCCATCAGCCAGCGACATGGCAATCTCACTCTGCAAAACGAATCGGGGCAGAGCGCGACCGGCAACTTCAACGGCCGTCAGATCACGACGAACTGGGCCGGCTCCGCCATAAGTGGCACCATCACGCAAGGTGGCAATCGCATCAACTGGGACAACGGGACCTACTGGATTCGATTCCGGGTCTACTGAGGTAATCCCTATCGCAATCCATCGCAACTCTCTATGCGCTTCATCGACCGCGAAGAAGTAGCGCGCCGCCTCACCTACGACATCTGCATCCCCATCGTGCGCGATGCGATGATCGCCTTTTCCGCCGGCGAAACCAAACAGCTTCTCCGCTCCATCATCCCGCTCGCCGAAGGCCACCTCTTCGGCATCATGCCCGGCGCGCTCGGCGCCAAGGCACCCTTCGGCGCAAAGCTCATCAGCATCTTTCCGGAAAATGCCGCGCAGGGCCGCCAGTCGCACCAGGGGCTCATCATCCTCTTCGAGCCCGACACCGGCACGCCCGTCTGCGTCGTCCACGCTGGCGAAGTCACCGCCATCCGCACCGCCGCCGCCAGCGCCGTCGCCACCGATGCACTCGCTCGCAAAGACGCGAAGCATCTCGCCATCCTCGGCACCGGCGAACAGGCCACCACCCACGCCCGCGCCATCCGCAAAGTCCGCGCGCTCGAATCCATCACCGTCTGGGGCCGCTCGCCAGAGCGCGCCCAAGCCTTCGCAACAAAGATGCAAGGAGAGCTCGGCATCCCGACCACCGCCATCGCCACCGTGCAGCAAGCCGTCGCCAACGCCGACATCGTATGCACCGTCACCTCCGCCATCCGAACCCATCCTCAAATCGGAATGGGTCCAGCCCGGCCAGCACATCAACGCAGTCGGCTCCAGCCACGCCGGCCCGGCCGAAATCGACAACGCATTAGTGGCTCGTGCGCGCTTCTTCGCCGACAGCCGCGAAGGCGTCCTCCAGTCAGGGCGCAGAATTTCTCCGCGCCAAACAAGCCGGCCTCATCGACGACCACCACATCCTCGCCGAAATCGGCCAGGTGCTGGCCGGCACAGCCGAAGGCCGCCGCACGCGCGATGAAATCACCATCTACAAATCGCTAGGCCACATCGTGCAGGATCTCGCCAGCGCCTGGTGGCTCTACTCGCAGCCGTAAGCGTGATTTAGACTGGTGCCGCTGTTTCTCACAAATACCAGGAGTGCCGTGGCTGAGACCAGTGCCGCGTTGAGCCGTCGTGTTGCCGCTGTGGATGTGCTCCGCGGTCTCATCATGATCGTCATGGCGCTCGATCACACGCGTGATTATTTTTCGAGTGCGTCTGGTAAATCCAACCGACCCGGTGCAGTCGTGGCCCATGCTCTTCTTTACTCGCTGGATCACGCATCTATGCGCGCCGGGGTTTGTTGCCCTTGCGGGAACCTCCGTCTATCTGCAGCGGCAGCGAGGGCGCGCGCGCGATGAGATGGCGCGCCGGCTTCTGACCCGCGGCCTCTGGTTAATTTTGGTGGAGATTGCGATCGTCAGTCCCGGCATCTTCTTTACCTATCACTTCCATTTTTTCCAGGTGATCTACGCTATCGGCGGCAGCATGATACTGCTCGCGGCGCTGCAGTATCTGCCTACGGCATGGGTTGGCGCGTATGGCTTTGCCATGGTGGCCCTGCATAACCTGGCGGACCGGATCTCCCCAAATGATCTGCACCATGGCGCAGCCGCGTGGAAGTTTCTGCTCAGCGGAGGCGCCTTCATGGAACACGGCCGGCTTTGGGCGCTGGTGATGTATCCGGCGCTGCCATGGAGCGGGGTGATGGCGCTGGGATTCGCCTTTGGCGCAGTCGTGCTGCTGCCGGGTCGGCAACGAAGGGCGCGCTCGCTATGGTTGGGGGTGGGCTCTCTTGCAATCTTCGTAGCGCTGCGAGTTGCCAATATCTACGGGGACCCACAGCCGTTTGCGCGCCTCGGTACCACACAGCAGACGGTGATGAGCTTCCTCAACGTGACGAAATATCCTCCGTCCTTTGAGTTTGTATGCGTGACCCTGGGCGTGCTGCTGCTTGTCTTCGCGCTTGCTGACTCCCTGCTGGAGCATCGTCGCGCTCTGGCTGCGCTGCATGTGGTGGAGATCTACGGACGCGTGCCGTTCTTCTATTACATCCTGCACTTCTACATACTGCATCTGCTGGCGCTGGCCATGCTCATGATCTCCGTGCATACGGTACACGTGCACCCGCCTATCCCGATCCTCAATCCCGCGCCTGCCATTGCGTCATTCGGCCTGTCCGGCGTGTACCTCATCTGGGCTTGTGTAGTGGCGGCGCTCTACCTGCCATGCCGCTGGTTTGCCGGGTTGAAAGCGCGGCGCCGCGACTGGTGGCTCAGCTATCTCTAGTGCGGTAACTTCGGCATAGGCGCATCCAGAAATGGCGTCACCGCAGCAACCAGCGTCGGGGCCGCGCTGAGGTTGTAATGCGTCAGCCCGGGGAGAATCGCGAGTTCATTGACCGATCGCTGCGACCCATCCAGTCCGGCATCTCTCTGGCCGCCGCCCAGCAGACTGTAGAACTCCACGATATGCTGCAGCGTAACCGCATCCGCATCGGCAAAGACCAGCATCGTTGGTGAGCGGATTGCCGCGACCTCCTTCGACCAGTCGTACTCCTTCCGCCCCATCTCGCCGATCTTGCCGAAGAGTGTCTCCCAATTCACATTCGGATACATCTTGCTCAACGGCGACTCCTTCATTTGCGCACCGGTCGACGCATCCATCTTGTCGAACGCCGCCAACACTTCCGGATACATTCCGCTCCGCCGAAACCGAGCCGACGCGACCACCAGCTTGCGCACAGACTGCGGATGCCGGAATACCGTTTGCAGCGCGACGGCCCCGCCCAGCGAATAGCCCATCACATCCGCCTGCTTCAAGCCGAGATACTGAATGAGCGCGGCAATATCATCCGCCATCGCCTCAACGCTCATCGGCCGATCGATATCTGCCGTGTGCCCGTGGCCCTGCAACTCTACCGCGATTACCTGCCGTGTCTTGGCCAGCGCATCTACATTTGGTCCGAACATCGTGATGCCCACGACGCCGCCGTGGATCAGCACCAGCGGCTCTCCACTGCCGTGAATCTCGTAGTACATCTTCAAACCATTCACGGGCGCGTAACCGGTCTTCATCGCTGCGGGCGGGGCTGGCTGTGCGCTTGCCAGTGACGACGCAGCCAGCACGCCGGCCGAGGTAGCAAGAAAACTTCTGCGTGTCGGATAGGTTGATGATGCGGTCTGCGAATTGCAAAGTAATCTCTCCCTGAAATCAGAATGTCGTGCCGCGAAAGAGCGGGGTTACGCTCGACCATCACGCAGCAATCGTCCACGATAATAGTGCCCGGCGAAAAATGTCCAACCAGCCGAAAACAGTATCCCCTCTCGGTCCTTCTGGCATGTGCCGTCACGATCCGGGAAGTTCTCCACCACACCCTGCCGTACTCTTAACCCATGGGCCGCATCCACGTACTCACCGACCAGGTCGCCAACCAGATCGCCGCCGGCGAAGTGGTGGACCGTCCCGCGTCCGTGGTCAAGGAACTGCTCGAAAACGCGCTCGATGCCGGCGCCACCCGCATCCGCATCGAGGTCGAAGGCGGCGGCCGCAAGCTCATCCGCATCGTGGACAACGGCTGCGGCATGGTACGCGACGACGCGCTGCTCGCCTTCGAGCGCCACGCCACTTCGAAGCTCCGCACCTCCGACGATCTGCTTGCCATCGCGACGCTCGGCTTCCGCGGCGAAGCGCTCCCGTCGATCGCGTCCATCGCGCGCCTCGATCTCGAGACCCGCGCCGCCGAAGAAGCCGCGGGCACCCGCATTGAGATCGTCGGCGGCCGCATGCATCGCGTCGAGGACGCAGGCCTGCCGCCCGGCACCACCATTGCTGTCCGCGATCTCTTCTTCAACACGCCTGCGCGCCGCAAATTCCTCAAGTCAGAGACCACCGAGCTCTCACACGTAACAGCACTGGTGACCCATTACGCTCTAGCCCATCCGGACAAGCACTTCGAGCTGCACTCCGCCACGCACGCGCTGCTGCAGGCGCCGCCCGTTGCCCAGCCCGCAGACCGCATCTTCCAGATCTTCGGCAAGGAAACCCTCGACCATCTGCTCCCCGTCGCTGCCGAAGTCGATCTCGAACGCGTGGGCCTGCCCGCGCCGCCGCCGTGGAAGCAGGATGAGGACTACGAGCCGCCCGTCCCCGGCCATCTGCGGCTCACGCGGCTTCACCTCCAAGCCCGAGCTCGAAAAACTCAATCGCAACTCCATCTACTCCTTCGTCAATCGCCGCCTGGTGCGCGACCGTCTGCTGCTGCACGCCGTCTCGGAGGCCTATCGCAACATCCTGCCGCCCACATCCTTTCCCGTCGTGCTGCTCTTCCTCGAGCTGCCGCCGGAAGAAGTCGATGTCAACGTTCATCCGGCGAAAACCGAAGTCCGCTTCCGCCAGCCCAGCTTCGTGCACGACTTCGTGCGCGATACCTTGCGCAACAAGATCGTCCGGTCACGCCCCGCGATGGGCTTCCTCGCCGCGCTCGAAACCCACGCCGTCGCCTCTCCCTCACTGCTGCCCAGCGTCTCCGCATTGCCCGGCGCGCCGGAGTCCGCGCCCTTCAGCGGCAATGCGGAATCCTTCACCCTCGAGCCCCTGCGACCCGCACCCATCGCCACGCGCCTCGATTTCACCGCAGCCGCAAACGGCACTGTCATCGCAGCAGAAGAGGGTGCCGCGCTCGCCATCCTGACCGCGGAGCTTCCCCCAACATCGGCGCAGCCCGCATCCACTGCCGTCGCCGATGAAGCCACCACCCTCCATGCCCTCGCCTCGCTCAAGCCCATCGGCCAGCTTCGCGAGTCCTTCATCCTCGCCACCAACGAAGAGGGCCTGTGGATCATCGACCAGCACGTCGCGCACGAGCGCGTGCTCTTCGAAAAAATTCTGCGCGAGCGCGAAGTCGAGCGCGTGCAGCGCCAGCGTCTGCTCATGCCGCTGCTCATCGACCTCACCCCCGCCCAGATGGTCGCCTTCGCCCAGATTGCAGCGGAGCTCGAAAGCAACGGCTTCGAGGTCGAGCCCTTCGGCCCGCGCACCCTCGCCATCAAGGCCGCGCCCGTCGGCCTCGAAGGCCGCGAGCTCGAACGCATGCTCGTCGAAGTGCTGGAGCAGATCGACCGGCTCGATCAGCGCGAGAACCTCGGGACTGCCCGCGCCCGCATCGCCGCCTCCATCGCCTGCCACTCCGCCATCAAGGTCAACATGCCGCTCGACCCCGAACGCATGGCCTGGCTGCTCCGCGAACTGGGCAAAACCGAGCTGCCCACCAGCTGCCCGCACGGCCGCCCCATCGCACTACGGTATTCTTGGAAAGACATAGAGCGCGCGTTTCACCGCATTTAGCGTCCAGCCTGAAATTGTCATCCCGACCGGAGCCGTGGCGCGGGGCGACACCGGCGAAGTGGAGTGATCTGCTGTTTCCCACTCGCCGCTGCGGATTTTCAGAAGCAGGACGTCAGACGCAGGCAGCAACGCATACCGCGCCATTCAAAGATCGGAAGTCATGAATCAGAACCAATTGGAACAGGCCCGGCGAACACGCTGGCGTCAGGATGGCAACGCGCTGCTCACGCTCGACGACGCGGAGCGTTGGCTCGCCGATACGCCGCTCTGCCTCTATCTCCCGCGCCGCCAGCATCTGCCGGTTCCCGCGCCCACCTTCGTAGAGGCCATCGCCGGCCGCCCCGATCCCACACCCGGTCCGGAGCAGATCGCCGCCGCCGCGCAGATGCTCGCGCGCCTGGTCGCCTCGGGCGCGGTCATCGCGCTCAATCTCTTCGGCGCCGCACCCGGCATCGGTGTTTCCAGCTTTGTTGGCGAACACCCTGATTTCCTCGCCACCCCGGAGGCGCTGCCCTATCTCTACGCGCTCCAGGCGGAGCGCAATCCCAAGCGCGAACCCACCACCGCCGGCAACGGGCGTGTCTCGCCGCTGGCCGCCGAGGCGTGGAAGCTACTCGAACGCGAAGGCGCCCTCACTACCATGGAGCTGCGCTCGCAGCTTGGTCGCGAGGTCACCGAGGCTGCCGTCCTCCGCTCGCTCGCCGAGCTCTGGCACACCATGCGCGTTGTGCCTGTACCTGCAGAGAACCCGCAGGAAGGCGCACACTGGGAGCTGCTCAGCGCACGCCATCGCCGCGAGCTCAACATCGGCAGCACGCAGTCGCAGACCACCGCGCTCTCCATTCTGGTGTCTTTCTATCTTCAGTCGGCCGTTTCAGCCACTGCGGAAGAGGTCGAGATCTTTCTCTCGCCCGTCGCCTCTCGCTCGCGCCTCCGCGACGTGGTCCACGGCCTCTCCACCACGCGCCAGCTCGCATCCTTTTCACTTGCCGGCGATGAGCAGTTCTACGTCGAAGGCTCGCTGCCCGAGGTTGCCGAAGAAGAGGAGCCCATCGCTCTCGCCGCATCGACGGTGGACGGTGCCAGTCTCGATGCAGGTCTGGAGCAGAACGAGCCCAGCCTGATCGAAGCCGCGGCAACAGGTCCCGAGTCGCCTGCGCGCGATCACGCCAGGCCCGCCGCTCCTCGGCGTCCGTCACGTCCAGCGTTTGCCGATCGCGCTCGCGGCAGCTTCGCCGCGCGGGATCGCAGAGCGCCTTCAGGAGATCGCGCACCACGCCGCGAAGGCGGCTTCCGTCGGCCCCAGCGAAGCGGAGATCGCGCCTCCGGAGCCGCGCCCTTCCGCCGCGCAGAAGGAGCCGAAGGAACCGGAGCAGAGGGAACCACCCGGCCACAACGTCCAAACTTCGAGCGCCGCGCCCGCCCCAGCTTCGGACGTTCAGATCGCCCGGATCGTCCGGCAGGTTCCGGCAGTGCTGCAGGCCCGCGCCCGTATCGTCCACGCACTGATCGTCCGCGCACTGATCGATCCGCGCTCAGACCGTCCGGATAGCGGTCGTCCCGCACGTTCGGGCGGCTTTGCGCGTCCCGGTTCTGCTGGGAAGCGCTTCGGCAGCTCCGCTCGCCCCAGTTCTGGCCGTTTCGAGCGTGGTGGGCCCACCAGAGGTGGTTTCAACAAGCCAGGCGGTTTCAGCAAGCCCGGCACTTTCGGCAAGCCCCGCACTTTCAGCCCAGGGGCACCTTCGAACGCGGAGGCAGCTTCGATAAGGACAAGCCGGCAAGATCCGCCGGCGCCAGCTTCCGGCGCGACAAGCCTGCCGGTGACTACCCGCCCGGACACCCCCGCACTGGTGAAGGCGCGGAGCGCCCGCGCTTCCGTCCTGCCGGTACCGGCTCACCCCGGTTCGGTCAGAATCGTCCTGGCCGTCCGCCCGCGCGCGCCGGCGAGCGCCCGTCCAGGCCTGCAGGCGAGCGCCCGTCACGCCCCTTCCGCGCCGGCGCCACGGGTACGGGCGAGGGACGCAGCTCTTCACGTCCCGACCGTCCCTTCCGCAAGCCGTTTGGAGATCGGCCCGCAGCTGGCCCACGCCGCTTCGACAGCCGTCCGCCGCGTCGGGAAGGGCCATCGCGCCCCCAGGGCGACCGGCCCTTCAAGCGGCCGTATTCCCCCGCAGGCGCCCGTCCCCCCAGACCGGCACCCAGACCGGCCGCTGCAGCAGGCGGTCCGGCATCCAGCGCCGCAGAGCGCACATTCACGCCCCGCCCACGCCCGGAGGGCGGCCGCTCACGTCCGGAAAGCGGCGAGCGCGGAGCGCGCCCCTTCCGCGCAGGCGGTCAGCGTCCCGGCGGATTCAGCAAGCCCGGTGGACGGCCAGGATCGTTCAGCAAGCCCGGCTTCGCTAAGCCCGGCTACCGGAAGTCCGCAGCCGGCGGAACAGGAACGGGCAAGCCCCAGTTCGATCGCCCCCGGTCTGACCGGCCTCGGTTTGATCGACCCCAGTCCGATCGTCCTCGCGCTCCCCGTCCCGCATTCGGTGCTGGCGAGCGTCCTGCCTCGGCTTCCGATGCCGCTCCAGCCGCACGACAGCCCGGCAGTTTTCGTAAACCAGCCGGTCCCGGCAAGTCCTTTGGAAAACCACGTTCTGCGGGTGCAAGCTCTGGCAGGCCGCGTCCTGCAGGGGCAGGGAAGGGTCGCACCTCCACCACGACAAGCTCCGGCAAGCCGCGCCGTCCCGGCGGATTCGACAAGCCGCGTCCCGGAGGCGCCACCAAGCCCCGCACCGGCAGCTTTGGCAAACCCGGCGGCCGTCCTCCTGCAAAAAGGGGCAAGCCGGGTGGGTTCAAGCCTGGCTTCAAAGCCGGCACGAAGCGTCCCGGCGGCATCGCAGCACCCAAACGCAAGCCGCGCGGCGAGGGGGACGAAGGCTAAGTGAGTGATCGCAAGCCGCTCATGCCTCCACTGATCCTCATGCCTCCACTGATCGTAGCCATCGATGGTCCCGCCGGTGCCGGCAAGAGCACCGTCGCCCGCGCCCTGGCGCAACGCTTCGGCCTGCTCAATCTCGAGAGCGGCGCCATGTATCGTGCCTTCGCCCTCAAGGCGCTTGCCGCCGGCGTCGCTACCAACGATGCCGTCGCACTCGACGCCCTTGCCCATGCGACGCGGGTGCGGCTCGAATCCGGCTCGGATGGCAACCGCGTCCTGGGCAATCGTGTTCTGTTGGACGGCGTCGATGTCACCGAGCAGCTCCGCACCCCGCAGATCACCGCCGCCGCATCGGAGGTCAGCGTCCACCCGCCCATCCGCCGCTGGCTCGTCCGCCTGCAGCAGGCGCTCGGCGCGCAGGGCAACGTGGTCATGGAAGGACGCGACATCGGCACCGTCGTCTTCCCCCACGCGCCGGTCAAAATCTTCCTCGATGCCTCGCCGGAAAAACGCGGCGAGCGCCGCTACGAACAGAATCGCGGCGGGGATCAGGACGTCCAGCAGACCGGCGCCACCGCAGTCGCAACGCAGTTGCCCACCAAGGTGCTCGAAGAGATCCGCGAGCGCGACCGCCGCGACCGCACCCGCGCCGACTCACCCCTCCGCCCCGCAGCCGACGCCACCATCATCGACTCCACCGACCTCACGCTCGATCAAGTCATCGAGCGAGCCGCCGAGCTGGTGGAAGCGTATCTACGATCTTCCAACCTCTAGCTCCCAGCGCTGGTCTCATAAACGAAACAGTCGTGTAGGAGCCCCGTCACGAAACCAGCTAAGAGCTAGAGGCTGGGAGCTAAAGCTCCACAGATTTTCCCCCAGATTTTTCCCATTGACAGGTTCGCATCCCTGCGTCCTGATAGCCGGAAGACCAATTACCGAGAGACCAATCGCGCGGAGACCAACCATGAGGAAGCCCGCTGCTTTTCTTCGCATCGCGGCCGTCGTGACGCTCATTCACGCGGTGCTGCACACCATCGGCGGAGTCTTTGGCAAGCCGGATCCGGGGCCCGCCACCATTGCCTTTCAGGCGATGAAGATGAATCAGTTTCTGCTGCTGGGACACACGCGGAGCTATGCGGATTTCTATCGCGGGCTCGGCCTGTGCGTCACCATATTCCTTACCGCCGAGGCGGTTGTCTTCTGGCAGCTGGGCTCGCTGGCGCAGACGGACGCACAGCGGCTGCGGCCGATTCTAGCCACATTCCTGGTTGCGTATCTCGCGCTGGCGGCGAACTCCTACGCTTACTTCTTTCTGGGACCCGTGATTGTGGAGATATGTATCGCAGCGTGCCTCGGGCTGGCGATCGTTACCGCGAAGTCTTCCTCAGCAGCCTATGCCGGGACGGCACAGTAAAGCGGTAGCGAGTCAGTTCGAACTCAGCCAGTTTGCAATTTGCGGCTGGACGATGCGATCAAGCCCGTTCAGGCGCAGAGCGAGTCCCACCATGCAGATCGCTGTGAAACCGAAATAAGAGCCAAGCCAATGGAAGGTCTGCGCCGATGGACTCGAATCGAGTTTGATCCAGCGAAGCACGAAACCAAGAAACACTACGGCGAAACCAACAGAGACTACTCCCGCAACGCCAAGAAGCCATTCGCCGATGCGATGCCCCCGCAACCTTCGTGCGGTGGCCAATTCATACAGGCCGATGCTCATTGCCATGATGACAATCACCAGCGCGATCGTACGAAAGGTGATGGATCTGTTTGCTCCAAGCGTGACCAGAATCCCGAGTGAGCTACAGGCAACGCCGTTCAACACCAGAAGCCAGGAATTATCTTTTCTTGAACCCCAAACGCTGGCTGCAATCGTGCAAACCCCTGCTGCCAGGGCGAGCAGGCCCAACTGTAAAATCGCAGCTTCGTTGTGGATGAATGTACGCAAGATCGGAGATCCATCCCGGCTGCCCATAAGAACGATCTGGACGGCAAATAGCGCATCGAGAACGCCACACAATGCCAGCAGCCACCAGCCCTTGACCAACGATTGAGTCATAACGAGCCCTCCAATCACGGCGCCGCATTTCGTGCGGAAGAACCGTGCCCGAATCATACTCCGAGACGACACGCGTCATCTTCGCGTCCTGGCCCACAGCAATGCTCCAGCAGAATGCCGGCTTCCGGCCAGGTCCGTTGTAAACGCGTGTACTTTCAGCTAGGAGCTAGACGCTCACTGCTGCGTAGTCTGCGGAGCCGGTGCATTCTGCGGCACGTGCAGATGCGGCGGGTGCGGCGGCTTCGGCGGGTTTCGGCCCATTGCCCTCCGGCCCTTCAGGAGCTTCTGGTTCCTCCGGTGTCTCAGGAGCTTCCACGTTCGTCTCGGCCCGCTTCACCTCGATGTCGCCATGCTCCGCAACCAGGGTCACCTGCGTAGCATTCCCGCTGCCTTTGCCGGTATCGCCGATCAGCGAGTGGTCGCTGCGCTCCACCTTGCCGCTGTAGGTCAGATCGCTCGTCACATTGCCGTCGTGCGCGCTCGCGTCCACGTGGAAGAGATGGTTCTCCGGCAGCCCCACGTTGATTGCGCCATTGCGGTTGCGCAGATTGATCGGGCCCTCGCCGCCAGTCAGGTTCACGCCGATGTCGCCGTCCGACGTCTCCACATCGAGCGGTCCGGCCACCCGGGACAGCGTGATGTTCTTCGAGCGCGTCGCTGCCTGCACCCGGCCCTTCGCATTGTTGATCGTCAGGTCGCTGTCATCCAGCAGCAGATCGCCGTCCAGATGGTCCACCTCGAAGGTGGTGCGGCTGGAGTGGAAGCTCAGCGGCCCGCTCAGCTTGGCCACGTCCACCTCGCCCAGAAAATCGCCGTCCAGCGTCACCTTGCCGGCCACATCGGAGACATTCGCATCCTCCGTGCGCCCGCTTACCGAGAGCGTGCTGGTCAGCGCGTGCGCGGAGAAGTCACCGCCGGACATCCGCGCCGTGCACGCGCCGCCAATCTTGTTCAAGGTCACGTTGCCGTGCCCGGCATCCACGCCGATGGTGCCGTTCAGTCCGTTCACCGCGACGTTGCCGCGGCCCGCCTTCATCGAGATGCTGGTATTCGCCGGCACCTGCACCGTCAGGTCCACGCTGCCGCGGTCCAGGTTCTCCGTTTTGAGCGTGGCCTCGTTGCCGTTCACCTGCAGCTCCGGCCGCAGCTTGGCCAGTTGCTTGTCGGCGTCTTTCTCGCTGGAGGTGTAGACGGTCTGGTGCGCGCTCACGTGGATGCGGTCGTCGGTCGATGGCGCAATCGACACGTCGCCATGAGGGTTCTCGATGGTCAGCCGGCCATTCGCGCCAAAGGCCTGGTCGAACTGCCGGTCGGCATCGTGTTCCTGCCCAAACAGGTGCATGCCCCAGTTGGTGTTGTCTTCATCGGAGAAGTGCCAGCCGAAGGGGCTGTTCACCGCATGCTTGCCCACCACGCCCAGCAGCGCCACCAGCACGATCAGGAAGACCAGTCCGCCGACACCGGTGCGCCGGGAGTAGGGATCGCCCTGCTGCAACCACCATTCCCCCAGCAGCGCCAGCCCAAGCCCGATCAGCAGCAGCGGCCACCAGCGGATGTACCAGTCCCAGAACTCGTAGCCGCTGATGGTGCCCGCCTCGATCATCAGCGCCACCACGCCGGCGGCAATCAGCACCAGCGGCCGGACGACGGTTGGCCGCCGCCAGCCGCGGTAATAAGCACGCTGCGCACGCCACTGCTCCTTGGCGGCGCGGCGTTGCGCCTTCCACTGCTGGCGCGGGTCGGGACTGCCCGGACCGCTGGGCCCGGAGGTGAATGGCGGAGGTGCGGCAGCCATCAGCGGCCTCCTTCCGTGCGTTCAATATCGCTCGGCGGCACCGGCACAATGCCCGTGCCCGGCGAGGCAGGAGGCGTCTGCCAGCCGGTGGGCGGCGGCGGAGGATAGCCTGTCCCCGCATATGGCGGATACTGCTGCGGCATCTGCGAAGCGTCGGGCACGGTGAAGGCGGCGCGCTCGGCCAGCGTCAGCACGCCGGCCAGCACCAGGTAGAGTGGCCAGCTCTGCCCAAAGCTCAGGATGTGCCACTCGTGCAGCAGCGCCGTCACCCCGAACATCAGCAGGAAGGCAGGCCCGCGCAGCCGCCGGATCAGCATCCAGCGATTCATCGCGTGCCTCCGGTCGGGTCCGTCGGCGGTCCCGCATGCGTGGGCGTCGCGTGTGTATGCCCCTGACTGTGGATCGACCCGGGATCAGGCGGCGGAACGGCCGGAGGAAGCCCATGCGTGCGATGGAAGATGATCCAGAGGCCCAGCCCGATGATGAGCAGCGGCCACGCGTGCGCAACCCAGTCGTGATGCAGCAGCCCCAGCGAGCCGAAGAGGAACAGGATGCCCAGCCCGATCAGAACGATCGCTCCCGTCGGAATATCGCGGCCCGGAGGAAAGGGGGGCATCGGTGCGTAGGGCGGGCCCGGCGTGTAGCCCTGCTGGCCCGGATACGGTTGCCCCGGCTGTTGCCCCGGATACGGCTGCTGGCCGGAAACCGGCGTGTAGCCGGCCGAACCGGCAGGCGGGACACCGGGAGTCGGGACAAATCCAGCCGCGCCCGGTCCCGGATATTGTGCTCCCGGAGACGGTACTCCCGGTTGTGGTGTCCCCGGATACTGACCCTGATATGGCACTCCCTGATAGGACGCACTCTGATACGGCGCACCCTGTGGCGGCGGCGCGGCCGGATCCCAGCCTGCACCTCCAGCCGGCGGCACACCCGGCATGCCGGGATGCGGATGGATGCCCAGCCGCTGTGCGATGTCATTCAAGCCGAAGGGGTTGGGCAACGGCAGCCCATCGCGGCGAGCTATCGCCGTCTGGTAAGCGTCGAAGACCTGGTAGAAGACCCAGGCGGCCACCAGGATGCCGAACGGTCCCACGTGATCGCTCAGGCTGGCCAGTACGGCGAAGATCACCACGTGCGCGATTGCTTTGGCGTACTGCCCGTTGTACATTGCGCCAACGCCGGGAATGAAGCCCAGCAGAGCGGCCAGCATGGGATGCGGCGTGCCGGTGAAGACTGGCGCAGGCGCTCCCGCGCCCGGGCCCGCACCGCGCAGCCGTTCCGTCAGGCATGCCTCGCAATAGATGGATCCGCCTACATTGCGCACGCAGTCCTTGCAAATCGGCTTGCCGCAATATTGGCAAAAGGCAGACGAGGGGACTTCAGGATGATAGGTGCAGTTCATACCAGGCTCCTTTCTGACGGCTTATATTGATTGCCTGGTCTTGCAGAAAAAGCTTTTCCGGATAAAAAAGAACGGCGAGAAGGAGAAGAGAAAACAGGGCCCATCACACTTCCATTGTTGTCATTGTTCACCCGCAGCTCAAGGCGCGGGCTCCATTCCGATTGCACTTGCGAGTGCTGCTCCAGCTTCGCCAGCACCGGGACCGGCGGCTCCTCGCCGCGCTGCCCCTGCTCCGGAGCCGCCGCGCCGCCCGCCTTGTGTGCTGAGCCGCCCGGCTTGCCACTGGATTTCTGTTGCGGCTTCTGCTGCGGCTGCTGTTGTGCAGGCTGCTGTTGGGTCGCTGGCTGCGCCGCCGGAGCGCTGTTGCTCTTCGGCATCATCTCGTTCACCCGAGACTCCAGCTCGTACACGATGCGCAGGTTCAGGTAGTAGCGGGTCAGGTGCGCGGAGGTGGTGTAGTACTGGTGGCTCACCGACGCAGCCAGCGCCGACGGGCTTAGGTCGCTCAGCTTCAACTGGTTTAGACGCACACCGGTCAGGTTCAGCGTCAGCGCGATGGAGAAGAACGCCATCGCCAGCGTCATCAGGATGCGCGACTCCGCTACATGCCGCTGCAGCAGCGCCACCGAAGCGCCCAGCCAGGGCTGATGCGGAATGACTGCGGCTCCGCCGGCCGTTACCAGCGGCTGCTGCGTCACGTTCAAACCCGAGGTCCCCACCAGGATTTTTTCTAGAAGCCCTTCCGGCGCTTCCGGCGTTTCACGCAGAAATCGCAGCCATTCGCCGCCGCGCTTCGCCTCCTCCAGCAGCTCCCCGCAGCCGGCGGCACAGCTCTTGCTGTGCGCAGCAAAGGCCTCCGCGTCGCTGGCGTCGAGCGTGCCATCCAGCGCGTCGGTCAGCATCTGCTCCCAGGCTTCACAGCTCAGGGTGCGGGGTCCTTTCTCCGGATTGTGATTCGTTGCCACGGCTACATCACCTGCTTCTTATTACGTCCCAGCAGCCGCGCAAGTTCTGCGCGTCCCCGGCTGATGCGGCTTTTTACTGTCCCCTCCGGCACCCGCAATACCAGAGCGATCTCCTTGTAATCCATATCCTCTAAATCGCGCAGGATAACAGCCTCGCGCAATTCAGGCGATACTTTTGCGAGCGCCCCCTGCACCATCCGCTCCAGCTCCCGCGCCACCGTGTGGTCGTGCGGCGAGCGGCGGGCATCCTGCAGCAGCTCCGCTCCCGACCGCGTATCTTCTGCGGTATCCCAGCCCGCGTCCAGCGAATCGGTGGAGCGCTCCATGCGGCTGCGCCGGAAGTGATCCACCAGCAGGTTCCGCGTCAGGGTCGTGATCCACGTTGTAAAGCTGCCCTTCTCGCTGTTGAAGCTGCGCAGGTTCCCGTACAGCTTCAGGAAGACCTCCTGCGTCAGGTCTTCGGCGTCATGTGCCGATCCGGTAAACCGATAGCACATCCCATACACCCGGCGATGATGGCTGCGCACCAGCTCTGCCCAAGCCCCGCCATCTCCGCGCAGGCAGCGCTCCACCAGCGCGGTCCAGTCCACATCGGCAGGCGGCGTGGAAGGCACGGAGGCGGCGGCGCGGGCGGCCGTATTCTCTCTCCGGATGACGGGCTTGCTTCCGCCGCTTTTGTCGTCCCGATCCATCGCGCCGGCTAACCTGCCGTCGGACCTCCCCGGCCCCTTGCCGTTCGAAGAATACCCGGGAATCAGTCGTGGAGACGTCGCCGGTGACCATAAACCGTTGGTTCGGGAAAGGCTTTGCCTCGCTCCCAGTACTCCCGGCCATGTCGCTACGGCGCTCATGGGACGAAATACGCGCCGGAAGGCGGGATAGTTCCATGGAAAAGAGGGCGGGAGCACGTCAGCGCACAGGCTTTAGCGCGATGGCAGCGCCCCCGCGAGGGTTATCGATTTACCGTCGAAGACTCCTAGCCCCGAAGGTTTACGACAAATCAGTAAATCAATCTGACTGACTACCAGAGATCCCCGGAAAAACTCAGGTAGTCGCCACCAGCAGTTCCTCGGAATCATCTGGCGGACGAAGGCCATCCGTCCTGCCCGCGAAGTAGCGCTGGGCAAGCGCGGCTGCCGGCACGTGCTGGACTTCTCGAAAACCGGCTTCGCGCGCCAGTGCCAGCATCTCCGGCGGCGTAAAGAAGCTGAGGAAAGGCGTCCCGCTGGCTCGCGCCCCCTTCTCCGCTAGCTGAAGCCCGGGACGCACCTCGGGCGCCGTCAGCTCAATCGGCAGCAGAAACGTCATGGCCAGCGTCGATCCAGGAGCGAGCGCCGCGACCTGACGCAGCGTGGCCGCGACCGCGTCCTTGGTGAGATACATGCTGACGCCGGTAGAGGCCACGACCGCTGGCTGCCTCGCATCGAAGCCGGCGGCCGCCAGCCGCTCCCACCAGGACCAGCCCGCCTCGAAGTCAACCGGCACCAGCCGCAGCCACACCGGAACGCCCAGACCAAGCTCGATCAGGCGCTGGCGCTTCCACGCCTGAGGAGCAGGCTGATCGACCTCGAATATCCGCAGGCCGGAGGCGATCTCCGGCCGCCGCTGCGCGAAAGTATCCAGCCCGGCTCCGAGGATGACGTACTGGCCGACGCCGCGGCCAGCCTGTTCCGCGACCAGATCCTCAATGAAGCGAGCACGGGCCACGATGGAGGCGCGGAAGAGGCGTGTGAAGCCGGGATCCATATCCGGGCGGCTACGCCAGCCGTCATCCGGAGCCACCAGCTTGAGGCCAATCTCGTCCTCCAGCACATGCGGCGGCGCATCGACCTCGACGTGCAGGGCTCGCCACAAAGCGACCCGCACCGCCGTGTTGTCCGGCGTTGCAGTTTGATCATTCTGCATGATGCTGACGAGTCCCCTGACTTCGCTCTCCAGCCTGCAAGCAAAGCGTTCCCCTGCCAACTTGAGGATTACGAACTGCGAATCGGCGCTGGCGGTACTACGACCTCAACACGTCCGGTCGCCACGTCATAGACGAGGCCGGAGATCAGCCACTTGCCCGGCAACGCGGGAATCGTCCGGAGCAAAGCAACGTCGGCGGCAACCGCTGCGCGAGGCTCGGTGACCGCTTTTGCCTTGACATCCGATTCCTGTACTTGAAAATAGTGCGCCAACTTGGCCGGGTCGCCCGCAAGGCGTGTGATGCCGCAATCAGTATGGTGAAGAACGATCAGGTGAAACTCCCCGCCGCCTCCAGGATTCCCGCCGGCAACTTCACCGATTCGCCCGAGGAGTCCCAACTGCTCCAGCACGCCTGGCGTAATTCGGCCGCCGACATTCCGTATCACCACGGCCTCGCCCGGTGTAATTCCGAGCACATGAGCAGGATCGACACGCATGTCAGCGCAACCGATGATGAATGCCTTCACATTCGGCATCGCCCGCGGAAGCGAGGGCATCAGTGTGCCCGCAGCGGACTGCTGAGCAGCAAAGTCTTTGTTGCGTTCCAGCATCGAATCAAGACTGCTCACGTAGGTTCTCCCCGAAAGATATTTTCGCGATGCCTTTGTTAGAAGCTTGGTTTAGAAGCTTTGTCAGGCCTGGTCCCTCCGGAATGCAGGCGCGTTCATGAAGTCCGATGCCACCGGACTCTCATAGAGCGAGCCATCGCGCGTCACCACAGTGATTCCCGACGGCGTGACATGGTAGTGCCGCTTGTCCTCTACCGGGTCGTAGCCGATCACCGTACCTTCCGGCAGATGCACATCGCGGTCGATGATCGCGCGCTTGATGCGGCAGTGCCGCCCAATGTCCACGTGGGTAAAGATGATGCTCGAATCGATCTCCGCATACGAGTTCACGCGCACATCCTGCGAGATCACGCTGTTGCGCACCACTGCGCCGGAGACGATGCAGCCCTGGGAGACGATGGAGTTCACCGCCATGCCCGTGCGGCCCGGCTCGCCGAAAACAAACTTCGCCGGCGGATACTGCCGCTGCCGTGTGCGCAGCGGCCAGTTGTGGTCATACAAATTGAAAATCGGCGACACCGACACCACATCCATGTTCGCGTCGTAGTACGCGTCCAGCGTTCCCACATCCCGCCAGTACAGCTCCTTGCGGTTCTCATCCACGAAGTTGTAGGCGTGCATCTTGTACTTGCCCAGCAGCGACGGCAGGATGTTATGCCCAAAGTCGTGCTTCGAGGTCACATCGTCCGCATCCTTGATCAGCGCGGGCAGCAGCACGTCGGTGTTGAAGATGTAAATGCCCATCGAGGCATCCACACTCCCCGGGTCCCACGGCGAGCGCAGCTTGGTCTCCTTCGGCTTTTCCAGGAAGCCCAGCACCTCGCCCGCCTTGCTCACATCCACCACGCCGAAGCGCGACACTTCATCCGGCCGGATCGGCAACGTCGCCAGCGTCACATCCGCGCCCTGTTCCTTGTGGTGCTCCAGCATCAGCTCGTAGTTCATCTTGTAGATGTGGTCGCCCGACAGGATGATCACGTACCTCGGCTGCTCCGCGCCGATCGAATAAATGTTCTGGTAGACCGCGTCTGCCGTCCCCATGTACCAGTTCGCGCTCACCCGCTGCATGGGCGGCAGGATCTCCACAAACTCACCCAGCTCCTGCGCCACGCTCCCGCTCCAGCCTTCGCGGATATGCCGGTTCAGCGACAGCGCTTTGTACTGCGTCAGGATGTACACCCGCCGCAGGTCGGAGTTGATGCAGTTCGACAGCGTGATGTCGATAATGCGGTAGGTGCCGGCGAAAGGAACTGCAGGCTTGGCTCGGTCGCGCGTCAGGGGGAAGAGACGCTCGCCCGCGCCCCCGGCGAGCAGTACACCCAGCGTATCTTTCATCGTCATGGCTTCGCAGATCTCCCTCAACCGGCTCGGGGGCGCCAGTTGCTCATTGCAGCATCCAGGTACCGTCTCCCCGCTGCGCAAGCCAGCTTACAGGGAGTGAGGCAGAACCGGACAGTCCACGCCAGATCTCTGCTCGTGAATTGTTATGACGTGTCGCTCCGTGATATCGGACGAGCGGCTATGCGTCCGAGGGGCCGGAGAGATTGTCCTCGTCATCCACATCGTCGCTTGCGACGCCCTCGTCGCCTTCGACGGAGATGCGAAGCGAGCGGAGAAAGCTGACATCCTGCGCGGTGAAGGGTTCGCCTCCTTCAACAACCTCCGGCTTCGATGCGCCGTCTTCCTCGCCCGGTTGTGTTTCCACCTCGTTCAGTCCAATCGTGGCCTCCAGCATCAGGAGCACATCGAACCCCTGGCTGCGAATGTTCTGCACCACGCCCGCAATCTGTTCGGACTCGGAGACAGACTCGTGGATCGCCTCTCCCAACTGCTCGATCAGCTTGCGCACGCGTGCATTCATCCTTGCCTCCTCAATCCCACACCAGGGTCCCGGGCCCTCTCCGGATATCCGTCTCGGCCCGCGGGTATCCCCTTACCTTACGTCTGATGTCCCAACCCGGCAAACCGAACCACGCAGAAGCCCGAAACTTTCCGAAGGTCCGCCAGCCGGAATCTACGCAGGGTATCGCTTTTCCACACGCATAGCTTCCTCCCATGCCGGCTTCCTCCCGGTGTGCAATAAATTTGTCCAATAAATTCCGCATCCGTGATGGCTCCGGGGTTTCTAAAGAAGCGAGGAATCCATGAGTGACAACCCCGCCTACGGACGCTTTGACCTCAACGAAATCATGCGCGCTTTTCCTGAAACCGCGGACACGTTGCTGCTCGACACATATCTCACCGACGAAGCATCCGCGAGTGCCCGCGTCTTCCGTGTCTACCGCGGAACCCCGCCGCACTACCACGCGGGCAGCGACGAACATCTTTACGTGCTCTCCGGCCGCGGCACCTTCTGGATGGGAGACGCCGCCAACGGAGGCGAATTCGCTTCCGGCGACTTCCTCTTCTTCAAACGCGGCACCATCCATGCCCTGCCTGACATTCTCGCGACCCCCGTCGTCTTCCTTGCCATCGACACTCCAAGGCGCGATCCCAGGGACATCATCTTCGTCGATCCCAACGCCGGAACGCCGGAGAGCTTCATCCAGAATAGAAATCCTGAACGGCAAACATCTCGCATTTGAGAGGTGGGACAAAACCGAGTCATCCACAACTCCCCACGTGAGCGGCCAAAGGAAGGAAGCGAACTCCCGCAACCGCGCCAAAGGTGCAATCGCCTCGGACGGCCACTCCGCGCAATTGCCCGGCCGCCCACTCCGGCAAAGCTCACTTATCCGTGGCCGAATGAATCTCGGCAACATAGCCGCCGGGAAACTCCACCATGGCCGCCGTCCGGCGAGCCGATACATAAGGTGGGATGAGGACCGCAACCCCCGCAGCCTTGGCCTTTGCCAGCGTGTCGGCAAGGTTCATCACCTCATAGCCGGTTGTCTCGCGCCCGTAGGGATACGGAAGATGGCCATCCGTTACCAGCACGCACAGCTTCCCGAAGGTCGACGCGATGCGGATGCGCCGGTAGCTCTCACCGGGACGGCCGATCTCCACGCCCGAAGCATGCGCCTCATCGGACACAACCGTCCCATGAGAAAAGGCGAGAAACCCGCGGATGAACTCGTTGGCACTCTCCGGGGACACATAGACGCGGTTCTCCGGCACCGTTTGAAGTGCCGCGTAGGAGGGCGCAGTGGTGTGCCAGTAGAGCTGCATGTTCACGCCGCCCGGCCATTGAATCACCGCATCCCGTCCGACCGGATCGGCGAAGGGCGCCACCAGAACAGCGGCGCCGCTCGCGCGGACGGCACGAACGGCAGCATCCAGATCGGTAACCAGATATCCCGTGCGCTCGGCGCCGAAGGGAAACGGAATCGGCGTTTTGAATCCGAAGAGAGAGACCATGCCGACCGGCGTCTGCAGCAACTGCGAAGAAGTGCGGCTGGGTGTCGGCGTCACGGTAGCCACCACCTGCTTGCTGCTCTTTCCTCCAAAGGTTCCGAGAAAGCTCGCGACGAAGCGATCCACATCTTCCGGCGCAACATAGACATGGGTCGAATCGTATTGCGGAGCCACCGCGACACTCGGCGTCGCCGGGGCAGCCCGCACCGCGCCATGCCATGGGGACGGTGACAGCGACAGCATCCCAACAGCGACGCTCAGCACAGCAACGGCAACCCCAGTGCGGTTCACCAAGCGCATGGAAGACTCCCTTTCAGGATCGACAGACTCATCGTAGGGTAGATCCCTCGCCCCTGTTCCCTCATCCCTCTCTCCCGATACACTTCCCCCATGGAGCCGAACCGCTTCGGACGCAAACTCGGCATCGGCGTCCGTGTCGCCTCGCGGATGGTTAAAGAGCGCGCCGCCCAGGCCAACAACGCAGCCGCATCCACGCCGCAAGCCGCCCCCTCGCAAGCCACCACGTCGCGCCCGGCCATGCCTCCACCTCCGGCTCCAAAAAAAAATCTCGTCGAGCCCGCCCGCCGTGTGGGAGAAGGCACTCGCCGCTTCGGCCAGGCCTTCTGGGAGCCCCTCAAGCATGTCAGCGCCACCCTGTGGCTCGAAATTACCGGCCTCTTCTTCGCCCTCTTCGCCATCTTCTTTGGGCAGAACGCCTGGAACACCCGCACCAGCGTCCTCCACGGTCCCGAGCACGCGCACTTCCTCCTCTACGCCATCGCCACCCTCCTCTTCCTCTACTTCTGCGTCAGCTCCTTCGTGAAAGCTGCACGCCGTGGCCGCAAGACGGGCGGCCGCAGGACGTCACAATGAGCGACGAGAAGGGAAGCACCAACGACAAACCCTTCTGGACAAAAGAAGATCTCGCCGCCGAAGGATTCGATCCAGACAAAGACCTCAGCTACCCCGGCCAATATCCCTACACCCGCGGCATCCAGCCCACCATGTATCGCGGCCGTCTCTGGACCATGCGTCAATACGCCGGCATGGGCGATGCGGAGGAGTCCAACCGCCGCTACAAATTTCTCCTCGCGCACGGCACCTCCGGCCTCTCCGTGGCCTTCGATCTCCCCACTCAGATCGGCTACGACTCCGACGACCCCATGGCCATCGGTGAAGTCGGCAAGGTCGGCGTCGCCATCGACTCCATCGAGGACATGGAGCGCCTCTTTGCGGGCATTCCGCTCGACGCCATCTCCACCTCGATGACCATCAACGCGACTGCCAGCATCCTGCTCGCGCTCTACGTCGCCGCTGCCCGCCGCTCCGGCGCCGATATCCAGAAGCTCAGCGGCACCGTTCAGAACGACATCCTCAAGGAGTACATAGCCCGCGGCACGTACATCTATCCCGTCGCCCAGGCCATGCGCATCATCACCGATATGTTCGCCTGGGCCGCCGTCGAAGTCCCCGAGTGGAACACCATCTCCATCTCCGGCTACCACATGCGCGAGGCCGGCAGCACCGCCGCGCAGGAGGTCGCCTTCACCCTCGCGAACGGCATGACCTACGTTCAGGCGGCCATCGAGCGGGGTCTCAATGTCGACAGCTTCGCCCCGCGCTTATCTTTCTTCTTCAACGCGCACAACGACTTCATCGAAGAGGTCGCCAAGTTCCGCGCCGCGCGCCGCCTCTGGGCCCGCGTCATGCGCGAGCACTTCCATGCAAAGAATCCGCGCTCCTGGATGCTCCGCTTCCACACCCAGACCGCCGGCTCCACCCTCACCGCGCAGCAGCCGGAGAACAACATCACCCGCACCGCCGTTCAGGCCATGGCCGCCGTCCTCGGCGGCACGCAGTCGCTGCACACCAACGGCTACGACGAAGCCCTCGCCCTGCCCACCGAAGAGGCCGCGCGCATCGCCCTCCGCACCCAGCAGATCGTCGCCTACGAATCCGGCGTCGCCCTGACCGTCGATCCCTTCGCCGGCAGCTACTTCGTCGAAGCCTCCACCACCCGCATCGAGCAGCAGGCCGAAGACTACTTCGCGAAGATCGAAGCTCTAGGCGGTATGCTGCGCGCCATCGAGCGAGGCTGGGTCCAGCAGGAGATCCAGAACGCCGCCTACGACTACCAGCGCCGCGTAGAAAGCGGAGATGCCGTAGTCGTCGGCGTCAACAAGTTCACCCGCGACAACGAGCCCGGCGTCCCCACGCAACGCCACGATCCCGACCTGGAACGCCGCCAGGTAGAACGCCTGCAAGCCCTAAGAACCAAGCGCAGTCAATCACGCTGGCAACAAGGCATCGACACAGTGACAAATCGCGCCAGGTCCGGCGAAAACCTGATGCCCGCCATTCTCGAAGCCGTAGAAAGCAACTGCACCGTGGGCGAAATCGCCGGCACATTGCGATCCGTCTTCGGCGAGTATCGCGAGACCGTAGTGATCTAAGAGCGTCGTGATCTAAGGGCCACACCCCGAGCCACACCGCCGCAATTGTGACAGAGTTACGGGAGCTTCCAACATGGACTCGCTGCGACTTCCGCGAAAAACTCTACTGCTTGTTATCTCGCTCCTATCTGCATACGCAGCCTCGCCGGCAGCGGCGCAATCCTGCGGCGCAACCGGCCTGGCGGTGCAGGTACTCGGCTCCGGCGGCCCGGAGATGCAGGACAAGCGCGCCTCCACCAGCTATCTCATCTGGGATCGCGGCAAAGCGCGTGTGATCGTCGACGCTGGCGGAGGCAGCGCTCTCCGCTTTGGCGAGAGTGGCGCGCACATCTCCCAGCTCGACGTCTTCCTCTTCAGCCACTTTCATATCGATCACAGTGGCGATTTCCCCGCGTTGGTCTTTTCTTCCTGGTTTGGAGATCGCACCCGCCCCCTGCCCATCTACGGCCCTTCGGGAAACCAGTACATGCCCTCCACCACCGAGTTTGTGCATGACCTCTTCAGCGATCCGCACGGAGCCTGGCGCTATCTCAGCGATATGGTCGAGCCGAATCCCCAGGGAACCTACCAGTTGCAGCCGCACGATGTCGCGCCCAGCCCCGCGCCGGTTCTCGTCCTGCGCAACGCCGGCATGGCCCTCTACGCCGTCAGCGTCGTGCATGGCGCGTTTCCCGCATTGGCATGGCGCGTGGACATCGGCGGCAAGCGCATCGTCTTCAGCGGAGATACCAACGGAGACGGCGCAGGCCTCACCCAGTTGGCAACCAACGCAGACCTCTTCATCGCGCACAACGCCGTGCCGGAGGACGCCACCGGAGTGGAACGCCGCCTCCACATGCCGCCTTCGGTCATCGGAACCACCGCCGCGAATGCTCATGTCCATCAACTGGTGCTGTCGCATCGCATGCTGCGGACTCTTGGACCAGAGAAACAGCAGCAGACCCAGGCCGAAATAAGGCGCCACTATTCCGGACCACTCCAATTCGCCAACGACCTCGATTGTTTCCCCGTAAAGTGAGCCGGCGACGAATGGCGCCAGATCCCTTGCGTCTTCGCTCGTGTCATAAGCATGGATACGCCGCTGTGGATCCATCGCAGGATATCAGCGCAGCAGTAACCGCACTGTGTGGCGAAATGACTGGTGCGTCGCGGTCTTCGGAGAATGTCGCGAGACTACGGTCGTTTAGTATTCAATCGGAAACACACGGTAATGGATACCAGTCGACATAAAGAGATCATGTCCCACGCGGACATTCAGTTCGCACCGCAGTGGGGCCTCCTGAGGGATCAACATAATAAGCAACTTAGTGAAGCACGATTCCGCGCACGGGAAACAAACAACGCAGCAGCCATGCTTCCCGCTGAAGCGGAATGTTACGTAGATCACGTCAAGGCTTTGGTTGTAGCCAAAGCCGTATGTATCTCCGAAGCGTACACGGCCTTTAACGAACCTGCCGGAAAAGAGGCTGAGCTGGAACTTTCCTCGTTCTTTTCAACTACAGCTGCGGTCCGCCGGTCTTGTTTCCTCGTTGAAATCGAACTGCGTCAAGTGAGGACTCGACGAGCTGAGAATATGACTCAACTCACCGCATTGCTCCGCAGCTTCGAACGTCGTGCGCATCCCGCGCTCTTGGAAGGCAGGGCAATTCTCAACAAGCAGCGCATCCAGGTGCTGAATAAAGATGGTGCAAATTCGACCAAATACATTGTCGACACGTGCGTATTCAATTGGCTTACGGATGGTCTGATTAAAAGAGACGATCTTCCCGCAGACGGGGGCTTTGCAATTACGCATATTCAGGTAGATGAGATTAATAAGACAAAAGACGAGGAACGAAGAACGACGCTTATTTTGACGCAGTTGTCCTTGAACTGTAGGCTTATACCTACTCAAACATTTCTATGCGACGTGTCAAGACTGGGGCACGCGAGGTTAGGAGATGGAAAACTCTTCGCTTCTATCAAAGAAGCCCTAGATAAATTGAACAGGAAGAAGCAGAACAATCATCGCGATGCCCTTATAGCAGAAGCTGCCATTCAGAATTGCTATACGTTGCTTACCGCAGATAAAGACCTAAAATCAGTTGTGGAACAGCACGCAGGTAGGGTAATTTTCTTTTCAAAGTCTCCAGTTCCTCGTAATCTGGCGGCTAGGGACACCAAACTCAAAACGTAACTTCATAATTAACAGAAGTCAGCACCCACTCTGGGAGAACACCGTGGCCTGGTGGCGAAGTCTTTTGAGCTGGCGTCTAGACAGTGTCCACTCTTTGCCGGAAGCGTCCCACATATAAAGCTTCCGCACATTCTCATTCACGGGTCTTAGATCGTTCATCAACGGTGTGAATTCCTGATGGGACTCGTACTCGTTGAGCATGCGCGGCAAGTCCCGACCGATGATATTAAAGCCCTTTTTGCCATTCACAGGCTCGTAATACTTACCTCCCCAGCCTTGCCATTGTATTGGCCTGCGCCCAACGTTTACGACGGACAAGACCACATAAAGGTGCTCGTCAACCGCTTGGGCTTCGAAATCGGGCGACACCGCAAACCACTTACCATCCGTGCCTATCACGAACTTTCGAACGTTGGCGGTAAGTTTCAACTTGGCGCGGTCGCGTTGGTCTCGCAAGAGATTCCAGCCGAATGTAACACTCGACAGTAGAGCGCCATAAACAGCAAGAAACATTGTCAATGTAAAGGCTTCTTGTTTCGTAGGAGAACTCATTACTTCCCATTCCGAGCCCGTTCCAGCGCTCCACCATCCGCATCATCGTCTGCAACGCCCGCGCCTTCGGTGGTTCGCAGATCGACCTAACTACGCAGGAGCCCCCGCAACCAAACCCCGCAGCCGAACATTCTCCGCCTCCAAAGCCTCCATCCGCTTCCGGATCGGCTCCAGCGTCGCCGTCAATTCCTCCTGCGTATAGCGCGGAGTAATGTGCTGCGGGCAGTTCCAGTCGAAGGCCTCCACGTGGATCAGCACCGCGTGCTCCGTCGGCGTCTTCTCTCCCGGCACCTTCAACTTCGCAATCAGCTCCGCCGCGGCAACATCGCTCTCCCCGCCGTTCGTCTCATGAACCACGGCACGCCCCAGGATCTTCAGCCGCAGCTGGTGCGCGTAATCCATGAAGAACAGCGCCACGCGGTCATCGTGCGCCAGGTTGCCCATCGTGATGTACTGCTTGTTGCCGCGCAGGTCCGCAAAGCCCAGCGTCTGCTCATCCAGCACATGCAGAAAGCCCTTTTCGCCGCCACGATACTGGATGTACGGCCAGCCGTTTTCGCCCGTGGACGCCATATAGAAGCCGTCACGCCCGGCAATGAACTCCCGCTCGAAGTCAGTCAGCCGATCGCCCGGCTCGCCGATCTCCTCCATCCGCGCATACTGCCGCCGGCTGCCATGCTGCTCCTGCTCTTTCTTCACCAGCGGCGTAAAGGCTAACTCTCCAAAGCGACGGCTCATTGTGCCTCCAACACCGGTAAACGAAGAATTACCGGTTACATCAAGATGCGTGGCCGCCCGATTCGATTCAGCCGTTACCGGCAGTCACTGCCATCCCGAGCGCGTTCCAGAGCAGCGATATCCAGCTTCACCATCCCCATCATCGCGTTCATCACCCGCTCTGCTTTCGCCCTGTCGGGATCGTTCAGCATCGCGTCCATGGTCTCCGGCGTTATCTGCCACGTCACGCCGAACTTGTCCGTCAGCCAGCCGCACGCCATCGTCTTGCCGCCGTCCGTCAGCTTCGCCCAGTACTCGTCGATCTCCTGTTGCGTCGCGCACAGCACCATGAACGAGATCGCCGGCGTGAACTGAAAGTCCGCACCGGCATTTAGCGCCACGACCTCCGCCCGCGCAGCGTAAAGCTCGCCGTCAGCACTTCGCCGCGCCACCTCCACCGGAAACGAGTTGCCGTAGTGGCGCACCGCCCCCTTCTTCGCACCCTTGAAGACGGAGACCCAGAAATTCATCGCCTCCTCCGCATTGCCGTCAAACCACAGAAAAATTTTCGTTGGCTGCACAGCCGAGCATTCTCCGCCTCCAAAGCCTCCATCCGCTTCCGGATCGGCTCCAGCGTCGCCGCCAACTCCTCCTGCGTATAGCGCGGAGTAATGTGCTGCGGGCAGTTCCAGTCGAACGCCTCCACGTGGATCAGCACCGCGTGCTCCGTCGGCGTCTTCTCTCCCGGCACCTTCAACTTCGCAATCAGCTCCGCAGCGGCAGCATCGTTCTCCCCGCCGTTCGTCTCCCCGCCATTCGTCTCCCCGCCGTTCGTCTCATGGACAACGGCACGCCCCAGGATCTTCAACCGAAGCTGGTGCGCGTAATCCATGAAAAACAGCGCCACGCGGTTATCGTGCGCCAGGTTGCCCATCGTGATGTACTGCTTGTTGCCGCGCAGGTCCGCAAAGCCCAGCGTCTGCTCGTCCAGCACATGCAGAAAGCCCTTCTCGCCGCCACGATACTGGATGTACGGCCAGCCGCCTTCGCCCGTCGACGCCATGTAGAAGCCGTCGCGCCCCTCAATGAACTCCCGCTCGAAGTCAGTCAGCCGATCGCCCGGCTCGCCGATCTCCTCCATCCGCGCATACTGCCGCCGGCTGCCATGCTGCTCCTGCTCTTTCTTCACCAGCGGCGTAAAGGCTAACTCTCCAAAGCGGCGGCTCATCGTCCCTCCAACACCGGAAAACGAGGAATTACCGGTTACATCAAGATGCGCCGCCGCCCGATTTCGATTCAGCCGTTACCGGCTTCACTGCCATCCCGAGCCCGTTCCAGCGCCGCGATATCCAGCTTCACCATCCCCATCATCGCGTTCATCACCCGCTCCGCCTTCGCCTTGTCGGGATCGTTCAGCATCGCGTCCATGGTCTCCGGCGTAATCTGCCACGTCACGCCGAACTTGTCCGTCAGCCAGCCGCACGCCATCGTCTTGCCGCCGTCCGTCAGCTTCGCCCAGTACTCGTCGATCTCCTGTTGCGTCGCGCACAGCACCATGAACGAGATCGCCGGCGTGAACTGGAAGTCCGCACCCGCATTCAGCGCCACAAACTCCTGCCCGCGCAGCGTAAAGCTCGCCGTCAGCACCTTGCCGCGCCACTTCTCCACCGGAAACGAGTTGCCGTATTTGCGCACCGCCCCCTTCTTCGCACCCTTGAAGACGGAGACCCAGAAATCCACCGCCTCCTCCGCATTGCCGTCAAACCACAGGAAAATTTTCATCGGCTGCATCGCAAGTATCCTTTCGCGGGAAAAGTGTACCCGAGCCTATGCAAGAAGACGCGCAACAGCTCCAACATCCGGTGTAAAACTGCCGGCACGACGTTGATCGCTCTCGGCGACGCCGTGTCAATGTGACACGATATGGGTTTGGAATTCGCACCCTCCATGCTCGCGCGGAATCTAAACGGGCAGTTCGAGCACCCAGATGACCGAGACCCTCCAGGCAATCCTCGCCGCCACCCTCGCCTGCGGCATCCTCGACGCCACCGCGGCCACCCTGCAAGCCGCAACCCTCAAGATCAAACCGCAGCGCGTCTGGCAAACCGTGGCCAGCGGACTCCTCGGTCCGCGTGCCTTCGAAGCGGGTGCGAGCACCGCGATTCTCGGCCTTGCCCTCCACTTCCTCATCGCGTTGATCATCTCCACCATCTACGTCCTTGCCGCGCAACGCCTGCCATTCCTGCTCGATCACGTGCTCATCGCCGGCGCACTCTACGGCATCGCGGTCTATTGCGTCATGTTCTACATCGTCCTCCCGCTCTCGCGCCGCCCCAAGCGTCCCTTCAACCTGAAATTCGCGCTCACCCAGCTCGTCATCCACATCGTCATCATCGGCTGGTCCATCGCGCTCTCGGCGAGATACTTCCTCCTCCATTAGTCCAGTCCCAAAACGAAATGGCGCCCGCCGCAAATCGCAAAAATCTGCCGGTTTGATATAGCCGATTCGCTACACTGGAAATAGAGATCAGTAGAGGAAGCAAAAGCCACCATCACGGTGGCTTTTTTACGAAACGGATGCCCAACGTCTTGAAGAGATATGGGCGTCAGGTCACCACAAATGCAGGCGTAAGCGACAACGGAGCGAACCCAGCAGCCCGCGCCGCCGGCGCATCTGCCTGGATGGCAGATCCTAACTTCAATCGCTGGACGAATTTAGCGATAACCCCTTTAGAAAGACGAATTTGATGTTCGGAAAAGCCCATAACCTGATGATGCGACACATGATATACAAGGCGCTCCCGCACCGGGAGGGGGGAGGGGGTACGGGTCACGTTACCGACCTGAAGCGGGAGTTCAGGAGACAGCTCCGCGTCGCCCGCAACGTCGACATCTTCGCCCATTTCGCGCGGCATGTCTACCAGCAACACGCGTTACGCAAGCCGCTTCTTGTACACCAGCGAGCCGGACTCCTCCGCCACATGGTCGTAGAGCCGCCGCGCCGTCGCGTTGGTGGCATGCGTCCGCCAGTAGACCTGCACCACACCCGCAAGCCGCGCCTGCTCGTAGACCGCCTCAATCAACGCCCGCCCGACGCCCTTGCCCCGCGCCGCCTCTGCCGTAAACAGGTCCTGCAGGTAGCAAGTCGGCTCGATCGTGATCGTGCTGCGATGAAAGAGATAGTGGACCAGCCCAATCAGGTGCCCGTCCGCCTCCGCCACCATCGCAAACATCGGCCCGTAGGCATCCGTCTTTTGCGTATCGAAGAAGCGCGCCCAGGTCACCTGCGTCACCGCATCCGGCAACGCCGTCGCGCCAAACCGCTTGTAGAACTCGTTGTACCCCTCCCAAAGAGGAAGCCACTCCGCATAATCCCCACGAGTGACAAAGCGAACACGAACCGCAGCAGACATCAAACGCCCTCCAAAGCCGAACTAACACTGTAAAACCACCGCTCCGGCCCCACTGACCCAATCGAGATATTCCCAGAAACCGCAAAATCCGGGACTATTCTTCAGGCATAGGTGCCGGCAATGATCAAGCTCAGGATCGAGGAAGACAGCGCGGCGCCCTCTCCGGATGCGACCCAGAAGCAGCGCCTCTACTTCCTGCGCTGCCTCTACGACCTCACCCACGGCAGCCCCGCGATTCCCATCCATATAGAAGAGATCATGGAAGTCCTGCATCTGGAGGAGCAGGAAGCGGAGGCCACCATCCGCTCGCTGCTGAAGAAGGGCCTCATCAGGCTTCGCCTCCAATGCATCGTCTCCCTCACCCAGGCCGGCATCGACGAGGTGAAAGCCTCTCTGAACCCCCCAGCGCCACCCCCGGCACCCACCTCCGCAGCCGAGGTCGCCGCCCAAACCGAGGCCATCGAATCTCTGGGCGCGCAACTCCTCGGTTTCCTCAACGCGGGCCCAGCCCCAGCCACGCCATCCGGCGGCCACCTTCCGCTGCCCACCCGCTTCGTCGACGCAAGCAGCAAGGACAGCGAGGAGCTCGCAGCGCTGGAGCTGAAGAACATCTGCGAAGCCATCGGTCTGGATCCTGCAGAGTTCACTAACGAGCGTGCCGTCTGGGACGCCTTCGATGAACAGCGGGCCACTAACTCACTCCCAGAGCCGGTCAGCAACGCCCGCGCCGAGATGTCTTTCTTCCAGGCCAACGATCTGCCTGACATCCTCTCCTCGCTGAAGCTGCGCTTGCTGAAGGTTCCCCTCGCCCCCGACGACCTGGCCGAGGCCGAGGCGGAGATCGCAACCGCCATCGCGCAGCTTCTCTCCCCCAGGCCGAAGCTGCCGATCATCGCCGCATCGCTCAAGACCCTGCTGTCTATCCTTGAGAAGGCCGGAACCTCCGCCCTGACCAGCGACATCGAGATGAGCCTGACCCGGATACGGTTCTTCCTGACCCAGCTTTCCGTGTAACCTCGTGCGTGGCACGGGCGCTCGTCGTCCGGCCCTGCCGGTGCTAACCTAGACAGTTCGCCAACCCTGTCCAAAGGACCCTGCACCGTGTCCACCGCCGCGCCTGCCGCACTTCGCAAGACCGCACTCAACGCCACCCACCGCCGCCTCGGCGCCAGGATGGTCGACTTCGGCGGCTGGGACATGCCCGTCGAGTACTCCGGCCTTATCGCGGAGCACATGGCCGTGCGCACCGGGGTGGGTGTCTTCGATGTCAGCCACATGGGCGACATCCAACTTCGCGGGCCCAGCTCGCTCGCCGCCGTGCAGCACATCTCCATGAACGACGCCTCGAAGCTAAAGGAGGGCCAGGCCCACTACTCGGCACTGCTCTATCCCAACGGCACCTTCGTGGATGATGTGATCGTCCACAAGCTCTCCGAGAACGACTACTTGCTCGTCATCAACGCCGGCACGCGCGAGAAGGATGTCAACTGGGTGCGGCAGAACGTTGGCCGGATGCAGGGCATACACGTTTCCGATTACTCGGACTACTACACGCAGCTCGCCATCCAGGGTCCGAAAGCCGTCGACGTGCTGCGCAAGCTGACGGATAGCAATCTCGACGCGATCAAGAACTACTGGTTTACCTGGGGCAAGGTCTGCGGCCTGTACAACACGCTCATCGCCCGCACCGGCTACACCGGAGAAGACGGCTTCGAGATCTATGTCCCCTCCGATGCGCCGACGAGCGAGCGCGTTTGGAACGAGGTGCTCGAAGCGGGTAAGGAATTCGGCATCCTGCCCTGCGGCCTCGGCGCGCGCAACACGCTACGCCTCGAATCTGCCATGGCACTCTATGACCACGAAATCTCGGACGAGATCAATGTCTTCGAAGCCCATCTCGACCGCTACGCCAAGCTCGACAAGGGTGACTTCATCGGCCGCGACGCGCTTGAGGCCATCCGCGCTGCCGGTGGCCCGAAGCGCAAGCTCGTCGGTCTGGAGATGACCGAGCGCGGCATCGCCCGGGACGGTTACGCCGTACATTCGCCTGACGGGAAGAGAATCGGCACCGTAGCCTCCGGCTCGCCTGCGCCCTTTTTGAAGAAGAACATCGCCTTGGCGCATCTACCCATGGAATTCGCCGCGCCCGGCACAGAAATCAGCGTCGAAATCCGCAACCAGCCCGTCAAAGCAGTGGTGGTGCCGACGCCGTTTTACAAGAGACAGAAGAAGTAGACGACAACTTCATACAAATGCAGATGGCGACAGACGAAGTCAGAAATCCCGCCGTTGGCTGGTTGGCCTGCATCTGCCCGCTGCCGCCTTCGTACAATAACTGTTGAGAGGAAAGACGCCCGATGCCCGACTACCCCGCCGCCTACAAATACACCAAAGAACACGAATGGATTGAGCTCAACGGCAAGGAGGGCAAGATCGGCATCACCGACTACGCGCAAAACTCGCTCGGCGACATCGTTTTCGTCGATTTGCCTAAGGTCGGATCTTCTGTCGAAAAGGGCAAAGTCTTCGGCAGCGTCGAATCCGTCAAGGCCGTCTCCGACCTCTACTCGCCCGTCTCTGGCAAGGTCACCGCGGTCAATGAAGAATTGACGTCGTCGCCTGAGAAGATCAACACCGATGCGCACAGTTCCTGGATCATGAAGGTTGAAGTCGCCAACGCAGCCGATGCCGGCGAGCTGCTCTCGAAGGACGCCTACGAGACCTATATCAAGGAAGAGACGCACTGATGTTGGCGGAATTTTTGGTCGAGCTGATCGGGCAGATCTTTGTCGAGATCTTCGTCGGCTCGAGCATCAAGTCTGGTGAGTATCTCTGGCGGCTCGTCCTTGGGAAAAGCGTCTCTCATTCAGGATGTTCCCTGATCCATACATAAGTCATGTGTGCGCAATAGATTTTGGAAGAGTGAAGAAGTAGAGGCTTAGACCATGCGCTATCTGCCCAAATCCGACGCCGAACGCGAGAGCATGCTTCGCGAGATCGGCGCATCCTCCATCGACGACCTGTTCGCGAGCATCCCGGCCGAATATCGCCTCACGCGTGACCTCGACATCCCGCGCCAGATGGGTGAATCCGAGATCGTTGATTACTTCAAGCACGCCGGCGCGCAGAACGCCAACGGCTACACGAGCTTCCTCGGCGCCGGCGCCTATCGCCACTATCGGCCCGTCATCATTGACTCGCTGGTGCAACGCGGCGAGTTCCTCACCTCCTACACGCCCTATCAGCCGGAGATCACGCAGGGCACCCTCCAGGCCATCTTCGAATTCCAGACCATGATCTGCGAACTCACCGGCATGGAGATCGCCAACGCTTCCATGTACGACGGTTCCACCGGAGCGGCCGAGGCCGTGATGATGGCCGTGCGCGTCACCGGACGCTCCAGCGCGCTCGTCGCGAAGACCGTCCATCCCGAGTACCGCGAGGTCCTCGCCACCTACGCGCAGCACCAGAACATCGACAAGCAGGTGCTGGCCTATGGCGAAGACGGCCGGGTCGATCTGAAGGCACTCGACGCCGCGCTCACCGATTCCCACGCCTGTGTGATTGTGCAGTCACCCAACTTTTTCGGCGTGGTCGAGGACATTCCCGCGATCGCCGAGATCGCGCACAAGAAGGGCGCGCTGCTCATCGTCTCCATTGCGGAAGCCATCTCGCTCGGCGCCGTCCGTCCGCCTCGCGAAGCAGACATCGTCTCCATGGAAGCGCAATCCTTCGGCGTTGCGCTCAGCTACGGCGGCCCCTACTGCGGCGTCATTGCGGCAAAAGAAAAATATCTCCGCCAGATGCCCGGCCGACTTGCCGGCCAGACCGTCGACAAGGACGGCACGCGCGGCTTCGTCCTTACGCTCTCCACCCGCGAACAGCACATCCGCCGCGAGAAGGCTACGTCGAACATCTGCACCAACCAGGCCCTGGTCGCGCTGATGGCCACCATCTTCATGACCGTTTACGGTAAGGAAGGCATCCGCGAGTTGGCCCTGCACAACCTGGCGAAGGCGCAGTATGCGTCACAAGCATTGTCACGTAATGGAGCGAAGCTGCTATTCGACAAGTCGCCACGCTTCCACGAGTTCGTCCTCGTTACCGACGAGCCGGCGGACGCCATCAACGCGCGCCTGCTCGAAGACAAGATCATTGGCGGCCTGTCGCTCGAGCGTTTTTATCCGGAGCTGGGCAACGCCAGCCTGTGGTGCGCTACCGAAACGACCACCCGCGAACAGATCGACAAGGCCGCCAAGGTACTCACCGGCAGCCACAGCAACCAGCCCACGCTGGTCCACGCATAGGGAGTATTGATGCCCACTACCACCGACAATGCAGAGCAGGGAAGCACCTTCACCGGCAACCGCCAGAAGGTCGCTGCGCACCTCACACAGAACGAGCCGCTGCTCTTCGAAAAATCATCACCCGGCAAGCGCGGCTATCGCCTGCCGCCGCTCGACGTGCCCGAAGCCGACGCCGCACAACTGCTCGGTGATGCCGCACGCACCGAAGCAGCCGCACTCCCCGAGCTCTCGGAGATTGAGATCATTCGCCACTTCACGCGTCTCTCCACGTGGAATTACGCGATCGACCTCGGCATGTATCCGCTTGGCTCCTGCACCATGAAGTACAATCCGCGCGTCAACGAGTACGTCTCACGTCTCGAAGGCATCGCCGAAGCGCATCCCTATCAGCCAGAATCTCTCTCGCAGGGCGCGCTTGGCGTGCTGCGCACACTCGAAAAAGCGCTCATCGAAATCACCGGCATGGAATCGATCACCTTGCAGCCCGCTGCCGGCGCACATGGTGAGTTCACTGGCATCCTGCTCACGCGCGCGTATCACGAGTCGCAGGGCAATCCGCGCCGCCGCGTCCTCATCCCCGATTCCGCGCACGGCACCAACCCGGCTACCGCCGCTATCTGCGGCTATCAGGTCGAAAACCTGCGCTCCAACCAGCATGGCATGGTGGACATCGAGCAGCTCGCCAGACAGGTCGACGAGCAGACCGCCGCGCTCATGCTCACCAACCCATCCACCATCGGCGTCTTCGAGAGTGAGATCCACAAGATTGCCGACGTCCTGCACGCCAAGGGCGCACTCCTTTATATGGATGGCGCCAACATGAACGCGCTCTGCGGCAAGACGCGCCCCGGCGACTTCGGCGTGGATGTCATGCACCTCAACCTGCACAAGACCTTCTCCACTCCGCACGGTGGCGGCGGCCCAGGCTCCGGTCCGGTCGCGTGCAAGAAGATCTTAGAGCCGTTTTTGCCGACACCGGTCGTTCGCGAAAACCCCGACGGCACGCTCCACCTGGACTATGACCGTCCGCGCTCCGTCGGCCGCGTGCGCATGTTCTACGGTAACTTCGGCATGTTCGTCCGCGCGCTCGCCTACATCCTTGCGAACGGCCCCGACGGCCTGCGTCAGACCACGGAAGATGCCGTGCTCAACGCCAACTACATCCGCAAGAAGCTGGAAGGACATTACGAGCTGCCGTACAAGACGCCCTCCATGCACGAGGTCGTCTTCAGCGACAAAAAACAGCAGGCACGCGGCGTCAAGACCGGCGACATCGCCAAGCGCCTCATCGACTACGGCTTCCATCCCTACACTGTCTCGTTTCCGCTCATCGTGCCCGGCGCGCTCATGATCGAGCCCACGGAGAGCGAATCGAAGGAAGAGCTCGACCTCTTCATCGACGCCATGCAGCAGATCGCGCGCGAAGTGGAAGAGAATCCGTATCTCGTCCTCACCGCGCCGCATGCCACCCGTGTCAAGCGCATGGACGAGACTGCCGCCGCTCGCAAACCCATACTCCGCTGGAAGGGGCCACCTGAGACCGTCACCGTCGATACAGCTGCGAAGGAGTGGTGAGTGGCCGATCGCAGAGATGAGAGCGTCGATCCGGGTAGCAATGTTGGGCAATATAGTGGCGCTTCGGCGCTAGCCGAGCACCGTGATTCTCTAGAGAAGCATGAGTTCATGATGGGCGCCGAGCGCGGCCGTCTCGCCGTCTCGCTGGACATGCTCACCGACGCGCTCATTCTCATCGGCCAGCACGGCGTTTACTGCGTCTCCAATCGCAATCCCACCAAGCCAGCGCTCGACCTGCAAACCGTGCTCGACCAAATCAACGGGGCCAAGCAGCTCATCCAATCGACGATGAGCGAACTCGAACACAAGCGCGACGCCACGCGATAGTCGTCGCTCGCTCGTTCTATAATTTCCGTCATCAACTTCAAATCAAATACCGCGCTCCCCCGCGCCTCGGGATGGAACGCATGCTCCGCGTCATTCTCGCACTGTTTTTCGTAAGCGGCCTGTCCATCGCCACGCTCGCCGCGCCGCACGCGGATCAGCCAGCGAGCGTGCCGGCACACTACCTCTTCGTCTGGGCCGGCGATGCGGCCGGCCAGCAGACCGACTTCCTCGCCGTGATCGATGCATCGCCCTCGTCTCGGCATTACGGCCAACTGCTCACCACGCTCGCCACCGACCAGCAGACAAAACTCGTGCACCACACGGAATATGTCATGCCCCCCGGCGGCATCCTCTTCGCCAACGATCACGAGGCCGGCCGCACCTTCCTCTTCGATCTGCGCGACCCGCTGCATCCACGCATCGCTGGCTCCTTCACTGACATCGACGGCTACACGCACCCCCACTCCTACCTGCGCCTGCCGGACCAGAACATCCTCAGCACCTTCCAGCACGGTCACGATGGCGGCGGTCTCGTCGAACTCGATCAAAATGGCAAGCTCCTGCGCAGCGCCAGCGCGGCAGACCCCGCGCACCCCGGCGTTTTCTACTGTCCCTACAGTGTCGTGGTGCTGCCGGAGATCGATCGCGCGCTCTCCACCAATTCCTCCATGAGCGTCGAAGAGCCCACCGGAACCACCTACCAGATCTGGCGTCTCTCCGATCTCAAGTTGCTTAAAACAGCGTACTTCGAACCAAGCCCGCAGCTCACTGCCCACACCGATCCCGAAGAGCCACGGCGCGCGCCGGATGGCTCCGTCTTCGTCCAGACCTACTCCTGTGGCCTTGAACACGTCACCGGAATTGCGACAGAAAATCCGAAAGCAAAGTTGGTCTACCGCTTTCCCGGCGGCGCATGCGGTGTCCCCACCATCGCCGGCCACTACCTCATCGAGGGCATCCCTTCCATCCACGGCATCATTGCGCTCGATATCGCGAATCCGGACATCCCGGTCGAGGTCTCGCGTATCTCCTTCCCCGGCAACTACCTTCGCATTGGACCGGCTGGGATGCAGCCACCAACCGCATCGTCGTCACGCCGAACGTGGACGGCATCCATCGCCTGTACTTAGTGAGCCTCGATCAGACGAACGGCAAGCTAACCCTCGACGAGTCCTTCCGCGGCCAGGACGGCCAGCCCGGCTTCAACTTCGACAATCGTAAGTGGCCGCAGGGCTGGACCGGTTCCGCAACTCCACATGGCGCGGTTTTCTCACGCTGACGCGCGGAGTGTTTTCGCATCATCACGGCAACGGGTGGCTGAGGTCTCGCTTTTGAAACCTGGGTGGAAGGGACGCCGTAGTATCATCAACAGTGCGCGCCCGTAGCTCAGCTGGATAGAGCGATTGCCTCCGGAGCAATAGGTCGGGAGTTCGAATCTCTCCGGGCGCACCATACTTCTCCTTCGCCCTCAACAACTTCCGGCGCATTCTCTGCCTCGGAATTCTTCGCCTCAATGCCAGTGTGCCTAATATTGTGCCCACTCAGCCGAGACATGGCATTTGAGACGGCATCCTGTGATGGATGAACGTAGCGGCTGGAAATGGCAATCGATGCGTGTCCGGCGATTCTCGCGAGTGTCCAGGCATCACACCCCGACTGGCCCAGTCGCGTCAGAAACGTATGCCGGAACGAGTAGAGAACCCAAGGAATGAGTTCCTTGTCTTTGCTGTGTTCGCGCTGATTCCGCTCTTTGATTGCGGCGTTAGCGGTACGGAAGGTGAGCGCGTGCTTTTTTTTTATCGTCGAATGGTCCATTCCGCGGTCCTGCATTTCTCGGAGCAAAAGCGCTGGTGTGAGAATCGCTGGGAGAAAAACTTTTCGCAGCGGCAGCGCATACGGCTGGCCGTCCTTCATCGCGATAGCGAACGGCTGTTATTTTTTCTGCGTCCAACTTCTGCCACTCGTAAAAGGCATCAGCGGGCACTAGACAACGGCGGTACTTAATTGCCTCACGAAACGCCGGTGCAGTCGCCCAATATGGATACTGTTGGCGAATTCATGCAGAGCTACTGAAGCTTCCAAAAAGGGGAGTTTTCAGGCGTGCCTCGAAGGATCACTTCCGGGTAGCTGTTATTCGCCAGAGACCCAAGACCTTAAGTTGAGTTCTACTAGAGTGCTCAACAAGGGAATCTGCGCCCTTCTGGGGCGCGATAATGAGACATGCTCTTCTTAGCCAACGTCTGCGAACACAATGTGGCAATGCTTTGCATCCGGTCGATGAGCTGATGGTGGGCGGTGTACAGGCCGTATTTCTGCTACTGCTGGTCTTCGTGGCTGTGTTTGCGGGGTTGGCGCGGCGGTTGAAGGTTCCCTATCCAATCCTGCTCGTGGTTGCCGGACTGCTGCTGAGTTTTCTGCCGGGGATGCCGCGGATCGGGTTAGATCCCAATCTGGTCTTTCTGGTCTTTTTACCGCCGCTTCTGTACTCGGCTGCCTGGACTCTGTCATGGAGGGAGTTCCAACGGACCTTCGTAAGCATTGCGATGCTTGCGGTGGGACTGGTGTCGTTCACCGTTCTGGGGCTGGCGATGACAGCGGGATCGTTGTTGCCAGGGTTTGACTGGAAGTCTGCAGTGCTGTTGGGTGCGGTAGTGGCTGCGACGGATGCCATCGCGGCCACCTCGATTGCGCGGAGAGTAGGACTGCCGCAACGTATCGTACACATCCTGGAGGCGGAGAGCCTGGTCAACGACGGCACTGGGCTACTGGCGCTACAGTTTGGGCTAGCCATGCTGATGACGGGCCGCACTCCATCGATTGTGGAGGGGATTGGACGGCTGGTGTTTTTGATCGGCGCCGGTGTGATGATTGGCCTCGCCATTGGTGGCGTAGTGGCATTGTTTGAACGGTGGGTTGATGACGGGCCGATTGAGATCGTAATCAGCATCCTGGTGCCCTATGCGGCTTACCTCATAGCAGATCGGGCGCACGCTTCGGGTGTGATAGCTGTTATCGCATGCGGCATGTACATGAGCCGAAAGAGTCCGGAGTATATGTCACCGCAGGCGCGGTTGCAGGCGACAGCGGTGTGGGACGCGCTCACCTTTGTGCTGAACGGAATCGTATTTGTCCTGATCGGGCTGCAACTCCCGTATGTGATGGGACAGATTGGCGGTCTGAGTAACTTGGTGTTGTTGGAATATGGGATCGGCTTTAGTGCAGCAATGATCGTACTTCGGATGGCGTGGGTGTACGGAGAGACCTACATCGAGGCTGCAATTCGGCGGTGGGTGCAGAAAATCGAGGTCGAGAGGCCAGAGCCACGAGGGTTATTTGTGATCGGGTGGGGCGGGATGCGCGGCGTACTATCGCTGGCTGCGGCATTCTCACTGCCATATACATTACCGGGCGGGAGGATGTTTCAGCAGAGGAGCATGATCATTTACCTCGCGTTCTGCCTGATCATCGCGACCCTGGTATTGCAGGGTCTTTCGCTGCCTTGGCTGATCCGGAAGCTCGGATTGTCGGAACTGGGCCACATAGACGATGAAGAGCAGGAAGCGAGACGTGTCATGCTGCAAGAAGCTCTGGTGCATCTGGCTCGCAAGCGTTCGAAGAATCGTGATCAGTCGTCGATGTTTGGAGAGTTGATCGCGAGCTACCAACGAAGACTCGATGCGATGCCCGCAGAACGCGAGGAGCAAGTGAAAGGACTGGTCGATCACAACCGCCGGAGTGAGGCAGTTCTGGCGGCACTCCAGGTAGAGCGGGAGGCACTCATTCGGTTACGGAATGAGGGGCGAATCGACGATGAGGTCTTGCGGACGCTGCAGCGGGAACTCGACTTTACAGAGAGCCGAGTGCATACGGGTTCGATATTGACGCCGTAGTGCAATCGTCCGAGAAGGACCTTCGCCAAGGTTGAGAACCCGAAACGCGATAAGCGTCCGACAGACGAGTAAGGGTGCCGTTGCTCCCCGCAAGCGCATTCAACGCTGCTAAATCCGGAAGTAGCCAGACTTCCGCTATTGACCACACAGACTTGGACCTTCTCACCAGGCTGGGATATAGATGTCGTCGCATGCTCGCTCGACTAGTTAACTTATCGCGTCACAATGAGCGGCGATTGGCAAAGAAGAGTTCTTATTTCCAAACGAACAGTACGTTGGTTTTCGCCCGAGCCGCAGAAAAGTGTGGCTGGCACCGGCGTGTGCACCGCTGCCAGCCAATCTGGTTTAGAACTTCACAAGGAAGGCACCAGTGATCCGGTTTTCGCTGTTGCGAAGATCGGGACTCCAGCCAGGCACTACAGATCCTGGAGCGCCGGTGTTTCCTCCAGGCGGAGTGACACCTCCCGGGCCGGCAAAGTATGGCACGTTCGCCGCGCGGTGGTTGTACTCCAGGCGATAGGTGAAGTACTGGCTGGGCATATAGTCCGCAGTAACCGAAGCATCCCATGCCTTGAACTGGTCTCCAGGGTTCTCCGTGAAGTACGGAGTTCCGGACGCAGCCGTAGCTCCATTGATCGGCGGCAGAAGAACCAGATAGCGGCCAGGGTTGTTGATGCGTCCGCCACCGAGGGTCAGACCGAAACGATCACGATCGAACCAGAGACGGTTGTAAAGCATGAAGCCGAGGAAGCTCTGCTTGGGGCCGGTCTTGCCGTTGCCATGGCAGCTTACGCCCCCTCCGCTCTCGCAGCCTGCGTCGCCGGTCAGCGTCATGGCAGCTTTGCTGACGAGTGGAGTCGGGGCGGTCATAGTACTTGTACTCGATGCTGTCGTCGGTGTGTAAGCGGGTGCGGCTGGGTATGCCAAGTGCATCCTCGCCGAAGCCGTACTGGTTGCCGATAATCTCCAACTTGCCGGTGGGCCTCCACAGAATCTGTCCGCCGAGTCCAGGCCGACCGTTGAACCGGCCGTAGGATTGCCAGCCGTTGATGAACCATGGTTCGATCTTCAATTTGGCGGTTGGAAACCACTGCACGCGCACACCGTTGAAGAACCAGGGCGTGTTTGAGGACACATACGAGGGCTGATAAGCCCAGTTGTCGAACTGGTAGAACGAGAACAGGCCGACGTAGGAGAGGAAGATGCCGGCATCCACGTTGAGACCGTGCTGCACATTGAAGTGGTAGCCGGCGTTGGCCTCGGACACGTAACGATAGGCGTCGGCAAGGTCCCACTGACCGCGTGCTGGGCTAGCGTCATTGCGTGGCGTGGCGGTGGAGTATAGACCGATCTGGCTCAAAACGCGGGCGTGCACATTGCCCACATGGAAGTCGCCGCCAATCCCAAGGTCCGTCAAAGTTACTTCACTGGAACGAAAGACCTCGCTAGATCCGACGATGGTGTCGTCCTGCGGATGGCGGAAGTCGTAGGTGTAGCTAACGTCCGAGCGAATTTCGGGAGTGAAATATTTGGTCGCGTAGGGGGTGTCCTTGGTGCGGGGGTTGCCGTTGAGCCAAGTGAAATCGGCGAAAGCGAAAGGCTCGGACTTTGGATTGGAGGGGTCGGTTATTACGGCCTCCTCCTCCCGGACGGTTGGCGGTGGAGCGGAGGCCGAGACCGAGACGGCTGGCGGTAGTGGAGCAGAGGCTTTCGCAGTCGTGACGTGATGTGCCTCCGGCTGGGCCGAATTGGCCAGCTTCAGCTCGATTAACTCCTTTTCAATCTCGTCCAGCTTGTCCTGCAATTGCTGAATCTTTTGGTCCTGAGTCGTCGATGTCTGGGCACCTTCCACCGCTGTTTGCGGGTTGGACGCACTGGTCTGAGCTTTTAGATCTCCTGCTCCGAGATGCAGCCCGAGTAGGGTCAACCCCAGCAGGGATGGCCACTGAATGCGTGACTTAGTTATTGTTTTCACTTCACTTCTCCGTTTTTCATGGCTCTTGCGATATGCGTTGATTTGATCGCAGGCCGGGCCACAGAAAACGGTAGCAACGATTGCCTAAGGAAGTCATAACGGCTCCATAAGGGAGTCATATAGATTTGGCCACCCGAGAGGATGCAGTGAATTCAGACATCTTTATGCCCGTTTTCAGCGCCTCCCTTGGAGAACGCGCATCACTTTCCACGATGCCTGTCCTAAGAAGACTTCCGTAGACATGATGTAGGATCGCCGCTCCAAGCAGACAGGGCAGACCACAGTGACGGAGCCGATAGCGGCCTCAATGGAGATGGGGACGCACGGCTTGCAGCCTTTGCAGCTCACTACCTGGACGTGATTTCAGTTGGGAGAATGCCGAGACGAGCAACAGTGCCTTAGAGCGGCGGGGCCTTAGAGCGGCGATTCCGGAACAGAGCGCGCGCGTGGTGGCGAAAATACTCTCACCGCTGGCCAGTGTGCCAAATTGTGTGCCTGGTGGCTCTTTGTGCCGACTTGCATCTGTCGATTGGTCGGGTTAGTGCCGCATGGATACTGGTCAGTACAACTCTGTACAAATTCTGTTAAGTTGTTGATTTCTTGTGCAACAAGTCCTCCGGAGCAATAGGTCGGGAGTTCGAATCTCTCCGGGCGCACCATCTTTCTCCTTCGCCCTCAACAACTTCCGACGCACGTCTGCCTCGGAATTCTTAGCACCGGCCGTTCTAATATCTATCGCCTAGGCAAATGCGGAGTGCGCTACTGCAGCTGGCTGGCGCCTGCCGGCCGCCCGCTCGCCTCGAACGCATCTTCCGAGTCCTGAAGAGATGTCCAGCCGGACCATTGTGTACCGCTGCCGGTGCACTCAGCCTGCACTTCGACGTGCGTCACCTGGCGGGCTACAGCATCGGGGATGTCGACAGACGCGCTTCTGCGGACGATGCCTGTATCGGCGCCGCCGCTCCTGCCGCCGATGCTGACCTCGTCTGTTTCGACGGTGTAGAGGTTCACCAAAGGATCGTGCACCGCATCGCAGACGCCATGCACCGGATGCAGGCAGCCCTTGCTGAGCGTGACGTTAAGCCGTCCCTTCGGGCCTGCCTGCGGCGAATCTGTCTCCAGCTCCAAGGTCAAGCTGAGCCAGCCCAGGCTCAATGCGGCGGAGCCGCGCACCCAGCTCTCCGGACTGGCGCCGCAATAGGTCGTTGCCTGCAGGCCGTGGTCCTGCCCATCGTGGCGACCGTCGTGCGGCGCGACATATGTCCCCCATCCGAGGAGGGGCGGCGTACGTTCCTGCGCACCGGCAGGCAGGCAGCAGAGCGCCAGCAGTATGGCTAAACGGGGGGAGGCCATGCCGCATGGTACCGACAGACGCCAGCCGCCCCCAATCCCGCTTTCCGGTGAGACTGTCTTAGTTACGCAAGCGCAGCAAACTCTTGCGCCAGGCTTGCGTCCGGGCGCCACGCCTTCCAACCCCACCGCCATCCGTACTCCAAGTACCCTGAATCATGCCCGCCAAGCCCAAGGGCCGCATCGCCCCTCGTATCGACGAAGAATTGCTCACCGAGAACTTCTCCGAGCAGCTTGGATCGGGCTCCGTGCACGATGCCCTGATCGCCGGAATCGCATTGCCGCCGTTTCTCAGCGCGCGAGGCCAGTCCGCCTCTATCGATGTCTGCATCTGGCGCTCGGTCACGCTCTCCGAACCGAACGCGCAACGTCTGCGCCTGCGCGACGCGCGCATCGAAAGCTCCGATCTCGCCAACATCAACCTCGCCGGCAGCTCACTCGAGCGCGTAGAGATCCTCTCCACCCGGCTCACCGGCGCGACATGCAGCGAAATGCAAGCGAAGAGCCTTCTGTTTCGGGAGTGCAAACTCGACTTCGCGCTCTTTCGCATGGCACGCCTCGAACAGTGCGTCTTTGAGCGATGCAATCTCGCGGAAGCCGATTTCTACGGCGCCGATCTTACCGGCGTGATCTTCCGCGGCTGCGATCTCAGCCGCGCCGACATCTCCCACGCCAGGCTCACCGGTGCCGACCTCCGCGACTGCCGCCTGGATGGCATGCGCGGCGCACCCGACGCCATGGACGGCCTCATCATCAGCCCGGATCAGGCCGCGCTGCTCATCACCCTCTTCGGCGTTCGCGTCGAATGGTGAGCCTCGACGTGATCTCCGCCCCGAAATCCACCGGCAGTTATCGCCCAGACTTTCGTTTGGGCCTTCCTATCCGCATGTAAACTCCCACGATCGTGCCGTAGACATTGATTCCAAGATCCTCATACCTCGGTTGAGACAAGTAAGCATTGGATACGTGCATATAAGTCAGTCCGGCGGCAATGCTATACCGGGGATTGAAGTTATACCGCGCTCCGCTGCCCATCATGAGAGTGAATGTCAGGTCCTGTCCCTGCGCATATGGCACTCCGTAAGGTCCCTTGGCGTTAATATCCCCGGCGCCGCCCCGCGCTTCAAAGTAGGGCACAATCCTCCACCTGGGCTGGACGAAATTTTGACGGATGCCGTAGTCGAAGGCGAAATACCGTGTCTCAGCCCCTCTCGGAATCGCGGTGTAGGAGCCGCTGAATGTAAAGTCCGTATTGCCGCGCAAAATCGAAGGACCACCGATGCCGTCTACGTGCCATCGGAGCGAAGCAATGTTGGGCACCATCGTGTAATGGAGCGGCCACGTCGTATAAGCGCTGCCTACTAAGAAATCGAATACGAAGGGAATGTTGATGGGCAGCCATCCCGTTTCCAGAGAAAACTCGAGCTTGTTCCGGTAATAGATGTCTCTGTTGAAATCAGCCGGTTTAGAGTGCCGCAAAGTTTTATCCCAAGAGGCCCTTTTGGAACCTGGGTCAGGTGCAGGATGAGTGAAGGCTTGCTGCTGTGTGCTTTCGCTCGCGCCGCGAGGGTAGCGGTGCTGCACGTTGGAACGACCTTTGCCATCCAATGAGGGGGTAAGCTCACTCGCGTCCACGAGCTTGCGCGCAGGGTTGTCACTTGCTGAAAGCAACAGCGGGACAGTCAGGAAATCGAATTTCACCGAGCACGCGGACAGTTGTTGTCCGCAGGCGTCCATCGCCTGCATGCCGTTGGCATCCACGGCGATCGCCGGCCCAAATGTCGAAGAAGAGATGATGGCGCGAGATGCCGTCGCACCGGAGGAAGCGGAGTCCGTCTGCTCACGCGCAGCATCCGGCACCTCCGCTAGAGCATTCCTGGAAGGCGCCGGAGCCGGCATCTGAGCCCGTGTCGGCGCCGCCATCAAAACCAGTAGCCACGCCCCCAGCGGCCAGGCCGCGCACGCGAAGCAACGGACGGGACAATTCACCCAGCTTGCCATAGGTTTCTAGGCGGACGATTTTAACGGTGCAGCCCACATACAGGTGTCATCCGGTATCCCGTCCTGACTATCCCGTTCCCGCGCATTGGTTGAGAAGCCAACTGGCATCCGTCAGTTGCACTCAGGCAGCAGACGAGCACTCCTCAATAAAGATTGCCGCCCAAAATGGAATGGAGTCCAAGAGTGACTGGTCGTTTAGCTATCGAACCAACCGCGGATGCGGGACGTTCCTGCGCGTCTGATCCGTTACCTGCCATCCATCGAGGTGGAGTATAGTAATCGATAACCATGCGAGGAGTGACCCAGGACCGGGCATCGGAAACGCGTAAATGTTTCGTGCTCGCGATCCTGTGCACCGTTCTTTTACTCTTCGGCACCACTCTCCAGCAGGTGCACTTTCATCCCGATGGGCTGACCCACGCAGATTGCGCGATATGCCACACTGCGCCGCACGTGGTACAGCCATCGGCTCCTTCCCACGCGCAGCAAGCTCCTGTCCCCTCCACTCGCGTTGTACTTTCGATTGAGCCTGTCTATCGCGAGCACCTCTTCTCTTTCAGCCACTGGAACCGACCCCCGCCTGATCGGACTGCTGTCGCCTAGCAGTCCCAGCAAACAAAGATCAGCGACTTTTCCAGGAGGCTTCCTATGCGCAGGCCTGCGCGCCGTATTTTTTCTATCCTTTTTGTCGTTCTGTTTTCCGCCGTTTTCTCAGCTCTCTACGCGCAATCGACCTCCGGCTCGGTTAGCGGCGTCGTCACCGACCCATCGGGCGCCGTCGTCCCGGGAGCTACAGTTTCTATAGAAAATCCGGTCAGCGCCTATGCCCGATCGCAAAAAACAGACGGCGGCGGCCATTACAGTTTCACCAATCTTCCCTTTAACCCCTATCACCTCACCGTTGTCATGAATGGCTTCGTTTCCTTCGTTCGGGATGTCGATGTCCGCTCCGCGGTGCACGTCAGCTTAAATGTCGGTCTGACAGTAGGTGCAGCCACCACGGTCACTGTCACGGGCAACGAAGACCTTCTTGAGAACGACCCTACCTTCCACACCGACGTAGACCGCGACCTGTTTCAGAAAGTGCCACTCGAGAGCCAATCGTCTTCGCTCAGCTCCCTGGTAACCCTCACATCGCCCGGCGTCGCCGCTGATTCGAATGGCCTCTTCCACGGGCTAGGCGATCACGCGTCGAACTCATTCTCGGTGGATGGTCAGCCCATCACCGACCAGCAGAGCAAGGTCTTCTCCAACCAGTTGCCTTCAAACTCGGTGCAGTCGCTTGAGGTGATCTCCGGCGCGCCGCCTGCGGAATACGGTGGCAAGACTAGCCTCGTCATCAACGTCACCACACGCTCCGGCCAGGGCCTCACGAAGCCGGTCGGCAACATCACCACCTCCTACGGCACCTTCGGCTCCGCGACAGGCTCCATCGACTTAGGCTACGGCGGACCTAACTGGGGCAACTTCTTTGAGTTGGATGGCCTCAACACCGGGCGCTTTCTTGATCCGCCCGAGTTCACGGTCTTTCACGACAAAGGCAACGAGCAAAATGTCTTCGACCGCGTGGATTACAACCTTACAAAAGTCGATTCGGTTCACATCAACCTCAACTACTCGCGCTCCTGGTTTCAGACGCCCAACGCCTATGACAACCTGAATGTCTCCAATATCCTGAGCGGGGGCACAGGCAGCAATCCGGTATTTGGCAATGTCGGCAATACCGATCAGCGTTCCAAAATCGGGACGTTCAACATCGCCCCGACCTACACCCGCCTGATCGGCACCGACTCGGTCTTCAACTTCGGTGCCTACGTCAGGAGAGACGGCTATAACTACTTCCCGAGCAATAATCCTCTGGCCGATCTGGGGCCGGTAAACCTGCAAACCTCATCCATCTCCCAGTACCGGACACTCACCAATGCCGGATTTCATACGGATTACTCGTATGTGAAGGGAATCAACAATATCAAGGCCGGCGCGGTGTATGAGCAGACCTTCCTCCGCGAGAACGACAGCCTGGGTGTCGTCGATCCAACCTATAACTCGCCTTGTGTCGATGCGAGCGGGAATTCGTTGCCTGGGTATTCCAGTCCATCCGAATGTCCCGGCGGCGCGTCAGGCCAGAATCCCGCCTACAATCCAGTCCTTGCGCCCTTCGACTTGACCCGCGGCGGGGCCTCATATCAATACTTCGGTCAAACCGACGTCAAGGAACTGGCTCTCTACATTGAGGACCAGATTAAGACCGGAAACTGGGTCTTCAACCTGGGCATTCGCGGCGATCTCTATAACGGATTGACCGTTGCCCGTCAGGCAGAGCCTCGCCTGGGTATCGCCTACAACGTCAAACCGACCAACACCGTGCTCGCCGTCTCCTACGCGCGTACGCTCGAGACTCCGTTCAACGAAAACCTCGTGCTGTCTAGTGAAGGTTGCTCGAACGCCGTGCTGGCGCCATTGCTCCTCTGTAGCCCAGGAGTCTCAGGGACGCTCCAGCCCGGCTATCGCAATGAGTTTCATGCCAGCGTGCAGCAGGCCGTCGGAAAGAATTTTGTCGTCGGTGCCGAGTACATCTGGAAATACACGCACAACGCCTTCGACTTCAGCGTGCTGGGCAACACCCCGATCACCTTCCCCATCGACTGGCACAACTCAAAAATTCCCGGCTTTGCGCTGCACGCGGATGTGCCCAACTTCCATAACATCAGCGCCTATGTCGTCATGTCTTCGGTCGCGGCTCGCTTCTTCCCGCCGCAAAGTGCCGGTGCCGGCGCCACCGTCGGACAGAGCGGTTTTCCCTTCCGCATCGATCACGACGAAAAATTCAACCAGACCACCCACATCCAATATCAATTGCCGTTCAAGAGAAGCCCATGGGTCGGCTTCAACTGGCGTTACGATAGCGGACTCACCGCCGGCTCCGTCCCCTGCTACAACAACACCGGAGATCCGAACAGCCCTTGCGGTGCGTCCGCCCTTCCGAATGGCACACCGGCCATCAATCTCGCCGCGACGGGCCTGACGGCGGACCAGGAGTTTCAGGCTGGCCTCACCTGCGACGGCGTCAAAGCGACACCCACGCAGGCTTTGCCGGCTCTCTGTTCTGCCGCTGGATTCACCTCGAGCCTCGTCAGCATTCCCGCTCCGAACACCGAGAATGACGATAAGAATCCGCCGCGGATTGCACCACGCAGCCTCTTCGACGCCTCCGTCGGTGAAGACAACCTCTTCAACGGCGACAAGTACAAGTGGAGCCTGCGCTTCACTGGAGTCAACGTCGCCAACAAATACGCGCTCTACAACTTCCTCTCCACCTTCAGCGGAACGCACTATGTCACTCCGCGGGCGCTGACGGCAGAAGTTGGCTTCCACTTTTAACCCAGGTGCAAGAGGGGCGATGAAGGCAACAAACGAACGTTGTCTTTATCGCTCCTTTGTTCGGGAGGTGATTGTGGGGCGAGTCCTTCGTGTGGATAGAGGCAGTGCCAAACGGGTGCGCGAGATCAAGTGGACCGCGCGGCAGATCATCGGGCTGGCGCTGTTGATTGCGATCTTCGCAGGCGGCTGCATCGAGATCGCCTTGTGGTTGAACACACACCCCATCCCCGAGTAGATGGCTGGGCTCAGGCGCGGCCGGCGAACTCCCGCGTCTCGGTCGACAGCTTAATCTTTTCGCCCTCTTTGATGTAGAAGGGAACCCGCACTTCCGCGCCCGTCTCGAGCTTCGCCGGCTTGGTCACGCTGCCGCTTGCCGTATCGCCGCGCACGCCCGGCTCGGTATAACTCACTACCAGCTCCACATGCGCCGGTAACTCGAGCCCGATCGGATTGCCGTTGTACATGTCGATCTTCACGATCGTCCCCTCGATCAGCAGGTCCAGGGCATCCTTCACCATCTCGCCCGTCAGCGCCAGCGTCTCAAAGCTCTCCTGATTCAGAAAATACGAGCCATCGCCATCGCTATAGAGATAGGAAGCATCCACCGTCTCCAGGTCCGGCTCCTTGAACTTGTCGCCCGCCTTGAAGGTCTTGTCGAAGACCGCGCGTGTCAGCATGTTGCGCATCCGCAGCCGCACCAGCGTCTGGCCGCCCCGCGCGGTTGGGGTCGAGATCTCCGACTCCATGCAGTAATACGGCACATTCTCATACTCGAACGTCATCTTGCGCTTCACATCAATCGCATCTATCAATGCAGCCATAATTCCTCAGCAAATATCTTTGGCGGTACAGAGTTACAACGAATCCTCAGCCGACACGACTTCTGAAATGGATAAGTCCTCGATAACTTCGTAGCGAGGAGTCGTCGCCATCAGTGTTTCGATCGCTTCTACCGATCGAATGCCGCCCCGCGCCCCTTCATGCATACAATTCAGAGCTGCCGCAGCGCAGGAGAAATCAAGCTGCCGCTCGAGCGCCCACCCCTGCGATAACCCATAAATAAATCCTGCATGGAAGATATCTCCCGCCCCCGTCGTGTCGACCACGGGCACGCGGTACGCGGGAGCGTAATGAAACCTATCTCCGTCCCACGCCAGCACGCCGTCGGGTCCCAGCGTCGCCGCGGTCAGCACGCATCCATAGCGCGTTTGTATCTCACGCAGCGCCGTCTTCAGATTGCTCTCTCCCGTAAGGCGGCCCGGGAAATCCCGGCTCGCTACCAGGTAGTCGATCTTCTCGACCAGCGCGTCCACACCTGGATAGATATCATCCAGGTCGGCCACCACCGGAACACCCGCCACACGCGCCCAGCCGGCCGCCACTGTCGCCGCGGCCGTGTCGTGACCATCCACATGCAGGGCACGCGCGTTCACGATCCATTCGCGCTTTAACTCCTCCGGCCGCAGCGTTACGCGCTCATCCCGCCGGCACAACACCGTGCGTTCGCCCCGCCGGTCCACCAGGATCAGCGATCGTGCGCTCGTTGCTCCCGGGACATGAATCAGTTGCCCCTCGACTCCCATGCGCGTGAACTCCCGCGCGTGCAGTCTTGCCGCATCGTCGTCGCCCAGCTTGCCCACATAGCGTGTGCTCAGCCCCCACGTCTGACAAGCCACCACCGTGGTGGCAACCTGCCCCCCAGGCATCACAAGCTCCGAGTCATACTCAACCTTCGAGCCGCACTCCGGAAACTCGGACAACTGGAGGATAGTGTCGGTGGCGTTCAAACCTACGCCAACCACATCGACCTTCGCCAACTCCGTCATGCAATGATTCTATCGGCACCCGGTCGTGGGGGCGCCTGTTTCGCAACCTCCCAATCGATTTCGAAGCCCGGAAACACGAATCGGCATGAGCAGCCATCTATCGGGAGGTCCCACCGAAAGGAGAACCACAGTCGCATCCGCGCGTGCGCAGAAATGAGGAAAGGGCAGATCCGGCGAGGATCTGCCCTTTGCGAATGCGCTGCTCTTGCGGGATCAGTTAAGCGTGATGCGGCTATGGTCGAGCGACGGTGTCAGGGAGACCAGGGGATCTCCGCGATGGATTCTCGCGAAGGAGCTGGCTGCATACACCACCGTTCCTGCCGGCGCTTTGATGGCGAGAAGCTCATGCGGCATCATCGTATAGTTGTGACCCTCAATCTTCACATCGCGAAACAATGTGCTCTGATTCACCAGGACCACGTAGACCCGAGCGTCCTTCGCGTGTGTTGGACGAGGAGTACGAGTCGTCACTGCTGCTGATGCAGATGCGACGATGCAAATTGACAAAGCCAGAAGAGTGAATGAGCGAAGCATAGGTCCCTCTCTAAGTGTCGTCGGAATTGAATTCCTGCCAACGAGGAGAACCATAGCGGCTCCGCAGAGCTCATGGACGGCCAAAGCTACCACTGGCCCCGGCCGTGCGTTGAGCCGTGCATTCATATCGCCAGGCCGGTGTGTCCCGGAGAGTCTTTTCGACGCGGAATGACTTGAATGTCTCGGGTGACTCGGACTGGTTCGCCCAGTCCCAATGCGCAACACGGGATCTATCTATAGATCACGCGAGCGGCACGAACTCCGTGCGGTACTTCGCGGCCAGCGCGCCGGCCTTCGCTTTCATGGCCGTCTCTGCGGCTTCGTCCAGCGGCGGCGGAGGCGTCGTTCTCGTCGCAACCGGAGCCCCGACCTCTCTGAAGAAATTCTCCTGTCCGGCAGGCGCGCACGTACACACCGCCCGTACCGGCTTGTCGGAGGCGTTGTGGATCTGGTGCGGCGCATTCGCCGGAATATGAATCGTTTCGCCGCCGCGCACCGTCTGCGTCACCCCGCGAAACGTAGCCTCCAGCTCGCCCTCCAGGATCACGAACGTCTCCTCGAAGTCATGGCGATGCGGCGGCGGTCCGCCTCCCGGCGGAATGTGCATGTCAATCAGGCAATAGCGCCCTGCTGTGTCCTCGCTTCGCAGCAGGACCGTGTACGTATCCCCCACCAGCGCAAGATGCTCAAGCGAAGCATCCGTATCCGGCCGCGCCACCACCAGCGCGCGGCGAGGATCGTCATCAGGAATCGCAGAACTGGAAGATGTGTCAGCCATGGCGGTACTCCTAAAATTCGCATTGCTCGAGGCAAGCTTCGTGAGCGCGGAGTGGAGGCGCCCAATAAGTTTAGATGGAGCGCGATGTCAGCGAGCGAAGCCGCAGTCTCACCCGTTAGCCTTGCAGCCGAAGGTAAACAATCGTCTCGGTACCATTCCCGGGAACGGCGGTGACAAGAATGTGGCCGCCGCTCGGTGGATCCATCTTTCGGCCCGGTTCGACACGCATGCCTGTATCGATGACGGCCTTTTCGTCGACGATGAACTCCTCCGGCTTGCCCGCGTCGGTCGTGATTGTCAGGCGATGGCTGTGCTTGTCGAAGTGTTTGACCGTGCCCGTTATCCTCTCGAAAGGACCAGCCCCCAGGTCTTTGACCGCAACTGCTGTTTTGTCGCTCGCCAAACCGTAGTAGTAAATCACGGCAAAGGCGTCCGGTTTATGAAAGTCCGCGGCAGGCGTGCTGTCTTCACGCAGGTCTCTATCAAAGTCGAGAGAAGGATGCGATTTCCCCCCCAGGGAAAACGTCTGGGTGACTCCGCTGGTGGTTGCCGTCAACTCCGTGGCGCTGACGGACCGAATCGTTCCTGTCATCGCATAGACAATCATCTGACCCCAGGCGCGGGCACTCCCCGGACCCGCGATCGCGGCAACGATGCATGTGATGATGAAGACTCTCCAAGACATAGCACCCCCACAAAGTCAGTGCTTGGTCATTCTTCCGACCGGCACGACGCAAATATCTTTCGACTAATGATATCGCCGTAGGCAAATTGGCCCGCTCTTTCGCGAGCAAATGGCGGCATTGTTCGTCGGCTATTCTATACGACGGAGATTTCTTGTCCAGGAAAGTGGGCATAGCGTGCGCCCGATCCCACCATCACATCCGCCCCAGCACGTACAAAGCCGGAGATCACGACTTGCGCATATAATCCATCCGCCCGAGGAGGGGCACAGAAGATGCGCATGTTACTGAAAGTCTCCATCCCGGTTGCAGCAGGGAATGCAGCCGCGCAAAGCGGCAAGTTAGGAACCACCATCAAGAAAATTCTGGATGACCTGAAACCGGAAGCAGCCTATTTCTCCGAAGACAGCGGTGAGCGCACCGGCTACATATTCTTCGACATGAAGGAATCGTCGCAGATTCCCGCCATTGCGGAGCCATGGTTTCTCGCCTTCGACGCCAGGATTACCCTCCGCCCGGCAATGAATGGGCAAGACCTCGCGAGTGCCGAGTCGGGTATCAAGCGAGCCGTTAAGGCGTATGGAAAATCCGCAATCAGCTGATCCACGTACTGAGAGGGGCCTCGAAAGTCATTCCATCCCATGGCATCTCCCCCGCCCGGGATTCTCAAAGTCGCCATCCTTACGACCCAACCAAAAACCACCGCTCATGAGCCCGCCGTAGCACCCCGGGCATAATCGGAATCCCCGAAGCCGATCCCACGACCGCATCCGCCCCGCAGTGTGGACACAGCGCCGTCCCGTCCTCCACCCAGCGCACAACCTCACTCGGGAAATAGATCCGCTCGCACGCGATGCACCCGCACACCTCGCTCTCTTCGAGCTCCATCCGGTTTGCCCGCGTGTGCCGGTGCAGCCGGCTCGCCTCCCGCTCGCGGTCGAGCCGCGTCCGTAGCGCAGCAAATAGCAGCCCCGCTGCGACAAATAACGGCCAGGTCAGTGCCAGCCCGGAGAGAATCGGGCCCCACCCGGCGCCAGCCGCCCATGCCAATCCAGCCAGCGACGCCACCGCGCCCACCGTCACCCCGATCGCCGCCGCTCGCGTCTCCCGAAATGCCGCCGCCGCGGGAAGCACGCACACCAGCGGCAGCAGCGTGACCCACGCGTGCCCATTCGCATGCACATCCACCTGAACCAGACCCTGCGCGATCGACACGGCATCGCCGAGCACAAGGATCAGTTGTGTCCACAGCAAAACGACTTCAACACGGCTCCGGATCGGGATAAAGGTCAGCACAAGAAGGAAACTTCAATCTACATCGCGAGAAACCTGACCGTTACATCCACTCGGAAGCAGGCGTCTTCCCATCCGATCGTGCTGCGGACAAAGGCATGCTCATAAATCCCTGAGGCCGGAGTTTTGTAGACGCTAAGTCGTTTAGATGGCTACCGTTAAGCCGTCCATGAGATGGGACGGCCCGGCGCCGTGCATTCCGCTGTAAACTCCGTGGCCGCGGCGTCGTCTATGTGTGTGCATGGAACATGTGATCGCGAATGCCATGGCAACCGGTGAGCTTCCGGCGCCCATTGTGAGCGACGCCGGCGGCGTCGAGGAGTGGATGCGGCTCTACCGCGGCCGGGTCTTCCGCTACATTCTGTTCGCCACGCGCGACGAGGATGTGGCGGAATCGCTGACCCAGGATTGCTTCTTGCGGGCGCACACCGCGCAGGCCAGCTTCCGCGGCGAGTGCGCGATGAGCACCTGGCTGATGCGCATCGCCGTGAACCTGGTGCGCGACCACCAGCGCAGCATAAAGCTGCGCTTCTGGAGACGCGCGGCGATGCTGGATGCGTCCGAGATGAGCGACCGGCTGCCGGACAGCCAGAGCTCGACAGAGCACCGGCTGATTGCACAGGAGCGCGTTGCGACCGTGTGGCGCGCCGTGGAGACATTGAGCGAGCGGCAGCGCAGCATCTTTCTGCTGCGATTCGTGGAAGAGCTGGAGTTGCCGGAGATTGCAGAGGCCATGCGGATGAATGTGAACACGGTGAAGTCACACCTGTACCGCGCGTTGAGCGTCGTCAAGAAACAGGTGGGGGAGGAGCGATGAACGACAGGATGAGTGGACATTTGAGCGAAGAAGCACTGATGCGGTGGCAGATGGGCGATGCTACGGAAGCTGAGCGAGCGCACGTAGGCGCGTGCACGGAATGCCAGGCGCAAGCGAAGCCGCTTGAAGATGCGCTGAGCTGGTTCGGCGCGGCGGCGCGGCAGTGGGGCCAGGAGAAGGCCGCGCTGGCTGAGGAGTGGAGAGACGCAAAGGCCGCGGCTGTCGAGGAATGGCGGGAGTCGAAGTACGCGGCGGCGCGAAACTGGCGCAGCATGGTCGGCATGTGGGCCACCGTAAGCGTGGCGCTCCTGCTGATCTTCGGCATCGGACTGCCGCGGTGGAAGGCACATCGTGCCGCGATCGAAGCTCAAGTACACCAGCAACAACAGCAGCAGGAAAAGCAGGAGATGGCACGCGACAACGCGCTGCTGGACGAGGTGGATCAGGATGTCTCGCAGGTGGTGCCGGAGGCAATGGAGCCGCTGTCGTGGAATACCGCAAACAGCGGAGCCGTGAACTCGACAGGCGGCACAGCAGCACGGCAGTAGCGTTCGTAACAAGCACGGTTATTAAGTCTTCCGAGGGGAGAAAGAACACGATGAAGCAAACTTTGAAGAGGTATGCCATTCATGGTGTAGCTGCCGCAGCGTTGCTGCTGGGCGGACTGCCGCTGATGGCGCAGGAACTGGAGGCGAACGCGCCCCCATTGCCGCCGCTTCCACCGCTGCAGGCACAGGATATGGGAGGCGGCATGGACAGGGGTGGCATGGGTCCAGGTGGCATGGATGGGGGACCGATGTCGCCGCACCGTCCGCCGATGGAGCGCGCCTTCCGCATGGGTCCGCGGGGCAAGTGGTGGGACAATCCGGAAATCGCGCAGAAGCTGACGCTGAGCGCAGATCAGCAGAAGAAGATGGACGATATCTTCCTGCAGAGCCGGCTCAAGCTGATTGACGAGCATGCGTCTGTGGAGAAGGAAGAGGCGATCCTGGAGCCGTTGTTGTCGGCGGAACAGCCGGACGAGTCGCGCATCCTGGCGCAGATCGACAAGGTGGCGCAGTCGCGTGCCGAGTTGGAGAAGGCAAATGCACGCATGCTGCTGGGGCTGCGCGGCGTGCTCACCACCGCGCAGTGGAAGACGCTGCAGACGTTGGGACAAGAAAGGCGTGAGCACTTCGAGCGACGCGAACAGGATGGCCCGCGCGGGCGGCGGGCACCGGGTGGAAACGGACCTCCACCACCTCCTTCCGGCGCGCCTGCACCGAACGGAGCGCCGGGGAGTAGCAGCCCGGGTGATTCGCAGTAGCTGGAGAATGTGAGCAGTCTGCGCGGAGATCGCGCCATCGCGGTCTCCGCGGTGCTTTTTGTTATCGGCAGAGAGACGGCCAGCGGGTAGGATAGGGAGTCCTCTATCTCCCCCTTGCGAGTTCGACATGCGTCTCTGCTTGTGTGCCGCGTTGCTGCTCCCCCTGCTTACGCCGTGCACCCTTTATCCCCAGGCGCCTCCCCCGCCGCGGCGGCCCATGACCTTCGAGGACATGCAGCGCATGCGGCGGCTGGATGATCTGTCGCTCTCTCCCGATGGTCATTGGGTGCTCTTCGCGGTTACAGATGTGGACCTGGAGCAGAACCGGAAGACCTCGCACCTATGGGTGGTGCCCACCGGGGTGGGCTCGAAGCCGACGGAAGAGAAGCCGGTGACGGCATCGTTGCCCGGCGAAGGGCATGGTCGCTTTTCGCCGGACGGGACCGAGGTGCTCTTTCAAAGCGCGCGCGATGGTGAGCAGCAGGTATACATCGCGAGCTTCGATCCGCACAGCGGTACCGTGGGCGACGCGCGGCAGGTGACTCACGCCGCGATGGGCGCTGACGGAGCGATGTGGTCGCCGGACGGGAAGTTCATCCTCTACACCTCGTCCGTCTATCCGGAGTGCGGCGCCGGACCCGACGAAGAGAGTTGCAACGCCGAGCGTGCGAAGGCGAAGAGCGAAAGCAAAGTGAAGGCGCAGATCTTCACCCACCTGCTCTATCGGCATTGGAACGTGTTCACCGGCGAGCGGCGGTCGCACCTGTTTCTGCAGCCCGTAAGCGGGGGCACAGCACGCGATCTGAATCCCGGCGATCAGCATGAGGTGCCCCCCTTCTCGCTGGGCGGTCCGGATGCTTACGCATTTTCACCGGACAGTAGAGAGCTGACATTTGAAGAGAACACCGATCCGATTCCGGCGATCTCCACACATGTAGATCTGTGGACGCTTGACCTGACAAATCTGGCAGCAAAGCCGGTAAAGATTTCAACCAGTGCGGGCGGCAACTTCAGCCCGGTGTATTCGCCCCACGGCAAATACATCGCGTGGCGTTCGCAAGCGCGCGCCGGCTACGAGAGTGACCGCTTTCGCCTCGCTCTGTACGATCGCGCGACCAGGAAGATCACGCTGCCCATGGATGGCTTCGATCGCTGGGTGGACGAATTAGTGTGGGCGCCCGACTCGCAGAGCATTTATTTCACCGCCGGCGACGAAGGCGAGGAACCTATCTTCCAGCTTGATCTTACGTCCGGCCAGCGCAGCTACATCGCGCGCCGCGGCGAGTACGGCGATCTGCACGTGACGCCGGACAATACCCACATGGTGGCCAGCCGGAACACAGTGCGCCGGCCGGCCGAGATCACGCTGCTGAACCTGACCGAAGAGTCGGTGCCTCGCAATCCGCGCGGAACGGCGGAGCCTGCCTTGCATCTGCGAAGCACGGACGTTCGGCATCGCGTGCCGCTGGCTGAGCCGTCCGAAGTGACGGAACAGCCGCTGACCCGGCTGAACCGGACGCTGCTGGCCCAGCTGGATATTCCGGACATGGATCATTATTGGTTCCACGGCTCGGGCGGCGTGCGGGTAGAGGGCTTCATGATTCGGCCGCCCGGCTTCGATCCGGGAAAAAAGTATCCGGTAAAGTTTCTTATTCACGGGGGACCGCAGGGCGCCTGGGGCGATGGTTGGAGCTACCGCTGGAACGCGGAGCTGTTAGCCGCCAACGGCTACGCTGTCGTGATGGTCAATCCGCGCGGCTCGACGGGATACGGTCAGGCCTTCGTCGACGGCGTGAATGGCGACTGGGGCGGCCGTCCATATATAGATCTCATGCGCGGGTTGGATGCCGCGGAGACTCAGTTTCCATTCCTGGAGAAGACCCGCGAGTGCGCGCTGGGCGCCAGCTACGGCGGGTACATGGCGGACTGGATTCTAGGGCACACAGACCGCTTCCGCTGCATCGTCTCGCACGATGGCATGTTCAACCTGGAGTCGGCGTATGGGACCAGCGACGAGCTGTGGTTCAACGAGTGGGAGTTCCGAGGCACGCCGTGGACCAACCGCCTGATGTACCGTCGCTGGTCGCCGATGCTGTTCGCGGCGCGCTTCAAGACGCCCACGCTGGTGGTGCACAGCCAGCTCGATTACCGCCTGGACGTAAGCGAGGGCATGCAGCTTTTCACCACGCTGCAACGGCTTGGAGTGCCGTCGGAGATGCTCTACTTCCCCGACGAGGGCCACTGGGTGCTGAAGCCGCAGAACTCGCAGCTCTGGTACAAGACGGTGAACGCGTGGTGCGATCGCTGGACGCAGACAGCCGCGGCGAGCGCAAAGTGAAGGGGTGGCATGGGCCTGAGCAATCGACCGAAGAAGCCACGCGAACCGCTGACGGAGGCTGCGTTGTTCGAGTACGCGACCGCATCGCTCGGGCGGCGCGCGCAGACCGTTGCGGAGCTGAAGCGGAAACTGGGAACCCGCGTCGAAGCGGATGAAGCAGGCGAGCAGAAGATTGCAACCGTAGTCGCGAGGCTGAAGGAATACAAGTTCCTGAACGATGCCAGCTTCGCCGCCGATTACACCAGGCTCCGTCAGGAAAACGACAAGCTGGGCCGCCGGCGTGTGCAGCAGGGTCTGATGCAAAAGGGTGTGCATCCCGAGCTGGTAGCGTCCACGCTGGAAACTGCATATGAAAGTGTGAACGAAGAGCAGTTGGCTCGCGCGTACATTGAGCGAAAGCGCATGGCGCAGCCGAAGGACAAAAAGGAAGCAGCGCGCACCATGCGCCGGCTGGCTGCCGCCGGCTTTGCGCCGCCGATCATCTTCAAGGTGCTCCGCAAATGGGTGCCGGATGAAGAAGCACTGGAAGGGCTGAACGAAGACGACCAGTTGTAGTGCGACCGATGGTTACAAATAGCCGCTACCTAGAAATGCGCACCTAGAAATGAAAGATGAGATCGGACGCGGCGGTGAACTGCGAGTGCGTGCGGCCGCCATCGTAAGCAGGTTGATCGTAGGCGTGTTCGAAGCGCAATTCCGGACGGAGCTGGATGGTGCTTCCGATCCATTTGGTGACGCTCAGCGTATTTTCTGAATACTTCGTTGTGTAGCCGGTGCGCTGTCCACGTCGGTCGTTCACCACTTCGGAGCGGAAAGAGAGGAATAGCTTCGAAGAGAGTTCCTTTTCGACATAATTCTCGATGGCGTACTCCGGTGCGGTGCAGCGCAGCATACCGACATGGCACGTTGCGCCATTGGTTCCCAGCTCAGGCATGATCGGATTCGCAACACGTCCAGCAATGTTCGGCACGCGATGCTGATACATGTACCAGCTCTCGGTAGCGATGTGCACTGTCTTTGAGAAGCGGTGGTACCAGGTGAGGTCGAATTGCTGCAGGTTGTCGAAGCTGTAGTCACCATCGTTGATGCCATTGGCGCAGGCATAGATGTTGTCGTTGACGCTGTGTGTTGTGTAGTTCGCGCAGAGTGTGCCGGATGGCTGCGCATCATTGGTCCACGGTGCTACGTCATGTCCGTCAGTTATACCGGCCTGTACTAACCACTTGTCGGAGAGTTTGATAGTCGCGATCGCTCCTGTGTCTGTAAACGGATCGACGAAATAGAGGATGGAGTGGCTGAAGGTGTAATTATTCGGAGCTAGCTGCGCCTCGATGCCCGGCACGGAGATAAAGCGCCCTATTCGTACGTTCATACCTTGCGCGACGAGAGGAAAGTAGAGATCGACGTATTCGATGGGAAGATCAGCCCCGTATTGTCGGTTGAATTTCAGCAGTTGCTGGGAGAAATAGCCCTATCGCGGTGAAGTAGCGATAATCCGTGCCATAGACCGCGGTGAAGTGATAGCCCCAGTCGAAGTGGCGCGTCTGCACGGTGTCCGGCAACCGCTCTGCGTAGAGCAGAAGCTGGTCAAGGTGAATGGCGTCCGGATATTGGTCGTAGACCTCCGGCAGGTTGGTGTGACTGGAGGTCGAGCCATTCACCCCTGGTTCGATCCAGCCATATATCTTCGATCGTGACTTTGCTCCATTGATCGCAGTCATCAGCGGATAGCTGTTGCTGTCCGGAGCCCCGATGTCCGGGGAGCCGCCGTAGCCCCAATCGCTGCTCGGCAGAGGCGGTGAATCCAGCGGCGAAGGCAGCCCACGCTTCTGCGGAGCAGAGGGTGTTGGAGCCGAAGATGATGGCGGGGGCGGGAACCAGTCGTCGTGATAGTAGTTCGCGAGGCGGCGAAGGAACCCAGGGGCAGACGATGCAGTCGAGCCGCCGTCTGGTGGGGCGCTGAATTGCGGAGTGTTGCGGATTTCCTGGGATCGCGCGAGGCTCACGACGAATATGCAAAGAGCGATCAGCAAACAATTCGAGATTGGATATCGGCGCATGGCTTCGATCAGTCATTCATTGTCGCTGGTGGAGCATAAGGAAGCCGTGAATATCTTCAAAGTGCGGCCCGGGCGCGGTCGGCGGACGAACTGTAAACTTAATCGTATGCAAGTCCGTTCCGGCAACCAGATTCGTGAGCTGTTCTTGAAGTTCTTCGAGGAGAAGGGGCATCGCCGTGTCCACTCGTCCTCGCTTGTGCCTGCCAACGACCCGACGCTGCTGTTCACCAACGCGGGCATGAACCAGTTCAAGGACGTCTTCCTCGGGTTGGAGCACCGCGATTACAACCGCGCGGCTTCGTCGCAGAAATGCGTTCGTGCGGGCGGTAAGCACAACGATCTGGAGAATGTCGGCTTCACCCGGCGGCACCACACCTTCTTCGAAATGCTGGGAAACTTCAGCTTCGGCGACTACTTCAAGCGCGACGCGATCGCGTATGCCTGGGAGCTGGTGACTTCGGAGAAGTGGTTCGGCCTTGCGAAGGATCGCCTCTACGTCACCATCTTCAAGGGTGAAAACGGCGTGCCGCGCGACGAAGAGGCGCATGGCTATTGGCTGGATCACGTACCGGCGGAGCGCATCTTTGAGATGGGGATGAAAGACAACTTCTGGCAGATGGGCGACACCGGCCCGTGCGGCCCCTGCTCGGAAATTTTCTACGACATGGGTATCGAAGCCTCAGAGACCCCGGGCAAAGATCTGCCCTTCGGTCAAGATGATGCTCGCTATGTCGAGATCTGGAACCTGGTCTTCATGCAGTTTGATCGCAGTGCGCAGGGCGAACTGGCGCTGCTGCCCAAGCCTTCCATCGATACCGGCGCCGGCCTGGAGCGCATGGCGGCCGTGATGCAAGGCAAGCTGTCGAATTTCGAGACGGATCTCTTCGTTCCGCTGATCGAGAAGGCAGCCGAGCTCACGCATGTGAAGGGCGACGTGTTGGGCAATCCGTCGCTGCGCATCATTGCGGACCACGCGCGCGCCGCAACCTTCCTTATTGGTGATGGCGTGCTGCCGGCGAACGAGGGACGCGGCTATGTGCTGCGCAAGATTCTGCGCCGCGGTATCCGGCATGGTCGTTTGCTGGGGCAAAATGAGCCTTTCATGCACCAGATGGTGTACGCGGTACGCGACGAGATGGCCGGAGCGTATCCGGAACTGAACGAGAGCGCCGATCGCGTGAGCAAGGTAGTACTAGGCGAGGAGCGGCAGTTCGCACGCGTGATGGAACAGGGATTCGCGCGACTGGAGCAGGACTTCGCTCCCCTCCTGGCGAACAAGAGTGCCACCACAGCAGTCACATATCCCGGTGCAAACGCATTTCATCTTTATGAAACCTACGGACTACCGCTGGATTTCATGGTGGATGCGGCACGCGACCAGGGACTGGAGTTTGACCTGACCGGGTTTGAAGCAGCGCGCGCGGAGGAGCAGACGCGGGCGCGGGCTTCGTGGAAGGGCGGTGCGAAGCCCTCAGCGACTCCGGCATATCGCGAGCTGCCCAAAACTACTTTCGACGGATACGCGCGGCTTGTCTCGAACAACTGTGAGGTGCTCGCGATTGTGCGTGATGGCGTGGGCGTCCCTGCGGCTGCGGCGGGTGAAGAGGTGGAGATCGTGCTCGACCACACATCGTTCTATGCCGACTCGGGCGGGCAAGTCGGCGACCACGGCTGGCTGCGCTCGGACGATCACAACACGATAGTTGGCGATGTGCTGGGCTGCATGCAGCCGGTGCAGGGTGTGCGCGCGCATCGCGTGAAGGTGAAGCAGCCCATCGCGCTGGGGATGCGGGTGGACACGGTGGTCGACGCCGAGTTCCGCAATGCGACACAGCGCAACCATACCGGCACACACCTGCTGCACGCTGCGCTGCGGCAGGTGCTGGGCACGCATGTGAAGCAGGCGGGCTCGCTGGTGTCGCCCTCCCGGCTGCGCTTTGACTTCTCGCACTTCTCCGCCGTGGCCGATGAAGAGCTGCAGGACATCGAGGACATGGTGAACCGCCAGGTACTTGCAAACACCAATGTGGTCACGCTGGTCGATGTGCCCATCGATGTCGCAGTGAACGAGTACAAGGCGATGGCGCTCTTTGGGGAAAAATATGGGGAGCGCGTGCGGGTGGTGAAGATCGGCGACTTCTCGACCGAACTATGCGGTGGCACACACACCGGCGCGACGGGTGAGATCGGGCTCCTGAAGCTGACCGGCGAGTCGAGCGTGTCCTCCGGCGTGCGGCGCGTGGAGGCAGTGAGCGGTATGGGCGCGCTGGGCGAGTTCCGCCGCGGTTATGAAGCCGCGCAGTTCGCGACGCATGTGGCGGGCGCAAGCGATACCGCGCCCGCGGAGGCGCTGCGCCAGCGCTTCACCGCGCAGGAGGAAGAGATCAAGCGCTTGCGGCGCGAGCTGGATCAGGCGCGGATGAAGTCGGCTGCGTCCTCGGTCGCGTCGGCGGCGGACCAGGCGATCGAAGTCAAGGGCGTGAAGGTGCTGTCACAGCGCGTGGCTGCGCTCGATCGCGGCCAGATGCGCACGCTGGTCGACAACTTGCGCAACAAGCTCGGCTCCGGCGTGGTGGTGCTCGGTTCCGCGGCAGAGGACGGCAAAGTGGCGCTGATCGTTGGTGTGACCAAGGACCTGACCAGTCGCGTGCAGGCGGGAAAGATCGTGGGACAGATAGCGCAGCGTGTCGGCGGCTCGGGCGGTGGACGGCCCGACCTTGCCGAGGCCGGTGGCAAGGATGCGACCCAGCTCGATGCTGCGTTGGCCGGCGCGCCGGAGGTGGTCGGCAGTCTGTTGGGCTGACGCAGCGAGGACGACACAGGTGAAGAAGTATGCCGAGGTCTATGACACGCAAAAGCTCTTCGCCGATCAGACGCCTCGCGTTACAAGCGCCTACACAAATTCCTTCTCCGTTCTTACATCTTCGATGTCGATGAAAAAGCAGCAAAGACGGTGAAGAACGATCGTCACTGCGGCGATACAAAAAGTCCTGGCAGTACAGTCAGAATTGATGGTGTACGACAGCATCGCCAACGAGTTGGATCGCCAGTACAGCGAGACGCTGCAGCACCAATTCTGACCTTCCCCAATCAACACAGCCCAGGTATTCAAGTAGGTATCCGCGGAGTTTTCTCCGCACCTTCGCCTCGGTCTACCCACCTATAATGACCATGTTCTGGTTGCGAGCGCATTGCTCCTAGGGTGTGTGGCCTGTCCGGGGCTTTTTCTTTATAAAAGCGGCGTCCACGCTTCATCCTTCGGGTTTACATCCATCAGGAGACATGCGCAGCATGTCCATTTCTATGCCGGCACGGTTCCTCTCCTCGTCTGCATGCCGCCGCGGCGTGATCCCTGCCGTTGTTGCGGTGGCATTCGCGCTGCTGGGCCCGCCCGCCATGGCCGCGCATCGGCAGGCCGCGCATACGAAGCGCACTCCGTTGACGCCGTTTGCACGCGCGGAGCAACTGCGCGATGCACTGGAATCGCGCCCGGAATCGTGTCGCACGCTGAACGAGTATGGCCGCGTACTCGACGCGTATCGCAGTGTGTACCACGGCAATCCCGCAGACCCCAAGGCTGCAGAGGCAGTGAATATGGTGGCCGGTCTGCTCGCCGAAGAGGGCCGCGTCTTCCACCAGGACAAGACGCTGCTGAGCGCCGTCGGGCAGTTTGAATTTCTACGCGCGCAGTATCCGGGGAGCTCGTATCGAGCGCCGGCCCTGCTGGCCGAAGCGACGATCTTTCTGCACGACCTGCACGATCCCGCCGCGGCGAAGACCGCATACCAGAAATTTCTGAGCAGCTATCCGCGCCATCCGCTGGCGGCCCAGGCACGCGCCGGCCTGAAGGAGATCGATCACCAGAAGCGGCGGAAGCGAGCAGCGGATGCGTCGCAGGATGAGACTGCGGAGAACAACTCCGATGCGCCACTGTCGGATGTCAAGCCGGCCCGCGCCGATTCCGCACAACAGACAGACGCGAATCCGCGATCGGCTGCGCCTCCGGTTGCCGCGCCGCCAGGAGCCCTCGTAGCAAGGCCAACTACGACAACGTCGGCGACGGATACGGCAGGACAGCCTGTGCTCACCGGCGCCATGAGTGTTGCTGCGCAGGCACACCATGGCCCACTGCCGCTGGTCACGAATGTGCGTCACTGGTCCACGCCGGTGTACACGCGGGTTGCCATCGACCTGCAGGACCAGGTGCAATTCGAGGCCGCGCGCGTACCCAATCCTGACCGCATCTACTTCGATCTGCACGGAGCGCGGGTTGCGCCGGAGTTGATCGGCAAGACGATGGACGTGACCGACGACGGCTTCCTGCAGCGGATTCGGGTGGCGCAGTTTTCGAACGACGTCACGCGCATTGTGCTGGACGTAAACCAGGTGACGGAATACTCAGCGTTCTTTTTGCCAAATCCGTGGCGACTCATCATTGATATACACGGCGGCCAGCGTCCCGGCAGCGGACCATCGCAACAGGTAGCATCCGCTACGCCGGCCTCGCCTGTGCCGCAAGCGAGCGCCGGTCCGGCTGAGCCAGTCGCCACCAGCAATCAGAACAACCGCCAGGCGACGCATGCGCTAAGGGATATTGCTGCGGTAAGCACGCGCCCCGATGAGGTGAGGGCGACGAGCCGGCCCACGACGCAGCCGATTGCCGCGAATGTGACGCCGGTTTTGCCTCCGCCTCCTTCGGTTCCACCAGAGGTGACGCCGCGCTCCAATTCAATGCCCTCCACTTCCGAGCGCGGCACTGCGAGGAGCAATGCAAACCATCGCACTGCGGCCAGCTCTGAGTCAGCGGACGATGATGACGAGGACGTCACGATTCCGAGAAGCACTTCGCACGAGGCGGCTTCCACGCTCGATGGTCAGCGCTCGCTGACACGCGCGCTGGGGCTGAAGATCGGGCGCATCGTGGTGGACGCGGGGCATGGCGGACACGACTCCGGCACGCTGGGGCCGGACGGCCTCCAGGAGAAAGATGTCGTGCTCGATGTGGCGCTGCGGCTGGGCAAGCTGCTACACCAGCGAATGGGCGCGGACGTGATCTACACGCGCGATGACGACACCTTCATTCCGCTCGAAGCGCGCACCGCGATCGCGAACAAGGCGCAGGCAGACTTGTTCATCAGCGTGCATGCCAACTCCAGCTCCGATCCGACAGCGCGCGGCGTGGAGACCTATTACCTGAACTTCACCACGTCGCCGGATGCCCTCGAGGTGGCGGCGCGCGAGAATGCCGTCTCCGATGAGTCGATCCATGAGCTCTCCGGCCTGGTGAAGAAGATCACGCTGAAGGACAAGATCGACGAGTCGCGCGAGTTTGCCGCCGATGTGGACACCTCGCTCTACGCGGGGCTGGAGCGCGGGAATGCGGGACTGCGCGATCGCGGCGTGAAGAAGGCGCCCTTCGTCGTGCTGATTGGCGCCAACATGCCTTCGATTTTGGCGGAGATCTCCTTCCTCACCAATTCGGAGGATGCAACGCAGCTGCGCGATCCGCAGTATCGGCAGCGCATCGCCGAGTCACTCTATCGCGGCGTGGCGAAGTATGTGAACGGGTTGAGCGGTCTGCGTGTGGCGCAGAACAGCAGCCGCATTCCGGGCAACTGAGCGATCCTCTCGCGGTAAGGCACTCTTCATCATCAATTCATCCCCCCGTGACCCCGACGGCGCTCTGGGCTGCCAATAATCCGAGGGTTGTCCCGGGTCTGGAACGCCAGGCTCTCTACGCGAAAGGAATACTAGTCATGTCAAAGGAAGCAGCCCATCATCACACGCAGGCGGCCGAACATCATGAGCATGCGGCGCGCCACCACCACGAAGCCTCCAAGCATCACGAAGCGGGCCAACACGAGAAAGCTGCCCATCACGCGCACTTGGCACACGCCCACCATGTCCACGCTGCAGATCATGCGGAACATGCTGCGAAGAAGCACATCGAAGCCCACGGCGCCAAGTAGAGGTCTCCGGGTTTGCGTTGCGTCACTGTTTCGCGGATCACATAGGGGGCATCAAAAGAGTAAGCTGATAGCGATGCTGCTCCGCCCACACTCCCTCCGTGTTTCGCTATTGGCCACTGCTCTGCTTGCCCTTCCTCTCTTCGCGCAGACGGCACCGCAGAAGGTCATCGCTACGGCCTTACCCGCTCCGCTGCTGCCGGAGAGCTTTGCCGGCTTCGAGCTTCAGGGCAAGCTGGACAAGACGACCGAGCCGGGCACGGCAGACCCCAGCAATACTCAGGTGCTGGCGGAGGATGGCTTCCGCGATTTCGCCTCCGGCAACTACAAGAGCAACGTCAATACCGTCACGATACGGGCGATGCGTTTCGCGGATGCCTCGGGCGCTTACTCTGCGTACACCTTTTACCGCATTCCCGGCATGGCGCCGGAGGACATTGGCAAGGGCGGCGCTGCCAACGGCGACCGCGTGCTCTTCTGGAACGGCGCGACGCTGGTGGATGCGAAGTTCGATCATCTGACGGCGATGTCTGCCGCTGCGCTGCGCGATCTGGCAGAAAAACTCCCGATGGTCGGCGGAGCTGCCGGCGTGCCGCCACCGCTGCCCGGATTCCTGCCGCGCACCGATCTGGAGCCGACCCACACGCGCTACTCTCTGGGGCCGGAGGCATACACGCGCAGCGGTGGCGTGCTTCCTGCCGCGCTCATCGATTTCAGCAAGAGCCCCGAGGTGCTGAGCGGCGGCTTCAATCTGCGCAGCGGCGAAGGCACGCTCACCATCATCGAGTACCCAACGCCGCAGATTGCCGCGCAGCGCGAGCGCGCGATTGCCGCCTACCTGAAAGCCGGCAACCAGCCGCAGCAGCCGTTCACCGAGGCGCTGGAGAACAGCAACGTGCAGGCGCTGGCCACCCGGCGCAGCGGTCTGCTGGTCGCCGTCACCAGCGGCGGCTTCGATGCCGCAGATGCACACAAGCTGCTGGACAAGGTCAACTACGAAGCCTCGGTGACCTGGAACAACCCGGCGGGCTATGTCTCCGAACCTACCAAGGCTGCACGCCTGCTGGTGAGCGTGGTGACGTTCTGCCTCGTCGCCTGCGGCGCGACATTTCTGCTGGGTATCTTCCTGGGCGGAGGGCGGGCGCTCTATCGCGTTGCGCGGGGGAAGTCGGCCTCCTCGATGGAGGACATGGAGTTCATCAAGCTCAATTTGCGGTGAGCAGGATCGAACTGTGGCAGACGCGCGACTGCTTGTGGACGGGCAGCTACGGTGATCCCTGTCCCAAATTGAACCAAGGCTGGTGCAGCTTTTCGAGTAAAACGCACAATCCGCGTAGTTTACTCGGAGAGCGATGCAGGCTACGGCGAATAAAAGGTGAAGTTCCCAGATGGTAACCCTTGCCGGTAGGTGTTCGAACAAATGCCCTAAAATCTGCCATTTACAGCAAAAATGATTTGGCCTTGACACCCCAATAGGCCGCCCATACTATGACGCCAAGAAAGTTCTGATGGCCTTGCCTCCGTTGGAACTATTCTCCCTAAAGAAAAAGCCACCCTGTTGCCGGGTGGCTTTTTCGTGCTCGCCAGGATCCGCCGAGGGCACTTTTTCAACCTCCGCACGATCCCTAATGTGCCGGCTCACCACGTGCCGACTCAACCTCTCTCCAAGACCCTCTGGGCGCCCCCATGCCGTTTGCAGGCTCCGTCGGTCCACTCCATGCATCAAGAAACGCCTGAAGGCCGCAGGAGGACGTTCTCGGTGCGTCGTGCGATCGCTTGTACTCGCCTATTTCCTCATCGGCAGGAGCGGGTGTTCCCGTTAGAGCACGTTTGCGAAAAGGCCGGACCGGAAGTGACTCCGCGGTTCACCGCTACCGCCAACCGTGCCTCCGGTCTCAAACCTGCGTGCCGTTGCTCTTCGCGAGCCGCCGCAACTTTACCGTTCCCCGCGCCGACGCTACAATCCACTAGGAGTGCCGACGTAGCTCAGTTGGTAGAGCAGCCGATTCGTAATCGGCAGGTCACCGGTTCAAGTCCGGTCGTCGGCTCCAGATAAAGGAGGAACCAACTTCGGTTCCTTTCGGGTTTCGTACCCGTTTTTCCTCTCTTATTTACCGTTTGCAACTTGCACCGCCACAAACGACTCCGCATAATCGCGCTAAAGTGTTTTTTCTGACGCTGTGAGGTAGCGGAGACCATCTCGGCGTGGCCTTTCCTTAACAAAAGGCCACATAAGCTGTGGTTGGCCGTTCGATACCTACAGGAAAAATGCTTTAATGCATCTTCCTCCCGGCGGATGCCGGGGCGAAAGATGTTAGCGCAGCCTTTCGTCGAGAGCGGCTGCACTTCGTTGTAGAGGATCAGGCACTGCAATAGGAAGATGCGTTGGAGCATCTTCACTGTAGGTGTATACGAGAGCGCCACTGCGGCTGGTTTTTCTATCAAGAAAAGCCATACCTCGCGGAGCTTGGCCGTACATACCAACAGTGAAAAGGCTTTAGCAGTCCGGTGGCAGATGGGGCTTCGTCCCCTTGACGAGCGTGGCGCTGTGAGCAGATATAGCCGTCAGGACGTTCTTCGCATTCTGCGCCTTCGTGCCAAGCAGATTACGGCATGGGAGCGTGCGGGCCTGATAGAGACGGGCGAGTCGTACGGCTTTCAGGATCTCGTCAAGCTGCGAAAGCTTCGCGACCTGCGCGCGAATCGGGTCTCCGTAGCCAACATTCGTGCCTCCGTGGACGCCATGCAGGCGGTCTCCGGCATGAGCAATCCCTTGCTGGAGGCGACCGCATCGCGGCGCGGCTCTCGCGTGCTCTTCCGTCACTCCGGCGCTGTCATGGAGCCGATCGCGCGCCAATTCGTCTTCGATTTTGAAGCGCCCTCCCCCGGCGAGCCAAGGGCTGTGACCAACACCAGCGCCAATCCGATTGCGCTGGAGTCGCGCGTCTCCGTGTTGTTCCTGCAGGCGGTGCAGATGGAGGAGAGCGGCCGCATCGACGAAGCGGCTGAGGGCTACGAGCAGGTGCTTCACCTGGACCCCCACCACGCGCCGTCCTCGATCAACCTGGGCACCATCTGCTACAACCGCCGCTCCTTCCGCCGCGCGGAAGAGCTTTACCGGCGCGCCACCGTCTCCGATCCCGGATATGCGCTCGCCTTCTTCGATCTCGGCAATGTGCTTGATGAACTGGAACGGCTGCCCGACGCGATCGAAGCCTACCGCAACGCCATCCAGCTGGTGCCGAAGTATGCCGACGCGCACTACAATCTGGCGCTCGCCTACGAGCGCATCGGCGAGCGTCGCCGCGCGCTGCGCCACTGGACCGTCTATCTCAAGCTCGACCCGGTGGGGCCGTGGGCGAATCATGCACGCACCCAATCGCGCAAGATCCTCTCGCGGGAGAAGCTGACCATTGTGCATCGCTCGCCCTGGGCGTCGCGGCGCAGGTCCGAATCGCGCAACACACAGTCCACCGCAGAGCGAGGCCCCGGCCTGCCCGCCTAGCAAGGGATTTCAGGCGCAGTAACGATCACACCAGTCACGGCGACGCATCCAACTCAACACGCTATGTCCAAGCAGGCTGGCCATCCGCGGCTGGCAATACCCGAGATCCCGCTCATCGGCCTGCTCTGCGCACTGGCCGGATCGGTGGATGCAGCCGCCTATCTGCTCTGCGGGCAGATCTTCGTCGCCAACATGACCGGCAACACCGTTCTGCTCGGCATCTCGCTCCTGCAACGGAATCCTGAAGAGGCAGCACTGCGCGCCGGAATGGTGGCGGCGTTTCTCGCCGGGGTGATCGTTGCGCGTCTGCTGGCCGGGACGGCGGACAAGAGACCGACGAAGACGCAGCGCGTCTTCATTCTCGGCATCGAATCGCTGCTATTGCTGCTGCTCACGTGGAAGAATGCCGGGGCCCACACGGATCTCTTACTCCTGCTGCTGGCTTGCATGCTCGGCATCCAGAACTCCGCCTTTCAATACATCGGTGGCTTCCACCTGAATACGACGTTCATCACCGGCGATCTGGAAAAGCTGGGCGAGGCCATGACGGACATGCGCGACGCACTGCCGAAGACAACTACCTTCCTGGTGAGCTGGATCGCCTATGCCGGCGGAGCCTGCCTGGGTGCGCTCAACGCGCTGAAACTTCCGCATCGCGGCTTTCTGGTTCCAACGATTCTCGCTGTAGCTTCGGCAATAACCGTCTCGCTGATGCCAGACCTTGCCGAGCGCGAGTCGGGAGGATGACGTCGGAGAGCGGCGCGGCGACTTCGGTGAATTTCGTAAGGCTGCGCGCGTCCGTTGCAGCCTGCTACACTTTCCCGTTTGGATGGAGACCGCACGGCTTCTCTCCACGTCAATCTGTCTGTAGAAGTGAGGTGTTCGTATGTCCGCTGTCGCTCCTTTGGAATCTCCACAGGCTACGCCGCTGAACCGGCTCTCGGAAGACGAGCTGATGTTTCGCGACACCGTTCGCCAGTTTGCCGGCGAGATCATCGGTCCGCTGGTGCGCAAGATGGATGAGGAGCAACACTTCCATCCATCGCTTTTGCCGCAGCTCTTTAATCTCGGTTTAATGGGAATTGAAATTCCGGTGGAGTACGGCGGCTCCGGTGGGACGTTCTTCGAGGCCATCCTGGCGGTGGAGGAAATCTCCGCGGTCGATCCCTCGGTCGGTGTGATGGTGGACGTGCAGAACACGCTCTCCATTAACGCGCTGTTGCGCTGGGGCAACGAGGCGCAGAAGAAGCACTATCTGCCCAAGCTGGCGACGGAGATGGTGGGCGCCTATGCGCTGAGCGAGGCCGGTTCCGGCAGCGACGCCTTCGCACTCGAGACGCGAGCCGAGCGCAAGGGCGACCACTATGTGCTGAATGGGCAGAAGCTATGGATCACCAATGCGAAAGAGGCGGGACTATTCATTGTTTTCGCCACCGTGGATCGCGCGGCCGGTTACAAAGGCATCACCGCATTCCTCGTAGAGAAGCATTTTCCCGGCTTTTCTGTCGGCAAGAAGGAAGACAAGCTCGGCATTCGCGCTTCCTCCACCTGCGAGCTGATCTTCGACGACTGCAAAGTCCCCGCTGCGAACGTGCTGGGTGAAGTGGGCAAAGGTTACAAAATCGCCATCGAGACGCTGAACGAGGGCCGCATCGGGATCGGCGCGCAGATGCTCGGTCTGGCGCAGGGCGCGTGGAACCACGCCGCAGGTTATGCGAAGGAGCGCAAGCAGTTTGGCAAGCCCATAGCGGAGTTCCAGGGTGTGCTCTTCCAACTCGCCGAGATGGCGGTGGAGATCGAGGCAACGCGGCTGATGGTTTACAACGCCGCACGACTGAAGGATGCCGGGTTAGATTTCGTGAAGGAAGCGGCGATGGCCAAGTACTTCGCCTCGCAGGTAGCGGAGCGTGCGGCCAGCAAAGCGGTCGAAATCTATGGCGGCTACGGCTTCGTGAAGGACTATCCCGTGGAAAAGCTCTATCGCGATGCAAAGATCGGGAAGATTTACGAAGGCACCTCGAACATGCAACTGCAGACCATAGGCAAGCTGCTGCTGAGTCAGATCAAGTAGCGCGAGCAACTCAGATTCTGCTGCAAAAGCCGGCGACTCTCCATGCGTCGGCGCAGTCAGGCACGGCTGTATCCACATGGTACAACTGGAGCATGAAGTCGTACGCCTCGGAGAAATGGCGATTGGCTATCGCCATATGTTTGATCGCTGCGCCCGCCTTAGCTTTTTACATCATCCTATTTAAGACTGCGGTGAACCTGCCGCTGCTGGACGATTACCAGAGCATCCTCGACGTCGCGAATTCCATCGCCAAAACTCACGACCCGCTATCCAGGCTGGGAGTCGTAGTGACAAGCCAGCACAACGGATATAAACAGTTAACTAACAACGTTCTTGTGTGGGCATGCTATCGGTTTACCGGTCGTGTGCGAATGCTTCCGCTCATCGCTATTGGTGACGCCTTCGTTTTACTGATCTTTCTCCCTCTAGCACTCATGGCAAGAACGCTGACAAAGGATAGTGCGAACTGGCTTCTGCTTCTTGTTCCCGTAGCCTGTTTTATCTTTCAACTGCAATACGCTTCCGCGTTGAATTTCGCCTCCTGTTCCATTCAGGAGATTGGCGTGATTGCATTTTCATTGCTGTCGATCTATTTCCTGAGCAAAGATGCGCGGAACATCTCCGTGATCTCATACGTTTTCACAGTTCTTGCCGCCCTCTCTTCGCCGAACGGATTCTTCCTTGCACCGGTTGGAGCTTTCATGCTCGCAGGACGACGGCAATGGAAACAGCTTGGGATCTGGACAGCTGTCTTCTGCGTCCTGCTCGGCTTTTACCTTTTCCGCTATAGCGGAGTTCCTATCACCGCCGTAGACAAAACGGCGACGCATAGCATCAACCCCATCTATGCGCTCACTTTCCTGGGGGCCTCCGCCGCGCGCTATGTGTCCATTGCGCCCGCTCTCGTGCTTGGCGTTCTGATATGTGGCATCGTGGTCATCGCCGCCATCAAGCGCTACGATCTGCGGAATCCGGCCGTTTTCTATTCCATGGTCTTCATTCTGATCAACGCGGTTGCGGTCTCCGGCCTGCGTTCGGGCCAGGGCGTGGCGCAGAGTCTCGCGTCTCGGTATCGCATTTACTCCAACCTGATGCTCGCCCTCTCTTATCTCTTTCTGCTCGAGCAATGGATTCTTAGATGGAAAGGCGTCGCTGCGCGGCGGCTCGCGATCACGGCAGCGATCATGCTCTCCGCGGCTTTCTGCCTGCTGAGCGACCTTGCTGGCGCGCGCTTTCTGGAAGGTAAAAAGATTGCTCTGCAGCAGAGCTATCGGATGCAGTGGCTAGGCCTCCCGGCGGAGACGGCGGACGAAACCAAGATCAACCGAACTCCTGTGCTTGCCCGTCAGCTTCACGATGGCGTCTTCAATCCCAATCTGCCTACGCTACGAGAGTCCGTCAGGCTCGGGGTCTACCAGCCCCCGATGCATCCATGACCTACCGGCAAGCCCCGCCGCGGATGGCGCGCTCGATCTGCCGGGCATGATGCCGCGCATGCACGCGATGAAAGCGCCGCCATTGCCGCACGTTCAGCGGCCCCAGCAGGAAATGGGTCAGCACGGGCGCCCCCTTCGACTGCGGCTCGATGCGATTCAATGTCCGGTCCATGGCCGCCAATGTAGCGCTGAAGCGGGCAATCAGCTCGTCCCCGCTAACCGGCTCACCGCTTGCGTCGCCGGGTTGCACTGCTAAAGGCGCCGTGCGGCGTTTGGGAAGGAAGCCCCATTCGCAGACAGCCAGTTGCATACAGCGCTGGCGCAGCGTCGGGCGAGTCTTGAGCGGTCGGCCTTTCTTCAGTCGATCCTCGACTCCATTCGCCGTCGAGCGCCAGGTGGCGGAGAGGTGTTCGATCACCTCCTGCGCGCTCCACCGCGCCGGCTCGCCGGCGGGGTGGTGGCCAACCTGCTCGGCGGAGCAGCCGGCAAGCGGCGCGGCCAGTAACTCCCGGGTCTGATCCAGCAGGGGATGCACGGCTGCCATTGTGGGCGGCCGCAGACACCACGGTCAAGCAAGCCGATTGTGCCGCGGCACCACTCTTCGCGTATGCTGGCGTTTGTTTTTTGCGGAGGGTATAGATGCGGCGACTGTGGACCTTGCTCTGTCTGGTGATGATGGCGTGCGCTTCTTCGGCGGCAGCGCAGACGCAGGCGGCGCCGCTGAAGACAAACGGCGATGTGTGGTGGAAGCATGCGGTGGTCTATGAGATATATCCGCGGAGCTTCCAGGACACCAACGGCGACGGCCTGGGCGATATCAAGGGCATCACGCAGCGGCTCAGCTATCTGAAGGCCTTGGGCATTGACGCGATCTGGATTACGCCGATGTATCCCTCCCCCCAGGTGGACTTCGGCTATGACATCGCCGACTACGAAGCGATCGATCCGCAGTACGGCTCGATGGGCGACTTCGACAACCTGATGAAGGCGGCGAAGCAGCAGGGCATCCGCGTTCTCATGGATATGGTGATGAATCACACTTCGGACCAGAATCCGTGGTTCCTGGAGTCGCGTTCGTCGAAGACCAATCCCAAGCGCGACTGGTACATCTGGCGCGACGGCAAGAACGGCGGCCCACCGAACAACTGGCAGTCATGGTTCGGCCACTCGGCGTGGACGCTCGATCCGAAGACGGGTCAGTACTACTATCACTACTTCTATGTGCAGCAGCCGGACCTGAACTGGCGCAACCCAGAGGTGCGCAAGGCGATGTACGACGCGATGCGCTTCTGGCTGGACAAGGGCGTGGCCGGATTCCGCATAGATGCCATCTCGCGTCTGTTCGAGGACCCGAACCTGCACGACGATCCGATCCTGCCCGGCACGAATGCCTTCGGCGATCCGAACATCGAGCACAAATACACCGACAACCTGCCCGAGGTCCACGACGTACTGAAGGAACTGCGCACGCTGGTGGACAGCTATCCGGGCAACCCGGTGCTGATCTCGGAGGCAGACGAACCCAACATCGTTGAGCTATCGAAGATGTATGGTGCGCACAATGACGAGGTGCAGTTGCCGATGGACTTCCAGATCGCGGATGCGAACGAGCTTTCCGCGACCAAGTTTCGCAACCTTTTCGATGATGTGGAGAACAATCCCGCGCATGGCTGGCCGGAGTACTTCTTCAGCAATCATGACCAGGCCCGGCAATGGGATCGCTACGGCGACGGCAAGCACAACGACGAGATTGCGAAGCTGATGGCGGCGCTGTTGTTGCTGCCCCGTGCCACCCCTCAGATGTACTACGGGGAGGAACTGGGCATGCGCACGACGGTGCCGACGCGGGTAGAAGATGTACGCGACCCGGTCGGCGTGACGGGGTGGCCGAAGGACAAGGGCCGCGATGGCGAGCGCACGCCGATGCAGTGGACGTCGGCGCGGCCGAATGCAGGCTTCACTACGCCGACCGCAAAGCCGTGGCTGCCGATTCCGCCGAACTCGGTGACCTACAACGTCGAGGTCGAGTCGAAGAAGCCGGATTCCATCCTGAACTTTTACAAGCAGCTGCTGGTGCTCCGCCGCACCGAGCCGGCGCTGGTGAGCGGCGGCTACGTCACCATCAATCCGGATGACCCGAATGTCTTCGCGTTCCTGCGCCACTATCTGGGGAACGGGCGCTCCGTACTAGTGGCGCTGAACATGAGTGACAAGCCGCAGATGGTGACCTATGACCTGTCGGCGCAGGGGGTAACAGGGGGTGTGGGGCTGATGCTGCTGAACAGCTACGGTTACGAGAGCAAGCAGATTCGGTTGGACCACATGACCATCCCGCCCTTTGGCACCGCCGTCATCGGCGTCCGCTGAGCACGTTCGCGCGCCGCTGGCGCGGGCATTTCAAACCAGCGCAGCACTCTCGAACGCAATCTGCGCCGCCTCTGCCGCCGGCAGCGTCCACACCGCCAGCCCGGCGTTGGGTGTGCTCAATCGTCCCGGCCGGAAGATGCTGCTCTTGTTCACCTCTTCATCCAGCTCCGCGCCTGCCCAGCGAAGCGCGCGACATACTCGCGCCCGCACCATCGGCTCGTCCTCGCCAATACCGCCGCCAAAAATGATCGCCTCTGCGCCGCCCAGCGCCGCCAGATACGCGCCCACCTGTTTCGCGACGCGATAGCAGAACATCTCCATCGCCAGCGCAGCTCGAGGCGTCCCAAGCTGCTTCATCAGCACACGCGTGTCGAGCGAGATTCCCGAAACGCCAAGCAGGCCGGACTTCTTGTTCAGCACTTCAAGCGAGCCCGCGACATCCATTCCCGCCTGTTCCACCAGCACCTGCACAATCGCCGGATCCACGCTGCCGCTGCGCGTCCCCATCATCAATCCTTCCAGCGGAGTCAGCCCCATCGAGTTGTCCACCGCAACGCCATCGCGAATCGCCGTTGCCGAGCAACCGCTCTCCAGATGCAGCGACACCAGCCGTATCTCTTCGAGCGGCCGCTTCGTTTCGAGCGCGTAGCGCTCCAGCAGCGAGCGATGCGAGAAGCCATGGAACCCATAGCGGCGAATGCCATGCTTGTCCGCCAGCTCCGGTGGCAGCGGATAGCGCCACGCCACCTCCGGCATCCTGCGATAGAACGACGTATCGAAGCCCGCGGCGATCTTCATCTCCGGCGCATGCTTGCGCAGCGCGCGAATTACCTCCAGCGAGCGGGCATTGTGCAACGGAGCAAAGCGCTGCAGCGCTTCAATCTCGCGCTCGACGGAGGCATCCACCATCGCCGGTTTATCAAAGCGCTCGCCGCCATGCACCACCCGCACGGCGGCGAGCGCCACATCCTCATAGCCTGCGCCATGCTCGCCCGCATGCTCGCGCAGCCAATCCAGCAGCACGCCCGTCGCGTCGGTGAAGCTCTTCGCTTCTATATCGTGCGACTCAGCCGTCTCCCGCCCCTGCATGCGGGAGAAGCTTGCCGGCTTGTCCTTGCCAATGTTCTCGACCATGGCGCTCGTGCGTATTGCGCTTTCGCACCCAAAGCGCTGATCGCTGCGCACCTCCACTACATCCGCCTTCAGCGAATTGCTGCCCGGATTGAGAGTGAGAAGGATCGCCACGCATGGCCTCTGTCGAAGTGGGATGATCGCAGAACGGCGACGGCGGCCACTTGTTTCTTCCACAAGTGAGCCGGTCGGTCCTCGCTTAGTTGTTGCGGCGGGCTACTGCTTCGGGGCAGGCGGCGCTGCACTCGTATCGGTTGCGACTGGCGTGCCCACCATCCGCACCGCCTTGTCCACAATCGGATAAAGCAACTGCTGGTGGTCCAGACGCGCCTGCTGCTTGATATATTGTCCGGCTCGCCGTCCGGCCTCGCGCGTCTCCGGCAGCTTGAGACCGCGCTTCTCGGCGGCAAACTGCGCCATCGTCTTCACAATCGCGAAGAAGCCTTCCTCTGTCTCACCGCCCTGATGCCACGCATCGGAAACCGTGTCGGTGACCACTTGATCGATGGTCCAGGTGTGTGCCGTCGCATCGGCCGGTGCGTTCTGCGCCGGTGCTGCGATCAGCGATGCAGGGGCCGCCAGACTGACGGCCAGAACCAGAATTTTTGAGATGTCTTTCATCGATTCAGCCTTTCTTGCACCAGGCGTCTTTAGCGATGCCGCCTGTCGTCCCGTTTGTTGTTCTGGTTCACCTGCCCTAGCACCGCCCCGATTCCGGCTCCGGCAGCGCCTCCGACAATCGTGCCCTTCAGGCCGCCGCCAAACGCAGCGCCCAGGACTGCGCCGCCTGCGCCGCCGATCAGCGCGCCCGTCCCAGGGCCAATCCCGCCCTGGTCGCGGCCACGATCGCGGTATCGCGCTCGGTCTCTCTGGTTGTAGTAGTCGCCGCGGCGCCCGCCGTCGCGCACCCCGTTATAGAACTGGTTGCGCTGTTGCGCCAGCGCAGGCAGCGGAGCCAGCAGCAGAAACAGCAGGCTAAGGAATACACTCGTAGCTCGTCTCACGATGCTCCTCTTTTCGATCTGCGCCAGATTACGCTACCGCCGCGTGGCCCTGCTATTCTGATGCCGTTTTCCCTATCAGTGCGTCGCGGGTTCGGCGCCGCGTGTCTTTTTCACGGCTGGGCCGTCTTAACAGTTTGGGAGCTTTTCGCTCCGAATCAAGAGGTACGGTCGCTTCATGTCCCGCCTGCTCACGCTCGGCCTGCTCGGTCTTCTGCTGTTCCCCCTGCCGCGTCTCCACGCCCAGGCCAGCTACACGCAGTTGCAGCCCACCGATTCCGGCTTCGGCCCGCTCGACAAGTCCACGCCCGCCATGCCCCCGGACCAGATCATCCAAAAGTTCGCGGCGAAGGAATCCGAATTCCGCCAGGCGATGGGTCAGTACACCTACACGCGCAGCGTGAAGATCGAGACCCTCAATGACGACAATCAGCCCGACGGCGCGTATCAGCAGGTCACTGACATCTCCTACGACGGCAAGGGCGCCAAGCTGGAGCATGTCACCTTCGCCCCTGCCAATACGCTCGAGCGCCTCATTATGACGCCTGCGGATATGTCGGACATCGAGCACCGGCTGCCCTTCGTGCTCACTACCGAGGACCTGCCGCTCTACAACATCACCTACGTCGGCCGTCAAAAAGTCGACGATCTCGACAACTACGTCTTCGATGTCGCTCCTAAGCGGATCGAGAAGGGGCAACGATATATCCAGGGTCGCATCTGGGTCGAGCAGCGCGATCTGCAGATCGTCGTCGTGAACGCAAAAAACGTTCCGGACGATCTACGACCCGGTCATGAAGACCTCTCGCTGCCGTTCACCACCTATCGCGAGCAGGTGGATGGTCAGTTCTGGTTCCCCGTCTACAGCAAGGCGGATGGGGTTCTGCACTTCTCTGGGGGCAAAGGCTACATGTCGGAAGACGTGCACTTGCGCTCCATCGTGAAGTACAGCAACTACAAGCGCTTCGGCACCTCCATCAAGATCACCTTCCAGGGCCAGGACATAAGCACCAATAATCAGCAACCGGCGCAGGGGAAATCTCCCGCCGCCCAGCCCCAATCCCAACCCCAATCCCAACCCCAGAATCCACCCGCCCCTCACCAGTAAGCACCCACCTCGCTGGAGCAATCAGCCACCGGCGTGATATCACGGATGGGCATGAGTCCGACTACATCGCAGGATCCGGCAGAGGCAGCAAAGCGTCGCGCAGCGCAGTGGGCAGCAGCCCAGGTGGAAGACGGTATGGCCGTCGGCCTCGGCTCCGGATCCACGTCAGCACTGGTTATCGAAGAGGTCGGACGCCGCGTCCGTGACGGTCTTCGCATCGTCAGTATCGCGACATCCATCCAGTCGCATCGCCAGGCTGAGTCGCTCGGCATCCCGATCACCGACTTCGCTCGCCAGCCCCAGCTCGATCTCACCATCGATGGCGCAGACGAGGTGCAGCGCGGCACACTGGCGCTTATCAAGGGCCACGGCGGCGCGCTGCTGCGCGAAAAAATCGTCGCCATGGCCAGCCGCCGCATGCTGGTCGCCGTCGATCCGCGCAAGGTCGTCGACCAGCTCGGCTCCATCTTCTCCGTGCCGGTCGAAACCGTTCCCTTCGGCTGGGAAACCACCCAGCGCCGTCTGCGCGACCTGGGCTTTACGTCCGAGCTCCGCAGGAATGATGACGGCGAGCCGTACGTCACCGACGGCCAGCACTACATTCTGCACTGCAAGCTCATCGAATCCGGCCTCACCCCGGAGCAGGCCGCGGAAGCCTTCAAACGCACCACCGGCGTCGTCGAGCATGGCCTCTTCCTCGGCATCGCCAGCAAAGTCGTCATCGGCAGCCCAGAGAAAGTCGACTTCCTCGAACGTACGCAAAGCTAGAATTTACGGCTGGCTGGGAGCCAGATCGCTCACGCGCAGCCACCCACGCACTGCCCGCCGCGCATTCAGGTCTTCGCCTTCCAGCCACGGACCGATCCGCCGGTAAATCACCACGACATCGCCTTTGCTCAGCCGCGCCTTCGCGGAGCTGCCATTCACCGGCGCCTGACGCACCTCCGCCGTTGCCGCGCTCACCAGGCGCACCGAGCTCCACTTGCCGTCCATCACCGAGGGTTCTTCGTAGGCCGCCGATGCGAACTTATCTCCAGTCGCTGCGCAGCCGGGCGGATCGCCCTCCAACCGCAGCTTCGCCGTGTCCTTCACGAATGTAAGCGTGCCGCCCGTGGTGGCAGAATCCGGCGGCAACCACACCGTCACCTTCGTCGCGCCATCCGCACCGCCGCCTGACACCCCGCGCAGGACAAACAGGCAACTGAACTGCGGCGCATCGTCCGTGCCATTGCCCGGCCGGGCATCCGAAAATGCCCCGGTGACAGTGGCGCCATCCACTCCCAGCGTCAGATTTCCGTAAAGGCCGGACTTCGCTTGCGCGGATGCTGCGCTCACACTCAGCGCGTTCACGATCGCGAAAAGAATGACTGCTCCAGTCGCCGTCCTCATGATCGAAAGCCTAGAGGATTTTCGCTGCCGGTGCACACCAAAGAATCACACTCGTCGTTGCGCTTCCGTTAAGAAAAGCCACAATGCGCGATTCTCGGCGGTCCTGACTAGAAGAGAAATGCTCTACCCGATCGCGCGTCTCTCGCCAGCTACAATTGAGAGAACGTTCACCATGCCCACTCCTGTCATCCCCATGCAACACGCAATTGACGATCTTCGCATCCGGTCGGCCAATGTTGTGGACCCGCCGCTCACTCTCGAAGCCGAGCGCCCCATCACCGATGCCGCCGCCGATCTCGTCTATCGGACGCGCCAGCAGATCGTCAAAATCCTCGGACTCACGGATCGCCGTCTCCTCGTCGTGGTCGGCCCCTGCTCCATCCACGACACCGACGCCGCGCTCGAGTACGCGCGCCTGCTCAAGCCGCTCGCCGCCGAGCTGGCGCAGGATCTCCTCGTCGTCATGCGCGTCTACTTCGAAAAACCGCGCACGACCGTCGGCTGGAAGGGCCTCATCAACGATCCGCATCTCGACGAGTCTCATCGCATCAACGACGGTCTGCGCATGGCGCGCAATCTGCTCCTCGACCTGGCCGAGATGGGCGTCCCCGCTGGCAGCGAGTTTCTCGACCTGATCACGCCGCAGTATCTCGCCGCGCTCGTCAGCTGGGGCGCCATCGGCGCGCGCACCACGGAAAGTCAGCTCCATCGCCAGCTCGTCAGCGGTCTCTCCTGCCCGGTCGGTTTCAAGAACGGCACTTCCGGCGACGCCGGCATCGCCATCGAGGCCATCCTCTCCGCGCGCCAGCCGCACACCTTTCTCGGCCATACGAAAGACGGTCAGACCGCCATCTTCGGCACCGCCGGCAACCCCGACTGCCACCTCATCCTGCGCGGCGGCCGCGGCGTCACCAACTACAGCGCCGCCGACGTTGAGCGCATCGCTGGTCTTGAGACGAAAGCCGGCCTCGAGCCCGCCATGATGATCGACTGCAGCCACGCCAACAGCCGCAAGGACCACACGCGCCAACCTCTCGTGTGCCGCGACGTTGCGGCGCAGATCGCTGCCGGCGACCGTCGCGTCATCGGCGTCATGCTGGAAAGCAATCTCGTCGCCGGCGCACAGAAACACGTAGCCGGCCAGCCGCTGGTGCGCGGTCAGAGCATGACCGATGCCTGCATTGGCTGGGACGAAACCGCGCCGCTACTGCGCGAGCTCGCCGCTGCAGCGCGCACCCGCGGCTAAGTTGACATAAAGTCACAGTGTAAGTGGCTTATTGACTGTGGATGTCAGCCTTCGGTGGAAGCATGCTCCAGCGCGAGCAGCTTCTCCTTGCGTTCCTTGCCCCATCGGTAGCCGGTGAGCTGTCCATTCTTGCCCACTACGCGATGACACGGCACCACCAGCGCCAGCGGATTCCGCGCGCACGCCCGAGCCACCGCCCGCACCGCGCGCGGCTGACCGAGTTCCGCCGCTACAGCGGAGTAGCTCCGTGTCTCGCCCCGCGGAATCGACTGCAGCAGCCGCCACACTCGTTGCTCGAACGCCGTCGCCCGCAGATCGAGCGGCAGATCCAGCGCCACTGGATGCTCCGTCATGCGCGAGATCACCGCACGCGCCGTCGTTCCCAGCTGCTCGTCCTCCATGGTTGCCGCCGCGATCTCCGCAGCAGGGAAACGCTCGTGCAGCTCACGCTCCATCGCTGCGGCATCATCGCCCAGCGTCACGGCGCACAACCCGCGCGCGGTAGCCGCCACCAGCACTTTGCCTAGCGGACCATCGGTCACCAGGAAACGAATCTGTTCGCCCAGGCCGCCTTTGCGGAACCGCTCAGGCCGCATGCCCAGCCGCGCATCCGCGCCCTCATACATGCGGCTTGATGAGCTGAACCCCGCCTCGTAGATCGCGTCGGTCACGCTGCTGCCCCCGGCGAGCCGGTCGCGCAACAGCGCGGAGCGCCGGTCGATCTGGTAATGCCGCGGGCTCACGCCCAGCACCCGCTCAAACATCCGCTGCACCGTGAAGGGGCTCAGCGCCGTCAGCCGGCCAAGCTCCTGCAGTGTCACCACGCGATCGACGTGCCGGTCGAGATAGTCGCACAGCCGCCGCACCATCTCCGCCTCGGCATGTTCGCCTGCCGGATGACACCGCCGGCACGCACGATAACCCGCAGCCATCGCCGCATCCGCATTCGCGAAGAAGCGCACATTCTGCCGCGCCGGCCGCCGGCTCGGGCAGCTCGGACGGCAGAAGATCCCCGTCGTCTCCACTGCGTACACGAATTGTCCATCCGCCGACGCATCATGCGTCTGCACCTGCCGCCACGCCTCGCCGGCATCGAATGCGGCCTTCATCGCCACTACCTTCACCGTTGTTGGAACCACCTGTATCGTTGCCATGTCAGCATACTGCGCTCTCCAGCGGGCTGCCGCGCTCCGGTTCTTGCCGTAGAAGTTATGAAATTCCCTTCAGCGCTTCGCAGGAATCTCCAGCGGCGCCGGCGGCGTCACATGATGCACCTCGGCAAAGTTACCCTGGTCGATCCCGACGCTCAACCGTCCGCGCGAATCGATATACAACAGCCCATCGCCCACCGGCACATCGCTGAACGTCTTCACGAACGGCAGCGTGTAGTCCGTGCCGGCGATAGTGACGTGAACACGATCGCCCAGCCGATAGCCCAGCTTCGCGAAGCTCTCCGCTGGAACATTCAGCACCAGGTTGCCGAAGGGCCCATCTGTCCCGATCACCTGCCCATGCAGTCCAGTCGCATCGATGGCCGCAGTTTTGTTCTTCAATCGCACCAGCTTCGCCAGATCGAGCGCCGGTCCGGCCTCAGTCCAGTCATCGCCCCGCGCCAGGTGCGCACCAGCGGGAGAAAAGATGTCGCGGCCATGGAAGGTCGACGACAGCCTCGCGCCAATCATCCATGCGGGGTTCGTGATCTCTCGCGCGCCCACCAGCCCATCGCGGTCGGCAAGCTGAGTGATCATCCCGTTGTCCGGAAGCACAAAATACTGTCCCACCTTCGACTTCGCAATGATTGCCTTGCGCGTGCTTCCCACCGTCGGATCGATCACTGCCACAAACACCGCATCATGCGGAAAGTAAGGCGCCGAGCCGGCCAGAAAGCGACCCGCCTGCGCAATGTCGAACGGCGTCACCTGGTGTGTGATGTCCACGATGGTTGCGTGCGGCGCAATGCCCAGCATCACCGCCTTGCAGATCCCGACCGCATCGTCCTTCACATCGAAGTCCGTCATGAAGCCGATTACGCGTGGCGCAGGCGCGCCCTGCGCGAACAACGCACTCGTCGAAACGAGCAGCAGGGCAATGGCGAACAACACGCGTGTAAGGCGAGCAGCGGAGCGAGGCGACAAGGACGTTCTCCTGCAATGGCGAAAGTGGCAGCTTCAAGTCAGAATAAACACGCTGTCAAGCCACTCCATCAGGGCAGCAGTCCAAACTCCGCCACGCCGGTCGGCGTGCCCACAAACACCTTCCCGTTCACGATCACTGGTGTGATGAACTTGTTTCCGGTGAATGCATCGCGCCCGCCTGCCGCCTGATTGCTGTTGTACAGTTCGTTGCTCAGGCTCGTCGCATCGTAGGCGTGCAATACGCCGGCGGTGGCGGGATGGCTCTCCACCGCCCACACAATCGCATTCTGGGCGCCGTTTGCCGAGATGCTGAGCGTACTCCCCGGGTATGGAAACACCGCCGCCGACTGGCTCGACGGCGTCGTCGCCAGCTTTGCCTGGGTGATAGGGAAGGCCTTCAGCGTGTCGTTCCAACCCCCGTAATACACCGTGCCATTGAAGTATGCCGGCGACGACCAGGCGCCAGCCTCCAGTGCGGTCGGCAGCTCCTGGTACAGGTTGCTGTTATTAGCCGAATTGAACTTGCCCAGGTTGTCGCGATCCGCCACATAAATATTCTTGTCCTTCCCCGCTCCGACCAGCAGGTGCCGCACCGTACCGCTCGCATCCGTCAGATCCGGCAGCACCATCGCACCGCCAGAACCCAGATCTTTATCTGTGGCCGACTCGGACGCCGTGTTGGAAGCCTCAAAGTAATCCGCTACCGCCAGCTTCCCGCCGGCCGTGCTCAGCTTGATAATCGCGTTCCCGAAATCCTGATTCGCAGGGAAGCCGTTGCTGTCGAAGCTCGTATCGAAAGTGCCGTTCGCATCGAGGAAATAGATGTTGCCGTTCGCATCCGTCGCCAATCCGTTGCCTGCCATCCAGACCGACCCATCGCTGCCATTCGGCGTCAGGTTCAGAATCGCCGTCTGCTGCAGATTGCTTTCGCTATAGGCCATCACCCATCCCGTGTAGAGGCCAATGTCGCAGTGTGAAGTCCACGCCAAGTAGATCGTCCCATTCAGCAGCAACAGCCCGGCGCGCTCCGCATATTGCCCAGGAGTAAAGGGAACCATCCCGTTAACCGAGCCTGCGCCGGTTCCCGGATACCTGCCGCTGACCTCGACAGGGCTGCCGGCCAGTTCCGCTCCAGTTGTCAGGTTCAGCGCATGCAGCCGCTGGTGATAGTTGCCCGCGGCATCCTTGCTCATCGCAACGGCATAGATCACGCCCTTCGCGCGATCGATCACCGGCGTCGACGTGATGCCGATCTCCGGCGAGATCTGATTGCAGCCGTGATTATCGCTTGGAGCCTCTCCGCTTCCCAGCAGCGATATCTGCCACAACTGCGCGCCCGTATCCGCGTTGAATGCGTACAAGCTGCCATGTTCTGTGGCCATGTAAAGCACATTCGTCGCAGTGCCGTTTACGCTTAAGCTGGCCAGGTAGAGCGGCTGCGCGTCTACCTGGCCGTCGCTGTTGAAGAACCCGATCTTGCCGAAGGTCGCGCTGGTCACGTTCGCGGGAGTCAGCACCGTCTCCTGCGCGTTCAGCCCGTCGCGCGAGTTGTCGAAGTGATAGGTTGTCACGTCCGGAATGGGCGGAGTCTGCACCGTCAGCGCCAGCGTCGCGGTGTGCGACAGCGTGCCCGCAGTCCCGCCAAAGGTCACGGTAGATGCGCCCGTCGCGGCGGTCGTGCCCGCGGTCAGCGTCACGTTCTGCGCACTTCCCGGAGTCAGCTTCAGCGATGCCGGGCTGGCCGTTACGCTGCCAGGCAGCCCGCTGATATCCACCGTCACCGGAGAAGCGAAGCCATTCGTCGCCGTCGCCTGGAGGGAAAGCGCCGTCCCCGTCGTGCCTCGAACCAGTGTCTGCGACGACGGCGTGACAGAAAGCGAAAAATCGGCCGGCGCAGGAGGTGCAGGAGGTGTCGTTGTCGTTTTTGGTGGAGTGCTGCTGCCGCCGCAGCCAGCCAGGCAAATCGCAAGCGGCCCAATCAGGAAGGGGGATAGATGCATACCGGGCTCCTATTTCCGGTGCTCCGCGAACATATATGAGTTCGGATGCAGAATCGCGCAGTAACGGCAAAGCCCGCTCAGGTGCGAGCGGGCTTGCGTCGTGTCGTTGTACGTCTAGGCATTCGTCGCAACTGCAGTCTTCGCTGCCGCGCGCAGGACCTCCGCCTTGTCGGTCGCTTCCCAACTAAAGTCCTTCTCCTTGCGGCCAAAGTGGCCGTAGGCAGCGGTCTTCTTATAGATCGGGCGCCGCAGGTCCAGCGATTCGATGATGCCCTTGGGCGTCAACGAGAAGTTCCCGCGGATCAGCTTCTGCAACTCCACCTCGCTGATTTTGCCCGTGCCGAAGGTATCCACCAGCACGCTCACCGGCTCGGCCACGCCGATCGCGTAAGCAAGTTGCACCTCGCAGCGGTCGGCCAGTCCGGCAGCCACAATATTCTTCGCGATGTAGCGCGCCATGTACGCGGCCGAGCGGTCCACCTTTGTCGGGTCCTTGCCGCTGAAGGCGCCGCCGCCGTGCCGGCCCATGCCGCCGTAGGTGTCTACGATGATCTTGCGTCCGGTCAGTCCGGTGTCGCCCATCGGGCCGCCGATCACGAACCGTCCCGTCGGATTGATGTGGTACTTCGTGTCCTGGTCCAGCAGCTTCGCCGGAATCACGAACTGGATCACGTTCTTCAGAATGTCGCGCCGCAACTCGTCGTTGCCCACGGTCTCCGCATGCTGGGTTGAGATCACAACTGCATCCACGCGCACCGGCTTGCCGTTCGAGTCGTACTCCACCGTCACCTGGCTCTTGCCATCGGGCCGCAGATAAGACATCTGCCCGTTCTTGCGGACTTCGCTCAGCCGATACGTCAGCTTGTGCGCCAACGATATCGGCGTGGGCATCAGCTCTTCCGTCTCGTTTGTCGCATAGCCGAACATCATGCCCTGGTCGCCGGCGCCGCCCGTGTCCACGCCCATCGCGATATCGCCGGACTGTTTGTTGATGGTCGAGATCACCGAGCAGGTATTCGAATCGAAGCCGTACAGTGCATTGTCGTAGCCTATGGAAGCCACCGTGCCGCGCACCAGCGATTGAAAATCGACATAAGCCTGGGTTGTGATCTCACCGGCAATCACTACAAGGCCGGTGCAGGTCAGCGTCTCGCAGGCGACGCGGCTGAAGGGGTCCTGCTCCAGGCAGGCATCGAGAATTGCATCGGAGATCTGGTCGGCAATCTTGTCGGGATGACCTTCCGTCACCGACTCCGAGGTAAACAGAAACTTATCGCGTGGTTGTGACAAAACGAGCTTCCTCCTATACCTTCTCTGCCAACCGGCCGGAATGCGTTTGGGAATTCATTCAGGGTCGAAGTGCAGCGGGCAGGCAGCCCCAACAAGAAGCGTCTAGGGCCGCGTATTTACCGTACCAGACCCCGCGAAGACACGGCAAAGGTCACTATGCGAACTGCGTACCAAGCCCGTAAACGGCCCGATTTCGCCGCTCAACGGAGCGCCGTTTCCGCCGGCTTCAACAAATAAATCCGATAGCCGGCAGGCGCTTGCGGACGCGACCACCAGCGGACCAGGTGCGGCGGCGTGCGCTCCACCGTCAGCGCGTAGTGTGCGTTCACCCATTGCTCGAACTCCGGCCATGCGTCCAGCTTGCGATAGCCGCTCGTGCCATCGAGAAACAAACCGCTGACCACGACGAATACCAGCGGCGGCTTCGCTTCGACATCGTGGAGAAACCGCTGCCGCGATGTCTCGACCACCGCATTTCTGGACGGGCCGAACAAATTCACGTCGCCGAGCGTGCCCGTCGCCGGTAGCAGGCGCAGCGTGTACAGCGTCGGCAGGCAATCCTGGATCGTATCCAGGCACTGCACGCGCCCGCTCAGATCCGCGGCATGCAAGTTGCGCAGATCTGCTGCCAGCATTGCGTCAAACTCCTGCGGCTTCGCGACGAACCGATGCACCTTCACCAGCGCGAGCGGAGCCAGCACCAGGCAGCCGCAGCAAACTCCCGCCCACGCCACGTAGCGCACCACAGCGCGTTTGTCCTTGCGCCACGTGGTCATCAGGTCGAGAGCGATCAGCAGCAGCAAAAACGCGAGCATCGGATATCGCTGATAGGGAAGCGCCTTGCCCTGGGCCAGCAGCGCCAGCAGGTTCAGCGCGGCGCCGGTCGCGATGAGCACCCGTTCAAACCGCGGCCACGCCGGCCCACGCAGCACGACGCAAAGCAGCCACAGCAGCACCAGCGGCAACAGTGGCGAGATGCTGTGCGACAACGTGAAGCCGAATGGCCGCCGCTCCTGCATCGCGTAGGAAGGAAGCAGCACGCGCTCAGTCGTCCACCATGCTTCCAGAGCGTGCTTGCGCTCCAGCCAGAGCAGCATTCCAGCCACCGGCGCGGCCATTGCCGCGATCCCGATCGCCGTCCATCTCAGGAATCGAGCCCACTGCGCGCGCGCATCCCTCGTCCCGCTCACACGCGGTTCGCGCGTGCTCGCCGCATCCGAATCGCTTCGGTACCATCCGGCAGTCCACCACCCGGCTTGATAGATCGCCGCCATGCCCAGCAGCACCACCCCCAGCGGCGCAGCCGTCGGCTTGATCGTCGCACTCAACCCCACCGCCAGCCCGAACCCCAGCAGGTATGCCGATCGTTCTCGCCGCACTGCCTCCAGCAGAAACGCCACCGCGCTCACCAGCAGGACAGCGATCACCAGATCGCGCTGCCCTGCCTGTTGCACGCCATCCTGCCCATGCACCAGCAGCAGCAGCACCGTCGCGAACAGTGCAGCAAAGCGCGAGTAGGGTCGCGCGATGACGGAGTAGCCCACGCCAGCCAGCGCAATCAGCCCGAAGTCGAAGATGCGCCAACTCACGTCCGGAGAAGCGGCCAGGTGCATGCCGAAGGCGGTCGCCAGATAGGCGCCGGGCATGTTGATGTCCACGAAATCCCGGTAGGGCGCCCAGCCATGTTGAATCAGAAAAACCACGTAGCGGAGCAGCGCCGCATCGCCCACCACCGGCCAGTGCCGCGTCATCACCACGAACACCGCGGAGCACGCGATCAGCACCATACCGAACAGCCACAGCCATGCCGAAGAGATTCGGTTGCGGGAAGCCGTTTCGTCGGCGCCGGGCGGCGAGGCAGACATGCTGCGAACAGCCTAAAGCGTTTTCACCGTAGGTGCATACGGATGACGCTTCGGATTACGATTTCACCAGCACTTCGGAGGTCGCCATGACTCGCAAACGCAAAATCATCGTCTCCGTGGCCACCAGTGCCGACGGCTTCATCGGCCGGACTGATGGCTCCGTCGATTGGCTCGATCGCCCGCGTCCCAAAGGCAACTACGGCGCCGGTGTCTTCTATCAATCGATCGACACCATACTCTGGGGTAGAAAAACCTGCGATATGGCGTTCGCCTTTCAAGAGAAAGGCGTTGCCGAAGCGGCATTCGACACCAACATGAAGAACTACGTCTTCACTCGCACGCCGCCGTTGTCTGCAGCGCCCAAGGGCGTCGAGTTCGTCAACGAACCGGTCAAAAAGTTTGCATCCCGCCTGCGCGCGAAGAAAGGGAAAGACGTCTGGGTCATGGGCGGCGCCGGCATCATTGCATCGTTTCTCGATGCAGGCGAGGTCGACGAGTTCATCCTCAGCGTGGTCCCGGTACTGATCGGCGAAGGCATTCCGCTCCTTGCGCCGCGCCATCGCACCGTGCCGCTCAAGCTCCTCGCATCGACGAAGTTCGCCGATGGCTTGGTGAAGCTCCACTATTCAGTCTCGTAAAGAATCGATGTTAGTTGGGCTGGAATACGCAGTTGTGATGTTTCGGAGATGGCGCGCCGCAATCGGATGGTGCATGTGTCAGCAGGAGCGTGGGCACGCATGTGCTTCCAGCACCGGGTCGTGGCAGGTGGCCGACTTAATTGGACGCCACGGTGGAGAGGGATTTGGGAGCCAGCGCGGAAGAAATCCCCGGGCTCTTCACAGCTGCCGCGGCTTTGTTGTGCACGTAGCCCCAAACAAACCAGCTCATCCCAATCACCAGCAACAGCAGCGCCGCCACACCGGCCCAGCGTGCCCGCGAGTTGCCGGCATGCGAGTCGCGGCCACGAGAACGGCCAACGTTCTCGGCGAACGCAGCCCATGCCCGGTCCTCTTCGCTAATAACGGTTTCCTCTGGCTCACTGATCGCCAGATAGCGCTTCACCCACGCGTCTTCATCCAGCCCTGCGGAGCGCGCATAACTGCGCACAATGCTCTTGCGGAAGACGCCGCCCGGCAACTGGTCGAACCGCTCCTGCTCAACCGCCTGCAGGTAGCGTGTAGTGATTTTGGTTGCTGTGGCGATCGCCTCGAGCGCCACGCCTTTCGCTTCTCTGGCCTTTTTCAGGTCCTCTCCAAAGCTGCCCATGCTTCCCACCTTGGCGCCTTTCCATGAGTGCCGTGGCTCACTTGCTTCCGATGCTGTGGCCCGGGCCCCCGCGGCGTAGTCTCTTGAATGCAAAGGCGGATGAGTGATCGATTAGCAAAGTCTCCGATCACCGTACGCCTTTTCCGCCACCTGCGGAGCACCACTTTCCGGGCATCCCGGCCATCCCCCATAAGGTACAGCCCACCGTAACTGCTTTGCTACACTCGCCCTATGAATAAGCTGGTACTCGGCAACCTGCTGCACCGGCCGATCCGCGTTGCCATCAGTGTGCTGGCTGTTGCCATTGAAGTCATCATGATCCTCTCCATCACCGGCGTCTTCATCGGCCAGGTGAGTGGCAGCCGTGCCAACAGTACTGGCATCGGCGCAGATCTCTTCGTCCAGCCTCCGAATTCAAGCTTCCTTACTGCCGTCGGCGGCGCACCGGTCTCCGCCAAAATCGCGGATGTCCTCCGCAGGCTGCCGCACGTTGCCGTCGTCTCCCCGGTGATCTCCCAGATGAGCACCATGGGATCGGTGGAGACCATCTGGGGCATCGACTACGAAAGCTACAACGCCCTGCGGCCCTTCAAGTTTCTCGCGGGCACGCCCTTCCAGGGGCCGAACGATGTCATCATCGACGACTACGCTGCCCGCCGGGATCACGGCTATCACGTCGGCGACACCATCCAGATCTTCAACCACCCCTTCCGCATCTGCGGCATCGTCGAGCACGGCAAGGGGGGCCGCAAATTTATTCCTATTCGCACCCTCGGCGCGCTCAACGGCGCCGAAAACAACGCCTCGCTCTTCTATCTCAAGAGCGACAACCCGGCAAACGAACAGCTGATCCGGGATGAGATCCATGCCGTCCCGGGACTCAGCCAGTACCAGGTGCGCACGCTCGATGAAGTCCTGTCGCAGATGACCCCGGATCGCCTGCCCGGCTTCAATATCGCGCTTCGCGTAGTCATCTCCATCGCCTTCATCGTTGGCTTCCTGGTCATCTTCCAGTCCATGTACACCGCGGTGCTCGAACGCACGCGCGAGATCGGCATCCTCAAATCGCTTGGCGCGTCGAAGCTCTACATCGTAAACGTCGTGCTGCGCGAAACTGCACTCTTTAGCATCGCAGGCATCATCGTCGGGCTCGCCCTTACCTTTGTCATCAAGGCCGGTTTGAACCAGCGCTTTCCCACTCTGCCCTTCCCGGTTGAAGTCCCCTGGATGCTCTCTACCGCTGCTTTAGCCTTTATCGGCGCATTGCTCGGAGCACTTTACCCGGCATGGAAGGCCGCGCAAAAAGATCCCATCGACGCCCTCGCCTACGAATAGGCGAGTTGATAAGTCGCCAGGCTTGCTCTTGTTTTAAGAAATAGTAGGAGCGGCAGAGCGCAGGCGGCTACTTCGACGTCTCTTCCAGCAACTCAGCGACCGCATCATGCCCGCGCTCGCGCGCATACTCCGCCGGCGTCTTGCCGCGATCGCAGCGCGCCATCTTGTCCGCGCCCGCATCCAGCAGCAGCCGTACTCAGGTCCTCGCGGCCAGCCACAGCGGCTTGGTGCAGCGGACGATAGCCCGCCGTCTGCGCCGCATTCACATCCGCGCCGCGCTCGATCAGCAGCCGCGTTATCTCTGCATCTTTGGATAGCGCCAGCAGCGCATGCAGTGCCTGGTTGCGCATCGGGGTCTGCGAAACCTGATCGACAGCGGCGCCCGCATCCAGTAGCGTCAACACCGTCTCGCGATCCGCAAACGCCGCCGCCAAATGCAGCAGCGGCCATCCATCCGCGGAGCGGCTGTTCGCCCGCTCCTTCGCCGTCGCCGGATCCGCTCCCAGCAGCTCACGCAGCCGCGCCGCATCGCCCACCGCCGCAGCCTCCGCCAGGTCCAGCTCCAGGCCGGAGCGCAGAAAATCCCGCACCACTGTGTGCCCGCTGTATACCGCCCAAAGCAAAGCCGAGACGCCCTGGGCGTCCCGGCTCTCCGCAATCTGCGGATCGTCTTTGACCCAGTCGGCAATCTCCTGGGTGTCTCCTCGTTTGACCAGATCGAGAAAGCTCTTGCTCACTCGCCCAATCTATCAAAGCGAGAGCACATACTCTGCCGGTCCTACACTCCCGATTCCTACATTCCCGGTGCTGTTGGTTCAGCCGAGGCCAGAACCGGCGCATTCGATGGCGGCATCTTCGGCGCTTCCTTCGGAGCCACTTGGGTCGGCACCTGCCGTGCTGGCGTGGCGCCCGGCCTCGTCTTGTCCGAGTAGATCCGGAAGGTCACCTGCAGGTTCACTACTTCCGATACCGGCTTGCCGTTCAGCGTCCCCGGCCGAAACTGCGCGTGCTCTACCGCTTCGACGGCCCTCTCATCCAGTCCGAATCCGATCGGCCGGACGATGGTGACTGCTCCCGGGCGGCCCTGGGCGTCCACCACCATCTGCAGGAAGACCATGCCCGCGATGTTGTTCTTCTGCGCGTAGTCGCTCGATGCCGGGTCCAGCACCGTCAACAGGTGCGGTGGCTTCACGTCGCCGCCCGGCCGCAGTGCCGAGGCATCCACGCGCTGGGCCCGCGCCTTGCCTTCCTTGGTGGCAAAGTAGTTCTGCCAATACGCCGGCAGCGTCGCGATCACCGAGTCATCCAGTGCCGGCGCAAGCATCACGTTGAGCGCCTTCGATAATTGCAGGATGCTCACCCGGGGATCATGCTCGGGCGCAACGGGCGGTGCACCTTCCAAACCGGCAGCACTTCCCGCCGGCATAGTCGCCGCATCGGGAGCCGTGGCTAGTAGAGCGATCGCAGCCTTTCGGGCAGCATCGTTACTGGGGTCGGCTTTCGCCGCGATCTCCGCGTCGTTCTTCTTGTCATCCTTCTTGGCGTCCTTTTCGTCTTTCTTCTCGTCCTTCTTCTTTTTCTTCTTCTCCGGCTCAATCACCAGCCGGTCGATATCGATGATCACTGTCTTCTTCGGATCTACCTTGATCCGCTCGAACGGCGTCGAATCGTCCTCGTAGGGCAGCGCGCCGAAGAAGTGCAGTCCTATGCGGTGCGCCTCGATCTCCATCGTTTTCTTGGTGTATTTCACCTTGTCGATCTCGACGGCGCTCAGCGCAAAGGAGCCCTTCTGCGGGGTGCCTACCGCCTTGCCGTCGGTCGCGAACTCCAGCTTGTCGTCCTGATAAAACCCGCGCAGGTAGAAGGTCTTCCCCACCAGCTCCGCCGACAGAGCCTCGGGCGTCGATGCCGGGGCCACCGCCTGCGCGCCCTTGGGAGCGCTCGCTGCTTTCGCAGGAGCGGCACTCTGGTTCGCTGGAATCGGGTTTGCGGCAGTCTGCGCAGAGGCGAACGGCGCGGTTGTCATCAGGCAGGCTGCGAGCAGCGCAGCTCCAGGGCGGGCAATAGGCAGATGACGCATGACAGGCCTTTCGTTCCGAGGTGTTCCGGCCAGCGTCGCGTGGGGCCGCAATCGCCGGGCAGTCTTCCCATCTATCTAAGGTCAAGGCTGCCGGGAGCGACAATGGAACCAAAGCCCAGCCGTAATGACACCTCCGTGGGAGGAGCCGCTGGAGCCGAAGTAAAACCCTGTTGCAACGGGAGTAGCGGTTGCAGGGTGAGTCACCCACCCCCGCAACCGAGAGACAGCCAGGATGCTTCAGCGCGCGATCGAAGGCGATCTTTTCCCAATCGCGGCACGCCCTGCCGGCAGGTGCTAGCCTAAAGGAGATCGTCGAATTCGGTCTGGTCTTTTTGCCTGTTCTGGCTCGTTCCTGCTCGCAACTCCTCCACATTGCATTCAACGGTACATTCAGTACGAAGGAACACGTGTTTTATGGAACAGGGAACAGTGAAGTGGTTTAACGATGCAAAGGGATTTGGTTTTATCAGCCGTGCAAGCGGCGAGGGCGACGTGTTCGTCCATCACACCGAGATCAAGACCGATGGATTCCGCAGCCTGCAGGAAGGCCAGTCGGTTCAGTTCGAAGTCAAAAAAGGTCCCAAGGGCCTCCAGGCAGAGAACGTACAAGTCGGATAGCAGAGCGCAAATCGAGAACCAGAGCGGTGCGACCCCCGCTCTGGTTCTTCGCTCCAACGCTTGTCTGCTCGTGCACCGGGCGCGCAGACTGTCCGGTCCGGCCGGATGGCCGGGGCCACAGGCCGGCGGAGCTTCGGATTCATTGACTCGTCAGCGCGTCTGAGCTATCCTGAAACCCTTGCGCAGTCCTGCGTCTGCGCGTCTGCTGGCATCCTGAAATAGCATGCCGTGCCGGGCGTTCCGCAGGCCAGTGGTCCGGAGATCGTCGGTCTCCCTGCGCACTCAACACGGTCCAGTTTGCCGGGTATCGTGCCGGCTCCGGATTTATGGAATGCAGGTGCTGCTGCGCATCGTTTTCGCGCGGCCACCGGGCTTGGATTCCAGTTGGGCTATTTGTTTTGGAACGGTGCGGATTGCCGCCTTGTCGCGGCCGCCGCAGGTACGAGATTGAGTGGAAGAGGGTACAGGAAGATGTCGACTTACATGCCGAGCTCGCATGACATAGCCCGCAAGTGGTTCGTGGTAGACGCCAGCGGCAAGACGCTGGGCCGCCTGGCCACCGAAGCGGCCAGCGTGCTGAGCGGCAAGCGCAGCACCAAATACACGCCGTTCATGGACATGGGCGACCACGTCATCGTCGTCAATGCGGACAAGGTGCGGTTGACCGGCCTCAAGAGCCAGCAGAAGGTCTATCGCCGCTACACCGGCTTCCCCGGCGGCCTGCGCGAAGAGTCGTTCGTTCGCCTGCTTGCCCGCCGTCCGGAAAAGATCGTCGAAGAGGCAGTCAAGGGCATGTTGCCTAAGACCAAGCTCGGCCGCCAGATGGCGACCAAGCTCAAGGTCTATCGCGGCACGGATCATCCCCACCAGGCGCAGCAGCCGGTGGCACTGGAAATTGCAGACGCCGTTCGTCAGGCGTAACGGAATTCGGTTTTAGAAAGAGATCGGGAAACGAATGGCAGATCTGGTTCAGTACTACGGAACGGGACGGCGGAAGTCGAGCGTGGCTCGCGTCTTCCTGCGCCCCGGCGAGGGCAAGTTCACCGTCAACCACAAGGGGTTCGAAGAGTATTTCGTCACTCCGCAGCAGCGCGTCTCCGCGCAGCGCCCGCTGGTGCTGGTTGAGATGCTCTCAAACTTTGATGTCCTCGCCAACGTCTCCGGCGGCGGGGTCAGCGCTCAGGCCGATGCGGTCAAGATGGGCATCTCCCGCGCTCTGCTCGAGTTCAACGTCGAGCTGCGCAAGACGCTGAAGGCGGAAGGTCTGCTCTCCCGCGATGCGCGCATCAAGGAGCGCAAGAAGTACGGGCAGAAGGGCGCCCGAAAGAGATTCCAGTTCAGCAAGCGCTAGTCAGCTGCTGCTGGTTATGAGTTTGGCCCGGTTGCCGTCATGGCACCCGGGCCGCACGAGTGTCGTAGCAGTTATCCCTCGCACCTCGTCCAACGCGGCGATCTGCGAGATCAATCCGCGCCGGGGCTCAACCGCTGGCGGGATGCACATCACAAGGAGGTCGTTTGGCCACTATCACCATGAAGGAACTGCTCGAAGCGGGAGTCCACTTCGGGCATCAGACCAAGCGCTGGAACCCCAAGATGAAGGAGTACATCTTCGGCGAGCGCAACGGCATTTACATCATCGACCTGCAGAAGACCCTGAAGATGTTCAAAGAGGCCTCCAAGTTCGTCACCGACCTCACATCTACGGGCAAGGTCATCCTCTTCGTTGGCACCAAGCGGCAGGCCCAGGACGCGATCGCGGAAGAAGCGAACCGCTGCGGCATGTTCTACATCAACCAGCGCTGGCTGGGTGGGTTGCTCACGAACTGGGTCACTGTGCAGAAGTCGGTACGCCGCCTTCAGGAACTGGACGATATGGCCACCGACGGCCGCTATGACCTCCTCACCAAGAAGGAAGTCATCAAGCTCGAGCGCGAGCGCAAGCACCTGCAGGCCAACTTGGCCGGCATCAAGGCCATGAAGCGCCTGCCCGACGCACTCTTCGTCGTCGATTCGAACAACGAAGCCATCGCTGTCAAGGAAGCCCGCAAGCTCGGCATTCCGGTGGTCGCCGTCGTCGACACCAACTGCGATCCCACCGTGGTCGACTATGTGATCCCCGGCAACGATGACGCGCTGCGCGCCATCCGCCTCTTCACTTCGAAGATCTCGGACTCCGTTGTCGAAGGCGTGCAGGCATCGACCGACAAGGCGTTCGCCGACGCTACCGCCGGCGCCACTTCGCTGCCGGTCAGCGAAGTCCACGTCGGCGAGGCAGCCGAGTCGGTTGTTGCCGCTCCCGTGACTCTCGAAGCCGGTGCCGACGACACCGCTGCTGAGTCGGAAGAGGTCGATCTTGAGGCAGCGCTGGGCGGCGGCATCCGCAAGGCTCCCGCTGCTGTCACCGCGGCTGAGCCCGACGTAGTCGCCGAAGCTCACTAAACTAAAGACGGTCCTTACTTTCCGAAAGCGTGGCCGTGAATTCACCGCCACGCTTTCACTGTCTGACCGCACGCGATTCACTAGAGCACTTAACACGTAGCACACAACACAAGGATGGTTCTCAAGATGTCTGCCGTAACCGAGAAGATCGATGCAAAGCAGGTAAAGGAGCTCCGCGAGAAGTCCGGCGCGCCCATGGGCGACTGCCTCAAGGCCCTCCAGGAGTCCAAGGGCGATATGGAGCAGGCCTTCGTCGTGCTGCGCAAGCGGGGCATGGCCTCCGCGCAGAAGAAGGCGTCACGCTCCACCAACGAAGGCGCGGTGGGCACCTACATCCACGCCGGCGGCAAGATCGGCGTGCTGGTCGAGCTCAACTGCGAGAGCGACTTCGTCGCCCGCACCGAGGACTTCCAGGAACTGCTCAAGGACATCGCGATGCACATCGCCGCCACCGACCCGCGCTACGTCCGCAGGGAGGACGTCACCCCCGAGGACATGGAGCGCGAGAAGGAGATCTATCGCGCGCAGGCGGCCGCCACCGGCAAGCCCGCACCCGTGGTCGAGAAGATCGTCGAAGGCAAGATGAGCAAGTTCTACGAAGAGGTCTGTCTGCTCGATCAGCCCTTCATCAAGGAGCAGTCCATGAGCATCGCGCAGCTCATCGCGCAGAAGGTCGGCAAGCTCGGCGAGAACATCACCGTGCGCCGCTTTGCCCGCTTCAAGGTAGGCGACCCCAACTGGACCGTCGCCACCGTCAAGGCAACAACGGACGACGCTCAGGCGTAAGCTTCAACGCACAAGAACAGCAAGGCCCGTTCCATTTGCTGGGACGGGCCTTCCTGTTTGCTTCTTCTTTTTGGGTAAGGGGGCCGCAATGTATATTCCGCGAGCAAACGAAGAGAAGCGCATTCCGGTCCTGCATCAGCTCATCAAGGCCGAACCACTCGCAGCCCTTGTCACCTTGAGTTCGGGTGGACTATTTGCGTCGCACCTGCCCATGGTTCTGGAAGAGGAAGGTGCAGCGCTGGGCATCCTCCGGGGACACGTCTCGCGCGCGAATCTTCAGTGGCGCGATCTCAATCCTTCTGTCGACGCGCTCGCAATATTTTCCGGTCCGCAGCACTACATCACTCCTTCCTGGTACCCCAGTACGTTGGAAGATGGCAAGGAGGTTCCTACCTGGAACTACGTCGTCGTCCATGCATACGGTTCACTCAAGGTGATTGAGGATAAAGAGTGGCTGATGAATCACCTGGAGCAGCTCACGGATCAAAGTGAAGCCAAAGCCTCTATTCCCTGGAAGGTCAGCGACGCTCCTGCAGACTTCATTCATTCGCTGCTGAATGGCATCATCGGATTTGAACTGCCCATCAACAAGCTGGAAGGGAAATGGAAGGTCAGTCAGAATCGCTCAGATCGGGACAAGCATGGAGTGATCGAGGGATTGGCTGCGCTGAACACTCCTGAAAGCCTGACCATGAAGAAGCTTGTGCTGGATCGCTCGTGATTCCGCGTCCGCCCAAAATCTTTAAGCTGGTCTGCTGCATCGAATAGACTGGTCGGTCTACATCCCACATGCCAAAGACTACAAAAGCGAATGTAACGGACACTCCGAGCACGCGGGATCATCTCCTGCAGGTTGGGCTGCGGCGCATACGCTCGCTGGGCTACGCCGCTACCGGCGTGAAAGAGATCCTCGACGAAGCCGATGTTCCCAAAGGATCCTTCTATCACCACTTCGCCAGCAAAGAAGCCTTCGCGAAAGAGGTGCTCGCCCTGTATGTTCGCGGAGAAAATGAGCGAGCCGCGAAACTCCTTGGCGAAGGCAAAGCGGCGCCCCTCAGGCGCCTGCGGCGGTACTTCGAGGAAATCATCTCCATCTACGGGCCGGCGGCCACCATTAGTGGCTGCCTGATGGGGAATCTCAGCCTGGAGATGGCAGACCACAGCGATTCCATCCAATCCCTGCTGCACCAGTCCTTCGCCATCTGGCAAACCGCCGTCGCCGGCGTCCTCCAGGAAGCGATCGATCGCGGCGACCTCGCCAGATCGGCCAAGCCCCAGGAATTAGCCGGATTCCTGCTCAACAGCTACGAGGGCGCCCTCCTGCGCTCCAAGGCCGACCGCTCCGCCAAGCCGCTGGAAGCCTTCCTGCACTTCACCTTCAACGTTCTTTTGAGGGGCTAGGCAATGCATCTTTCCTTTGTGGATAAATTCTGCATCATTAGACCGACCGGTCTACTCTACTAAAGGAAGTCCGATCGATTGGACACATTCAGCAACAGAGGAGATCCACCATGACGACACCTTCAAATCCCGGCACCGCACTCATCACCGGAGCCTCCACCGGCATCGGCTCCGTCTACGCTCACCGTCTTGCCCAGCGCGGCTATGACCTCATCCTGGTCGCCCGCGATCAGCAACGTCTCTCCAATTTGGCGAACGAAATCGCCGCGAAGACCGGCCGCAAGGCGGACACTCTGCCCGCCGACCTGACCGTGAAGGCCGATCGCGAGCGCGTAGAACAGCGCCTGCGTTCCGACAGCAGCATCACCGCACTGGTCAACAACGCCGGCTTAGGCGGCGTCGCCAAGCTGATCGATTCCGACGTCGACGACATGGACAACATGATCCAGTTGAACGTCACTGCGCTGACGCGCCTCACCTCCGCCGCTCTGCCCGGCTTCATCGCACGCTCGAAGGGGCTCATCATCAACATCTCTTCCGTCGTCGCGCTCAACCCCGAGCTGCTCAACGGCGTCTATAGCGGCACCAAGGCATTCGTGCTCAACCTGACGCAGTCCCTCCACAACGAGGTCAAGGACAAGGGCATCCAGGTCCAGGCCGTTCTCCCCGGCGCCACCAGCACCGAGTTCTGGGACCGCGCAAACTTTCCTGTCCACAACCTCCCCGCAGAGATCGTCATGACTGCCGAGGACATGGTCGACGCATCGCTCGCAGCTCTGGACCAGGGCGAGCTCGTCACCATTCCCGCGCTGCCCGACATCGCCGATTGGCAGAACTTCGACCAGGCTCGAAAAGCGCTCGCTCCCAATCTCTCCCACAAACACGCGGCTGCACGCTACGGCGTCCGCGTCTCAGCCTGACCGCGCGAAATAAATAAGGCCCGCTTCATCATGGCGGGCCTTTTGCTTGTTGTTGGAATCCCTCTTCACAGAGCCACTAGGTACCTGTTTCTGACGCGATCTCGTTCAACGATTTCACTACCTCGCGCATAGGCTCGCGCAGCGGCGTAAGCAGCATGTGCCGCTCGTGCATGACCTCGCTAAGCAGGCTCAAGCCCGATGGCAAGCCGGGTCGCGTGACACGCGGTGCATTCCAGGCGCTCGCGCAGCGTACCGGTGGCGGCAAAGATGTCGGTATGGGTGGAGGCGAAGAAGGCGAGCGATTGCAAACCTCCTTCGCCTGGCGTGGGATCCAGTGCGTCCACGGTGATCCGGTAGTGATGAGGCACGATCACGCCTTTTCGATTTCGCGGGCCGCGTTGTCGATCACCTCGACGATGCGGCCGCGTTGTTCAGCGGTTAGGTTGCCGGCGCGCAGGCTCAATGCCATGCGGAAGTTCTGGATGGCGCGCATGATCTGCGGATCGCGCTCCGTGGGACGGGCAGCGCTGCCCACTGCCGCCATGCGCCCCAGGATCTCGTCCACCGCGCTGCGGTTCTGCTCCAGCTCCTTCTTGCCTTCGTCGGTAATCGAGTAGAGCTTGCGCGTGCCCTCCGTCGTCACCGTGGCCAGGCCGGTCTCTTCCAGCAGCGTCAGCATGGGGTAGATGACGCCCGGGCTGGGCGAGTAGGCGCCGCCAAATTTCTCTTCGACGGCTTTGATCAGCTCGTAGCCGTGGCGAGGTTTCTCGGCAATGAGGTCGAGGATAAGGAAGCGGAGGTCGGCTGAGGCAAAGATCCGTCCTGGTCCGCGTCCGCGCCAGAAGGGCCGCTCTCCGTCGCCGAAGGGGCCTGCAAAGGGGCCGCGTCCCCGGAAATGACGTTCCTCACGGCCGCGGTCGCATCCGTGGGATTCTCTGAAATGCTCTTTAAGGTGTTCAATAGGATGTCTCATGAACGTAGTATCAAGATATATCTTAAACATGTCAAGAATAATTTGGACTACTTCTTAATCCTTCTTGTCCTTCACGTTTAAGCCACTTAAAATCACCGATTTACTCGAACGGCGCGGCTTTGCGGCGTGGGTGTTCGTCACCGTCTGCGTGAGTTACAAGCGAGAACCAGGCTGTCGCATGGAGTAGGGTGAAGGCCATCACTGGTATGCGATTCCTTCGGGCTATCCTGTGCGGCGCGGTCCTTCTGATTGTCATTGGTGCGTCTTCAGTCCAAGGACAGCAGACGGCGCCTGCCGGTCCGACATTTCGCGTCACGTCTAATCTGGTTTTTCTTGATGTCACGGTGCTGGATAAGAAGGGGCGCCCGGTGGTGACGGGGCTGACCAAGGACGACTTCAGCATCACGGAAAGCGGTAAGCCGCAACGCATCTTCTCGTTCGACGCACCGTCAGAGGGCGCGAAGACGACGGGAAACGCTCCCGCGACGGTCCTTGTGCTCGACCTTTTGAACACGCCCTCTGAAGACTCTGCGTATGGTCGCTATTCCTTGAGCCGATACCTTGCGCTGCTGCCGGCGCAACTGGAATCACCCACCGAGTTGATGGTGCTGAACAACACCTCGCTCGATATGGTGCAGGCATACACGAGGAACCGGGCGGATCTGGTGTATGCGCTGGATCATGTGCCACCGGCGCTGCCTTACAAGCTGAACGGAGATTGGGCTGACGAGCGTTTATCGCAATCGATCGAAGCGCTGCAGCAGATCGCCATGCAGAACAACGGCCTGCCGGGACGAAAGAACATCCTGTGGGTCGGCTACGGTGGCCTGGGTATTCCGATGGATCCGGCCGATCCGCGATACGACAAGTCGATGCGTTTCTTCGCGCACGGCACGACGAACATGCTGGTGGATGCGCGGATCTCCTTGTTCCTGATCGATCCCGGGGGAGTGCAAGGTGCCCAGAACCCTGACTACTGGCGCATCAATTTCTCTGCTCCTGAGCTGGGAGCCACCGTAGATATCCCTGGTGATCCATTCGCGGGAAGTATCAACTTCGGGATGCTGGTGCGCGACACCGGAGGCATCTTCTTCCATAACCGCAATGATGTCGACGCGGAGATCGGCAAGGCACAGGAGCTCGGCTCGGACTATTACACACTGACCTACCAGCCACCAGCGGGAGTTCCTGACGGCAAATTTCGCAACACTAAAGTCACGCTCCGCGATCCGAATTTGCGGGCAATAACCAAGACCGGTTACTACGCTCCAGAGCCGCCGACTGCGGCCGATCCAGTCCCGCATCGAGTGAGTGCGATGGATGAAATCTCCGAGGCGGCACAATCGAGCGTGGTGTTTGACACGCTGGGCATGACGATTGTGAAGGTGGTGCGGCACCCGGATAGCAGCACTGCGGAGCTGACTCTGCTGCTGAAGTCGACGCATCTCCGCTGGCAGGCAACCGATGATGGAGGCAGCGGGGCCAATGTCACAGTGGCAGCCGTCAGCCTTTCAGGTCGCCGAGACATTCTGGCGTCCACGCTGAAGAAACTCACTGTTCTCTCGAACAGCCAGGATGCGGCGCGCCTGGCGCAATCGAACACGCTCCTGACAGTGACTGTACCCGTCCCACGCCACACCGAGAGCGTGCGTGTGGTGATCCGAACAGATGACGGCGGACAGGTCGGCACCGTGGAGCTTGACCACAAGGCCCTGGAAACTGCCCCGGAAACCCCTACGCCGAACCCTGAGCTTCTGACTCGACCACCGCGACGGATGATCCCGGCGCCACAGCGGTAGACCAATGGTCTTCGATCGCGGGCCCAGTTGTGTTAGTTTCGTGAGTCGAAGAGAACTGACGAGAGCGATTCGCCGGCCGCCTTCCCGCGGCCTGGACGAGGCCACAGACGCAGGTTGCAGCCTGCGCTTCCGCACATTTTCCACCTCAAGGAGCGCCATGCAGCCATTCCGCTTTGCCGCCATTGTCCTGATGGGCACAGGTATCGCCTGCGCCCAAAGCAGCCTCCCCCCCACCCCACTGCGCGCACTCGCTGCCTTGGCCGACACCGGCTCCGTCGCACCGGCAGAGCCGAAGGCGCAGAAGATGCTTGACCTCAGCTCGATGGACACCACCGCCGATCCCTGCACGGACTTCTACCAGTACGCCTGCGGCAACTGGGCGAAGAACAATCCCATCCCCGCCGACCAGGCGCGCTGGGGCAACTTCGGCATGCTGGCGGAGCGCAATCAGTGGCTGCTCTACAAAGATCTCGAAGTAGCCGCCAAGCCCAGTCCGAGCCGCACGCCGCTGGAGGCGAAGTACGGCGACTTCTACGCCTCGTGCATGAACGTGGACGCGGTGAACCAGAAGGGCGCTGCTCCGCTGAAGCCATCGCTGGACCGCATCGCGGAACTGAATGACAAGAAGCAATTGGCAACTGTCTTGACGGAGCTCGAGCGCCAGGACGGCACCGACGCGCTCTTCGACTTCCAGGTGCAGCAGGACGAGAAAGACAGCTCCCAACAGATCGCCGGCGTGCGGCAGGGCGGACTGGGGCTGCCGGATCGCTCCTACTACATCGAGAAATCAGAGCGGGAGACGAAGATCCGTGACCAGTACGTCGAGCACATGACGAAGATGTTCGTGCTCGCCGGCGATACGCCGGAGCAGGCGGCGGCCGAAGCGAAGAGCGTGATGGCGATCGAAACGGCGCTGGCCGAGGGCTCGCTGAGCCGCACCGATCTGCGCGAACCGGCTAATCGCTACCACATCAAGACCGTGGCGGAGCTGGAACAGATGGCGCCGGCATTCGACTGGTCCACCTACTTCGGCAAGATCGGCATCGGCTCCTTCCAGTCGCTGAACGTGGCTCAGCCGGGATTCGTTGAGGCGCTCAACAAAGCGATCGACGCGGAGAGCCTGGAGGCATGGAAGAGCTACCTGCGCTGGCATGCGATTCACGACGCAGCACCGTGGCTCAGCGACAACTTCGTCCAGGAAAACTACAACTTCTACAACGCGACCTTGCAGGGCGCAAAAGAATTGCAGCCGCGCTGGAAGCGCTGCACGAAGCTCACCGACCAGGCGCTGGGCGAAGCGGTGGGACAGGACTGGGTGAAGAAAAACTTCCCGCCCGCGGCCAAAGAAAATATGACCAAACTGGTAGCCGCGCTGGACAAGGCGCTGGGCGAGGACATCCAGCAACTGCCGTGGATGGGGGATGCGACAAAGAAAGAGGCCGAGGCCAAGCTGGCCTTGTACCGCAACAAGATCGGCTACCCGGACAAGTGGCGCGACTACTCGAAATTCACGGTAGAGCGCGGCGACCTTCTGGGCAACGTGAACCGCGGCGGTGAATTCGAGCTGCAGCGCAACCTGAACAAGCTGGGCAAGCCGGTGGACGAGACCGAGTGGGGCATGACGCCGCCCACTGTGAACGCCTACTACCAGCCGAGCATGAACGACATCAACTTCCCCGCAGGCATTCTGCAGCCGCCGTTCTATTCGCTGTCGGCAGATGCGGCGGAGAACTTCGGCGGCATCGGCATGGTGATCGGGCACGAGATGACGCATGGCTTCGACGACGAAGGCTCCAAGTACGACGGCAAGGGCAACTTGCGCGAGTGGCAGACGCCGGCGGACCGCAAGGCCTTCACCGAGCGGACCGACTGCGAGGTGAAGGAGTACAACAACTTCGCGCCCGAGCCGGGTGCCAACGTGAACGGCAAGCTGACGCTGGGCGAGAACACGGCGGACAACGGCGGCATTCGCATCGCGTTCCTGGCGCTCCAGGACACGCTCGCCGCGGAGGGCAAAAACGTCGACGGGCCCAAAGAAAACGGCTTCACACCGGCGCAGCAGTTCTTTATCCAGTACGGGCAGATCTGGTGCGAGAGCCGCCGCCCGGAGTACTCGCGCATGATGGTGAAGGTGGATCCGCACTCACCCGGCAAATTCCGCGTGGATGGAGTGGTGCAGAATTTCGACGAGTTCGGCAAAGCTTTCCACTGCAAGAAGGGCTCGCCGATGTATCCGGAGAACATCTGCCGGGTCTGGTGAGAGCGGCAGACACCTGCAGATAGCGGCGGACGACACCAGACGACGGCAGAATGTGACGGGCGGCAGCAGGCTGCATTTTGTCTGCGGTTGCCCGCCATGGGCTGCCGTCGTCGCGCTTCTTTTGCCCGCCGAGTAGCCCGAAGGTGCACTAACCTTTTACAATGCAGGCGGGTCCCCACCCAGACTTTCAGTTCAAGCTGTTTTGGCAGCCTCGACGCATGTCGTGTGCATCGGGACGAAGGAATCGAATGAAGTTGAAGAATTTCGGCCGGGCTGCATTAGCCCTAGCCGCCTCTGCCGCGACGATTCTCGGCATGACGTCCTGCAGTCTCAGCTACACAGTTGGGTACCTGTTCATCACCGGCAGTGCGACCGGAGCCGGCACCAACAATGGACAGATTGCTTCCTACAAAATCAAGAACAACGACGGAACGCTGCCTGTAACGGGCACCGTCGGCTCTGGCGGCCCAAATCCGATCCAGGTGGTTGTGAATCCGACCGGCACGTACCTCTACGTGCTGAACGCCGGACTCGGCACGGAAGCGAGCCCCGCGGTCGGCCAGATCGACCTGTTTGCCATCGGCGGCACCGGCGTGCTCACCCATCAGGCGACCTTCCTGCCACAGGGCTCTAACACCAGGAACATTGTGATCAGCGGCAATTATCTGTATTCGCTGGACGAGTTCGCTCCCGGACAGACCTACGGCGACGTCTCGGCGTTTGCCATCGATTCTGCCACCGGCCGATTGACCGCGATTCCGAACAGCCAGCAGAAGGATACGCTCGGATTGCCCTTGAACTACTTCCCGGTAGGCACCAATCCGACCTGGATGACTGTGAACGGCGGCTTCGCATATATCGCCGAGCAGGGACCGGCAACCGGAGCAACCCCTGAGGATCCTGCGCAGGCGATCTTCCTCTACAACCAGAGCGCCACCACCGGCCAGCTCACCCTGACCCAGAGCACGCCGACACCGACCGGCGCCACGCAACTGACCTATGTGTACGCGGCCGGCAGCTACATCTATGCGCTCGATGCAGGTCCCGCCGGCTCGACCGGGTTTATCCTGCCCTACACGGTAAGCACAGGCGGCACGCTGGCGGCTGTTCCCAGCGGTGCGCGCGCCAACAATGGGCAGAGCCAGTCTCCCGTCGAGCCCACCCGCATACTCAAGGAGACCACCCATCCCTTCCTGTGGGTGGCCAACTCTGGCATCAACACCAATCCCGGCGCCGGCGGCAACGTCATCACGGCATACAACATTCAAGCCAATGGCCAGCTCTTTGACGCGAACACCGGCGGCGCCAACGGCGAGACGGCGGGCTCAGGCACGCGCTGCCTCGTAGAAGACCCGTCGAACCAGTACGTGTACGCGGTCAACTTCAATGACAGCACCATCACGGGTAAGAAGATCAACCAGCAGACAGGCGGGTTGGACACGCTGGCCAAGGGCATGCCGGCGCCTCCCGGATCGCCGACCTGGTGTGCGACCACAGGCAGCACCTTCTAGATCGACATTCGGCGGGGAGCGCTGGCGGATGGTTACAATAAGCCAGAACTCCCTGCACTCTTGAGGAATCGCGCCGCCGCGCAGCCACTGCATTGCCAGAACAACGCGGCCGGCGATAGGAAATGACCGGGATCCCAGGACTCGAAAGAAGTTCAGGGATTCGAGATGAGGACGAAGGAACAGAATGAAGTTCAGTCAACTTGGCCAGCTTGCTCTGGCGTCAGCAGTCTCCGCCGCCCTGGTGCTGGGTATTACCGCCTGCGGGCAGAGCAACACCATCGACTTCGTCTACGTAGCCTCGGCGAACGCCAATCCGGGACAGGTCTATGGCTTCGCGGCCGACGGCGAATCGGGCGCACTGACGCAGATTCTCGGCTCACCCTTCCCCGCGGGACGGAATCCGATCGCCCTTCTCACCACGCCGAACGACAAAGAGGTCTACGCGCTCAATCACGACGACAACACCGTGATCGAATACATCGTGGGCTCGGACGGCAAGCTCTTCGCGCAGAACACCTACAACATCAAGTCCGGCACCAACCCGAACGGCATGGCGGTCAGCCCGGACGGCAAGACCCTCTACATAGTGGAGGCCTACGGCCTGGCTCCGAACAGCACCCCGTATAGCCCAACCACCCCGGGCATCGGTGCGCTGGTCCAGTTCCCCATCAACGCGGACGGCAGTCTGGGAACCGAGGCCGCGTACGCTACCTGCAATAACCCGGTGGCCGTGACCGTGCTGGGCAGTGCGAGCAACGCGGCTGGCGGCGCGGTGTATGTCGTCAACGATCCCGCCGGACAGCTCACGACGCTGATCGATACCGTGGCCACGCAGAATCGCGGCGCAACCGGCAGCGCGACCGTTACCTATCCCGCGGTGGGCGCATGCAGTGGCGGAACCGCCGCCGTGGGCCAGATCACGAGCTACGTGATCAATTCCAACAACGTACTCACCCCCGGCGCCAACTCGCCGATTGCTGCAGGCGTAGCCCCGAATGCAATTGCCACCGATCCCACCAACCGCTTCGTCTACGTGACGGACTTCAAGCAGAACCTGATACTCTCCTATGGCGTTCAGGGTAGCGGCGGCGCGATCATCCCCCTGTCCACGAGCACCACGGCCACCGGCAACCTGCCCAGCGCCATCACGGTAGACCCGCGCGGAAAATTCATCTACGCATCCAATTACCTCGACGGCACCGTGAGCGGCTACGCGTTGAATGCCACCACCGGCATACCTAGCGCCCTTGCCGGAGCCTCCAGCACCTCCGCAACCGATCCTGGCCCGGCCGCGATTACGGTCGAGAATTCGATCGGCCGCTATATCTACACGGCGAACTTCGTCGGCAACTCTGTGTCGGGGCTGTATTTCGATCCCAACGCGGGCACTACGGCGATTGTGCAGAACTCGCCCTTTCCGGGCGTCGCCAAGGCCACGGCTGTCGCCACCGTGAAGCACGGCGACCATGCCATCCAGGTAAATCCGGTCTACTAGGAGCTAGTTGTCACAGGGACCGGGGTTTATCTGCCGTAAACATTCAGACGCGAAAGGGGACAGGCTTCGACGGGTGCATTCCGTTGAAGCCTGTCCCCTTCGCGGTTTCAGCCTACGTCTTCATCTAATTCAGGAGCGTCTTGACATATGCGCCTGAGGATAGATGAGAAATTTCGAACAAGTGTAAATTGCTATCGCCAGAGTGAGCTCCAACGAAGAACAGGTCCAGGCTCTTAGTATTTGAGTTGTAGATCGCAGCTTCTGGTCCTGACACTGGATATCCGAGTGTATTGTTAGCAAAGTTTCCCACCAACGTCCACCCGCTGGTGCCGTCACCATTCAAAGCCTTAATGCCAAACTTATTAGGACTGCTACTGTCGGCTGCGATGTAGAAAACTTCGGTCTTTGCAAAATATGGGTTGTAAGCGGCCGTGAATCCCGAGAAGGGGCTTCCACAGCTAGAGGGCACAGGAGACCCCGACGCGCTTATTATGTCGAGAGAATGCCAACTGCCGTCATAGAGCAACTGATGCAATTTACCGTCGGTCCCTAAGTAATAGAGCTCTTGGGTGCCAAGTGAAGAATTGTAGAGCGAAGCGTACCCTGCCACATGGCCGTCCGGTGAGGTGCTTCCTATGGTTTGTCCGCAAGTGGCGTTCATCCCCACGGAATCCGTACTGTCCATCAGATCCTCGCTTTTATCAGCGACGTTACCGGGGATATAACTCGCTAGGTGTATATGTCCTTCTCCCTCCGGATCGAAGCTGACTTGCATCTGGCCGTAGCGGGCGTTGAAATAGTTTCCCACCTGTGTTTCGAGGTGCTCCTGTGTGCGACTTATCGCCGTATAAATATTTTTCGCGGTCCACGGTCCGCCGGTGGAATAGTTGAAGCTCAGCTCCATCACATCTCCTCTTGGACCAAATCCATCGTAGTCTGAATCGGTCTGAATCTGATAAGCCACTTCCAGCGAATTTGTCGACGGGTCATAAGCGGCGCTGACAGACGGAAACTCGTCAACAGGCGCTCCCGATAGATCGGGCTGCGCGAAGGAATACACTCCATTGGCGTTTCTGACGTAATAAATGGTGCCTCTCATGGTGCCCGAGGTTACGCTGCCGGCAACGTAAAAAATGTAAGTCGTTGCAGTTGCTGGAACATATACGGCAGAAACCGATGGTGAAAATGGGGCTGGAAGGCCTAGCTTAGTTGACAGATCGGTTGTTACGTTTGTCCGTACGTCATATTCAATCAAGTGCTGATCGCTGGTAATGGTATAGAGCTCCTCCATATTCCTCGTCGGGTCATAAACCCCAGACATTCCACCATTGCCCTGCTCGATAGTATCTGCCAGGCAAATGCTACCCATTGTGCTGAATAGAGCGAGAACCACGATCATTTGCCATCCAGATCGCAAAGACAGAAATGACCTGTATCGGTATGACATCAGTATCCCCCATACGGTTGACATCGATTGATTTGAGTTGCGGAGAAAGGGCTATTGATACTGCGGCAGCGACGAAAGCTTGCCACATGCCTGAAAAAACGGTCAAGAAAAATGTGCCAGACTGTTACGAATGGCTAGACGCCAAGGGTGAATGAGCATTACTAGATAAGTAATAGGTGCTATTACTTATCACTTTTGCTATTGGCCCTGATTCAGAATCAGGTATTCCGGCAACCTAGCTCACTGGCAGGAAATCGAGTCCGTGTGGACAGTACTTCGTGCTGTGCGGACAATGCTAATCACGGCACGCTGGGTGGACTCACCGGCTCCTGAAAACGCTGGGGCTGATGCGTCCAGCGTTTGATCCAGCGCTGTCCGGGCCGCTCCACCAGGTACATCACCGCAATCGAGATCAGCACCAGCAGTGCATAGGAGAGCCAGGGGTCGAAGCGCAGCAGCCCGGCGCGCGCCAGCAGGTGCGTATCATCGTGCAGCAGGTTCCACAGATTGAAGTGCAGGATGTAGAGACAGTAGCTGGCCTCGCCGATGACGATGAGCGGATAGATAGCAAAGAGGCGCGCCAGGAGATTCTGCCCCGCGAGCGCGAGCACGATCATGGCGTAAAACGGCATCAGCAGGCCATCGTGCATGAACAGATAGGGCATGTGGCTGCCGAAGCACATCATGGTATAGAGCGAGGCGAAGGCGGTGATGCCCAGCGCCGTGCGCAGATGGCTCCGCTCTGGGATCAGGTCGTTCAAGCCGGCCAGCGCCATGCCGAAGAGAAACGACGGCAGATGCTGCAGCGGGCCGAACTTGACGGCGCGCAGCCACCAGCCATTGGAATAGCGGCCCAGATGCAGGTCGCCGTCCGGGTTCAGAATCATGTAGAGCGCCGGCAGGATGAAGCTCAGGCACCAGAAGCCCAGCATCGTCCATACGATCCGATTGCGCGTTCGCGGTCGCCGCAGCGTCACCAGCCAGGGAAAGAGCGCGTAGAAAAAGACATCAGTGGTCAGCGTCCACGCCGGAGCGTTCCAGAAGGTGCAAAGCGTGGGCGACCAGCCCTGAGCCAGCAGCAACGTCAGTCCCACACCCCACACGAACTCGCCGTGCGGGCGGATGCGCCACTCCTGCCCGAGCACGATGACCGACATCAGCAGCGAGAAGACGAAAACCGGATAGATGCGCGAGAAGCGCGCCATCCAGAAGGTGCGCGCACGCATCAGGCCGCGATCGGCACGCTCGCGGTAGTTGTAGGCCAGCACGAAGCCGGAGAGCAGCAGAAAGAAGCTGACCGAGACGTAACCGTTGTCAACCACGGGAGCGAAGGGGCCAAAGATCTTCGGGTCCGAAAAGTGGAAGAAGACGATGTTGAGCGCGGCCAGGGCGCGCATGCCGGTCAGCGCATCCAGCCGCGAGCGCCGGGTCGGCGGAGATTGCACGGGAACGGTAGCCGTGGCCACTGCATCCTCTGACGACCTCCGCGCGGCGGAGGTTGCGGTCGTTTCGAGAGAAGTTCCTGGCAACGTCGTCGACACACAGGCTCCGCGGCGGACCTATCAAAGTGCGCGCGAGGCGCGGCCCTTGCTCATTCGATGATAGTCGAGGGGCCGGGGAGCAGAATCCTCCACCGAAGATGCAGTCGAGAGGGAACTGGCGCACAAAGCAAACCAGGGCTAGGAGATGTCCTGCTTACGCCTTACGCAGATATGCAACGGAAGCTGCTCTAAGCGGTCACCAGCGAGCCGACGCGCTCCCCGGAGACGACGCGCAGGATGTTCCCCGGCGTGTTCATATTGAAGATGATCATGGGCATCGCATTGTCCTTGCACAGGCTCACGGCGGTCATGTCCATGACCTTGAGGCCCCGTTGCAGGACCTCGAGGTAAGTGATCTCTTCGTACTTGATGGCGTCCTTGGTGATGACGGGGTCGGCGCTGTAGATTCCATCCACCTTGGTGGCTTTGAGCAGGATGTCGGCTTTGATCTCCATCGCGCGGAGCGAGGCGGCGGTGTCGGTGGAGAAATAGGGATTGCCCGTGCCCGCGGCAAAGATGACGACGCGGCCTTTTTCCAGATGGCGGATGGCGCGGCGCCGGATGTAGGGCTCGGCCACCTGGTTCATCTCGATCGCGGACATGACGCGGCTGTGCACGCCGCATTTCTCGAGCGCGTCCTGGAAGGCAAGTGCATTGATGACTGTGCCCAACATGCCCATGTTGTCGGCGGAGACGCGATCCATGTGGCGCGCCTGCTCCGCCACACCGCGGAAGAAGTTGCCGCCACCCACCACCACAGCGACTTCGACACCCATCTGGCGGATGTCGGCAATCTCCATGCTGATCTGGTGAACAGTGTCCACGTCGACACCGAAGCCGCGTCCGGCGGCGAGGGCTTCGCCTGAGAGCTTGAGCAGGATCCGCTTATACATTCCCTGTGAGTATCGCATAGCAGCATTGACCTGCAGAAAACCAAACGGAACTCGTCTGCGATGGTGGTATTTACACTGGAACACATGAGTCAGAGCCTCCGCGTCGCGCTTGTCGGGGATTATGACCCCTCGGTTCCTGCCCACCAGGCCATCCCGCTGGCGCTCCAGCTTGCCGCGGATCATCATCACGCGACGTTGCAATGGGATTGGCTGCATACGTCGCAGATCGAAGACGCCGCAACGACGCTCCGCAGCTATCAGGGGATCTGGTGCATCCCAGCGAGCCCGTATGCCAACACCCAGGCTGCCCTCGACGCCATTCGCTTCGCCCGCGAGCAGGGCATACCGTTCCTGGGAACCTGCGGCGGATTTCAGCACACTCTGATTGAATATGCGCGGAACGTCGCAGGGCTCGGCGCGGCGGATCATGCCGAAACCAATCCGGAGGCTTCCATATTGCTCATCTCCCAGCTCTCCTGCTCGTTGGTGGAAAAGGAGATGGAACTGGTGCTTGCGGAGGGCAGCGTGATCGGCCGCAGCTACGGTACGGCGACAACTGCTGAAAGATACCTCTGCAACTACGGTCCAAATCCTCTCTATCAGCAGGAGCTGTTCAGCGGACCGCTGCGAGCTACAGCCCACGATCTCGACGGGGAGGTTCGAGGCGGCGAGCTTTCCACGCACCCTTTCTTTGTCGGGACTCTCTTCCAGCCCGAACGCAGAAGTCTGCGAGGCGAGCTGCCGCCGCTTGTTCGCGACTTTGTCGGCTCAATGATTGCTGCGTGATTTTTCAGTAACGTGAGCCGGCGTATCCTATCGGGGCGGAGGGAACAGATGCCGGGCTGCCGCCTCAAGCCGAAGCCGCCGCTGGCCGCTCTGGTGGAGTGCCTGTGGTATTGGCAGGGCGCGCCGGGTCCGCACCTGCAGGAACGCCTCCTGCCCCAGGGACAGGCCGCCATGATCCTGAACCTGCGCGACCAGCCGATCGCCATCTACGAAGACCACGGCGGCGCGCGACATTACGGAACGGCGGTCCTTTCCGGCGCTCGCTCCAACTGCTTCACCATCGATTGCAACCAACAGGAGCACGTCGTCGGCGTGCAGTTCGCGCCGGGCGGCGCGTCTCCTTTCTTTCCTATGCCCATCTCGGAGCTGGAAGACGCTTCCTTCGATATGGCAGACCTGTGGGGTGCGGAGGCTGGGTGGGTGCGCGAGCGCATTTTGGCTGCGCTGACCCCACGCGCAATGCTCGAAGTACTCGCAACCTGCCTGGAAGAGCGGCTCGGCACGTGTACGCCCGGAAGCGGGGATTCGGCTCTAACAGGCCGCCTGCATCCCGCGGTCGTCTACATGGCCCGCGAGCTGGACATCTGCGATGGACCGGGAAGTGTGCAGACAGTGACGGGAAAGATCGGCATGAGCCAGCGCCGCGTGGCGCAGCTCTTCCACGAGCAGGTTGGCGTTTCGCCCAAGACCTTTCATCGCGTGCGACGCTTCCAGCACACGCTCGCGCGGCTGCGCGGAGTGCGGCAGGTGAACTGGGCCGATCTTGCAATCGAATGCGGCTACTACGATCAGGCGCATCTGAGCCACGACTTCCGCCGCATCGCAAGCATGACGCCCAGCGCCTATCTCGCCGCTGCCACCGAGCATCTGAACCACGTTCCCCTTCGCGATTAGGTGATGTGGGAATCATCTCTGGCATTAAGTCGCCAGCAAGGCACGCGTTTCAGCGACAACACGGTCCTGGAATTTTGGATCACGCACGAGCACTGAGCCGAGCATCGGATGGCCCCTCTCGTCGTAGTAAATCCCCGTCACGCCGGAGTCATTGAGCAATACCTTCGTGATAACCGGCGCAGTGAGCTTCGGGGTGCTCCAGTATTTCAGGTGAGGAGCGAGCAGCGAGAGGACGTATTTCCCCAGAAAGCGAAGGAAGACGTTGGCATCGCGCCCGAGGCCGGTTTCTGGACTGAATCCCGGTTCAACCGCGTTGAAGCGCAACCGCGGAGTCTCGCGAGCAAACTCCAGCGCCGTGGCAAGGGTGCATTGCTTTGACGTGGCGTAGGCGTCCGCGCCCCGCATCTTCGATCCGCCCGGCTCCCACTGACCGCGCGCGCTTGCCTCCGCGGAGATGTAACGAGCGCCGCGGAAGCCGGCCATCTTTGCGGGCGTACGCTCCGGATCTTCCACGCCCGAGGCAACGAAGACAACGTTCGCGCCGTCGGGCAGATGCGGGATGAGCGATTCGGTCAGCACGAACGGTCCAATGTGGTTCGTCGCGAACGCATTGTCCCAGCCCCGCGCGTTCTTCGTGGCGCGCATCGGGAAGATCCCGGCGTTGTTGAGCAAGCCCACGATCGGAAGATCGAGCGCGATGATCTCCGCAACCGCGCGCCGCACACTCGCAAGATCAGACAGGTCGCACACGACCGACACAGCGCTCCCGCCCTTTTGTTCGAGAGCTTTCTGCAACCCGCTGAGCTTTTCACGATCGCGTCCGACCAGGACGACGGTGCCGTGCTTCGCTACCTCAAATGCGGTCGCACGGCCAATGCCCGAGGTCGGGCCGGTGATGATGTATGCCTTACGCTCAGCCATGTTCATGGAAGAGGCATTTCGCACTTTTGCAACTCCTTTGTTGTCTGTCTAGTCAGTCGTTAAAACATCCAAAAAAATCAACTCAACATTCGCCACAGAGCATCGAAACCCACTTTGCTGTGCTTCTTCGCATTGGCCGGATCTTGGGTCATGGAATCCATGGTTGCCTCCGCCACGGAATTCATCAGCGCAACAACGAAGCCCATTGGGGCTTTCTGCATAGGTCCGTTCGCGCGACCACGTTCCAGCAATTCGGCGACGGGTGCCATGGTCTTGTGCCCCACCGCACGGGTCCCCGGGGTGATCTCGTCGGATACACCGAGTTGTGCCAGTACCCTGCGCTTTTCGGGGTTGGACAACGCCCAGTTCATCCAGTTCCCCCAGACGTGGAAGAACTGCTCACGCAGTTCGGCATTCACTGGAAGGTTCCTCAAGGTAGCCGACGCCATCTCTGCTTTGAGCTCAAGGTACAGGGCGTTAAAGAGGTCAGTTTTGGTCTCGAAGTAGGTGAAGAGCGATCCATTCGCGACACCAGCTTCTTTGGCAATGCCTGCGGTCGGTGCACTCAGGCCCTGCGTAACGATGATGCGCGTCGCCGCCTCCAGAATCGCGCTCCTCTTCTCGTCGCTCCTCGGCCTCGGCATGGAGCAATCTTATACGTAAGCGTCTGGACAGTCAACTACGCACGGCCCAACCAGCATCCTGTCGATGAGTTGTTGTAACCAATCAGCCCGCAGCAGCGAAAGACAATCCGCTTCCAATTTTTACAAGACGCCTCGCGCGGGCCCGGAGCAGAATTGTTTGCAAAAGGAGAGATGCGATGGCACGAGTGAATCCGATTCCGGAGGGCTGCCACAGCGTGCAGCCGTACATGATGTTCTCCGAATGCGCGAAGGCGATGGAGTTTTACGCGAAGGCCTTCGGCGCGCGCGAGGTGTTTCGCTTCCAGGGCGAGAACGGCCAGGTGCACCACGCCGAGATGCAGATCGGTGACAGCCGCATCATGATGGCCGACGAGTCGCCAAAGATGGATGCATATGGCACGAAACACTATGGCGGATCGCCGGTGACCCTGATGCTCTATACCGAGGATTGTGACGCGATGTATACGAAGGCGATAGCGGCTGGCGGGAAGAGTGTGCGCGAGCCGGCGGATCAGCCCTACGGCGACCGCATGAGTGGCATTCTCGATCCTTTCGGTTACAAATGGTGGATTGCTACCCACATCAAGGACATGTCGGCTGCGGAGATCGGAGAGGCCTCCGGCGCAACTCAGGCGGCTGTATGACGACAGACGCGTTTCGCCGCGCTGCGCTGGCACTCCCCGGCGCAATCGAGAGTGAGCACATGCACCATCCCGACTTCCGCGTCGCAAACCGGATCTTCGCGACGCTCGGTTATCCGGAGACGGCATGGGGCATGGTGAAGCTGCCGCCGGATGAGCAAAAGAAGCTGCTGGAGGCGATGCCGGAGACCTTTCAGCCCGCCGCCGGTGCATGGGGACGGCAAGGGGCAACGATGGTTCGGTTAGCCGAGGCAAAGCCGCAGGTGCTGACGTATGCGCTCGAAATGGCGTGGCGCCTCGCGCAGACCAAACCAACAAAGAAGAAGAAGACGGCCTAAGGCTGTGCCGAGTGGCGGAGGATGAACTCCGCTCGCTCCGCTGGAGTTGCCAGCGGCAGCCTGACGATGCGGTAGCCGAGCTCCGTGTAAGTCTTCACGACGGCTTGTTCCGTGCGCTCGGCTTCCTCCGTCGTCTGGCGCCGCTCCATGTCGGTCGAGTAAATCTCCGGCCACCACGGCGCAAGGAAGATGGGATCGCGATAGCGGCAGCCGCTTGCCTGCTCGCGTAGATCGGTGGGAAGCGTACAGCCGATGAGATCGGCGCAGGTAAAGGCATCGCCAACGCCACGATCGAAGTAGATCGGCCCCGGCGAGTGCTTCGCGGCTTGTTGCTCCCAGGTAAGGATCGAGCGCTGCATTAGAAGCTCGGCAAAGCGCGACGCATCGGCCCAGGGCACCGCCCTGCCGCCGCTTGCAACCTGCTCCTGAATAATGGTGCGCGCATCCTCAGGCACGCAGACATGGCCGCAGCGGGCAAGCTCGGCGAGCAGCGTGGTCTTGCCGCTGCCCGGGCCTCCGGTGACGACGTAAAAGAGTGGGGAGATTGGCTGGGTCACAAAACGATACTCATACGGTTACAGAATCTGCTTCGTGGCAGCTCGTCGGAAGAGAAACGGCAGGGAACTGGAAGACAGCATCGCACATCTTCGCGAGCCATCGATTGGTCAAATTGTCTACAAAGGTGTATATACACGGTATGGAGGATTTCCAGTTCCTGCTCGGGCGCACGCGGCACTGCACCTGCTCTTCGCTGCGCCGCGCTACCCGAGCCGTCACCGCGCACTATGAAGCGCAGTTTCGCGGCTCCGGACTGCGTGGCACGCAGTTCACGATCCTGTCGGTGCTGGCCCAGGCAGGCCCTCTGCCCATGACCCGGCTGGCCGATCTGCTCGGCGTGGAGCGCACGACGCTGACGCGCAACCTGACCGTGCTGGCACGCGGCGGACTGGTGGAGTGGGTCGGTGCGAAGGACGGCCGCGTTCGCAAGGCGGCGCTGACCAAGGCCGGCAACGCGATGCTGCACAAGTGCATGCCGCGCTGGGCAGCAGCGGAGGCCAGTGTGGGAAAGGTGTTGAAGAAGTTTCGGCTGCCGCAGCTTCCGGCATAGCCGATGGATGCGACCATACGAATTTTTATTCCGGGCCATTACGTGTAGATACACGGAGGTGAGCATGTTCGATCTACTGTCTACTGCGGAGCTGACTGCCAGCGCCGCGATCGTTGTCTTCTTCCTCTCGTCCATGTTGGCGAACTCCGTCCGCCAGCGTGGCCTGATCGCAGCGGCGTTCGTTGGCTGGTTCTCCCTGGTGCTGGCCGCGGGTGCGACCGGCGCATTCGCCAATCCTGCTCGAATCGGCCCGGCCGGCTCCGGGCTTGCGGTGGTGCTTCCAATTGCCTTGCTGAGCCTTTTGGTGCTCGGCACTGCACGAGGACGCGAGCTAGTAAGGCGCTCTCCATTGCCGCTACTGGTCGGCGTGCACAGCGTGCGCGTGCTCGGCATCTCCTTCGTGCTGCTCTATGCCGCGAAGCGGCTGCCGGCTCCGTTCGCCCCGGTCGCCGGCTGGGGCGATGTCGCCGTGGGGCTACTGGCGATACCGTTGGCGCTGCTGTTGGCAGGTGGGAGAGGTGAGATTCCGAAAGGGCTAATTTTGTTGTGGAATGCACTCGGCCTGGCGGACTTGGTCGCTGCCGTCGCGCTGGGTGCCACTTCGGCGCCCGGACCGCTGCAGGTCTTCCATGGGACACCCAGCTCAGGGATCATGGCCACCCTGCCATGGATTCTGATTCCATGCTTCCTGGTGCCGGCGCTGGCCTTCCTCCACCTGTGCACCTTCTACCGTCTGCGCACAATGCAGGCGGCAGAGCGCACGAAAAACCTCTCTCCGATGCGCGTGGCAACGCAAAGCTCCTGACCGCGCAGCTGCTGGAGCCCGGCCTCAGTCCGCGAGGCCAGGGCTCCGGCAACTCGTTTCGTCAAGCCTCTTTCCGCGTCACCATCACCGCTACCGGCAGCGCGCTGAGCAGAATGGCTGCCGCCAGCAGGAACGGCGCGCCCGGCAGGTGAATCCGTCCTGGTTTGATCCCCGCTGCAAACACGAACGTAAACAGCCCCGGCCCAATCAGCGCCGTCAGCCCGCGGATGCACTGCACGGCACCCTGCAGTTGCCCCTGCTCCTGCGGGTTCACGTGCACACTCATCAGCCCCTGCGCGGTCGGCCCCGCCAGCCCCCACAGGTTCATCAGCGGAATCCCCAGCAGGAACAGCCACCCCGTCGGCGCCAGCCCAAAGATGGCGAACCCTACCCAGCCAATGCCCAACCCCCACAGCAGCGTGCTCCGCTGCCCCAGCCACTTCACCAGCGGCCGCACCAGCAACGCCCCCACAATCACCGATCCCACACCCACCAGCGCCAGCGACAGCCCGACGGTCCGCGCGCTCCACAGGTAGCGATAGTCCGTGTACAGCACCCAGGTATTCACCAGCGACTGCTGCGTCAGGTAGCTCAGCAAGAGCACACAGCCCATGCCGAAGAGCTCGCGATGCCGCCGCAGCAGGGTCAGCGAGCCAATCGGGTTCGCCTGCTTCCACGAGAAAATTCCGCGATGCTCGCGCGGCAGCGACTCCGGCAGTACAAATAACCCATACATCGCGTTCAGTAGGCTCAACCCGCCCGCCACCCAGAAGGGCAGCCGCGGGCTCACGTTGCCCAGCACGCCGCCCAGCGCCGGCCCCAGCACAAAGCCCAGTCCGAAGGCCGCGCTCACCATCCCGAAGGCCTCCGCGCGCTTCTTCGGATCGGTCACGTCCGCGATATAAGCCATCGCCGTCGGAATACTCGCCGACGTGATGCCCGAGATCACGCGTCCTACAAACAGCCACCCCAGCGTCGGCGCCAGTGCCATCACCAGGTAGTCCACGCCTAGGCCAAAGTTCGACAGCAGCACCACCGGCCGCCGCCCAAAGCGATCCGACAGCGAGCCCAACAGCGGCGAAAACCCGAACTGCATCACCGCCCACACCGTCCCGAAGATGCCGAACATCTCCGCGCCGCTTGCCGTGTTGCCGCCCATGAAGCTGGTGATGAGCTGGGGCAGCACCGGCGCGATCATCCCCATCGCCAGCATGTCCAGCGTAATGGTGACAAAGATGAAGGCCGTTGCCGCACGCCGCCGATGGTGAGGATGCGACAGCGCCGAGAGCACATGCGTCTCGTACGGCGAAGCGGCCGAGCCACCCGAGGGTGCCAGCGGCTGGTCCGTCGGGGACGTCAGCTCCGGATCCACTGCCGTTCCTGACTCGCCCCACTCCGCCATCCACTAGCCTCCGCCTTACACCATTTCACTGCAGGTGTATGCAAGCATTCGTTGTCCGCGTGTGGCTTTTCCGTCAAGAAAAGCCACACTGCGCGAAACTTGGCTGTACACAGGAACAGTGAAATGCTCTGGACCACACTCGAAGGATAGACGTGCCGCTCCCCACTTGGCTTGGAGAAATCGGAACTCCTTTGGGCTCAAGCAACGCAATTCGGCGACGAGCAAACGGGCTCACGGCAACCGGCGCGCTAAAAACGATACCGCACGGTCATAGCTCCGCTGATCGGAGCCCCTGGGAACAGCTCCAGGTCCGAATGCGATGAGTCGTAGTAGCGGGTGTTCGTCAGGTTCGACAGATGCGCGTCCAGCTCCATGTGCTGCCGGTGATAGAAGACCGTTCCGTCCAGCCGCGTGTAGCCCGGCAATTGGACCAGGTTATCCGTGTAGGCAAAGCTGTCCGTGTCGAAGTACACACCGCCGCCGGCGCCCCATCCATTCGCAAAGCGGTAGGTGGACCAAATGCTCCCGCTGTGCAGCGGAATATCGTAAGGCCGCTTGCCCTGGAAGGGGATGCCGTTGAAGCTGGCATTCGACTTCGTCACCACCGCATCCTGGTACGCATAGCCGCCATACACCATCCAGCGCTCGGTCACGCTGCCCTGGAACGACAGGCTCGCTCCCAGCGTCTGCTGCTCGCCCGCCAGAATCAGTTGCGACGGATTCGCCGGGTTCGGCGTCTTGATGTTGTTGCGGTCCAGGTCATACACCGCCACGGTCGAGATCAGCTTGTCGCCGAAGCTCGAAAACTTTGCCCCGCCCTCGTAATTCTGCGTCCGCTCCGGCGCCAGCTCCGCATTGTTGGTGGCCAGGTTCAGCGACTCGCCCGACGGATCGAAATTGCGCGAGTAGCTCACGTACACAGTGCTCCATGACCGTGGCTGGTACAGCAGTCCCACGCGCGGGCTCCACTTGTTGTCCACGCGGCCCAGATCGGGCGAGTTCACCAGCCGCTGGTCCAGCGTCTGCTTGAAGTTGTCAAAGCGCGCGCCCGCCATCAGCTTCCACTGCGGCGCCAGTTGCATCAGGTCCTGCACGTAAAATGCTGCGGTCTGCGCCCAGAAGCGGCCATTGGTCGTCGGCGTTGTGCTCAGCGCCGGTGCCAGATCGGGCACCGGGTTGTAGAGCGTGATCGACGGCGTCGTCCCGAAGTATTGCAGCCGGTCGATCGTCTGCCGCCCATACTCGCCACCCCCAGCAGCGTGTGGCCGATGCCGGCAAAGCGTCCGCTGCGATAGGCCTCCAGCTGATTGAACACATTCCGCTGGAACTGGTTTCCGTTGTACTGCCCGCGCGAGATCACCGGATTGTCGTCCACGTCCGCAGCCGCGGCAGTCGCATCGCTGCCGGTAGCCAGCGCGGCCAGCGCCTGCCGATGGGCGCGGGTCGATGACTGCCCCGCAATGATCACACCATCGGAATCCAGTTGGTTCAGATAGACGGTCGACCAGTTCACGGTGTCGCCCGCGTTGCGGAAGATCTCGTGCACGTGCCAGCCATCCTGGAAATCGTGCCGCAGGTCGAAGGTCTCGTCCGTCGCTCCCTCGTGAATGTAATCGTGCGGCACGCCAGGCGAGGAGCCGAGAATGTAACCGTAGTAGTTTCCAATCGGCACCACACCCTGCGGGCCGTCGATCGCGGCGATGCCGCGGTCCGGCAGCCGTTCGTCGCGCAGCCGCTCCACCTGCAGATACATATCGGTGTTCTCGCTCGGCTGCCAGCGCAAGGTCGGCGCAAAGGCATAGCGGTTCATGTAGTAGTAGTGCCGCTGGCTGCCGGTATACTCGCCGGCTCCCGTCAGTCGGCCGCCCAGCGTGTTGTTCAGCCAGGAATCGGACGCATCCGCCTCCAGGCGTCGTTCGCCGTAGCTGCCGCCCGTCACGGCGATGTAGCCGTCCGTGCCTTCCATCGTCGGCTTCTTGGTGACGCGGTTTACCAGTCCGCCCGAAGAACCGCGGCCATAGAGCACCGCCGCCGGGCCCTCGATCACATCCAACTGCTCCGTATTCGAAAGATCGCGGAAGTACTGCGCATCGTCGCGCACGCCGTCGATGTACTGGTCTGTTCCGGCGGTAAAGCCGCGGATATCGAATGAGTCGCGCCGGCCCTCGCCCAGCGTCGGCTGCACGCCGGGAACGCCGGCAAGCGCATCCTTCAGGCTGTCGACGCCACGGTCTTCCAGCAGTTGATGGGTCACCGTGTAGGTGGATTGCGGCAGGTCCAGCACCCGTATCGGCACACGGCTCCCGGTCGTCTGCACTGTGGTCGCATACCCATCGGATGCAGTGACGGTTACGCTCTCCACGTTGTTCTGGATCTTCAAGGTCAAGGTCAGCCGCATCGGCGCGCCCGCATGCAGCTCCAGCGGCTGCTCCACCTGCTGATAGCCGGCTTCCACTGCAGAGACGCGATACGTCCCCGCCGGCAGATCGACATGAAAGTTTCCCGATCCGTCCGCCACCACATCGGCTGCCGCTCCCGCTGCGCCGGCAAAGTGCACCTTCGCTCCCGGCAGAACTCCGCCCGAAGCATCCTGAATCACGCCTTCCACGCGAACCATGCCAGGCTTTTCAGCAGAAGGGAGGGGCGCAGAAGCGGCATTGGAGGCCGAATCGTCAGTTGCCGGTAGCGGATGCGCGAAGCATGGCGTAGCGGGCAAAGTGAGGAACAGACAGCCGAGCAAAGAGCACGGCGCGGCCAGGGAGAATAACGGCGCGTCATGGGGTAGCCTTCCGGAAAAAGAATCAATAGGACTGAATCAGTCCTGATTTAAAGAAGACTAAACCAGTCGGCAATCCGGAGAAAATGAAAGTTCAGTCAAATGGCGACTGAATCGGTCTGAACGGCGAAATTTGGGAAGCGAGCGCATGCTCGGATATTCCTGCCTCCGCCCGTGTCGCTAAGACGGGAAGGTCAGGAAAATTCAGATTCGGGAATGCCAGCCTTTAGAAGGCCTGCTGTCCTGCAAATTTTGCCATTTGCCCACGCCTGATTTGCTAGCCTTGAGATAGGGCAGATCCAAGGGCCGAGCCGGAGTGTTCAGGCGTCGGCCGACACGCCCTCTTAAGTCTTTTGATGGGACGAATTTAGCGTTAAGTGCTTTGTTTGGAGGATTTTAGGTCGCGGGACGCACTCTAATCGACTGATAATGGAAGACTTGCAGACCAGGCTCCCGCACCGGGGAGGGGGGTGGGGTAGGTCACGTTACCCTGCTTCGCCACGACAGCCTTGCAGCGCGGTCAGAAGACCTTGACGTGGAAGGTCAGGTACTTCTTGGGGTTCTCCCGGATCTGCGTCACCAGGTTGCGGGTCTCAGCCAGCATGGCGTCGGCGTTGTTGTAGAGCGATGGGTTCACCACCAGTTGACCGATCGACCCCTGGCCGCTGTTGATCTTGTCGATGATCGAGTCCAGCTTGTCGATCGAGTCGCGGAACTTGGCCTGGAACTCCGGATCCTTCGCCAGCATTCCGATCGTGCCCTTGCCCTGGTTGACATCGGCGATCAGGGCGTTGGCATTCGTCACCGTCTGATTCAGGTTGTCGTAGAACGTCTTGTCCTTGAGCAGCTTGCCGATGGAACCTTGGCCGCTGTCGATCTCGGCTGTGATGTGGTCCAGCCGCGCCGTGGTGTCGTTGACGTGGTTGTACAGCGTGTCATCGGTCAGCAACTTGCCGATCGTCCCCTTGCCTGCGCTCAGATCCGCGCTCATCTTCGAGAGCTGATCGACCGCCTGCACGGCTTTGTTATAGAGGGCGGGATCGTTGATGAGCTGGCCGACGGAACCTTTGCCGGTGTTCAATGCATCGACCAGGCTGTCGATCTTGGCCAGGATCGTGTTCACCTGCTCGATGGTGCCCTGGCTGGACTTGATCACGTCCGAGAGGTTCGGGCTTTCGGTCGTGCTCAACTCGTCATTGTCCTTCACCCGCGGTCCGATCGCGTGCTTGGAATCGATGTCGACTACGGTGTCGCCCAGCACGCCGATGGTATCCAGGCTGGTCTTCGAATCCTCTCGAACGTCCTCGGTGTACCGGGTGCTGACTTTCATGATGACTTCAACCGGCGTCAGCTTGCGGGCGCCCGAGATCCGGATCTGCTTCACATTGCCGATGGTCACGCCTTCCAGGTTTACCGGGGCGCCCACCTTAAGGCCTGCAGCATTCTCGAAGTAGGAACGCAGCGTGATCTTGCCGGCGAAGATGCCGCCCGTGCTGCCGGACATCAGGAAGATCAGTGCTGTCAGCGCGACCAGCGCGACAATCACCAGCACTCCCACCTTCAGTTGCGACCACTGCACTTCCTGTTGACTGGGCACAGAACCTCGCTGGTCATTCCCGAAGTAGACGCACTCGGATGAAGCACAACAACACTACGGATGAGAGTACCAAATGACGCCGCCGCCCCGGCTCACCATGCCGTTGGATGAGACACCATTCGCCACCGTCGCAGCTTCCCTCAATCCTCGAGGATCACCAGCGCCATCGACTGGGTCCTCGTGTGGGTAATCGAGAGCGAGCTGCGCCGCACGCCCAGCGACGCGGCAACCTCCGCCGCACGGCCATGCAGCAGCAGCAGCGGCCGTCCTGCGGGCTCGCGGCCAACTTCCAGCTCCCGCCAGGTCACGCCGAAGCCGATCCCCGTGCCCAGCGCCTTCGCCCCCGCCTCCTTCGCCGCAAACCGCGCAGCGAAGCTCTCCGCCGCGTTGCGCCGCTTGCGCTGGCAATAGGCGATCTCGCCGGCCGTATAGACGCGCTCCAGGAAGCGGCTGCCGTACCGCTCGATGGAGTGCGCCACGCGCTCGATCTCCACTACATCGATACCGGTGCCGATAACCATCAGCCAGCCTCCACCAGGCCATAGCGCCGCTGCCAGGCCTGCTTCAGCCGTGCAGCCACGATGGCCCGCTCCGCCTCAGTAGCTTCCGCGCCGCCGCTGGCGACGAACGCGGAAGCCTCGTGTTTGGCCAGCTCCAACAGCTCCCGGTCGCGGAGCAGGTTGGCGACGCGGAAGTCCGGCAGCCCCGCCTGCCGCGTGCCGAAGAACTCCCCCGGCCCCCGCAGTGCGAGGTCCAGCTCCGCCAGCTCGAACCCATCCTGAGTGCGTACCATAGCATCCAGCCGCTGCTCCGCCTCCGCAGACACCCGGCCTCCGGTCATCAGCAGGCAGTAGCTCTTCGCACTCCCCCGGCCTACCCGTCCGCGCAACTGGTGCAGCTGGGCCAGCCCAAAGCGCTCGGCATGCTCGATGACCATCACGGTCGCGTTCGGCACATCGACACCCACCTCGATCACCGTGGTCGAGACCAGCACATCCAGTTCGCCGCGCTGGAAGCGCCGCATCACGATCTCCTTGTCGTCCGCGCTGAGGCGGCCGTGCAGCAGGCCGATCCGCAGTCCTGCGAGCGCCCCATCGCGAAGTTCCTCGTACATCTGGGTGGCGGCCTTGAGCGTAGGGCGCTCGAAGAGCGAAGGCGTTTTCGCGCGTTTGCCGGGCTTCGCGCAAGGCTCCTCCGGAGCAGGGAAGTCCAGCTCCGGCTGATCGTCGCTGGGGCCCTCAATAACGGGGTAGACGATGTACGCCTGCCGCCCTGCCGCGACCTGCTTGCGCACGAACCGCCACACCTCGTCTGCCCGGTCGTCGCTGCCGCGGCGGGTCATGATCGGCGTGCGCCCCGGGGGCAGCTCATCCAGCACGCTCAGGTCCAGATCGCCATAGAGCGAGAGGGCGAGAGTGCGCGGGATGGGTGTTGCGGTCATCACCAGCACGTCGGGCTCCCCATGACCGGGCTTCTTCATCAGCCGGAAGCGCTGCATCACTCCGAAGCGGTGCTGCTCATCGACAACGACCAGGCCGAGCCGGTCGAAGTCAACCTTCTCCTCGATCAGCGCGTGCGTACCAATGATCAGGTCTGCTTCGCCGTTCGCGATGCGTCCGCGTGCTGCCCGCTTGTGATGCACGTCGAGCGAACCGGTCAGTAGAGTGATGCGATAGTCACGCGTTGCGCGTTCCAGCAGCTTGCGCGCGGCGAGGTAGTGCTGCGTTGCCAGAATCTCGGTGGGCGCCATCAACGCCGCCTGGTAGCCATTCTCGATGGCGATGAGCATCGCCTGCAGCGCAACGATGGTTTTGCCGGAGCCGACATCGCCCTGCAGCAGCCGGCGCATGGGACTCCGCTGCTTCATGTCCTCGACGATCTCGCTCAGGGCGCGCTTCTGCGCCGCGGTGGGATGGAAGGGCAGCACCTCGCGCAACGCGGCACGCACCTGCTCATTGGGCGCGAAGGCGATGCCGGCCCGCTCCTTGGCCTTACGGCGCTTGATCTCGAGACCGAGCTCGAGGAAGAACAGCTCCTCGAAGATGAGCCGGCGATGAGCTGCGGTGCGTGCGCTTTGCAACTGGCTCAGGGAAGTCGTGGCATCGGGGAAATGTACATGTTGCAGCGACGTATCGCGCGACGGCAGCCCGAGCCGTTCGAGGACCGCCGCGGGCAACGTCTCCGGAATGCGGCCGCGCAGCTCGCCCAGCAGCGTGTAGAGCTGCCTTCGCACCCAACGCGGTCCCAGCTTTGTTCCGCCTAGGCTCTCGTATATCGGCGTGATGCGTCCCATCTCCAGGCTGCTGAGCTCTTCCGTCGCCTCGGGAAGTATCTCGAACTGCGGCTGGATCATCTTGAAGCCGCGCGACGATCGCGATGCTTCCACCTTGCCGAAGACGGCGACGGTCTGCCCGGACTGGAATCGGTCCTTCAGATACGTGCCGCGGAACCAAATGCACTTCAGCGTGCCGGTGCCCTGGCCCAGCGTCATCTCGAAGATCGGCATGGCTCTCGTGCGCAGCAGGACGGACCCGCGTACTTCGCCGATCACACTCGCCATCTCGCCGGCGACCAACTCATGCAGGGTCCGCGGATTCGCACGATCCTCGTAGCGGAAGGGGAGATGATAGAGCAGGTCTTCCGCCGTGGCGACGCCCTTTTCTGCAAGCGACTCCGCGATGCGCGGCCCGATGCCTTTGATGAACTGAACGGGCGTATCGATCGCGAGCACGCTCTGATGCTAGAGCATTTTCGGCAATACTGCGTCTTGCGGAGATTCACTCGGCGCGGCTCTTCCTTTAAGGAAATCCGAGAGAGCGATCGCTGAACGATCTACGCCTATGCCGAAAATGCTCTAGTAGCGCCGCATCGGACTGCTACACTGCAGGCACTTCCAACCACAGCATGGATCAAACGACACCGCATACGCTGACCTGGCAGAAGCGATGGATGCTCTGGACTGTGCCGCCACTGGTCGCGGTGCTGCTGCGGCTGCTACATGCGACCTTGCGCTATGAGGAAATTCTGGAAGAAGGAGGCCGCGCCGATCAGCCAGGCGAGGCCAGCGTGTGGTGCTTCTGGCATCGATGTCTGCTGCCTGCTGCCTGCTTCTTTCGCGGAAGGCCACGGACCACGCTGCTGATCAGCGCGAGCTTCGACGGGGAACTGATCGCGCGCACCATCGAACGCATGGGCTATGAGACAGTGCGCGGTTCGAGCTCACGTGCCGGGGCCGGTGGATTGCGGGCTCTGGCTCGCGCCGTTCGCGATGGAGCCACCGCGGTGATTCCCGGCGATGGTCCCCGGGGTCCGCGCTACCTTCTCAAGCCGGGCGTCACCAGGCTGGCGCGACTGACCGAATTACCGGTGAACAGCTTTTATCTTTTACCGCAGCGGGCCTGGGTTCTGCGATCGTGGGACGCTCTGCTGGTGCCAAAACCTTTTTCGCGGGTTGTGATGGTGTGGGGCCGTCCGATACCGCCCCCGGAAGCAGGGGCAAGGGAAGAGGAGACGCGGCTTGCCGTCGAGGCGACGCTCGAACGGTTGCGTCTGCTGGCGGAAGCGCACTTCCCTGACCGTGTGCGCGCCGCCCACTAGAATCGGCTAGTGCTGGTTTCCGACTTTGACTTTACGTTGCCCGAAGAACTGATTGCGCAGGAACCGTCTGAGGAGCGCGGCGGATCGCGTATGCTCCTGCTGGACCGCGCAACGGGCGCATGGAGGGATGACGTCTTTGCGCACTTGCCGGAGCAGCTTCGCGCAGGCGACGTCCTGGTGCTCAACGATTCGCGTGTGATACCCGCGCGCTTGTATGGATCGCGAACGCGCCGCCCGGATGAAGACGAGGCTGTGGCGGGACGCATCGAAGTGCTGCTCACCGAACAGATCGATACGTGGGAGTGGAACGCTCTGGTGAAGCCCGGCCGCAAGCTGCGGGTGGGCGACGGGATTGAGTTTGCTGGCGAGAGCGATGCGGTGCTTCACGCCGAGATTGTCGCAGCGGGAGAGCGCGGCGAGCGGGCGCTGCGTTTTACACCGGTGGAAGATTTCGACCGGCGCCTGGACGCGCTCGGACACATGCCCCTGCCTCCGTACATTCATCGCGACGACGGGGCGCTTGACCGCGACCGATACCAGACGGTCTATGCGAAGCCACGCGGCTCTGCGGCAGCGCCTACCGCAGGACTGCACTTTACGCCACAGGTGCTCGAGCAAATTCGCGCCGCGGGCGTGACAGTTTGCACCATCACGCTGCACGTCGGTCTCGGCACCTTCCAGCCGGTGCGAGTTGCAGAGACGGCAGAGATCACTCTGCACAGCGAGCGATACGAGCTCTCCGCAGAATGTGCGGAAGAGATCAACGCGGCGCGCCATGATGGCCGGCGTGTCGTGGCTGCGGGGACGACGACTGTTCGCACCCTTGAGCACTGCGCTGCCCTAAACGCCGGTGGACGGATACATGCCCACTCCGGGTCCACCAGCATTTTCATCTCGCCGGGCTTTCGCTTTCGCGCAGTAGATGCGCTGCTTACGAACTTCCATCTGCCCCAATCGACGCTGCTGATGTTGGTTTCGGCCTTCGTCGGGCGAGATCGTACACTTGCCGCTTACCGTCATGGGGTAGAAGAGCGCTACAGATTTTTCTCCTACGGCGATTGCATGTTCATCTCATAAGCTGGAGCGCCATGCCGAATACCGAAGAAAAGCCGCCAATTTTTCTGCTGGACTCGATGTCCTTCATCTTCCGCGCTTATCACGCGATGCAGCGGCAGCGACCCATGTCTACACGCAGCGGCGTGCCGACGGCAGCCACGTATGTTTTCGTGAACATGATCAACAAGCTGCGCCGGGATTTCTCGCCGCACTACTTCGCGGCCATTTTCGACACCACGACGCCCGTCTTTCGCGATGAGCGCGCGAAGGCCATGACATCGGTGCGCAAGTTCAATATCAAGACCCAGCAGTTCGATGAGGTTGCCTACGAAGGCTACAAGGCGAACCGCACGGAGATGCCGGCCGATCTGGTATTGCAGATTCCGTATATCCGCCGGGCTCTCGAAGCCTTTCAAATACCGATCATTCAGTACGAAGGCTTTGAGGCCGACGATGTGATCGGGACCTTGTCGCACAAGGCGGAGCTTGCCGGCCACAAGGTGTACATCGTCTCGAACGACAAAGACATGATGCAACTGGTGACGGAGCATGTGCTGGTGCTGAATCCGGCGAAGGACAACCTGGTGCTCGATGCGGCCGCGGTGCAGGAGACGCTGGGCGTGCCGCCGGAGCGGGTGATCGATGTGATGGCGTTGCGTGGCGACTCGATCGACAACATTCCGGGTGCACCCGGAATCGGTGATAAGGGATCGATAGAACTGATCCAGCAATTCGGCTCGCTCGAAGCGGCTCTTGATCGTGCGGATGAGGTGAAGCGGAAAAGCTACCGCGAGTCTCTACAGAACAATCGTGACAACATCCTGTTGAGCAAGGAGCTGGTGACCATTCACTGCAGCGTTCCGGTGGACCTGGAACCGGATCGCATGCAGACGCAGGAGCCGGATGTGGCTGCGGCGAGAGCGCTGTTCAATGAGCTTGAGTTCACGACGCTGCTGAAGGAACTGGCGCCTGCGATCGATGCGACACACGCGGAGTTGATCGTTGCGCCGACGGAGGAGGAGTACGCGAGGTTCTTCTCCGCCGCGCGGGATGGTTTCGCGGTTGCCGTCGACGTGACCTTTCTGGAAGCGGTGGCTGAACAGGTGAGCGAAGCGCAGACGGAGGCCGTGGAGGAAGAGGCGCCAATGCTGCGTAATCTCTCTTTACTGGACACCATCGAGCACGCAGAGAGTGCGGAGACATTGGCGGAACTGGAGCATTGTGTCGCGGTGTCCGCGGAGGAGGGCCGCGCTTTGCGCGTGTCTCTTACATCGGCGCATGGCGCGCGCCTTAAAGAACTTCTGGAAGACGCCGCAGTGCCGAAGAGCGTGCACGACCTGAAAGCGACGGTACGCACTTTAGATGAACACGGCATCGCGATTGCAAATGTCCGCGATGATTTGATGCTCTACTCGTACCTTATCAACCCTACGCATGCCGCGCATCGCCTTGCGGACGTGGCGGCACGCTTCACGAGTACTCCGCTGTCCCAGGAGGGCGAGCGGCAACTGCCGGAGCAGGCTGCTGCGATCCGCGCGCTGGCTGCGATCATGCGGCGCGATGTGGAAGCGATGTGCGCCCTGGAGGTCTACGAGACGATCGATATGCCGCTCGTACCGGTGCTCCTGGGAATGGAGCGCGCGGGTGTCCGGATCGATGTGAATGTACTCGCGGTCTTGGCGAAGGAGCTAACTACCGAGATGTCTGAGGTGAGTGAGCAGATCCTTGAACAGGCTGGGCAGCGCTTCAATCTGAATTCGCCCAAACAACTAGGCGACGTCCTCTTCAACAAGATGAAGCTGCCCAAGCCGCTGAAATATGGCAAGGGCAAGGTTGTTTCGACCGCGCAGGATGTGCTCGAAGAGCTGGCGGTGCACCATCCAGTGGCGGCGCAGGTGCTGGCATATCGGCAATTGGCCAAGCTGAAGTCGAACTATGTGGACTCGTTGCCACTGCTTGCCGATAGCGAAGGACGAGTGCACACCACCTTTAACCAGGTGGGCACGGCGACGGGACGGCTCTCGTCCACCAATCCAAATCTGCAGAACATCCCCATTCGCACGGAGAAGGGTCGAGAGATTCGCGCCGCATTCATCGCCAGTCCGGGCCGTGTGCTGTTGTCGGCGGACTACTCGCAGATCGAGCTGCGGCTGATGGCGCACTTTTCTGACGATCCGCTGCTGGTGCAGGCATATCGAGCGGGACAGGACATCCACACGCTGACAGCATCCGAAGTCTTCGGCGTTCCCGCGAGCTCGATGAGCAAGGAGACACGGAATCGCGCGAAAGCGGTCAACTTCGGCATCGTCTACGGCATCTCGCCGTTTGGGCTCGCGGCGAATCTCAATATTCCGCAGGCGGAGGCCAGACTTTACATCGAGACGTACTTTGCCAGGTATGTTGGCGTGCGCCAATTCATCGATCGCCTACTCGAAGAGACGCGCGCAACGCAGCAGGTCCGCACACTGTTTGGCCGGGTGCGGCCGATTCCAGATATGCAGAGCCGCAATCCCAATCTGCGCGGATTTGCCGAGCGCACGGCCGTGAACACCCCACTGCAGGGCACCGCCGCGGACCTGATCAAGATCGCGATGATCCGCATTGACCGGGAACTGCGCGAGCAGAAGATGCAGACCAAGATGACGCTGCAGGTCCATGACGAGCTGCTGTTCGACGTACCGGAGGTTGAGGTCGACGACGTGCGCACGCTGGTGAAGGACGAAATGGAACACGTGATCGAGCTCAATGTGCCGATCGTGGCCGACGTCGGCGTGGGTGAGAACTGGCGGGACCTGAAAGGTTAGTTCAGACGCCGAGCGTGCTGCGGATCGCCTGCGCAATGCGTTCAGCGTGCCGCTCCATTTCCTCGCGCGACTCTGCTTCGATCATCACGCGCGCCAGCGCCTCTGTGCCGCTGTAACGCACAACAACGCGTCCGTTGCCCTTCAGTGCCGTCTCCGCTTCCTGAATGCGCTTGCTCACCTCTGGAATCTGTTCCAGTGGCTGCTTCTCGCGGACCCGCACATTCACGATCACCTGCGGAAAGACCTTCAGGTCGGCAACGAGCTGGTGCAGCGCCTTCCCGGAGCGCTGCACGATGTCGAGGACTAGCAGCGCTGTCAGCAGGCCATCGCCGGTGGTGCTGTGCGAGGGAAAAAGGATATGCCCGGACTGCTCGCCGCCCAGGGTGGCACTGTGCTGGCGCATCATCTGCAACACATATTTGTCGCCGACGGGTGCGCGCAGCATGCGGATCTTCGTCGCGCCAAGTGCCGCTTCGAGGCCCATATTCGACATCGTGGTGGCGACGACTGTGTTGTCCTTGAGCTCGCCGCGTGCCTGGAGATCACGCGCGGCGAGCAGCAGCACGGCGTCGCCGTTGACCACCTTTCCGTTCGCATCGGCAAAGAGGGCCCTGTCCGCGTCGCCATCGAGCGTGATGCCCATGTCCGCTTTCCGCGTGATGGTCTCTGCCGCGACAATCTCCGGATGCAGTGCGCCGCAATGCTCGTTGATGTTGCGTCCATCCGGACGAGAGTGAGTCAGGTGTAGCGTGCCGCCCAGTGTCGCGAAGAGTTCGGGGGCGATGGCCGACGCAGCGCCGTTGGCGCAATCGAGCACAATACTTTTGCCGCGGAGATTGAGAGCGGGCACTACCTGGCGGAGGAAGACCTCGTAGTCGCGGCGGTAGCGAGGCTGGATGGGAAGCGCGGTGGAAGTCTCGGGTGCGAATGGAACATCGGCCAGCCGCCGGAAGATTTCATTCTCAATCTCCAGCTCTTGTTCGTCGGGCAGCTTGTAACCATCGCCGCCGAAGACCTTGATGCCGTTGTCCTGCCAGGGATTGTGCGAAGCGGAGATAACAACCCCCGCGCTGAAGCCATGCTTCCGCGCCAGGAAGGCGACGCCCGGTGTCGTAATGACACCGGCACTCTCTACAACGGCTCCGCCGTGGCTCAGTCCGGCGCCGATGGCCGCGCTGATCCACTCGCTGGACTCGCGGGTATCGCTGCCTAGCAGCACTCGGGGTTGAGCGATGTGGTGGCTCAGCGTGTGGGCGAGAGCGAGCCCAACTGCGTGAACGGTGTGCGGGTCCAGGGGAGGCTCACCCGCAATTGCGCGAATTCCATCTGTTCCAAAAAGCTTTCTCATATCCCGTCTTCTGTGTGTACCACTGTGCTTGTCACTGTGCCTCGCGCCAGCCGGGTCTTCAAGGTCTCGCCCGTGGTGACCGCGTAGCTCTCACGTACCAGTTGACCGTCGGGTGCAAATGTGAGGCTATAGCCGCGGTCGAGAACGGCGATCGGTGAGAGCGCATGCAACTGGCCGTCTAGTGCATTCCGAGCCGCGCGCGAGCGTTCGATGCCGGTTACTATCGCGCGACTGCTTCGCGATCCCAGATGATTGACTGTCTGGCGCAGGCGATGACAGCGATGCGAGGGCGATTGCAGCAGCAGCCCATTGGAGAGTGCCTCGACTGTGCGCTGGGCCGCGAGCAGGCGCCGCTGCAGTGCGCGATGCAGCCGCTGTGTGGCGGTTGCGCAAAGCTCGGCGCGCGAGCGGAGTGCCTGGAAGGTGCTCTGCTGCATCAAGCGTCCGTGGAGCCGCTGTAGCTCGATCATCTTCGCGTGCAACAGCTCCTGCCATGAGCCGATCAGGTGGAACTGCTGCTCGTCCACACGCTGCTGTGCGCGATCCAGCCGGTTACGTACGCGCGCGATGGTCGCTTGCGGCGACACGTCGGCGAAGCGGCGCTCCGCCAGCGCGATCTTGTAGCGGCAGGCCCGCAGCAGACGCAACTGCAGCGCATCGATGCGCTCTTCTACTCCGTGTTGCATTGCGGTCAGCAACTCCGCCGCGGCAGAGGGGGTCGGAACACGCAAGTCGGCAACGAAGTCGGCGATGGTGAAGTCCGTCTCGTGTCCGACTGCGGAGACCACGGGAATTGCGGACCCGGCGATCGCGCGGGCGAGCAGCTCGGTATTGAACGCGGCAAGATCCTCGGCTGACCCGCCACCCCGCGCAATGACGATGGCATCGACGTTCATTGCCCGATTGAAATAATGAATGCCGGAGACAATTTCGGCAGCCGCCTGCTCGCCCTGCACTGTGGCGGGATAGAGCAGCACATCGAGAGCAGCATGTCGCCGCGCGGCGATGTTGAGGAAATCGTGAATGACAGCGCCAGAGGGCGACGTAACGATGCCGATGCAGCGTGGGAAGGGCGGCAGGTCACGCTTGCGCGAGGCGTCGAAGAGCCCCTCCTGTTGCAGTTTCTGCTTCAGCTGCTCGAATGCGAGCTGCAGCGATCCGGCGCCTACCGGCTCCAGCGTCTCGGCGATAAGCTGCAACTGGCCGCGCTCTTCGTAGATGGAGATGCGGCCACGCGCCAGGACGCGCAACGCTGCCTCGGGGCGAAAGCGGAGAAGCGTCGCCTGCCGCCGGAAGAGCACCACGGGGAGCTGCCCATGCTCATCCTTCAGCGTGAAATAGAGGTGTCCGGAGGCGGCGCTGCGCAGATTGGAGATTTCGCCTTCGACCCAGCAGTCGGGATAGGTTCGCTCGACGTGGCCGCGGATCTCTGCGACGAGTGCCCCCACGGTCCAGATGCGCCGCGATTCCTGTGGCCGCTCGGAGGGAGGGAAAAGCAGTCCCAACTGGTCTGCAGAGTCAGTGCGAGAGTCAATGCGAGTTTGGTTGCCGGACCTGTCGTTTTCTGAGAGCGGATGTGCCAAACGATGAGTCTACACCGCCACGGATGCGCGCTTCAGGCGCGGCGTTTGCCGGCGTCTTTCGATTTGGCCTCGATCATCTGCTGGAGTTGATCGATGGTTTGCTGCAACCCTTCCAGATCAAAGGGGCGGAGGGGTGCGGACGATTCCAGCAGCAACTCGACGCGTCGTGCGAGATTGGTGCCGTCAGGCAGTCCGAAGGTGCCGAGAATGCCGGCAAGTTTGTGAGCCGCATCTGCTCCGGCGCGTCGTGCCTTCTTATCCGCCGGGTTGGTGCGCAAGCTGCGGTGCGTTGCGCGCAGCACCTCCACGCGTTCGCTGATGGTCTGACGGCTGCGCGCCCAGAGCGTCGCGAGCAGGTCGTGAAGCTTTCCCGTAACCTCTTCAGGAGCGGCGTGAGGGGAGCGAATATCTGCCATGAAGTCTCCTAATGTATCTGAGTCCATCCCAGAGCCTGTGAGACCTGCGCGGAGAGCAAAAGTGGATCGAAGGGCTTAAAGAGAATCCCTGCGACGCCGAGTTCCGCAAAACGGCGCTGATCGGAGCCCTGAACCTTGGCAGTCAGCAAAATCACTGGAATTTTTGCAGTGTTCGGATTCTTCTGCAACTGCAGGAACGTGGTGGGGCCGTCCATCGCCGGCATCATCACATCCAATAGGATAGCGTCTGGCTGCTCGGTCTCGGCGCGCTCCATGCCCTGCAACCCGGAATTGGCCAGGAGCACTTCCCAGCCAGCCACCGTCTCCAGGCTTAATCCAGCGACCTGACGGATGTCTTCTTCGTCATCAATGATGAGTATGCGGCGTGTCATAGGAATTTGAAACCATAAAGGACGGCACTCCAGGGACTGCGAATCCGGAGGTGTGCACATTCTGAGAGGGTGCACGCAACATGGCAAGTACTAATGACTCCACCTCCTGGGCCTGGACTCGAGCCTTGGTAAGGAAGTTCGTTGGACCGAGCTGAAGCTGTGCACGTTCGGCATCGCTCAAATCGCGCGCCGAGTACACGAGGAGTGGGAGAGAGCGCAGTTCGGGATGGTGCCGCAGCCGTTCCACAAGGCTCAGGCCGTCGCCATCCGGCAGACCAACGTCCAGGATCATCAGGTTGGGCGTGAAGGAGGCACACATCTCCAGTGCTGCCTGACGTGTGCTGGCGTGCAGAACGTGGACCCCGGCGCGCTCAAAGGTGGCGCTGATGACGCGCGCGAGATCGAGATCGTCTTCCACCAGGAGAATCTCGGCCCAGGTCTTCTGCCGGTTCAGCACCGACGAGAGCTCCTCCAGAAGATCCGTCTCCTGCGCGGGCACCTGCAGCCAGCCATCCGCGCCCAGCCCGAGAGTGGAGGATTTGCTGATGGCGTGTGCGCTCAGAATGATGACCGGGACTTCTGAAGTGCCGGGCTCTTCCTTCAGGATGCGCAGCGCCTCCCATCCCGACATATCCGGCAATGTAAGGTCCAGCAGCACGGCACGCGGCGCCTGCCGCTGCGCATGGGACAGTGTCTCGCGTCCGGTGGAGGCTTCGATGACGTTGTAACCGTGGAAGCGGAGACTGGCGGCGAGGCTGGTACGCGTCTCGCCATCGCTGGTGCTGATGAGCACCGTCTCCCGCTCGGCGGTGGGAAGCGGTTCCGGCCGCGCCTGCTGAGGATCCGCCGGCAGGAACATGCGGAAGATAGAGCCGCGTGCAGGATTCTGCTCCGCCCAGATGCGTCCTCCGTGCTGATCCACGATGGTGCGGCAGATGGCGAGTCCCAGGCCGGTGCCGCCCTTCTGGCGGGAGTCCGAGGCGTCTACCTGCTGGAAGCGGTCGAAGATAGTCTCCAGTTTGTCCGCCGGGATGCCGCGCCCTTCGTCGGCGACGCTCAAAGAAGCGCCTTCTTCGGATCGCTCGATGCTGACCGTGACTGTCGAGTCGGGCGGAGAGAACTTGATGGCATTGCTGAGCAGGTTCGTCATCACCTGTTGCAGACGGTCCGGATCGGCGACGAACTCGACAGCAGAGGCACGAAGAACCAGTTTGACGGAAGCGTTGTCGGCGACCGGCGTGACTGCTTCGATAGCCTGCTGCGCCAGCTCGGAGAGCGAACAGGTCCGGAAGCTGAGAGGCGCGCGGCCGGATTCCATGCGCTCCAGATCAAGAATGTCGTTGATAAGACGCACCAGGCGGTCGGAATTGTTGACGGCGATGCGCAGCAGGTTGGCAGCCTTCTCGTTTACCTCGCCCAGAAGACCGGTGGAGAGCAATCCGAGCGATCCCCGGATCGAAGTCAGCGGCGTGCGCAGCTCGTGGCTGACGGTGGAGACGAACTCGTCCTTCATGCGATCGAGGGCCTGCCGCTGGCTCACGTCGCGGAAGTTCAGGACGCTGCCGGTTCCGCTGCCCTGTGCCTGCATCGGCGTCAGCGTGAACTCGACCGGAAAGGAGCTGCCGTCCGGCCGGTAGAAAATGTCCTGTCCGTGTGCACCGTCCTTGGCGAAGAGGCCGCGACGGATGTAGCAGTGCGAGGCGCAGGCGGTGGGACTGCCATACACATCTTCGTGGACGATGGCGTGTACAAAGCGCCCCGTGAGCGCATTGGGGACCGTGCCGAGCATGCGGGCCGCCGCCGGGTTGGCAAAGGTGACGCGGCCGTGCTGGTCGGTGCCAAGGATGCCATCCGCCACTGTGTTCAGGATGGATTCCTTCTGGCGATTCAGCTCGGTGACGCGCTTCTCCTGAACCGAGCGACCGAGAAACTGGCCGATGGAGGCGCAGACGGTTTCCACCGTCGCCATGATCTCGACTTCTGCCGCCATGCGCTTGCGGCTGTAAAACTCGATGACCGCGATGACCTGATTGCCTACGCGAACGGGCACGCCCCAGCAGGTGACCAGTCCATCCGATTTCGCCCCGTCGCGGGTGTTGAAGCGGACATCGGTACGAATATCCTCGACCCAGATGGACGTGCCTTGCATCCAGACCTGGCCCGGTAAGCCTTCTCCCGGTACGAACTCCCTGATCGAACTCTTTGCCAGGGTGGAGGGGAAGACGCAGTCGGCGGCCATCCACATGCTGCCGTAGCGGAGCACCTGGTGGCCGGTATCGGCCCGCCACAGCTCGACCAGATCGAAACCGAGATGACTGCCCAGGGCGGCGAGGATGCGGGGCAACGAATCCTCTGTCGATGCCTCCTGCACCACTTGCCCGACGCCTAGTTGCATGGCCAGGCGGCGCTCGCGCTGATTGCGAAGCGTGACGTCGCGGAGGATGCAGCGCACGGCGCGCGGCCGTCCCGCCTCGCGCAAGCCGAAGAGGCTGGCCTCCATCTCCCGGGTGCGTCCCGCGGAGTCCTCCATGCGCAGATGCACCTGCTCGATGTGTTCGCCTGCCAGGGCGCGCTCAAAGATCGCGAGAGCCTGCGACTGGATGGCAAACGGGAAGGCGGACGCGAAGCCCTCCAAGGCCCGGGCAGATTCAGCATCGCGCCCGAAATACCGCTGCCATGCGGAGTTTACGTAGAGGTACTTGCCCTCTGCGGAGAGCATCGCAATCATCTCGGTGAGGTTTTCGAAGTAGTCCTGGTACCGAATCTCCGCCGAGCTCTCGGCTGCCTTCGTCGCCGCTTCCTCAGCACTTCCGTTATCCTCTAATGCGGAACGCAATTGGCGTTCGTGGCGTAACTTCAGCAGACAGACCACCGCGAAGCAGGTCTGCATCGCACCCCACGCCACAAAGACGACGATCGGCTTTGCCGGACTCCACACTAGCCCACTGCCCGAATACATCAGGACAACCACTGTGTACGCGGTGGATAGCAAGGTGAGCGCGAACATGGCGAGCCACACAGGTCGGCCGCTCAGCCAATGGGTGAAGAGACGTTCGTGCTGACTCATAGGAGAATGCAAAGGTCAAACCCTATTCGGCAAAATGGGGAAGCATCTCTCGAAACGAAATTTGTGTCGCGGGAGACCACGCATGACCCCAAAATTTCAACAACTTACGTCTACTGCGTACAGACTTTTACTCGTGAACACCGGCCCGGAGAAAACATTCCCTGCTACGGAGTCAGCCCGATCGGCGAGAAGCCGATTTCGTTTCCTTGCGGCCCTAACCCGGTGCAACAACCTTCCGGGACGCTATTTTGGCGTTAACGCTTGGTGAGTATAGTTGGTAACTCTTACCGATAGTCAAAAGAATTGTCCTAAGTAATCAAAAATTATGGGTTACTGCACTAGTAATGGTGCATTTCTTATACAGGAATTCGGTAATCGTTTGATTGCTTGCTCCCACACAGAGAGCCGGAAAGATCAACGGTCCGCCTGGAAGGGCGGACCGTTTTGGGAATCATGCTCTTACGGGTGAGACGATCAGGCTGTCACGGGTTCCAGCAGGCGTGCCCAGCGACGTTCCCGGCGCTCGGCGTGCGCCTGCTTGTGCCAGGCGTACCCGGTAACCAGTGGCAGGGCGATGGTGGCTTCGCTATAAACCATCTGCTCGAAGGTGGTGTCTACCTTGCCCCAGGAGCTGGCTTCCTTGAGCGTGCTCGAGGAGAGTGCGCCGTCGCGCACATCGGCTACCGTGATCTGGATCGCGTACTTGTGCATCGGCGCCTCGGTGCCCAGGATATCCGCGGCAACGACAATGTCCTGCGCGAAGTTCTTGGGTACGCCACCGCCGATCATCAACAGACCTGTGGTGGGGTTGGCGATCTTGAGCTGCGTCAGCTCATAGAAGTCCTTGGCGGAATCGAGCGATACCTTCGGCTTGTCGCCGCGTTCGTGCTGGTGCGCCACCAGACCGAAGCCAGCGGAGCAGTCACTGAAGGCTGGGCAGAAGATCGGCACGTCCTTCTCATATGCAGCGAGCACAATGCTGTCCACCCCACCCTGCTGCGGTGTCTTGCCGTTCTTCGTCAGATAGGCGCCCATCTCGCGGATGAACTCGCGCGAGCTATAGGGGCGGGGAGTCAGCGAGTCGGCGATCTTGTGCGTTGTTTCATCGCACTCGCGCAGCTCTTCCTCGTCAATCAGCGTGTCGTAGATGCGGTCGATCATCAGATCGCGCAGCTTGCCGTCTTCAGTGCCGGCCTTCATCACTTCATCGGCGATCCAGTGACGGAAGCCGAGCGCCTCGAAGAAGTCCTGGTCAACGATGTTCGCGCCGGTAGAGACCACGGCGTCCACCATGTTGTTGCGGATGAGGTCGACAAAGATCTGTTTCAGGCCGGCGCTGATGAGCGATCCGGCGAGACACAGGATGACGCCGCAGTCCTGGTCGCGCAGCATGCGCTCGTATATGGAGGCGGCGCGCGCGAGGTCGCGAGAGCTGTAAGCCATGTGCTGCATGGCGTCGACCAGCGGCACCACATTGTGCTGCTTGATGTCGATGTGTTGGATGGGCTGCTGGAGCAGTTCTTTCTTGGTAGCCATAGCCTTCAGGATATCAATCTGTGGAGGGTGGCCGGCACGATGCCTTCATGAATTTTGTGTTGTTGAGCTTCGCCGCGGGTGCAGTTTCCGCGGTTCGCGAGGCCCCGCTTATACTCCTCCCCATGTTCCGCTTCACGGCCCTCCGCTTTCTGTTCTTGGTACTTGCCGCGGTGTTCTGCATTCTGCCTGCCACCCCTGCCCTTGCCTGGGGGCCGGATGGCCACCGTATTGTCAACCGTCTGGCGGCTGAGAAGCTGCCCGCCGAGGTGCCGGAGTTCCTGCGCACCCCGGCGGCCATCGACGAGATCGAGTACCTGGGGCCGGAGCCCGATCGCTGGCGCAGTGCCAACGAGCCGGAGCTGAATGCCGCTCAGGCCCCGGAGCACTTCATCGACCTGGAACTGGCCGACATGGTGGGCAAGCTGCCGCGGCGGCGGTATGAGTTCATCGCGGCACTCTATGCCACCGGGTTGACACACCCGGATCAGGCCAGAGACCTGCGGCCGGAGAAGGTGGGACTCCAGCCGTGGGTCACGAATGAGGTCTACCAGCGGCTGCAGGCCGCGCTGCGCGAGTATCGGGAGCAGACGGCCCGGCATGAGGATACGAAGGCGGTGGAAGCGGCGGCGATCTTCTATGCCGGGTGGCTGGGGCATTACGTGGGCGATGGCTCGATGCCGCTGCACACCACCATCAACTACAACGGGTGGGTGGAGAAGGAGAACCCCAAGCAGTATGTGACCTCGCCGGGCATCCACTCGCAGTGGGAGAGCGGGTTCGTCCACCAGAACATCACGGCTGCCGATGCCGCGCCGTTCGTGGCTCCGGTGAAGACGCTGGGCGACCCGTTCGAGGATTACGTCGCGTACCTGCGCGCGTCGCACGCACTGGTGGAGCGGGTGTATGAGCTGGAGAAGGCGCACGGGTTCGAGGGCGCGGGCACAGCGGAGTCGCGGCAGTTCACGGCGGAGCGGCTGGCGGCCGGGGCGAGCGAGCTGCGGAACATGATCGTGACGGCGTGGGAGCAGAGTGCGAAGCCGGTGCCGCCGTGGCACGAGGCTGCGCCTGTCCCACGGTCTACGATGCCGCGCTCTGGGCAGTAGACGCCGCGGACCGAACGGTACTAGATCAGCCAGACTTTGCCAGCAGCGGGACGAATGCTGCGAGCACACGGGCGAGCGTCTGCTGGACGCGCTCGCCGATCTCCAGGACGCTGGCGTGGTCGATGGGCTCGACCTGATCCGGCGACCCCAGAACGCCGGCGGCCATGTTGGTGACGGAGGAGAAGCCGAGGACTTCCATGCCGAGATGACGGGCGGCGATGACCTCGTGGACGGTGGACATGCCGACCAGATCGGCGCCGAGAGTGCGGAAGGCGCGGATTTCGGCGGGGGTCTCGAAGCTGGGGCCGATGAGGCCGAGATAGACGCCTTCAGGCAGGGTGATGCCTTCGGCTGCGGCGGCGCGATGGGCGAGCTGGCGCAGACGGCGCGCATAGGCGTCCGACATATCGAAGAAGCGCTCGCCGAGGCGCGGGTCATTCGGTCCGGCGAGTGGGTTGGAGCCCGTGAAATTGATGTGATCGTTGATGAGGACGAGCTGGCCGGGGGCGAGATCGGTGCGGATGCCGCCGGCGGCGTTGGTGACGATCAGCGTTTTTATGCCGAGGCGGGCGAGGACGCGGATGGGGAAGATGACCTGGCCCGGGGTGCAGCCCTCGTAGGCGTGGACGCGGCCCTGCATGACGGCGAGCGGGGTGCCGGCGAAGCTGCCGAGGACCAGGCGGCCGGCGTGGCCTTCGACGGTGGGGCGGGGGAAGTGCGGGATCTCGGAGTAGGGGATCGCGACCTGGCTCCGCGAGCCGGCCGGCGAAGCCGCCGAGTCCGGTGCCGAGGACGATAGCCACTTTCGGCCGGAGCGGGGTGCGCTTGCGGATGAGGGCGGCGGCGCGCTCGGCTTCGTCGAAGGCGGATTCGGTTCCTGACTGGGGCATGAGTCAGGACATTCTAATGTCTGGCTGCGGCTGGGGCGGCGGGTAACGTGACCACCCCACCCTCCCCCCTCCGGTGCGGGAGGCTGGTTCGTAACTGCCGCCATATCTGTCGTTTAGCGGCTCTTCCGAGGGCTAAAATCGTCCAAAGAAAGGACTTAGCGGTAAAAACGTCATTCCATTGGGTTTAGTGATGCGGTTTTGCCTCATTCCCGGTGCGAATGGCCTTCCGGACCGTAAGAACCTCATTCCAGGCTGGTTGCGGCTAAATTCGTCCTGGCAAAGGACTTACACAAAGGACTTACAAAGACGAAAGCCACGGAATGACTTCCCGTGGCTTTCGTTTCTGGTGAGCCTGATTTAAGGATAGCAATTTGGGTGGGGTGATCTGGCAGGTTTTTGGGTGGGTGCGTGGGTTTGGGTTCAGTTTGGGAATTGGAGCGAGCTGTCCCATTAGGACGGGTGCGCTTGATTTGCTGGGCTATAGGCCGCTGGCGATCCTAAGGGCGTTTCCCGAGACGTACAGAATCTTAGCCGGCGATTGGTCCCACCACGCGCCGTAACAGCTTTCGACTCAGTAGAATTCCGCCGATCAGGAAGTAGATCGCACCGAAGATGGCATAGCCTCCCATGTCCGTCGCGTGAAACTTTCCGCCAAGGCCGCCGAGTACAAATGCAATACCTGCTGCAGTCGATTGCGCGCCGCTCAGGATCATCGCCCATTGTCCACCGAGCTGCTTACGGCGGATGAGCCCCGCGAAGAGCTGAAGCAGGCCGGCTCCGAGTGCCCATGCACCGAAGATCGCAATGGAATAAGCCGGTTTGCTAAAGACCGTTAAGGCTATCCCGAGAGCGGTAGCGGAACCCAGAAGTGCATTGATGACCTGCGAAGTCCGTGCGCTTTCGGTAGGACGTGAGGCGATGAGATCGAACAGCGTGCAAGCGACGTCCCAGAGCGGGTACGCGATCAGCAAGATGGAAGCGACATACGGCTGCGTAGTTGCCGTGGAAAGGACAGCTGCAGCCCATATCAACTGGAACACTGTCCGGACGAAGTAAAGGTTCCGCAGGGAGCGGGCTGATTCAGTGGAGTTGGATTGCATGTAAAGCCTCTCTATCTTCTAGTTGGTAGGTAATTTGGGTAAGGAGCCGCGCCAGGCCGCCCCGCGTTAGTTCTTTGTTGGAGCGATACGTTTGAGCGCTGCTCCGGTCACGAGCCTGAAGACTTCACAGTCGCCGGTGGCGCGCGCGGAGAGCATCGCCCCATGCACGACCGCCATCACCGTTTGAGCTTCCGTTGCCGCTGAATCCTGCAGCTTGATGACACCCGCCTTCACGCCTGCCTTCAGGGTTCGTTCGAGCCATTCGCCCAACGCCCTGAAATGTAGACGCACTTCGGCTTGCACTTCCTCTGGCAATGACGGGAGCTCCGCTCCCATGAGTGCTGCAACGCAGAAGGGAACCGTATGTCCGCGGATACATCCCTCCCAGTACTGGACGTAGGCATGAAGGCGCTTCCGGGGGTCTTCGATCTGTTGGTCCAGCTGCTCAGTTCCTTCGATTGTTTTCTCGCGATGCGCCTTAAGGACAGCTGCGGCCAAGGCAGCCTTCGTCGGGAAGTGATGATGGATGCTCGGCTTCTTGATTCCCACCGCTTCGGAGATGTCGGCGTAGCTAAAAGCCGAATACCCCCTCTCAATCATCAAGATTTCGGCCGCCTTCAGAATGCGCTCTGCCGTTTCACCCTGCATGTCAAGTAGACTACCAACTAGTTGGTTTGGTTACAGAATATTTCTGCCCCGCTCAGCGCTCGTATGTGATGAGTCCTCACAGGTCGGCTTCCCGTCAGTCCTATCCCGGATAGCGCGTTGCTGGCCGATCGGCTGCTTTGGTGCACGCGGAGGCCGAATGGAATTCGAAGCGAGCGAGGTGTGCGGGTGATCGCGTGCGAGCGAATCTATTTCCCGGGTGAGATTGTGCACTGGGTGGTTCAGAGACGGCGGTGTGTTCGCACTGCGGGGCGGATGCGGTGGTGGGGTCGGCTTCGGGGATTCCCGATTATGCCTGGGGTGCTGCGACGGGCTCATGAGCGGTGGTTTTTGGTTGGCTAAGGGACCTACCACGATGTCAACATCTAAGGTTCGCCCTCCTCTGCGTCGTCCCTTACTTCCTCAATCAGCGCCTTCTCGACATCCTTTGGAGCTGATGCGAAGAACCCCTCGAGTGTATCGCCCTCCAATATTGGCGCGTTTCGACATTGCTCCTTGGCGTCATCCGCTGTAACGTCGATTTCCTTTAACTTGGTTGCAAGTTTCCTCAGATTTGCATATGCGCCGATATCAATCATGTAAGCGGTAAATGTGCCCGACTTCGATTTGTGCGTCAGTGCAGTACCGACTAGGTGAATGATTCGATAGTCCAGCAGGCGGTTCAATAAGTCTTTGATTGCGCTCTTTTCCTGGAGCGTTTTGTCTGCGACCAGAAATACATTTGTCTTTCGGTCAAGACAGAAGTTGCGGATTGCGTAAATCCCTCGGATCAGAACGTCGTGGTCCTTCTCTTCGGAATCAGCCTTTAGTTCTTCAATCCTGCGCTGAAATGTGCTCAGGCTGAGAGTTCTGACGTCATCCTTCCCGATCCGCTCGTCCCCGGCTGCTTTTTCAGCGAGTGCTTCCAGAAGAAGAGACAAGAAGTCCCTGGGAACGCCACCTGAAGCTAAAACAAGTCTGTCGAAGCCCTCTCCTTTGAAGAGCGAGTCGGTTTCTGGGGCACTCATCCCGGCCCTGTTTGTATATTCTTGAAGTATCTTACGAATCTGTGCTGACGTTTTTTTGTATTCAGCCAACGTGTAATCGATATTTATTGGCTGGTAGTCATGTCGCTCTTGAGCGCCAATTGGCTGGCGGTCGCGGTCCGCGTATAGTGAGCTGGCATGCCGTAGTGTCCCGATCTTGAAGAATAGAGGAACATCTTTGCAAAGCCGATGCACGTAATCGGCCACATAGGGCTGAATTGGCCTGCGGAGCTGATAGAAATCGTCGAGCTGTATGTATAAAAACTGTACCTTTTGTGAAAGCCCAAAGAACTGTTCGATCATTTTCTTCAAGCGTGGCAGAAGTTGATTCAGTTCACGGATTTTGTCATCAAACTTTTGATACTCGGCCTCTACTGACTCTCTTCTCGTGCTCGATAGGCCGAGATCGGCCTTCGCATGGGGCAGTACGGCACCTATCGTGACTGAGCCTTTATTTTCGTTCTCTTCTTTGTGAGTGACCTTACTTGTGAGTTCGTCTTGTCGCTTCCGTAATTCTGCTAGTTCCTTTCTTAAGCCTGCGACCAGACTGCGTAGTGCCTTCTTTTTGCCGAACCATCCCCCGAGATGAGTCTCCATCTCTTCAAACACCGCGTCGAGAATTTCGATCAAGACATTTGGAAAGGAATGGTGCTTGTAATCCTCGCAGTTGATGTAGATAGCCCGTATGGAGGGACCGACACCCTTTCGCACCTTGTCCAAAAGAAGGCTTTTCCCGCAACCTCTACGCCCGAACACAACGTGGTTCTGCCTGGTCATAGCGTCTGCCAGTGCGTGCGTCACATCTACATAGTTGACCTCGATTGACGAACCTTTTTGAATCCTAGTGTTTTCTTGGATGAGCCTTCGAAGCTCTATAACGCTGGATGACATCAAGCCCCCGTGGTGTGGTCGACCATTCGACGCATATTGTATGGCAAAAAAAGTTCCGACCTGCGGAATTTCTGTCGGACAGTAACGCTGGCTCGATTAATTATGATCACCCGCGGATTTGCTGCATGTGCATTTCCCAAAATTCGGGGAATTATTCAGTCCTTTTTAGTCAATTTCGCGCTCATCATGGTGCCGATTGCTCGAAGCCTGCAAAAAAGACGATTGAGTCGTTTCCACGCTATAACTTCCTACCCGCAAGAGGATTTAGCCACCGCAATGTTGAGAGCGCCCAGGGGACGTTAGCGGTTGGCGAGGAGAGTCCTTTGGGCCTGGCCGCATGAGCGGTGGTCTGGTTGGGTCGTAGCGGGACAAGCGGTTTAATCTCGGGAGGGGGACATACCCGAGCGAAAAAAGGACTTCCGAGCGATCTATTGTCCTTGGTGGTATCAGGCCTTGCTGGTCTTTCCGTACTTCTTGACGGCTTGCTTGATTCCCGAACCGGCTGCGGCGAGGTCTTGCGGATTCGTGGCCGGGGTGATGGTTAGCCTTGCATTGAAGGCGAGGAAGCATGGCTCGGCGATGGAGGGAATCTGCGAGGTGTCCTTCCTATCGAAGATGACGGAGCCACAGCGTTCGCCGAACTCGTTGGCCGTGAAGCAGGCCACTTCGGGTTTGAGGTCATCGTGCCAAGAAGTCATTCCGCGTGGAGTGTCGTGATCGGATCGAGGCGCATGGCGCGCAGCGCCGGGATGTAGCTGGCGGCGATGGCGACGGCAGTGAGCACAAGAGTGACGCCGGCGAAGATGGTCAGATCGTTAGGCGACACGCCGAAGAGCAGGCCGGCCATGAGGTGAGAAACAATAAGCGCGCCAACCAGGCCTACGCCGGCGCCGGCGGCGGCCAGAGTGAGGCCCTGCCGCAAAACCATCCTGAGGATATTGCTTCTTTGCGCGCCCAGCGCGAGGCGAATGGCGATCTCGCGCGATTGTTCATTGACGAGATAGGAGATGGTTCCATAGATTCCCAGGCCCGCGAGCAGCAGGGCGGTTGCGGCAAAGAGCGCCACCATGTCCATGGAGAATCGCCGCACGGAAAGCGAAGAGGAGAGAACGTCGTTCAAGGTCTCCGCGTGGAAGACGGGCAGGTTCGGATCGACGGCCTGGACTTGTGCGCGCACCTGCGCGGCGATGGCGGCGGGATCGACCTGTCCACGCAGAAAGAACGCCAGATCTTTTATGAGGCTTTGCTGGTAGATGTCGAGGTAAACCTGCGGAACGCCGGCATCCGCGAGCGATTCCGTACGCGCATCGGCGATGACGCCGACGATGGTGGTCCAGTCCGGCTTGTGGGCGCTCATGCGGACGCGCTTGCCGACCGGATCCTGACCGGGCCACCATGTGCGCGCGGCGGCCTGATTGATGACCCCCACCCGGGGCGTGTTTTCAATATCCTGGTCGACGAAGAGGCGTCCGCGCAGCAGCGTCATGCCGAGCAGGTGAAAGTATTCGGGTGAGACGAACGCCGTATCGATCAGCGGAGGCTGGCTGCCCTGCACGTCCTGGCCTTCGCGGATCAGCGGAAACATGGTGAGATCGGCTTTACCATGGCCGAGGGGAAGAGCCGCCAGATCGCCGACGGCCGTTTCTCGCACGCCGGGAATCGTCCGGTTGCGACGGAGTACCTCGCGCAGCATCACGGCCTGCTGCGTGGCGGTGCCGTACATGTCTTCTTTGGGATCGAGGGGAAACGGCAGCCAGGTCTGGATGGCCATGACGCGGCTGGGATTAAAGCCGAGCGGAACCCTGAACAAGTCCTGGAAGCTGCGCAGCAGAAGACCGGCGGCGATCATCAGCACCAGGGAGAGGGCTAATTCACCAATCACCAGAGCATGGCGCAAGCGCGAGCGCTGCCGGGAACCGTTGGAGCCACGACCTTCCTGACGCAGCGTCGTGTTCAAATCGAGGCGGCTTGTGAGCCACGCGGGAGCAAGCCCGAAGATGATCCCAGCGGCGACGGAGACGGCGATGGCAAACGCCAGCACTCCCCAGCTGATGGATATGTCATTGAGGCGCGGGAGGCTTTCCGGAATAAATTGCAGCAGGAATTTCCTGGCGCAGAAGAGAACCGCGAAACCAGTGATGCCGCCAAGCACGAAGAGCAGCAAGCTCTCCGTGAGGAGCTGACGAATGAGGCGCGTTCTTGCGGCTCCCAATGCCTGGCGAACCGCCATCTCGCGTCCGCGCGCGCTGGCGCGTGCCAGCAGCAGATTGGCGACATTGACGCAACTGATCAGCAGGACCAGGCCTACCGCACCAAGGAGCAGGATGAGCGATTGGCGAACGTTGCCGACCATCATTTCGCTGAGCGGAACCAGGCGTACCGTCCATGCGGCCTGCGCAGGATAATCCGCCGGATATTGCTTCTTCAGCGAGACAACCAGCGCATCGATACGTGCCTGTGCCGACTCGAGCGGCAGACCCGGTTTCAAACGCGCGAAGGCCGTCATTTCTCGTGTGTTGCGCAGCGGAGGCGAAAACGGCGGAGCGGCAAAACCGGCTGCGTTCCACAGCTCCGTATTCCGCTCCTCGCTGGTCTTTCCCTGGTCGCGAAAACCAGGCGGCATCACGCCGACGACATGATAGACGTCGTTGTCAAGGCGCAGACTCTTGCCGAGAATGTGCGGGTCGGCGCCAAATGCGCGCTTCCAGAGCCCGTCGCTGATCACCACCTCCGGAGTGAAGCCCGGCGTCTTGTCGCCCGGATCGAAGGTGCGCCCCAATTGCGCGCCCACATTCAGCATCGCAAAGTAATTCGGCGCCACCACCTTCGCCACGACACGCGTGGGCTGTGCGCTGCCCGTAAGATTCGAGGAGCCGAAAAAGTCGAGGGCCACGAACTGAAAAATCCCCGAGTTCTCCAGGTCCTTCCACTCAGGAACCGAAACGTTAATATCCTGTGCGCCCACACCCGGAAGATCGGCTTCTATGCGCACCAGTTCGCTGGGGTTGGGGTAGGGCAAGGGATGTAGCAGCGTGGCGTCGATGACGCTGTAGATGGCGGTGCTGGCTCCAACGCCCAGGGCCATGGTGGCGATGACAATCAGCGAAAATCCGGGAGACCGGTACAGCATTCGAAAAGCGTAGCGGAGATCGAAGAGAAAATTCTCAGCAAGCGGAAGACCCTGCTCGGCGTGGTGGTGCTCGCGAATGGCCTGGGCCGCGCCAAGCTTCAGTGCGGCCTGCCGCCGTGCCTCCGCGGGCGGCAGGCCGGCACGCAAATTCTCCTCGGTCTGCAAGGCGAGATGTTCGGCGATCTCTTCCTGGAGGCGCTGGTCGGCGCGCCTTCCGGTGGCGAAGTTCGAGAGGCGAATGAAGAAGCGTCGCAGGAATTTCATGGCAAGTCCTCGGCTTTGACCTCAAAGAAGCGCGCGCGGCGGTTGTTCTCCAAAAGTCATTCGGAGTGGAGTGTAGTGATTGGATCGAGGCGCATGGCGCGCAGCGCCGGAATATAACTGGCGGCGATGGCGACAGTGGTAAGCACAAGAGTGACGCCGGCGAAGGTAGTCAGATCGTTAGGCGACACGCCGAAGAGCAATCCGGCCATGAGGTGCGAAACAATGAGCGCGCCAGCCAGGCCTACGCCGGCGCCGGCGGCGGCCAGAGTGAGGCCCTGCCGCAGAACCATCTTGAGGATATTGCTTCTTTGCGCGCCCAGCGCGAGGCGAATGGCGATCTCGCGCGATTGCTCATGGACCAGGAAGGAGATGGTTCCATAGATTCCCAGGCCGGCGAGCAGCAGGGCGGTTGCGGCAAAGAGCGCCACCATCTCCATGGAGAACCGCCGCACAGAAAGCGAAGAAGAGAGAACGTCGTCCAAGGTCTCCGCGTGGAAGACGGGAATCTCCGGATCGACGGCCTGGATTTGTGTGCGCACCTGCGCGGAGATGGCGGCGGGATCGATTTGTCCACGCAGGTAGAGCGCAAGAAACTTGGCGGGGCGCTGGTAGATGTCGAAGTACATCTGCGGAATGCCGGCGTCCGCGAGCGATTCTGTGCGTGCATCGGCAATGACGCCGACGATAGTGGTCCAGCCCGGCTTGGCACGGCCCAAACGGCCCAACAAATGGACTCGCTTGCCGACCGGGTCCTGGCCCTTCCATTTTGCCGGCCAGAAGTTGCGCGCCGCGGCCTGGTTGATGACTGCGATCAAGGGCGTAGCTTCAAGGTCCTGGTCCGACGAAGAGGCGTCCACGCAAGAGAGTCATGCCGACCAGGTGGAAGTATTCCGGCGAGACGATCAACGTATCGATCAGCGGAGGCTGGCTGCTTCGCACTTGCTGGCCTTCGCGAACCAATGGACCATTCTGAGATCGTTCTGGCCATGGCCGCCTCGGCTCTGACCTCGAAAGAAGCGCGCGATGATCGCCGCGGTCTGCTCCCATTCGCGGGTCTCCGCCTGCAGCTGCTTGTCGGCCGGCCGCGGTAAGGCGATAGAAGCGGGCGCGGCGGTTGTTTTCCGATGCGCCCCACTGCGGAGGCAATCGAGCCTTCATGCTCCAGCTTGAGCAGCAGGGGATAGAGCGTGCCCTGGTTGAGGGCCAGAAGGTCTCCGCTGATCTGCTCGATGCGGCGGGCAATCCCCAGCCGTGCTGCGGCCCCAGGACATCGAGGGTCTTGAGGACCATCAGCGCGAGCGTTCCTTGCAAGACGTCGGGCTTTCTCCTTCATGGCGGGACCGACCTTTAGGTTTCCTACAGGAAGGATGGCACGGTTCCCTGTTGGGAAAGCAACAGGAACTTTTGCGCGTTCTTTCGCCGTCAA
>CAVQJM010000030.1:0-146075 GCA_963712845.1 uncultured Acidobacteriaceae bacterium
GTCGCGACGGATTTTCACTCACCATGCCGCGATTGTAGCCGACGCCCATCGGCAATGCGCCGGGAGCCCCACACCTCAACACGATGTGGATACAGTCAAATTGCGCCGCAGGCGGAGAGGCCGTACCGGCCCACGTCTCGACTTCCCGAACTGTCGTTCAGCAAATCATTGGCTCTACAGCTCGATGCTATGCATCGGTCCGGGATACCTCGAGCGCAGCAACTCCAGGTGGGCTATCGTTTCCCCACCCACAGTTCGGGAGCCATATTTCTCGATCAGCGTGCCGACGGTTTTCTGCAAAGCTGTGACCTGATTCGTGCCAGCCAGAATCACGCTGCGTGCCTTCAACTGTACATATTCAAAGCCGCCTGAGTGATTCAGCAGCTCCATGTCGGTCGTCATAGTCTTGATTGCTGGAAACATGAACTCTCGAAACAGCCGTTGCAAGTAGACGAGCACATCTCTTGCGCCGTTCTCATCGCGCAGAGTCCATTTTTGAATGCCCTTGTCCGGCCCGAAGTGCTCAGCACGCCACTGCCAGGCGCATGCATAGTAGCGTGGAGCTTGGCCGGGCGGCTCTCCGCAAAACTCCAACCAACGCTTTGAACTGGCAGCTACGTTCACATAAAAGGTGGTCTCAGCAGAATCAGACCAGCGGCTCTTCTGGAAGTTGACAATCACCCAACACTCAGGTGACTCAAGGATGAAGTTCTGACCCGAAGAATGGAAACCGTGTTCCTTGAAAAGAGGTCTCAGATGCTTGAGCAAATTCTTGAATAGCTTCTCTGTCTCTTTCTCTATCCTCGCAGCCATCGTTAGTAGTCCTATTCAAGCCCGCTGCTGCTCTCAGACAAGCTCAGCGCGCCGCGTTGGCGTAATACCCCGGCCGGTTGCGCACGCTGTACTTCGCATTGTTTTGAGCGTTGCTCATCTTCACGGCAATCGAGCGGAAACCGCCCTGCTCCTCCGGCGCGCGCTTGTGCGGATAGTAGCCCAGCAGATACTGCGTGCGCAGATCATCTGCGATGCGATGAAAGACCTGGTCGAGCGATGCCTGATCGGCGTAGTAGGCGCGTCCGCCGGTCTGTTCTGCGAGCGTGATCATGGCGTGCTCGCCGGCAAGGTCACGGCCCGCGCTCGCCGCCACCGGCACGTCGATGATGCTATAGATCATCACCTCGTCGCGCACCGCTTCATCCAGCGCGTCCTCGTAGCTCACGCCATTCACCGTGTTGTCGCCGTCGGAGATCATCACCAGCACACGGCGTCCATGCTCCGGCCGCAGCAGCCCCGACGATAGCGAGATGCTGCTGTAAAAGGCTGTACCGCCCGTACCCGGATGCAATCCACTCAGCCCGCCGGCGATTCGCCTCGCATCGCCCGTAAAGCCCGTCACCTCGCGCGTGCCATCCGCGAATGCCACCACGTCCGCGCGATCCTGCGGCCGCAGCACATCCTTCGCGAAGCGCTGCGCAGCCTGCTGCTCCGCCGCAAAATCCTTGTACACGCTCCCGCTCAGGTCCAGCGCGAGCACAATCGCCAGCGGCGCCGAGGTATCCCGCTCGAACACCGCGATAGTCTGCGCCTTATCGTTTTCGAAGAGCTGAAAATCGTCTTTCGTCAGACCGCCGATCGGCGCACCGGCCTTGTCCGTCACGCTGGCGAAAACATTTACCAGCGGGACATCGACGTGGAAGGTAGGCTCCTGCTGAGCCATGGCCGTCGCGGAAAGAAGCGCACCCAGCGCCAGGCCAGCCGCAAGTCGGCTCATGATGAGGAACCGGGCTGCAGCTCTGCCGGAAATGGCTCGCCGTCCTTCCACACTGCGCCATCGGTGAAGTGCTCCTTCTTCCATACCGGCACGGTGCGCTTGAGCGTGTCGATCAGCCAGCGGCAGGCATCGAACGCAGCCGCGCGATGCGCCGAGGTCACAACAATCACGATGCTGCTCTCGCCAATCTCCAGCCGCCCCAGCCGATGCACCACGCCCACGCGATCGATAGCGAAGCGCTCTCCCGCCTCGCGCGCCAGCTTCTGCATCTGGTCCAGCGCCATCTCTTCATACGCCTCATAGTCGAGATAGAGCGTCTTCCGCCCGCGCGTGTTGTCGCGCACGATCCCGTCAAACACCACCACTGCGCCGTCGCCCGGCTGCTGCAACGCCGCCACCAGCGCATCGCGATCGATGTGCTCACGCGTAAGCGCCACAATGGGAGCCACCGCAGCAACATCCGCACCACCGGAGACCGGAGGCAGCAGCGCCACCTCATCTCCCTCGTGCAGCACGGCGGACGCCGCGGCATACTCGCGATTCACCGCCACCGCCAGCGCCGACCACACCGGATGCCCCGCGCTTCCAGCGCTGTGGTGTGTCGAGACCCCGTTGCGAAGCTGCTCCATCAACTGTGCGACGGTCGCGCCCTCCGGCAGCGTCACTGCTTCGCCGCTCGACGAAAGTAGGTCCTTGAGCACACCGAAGAAGAGGACACGCACCTGCATGTTGTTCAGCTTAGACGCTTACGCACGCGGAAAGTAGTGACGCGTGCACATGGGCGTAGGACCGGTGTACCTTCAGTCTCGAAGAGACGTTTCCTCACGGGAGAGATCGACAGAATGCCCAGCCCGATGCTGATAGCAAAGCAGACCGATACCAAAAATGACCTGGTGCTGCTGCCCGCGCTCACCAACCGGCATGGTCTGGTGGCCGGCGCCACCGGCACTGGCAAGACCGTGACCCTCCAGGTCATCGCCGAAGCGCTCAGCCGCATCGGCGTTCCCGTCTTCGCCGCCGACGTGAAGGGCGACCTCTCCGGCATCAGCCAGCCCGGGCAGAACACCCCCAAGTTCGCGCAGCGTCTTCAAACCCTCGGCTTCGAAACTCCTGCCTTCGCCGGTTGCCCTGTCACCTTCTGGGACGTCTTCGGCGAGCAGGGCCATCCCGTCCGCGCCACTATCTCGGAGATGGGTCCGCTGCTGCTCGGCCGCATCCTCAACCTCAACGACACCCAGGCCGGCGTCCTCACCCTGGTCTTCAAAATCGCCGATGACCAGGGGCTCCTGCTCCTCGACCTGAAAGACTTGCGTGCCATGCTGCAGAATGTCGGGGACAACGCGGCGCAGTACAGGACGGAGTACGGCAACATCTCGCCGGCCAGTATCGGCGCCATCCAGCGCAACCTGATCGCGCTCGAGCAGCAGGGCGGCGACAAATTCTTTGGCGAGCCCGCACTCAACATCGACGATCTGCTGCAAACCGACCAGAACGGCCACGGCGTGGTCAACATCCTCGCCGCGGACAAGCTGATGCAGTCGCCGCAGCTCTACGCCACCTTCCTGCTCTGGCTGCTCTCCGAGCTCTTCGAGCGCCTGCCCGAGGTCGGCGATCCCGAAAAACCGAAGCTCGTCTTCTTCTTCGACGAGGCGCATCTGCTCTTCAACGATCTGCCCTCCGCCCTCGGCGCTCGCATCGAGCAGGTCGTCCGCCTCATCCGCTCCAAGGGCATCGGCGTCTACTTCGTCACGCAAAATCCCAACGACGTCTCGCAGGTCGTCCTCAGCCAGCTCGGCAACCGCGTGCAGCACGCCTTGCGCGCCTTCACCCCCAATGACCAGAAGGCCGTCAAAGCCGCGGCAGACACCTTCCGCACCAACCCCAAGCTCGACACCGCCACCGTCATCACCGAGCTCGCAGTAGGTGAGGCTTTGGTCTCCTTTCTCGATGAAACCGGCACACCCGGCATCGTCGAGCGCGCAATGGTCTGCCCGCCCGCCAGCCAGATCGGCCCCATCACGCCCGAGCAGCGCCAGCAGATCATCGCCGCGCTCACCGGTCGCCGGCGTCTACGAGAAGGCCATCGATCGCGAATCCGCCTACGAACGCCTCACCGGCAAAGCGCAGCAGACACCCACCGAAGGCCAGATGCAGCAGCGCGAAACCGTGCAGAAACAGGCGCAGACGACAACCGCCGGAGCCGGCGGCCTGCTCGGCGAAGCCATGGGAGCACTCTTCGGCAGCGGCAACTCCCGCCGCATGTCGCCCGGCCAGGCCATGGTCAACAGCGCAGCACGCGCCATCGGCTCACAGGTTGGGCGTCAATTGATTAGGGGAGCCCTGGGCTCGCTGCTGGGCGGCGGCAGCAGCAGACGCTAGTCGGCGATGCGGTGGTGTGGTCAATCAATGATCGCGATCGCGTCAACTTCGATCAGGTAGCCGGGGGACAGCGTCGCTACGCCGAGCACCACGTCCGCTGGCTTGTGATCTCCGAACAGCGCTATCCGGGCCTTTTCAATAATCGGCAAGCATTCGTCGCGTTTGTAATTAACGACGTAGATTGTGATCCTGGTGACCTGCGCAGGCCGCGCACCGGCAGCAGCAAGTGCTCGGCCGAGATTGCCAAACACCTGGCGCGCCTGAGTAGCAAGATCACCAGGGCCAACGAGCTTGCCATGTAGGTCTTCGGGCTCCTGGCCCGAGACGAATACCATCTTGCTTCCCGTCGCAACGACGACCTGGGTGTACGTTTGCGGAGTAGGCAGATCCTTGGGATTGATGCATTCGAGCGTCATGGATTAGGTCTCCTGCTATGGTTACATTCCAACAGGAAGTGTTTATGGGAGTGCGTGGTAGCGTATGCTTGCGTGATGAAAGTAGGTTTGAGCAAGAAGAAGAGGATACGCTTGCTGTTGTTCAGCTTAGACGCTTACGCACGCGGAAAGTAGTGACGCGTGCACATGGGCGTAGGACCGGTGTACCTTCAGTCTCGAAGAGACGTTTCCTCACGGGAGAGATCGACAGAATGCCCAGCCCGATGCTGATAGCAAAGCAGACCGATACCAAAAATGACCTGGTGCTGCTGCCCGCGCTCACCAACCGGCATGGTCTGGTGGCCGGCGCCACCGGCACTGGCAAGACCGTGACCCTCCAGGTCATCGCCGAAGCGCTCAGCCGCATCGGCGTTCCCGTCTTCGCCGCCGACGTGAAGGGCGATCTCTCCGGTATCAGCCAGCCCGGGCAGAACACCCCCAAGTTCGCGCAGCGTCTTCAAACACTCGGCTTCGAAACTCCTGCCTTCGCCGGTTGCCCTGTCACCTTCTGGGACGTCTTCGGCGAGCAGGGCCATCCCGTCCGCGCCACTATCTCGGAGATGGGTCCGCTGCTGCTCGGCCGCATCCTCAACCTCAACGACACCCAGGCCGGCGTCCTCACCCTGGTCTTCAAGATCGCCGATGACCAGGGGCTCCTGCTCCTCGACCTGAAAGACTTGCGTGCCATGCTGCAGAATGTCGGGGACAACGCGGCGCAGTACAGGACGGAGTACGGCAACATCTCACCGGCCAGTATCGGCGCCATCCAGCGCAACCTGATCGCGCTCGAGCAGCAGGGCGGCGACAAATTCTTTGGCGAGCCCGCACTCAACATCGACGACCTGCTGCAAACCGACCAGAACGGCCACGGCGTGGTCAACATCCTCGCCGCGGACAAGCTGATGCAGTCGCCGCAGCTCTACGCCACCTTCCTGCTCTGGCTGCTCTCCGAGCTCTTTGAGCGCCTGCCCGAGGTCGGCGATCCCGAAAAACCGAAGCTCGTCTTCTTCTTCGACGAGGCGCATCTGCTCTTCAACGATCTGCCCTCCGCCCTCGGCGCACGCATCGAGCAGGTCGTCCGCCTCATCCGCTCCAAGGGCATCGGCGTCTACTTCGTCACGCAAAATCCCAACGACGTCTCGCAGGTCGTCCTCAGCCAGCTCGGCAACCGCGTGCAGCACGCCTTGCGCGCCTTCACCCCCAACGACCAGAAGGCCGTCAAGGCCGCGGCAGACACCTTCCGCACCAACCCCAAGCTCGACACCGCCACTGTCATCACCCAACTCGCCGTAGGTGAGGCTTTGGTCTCCTTTCTCGATGTGACCGGCACACCCGGCATCGTCGAGCGCGCGATGGTCGTGCCGCCCGCCAGCCAGATCGGCCCCATCACCCCGAGCAGCGCCAGCAGATCATCGCCGCCTCACCGGTCGCCGGCGTCTACGAAAAGGCCATCGATCGCGAGTCCGCCTACGAACGCCTCACCGGCAAGGCGCAGCAGACGCCCACCGAAGGCCAGATGCAGCAACGCGAAACCGTGCAGACACAGGCGCAGACGGCAACCGCCGGAGCCGGCGGCCTGCTCGGCGAAGCCATGGGAGCACTCTTCGGCAGCGGCAACTCCCGCCGCATGTCGCCCGGACAGGCCATGGTCAACAGCGCAGCACGCGCCATCGGCTCACAGGTTGGGCGTCAATTGATTAGGGGAGCCCTGGGCTCGCTGCTCGGCGGCGGCGGCAGCCGCCGCTAGTCGGCGATGCGGTATTGTGGTCAATCAAGGATCGCGATCGCGTCAACTTCGATCAGGTAGCCGGGGGACAGCGTCGATACGCCGAGCACCACGTCCGCTGGCTTGTGGTCTCCGAACAGCGATATCCGGGCCTTTTCAATAATCGGCAAGCATTCGTCGCGTTCGTAATTGACGACGTAGATTGTGATCCTGGTGACCTGCGCAGGCCGCGCACCGGCAGCAGCAAGTGCTCGGCCGAGATTGCCAAACACCTGGCGCGCCTGAGTAGCAAGATCACCAGGGCCAACAAGCTTGCCATCTAGGTCTTCGGGCTCCTGGCCCGAGACGAATACCATCTTGCTTCCCGTCGCAACGACGACCTGGCTATACGTCTGCGGAGTAGGCAGATCCTTGGGATTGATGCATTCGAGCGTCATGGATTCGGTCTCCTGCTATGGTTACATTCCAACAAAGGCACGTAAATCCACAAGGCCGCGAGAGGATGGCGGGCATGAATAGTTGGCTGATATGTAGGCACGCTCGGACCATTGCTAGGCGGCAGCAGCCGCTGATGAATGAGGTCTCGTGGAAGCACCCGCGCGGCGCTGATAAGACTAAGGCGCCGTCGTCAAAAGCCCCGAAATGGAGCGATCTATCCGAAGCACACTTCCATAAATCGAGTTCAGCCTCAAACTCTTCTGATATGAAAAAGTTCAGGCTTACGTCAGCGCTTACCTTAATTGCGACCGTAATGTGTTTCACGGGCGCGTTTTTGCATGCTCAAAATACCACGAAGACAGCGACCGTCACCTTCTATTCGCAAGGCAATCAGATGACACTCGGCGTCCCCGGCACAAAGCACAGTCTTTTCTTTGGACGAGTTTTCGATGGACAGCAACTTCTGTTTTCCTTTCACGCGAAAAGTATCGTCAGCTTCACTCTTCCAGCCGCCTCACACACGCTCTCTGCGGGATACGGGAAAAAGCCTCCCCGTAACGACACCTTGTCTATCACGCTTCAGCCGGGAAATACGTATATGCTTCGAGCGCAATCCGAGGCAAGCATTAACCTCATTAGCGATAAGGGCCGTCTGGAGGTGGTGTCATGTGAAACCGCGCGCAAAGAAACAGCGGGTTACGAGCCACTTGATAAGAAGAAAATAGCTCCCCAGATGGTAGCCGCCGTGATTACCACACAGATCCCGATTGTCTGCCCCTAGCAGCGGGTGTCGGGCTCGAAACGGCGATAGAGAAAGTGAAGCCGCTTATGCTACACACTCCAAAATCGCTTCTCTGTGTGTTTTCTCTCACCCTCGCCCTGGCAAGCCTTCCGGCGCTAGCCAGTGATGGCAAGCAGCAGAATGCGATTGTCACGTTTTATTCCCATGGGAATAGGTGGACTTCCGGTTTGCCCGGCAGCAATCACGGGATCTTTTATGGAAAAGTCTTTAGCGGCGAAAACGCTCTGCTCAGCTTCTTCGTGCCATTTTCCCTAAGAAATAACCAGGTCATCAGCTTCCACTTTCCTCCAGGCGCGTACGCATTCTCAGCGTCGTATGGAAAACACGCGTCTAAAAAGCGAATTTCCCTGACGCTCAATCCGGGCGAGAGATATTTCTTCCGCGCTCAGTCCGAATCCAGGGGAATCGTCGAGATTGAGTTCGAGCGGGGACGCCTGGATCAGGTTTCTTGTGAAACCGCCAGTGACGAGACGAAGGACGCAAAACCAGTGGCAGAGAAAAGGGTAGCGAAACAGTTCGCTGCGAGCGTGGTCTCGACCCAGATCTCGGTCGCCTGCCCTTAAACCGAGTGCCCATTCTAGCGAAGCTAGAATGGGTCTATACAGTCGCGCCAAGGCGCCACCATCTCGCCTCTACCGAGGCACCAGCACCGCATGCTCCGGAATCTCCTCATCCGTGTGCGCCTTCAATCCGCCATAGCGCCGCTCGCGTTGCTGGTACTCCGCAATCGCCTCCAGCAAATGCAAGCCGCGGAAATCCGGCCAGAAGCGTTCGGTCACGAAGATCTCCGAATACGCGATCTGCCACAGCAGAAAATTCGAGATCCGCATCTCGCCGGAGGTGCGAATCACCAGATCCGGATCGGGCATATGCGCCGTATACAGATGCCGGTGCAGGTCCTCTTCGGTGATGCCTTCCGCATTCCGCCCCTGCGCCGCGCGCTCGCGCGACAGCGCAGCAAACGCATCGATGATCTCCGACCGTGCCCCATAGTTCAGCGCCAGCGTCAGCACCGTGCCCGTATTCCGCGCCGTAGCTTCCGCGGCCTGCTGCATCTGCTCCTGCACCTCGGCTGGCAGCTCATGGGTACGGCCAATGTAGGCAATGCGCACATTGTTGTCGTTCATGCGCTGCACATTGTTGATCAGGTATGAGCGCAGCAGCCGCATCAGGAAGTTCACTTCCGTCTTGGGCCGCTTCAGATTGTTCTCGAGCGAGAAGGCATAAAGCGTCAGCCACGGCAGATCGATCCGCGACGATGTCTCGACAACATATTGCACAGACTCGGCGCCCTGCTGGTGGCCCAGAAAACGCTTCAGGCTGCGGCGGCCGGCCCAGCGGCCATTGCCGTCCATAATGATCGCGATGTGCGCTGGCATTCGCTCAGGATCGAGCGACCGGTAGATAGCCTGCTCTTCTGGCGAGAGCTCATGGGCACGGCTGGCTGACTTCATTGGAGAACGCCCTTCCCTCTCAGCCTCGACCGTAGCACATGGCCGGAGCGGGTCGCAATGCGCGCAGCCGTCTGGAGAAAACGGCCGCGCGCACTGCAAACCAGCGTTAAGGCTGGATGAAAGAACCGGCCGCTTCTTAGGCGACCGCGGTGCGCCGGCGGCCCATCGCCATATCGCGCACCTGGTTCAGGAACATCGAGCGCTGCAAGGCGTCGAGCTTCGAGATCAGCGGCGCAATCTCCGACAGGAACGGGTCGCTGATAATCGAGAATGAATCGTCATGCTGGCGATTCCGCGCGTCATGCAGCAGGTTGCACATGTCCACTTCGAGCGCCGTCGCCAGCCGTTCGAGCGAGGACAAGGTCGGCATCGCCTTGCCATTCTCGATCTTTGAGATGTAAGTGCGGGGCACCTGCATCCGGCCCGCAAGCTGCCGTTGCGAAAGATTGCGGCCGCGCCGGGCATCGCGCACCGCGCGCGCTACCTGCAAACCGCCCTCTTCCGCTTCCGGCTCACGTACCGCAGAGGTCGCGGCCACCATAACCGGTTCAGGTTCTTCCATCTCCAGGGATTTGCGGCACCGCCTGCATAAAGCATTCATCGTGCGGAATTGCACGAGACTGCAGTGGCTGCAACGTAGTACCTCGCGCGCCTCGACGCTTGCTAAGGTAGTTGCCATAAGTTGTACGGAGGCCAGAGCGGGCTTCCCACGCCTGCGAAACTGTCGTTCCGCGAGCGCATAGCTACAGTGCAGCAGTATTGATTTTGATGTCAAGTGAAAATCCAGTGGAAAGCGCCTGGATATTCTAAAAGAAGGCCACAAAACCCGAAGAGACCTGCAACATCCTCGATTCACACAAGAGAGAAGCTGGGAATGACCAATCAGATACCTGCCCCTCCGCCAACCCGCGAAGCCGCCTGGACCCTGCTCACCGAGTTCACCCAGAGCCCCAGCCTGCGCAAGCACGCGCTCGCCGTCGAAAGCTGCCTCCGCGCCTACGGCGAGCAGGAAGCCGCCCGTCTCGGTCTCGTCGGCGAGGACATCACTCAGCTCGTAGAGATCTACGCCGCCACCGGCCTGCTGCATGACTTCGACTACGAACTACATCCGTCGCCGGAGGAACATCCCTACTTCGGCGTCCGCGTGCTCGAAGAGCGCGGCTGGCCTGCAGGAGATTCGCCACGCCATCCTCGGCCACGCCGAATACACCGGCACGCCGCGCGTCTCGCATCTGGACAAAGTCCTCTTCGCCTCGGACGAGCTCGCCGGCTTTCTCACCGCCTGCGCGCTCATCAAGCCCAGCAAATCCATCCATGATGTCGAAGTCGCCGGTGTCCGGAAAAAGCTCAAAGACAAGGCCTTCGCTCGCGGCGTCAACCGGGAAGATGTCATCAACGGCGCAACCGAATTCGGGGATCGACCTCGACCAACACATCGCCTTCTGCCTCGCCGCGATGCAGCGCGACGCGGAGGAGCTAGGATTAGGTGGGGCCCCGGATTCGGTTCAGCAGGCGCCTTGATGCTTCAAAGCCTCACTTGCGGGGGCCTCCTCGTCGCGATTGCCGCGCTCGAACTGCTTTGTGCCTCCGCCTCAGCTCAGCAGAGTGCGATCACAACCCAGGTTCTTGGGCGGATCGACAGTCGGCGATCCTCGGAGGGCGGATCGTTCTTCGTGAAGACCACCTCGGCATGGAAGCAGGGGCGGTGCACTATTCCGAACGGGTCGACGCTCGAGGGCCGCATCGCAAAAGTGCGAAAAAAGGGCTCCGGAGTAAAGCGTGAGGAGCTGGATCTCCGCTTTCTCGAGATTCCATGCTCAGGCGATGAAGCGCAGCAGATTCTTCCGATTCTCGTCGCCATGCAGGGACCGCATCACGACCCCCGCGCAGACTTCATCATGCAACAGCAGTTGGTCGGTGCGCTCGCAGGCGGTCTCCGCCGCCTCTCCACGGACTCCTCAGGAGCCGCGTCCAGCTCTCCTGGTGCGGCTGGGAATATGGCCGGCTCAACAGGCCACCTCGGGAATCTCTCCCCTACCTCTTCAAACGAGCAGCCGTTTCGGGCTGCGGAGGCGCTGGGCTTCCCGGGTGTCGAGCTCAAGCTGCCGGTTTTAACTACGGATCCAACCACACTCTCCGCTTCAAGCCAGTTGCTCATCGACCCCGGAACCCGTTTCCGCCTTGTCCTCCAAATGGCCCCGCGTCCCGCGGCTGCAGACTCCCCATCCGCGGAAAGGGCGGTCATCGCCCGCCCCGTCTCCGAGCCGGCAGCGGCCGCCCTAAAGCAGCCAGTCAAGCAGCCGGTAAAGAAGGCCAGTTCAGCCGGCGGTTCAGGAAAATCTCGAGATCGAAAACTGCGTCGAGACCGGTTGCGCCTTTGCCGATAGCCCTGCCGCTGCGGTCGACAGTCAGTTGGAACGAACCCTGTCCCTGTATGGCTTCGGGTACAGAGTCCGCGGTCAATCGGGTGTTGCGGTCGCTTGCGGAAGATGCAGCAGTCCGCTTTCTCGGAGACGATCAGCTACTCATCACATTTAATGCACACCCTTTGATCGTGCGTTCGCAGGATGAATCCGCACGGCTCACCAGCCCGCGCATCATTCGCGCGCTCCTCTTCTCCATCGCCACGGGCAAAATCATCCGGGCAGAAGACTGGCGCGTCCCGGACGAAGGCACGTATCTCTGGCCGCTCGACGGCGGCCGCGTCCTGGCTCACGTAGGTGACAAGCTGACGGTGTATGGGCGCGGACTGGCGGTGGAACGGCAGTGGTCGCCCCCCGGCGAAGTGCGCTTCTTGCGCGTAGCCCCGTCACGCCATTTCATCGTCGTGGCCGTCACGCATGAACGACATACCCCGGAAGAACATCGCCGCCTTGCCGAGTTCATGGGACCGCAGCCGGTAGAAGAGGACTTCGACCTCACCTTGCTGGACGGTCAACTGAATCTGCAAACCACCAGGCGCCTGCAGAGTTGGCCCACCCTGTCAGAGGTGCTGGATACAGGGTTGATCGTGACCGAACTCGGCTTAGAGCAAAAGTGGACCGTCAGCGAATCGAATTGGGACGCCAGGCGGCGTCAGATTACGCGGGTGGATTCCGGCTGCCCCCTTCGTGTCGAGACCCTGCCGACGAACCTTATCCTCATCGTCGGTTGCTCTCTCGATCAAACCCGCTCCTGGTACAAGGTCGTACGATCCAATGGCAGGACCCTCCTTACCGGCAACGTTCCAAGCAACGGACTCCTCGAGCAGGCGGACGCGCCGACCGGCGCCGGCGTCTTCGCCATCGGCATCGCGCAGGCATCCCACCCGGTCGATTTCGGTCAGGGGATCGTCGCGTCGGATTTTCAAAACGTCGCAGTTTCGGTCTACCGCATCTCGGACGGCCATCGCCTCTTCGTCACGCGCTCGGCAGCGGGCGCAGTCAATCGGCAAAGCTTCGCGCTCAGCCAGTCCGGCCACCGGCTCGCCATCCTCAGCGGAGACAACGTCTCGCTGTATCGCTTCGGCAAACCACAGCCATAACACTGATGGCCGGTTGCCCTATCGTAGGCAAGCGTAGGGCGGGGTATTCTCAAGGCCGACGGAGTAGCCTCCACTGCGCCCATTCCTCGTTGAGTTGCGCAACGATTTTTCGCAAGATTCCAACGCATCCGAATTGGGAATCGACCTCGACCGACACATCGCCTTCTGCCTCGCCGCGATGCAACGCGACGCGGATGCGCTAGGATTGTCTGGCCCCAGGAAAATCCCCAGCCCAGGAAAACCGGCACCAAGGATAAACGGGTCCCTTCGATGCGCCGACATTCCAGCCAGAGAGCGAGACTGACGGCACTTGCCGCAGTCGCTCTCCTTTCGTTCTCGACCAGCGGTCATGCACAAAACTCTTCCATCACCACCAAGCTCATGGGCCGCATTGACAGCAGACGAATCGCGGAAGGGCACCCTTCTTCGTCAAAACAATCTCCAATGGAAACAGGGACGCTGCAGCATTCCCATGGGTGTGACGTTGGAGGGCCGGGTCGCAAAGGTGGTGAAACGCGGCCCCGGCGTGAAGCGCGAAGAAATCGACTTGCGCTTTCTGCGACTGCCCTGCCCGGCAACGACGAGACGCAGGAAGTCACTCCGATCCTGGTGGCGATGCACGGTCCGAAACTGAACTCCAATGACAACATGCTCGCTCAGGAATGGATATCGAGCCTCTTCGCCGCAACTGCCGGATCGCACGCGCCGGGTCCCGGTAGCAGTTCTGGCGGTCTTCCGGCGCCGCCGGGCGCTCTCGGAAGAAATACCGGCACACTCGGCAAGGGGGCTATGTCTCTACGCCCTCTAGCGAAGAGACGATCAAGGCGGGAGAGGTGCGGGACTTTCCCACCGTGAAGCTTTCGCTGCCCACCCTGACCTCGGATCCGACCGTGTCTCACCTCTACGGGCGAATCTGTTCTTCGATCCCGACGCTCGCTTCATCATCGTCGTACGGCTGGCCCCCAGCAATGGATCGAAGCTCGAAATGGCTCGTGCCGCATCCCCATCCGCCTCTTCCCACGCGGACGGAAGCATCCACCGGAATCCGTGCCCGCCTGCTCCCGCTCCGCTGCCGGCACTTATCGAGAATTGTGTAAGCGGAGGCTGCGTAACCGCTCCAGATGCGACGCCGGTTACGGCGGAACGCGCGCAGACGGAAGTCCCTTTAACCGAATCTGGCATATCGCCCGCGCACCCGCCGCACCGTCCGCGGTGGGCTTGAGGACGATGCCGCCATCGCGTTTCTCGGCGACGATCAGATCTTCGTCACATTCAACCCCCACCCATTGGTTCCTCGAAGCGAAGCCCAGGCCATACGCAGCAGCTCACCGCGGCAAATACGCGGGGTGCTCGTCTCTGCGGCGGACGGACGCCGATTGCGCGTTGTGGATTGGCTGGTGCCGGACCAGGGAGCCTATCTGTGGCCGCTCGATCGAGGCCGGGTCTTGGTCCACGTCGGCAATGCCCTGGTCGTCTACGGCCGCAATCTCGAAGAAGAGGCGAGATGGGAGATACAGGGTTCGCTGCTCTTCGTCACCATCTCGCCGTCGCGCACGGTCATTCTCACGGCCGTGAAGCGCGAGAAATATGATGCGGCAACCTTTCGCCGCCTTGCCGACTTCGTAGGCTCCGCCGAGGCGGTTCAGGAAGATTACGATTTGATCGCCCTGAATGGCCAGTTGGAACAGACCAGCTCTCGCCTTCGACCCAGATTCCTGTTCGGCCCCCCCTGCTCGATTCCGGGGTGGTCTCCCTGACTCAGGGGACGCGCCGCCGGTGGAAGATTGAGGAGACATATTGGGACCAGCGCGGCAAGCGTCTGGCCGAGTTGGCTTCTGGTTGCGTGCCCGTCCTCCAGACACTTCCTGCCAATCTGCTTTTCGTCAGCGGCTGCCAGGCCGACTCCAGGAGCAAGTGGTACCGCATCCTGCGGGGCGATGGAAAGACCCTGTTGCGTGGCGCCACCACCAATGGAGCAATCCCTGAATTTGCCAACGCGACCCCCTCGGGCAGCGTCTTTGCCATCGGCGTGGAGCAGGCGGTTGTCGATGTGGATTGGGACACCGGCATGCACATCGCTGATTTGGAATCCATGACGGTCGCGGTCTATCGCGCATCCGATGGCAAACGCCTGTACGCCACCAAAGTTCACAGCCACGCTGTCGATCGCCGCGTCTTCGCGCTGTCAGATTCCGGAGAGCGCCTCGCCGTGCTTGCCGATGACTCGGTTCGCATCTACCGCACCGGACAAACGCCATAAACAGGACTGAGCAGCGTTAGGACTGGCTGGCGGCAATGGAGTCGCGTGCCAACGATTCCACTTCCCAACCCTCTACGGCAATGGCACACTGGGAGTGGGACTTCCTATGCACACACAGAGAACACACGTCATCCTCCCCCAGGACCTGCTCGCGGAGATCGATGCGCTGGTGGGACCTCGAGGCCGCAGCGCATTTCTGGTCGAGACGGCGCGGTCGGAACTGAAACGGCGCCATCTGCTCGCGTTCCTGCGCAGTGATGAGCCCGTCTGGCGCGACGAGGATCATCCTGAGCTTGCCGGCGGCACCGAAGCCTGGGTGCGCTCGTTGCGCTCCGAAGGTCGCGGTGCGAAACCAGTGAAAGCGAAATCGGCCCGTAAGCGTACGAAATGATCCTGCTCCTGGATTCCACCGTCATCATCGATGTGCTTTGCGGTCGGAATGATCGCCGTCGAAAACTGGCCAATCTAATCGAGCGCGGCTACTTTCCAGCTACCTCCACCCTGAACATCGCCGAAATCTACGCGGGAGTGCGCAGCGGTGAAGAGCGTCGTACCACCGTCTTTCTCGATTCGCTGCGCTGCTATCCCGTGACAAAATCGATCGCGCGGCTGGCGGGCACGCTGAAAGCAGAAGGGTCCGCAAAGGGCCAGACGCTCACCCTCGACGACATGATGGTGGCCGCCACAGCCATCGAACACGATCTCTCATTCGTGACTGACAACCGCAAACATTTCCCCGTGCACGGCCTGCATTTCTATACGCTCTAACCCGCTTCCACAAGGTTGGGGTTCCGAGGCAGCCGTACAACAATATGGGTGCCCTGCATCTCGCAGAGATGCGGGATAAAAGTCCGCTCACCCACAGATCCGGCGTGAGCGACCAAAGGAAGCAAACCCAACAGAACGCGCCGAAGGCGCTTGTGCCCGGACAGCCAGTCCCTGCTATGCTGGCCAGTCTCCCATGCCCACTCCCGACAATCCGCCACAAACGCCTGTCCTCAACACCACCCTCGCCTCCAGACTCGACCCGAAAGCCAAGCGTCAGCAGTCCAACACTGCCGGCATGCGCGCCCTTCTCGCCGCGCTCCAGCAGCAGGAAGCCACCATCCGCGAGGGCGGCGGCGCCAAGGCCATCGAAGCGCAGCACGCCAAGCAGCGCCTCACCGCGCGCGAGCGCATCGCGCTGCTCCTCGATCCCGGCCCCGATTCCAAACCCGAACTTTTCGAGTTAGGACTCTTCGCCGCATTTGACATGTACGCCGATTGGGGCGGCGCGCCCTCCGCCGGCGTCATCTGCGGTCTCGGCCGCGTCTCCGGCCGCCTGTGCATGATCGTCGCCAACGACGCCACCGTGAAGGCCGGCGCGTTCTTCCCCATGACCGCGAAGAAGGTCCTCCGCGCCCAGCACATCGCGATGGAGAACCATCTCCCCACCCTCTATCTCGTCGACTCCTCTGGCATCTTCCTCCCCTTACAGGAGGACGTCTTCCCCGACCAGGACGACTTCGGCCGCATCTTCCGCAACAACGCGCGCATGTCCGCCATTGGCATCCCGCAGATCACCGCCATCATGGGCATGTGCGTCGCCGGCGGCGCCTATCTGCCGGTCATGACCGACCACGTGCTCATGACCGAAGGCAGCGGCCTCTTTCTCGCCGGGCCTGCGCTGGTAGAAGCTGCCATCGGCCAAAAATATTCAGCCGAAGAACTAGGCGGCGCAACCATGCACGCGGAGATCTCCGGCACCGTCGATTTCAAAGAGCCCAACGACCATCTCTGCCTCGCCCGTCTGCGCTCGCTCGTCGGCAAGCTTGGCCATCCGGCACGCGCACCCTTCGATCGTGCTCACTACAACGCAGACAAAGATGCGCCGAAATATCTCGCAGAAGACCTCTACGCTCTCATCGATCCCGACCCTGCTCGCGCCTCCACCAACACCTACGACATGCACGAGCTGATCGCGCGCCTGGTCGATCGCTCCGAGTTCGACGAGTATAAGCCCGACTACGGCCGCACTCTCCTCTGCGGCTACGCGCGCATCGGTGGATATGCCGTCGGCATCGTCGCCAATCAGAAGCAGCACCAGCCGCACACCAGCCACACCGGCGAAAAGCGCGTCGAGTTCGGCGGCGTCATCTACGCCGAGAGTGCCGACAAGGCCGCGCGCTTCATCCTCGACTGCAACCAGAACCTCATCCCGCTCCTCTTCATCCACGACGTCAACGGCTTCATGGTGGGCCGCGACGCCGAATGGACCGGCATCATTCGCTCCGGCGCCAAGATGGTCGCCGCCGTCTCCAACTCCACCGTGCCCAAGATCACCGTCATCGTCGGCGGCTCCTTCGGCGCAGGCAACTACGCCATGTGCGGCAAGGCCTACGACCCCCGCTTCATCTTCGCGTGGCCCACCGCTCGCTACGCCGTCATGTCTGGCGCCTCTGCCGCCGGCACCCTGGTCGAGATCCGCATCCGCACGCTTGAACGCGGCGGCCGCAAGCTAAGCGACGAAGAGAAGCAGGAGATCCGCGCCGGCATCCAGGCCACCTACGACGCCCAGACCGACTGCCGCTACGCCGCGGCGCGTCTGTGGGTCGATGCCATCCTCGATCCCGCAAAGACCCGCGAAGCCGTCCTGCTCGCGCTCGAAGCCGCCACCCACAATCCGCAGATCGAGCGCTTCCACCCCGGCGTTCTGCAGACCTGAAGTATCGCTTCATAATTAGCAAGTCTCCGCAAGTTACCGCAAACCGCGTTTTTCGTGCACTAACACGTCGGGCATGGGTCGTATCATGGTTTCGATGTGGCCATTTAAGAAAATGAAATCAAGTCCTGATCGTCTCCCGGTAAACGGGCCTTGGTCGGTCACAGAGGGAAAGCATAGCGGCGGAATAATGATCATCCGGACGAATACGGGGTACCGCGACTACGTCAGTGTGCCCGGCTATGAACATCAGGTTGGCATTGCGATCCCGTTGCGGAGTCCCGAAGAAACGGGGCTTCCTGGAGCGGCAGAGGGCGCAGTCCTTGGCGATTTGGAAGACGTTATCTGTAGTTCCTTAGAGGAGCAGGCAGAGTCCCTCTTTGTGGCAGTCATCACAACGGGTGGGATGCGGGAGTTCGTTTTCTACACACGTGAGCCCCACCGGGTGGAGCAACGCGTTGGAGAGCTTCGCCAGCGAGTTACGAGCCATGAGATACAACTGATGATTCAATTAGACAAAAGTTGGCGGGTCTACGCCCAGCTGGGATAGGGCTAGCCTTCACACGGGCCAGTTCTGCGATGGACTCACCAACGTGTGCCCGGCAATGCAAAAGTAGATCGCGACGATCCCGGAAAGTCCGCGTTTCGGAAACTTCAGCGGCTTCGCCTGAATTCGCCAACCGTACCCTGAATAGGATCAGCCCCTCATTGATCAGCCAGATGCCGGGCATCGATCCAAGCCGCATGAAACCGGCGCACCCCGCTATCCTCAAAACATGGCGTCACCAGCAGAAGCACTCCCCCGTCAACGAAGCGCCGCCCGCAAAAAGAGCCGCAGCAGAAACCCCCTCGCTTGGGGCGTCATCTGGGCGCTCGTCCTGGTCGGCATCATCGCCGCATACTTTGCCGTCCGCTACGCCGAAGTCGCTCCCCTGCTCGGCCCCGGCGGCCTCTTCCGCCTGCGCCTCATCGCCCCACTCGCCATGCTGGCTCACCAGCCGCAGCTCGGCCTGCCGGACGCAACCGCGGACAGCATCGCCCAGGTCCTGATGTACGCCCAGTTCCCCCTCTACGGCTTCCTGCTCGGCATCCTCTGGCGCATCGCCGGCTTTCTGCGCGCAGCCGCCACCGTCGTGCTCATCCACGCCATGGCCATCGGCGCGGTCATGATCCTCTCCCAGCTCTAACCGTGCCGGTGTCCACGGGAGCCCTGCCCTACCGCAGCTAGAGTGGGGATGTTCCCAGCCATCCAGTCGACCCGCGGGGTCACCTCTCTCGTTTTGTCATCCTGAGCGAAGCGAAGGACCTGCAGTCCAACCCCGTAATTTTGATACTCTCGTTTGTCCCATGAGCAACTCCGTCAAAATCATCGAGTGCCCCCGCGACGCCTGGCAGGGCCTGCCCGTCACCATCCCCAGCGAGGTCAAGGCCGAATACCTCCGCGCCCTCGTCACCGCCGGCTTTCGCCACCTCGACGCGGTCTCCTTCGTCTCCTCAAAAGCCATCCCGCAAATGGCCGACTCCGAGCAGGTCCTCGCCCTCGCCGATCTGCCCTCGCTCACATCCGACGAGCTCGAAGTCATCGGCATCGTCGTCAACGTCAAGGGAGCGGAGCGCGCCATCAACAGCGGCGGGGTCAACACTCTCGGCTTTCCTTACTCCATCTCGCCCGGCTTTCTCGAGCGCAACCAGCACCAGACCCCCGAAGAAGCCGTCGACACCATGGAAACCGTCGGATCGCTCGCGTACAAGGCTGGCCTCGACGTCGTCGCCTACATCTCCATGGCCTTCGGCAACCCGTACGGCGATCCCTGGAGCGTCGAGGAGGTCGTCGCCGCGTGCGATCTCCTCGCCGACTCCGGCATCGAGTGCATCTCGCTCGCCGACACTGTTGGCCTCGCAACCCCGCAGCTCATCGAAGAGGTCGTCGCCGCCGTCCTCGCGAATGGCCAGTCCGGCAGCGGTCCATCTATAGAACTCGGCGTCCACCTGCACGCGCGTCCGGACCAGGCCGCGGCGAAGATCGCCGCCGCCTATCGCGCCGGCTGCCGCCGCTTCGACGCCGCCATCGGTGGACTCGGCGGATGCCCCTTCGCCCAGGACGTCCTGGTCGGCAACGTGCCCACGGAGACCGCACTCGCCACACTGGCGGGGCTCGGCGCGGCCCTGCCACCGTTGCAGGACCTCGCTCCGGTCATCGCTGCCAACCACGCCATTGCGGAAAAGTACTCCGGCGTGAAACAGTAGCGTTTCTTCGGAGCAGAAAATGGAGCAGGCAATAAGTGAGGGACGGGCTGCCATGGCGAACTACACGACCATCCAGGTGGAAGAGAACCAGACCGAAGCCGGTCGCATCCTCACCATCACGCTGAACCGCCCGCAGCGGCGGAACGCGCTCACCTCCGCCATGATCCACGAGCTGACCCTCGCTCTGCGCGCGGCGGAGGACAGCCGATGCGGCATCGTCGTGCTGCGCGGCGCGGGCGATCACTTCTGTTCCGGCCTCGACCTCTCCGAGCTGCGCGCCATGGTCGGCCGCTCCCTGGAACAGCACCAGCTCGACTCGATGAACATCGCCGAGCTCTTTCGCACCCTTTACAGTCTCTCGCTACCCTCCATCGCCGTGGTGCGCGGCGCCGCACTCGCCGGCGGCATGGGTCTCGCCACCCTCTGCGACTTCACTCTCGCCAGCGAAGAGGCGCGCTTCGGCTACACCGAAGTCAAGATCGGCTTCGTCCCCGCCATCGTCTCGGCATTCCTGCTCCTGCAAGTGGGCGAAAAGCAGGCCCGCGATCTCCTGCTCACCGGCCGGCTCATCGACGCCGCCGAGGCGCACACGCTTGGCCTGGTCACCCGGGTCGTCCCCAGCGATCAGCTCAATGCGGCGGTGAGCGAGCTCGCCACAACGCTGCTCGCCAACAGCCCCAGCTCCATGCGCGCCACCAAGCACCTGCTGCATCGTCAGGAGATCGAGCGCCTCAGCCGCAACCTCCGCGCCGCCGTCAACACCAACGCCGAACTGCGCAACACCGACGACTTCCGCGAAGGCGTCGCCGCCTTCCTCGAAAAGCGCAAACCCATCTGGCCCTCGCGGTGCTAGTGCGCTCCGCACGGACACACGCTCAGCCGAATGACCGTACTAGATTGGATGCTAGCCGGGTGCCCCATCCTATGCGAAGCATAGGGTGGGCGAATCACGTCGCAGCGAAGCTGCCACAAAGGTAGTCATCATCCCCCGACTGGAACGACGTGAAGTGGAGAGATCTGCTGTTCAACTCAAATCGCCCACTACCCTGTGCGTGAGCGACCGAAGGAAGCGAACCTAACGCGACTCGCCGCAGGCGCAATCGCCCGGACGGCCAGTCCCATCCATTACACTCACCCGCATGAACGTGCTGGACTGGCTGCTCGATTCCGACCCCGCCATCCGCTGGCAGGTGTTGCGCGATCTCGTCCATGCGCCGGCTGAGGTCGTCGCGGCCGAGCGCGCGCGAGTTGCCACCGAGGGCTGGGGTGCCAGACTCCTCGCCCTGCAGGGCGAAGATGGCCAGTGGGCCGGAGGCGCATGCTTCCCTGGAAACTTCCACTGGTCCGACGAAAATCAAGGACAACCCTGGACCTCCACCCTGCCCACACTTCAGTTGCTGTGTGATTTCGGCATCGATCCGCACTCTGAGCAGGTGCGCCGCGCAGTGGCGCTGGTCACAGAACACTGCCGCTGGGAGCACGCCGGCCAGCCATTCTTTAGCGGCGAGGTCGAGCCCTGCATCAACGGCAGGACCGTCACCTTGGGCACCTGGTTTGGTCTGGATGTGGAGGGCATTGTCGCCCGCCTGCTCGGTGAGCAACTCGAAGACGGCGGGTGGAACTGCGAGGTGGAGAACGGTTCCGTTCGCTCGTCGTTCGCGACCACGATCAACGTTCTGGAAGGACTGCTGGCGCACCAGCGCGCAACCGGCGGCTCCCCGGAATCCATCGCGGCTCGCCGCCGGGGTGAGGAGTACCTTCTCGAACGAAAGCTCTTCCGGCGGAAGAGCACCGGCGAAGTCGTCAACCCAGCCTGGCTCGAATTCTCGTTTCCCACCCGCTGGCACTACGACGTGCTGCGTGCCCTCGACTACTTCCGCTCGGTCGGAGATGTGCCGGACTCGCGGATGCTCGACCCGCGTATAGACGAAGCGATCGGTTTGCTCCGCTCCAAACAGCAGCCCGATGGCACGTGGCTGCTGGAGAACACGCATCCCGGCAAGGTCCACTTTGCCCTCGAGGACGGCGATGGCCGGCCCAGCCGATGGAACACGCTGCGGGCGATGCGTGTCCTCAGCTGGTATGAGCAGTCCGCTGCCTAATCCCCATAGCGACTGCTTGGAGGAACGGAAATCGTATTCCTATCGATGAGAAGATGAGGAGGGCATCGTAGGCGATGCGAGAATTCCGTTGCCGTGATCAACCCTTGGACAGAAAAGTGAAACCAATAAAGCAATGGGGCCCACAGACATCCGATGCAAACCAAGCCACTGTCATTGTTCGCAAATATCCTGTCGCCAATAGTTGTTTTTTTCGTCGTCGCGATCACCCTGGTCGACGCCGCTTCAGCGCAAGAAGTCCAGCCGCGTCCGTGTGACCTCTACTCATCCGCGACTGCCTGTGTAGCTGCTTTCAGCACCACTCGCGCCCTTTACAGGGCGTACACTGGCCCGCTTTATCAGGTCGCGCGACAGTCAGACAAGACCTCCGCCGACATCGGCCTCCTCCCGGGACGGATACGCCAACGCCGCCGCGCAGGACGCCTTCTGCGCCAAAACTTCCTGCACCATTACCAAGCTCTACGACCAGTCGCCCAACCACAACGACCTCACGCCTGCACCTCCCGGTGGCGCATCGCGCGGTCCCGGACCCAACGGCTACGACGTCCCCGCCGTGGCCAACGCACTGCCGGCAACCGTCAGCGGACACAAGGTCTACGGCATCGCCATCTCCCCCGGCATGGGCTACCGCAACGACACCCCGAAAGGCACTGCCGCCCACGGTCAGCCCGAAGGCGTCTACATGGTCACCTCTGCCCTCAATCTCAACGAGAAGTGCTGCTTTGACTTCGGCAATGCCGAGACCAACAATCTCGACAACAAGGCCGGCCACATGGACGCCATCAACATCATGTGTCACGGCAGCCCATGCACTCCCGATGCAGGGCTGGACATGGAGGATGGCATCTACGGCCACCTCAAGGTGCCTGCCGGAACTACCTTCGTCACCGACATGGGCGCCAGCGACGGTCAGCACACCTATGCCATCTACCAGGGCAACGCTCAGTCCGGTACCCCTCACCACGACCGGCGCCATCCCTCTGCCCAACGGCTATCAGCCCATGAAGCAGGAAGGCGCCATCATCCTCGGCATCGGCGGCGATAACAGCAATTGGGCTAAGGGCTACTTTTTCGAAGGCGTCATGACCAGCGGCATGCCCGACAAAAAGGCGATGGATGAAGTGCAGAAAAACATCGTGGCCGCCCGTTATGCTGGCCGGCTTCAGCCATAAGCCGGGTGCCCCATCCTATGCGAACCATAGGGTGGGCGAGTCACGTCGCAGCGAAGCGTCCACCGTCCATGTTCGTCATCCCGACCGAACCGTCACGCGCAGCGTGGCCCGCAAAGTGGAGGGATCTGCTGTTGAGCGGAATACATCGCCACCCGGCACCGGAGCTCAGAAAAGCCACGGGTTCACCACCGAGGACGATATGTCTTTGAAATGCGTCACGTTCCTTGTGGCGAGCACCGCATGAGACGCCAGCACAATGCCCGCGATCATCGTGTCCCTCAGCTCACCGGGACGTCCTTCCTTCTGTCGTATCGCCATCAGATCCGCCGCGCGCTGGGCCGCATCGCTGTCGAAATGCGCGACGCGCCGCTCGAGCACGTTGCCGAGCAGCTTCTCGAATGCGTCCATCAGAGACGTCCGCCGCTTTCCTGCCGCCATGATCTGAAGTCCAAAACGTATCTCGAAGACTGTGATGGCCGTCGTCCATACGGATTGCCGCGGTTGACCATCCAGCCACCGGATCACTCCGGCATCTGGCTCCTGACGCATCAGCGCGGAGAGCACATTCGTATCCAGCAGAATCATGACTCGAAGCGGGCCGGAACGGCAGGGTGTCCACGCAATTCGGAGATCTCCTCTCGAAGGCCATGACCACGGAAAAGGGCCGCGATCTCCGTGCCTAGGCCCTGTGCGGGCTCCTCCTCGCGAAGCGCATGGCGCAGGATCTCCCGTGCCTCTTCTTCCATGCTGCGCCCATGCGTCCTGGCCCGGCGCTGCAGACGAACCTTCAGCCTGTCTTCAAGATTTCTCACCAGCAATTGCGCCATATCGACCTCTTGCTATCATGATAGCACCGACTGGCTTTTACTCGTCTACAACACAAGCCAATAGGACGAAGTAAGGTAACTCCCATCCTGGGAAACACCTCAAAAACCTGCCAAATCCATCCACCGAATTTGCTATTCTGGAAATAGATACAGTTGCAGTCACAGAAGCAGAAACACAAAAAGCCACCATCGCGGTGGCTTTTTATATCGGGTGTCACGTCGCCCACAAATCCAGGCGTGAGCGACCGAAGGAAGCGAGGCCAGCGGCTCGCGCAGGCGCCCCTGCCTGGATGGCAGATCCTAACTCCAATCGCTGGACGAATTTAGCGATAAGTCCTTTAGAAAGACGAATTTGATGCTCGGAACAGCCCACATCCTCATGATTCGGCATGGTTTATACCGCAGCCTCCCGCACCGGGAGGGGGGAGGGGGTACAGGTAACGTGACCGAACGGAAACAAGAGCTCCGCCGTCAGCTTCGCGTCGTCCGCCGCAACCCGCATCTGATCGCCGCCCTCTTCCTGCTTCAAACCGGCCAGCTCCAAATCAGCGACGATCTGGACTTCGCCGCTGCTCCGCCAACTACATCGCGAACAAGCGCGGCTGCGAAGCAAACTCGGGTACCACACATCTCGCAGAGATGTGGATTCAGGGCAAACGGCGAAACGTAGAAGCCCTCCATGGGAAAAGACCCACAGAGTTCGCGTGCGGCGACCAGTCCCTCGGAGCGAGCGACCCGCTACTCCAAACTCCGCTCATGTGCCCGCAGCTCGGCCACAATCGTCGCCGCTGCCTCGCGCGCGTCATCCGACCGGTCCGGCGGAAACGAGATCGCCCCCACTCGCGCATGGCCGCCGCCGCCATAGCGCTCGCAGATCGTCGCCAGGTTCACCATCTCGTCCGGCGTCCGCTTGGTCCACGGATTCGACCCCACCGCCACCTTGGTCCGGAAGCTCGACTTGCTCAGCCCAATGTTGTACGTAGCCTCTGGATACAGGAAATACGGAATGAACTTGTTGTAGCCCTCAAGCTGGCGATCCGTGATGTCGAAGTAGATCGTGCCGTCCTTGCATTCGGCCCGCTCGCGGATCAGCTTCACCCCCTCCGCATGGCGTTCGAGCAGCGGCGGCAGCAGCGATGCGATAAACGGTTCTTTCAGCACCGCAGCCAGCGGCTCTTCGGTCAGCAGCGGAATCATCCGCGGGATCAGCGCCGGGTCCGCCGTCGATTCAATGATCAGCGTCAGCTTCATCGCCGGCTCCGCCATCTCTACCGCGGACTCCGCGCTCTCATACAGAGCGCCGTCCACGATGTCCGCCCACTTCACCAGCTCGGCCACGGGTGCCGCGTTGAAGCCAAAGCGTGTCGAAGCAATGTGAGTAAGAAAGCCGGCGCAGGAGGTATAGCTCGGATCGTAGAAACGCCGCATCGCATAGCGTCCGTCGGCCATGCCGCGGCGGTAGTCTTCATGGTCCTGCGGCGTCAAAAAGGCGCTCAGGTGATGGTCGAACCACCAGGTAATCTTCGGCGAAGCCGAATACTTGAAGTCCACGATCGCGTTTTCGTCCCCGATGAAATCCGCTTCGTTGAACAGCGCGCCCGCGCGATGCACCAGCCCGTGATAGCTATACGTCGCCGACGGCTCCACGCACTCGCGATGGAACCGGGTAAACAGTGAGGCTGAGCACGCCCCATCGAAACACTTGTCGTGATAGAAAACGCGAACCTTCAAATACAACTCCTTGAACGGGCGAGCGCGGAATGCAGCTCTAGAGAGAATGATTAGGATTGCCGGGCTTCTCTCCGCTGTCAAGCCGCGCCCACCCTCGGCCCCTGGCCGCGGTTACGATATGGTGTCTGTGTGCCGGCGCAGCAGCCTGTATCGAGGATGCCTGGCCAGAGTGTCTATGCAACGTGTCGAGAGATCCTTTTGAGGCGACGATTTTGAGGGGACGACTTTGAGGGGCCCGACTTTGAGGCGAACGTCCGGCTGGTTCTTCCGCTTGCTGCGCATCTGTCTGACGGTGCTCATCTTGGTGGCGCTGGCCGCGGGAGCGGGAGCGCTCTGGCTCCGCCGCGCCATGCAGGCGCAGCTCCCGCAGCTCGACGGCGACCGCCACACCATCGCGGTCACCGCGCCGGTCACCGTCCAGCGCGACCATCAGGGTGTCCCCCATATCTCCGCCGATTCCCTTGACGATCTGATCGCCGCGCAGGGCTACGTCGCCGCGCAGGACCGTCTCTGGCAGATGGACATGATGCGGCGCGTCGCTGCCGGCGAAATCGCGGAAGTCCTCGGCAGCAACTTTGTCGAGCACGACCGTATCCAGCGCGTCCTCGAGTTCCGGCAAACCGCCGAGCGGCTCACCGCCAGCCTCTCGCCGCAGGACCGCCGCCTCTTCGAGGACTACGCCCGCGGCGTCAACGCCTACATCGGCGAAGCCGACGCGCTTCCCGCCGAGTTCCGCCTGCTCAACTATCAGCCGCGCCGCTGGCAGCCCGTGGACTCGGTACTCATCGTCCTCAGCATGGTGCAGACACTCGATGAACAGTGGCCGACCAAGCTCACCCGCGAGACGATCACGAAGAAGATCGGCCCCACGCTTGCGGCCGATCTCTACCCCACCGGATCGTGGCGCGACCATCCGCCCACCCAGGCCTTGCCTGACCTGACCAAGCCGCCCACCGACGTGCCGCCTCCGCCGCCCGATGAAGACCAGTCCTTCAAGGGCATCGCGGACGATCTGCTTGCAGCTCCGCGCCGCACTTGCCCCGTCGCTGGGCACAGCGAACTCGTGCCGCGAATGCATCGCTGGCTCGAATGAATGGGTCCTCAGCGGCGCTCACACTGCCTCCGGCCGTCCCCTGCTCTCGAATGACATGCACCTCAACCAATCCGTGCCCGGCGTCTGGTACGAGATGGACCTGCGCGCGCCCAACTTCCACGCCGCCGGCGTCAGCCTGCCCGGCGTCCCCATGATCGTCGCCGGCCACAACGAGCACATCGCCTGGGGCTACACCGCGCTCTACGGCGACACGCAGGACCTCTACGTCGAGCGCACCAACAACCAGGGAGAGTACTGGGACGGCGCCGCGTGGCGCCCCATGGACCGCGATCACGAAACCATTCACGTGCGCTTCGGCAAGGATCAGGAGCTCGATGTCCTGCGCACCAATCACGGACCGATCATTTCAGCGCTGGTGCCGCATGAGCTGCGTACCCTCGCGCTGCGCTGGACCGTCTACGATCCGCAGTTCGCCGCCGGCATGCCTGTCTATGCGCTGAACACCGCCGCCAACTGGCAGGAGTTCGAGGCCGCCATGAGTCAGTGGTGGGCTCCCACGCTCAACGTCGTCTATGCCGACGACCAGGGCCACATCGGCTACCAGGCCATTGGACACATACCCCAGCGGCCCGGCGGCCTGGTCGGCATGCCCATCGCCGATCAGGTACACGAGTGGCAGGGCGTGCTTCCCTTCGCATCCCTGCCCGCCTCGCTCGATCCCCCCGGCGGCATCCTGGCCACTGCCAACTCGCGCGTCACGCCCGATGGCTATCCCACACCGCTCACGCTCGAGTGGGCCTCTCCCTATCGCAATGAGCGCATCTGGAAGTGGCTCGCCAGCCACGAGAAGATGACCCGAACCGACATGCTCACGCTGCAGACGGATATCGACTCCGAGCTGAACCACGAGCTCGCGCAGCGCTTCGCCTACGCCATCGACCACGCGCACCATCCCTCCGGACGCCTGCGTGCTGCGGCGGACATCCTCCGTTCCTGGGACGGCGTGATGCACACCTCCGAAGCCGCGCCCGCCATCGTCAGCGCCGCGCGTGACGCCCTCTGGCCATTGCTGCTCGAACCCAAACTGGGCCAGGACTGGAAGCTCTACGAATGGCCGGAGAGCGCCTACGTCGAAGAGCAGCTCGTCACCGGCAAGCCTGCGGCATGGCTGCCGAAGAAGTACCCGAGCTGGGACGAACTGCTCACCGCCGCCGTCTCTCAGGGACTCGACAACGCCCACGCCCCCTTGTCGCTTAAGAGGTGGCGCTACGGCGACGTGCACACTATCGCGCTCTCGCACCCGCTCTACGGCATGATTCCCTTCTTCGGCTGGACCGGCATCAAGCCCCACCCGCAATCCGGCGACACCACTACGGTGAAGCAGGTGGGCCGCGCCTTCGGCCCATCGCAGCGCTTCACCATGGACTGGAGCGACGTCGACGCCTCCACGGAAAACATCGTGATGGGGCAATCCGGCGATCCCGTCAGCCCGCACTATCGCGACCAGTGGCCCGCCTGGTACGGCGCCACCACCTTCGCCTTGCCGTTCACGCCCACAGCCGTCAATCGAGCGACAGAACACACGCTGCGGCTCACGCCGTGACAACCAGCTCCAACGCGTTCTCGATGTCGAGAACACGGTCATCGCTTTCGCTCGCAGCTTTGCTGCTCACCACCCTCGCCGCCACCAGCCTGCTGCTCGCGCGCGGTCCCTCCTGCGGCCATGATTTCGACTTCCACCTCGTCTCCTGGCTTGAAGTGGCGCGCAGTTGGCACAGCGGCCTCTTCTATCCGCACTGGGCCTCCTCGGCAAACTTCGGCGCCGGTGAGCCGCGCTTTGACTTTTATCCACCTGCGTCATGGATGCTCGGCGCCGCCCTCGGCAGCATCGCCGGCTGGCACGCGACGCCCTGGCTCTTCACCGCCGTCTGTCTCTTCTGCGCGGGGCTCGCGATGCGCCGCTTCGCGCAAGACTGGCTCGCCGCCCGCGGCAGCCACTGCCGCCGGCTGTCTCTACATCGCCAATCCCTACCTGCTCTTCGTCGCCTATGAGCGCACCGCCTATGGCGAGTTGATGGCCGCCGCGCTCATCCCACTGTTGCTCTGCTTCGCCGTGAGGCCAGTGGTTCCCATCGTCGCGCTCGCCGCCACCATCGCCGGCATCTGGCTCATGAATGCGCCCTCCGGCGTGATGGCGTGCTACGTCCTCCTGTGGATCGTCCTGCTGCGCTTCTTATCGGAACGCAATTGGCGCGTGCCGTTACGCATCGCCGCAGCCACCGCGACCGGACTCCTGCTCGCCGCCTTTTACCTCGTCCCCGCCGCATATCAGGAACGCTGGGTCGAGATCGCACGCGCCATCGGTCCGGACATGCGCTTCCAGGACAGCTTCCTCTTCCACCACACCGGCGAGCCCTTTCACGATGCCGTCCTCCACACCGCGTCCATCCTCGCGTGCATCCTGCTCGCCTTCGCTCTCGCATCGATTGCGCTCTGGCGGGATGCTCTGGGCTCTCGCCCGCTGCTCTGGCTCGCATCCTTCATTCCGCTGATCCTGATGCTTCTCATTCCCGTCAGTGCGCCGCTGTGGCGCTACGCACCGCAGCTCGCATACATGCAGTTCCCCTGGCGCTGGCTCCTCGTGCTCGCGCCTGTGGTGACACTCTTCGTCGTTGGCGGCATCGCGCGCTATACGCGAACAACGTGGCCCAGCGCGGCAGTTCCCATCGCAACAGTTATAGTGTTCTGCATTGCCTCGATCGCCGCCTCCACCCGGCAATTCCACCAATACTGCGATGAGGAAGACAATGTCTCCGCCCAGCTCACCCTCATGCACAATGGCGATGGCCAGGAGGGCACCGACGAATACACCCCGCGTGACGACGACAACGCGGAAGTCGATCAGGACCTGCCGCAGGTGCGTGTTCTCATCGAGCCGGGCGCCGAGGAACCGGACAGCGGTAAAGTGCAGAATCCCGAATATCAGCCCGATCCCAGTGCGGAACGACACGCCACCGTCACGGTGACAACATGGTCACCCGAACACCGTGCCGTGCGGCTGGATACACCCGCCGCCGGCTACGCTGTCTTCCGCCTCATGGACTATCCAGCCTGGACGGTCCGCCGTGATGGAGTCGAAGTTGCGCAGCGCCCACGTCGCGATGACGGCCTGCTCACCCTCCCCGTCCCGCAAGGCCGCTCGCAGATCGACATCCGCTGGCGCATCACTCCGGATGTATGGATCGGCCGCGCCCTGTCCCTGCTCGGACTCTGCGCCTTCGGCTTCGTCTGGTATCGCGAGCGGCGCGCGCGCGAATTGGCTACGCCTTGAGCTGCGCTTCCGCCGCCGCGTAGGTCTTGCGGATCCCCTCCGCCAGCCCCGTCTTCGCGCGCCACCCCAGTGCGTGCATGCGCGACACATCCAGTAGCTTGCGCGGCGTGCCGTCCGGCTTGGTCGTATCGAATCTCAGCTCACCCGCAAACCCCAGCTCGCCTGCCACCAGCTCCGCCAGTTCGCGGATGGTCACGTCTTCGCCTGTCCCGATATTGATCAGCGGCGCGTGCTCAGTGTGAATCGGCTTCTGAAACTCATTGTCCGGAAGCTGCATCAGGAAGACGCACGCCTCCGCCAGGTCCCTGCTGTACAGCAGCTCACGCCGCGGCCTCCCCGTGCCCCACACCTCAATGAACGTCCGCCCCGCCGCCTTCGCCTCGACCACCTTGCGCATCAGCGCCGGCAGCACGTGCGAAGTCTTCAAATCGAAGTTGTCATGCGGCCCATAGAGATTCGTCGGCATCGCCGCCAGATACTGCGTTCCATACTGTCGGTTATAAGCCCAGCACATCTCGACTCCGGCAATCTTCGCCAACGCATAGGGACGGTTCGTCGGCTCCAGCGGCCCGGTCAGCAGATACTCCTCGCGGATCGGTTGCGGCGCCAGCCGTGGATAGATGCAGCTCGATCCCAGAAACAGCAGCCGCCGCACACTCGCCTGGCGGCTTGCTTCGATGACGTTCGTCTGCAGGATCAAGTTGTCGCGTATGAAGTCCGCGGGATACGTATCGTTGGCCAGGATGCCACCTACCTTGGCCGCCGCCAGAAAGACATACTCCGGCCGCTCGGTCGCGAAGAAAGCATTCACCGCCCGCACGTCCAGCAGGTCAAGCTCCGCGCGCGTGCGCAATAACAGTCGCGCAAATCCCTTCTGCTTCAGATAGGCGGTGATCGCAGAACCCACCAAGCCGCGATGTCCTGCCACAAAGATCCTGCTGTCGCGATTCATGCCTACTCGTTGTGGTAGCGGAATGCGTTGAAACCGTGCTTGTGTACCAGTGCATCCCGCTCCGCTTCCTTCAGGTCTTCTGCCACCATCTCGGATACGAGTTCTGCAAAGCCGACGCGCGACTTCCATCCCAGCTCACGGTGCGCTTTGGACGCATCACCCAGCAGAGTCTCTACTTCTGCGGGACGGAAGTACCGCGGGTCCACCGCCACGATGACGCGACCCTCCGCATCGATGCCCTGCTCGTCCGCGCCTCCACCCTTCCAATGCAGCCGGATGCCCAAAGGCTCCGCCGCACGCTCAATAAACTCGCGCACGCTGTACTGATGCCCGGTCGCAATCACGTAATCCTGCGGCTGGTCCTGCTGCAGCATCAGCCACATCATCTCCACGTAGTCGCGCGCATGTCCCCAGTCGCGCTTCGCATCCAGGTTGCCCAGATACAGCTTGTCCTGCAGCCCTACCTTGATGCGTGCCAGCGCCCGCGTGATCTTGCGTGTGACAAAGGTCTCGCCCCGCCGCGGCGATTCGTGGTTGAACAGAATGCCATTGCTGGCATGGATTCCGTAGGACTCACGGTAGTTCACCGTGATCCAGTACGCATACAGCTTCGCCACCCCGTACGGCGATCGCGGATAGAACGGCGTCGTCTCCCGCTGCGGTGTCTCCCGCACCAACCCAAACATCTCCGACGTCGACGCCTGATAGAACCGCGTCTTCTTCTCCAGGCCGAGCGTGCGGATCGCCTCCAGGAGCCGCAGCGTGCCGATGCCATCGCTGTTCGCCGTGTACTCCGGCTCTTCGAAGGACACCTTGACGTGGCTCTGCGCCGCCAGGTTATAGATCTCATCCGGCTGCACCTGCTGCATCACGTGGATCAGGCTCGAGGTGTCCGTCAGGTCGCCGTAGTGGAGCAGCAGATTCTGGTGTTGCGCATGTGGATCCTGGTAGAGATGATCGATGCGCGCTGTGTTGAAGAGCGAACTCCGCCGCTTGATGCCGTGCACCTGGTAGCCCTTGGCCAGCAGAAGCTCCGCCAGGTAGGAGCCATCCTGCCCGGTGATGCCTGTAATGAGTGCTTTCTTCATTGCGTCAGGCCTACAGTACCACGCGCAAACCGGGCCCGTTCTTATCGCGAGTGGGCAGAATGACGCTCGTCAACGGCAACCTGCAGCTCGGCCTCAAACCTCTCCAGCACGCGTTCCCGCCCCAGGTGCTCTACCGCGTGCGCTCGCGCTGCCACGCCCAATGCGCGGCGCATCTCCGGCCTGTCGGCGAGTGTGCGCACCGCGGTAAAGAGCGCTCCGTTGTCGAGTGGCGGCACTGCGATCCCACACGGTCCCAGAGTAATGGCTACCTGCGTTCCCGATGCGGCGGTCGCAATCACCGGTCGCCCGCTTGCAAGCATGCCGGTCAGTTTCGAAGGCATCACCAGATCCGCTGCATCCGGCCTCTGTGGCAGCAAATGGATGTCCGCGGCATTCAGCAGATCGTTCAGCCGGTCAAACGGCTGCAGTGGCAGCATGGTCACATTCGCGGTGCCGCGCAGCATACCGGCAAGCTGCGCATGGTAAGCGCCATCTCCGCAAAAGACGAAATGAATGCGCGGGTCCGGCGCGAACTCCTGCGCCAGCAGCGGCAGCAGCTCCAATCCCTGCTTCATCCCCATGTTGCCTGCGTACATCAGCACCACTCGTTCCGGCGCCAGGCCAAGCTGCTGGCGCAGCCGGCTCGGCCCTCGCAGCGGCGCAATGGCATCGGTGTCCACCCAGTTCGGAAACATCACTGTCTTCTCGACCGGCACACCCTTCTCCGGCAGCCGCTGCATCATTTTTTCCGACACGGTGGAGATGTGATCGAAGCCGCGCATCACCTGGCGCTCCACCATCTCAGCCAGCCTGCGCACGCGTCCCTCGCTCTCCAGCAGCCCCAGTCCGAATGCTGCATCCACCTCGAAGTCCTGCACGTGCAGCCACGCCACGGCTTCGGCTATCCGCGCCGTCATCAGCCCAGCCACCGCCGACATCAGCGTCGGCTCGATGGTCAGCACCACATCGGGCCGCCACTGCGCCTGCGACAGCATGATGGGAAGGCTGCTCAGCATGAAGGACCCAAGATGCAGCACCCGTGTCCGCCCCGAGGGGTGCCGCGGCACATAGACCGGGCAGCGATACACCCGCACCTGGTCCGGCCCGGCGGCTGGCTCTGTCCTGTAACTCCAGCCGCGGTAATCCGTGCGCACCCGCCACGCCGGGTAGTACGGCGGCGCCGTCACCACGCGCACACCATGTCCCCGGCTCGCCAACCACTCAGCCATCTCTCCCGAGTACTTGCCGATACCCGTCAGCTCTGGTGAGTAATTGATCCCGTGCAGCAGGATGCGCAAGCGGTATAGTCCTTTCGCTGGATCGTTCCGGGCCCGAGCAAAGGCCAGCATACTTGATCGATCCATGCATCTTCCTGCATAGAAACGCACGGTGCCGCAAAGCAAAACATCCCTACAAGCTCAGGTATGATGAGCGCAATGCACACCGATATACGCGCACTGCTGGAGAGCGGTGCCGCACGCACAGATCAGGCGTTGCAGCGCCTGCTTCCCTCATCCGACCAGGTACCTGTCTCCATCCATCGCGCGATGCGGCACAGCGTCTTTGCCGGCGGCAAACGCCTGCGTCCCATCCTGTGCATGGAAGCGGCGCGCATGGTTGCGAAGGATGACGCGTATCCCGCGGGCGTCGAAAATCTCGGCTCGGCGATCGAGATGCTCCACACCTACTCGCTGATCCACGACGACCTGCCCGCACTCGACAACGACGATCTCCGTCGCGGCAAGCCCACCTGCCATGTGGTCTACGGTGAAGCCATCGCCATCCTCGCCGGCGATGCGCTGCAGACGCTCGCTTATTCCGTGCTGGGCGCGCTTCGATGTCCGGCACAGGCAGCGATCCGCATCGTGCAGCTCATCGCCGAAGCCACCGGCACGGTGGACGGCATGATCGGCGGCCAGGTGCTCGACCTCGAAGGTGAACACTCCCAACCCACTGAAGCCTCTGTACTGGCCATCCATCGCGCGAAGACCGGCGCACTCATCCGCGTCAGTCTGGTCAGCGGCGGCGTCTTCGCCGGTGCAACCCAGCAGCAGGTCGCCGCCCTTACCACCTTCGGCAGCAAGGCGGGACTCGCCTTTCAAATCATCGACGATGTACTCGACATGACCGGCGACGCTGCATCGCTCGGCAAGACCGCCGGCAAGGACGCGGCCAGCAGCAAAGCCACCTGGCCGGCCGTACATGGCATCCCTGCTTCCATCGCCGACGCAAAGCGGCTCATCGATGAAGCCTTCGCGGAATTGGCTCTCTTCGGCGAATGCGCCGAGCCGCTCAAAGCAGTCGCACGATACCTCATCGAGCGCACGAACTAATTCCGCTCAACTCCACCCGCAGCATGGGATACCACACCATCGGATAGCATTCGCGGGATCGCCCGCAATCGCTCAAGTGAGCGGGCGGGTGCCCCATTCTAGCGAAGCTAGGGTGGGGTAGTTCCCACCAGCACTGCCACCCAACCAGACGTGAGTGACCAAAGGAAGCGAACCCAGTGGAATGCGCCGCAGGCCGATGCGCCTGGACGGCCAGTCTCCCAGTCTGTTAGACGCGCGCCTGCTCGCGGATCACGCGCCGGATGCGGTCGCCCTGCTCCGCCAAATCCTGCACGAAGCCTTCAAACCGGCCCAGCGCCTCCTGTGCCGTGTGGATGTAGTCGGGCAGGTTGTCCCACAGCTCACGCACGCCATCGGACTCTTCCAGCAAGGCCACCAGCGATCCAATCGCCGTCACTGCCAGCCCTGTCTTGCGGCGCCCGGTCGCCAGCAGCACGGCGCCGGTCAGCAGCGATCCGGCTGCAAGACCACGCGTCCACGCGCTCGCACCGCCCGGCAGGTTGTCGTCCAGAGTGTCCCTCAGTCGTCCCGCCATCTTGTTCAATTCCCTCGCCATGGATATTCAATCCTTCCTCGTATGTCTCGCGGCATATGTCTCGCGGCTGCATCAGGAAAATGCTTTGATTCCGCGGCCGGCTCAATCATGGGATGCAGCCTGGCCCACCACGGCCACCCGCGCACAATGGAACTGTCAGTCCAGATCGAACTCGCGCAGCGGCTTGCCCGTCGTCGGATCATCCTTCGCGCGCTTCACCGCCTCGGCAAAGCGCCGCTCCATCACGTCTTTCTTGTTGCGCTCCGCCTCCATGGACTGCCGGAAGATGCTCTCCTTGCGCTCTTCCTGATCCCGCATCGCGCGCGCGGCGCCTTCAAAGTCCTCGAAGGTGCGTTTGCGTGGCGCAGACTTGTGCCCGATGATCGAGCGGGTCTCCGGATCCACCGTCAGGATCGCCCCGCAGTCCGGGCAAACCACCTCGAATGCGCTCATCTGTTTCGCCATGGCTCCCCATTGTAGCGGCAAGCCAACGCCTTCGGCGCGTGGAGAAATCGCGCCCTAGAGCGGCAGCAGCTTGTGCCCCGGACAGGCATCGCGCGCGGCCCCAATCAACGTGTCCAGCAGCCCTTCACCCTGGGTCGCCAGGAAGTAGATGCCCGCCACCGCCCGCTCCTGCAAATGCCCGTTGGGGTAAAGCGCCTGGGTGATCGCCTGCGCATGCCGCGCCAGGCTGGTCTCCTTCTCCAACTGGTACCGGGCCGCCAGCCGCCGCAGCCGGTTCATCTGGTAGCGCATCTTGGAGGCCGCCGTGGTCGCCGCGCGCCCCAGCCCTGCATCCATCTCGGCCATCCATTCGGTCACCGCAGTCAACTCCCCGTCCAGTGAGTTTCCTGCCGCGGCCAGCTTTCGCTTGCCTTCGATCGGCATCGCCCGCGCCCCCAACCGCTGCGCCAGCGCATCCGCCGTGGTCAGCGCATCCGGCAGACTTACCTCGTGCCGCTCCATCACCGTCGCAATCTTCGGCTCAACCAGAGTCGCCGATAGCCGCGGAAGCACCGCCGTCGCCCGCCCCAGAATCCTGCGGTACAACACCTCCGACTGCGCGAAGTAGGCAATCTCCGCCGGCCCGGCAATGTATGCCGATGTCGGTAATATTGCGTCCTGAAACACTGGCCGCAGCAGAGCATTCGGACTACATCGTTCAGGTGTTGCTTGAAGTATTTCGAGCAGCTCATCCGACGAATATCGCCGCCCGCCTGCCTTCCACTGCCACCCGCCGTCCGCCCGGACGCGCCGCAGCGGCAGCCGCGCCCCAGTGGTCTCATCGATCAGGAACAGCAGGCTCGACTGCTCCCCCACCATCACCTGCGCGTGGTAGCCGCGGTCTGTCAGTTCCTTGTCCCGTGCGACCAGCGCCGCATGCAGCGCGTCGGCATTCCGGATCGCCTGCTCCAGCACCGTCGCACCCAGCCCATGGAAGCCCGCACCCGCCGCATCGACCACGATCAAGCCCCAGCGCGCAAACAGCCGCGCAATCAGGCTGCCGCATGCCCCCGCAAGCGTCGCCTCCGGCCGGTACGCCTCGCGCAGCAACGCAGTCAGCTCACTCGACCCCAGCAGCGCCTCGACCTCGTCTAGCGCCGCCTCGGCGCGCGTCCCTACAGGAATCCCACCCACCGGCACCGGAGCCTCGGGAGCCGCTCCGATGGTCACGGCCTTCAAACCATCCCGCGACGGCAGCTCCACTTGCGCGATCTCCGCGAAGTCATGGTCCTCGCTCGCCAGCCAGAAGACCGGCACGGTATCGAAACCCGCCGCCGTCGCCTCGCGCGCCCGCGCAATCGCCGTCGCTGCCTTCAGCAGGGTGTAGAGCGGACCGCCAAAGAGTGCCACCTGCTGTCCGGTCACAACGGCCGAAGCCCCGTTGCGCAGCCGGTCGATATTTTGTGCGGTCACTTCGCCGCCACCAAAGATCACGTTCTGCGCCGCCAGCAGCTCTGCAAGGCAGGCGCGATGCTGCGCGCTCAGCTTGCGTCCCTCGGACATCCAGCTCTTGCCCGCCGCTGCAGTGGAATAAAACGGCGTCAGCGGCTCGGCGCTCTCCGTGTAATCCAGAAAGAGCCGGCTGCTGTGCGGCACAATCGAGCTGGGATAACACTCAGGTTCCACTGCGTCTCCTCAAGGCCGTTTCGATTGCCTGCTTCGATTGTCTAACGAACCGCCGCCCAGCGCCGCCTCAATTGCTGCCCGATTCGCGGACGGCAGATCCTGCACCGCAAGTTGCGCCAGTGAGTCATAGACGTGTGCCACTAACGGATGTTTCTTGAGTGCCTTGCGATGCAGTTTGACTGTCGCCGCATCTCCGCGCGCCAGTGGCCCGCTGAAGCTCCGCGCTAGTCCCTGCTTCTGTACATTTGCCACCGTCGCAACCGCCATTGGTCCCAGCAGCGCCAGCGCCTCCTTCTCACCGATACCCGCCTCACACATCGCGCGTACGCCGGCAGCCAGCGTCGCCACCATCAGTGGCGATCCGAACATCGCAGCAGCGTGGTACATCGCCTTCCCCCTGCCATCGATCGCAAACGGTCGGCCGCTCATCCGCCGCACCAGTGCGAAAAGCTCCCTGCGCGTCACCGCATCCGCCGCTTCCACACCGAATCGCGTCCCCTTCAGCGCCACAATCCGCCGCGTCGGGAAGCTCATCATGGGATGCACCGAAGCCGTCCGCGCGCCAGCTCGCTCCGCAACTGCAAGCACGCTGCGATCCAGTGCGCCGCTCGAATGCACCACCATCTGCCCATGCAAATCTTTACGCTGACTAACGATCCACTCTGCCGTGCTCGCAATCGCCGCATCCGGCACGCAGAGCCACAACACTCGTGCGTCCATCTTCAGAAGATGCCGTCTCATCTGCGAGTTGCGCTCTCGCGCATGCACACGCTCCGCGAGCAGTCCGCTGGAATCGAGCGCCGCGGCAAGTGACGAGCCCCAGTTCCCCAACCCGATCACCGCCACGCCGCGCCGCGCGCTCATCGCATCCGCCTCTTCCATGCGCCTTCGAACAGGATGGTACCGTAAGGAGAAAAAGGGACACGATGGCAACCAAGAAGAAGAGCGCAGCAAAGAAGCAGCAGCAACCCGACCGTACTTATCCCAAGGGCGTCGAAGTCCTCTCCTCAAAAGTCAGCTTCGAAGGCCCCGTCTTCCGTGTCGTCACCGACGAAGTCCGCGAGCCCGGCGGCGAGCCACATCGCCGCGATGTCGTGCGTCATCCCGGCTCGGTTGTCGTCCTGGCCGTCGATGACGCGAAGAGCAAACGCGATCCGCTCATCCTGCTCGAGCGCCAGTACCGTCACGCTGCTGCGCAATATCTCTATGAAATTCCTGCGGGCAGCCTCGACCCCGGCGAAGATCCATTAGTCGGCGCGAAGCGCGAGCTGCTCGAAGAGACTGGTTACAAAGCGAAACACTGGTCCAAACTTGTGCGCTACTACGCCAGCCCCGGCTTTCTCGGCGAGTGGATGCAGATCTTCGTCGCTGAAAGCCTCACGCCCGGCGATGCGGAGCCGGAAGAAGACGAGCAGATCGAGCTCTTCGCCGTGCCTCTCAGCGAACTGCTGCGCGAGATCGATGCCGGACGCATCCACGACGGCAAGACCATTGCTGCAACATTGCTTTACGAACGCATGCGCAAAGAGCGGCAGCGCGCAGAGCGAGCCGCGGCGCGGGCCGGCGGCAGGTAATCGGTCCACTTTTTTCACGGTTTCCTACGGTACCTCGCTCACTTTTTTTGCAAACCAAACCTACCCTCGATGCGTCACTAAAGGAAGGCAGGCTGGGCCTTGAGCCCACTTAAGAACGAAGCACACGCGCTGTCCGGCGACAGAGCAGCCCATCGACTCTTTGCCGATCACCGCGCGTGGCTCGCTCGAATCTGCTCTGAAGTGAGGTAACCGACACGTGTCCCAGTACAAAGGCAAGGTGAAGTGGTTCAACAACGCGAAGGGTTATGGTTTCATCGGAAGAGATGATGGGCCTGACGTCTTCGTGCACTACAGCTCGATCCAACTCGACGGATACAAATCGCTGAAAGAAGGCGATGAGGTCGAGTTCGACATCATCCAGGGGCAGAAGGGCCCACAGGCAGACCAGGTGCAGCGCAGTCAGGCAGCCTGACCAGACCATCATTCAATCTCACCCGGATGACCCGGTAGAGTTTGTTTGCCGGGTCCTTTCCTTCACTGACTGCTCGGGCGCGGATAATCCCATTGCGATACATTGCTGACAGGCGAGCTCTCTCGCCTTGAAAGCGCTCTCGCAGCAATGGAAAATCGCGCCATCGCACAACTGCTCGCTGAAACCGCCGATCTGCTCGAGATCAGCAACGGCGATCCCTTCCGCATCCGTTCCTACCGCCGCGCCGCCGAAGCGGTCGAGCAGAGCACCGTCTCGCTCTCCACCATCGCCGGCGATCCCAAACGCCTGCTCGAAATCCCCGGCATCGGCAAGGGCATGGTTGCCAACATCCAGTCCATCGAGCAGCACGGCTCCATGCCCCTGCGCGATGAACTCCTCACGCGCTACAAGCCCACCATGCTCGAGCTGCTCAAGCTCCCCGGCATGGGCCCCAAGACCGTCTCGCTCATCTTCGAAGCCACCGGCGTCGCTACGGTCGATGATCTAGCCGTCGCCATCGACGAAGGCCGCCTCGCCGATCTTCCGCGCGTCGGCGACAAGCTCATTCAGAAGCTGCGCAAGGGCATCGACGAATACCGCAAGAACAGCGGCCGCTTCCATCTCGACGATGCGGAGATTGCCGCCGAGCGCCTCACCTTATATCTCAAAGATTTTCCCGGCGTCGAGAGCGTCACCCCCGCTGGATCGCTGCGCCGCGGACGCGATACCGTCGGCGATCTCGACATGCTGGTCACCGGCCCCGCCTGCGAAGAAGATGTTGTCTCCGCAGCTGTCGAGTACACCGCCGCCTACCCGCCCATCGCGGAGCTCATCGCACGCGGTCAGAACAAAGTTAGTTTTCGGCTGCGCACCGGTTTACAGATCGACGTCCGCCTCCTGCCGCGCGCCTCCTTCGGCGCCGCACTGCAATACTTCACCGGCTCCAAGATGCACAACGTCACCGTGCGCCAGCGCGCGCTCAAGCGCGGCTACACGCTCAGTGAATACGCGCTCGCCCGACTCGATGACGGCACGCAGGTTGCCGCCGCAACCGAACAGGATATCTACCGCGCCCTCGACCTCGACTGGATTCCGCCCGAGCTGCGCGAGAACTGCGGCGAGATCGAAGCCGCCGCCGCCCACACCCTGCCCCGCCTCATCGAAGAAAAAGACATCCGCGGCGACGTCCACATGCACACCGTCGCGACCGACGGTAAAAATACCATCCGCGAAATGGCCGAGGCCGGCCTGGCCCACGGCTACGAATACATCGCCATCACCGATCACTCGAAAAATCTCGCCATGACCTTCGGTCTCGACGACGAGCGCGCCCTCGAGCATATCCGCAACATTCGCGAAGTCGATGCCGACATGGCCGGAAAGATCCGCGTCTTCGCCGGCATCGAAGTCGACATCCTCGGCGACGGCGCGCTCGACCTTTCCGATGAAGTGCTCGCCCAGATGGACGTCGTCATCGCCAGCGTGCACTCGCTCTTCAGCCAGCCGCGCGAGGAGATGACCGCGCGCATCCTCCGCGCCATCGAGAATCCATACGTCCGCATCCTCGGTCATCCCACCGGCCGCAAGCTGCTGAGTCGCGACGCCTATGAGCTCGATCTCCCAGCCATCCTGAAGCGCGCCGCCGAGCTAGGCGTCGCGGTCGAGCACAATGCTGATCCCAACCGCCTCGACCTCTGCGACCGCGACCTGCGCATGGCCAAAGAGAACGGCTGCCGCATCGCCATCAACACCGATGCGCACCACGTCTCCTCCCTCGAAAAGATGCGCTACGGCATCCGCCAGCTACGCCGCGCCTGGCTCGCGCCGGCTGACGTGCTCAACACGCGCGGCGCAAACGACTTCCTCGCAGCGCTGCGCCCACGTCCCGCGGCCTGACCAACGATCAGCCACCCGTGACGTGAACTGTTTGAGCACCGCCCCTTAAGGGCGGGAAGACGTCTCGGCCGCAGTCTTATATCCCTCCAGCACGCCACGCATCATCGCCGCATACTCTCTGTCGAGGAAGCCCACCCGGAAGAGCCACTGCCCCAGCGCGCCAAGCCCACCGGGAAACACATCGTCTTTCAACCGGAACGAGTACGTCCAGGTCACGCGTGTGTGCGTGTTGTCGATCTGCACACTTCGAAACTCTCCAACCCCATACGCAATCGGACGGGCCTTCGGTGTTCGGTAGTTCCACACGATGTACCGAAACCACCCTGCGTTGCCGCTCTGCCCGCGATCGAGTGACTCCTCTTCCACGCTGCCGCCATCTGTCAGGCAGACGATATGACGCGAGCCCGCAGGGCCAAAGTCACCCTTGGTCAACATGAGGTCTCCGGAAACACCGGGTAGCGCCTTCGATTGGCGAATAGTTTCCTTCAGCGGCTTGTCCATCGCCTCGGCTACGGCCACCAGCGGGCGGCCGATCACGACCTCTTCCGTGTGAGAGACGAGTTGATCCATTGGCGCGATCGACGGATGGGGATAGTCCTGAAAGCCTGCTGGTGCGGTGCAGCCAGGCAAATCTGCGGCCCCGGCGGCAAACGCAGTCGATAGAATCGCCACCCCTGTTACCCCTAACACCCCTATGATCCGTGCATAACGCATGTGCGCCTCCAATATTTATTACGTTAATCGGAATATACGATTTTAGGAATGATAGAGTCAAAACGATTGGGATATGCCGCTGTATTTCGGGGACGGTCACCTGTCTCCGGGCCGCGGAAGTATCCTGTTGACGGAATGCCCTTGAAGAAACGAGCTCCATCACGCCGCAACGCCGTTGATACTCAACAGGCAGTCTCTCTGCACGAGAGCATCGCCCTACTGATGCGCCACTTCCGCATTGAGCCCGGCCTGCTGGCCGGCAGCGTTTACGCAGACCTGCACGCTAACGACATTGGCCTCTTTGAAGTCCTTGCCGGCTCAGGTGACTGGAGCGTCCGGCGCCTGGCCCAGGCGCTCTCTGCCCCCATTTCCACCATCTCCTCCGCACTGGATCGTCTCGAGCGTCAAAGGCTCATCCGACGCAGCCGCATTGTGGATGATCGCCGCGTCGTTCGCATCACCCTCACCGCGCGAGGCCAGCGGCTCGCCGTCCGGCTGGTCGACGCCCACATCGAAAACTGCCGGGCCATGCTCGCACAGCTAAGCTCAGACGAACGTGAGCAATTCTGCCGCCTCGCCGCGCAAATCGCAGGAGGCGGCGAGGTAGTTGGGAAATAGTTGCCGCCCTCAAAGAGCCCGAAGCTTCACCGCTCCCGCGCCTCAGCCGCGCCCCTGCCCCTAAAAATCCGGGCAAATCATACTCGACAGGAAATTCATCGACGACTCGATTGAGTGCATGTTCTAATGCACTCCCCGATATAAGTAAGTGTCCGAGGTACGTATGCGCTATCGCATCGCCGCATTTCTTGTCTGTTGCACGCCACTCTTCTGCCTGGCACAACAGAAGACAGACATCACTTCTGACCGCGTCAATGCTGCACTTGCGCAGCTCGACCCTTACATCCGCTCCACGATGGACAAGACCAAAGTCCCCGGCGTAGCAGTGGCCGTCATCTATAACGATCAGGTCGTCTTTCTCCGCGGCTACGGCATTCGCAAGGTTGGAGAAGCAGCACAGATCGATCCCGACACCGTCTTTGAACTCGCTTCCGTATCCAAGCCGCTCGCCTCCACCGTTCTCGCTTCGCTGGTCGGCCAGGGAAAGATCAGTTGGGATGACAAAATCGCCGACCTCGAACCCGGCTTCAAGCTTTCCAGCCCGGATACGACACGCCAAGTCACCATCCGCGACTTCCTCTCGCACCGCAGCGGCCTCGCCACCGAATCTGGCGATCTGCTGGAAGACCTCGGTTATTCCCGTCCGCAGATTCTCCACCAAATGCGGTATCTGCCACTGCCCGGCGAGTTTCGCAAGACCTACGCTTATAGCAACTTCGGTTACACCACCGCAGCTATCGCCGCCGCTACCAAGATCGGCAAGCCCTGGGAGACGATCGCGGAAGAGCAGATCTATGCACCTCTCGGCATGACCTCCACCAGCTCGCGCTTCTCCGACTACGAGAACCGCGCGAACAAAGCGGCCCTGCACATCATGATCAACGGCCAACCCTACAACCGCTTCGTGCGCGAGGCCGACGCGGAAGCACCCGCCGGTGGAGTCAGTTCCAGCGCCCGCGATCTCGCCCAGTGGGTCCGTTTGCAACTCGATGGAGGTAAGTGGAACGGCAAACAACTCATCGACGCCGACGCGCTCGCCGAAACGCACAAAGCGCAGGTCTGTCGCGTAGCCGCCGATCCAGCGAAACCCAACGAATGCCCCGGCGATCAATACTATGGCTTGGGCTGGAACGTCGGAAAGTATGCAGAGGGCCACGCGATGTTCAGCCACAGCGGCGCTTTCTTCCTCGGTGCCGCTACCGCCGTCTACATCATTCCAGAGGAACACATCGGCGTCCTCGCCCTCACCAACAGCACGCCGATCGGCTTGCCAGAGTCAATCTGCCTTACCTTTCTCGATTACCTGCACTACGGCAAGCAGCAGCGTGACTATCTCCCGCTCTTTGGACATGTCATGGATCAAATGATCGCCGAGACGCAGGATGCAGCGCCAAACTACGCCACGCTGCCGCCTCCTGCTAAGCCCGCAGCCACCAAGCCGCTTACCGCATACGTCGGCAAATATTCAAACGAATACTTCGGCACGCTTGAAGTCACCGTCGAAAACAATCGACTCATCCTGCGCCTTCCGCCGCGCGGAGCCTACTACGAACTCTCCCCTTGGGATGGCGACACCTTCACCTATTACTTCGCCAGTGAAAGCACCGGCCTCGGCCGCCGCGGCGCAAAGTTTTCCCCGGATAAGAATCAGGTCCTGATCGAAAATCTCGCGACCGAACACAACTCCGTCTTCACTCGCACCCAGTAGCCACCGGTTGCACCGTAATCACCGATTGCATCGATCTGCGTCGCCGATCCTGCTCTAGCGCCAGTCGTCGATCACGTAGGCATCGCTCCGATTGAAGCCCGGCATGTGCGGCCGCTGCAGCGCGACGCCCTGCACCAGAGTCCGGTAACCCCGTGAGCGCATGCGCCGGTACGCATCGTCGCGCGCCAGGTTCACACCTGCCTCCAGCCGGACGTTGCGAGCCGCAGCAAATCCCTCGCAAGCTTCGAGCAGCCGATCGAAGCGTTCGCTGGCCCCCTCGCCTCCGCGCGCCGCGGCAAACTTGACATAACAAGTAGAGGTGCCTCCCTCGGAGCCGGGGCCGTGCATGCAGATCGCGAAGCCATCCAGCACGTTTCCGCGCTTGTTTCCACCGGCTTTTTTTCCGTGAATGAGCACAACATCGCCGCCATGTTGCTTCATCATTGCGCGTATCTCATCGCTCAGATCGAGTCCCTTCTGAATGCTGGAAGCGAGCTTGCTGCATGTGTGGATAGCCTCCTCCCTCTTGTCTCGGGAGAGCGCAGAGAGCAACGCCGGCTGCACGACAGCTTTCTCTTCTGGCTTGTATTCCATGATGGCGGTGAGATACATCGGCCAATAGCCAAACTTCTGGTACAGACAGATGTGCTTGGCACTCTGCGCGTAGGTGAACAGGCCAGTATGTTTCAATCCCCAGCCATCAAAGATCTTCGCGGTAGAGCTCAGCAGAAGCTGCGCAACCCCGCGGTCCCAGTATTCCGGCAGGACGGACAGGGGCCCGAAGAACCCAAACGAGCCCCAGCGCGTCGCCAGGTTCGATCCAATCAGCCGCCCGTTATCACGCGCCGCCAGTGCCTTGACATGCCTTCCCTTCACACGCGATGCCAGCAGGTCGCGGCCGGCCATGAAATCCGCGGGGCTGGGCAGCCCCAGAAAGGTGCTGAACGCCGTCCGGAAGATCCGGTCGGCCTCGTCCATCTCGCTGCCTTTCAGCAGGCCCACCGTGATGGTGCTTTTCGGCGGCATGGTGCAAACCTCCTCACTCGTGTGGAAGCCTCACTGCAGCTTCGCGTACTCCGCTTTGGCTTCCTTCAGAATCGGAACGTCCGCATCGGCGTCTTTCCAGAGACTGAAGAAATCCTCGTACGTCGCCTTCGCTTTAACCGGATTGCCGGAGAGGTTATACGCGCGGGCAAGCTGCAGCCGGGCCAGCGAAGCCAGCGCAAAGTTCTGCACGATCCCGGGATGATCCAGGAACTTCCGGAACTCGTTCGCCGCCGCGGGACCATTCTTCTCTGCCAGATACGCCAGCCCGCGAACGTACGGCGGATACATCAGCGTCACAATCCCGGTATTGGGCTGGCCGCCCAGCTCGTAAGGCAGCGCAGGCTCCAGCGCAATAATCGCGCGATCGGGCGCATTCTGCGCCATCGCAATCGATCCCTCGATCGCCGGGAACCAATACACATTCAGAATCGTGTTCACCGGATCGGACTTCTTCAACGCCTCAAGTATGGTTGTCGCTTGCGCCGTATCGCCGGCGCGTGCCAGCGCCAGCGCTGCCATCACTTTCACGTCGCGTCCCGGAGACAAGGTTAAGGCACGCTCTACGATCTGCCGGGCCGCCGTGGCATTGCCCAGCTCCGCCTCGCGCAGCCCCTGGAAAATCAGCCACTGCGCCGCCGATTCCTTGTCATCGGTTCGTATGGCCAGGTCCGCGGCTCGCCTTGTAAGATCGCGCGCCTTTTCCAGGCGCCCGTGGTACGCCTCGGTGTCAGCATGAATGCACAACATCTGGTCTTCTTCCCCGGGACGCCCCGCCGCCCAGGCCACTTCGCGCTCCATCTCCGCCGTGTCTCCGGATAGAAATGCCAGTGAATACAGATTGGCTCGAATGATGAAGCCGTCGAAGCCCTTCTGCTGTGCCTCCAGAAGCGTCTGCCGCGCATCCTTGAACCGGCCGACACTGATGTAGGTGCCTGCCAGATTCGAGTAGCCGACGATGTTTGGCTCCAGCTTCTGAGCTATCTCGGTCTCCGTGATCGCCTTCTCATACTGCGCTAGGTACGAATAGACCGAGCCGAGATTCGCGTGAGGTACGGAGTCTCGCGGATAGCTCTTCGCCCACAGCTCGTAGGCCTCCGCAGCCTTCTCCAGTTCGCCGGTCACGAATTGAAAGTAGAAGGCGGAGATGCGGTACTTCTCGCGATTGCTTACCCGGTCGCTCAGCTCGTAGGCCTTCTTGGCATACCCCATTGCCAGAGTCGCCTGCCCAATGTTCGAATACGAAACAGCCAGCGCCGCATAGGCCATCGCAAAGTTGGGATCGAGTTCGACGGCGCGCCTCATAAACGGGATCGCCTCCGCGTCTCCCTTGGTGCGGCCTGTCGTGACCCCCAGGCTGTACGCCTTCAACGCCTCCAGCGAGGGCGTCGTCGCCTCCACCGGCACATCGAACTTTTGCACCGAGGCCAGCGACTCCCCCAGCCGCGTGCGTATCGCGGTAGCTGCGGTGTCCAGCGCCTTCAGCACGCCTTCCTTGTTGGGCGCCTCGGCCCGTTGATCGGCCAGCGTGTCCCCGGTGCTGCACGCATTCGCCTCCAGCCCGATCACGTACTCCGTCCCCAGGTTCGAAACCGAGCCGGTCAGAATCGCCTTGCTTCCCGTGCGCAGGCAAAGCTCCTTCGCCAGCTCTGCGGTCACATGCGCGGTCGGCGCCTGACCCATCAGCTTCAGCGTGTCGGCGATCCTCCGCTCGGACAAAATATTTAAGTAGGGAGACTGCTCCAGATCGACCGCAAGCGCCTGCTTCAACGTGCCGTCAAAGACTGCGTCGCCAGTGGAGTTGGCAAAATCCGTCAGAACAACCGTGTCCTTCTCTGCGAGCGTAGCGTTCGTCGCCGGCTTCATCAGTCGCCAGCCCCATATCCCAGCACCCGCCAGAATAGCCACCAGCACGATCGCGGCAGGAAGAATGATCTTCCGGCGGGAAGCTGGCGCTGCCGCTACCGGTGCAGCCGAAGCAGAACCGGAAGCATGCACCTCCGCGCTGGCGGAAGATGCGGCTGCCGGAGCTGTGGCCCCACTGGCCGGCCCGGCGCTATCCACTGCTGAACCCGAGCTAGCCGACGCGCCATGCCGCGATTCGATCTCCCGCTTCAGCCGCTTCAGGTCGGCGCGCATCTCCGCCGCACTCTGGTAGCGCAGGTCGCGGTCCTTCTCCAGCGCCTTTTCGATGATCTCTTGGAGCTTCGGCGGCACATCCGGATTAAGCCGCGTCGCCGGAACCGGGTCGCGTTCCAGGATCCCGCTGTAAATCACCGCGGAGCTCTCGCCGCGGAAGGGCAGCGACCCCGTCGCCATCTCATACAGCACCGCGCCAAACGAAAATAGATCGCTCCGCGCGTCCAGCTCTCGCCCCCGCGCCTGTTCCGGCGACATGTAGGCGACCGTGCCCAGCGTCGATCCCGGGCTGGTCAGGTGTGACTCGTCCACCGTCTCGTTCGCGCTATCCTGGGAGCCGCCCGGCACGACCTCGTGGATGCGAGCCACCTTCGCCAGCCCGAAATCCAGAACCTTGGCGTGGCCGCGCGCGGTCACAAAGATGTTCGCCGGCTTGATGTCGCGATGAACGATGCCCTGCGCGTGCGCTGCTTCCAGCGCGTCGGCAATCCCGATGCCCAGTGACAGCACCAGCCGCGTCTCCATCGGCCGGCCGGCAATCCGGTGCTTCAGCGTCAGGCCATCCAGGAATTCCATGGCGATGAACGCTTCGCCATCCTCCTCGCCAATGTCGTAAATGGTGCAGATGCCGGGATGGTTGAGCGCGGACGCCGCCTGCGCCTCCCGCCGAAACCGGGCGAGCATCTGCGGATCGCGGGCTACATCTTCAGGCAAGAACTTGAGGGCGACAAAGCGGCGAAGCCGCGTGTCCTCGGCCTTATAAACCACACCCATGCCGCCACCACCCAGCCTTTCAAGGACGCGGTAGTGCGAGATGGTCTGGCCGATCAATGCTGAAGGCTCATCCTAGGCAGGGGGGCGCGCCGTTATCGTAAGTGCCCGAATGAGGCAAGTCAATGCATTCGCCATGCAGGTAGTGTCCTAATTTGACTAACTCAGGCTTGGATTGCGGCATGTAACGTGCTCCTGATCCACTCGGAAACGGTCTGGCCATTGCGCTTTGCAGCCGCCGTGATGGCCTTCAAATCCTCAGCCCGGAACCGTACAGGCACGATCCGGCCTTTAGCCTCACCGTTGGCAAGTTTTGGTCTGCCCATCTTCTTTGGCTTAGTTGGCTTTGGCACGGTCTTTGAACTCCTGCACGATAGCCGCCTTAACGGCTGTCTGCGGTGATATGACGGGCGGGATATGCAGCACTGTAACGTGTCGCTTCGGCTCGGCAGGATCGCCGGTGTCGTGCATCCACGCATAGACTCTGTGCGTTTTGGGATGTCCTTTTAGATCGAAGACCTCGACCACCCCATCCCAAACGGTCTGGCCCTGGAACGCTTCGGTCACGGGAACGCTCTCCCTGTGCGTAGGCGTGAATCCGTGCAGCTTTTGGATGACCTCTCTTAGCTGTTCGATATGGTTCATCTCCGCCACTTCGCCACGTCTTTAAAGAGCACGCCTTCTAGGGCAAGCTTTCGGAATTGCCACAAGTTATATTCCGAATCGTTGACTTTGATCCGGCACTGACCATCGTTGGATAAGGTAACGTCCCCTTGAAATAGCAACTCTTCTGATACTGAACACACGTCTATTGCGCTAAGCGTTCGCTTAAAAACGACTCCCCGTTCCTGCTCTTCAAAAGCAAGGAACTCCAGGCAAACAGAAAACGCTCCTCCATCCGCTGCAAATCGATAGATGTACTTGGTCTTTTCGTTTTCCGTTCGGATCTCGTTGCGCTTCTTGACATCGGACTCAACCTGCAAACGGAGCTTTTGAAATACCTGATACACGGAGCACGCCGCTCGCGCTGAAATCCAATCAAACTCGTCTGTTAGGGACTCGTTCACGCTGTTGCCTCCAGCAACTCTCCGACACTCCAGAACTGATTTGTGACGCCTGCTGCCATTGCTGGAGTGCAGCGCAGAGTGTTGTGGCGCTTCACAAAGTTGTAATAGGCGAAATGCAGTCCTACCGCTGCCTCAAAGTTTTCGCGCTTCTTACTGAAAGCCAGCGTAAGGCGAGTCAGGCGGCGCATATGCAGTCGAGTGGTGGCGTTTAGGCGCTCCACATAGCTGGTAGAGATGAGCTTTTGGTCAGGGTTCCCGATGATGACCTTCTTTTCGGCAGAGACAAACTCCGGGGCGCTATAGCGACGGTTATTGCTGGTCTCTTCATGGCCGTAGACCTTGACGATCTGCGCATAGTCCACATCGCTGCCAAAGGTCTTCTCTATCGCATCCACATAGGCTCTCAGGCCGTCCGTGGAGATTTGCACCCGATTCCGCATCCGGCCTGCAACGTCCTGCACGAAGGCGGTAGCAGTAGCGGTGTCACGGTCGCCAACCCTGAACGCCGGGACGAGTTTGGTATCGGCATCAATCGCGCAGAATGTCCACACGTTGCCGAATTGTGGGTCATCGTCCACCCGCACGTTGCGATCTTTCTTGCCGACAAAGCCCCAAATCTCATCCATCTCTAGACGGGTGCAGGGAAGGTCTTGCATGGTCGCATCTATGAGAGCGGTGCACCCTCCCCAACCTTCACGCCAAGCCGCATGATCGTGTCACGGTGAACGCCGGTAATCCGCTCGATTGAGCGGATGCTGGAACCTTCCGCAAGGGCTGAGATGATTGCAATTTGCTTGTCTGTATTCAGGACGTTTGCCATTGCTCGCCTCGATTTACTTATCGTAATACGAAAACTGGAGGGTGTCAACAGTTTTTGTGATACATTTTCTCCATAATGTTGAAATTGCTTGGGATCGCCTTGATGACGTTGCTGGTCGGTTTCAATGGAAATCCACAAGCGCGCGAAGCAGCATAGGCTAAGAGCACACAACAACCATCCCTTCCAGCAGCAACGCCCATAGTTCCAAAGCAAAGCAACGGCCCATCCCTCAAGTCCGAAGGCGACGAGCACGTTCAGGCCGATGTAAGGGTCGTCTCTGCCCCTGCCAAGGATCGTTTCGACCGGGCTGCTTTCTGGATCAGCGTTGTGCTCGCGATTGCCGGTATCGCTGGAATTTTCGTAGCTATAGCCACGTTGATTCGCATTCACCGTCAAGCCGTGGAGATGCGCCTGCAGCGAATCCTGATGCAAAGAACCCTCAACGCCATGAGGCGGCAGGGTGCCCTGATGGAGCGGCAGTTGGAGGAAGTCCGGCTCCAAAGAGAGCAAACCAGCGAAGAAATGAGGCGGCAGTCCTATCAGATGGGGGAGCAGGCCGACGCTGCCCGGAAATCGGCAGAAGCGGCAAAGCAAAGCGCGAATGTTTCGCTTGATCAGATCGAGTCGATGAAAAAGAGGGAGCGCAGTCGTCTCTCGATTGAGCCCGTGCCACTGACCACTTTCGAGATAAATGTTGAATGGCAAAAAATCGAATTCTTGATCACTAACTTTGGAGCCTCTTTTGCCATGAGGGTAAGAGTTATCTCGAATTGCTTGTTGGCAGGAAATGATGGCTTCCCGGACCGCGAAGGCTTTACTCCGGTTCATCCACGGATAGGATCGAAAAGCCTGGACGACATCCTTCCGGAGCATTTGGAAGGGGGCCACCACGACGTTAGTTGGATAAACGTAATCACTCCCGCGAATCCGGTCAGGGTTGACGTACCTTTGTTCTGGTATCCGGATTCGAAAGATGTGGCGCATATACATAGCGTCTACATTCACGTCTGGGGCAGGGTTGATTATTACGATATTTTTGGGGATCACCACTTTTTTAGATACCGTTTTCGGTTCCATCTGCTTGAACTGAAACCACTCAGGGAATGGATGGGCCATCGCGCAATTTCCCATTGTCTCCGTGGCAAAGTGGCGGGGTTATCAAGATGAAGAGACAGATGAGGCAAATTAGGACACTACCGCCATGCACGAGAGCTCGCATTGCTGGAGCGGCGTCAGCCCTCACATACAATCTAACCGGACGGCAGATCACAATGGACGAACTCGCAGATATCAAAATTCTGTTTGTTGCCGGATTTGGTCCAATCGTTCGCGATCGAGCAGCCAGCCGGGGTCTTTATGAGAAGACCCTCGGCATAACCTTCAAAGAAGAAGCGGGTGCTTACCTACATACCGAGTCGCTCGATGGCGTGAAGAGTTTCGCCCTTTGGCCGCTGGATCAGGCAGCCCAGTCCTGCTTCGGTCAGGAATCCTGGCCCAGCGACCTCCCGGTTCCGCAGGCGTGGCTCGAGTTCGACGTTGACAACGTGGAGAGCGCAACAGCCCAGCTTGAATCCCGCGGCTATCGCATGCTCATCAGAAACAAGCAGGAACCATGGGGCCAGACTGTCACTCGCCTCCTGTCACCGGAAGGATTGTTGATCGGAATAACCCTGACGCCCTCGATGCGCAAGCAGACATAGCTCTATTGCTTTCAGCCGCGCAGCCGCGGCACCCATCGCCGGACATTCCTGCAATACTCCTCGTAGTCTCGGCCGAACTTCCCGCGCAGCGTCGGCTCCTCGTACAACTGCACAAACAACGCTGTGCCCAGCGCCGCGGCGCACACAACCACGACTGCCGTCAGGCTGGCGCGTCCGAAGACGACCCACAACCCCATCCAGCCCACAAAGAAACCTACGTACATGGGATTGCGCACATATCGATAGAAGCCCACCACGACCAGCCTCTTCGGTGGGACCATCGGCGCTGGCGTTCCCTTGCCCGTCCATCCGAAATCCCACACGCAGCGCAGCGCTACCGCAAACCCAAGCACGGACGGCACTGCTGCAATCCAGCGCCATCGCGCCGCACCCGAGGTGTCAACATGAAACCCCAGCCACGGCGGCAGAAGCCAGAACCACAACGCAAAGAACGCAGCACCTACAGCAAGCGACGCGACCGCCAGCGGCCACGGCTCATCACGACCCCGGCGTCCGGTAACTCCGGCCGTCATCGCACGACCTCCACTCACGCCGCAGTATGATCCCTAAGGCTCAACCCCCGCAATTCAATGAGCAAGGGGAATACCCCCACGTGAGCATCGTGTCTCACATCGCGTGCAGCAGGATCGCCCGAGCCCTTGTGGTGGCCTGCGTCTCCGCCTGCACGCTGCCACTGATAGAAGCTCAGTCAGAAGCTCGCTCGCAATCCGCCGTGGACAGTCACTCCCCGCAGCAGGATCGAAGCGTCTATCTCGGCACGCCGGTCACTCAACCCGAAGACCTCTCCGGACTCTGGGAAGCCCCTGATGGCCGTGGCGGCGCAATCGGCATCCATCTCGTCCTCGACGCAACCGCGCCGGTCGAAGCCACCACGCTCGTCGGAGTCCAACAGAAATGGCTCGGTCTGCAGGTGGGCCTCTACCGGCGCGCCAAAGCGGAGATTCAAATCGGCGACGAAAACCTCTTCAGCGACTCCCCGCGCGGCGGCAGCCTTCGATATGAAGATAGCCGCCTCACCTTGCACGCCCCCGGTTACGACCTCGACCTTCACCGCATCCCCGGAGACCAGTGGACGGGCCGCTTTCACCGCGAAGACTTCGACGCAGTTGTGACCCTCGCCCGGCCCATGCTGCAAACCACATCCAAGGGCCCATGGTTCCTTGGAACCTGGAGAAACACCAGTAGTCCCCAGACCACTTGCCTGCACATCGCACAATCTCCCACCGCGTTCCTCGCATGGTCGGATACCCTTCTCGCGTGGGGCGACATCAGATTCGCGCCGCAGATCCCGAAGCCTCCCTACTCATGGGAGCACTACGGCGATCTCGTGAAGATTCAGCCTACTCGAAACGGCAACCTCTCGATCGAGCTCGGCGCGTACAACGCAATATGCTGCTCCCATTCCTTCGTCGCCACTCCTGCCGACCGCGGCAACACGATGAAGGCAGACTGGCCCGCAGGCCCGAACCAGTCTCCGCATAAATCCAGATGGACAAAGATGCCCGGCAACAGCTGCATCGCACCACTGAAGTAGTTCAACCGATCGGCTCAACCGCAAACAAAAAAGCCGAGCCCCCACTTCGCCAGGAGCTCAGCCGTTCCTCTCTCCGGCGGATTACGGGAGAGGATGTGGCAAGCTTCAACCGGCGCTCAGGGGCTCGGTGGGGTGAGAATTTATCGCGTGGCAGTCACCGTCGGGTGCTCCACCTGCGCCGACTGCACCGGCGGACGGTGGGTCTGCAGGAAGGTCGCGATGTCCTGCTGGAAGTTCGGGCTGTTCGCCGGGATGGTCATCAGCGCCGGCAGTCCGGGAAAGAGCTCGCCCAGCGCCTTCACCAGCATCCCGTGCTCATCCAGGTAGAAGCGCGACAGCACCGTCTCCTCGTGCGTACCCTGATCGAAGGAGAGCGTCTCCCACACCCAGGACAGATGCGACGCATTCGGCACGCCATGCTTCTGCGCCGTCTTGCGCATCGCGTCCAGCTCCGCGCCCGGCTTCAGGTGCGAACACACCGAGACCACCACAGTCCCATTTGCGAAGTACGTCTTGTCGATGTCGCTGGCAATGAAGTGCGCAGCCAGTGGCGACTGACCGACGAAGATCGACGAGACGGGGCGGCCGAAGACGCTACGCACGGCCACCGGCAGATCCGAAATCGGTGTCACCTGGCACGCGCCGCCATTAAATGCCTGCATCACCACCTTCTCACCTAGAGAAGGCATGCTCATCAGTGTGTCGAAGTCGACGCTCGTGCCCTGCAAACTGGGAGTCTGCGCAGAAGCCGTGAGCCCGATAAGAAATGCCAAAGCGGTCAGAGTCTTCATACGTCCACCTCGGTGCCAGAATGGGGTCGTCTCCCACTTTGGGCAAATTACGTAGGTAATTTTTCTACTGCGTTCGTCTGCTCGCGTACCCCGAATGTGTCACGGCTTACACAGCCCTGCGGCTAGCCTTAACCCGGCCACTATCCCATTCTGGATCAGCAGCATGCAGGAAACAACCTGCACCAACGTCATGCAATTTCCAGCGCGCATGCATTTCCCGGACCGTGTCATTGGCTGTATGTGACTTCCGTACCGTGAAGGCCGTCGCCTTTACCTGATCCGAACAGCAGCGCCGCCGACAACCCCAACGCCCGCTGCACCGCCAGCCAGCAGAACCCTGGGCCCCGCATGCCGTACCCTACGGCCATGCAAGCCGCTCGCAATTCGGTCCTCCTCTGTCTGCTCGCCGCGCTCATCTCCCCTTCCGCCTTCGCCGGCCAGCCCGACCCCGCATCCCTGGTCAATCCCTTCGTCGGCACCACCAACGGCGGCAACGTCTTCCCCGGCGCGACGATGCCCTTCGGCATGGTGCAGTTCAGTCCCGGAAGCCACGCCGGTCAATCAAAAACGGCAGATCGCCGCGCCCGGCGGCTACGAATATCGCGCGAAGCAGATCCGCGGCTTCAGCCTCACCAACGTCGAAGGCTGGGGATGCGCCGGCGCCTCCGGCGACGTGCCCCTCATGCCCATCACCGAAGCAGTCACCGTGTCGCCGTCCAAAGACTTCCGCCACAACTACGCCGCCGCCTTCACCCACGCCGACGAGAAGGCCGAGCCCGGCTCCTATCAGGTCAAGCTCGGCAACGGCGCCCAGGTCGCGCTCGCCGCCGCCACCCGCATGGGCGCCGCCACCTTCACCTTCCCGGCAGACAAGCCGGCCCGCATCCTCGTCCGCACCTCCGATTCGGAAGTCGGCTCGACCGCCGCGCACACGCAGATCGATCGCACCGCCCAGATCGTCACCGGATCGGTGACAAGTGGCAACTTCTGCGGCTACATCGGCACGGAGGATCGCCGCCCCTACTACACCCTTTACTTCGTCGCGAAGTTCGACCGACCCATCACCGAAACCGGCGCATGGAAAGATGACATGGTCATGCGGGACGCCACCACTTCCGACGGCGGCACCGGCTTCGGCCCCAAAGGCTTTCCCGAGGCTGGTCACGGCTCCGGCGTCTGGCTGGGCTTTGGCAATGGTGGCGAAGTGCGGCTGCGCGTCGGCATCTCCTACGTCAGCGAAGCCAACGCCCGCGCCAACCTCGAAGCGGAATCCGTAGCCGCTTCCACTTACGAGCAAGTCGCCGCCCATGCCCGAGCCGCGTGGAACAAGCAGCTCTCGCAGATTGAGGTCGAAGGCGGAACCGATCAGCAGCGCCGCGTCTTCACCACCGCGCTCTACCACGCCACCATGACGCCCACCACCTACAGCGACATCAATGGCGAATACACCGGCATGGATCACAAGATCCACCACATTGCCGTGGGCCAGAGCGTCCAGTACGCCAACTTCTCCGGCTGGGATGTGTATCGGTCACAGTTCCAATTGCTCACCTGGCTCAATCCGAAACGCGGCAGCGACATCGCGCAGAGCCTGTACCGCCAATCGCAGCAGGACAACGGACGATGGGACCGCTGGACCCATCTCAGCGGCGCCACCCACGTCATGAATGGCGACCCCGCGGCCGCCGCCATCGCCGACATCTACGCCTTCGGTGGACGCGCCTTCGACGCGCACGCCGCTCTGCAATCTCTGGTGCACGCCGCCGATGTTCCGACCAAAGAAGACCTCAGCCACGATGGCTGCCCCGTCGAATGCGTCGGCCAGCGCCCCGGCCTCGATCAATGGCTCAAGCTCCACTACATCCCGGCCGGCGCGCCCGCCTGGGGACCGGCCGCGGATACGCTCGAAGACGTCACGGCGGAGTTCTCCATCTCCGCCCTCGCCGGCCATCTCGACGAGAGCGCCGTCCAGCATCGCTTCGCGGAGCGCGCGCAATATTGGAAAAACATCTGGAACCCGAACGCCGCACCCGATGGCGGCTACTTCATGAATCGCAACGCCGATGGCACCTGGCCCAAAGTCCAGGACGACAACGACAAGGCCCCGCGCAACTTCACTCCTTCCACCGGGGACGGCTTCGTCGAAGGCAGCGCCGCGCAATATGTGTGGATGGTGCCCTTCAATGTCGCCGGACTCTTCGACCAGATGGGTGGCCGCGACCAAGCCTCCGCACGGCTCGACCGCTTCTTCTACGACAAAAAAGGCGCGCCCGCTGTTACGAAATCCGGTCCGCTGCATGCCGAGCTCGACAACGAGCCCTCCATCGAAACTCCGTGGCTCTACGACTTCGCCGCGCAGCCCTGGAAGACGCAGCAGCTCGTCCGCCAGGTCCTCAACACGATCTGGAAGAACGCGCCCGACGGCATCCCCGGCAACGACGATCTGGGTGAGATGTCCTCCTGGGCCGTCTTCGCCATGATGGGCTTCTACCCGGAGATCCCCGGCCGCGCCGAGCTCGTCCTCGGCAGTCCCCTCTTCACCGGCGTCACCGTACATCGCGCCAACGGAGACGTTCACGTCATCGCGCCCGCAGCCTCCACAGACGCTCCTTACGTGCAGTCACTCAAGGTCAACGGCAAAGCCAGCTCGAAGACCTGGCTGCCGGAGAGCTTCGCGCTCAAAGGCGGCACGCTCGAGTTCGATCTAAGTGGCACACCCAACAAATCCTGGGGCACGCAGACAGGCGATCAGCCGCCATCCTTTGGAGCCAGATAGAAAGGCGGCTACTCGCAGCGCAGGGCATCGACGGGATTCAACCGCGATGCCTTCAGCGCCGGTAGGCAGCTCGCCAGCACAGCGATTACCGCCAGCAACAGGATGGCAAAGATCAGCGTCGCAATGTCGTAAGGCTTCAATCCGAACAGCATCGTCGTAGCTGCCCGTCCGGCGATAAGCGCCAGCCCCGTCCCAAGATCACAGCCAACCCCAGCATCGCAGCCGTGTCGCGTAGCACCAGCCCGACCACCCGTCCTCGATCCGCACCCAGCGCAATCCGTATACCGATCTCGTTCCGCCGCTGCGTGATGAAGTATGAGAGCACTCCATAGAGTCCGATCACGACCAGCAACGCGGCCAGCAGCCCGAAGAACCCGGAAAGCATCGCCATCATCCGCTCGCCCACCAGGTTGTCGCGAATCCCTTGCTGGAAATCAAAGAACTGCAGGATCATGTCCGGATGTCTGGCCGCAATCGCACGCCGGACCGCCATAATCGCCGCCGGGCCATCCTTCGCTGCAATCATCATCGCCATGCCAGGCCCCTGCGCCGTCTCCGGAAATTGATCGATAGGTACAAAGGCCATCGGTTCTGGCTTTCCGCGCAGATCGTTATATTTTGTATCCGGGATTGTACCTATCACCTCGTAAGTCCGCGCCGGATACTGCGGCTCCGGCATTACCTGCACCAGCCGGCCCAGCGGCTGCGTCTTGCCGAAATACTTCCGCACAAACGCTTGGTTCACGATCAGCACATGAGGTGCTTCGGTCGTATCCATCGCCGTAAAGCCGCGGCCGGTCACGATCGGAATGCCCATGGTTGCAAGGTAGCTCGGGCTCGCATAGGTAAATCTGCTACCGCCCTCGACTCCATCCACACGTACTCCGTGGCTCCAGGTGCTCCCACCCAACGGTACGTTGGTCGTCGCCGCCGCATTCTCCACGCCTGGAACACTGCGCACATCCTCCACAAGCTGCCGCTTGAATGCCGCCTCGTTCTCCGGCTTGATCTTCTCCATCTGATAACCGAAGATAGCCAACCGTGATGCCGCTCTCCCGCATCCCTGGATCCAGCGTCATCAGGTTGCGGTAACTGCGCACAAACAGGAGCGCTCCCACCAGCAACACCATCGATACTGCAATCTGCGTCACCACCAGAAACCGCTGCACAGAAAACCGCTCGCGGCCGCCCGCAACCCCGCGCTCGCCGGACTTGAGAGACGCAATCGGATCCACTCTCGTGCCGCGCATCGCCGGAAACGTTCCAAACACCACGCACGTCAGCATCGCGACCACGGCAGCAAACAGCAGCACACGCCAATCGGTGGCAATCGAAAGATGAATCGTGTTCTGGCTCGTACTAAGCGAAGCCACCAGCAGCCGGCTGAGCGGCTGCGCCAGCGCAACCCCAATCGCCGCTCCGCTGATGGCAAGCAGGCTGCTTCCAATCAGCAGTTGCCGCAGCAGCTGCCGCCGCGATGCACCCAGCGCCATGCGGATCGCCATCTCCCGCTGCCGCGCACTTGCCCGCGCGAGCATCAGGTTGGCCAGGTTGGCACAGGCAATCAGCAGCACCAGTGCCGTGATCGCCAGTAGCAATTGGAGAGACGAGTCGTACGCCTCACGCAGCGTGCTCACGCCCCCGCCCGCCGGATACGCCGCCAGCCGGAACGACTTGAACGTCTTCACGGCATCCGCGTTGTATCCGGTAGGCGCCGTGGCTTCAAAAAGCCCCGGGCTCAATGCATCGAAATATGCCGAGGCACGCGCAACGCTCCATCCGGGCTTCAACCGGCCCATCACGGAAAACAGGAACATCTCCCGCCGCGGATTTGGCGGCGTGCATGTCGGATAGGCAAGGTCGAACCGGTCACCCACCACCATGCCGAAAAAACCGGGCGGCGTGACACCCAGCACCTGCACCGTGCGTCCTTCTACAGCGATCGTCGTATTCGGCGTAATCGGCGCGCCGCCCATCTGCGACTTCCAGAAGGCATAGCTCGCCACCACCTTCGATACCGCGCACGGCCCTTCGTCCTGCGGCTCGATCAGCCGCCCTTGCCACGGCGCAATCCCCAGCACGTTGAAGAACTCGCCGCTCACCTCCAATCCACGAATATGTTTCGCGTCTGTCGGCTTGCCTACCAGCATGTCGTTCCCGCGCCACGCCATCACGTTCAAGAATGGATCGTGATGCCGCTTGATCTCCTGCCACATCGGGATGGTGAAATTTGCGAACATGCTGTCCGAGACACCGAATCCGGGATTGCCCTTCGCAATGCGCAACTCCGCCAGTTCCTGCGGATTCGGAATCGGCAAACTCCGCATCCGCACCGCGTCCAGCAACTGAAAAACGGCGGTGTTCGCGCCAATCCCAAGCGCCAGCGTCAGCACCGCGACGATCGTGAAGCCAGGGCTCTTCACAAATCCACGCACCGCATAGCGCGCATCGCGGAAGAAACTCTCGAAGCCCAGCGCCGCATCTTCTGAGCCGACGCGCTCTCTCACCACCGTCGGATTTCCAAAACGAAGTCGCGCCCTCCGAATTGCCTCATCCGGGCTCATGCCTTTCGCGACATCGGCATCGACACGCATCCGCATGTGCTCGCGCAGCTCATCTTCGATCTCGCGATCCAGCTTTGCACGCCTGCCCAGGGCCCAAATACGACGGAAGACACCCATAGCTCACCTCACGCGAAACGCAGAATAGCCTGCACGCCTTTCACTACCTGCTCCCAGTTCTTCTCCCGCGCGGCAAGCTGCTTTCTGCCTGCCGCGGTCAGCGTGTAGAACTTCGCCTTGCGGCTGCTCTCTGTCACCGCCCATTCCGCGCGCACCCATCCGCTCTGCTCCATGCGGTGCAGCGCTGGATATAGCGACCCCTCTTCAACCGTGAGCAGCGCATCGGAGACATCTTCGATGTGCATCGCGATGCCGTACCCATGCATCGCGCCAAGCTGCGAAAGTGTCTTCAGAATCAGGAGATCGAGCGCGCCCTGCAGATCGTTCTTCGCCATTTCCTCTACCCTAGACAACGATGGTAAAGAAAACGTAGCGAGTCCTTACCCTAGTTGTCAAGGGGTAAGGACTCGCAACTAAGGAACAGGTTGTTATTCCTCGCGCAACAGCATCAGCGGACTGGCCGCCAGCGCGCGCTGCGCCGGAATCCACGCCGCCACCAGCCCCAGCAGCAGCATGATCATCACCACGCCAGTGAGCACCAGCGGATCGCGCGGCGATGCTTCGTACACAATCAGCGACAGCACCTTCGTAGCCGCCAGCCCCAGCACCAGCCCCGCCACAGATCCGAAGGTCAGCAGCCGGAACGCACGCCCCAGTGCCGCGCTTAGCACTTCTTTGCGCTGCGCGCCCAGCGCGATGCGAATGCCGAGTTCGCGCAGCCGCCTGCTCACCGAGTACGCCGCCATCCCAAAGATGCCGGTAATCGCCAACATGGCTCCCAACACACCCAGCACGCCCAGCGATATCGTCGCCATCCGCGAAGCAAACAGCGCGCTGTCCAGTACTTTCGTCCATGTGTTGATGGTGAACGGCAGGCCCGGATCGAGCTTGTGCAACTCATCCCGCAGTGAGATCACCAGTTGCTGCGGATCGCTCTTCGATCGCACCACCACTGTGGTCGAGCTTGAGGGTGCCTGCAGAAACGGCAGAAACATCGCGGGGCTCCGGTCTTCCGTCAACGTCCCGTATCTTCCGTCCTCTACAATCCCCACTACCTGGATGCGTGTGCCCTCCACAGACTTGTAATACCCGCCCAGTGCACTCGTCACAGAACCGAAAACCTTACGCGCAAACTCCGCGTTCACTACCGCAACGTGCGGCGCTTTGCCGTCGTCGTGCCACGTAAAGGTTCTTCCCATCAACAGCGCTGTCCCCGCCGCGTGGAAATACCCCGGAGAAGCCCGGAACTGGTATGGATCTGCCGCCGCGTTCGACAGCTTGGTGTCGGTCACGCTGTCTTTGAAAACCGCATTCGTACTAAAACCCAGTCCCAGCGGAGGCCGGTCGATCATTCCGACGGCTGTCACTCCGGGGATCGCTGTCATGGCATCGATCGCACGCCTCTGCATGATCGCTACCTGGTCGCCGCTATAGCCCGCCATATCCAGATCGGTGTCCACCAACATCGCGCCCTGCGGAACAAATCCAAAATTGCTGTGCAGCGAGCGCACCAGTCCGCGTACCGCCACCAATGATGACGTCACCAGCACCGCGCAAATCGCAATCTGAACCACCAGCAGCAGGTCGCGCATCGTCCACCGTCGCCCCGTCATACCAATCGAACCCGCCTTCACCACCTCATACGGATTCGCGCGCAGCACCTGCCGCACCGGCACCACGCCGAACAGTAGGCCGCTAGCCAAAGCCAGCAGCAGCGCGACTCCGTACACATGCACATCAGGACTCACCGGCACACGAATGGGGAAACTCGACACCGGCTGCCACACGCTCAGCCATCGCAGCAGAACTACGCTGCCCAGCAATCCGACAGTGCCTCCCATCAATGAAACCATCACTGCTTCCGTGAAGAGTTGCCGCAGAATCCGTTTGCGGCTCGACCCCAACGCCAGCCGCAACGCAATCTCTCTCGATCGGTCGGCGGCACGCGCCGCAAATAAGCTGCCCAGGTTCGCGCACGCCGCCAGCAGGATCAACGCGGCCAACGCCATCAGCCCCGCCAGGAAGGCGCGCACCGGTCCGCCCAGCATGTCTCCCGCCAGCCCCGGCCGCGCCAGCTTGAAACCCACCCCGTCATCATCCTTCGGATAAGTCTTCTTCAGATATGCGGCAACAGCGTTCAAATCCGCGGTTGCCTGCGCCGGCGTCACGCCGCCTCTCAGATGTCCTACCAGCTCCATGCCGCGGTTCCCACGCGACTTCAGGCCGTTCCAGCCATCCACCTGCTCCTGATCCACCAGCGGCACCCAGAAATCCGGCGCGTAAAACAGCTCCGTCCCTAGGAACTCCGGCGGGGCCACCCCCAGAATCGTGTACGGATGCTTGTTCAGTTGCACCGTACGCCCGATTGCATTGCGATCCCCACTAAAGTGGCTCACCCAGTACGCGTAACTCAGCACTATGTTCGGACTGCTGTTCTCGCCATGCTCATCCGAAGCGTGAAAGAAGCGGCCCAGATACGGCTCAATGCCCAGCACGTCAAAGTAATTTCCACTCGCCTCGTACAGCCACGCAGGCGCCGCACTACGCCCTGTGCCCAATCCCGCGCGCGTGATCTGATACGCCATCAATCCATCGAAGCTCCGGTTGCGCTCGCGCAGATCCAGATAATCCGGATAGGACTGCATCGGCACGCCGCCCGCCTGCTCGATCATGGAAAGACTCTTCGCCCGCGGCACATTCAGCGGACGAAGCACCAGTCCGTTCAGCATGCTGAAGACCACCGCATTCGCCCCGATCGCCAATGCCAGTGTCAGCACCGCAACCACAGTAAAGCCCGGCGACTTCGCCAGCACGCGAAGCCCGAAACGCACATCCTGCAGCAGCCGTTCAAAGAAATGCCCACCCGCCGCTTCATAGGACTCCTGCCGGTATCGCTCATAGCCGCCAAACTCCACCCGCGCCCGCCGCGCCGCTTCAGCACGGGCGACGCCGCCGCGCTCCAGGTCATCGGCCCGATGCTCGATGTGCGCGCGAAGCTCCTCCTCCAGCTCGGCAGTCGTTGCCGAACGAAAAAGCTTCCCCCTGAGCAAACGCAGAGAATCGAGAAACCTCATATCTCCTCCAGTTGTGCAGTCAACCGAATGCCCATGACGCGTTATTCCTCGCGCAGCAGTATCAAAGGATTCACTGACAACGCACGTTGCGCGGGAATCCACACCGCCAGCAATCCCAGCAGCAGCATGGCGAGAACCACACCGCCCAAGACCAGCGGATCGCGCGGCGTCGCCTGATACACGATGAAAGCCAGTACCTTGGTCGCCAGCAGTCCAAGAAACAGTCCTGCCGCCGAGCCGAAAGCGAGCAATTGAAACGCCCGCCCCAAGGCTGCCTCCAACACCTGCTTGCGCTGCGCTCCAAGCGCGATGCGTATCCCCAACTCGCGCATCCGCTTACTCACCGAATATGCCGCCATGCCAAAGATCCCGGTGATCGAGAGCATCGCACCCATCACTCCCATCACGCCCAGCGCCCACGTCGCCATACGCGAAGCAAACAGAGCTCCGTCCAGTTCCTGGTTCCAGGTCTGCGTGTGGAAGGGCAGCCCTCGATCCATGCTCTGCACTTTGCTCTTGATGGCTGCAGCGAGTTGCTGCGAATCGCGATTCGAGCGCACTACCAGCACTGTCTGAGGCGATGGCGATTGCAGCATGGGTAGGAACATCGCCGGCTGCACATCTTCGGTCAGGCTTCCATATTTTCCATCTTCGACAATGCCCACCACTTGTACGCGCGCTCCATCCTCCGCCTTGTAATATCCGCCCATCGCTTTGGGAACCGAGCCGAAGATCTTATTGGCAAACTGCCGATTCACTACGGCTACGCGGGGCGATTTTTTGTCGTCATGCCAGTTGAAAGTCCTGCCCACCAGCAATGCCGTGCCGGCCGCTTTGAAGTATTCGGGAGATATCCTGTAGATCGCTGGTTCCGCAGCGGCATTCTTCGGCCGCAAATCCGTCGTCTTGTCGGTAAACACAGTCGAGGTGTTGTTGCCGTAATGCAGCGGCGGCCGATCTACCGATCCCACGGACGTCACGCCGGGAATCGTCTCCAAAGCGTCGATCATGCGCTTCTGCATCACGGGCACATTCTCGCCGCTGTAACCGGCCATGCTCAGAACCGTATCTACCAGCATTGCGTTCTGCGGCTGAAAACCGAAATTGCTGCGCAGCGAGCGCATCAGTCCACGCACTGCCACCATCGAAGATGTAACCAGCACGGCACAGATCGCAATCTGCACTACAAGCAACACATCCCGGACAGACATCCGTCGCCCAACTCTGGCGGATGATCCTGACTTGACGATCTGATACGGATCCGTGCGAAGCACCTGCCGCACCGGCACCGCGCCAAACAGGAACCCACTCGCTAAGGCCAACAGCAGAGCGACCAGATACACCGTCGCGTCCGGATTCACAGGCACTTGCAGAGCATTTGTCGAAAGCGGCCGCCATGCGCTCAGCCAACGCAGCAGCGCGACGCCCCCCGAAAGTCCGATGGCGCCTCCGACCAGTGAAATCAGAATCGCCTCGGTAAACAGTCCGCGCAGAATGCGTCTGCGGCTCGCTCCCAGCGCCAGGCGCAACGCAACCTCCCGCCCGCGGTCAGCGGCGCGCGCAGCAAACAGGCTGCCCAGGTTGGCGCACGCAGCCAGCAGAATCAAACCCGCCAGCAGCATCAATCCCGCGAGGAATGCCTTGAGCGGACCGCCAAACCAGTCGCCCGCAAGGGCCGGACGCGTCAGCGAAAAGGTCATGTGGCCGTCTTCTTTGGGATAGCTCTTCTCCAGATACGAGCCAACCGAGTTCAGATCGGCAATCGCTTGCGCCGGAGTGACTCCCGCCTTCAAATGCCCCATCACCATCAACAGGCCGCGGTTCCCGCGCGCGTTGAGCACATTCGCGCCCTCCACCTGCTCCTGGTTCACGATCGGCACCCAGAAGTCCGGAAAGAGAAACGACAGCGTCCCGCGGAAATCCGGCGAAGCGACGCCGAGGATCGTGAACGGATGCTTGTTCAGTTGAACCACACGGCCCACCACGCCGCGATCGCCCTGAAAGTGGTTCTGCCAATACGCATATGGCAGGACAATGTACGGAGCACTGTTCGGGCCATGCTCATCCGCCGCGTGAAAGAAGCGGCCAAGATACGGATGAACGCGCAACGCGTCGAAGTAGTTCCCGGTCACCTCGTAGACCCAGGCCGGAGCTGGATTGTTGCCGGTATCCAGCCCTACCGAAGCCAGACCATAAGCCGTCAGACCATCGAAGCTGCGGTTGCGATCCCGCAGATCGAGATAGTCGGGATACGATTCCACTATGGATTTGTCGTTCCCGCGCTGGATCGCGTAGAGGCTCTGCGCCTGAGGAACATGCAGCGGGCGCAGGATCAGCGCATTCAATACAGCAAACACCACGGCGTTGGCGCCAATCGCCAAGGCCAGCGTTAAAACCGCGGCAATGGTGAATCCGGGCGACTTGCGCAACACGCGAAGGCTGAAGCGCACATCCTGCAGGGTCGTTTCGAAAAGCTGCCCGCCCGCCGCTTCATAGGACTCCTGGCGATATCGCTCGTACCCGCCAAACTCCACCCGCGCCCGCCGTTCGGCCTCAGCACGAGCAAGACCCGACCGCTCCAGATCGTCCGCGCGATGCTGAATATGCGAGCGAAGCTCGTCCTCCATCTCGCTATTCCGATGGAAGCGCTGGAAGAGAGTGGCAATGCGGACGCGAAGCGATGCGAGGAGTTTCATACTTCCTCCGGTTGTGCCGCGAGCGCACAGCCGATCGCGGTCGCGAGGCGATTCCAGTTGTCCGTCTCTTCGCGCAGACGCTTGCGGCCCGCGGCGGTGAGTTCGTAAAACTTGGCCCTGCGATTGTTCTCCGACGTGCCCCATTGCGCCCTCAGCAGTCCCTGGCGCACCAGCCGAAACAGCCCCGGATAGAGTGCGCCCTGCTCGATCAGCAGCGCGTTGCCGGAGATCTGCCCGATGCGCAGCAGAACGCCGTACCCATGCAGCGGTCCCAGCGAAACTGCCCTCAGAATCAGCAGATCGAGTGTGCCGGGAAGCAGTTGCGCCTGGTCGCCCAAAATATCACCCCTAAATTACTTAGGAGTCTAGGGCGCACTCTCCTAAGCTGTCAAGGGGAGATAGCAAGGGACCACGCAAAGTTCCGAAAAGCCTCGGGCCCTCAGTCTTTCCGGCAAAAAGCCACGCTTGCCAAAAATTGGCTGTACACAGCAGGAGTGAAAACGCTCTAAAGTGTTCCCTGTTCCAGCGCCGAGGCAAATACGATGAACGATCTCGCCAAATGGAAAGTACATGGGCCTGTAGCCACTCTCAGGACGGAAAATGCCGAGTGGGATACCGATCGCCAAGACTGGAAGCCCGCGCGCTATTTCACCCTGATCTCGTTCCGACGCGACGGTACCATCGACTCCAGCGAAACCCACAACCCCGGCGGCTCCGTCGCACATTCGCGCTGGCTCTACGACGGCTCAGGCCACCTCACAGAATCCCAGTCCTGGATGAACGACGATACCGTGCAGAGAATTCTCTACTTCTACGACGAAGCAGGCCGCCCCATCAGGACGGCGCAGCTACGCGCTGACGGCACCCAGACCGACCTCGAAACCAGCATCTACGACGCCGATGGCAAAGAGACCAAAACCCGTTTCCTGCCAGTCACAACGAAAGATCGAGCCGGAAACGGAGCCACCGCCGTCGGCTACAGCATCGAAGGCACGGACATGACGCTGGGCGCTCCGGGAGCTACGCTCATGGCGACCACTTACGGCGGTGCAGGCCGCCCGGCAAGAGTGATCTTCGAAGACGCAGATCACAATCCCATCCGGGAGGTGCACTTCACCCGTGATGCTTCCGGAAGACCACTGACCGTCGAGATGCTCGTGGGCGAGTCTCAGTTCGATGATCTGGCGGATCGCGTTTCCGCCGATCACCGCGAAGCGGCCGCCGCCATGCTCAAACAGATCTTTGGCGAAGCCTTCTCACGCACCACCTATATCTACGATTCCCGTGGTCGCGTGATCGAACGGACAAACAGCATGGGAACCATGCATGATGACCGCACAACCTATCGCTACGATGACGATCACGATGAGGCCGTGGAAGAAATCACCGAGACCAAAACCCGCGAGGCGGACGTCGACGGCGTCGGCAACATCCGCTACAAGCCGGATACGGTGAGCACCCAGCACAATCGCTTCGAGTACCGCTACGATCCACACGGAAACTGGACCGAGCAGATCGTCTCGATCCAGTTTGATCCAAACACAGACTTTCAGCGCTCCAACATCGAGCGCAGAACCCTCACCTATTACGAGTAGCTTCTGTATTCCAGCCACCTAGCTGAAGCGCAACAGCCATACATGCATCGCGCAGTTCATCCGCAACCTCGCGATTTTCCATTGCGCGGGCCACAATCATGCCACCCACGCACAGGGCAGCCGTAGCCTGAGCTCTTATCCGGCGCGATCCACCATTTTCCGTCGAGCTCCGTTCCAGCACGTTGACCATCGCCCCGAACACCGTCTCAAACGCACGCTTCGCACTCTCGCCACTGCGCGCGACGTCGGTCGGCAACGCCACCATGGGACACGAATTTTCGACATCCTCAAAGTGCTGCCGAGATAGATATGCGCGCACCACCTGCGGCCCCACATCTCCCGCTGCCAGGTCCACTTCCACGCCCTCCCAGCAACTCTTCCACTCCGGATCAGTAAAGAAGCACCCCAGCACCTCGGCATAGAGATCGCTCTTGCTCCCGAAATAGCTGTAAAACCCGCCCCGCGTCAGCCCTGCCCCGGACATAATCTGATCGACCGAGATATTGTCGAAACCATGGCAATTGAACAGCCGCCGCGCACTCTCAACAATCTTTCTCTTCACCTCTGCTCGATGACCAACCGGATAAGGCATAGGCTCTCCCTGCTTTCCGGGGGAAGTATTCACCCGCCGCTGCCTGCATGGCGAACGAAAAAGATGATCTTGAACATAATTTGTTCGCGTGTTCCGATGCCTTGGGCTCAATCAGACAAATTCTCGGAGGAACCATGCAGGTGAAAACGGCTTCGGCACCGCATTGCGGTGCTTCGTCCCACCTTCGCCTCACGCGGCGGCAGCTCGTCACCAGCGTCGTCATCGCGATGGGCGGCATCGCCGCACACTCCCCGCTCCTGGCCCAGCAGTCGCAGCAGCCGGGAATGGAGACGCCCGGAACCACTCCCACTTCCACACGCACATCGCTGCATGACGAAATCACTCTCAAGACCTCCCCACAGCGCATCTACGAGCTGCTTCTCAGCTCAAAGCAGTTCGCTGCCCTCACCGGTGCGCCGGCCGAAATTGATCCCCGCGCAGGTGGCGCCTTCTCCACCTTCGGCAAGCTCATCGAGGGACGCAACATCGAGCTCGTCCCCAACCAGCGCATCGTGCAGGCATGGCGTCCCGCCGCCTGGGAACCTGGCCTTTACTCCATCGTCCGTTTCGAACTGAAGCCGCATAACTCCGAAACCACCATCGTCCTCGACCACACAGGGTTCCCGGAAGGCGACTTCGCCCATCTCGAGTGGGGATGGATCCACCACTATTGGGAGCCACTCAAGAAATCATTCTCCTAGCCGCCGGCCGGTCTACTATCTCTATGCGGGCGCCCATCCGCACGTGATGATCCCCGCGACCATCCCAGAAGAGAGATGTAGAGGAGAGCTACATGAGCACCAAACAGTCCTTAACGTCGATTGGCCAGCTGGTGCCGGAACTGCCCGTTACCGATATTGAACGCGCGCAGCAGCACTATCGGGATGCACTCGGCTTTGAGATTGGCTGGCTTCATCCGGACGGGATTGGCGCCGTGTCACGCGGAAACGTAGCGATATTCTTCCGCAAGACCGCCCCGCCATTTGAGGCTGCGGTTCACTGGGTCTTCGCCGACGATATCGACGCGACCTACAGCGAGTTGAAAGCTACGGGCGCGAATATTGTTGAGCCCTTGGAAAAGAAGCCTTGGGGCTTAAGGCAGTTCACCGTCGAGGACATCGACGGAAACCGTTTCTATTTTCATCACGACTAACCAAGCGGCCGGCCCACGCGCCAGCCTCCCCAGTATCGCCCGCCGGTTGGGATTGCCAGTCTCCGGCTTGCCCGACATCCGGGAGTGATCGTAACTTCCCACAAGCCGGCTTATCAGTACTGGTCCCCCCAAGCATGCCTTAGCCGGCACTTGTCCGTGATGATGGATAGGATCGCTAAGGGGCCGGAACACGTGAAAAAATCAGTTAGGGCCGCAAGTTAGGGCCGCAGATGAACTGCCACGAACGTGGATAACCTAAAGCGTTTTCCATTGGCGTTCATCCGCATCCATCGGGGGCACCCACTGGATTCGCGCCGGGAGGACTGCGAGATGCGGAAAGGGTTTACGAGAAAACCGCAAGCGGACGAGCCCGCGACGCGAGGCAAGAACTACATAACGCCAAGCGGGCTGCAGCGCCTCAAAGATGAGCACCAGTTTCTGCTCACCAGGGACCGCCCGGCCGTGGTGGAGGTGGTGGCGTGGGCTGCCAGCAATGGCGATCGCAGTGAAAACGCCGACTATCAGTACGGCAAGCGGCGGCTGCGGCAGATCGATGGGCGGATTCGCTTTCTCGCGAAGCGAATCGAAGCCGCGGAAGTGGTGGACCCGGAAGCTCCGAGAGCGGGGCAGCCGAGGGCATTCTTCGGGGCGACCGTGCGCTATGCCAACGCCGCGGGAGCGGAGCGAGTGGTGAGCATCGTAGGCACGGACGAGGTCGATCTCAACCGCAACCACATCAGTTGGGTGTCACCTCTGGGGCGCGCGTTGATGAAGTCGGCTGCGGGTGACAGCGTAGTTCTCGAAGCGCCGGGCGGGACAGAATATCTGACGGTGATGGAAGTGCGGTACGAGCGCATTTCTGTGGAACCGTTCCGTGAACCACCTGGATCCGAGGACTCGGCAAAGATCTCTCACCGACGCTCACCTCGCGAAGAAGTGACGATACGGCACAGGTCGTGAAAGAGCGACGACCGTAATAGAGCGCTACCGGCTTTTGGCAAGCGACAGGAGATGAGTTGAGTCCTCATAAACGCGCTTCTCGGTACTTGCCTGCGAACAGGGCCGACAGCGACAGCATTCTCGTTTGCCGCAGGAAGAGTGAACAACTTCTCAGCAAGGATCAGGTAGATGGATCTCGTTGCAAGTGTTCTCTGCCCCACGAACAGAGAACATCCAATACCGGGACCAACGTCCGTCCGTACGGCGTTAGCGAGTACCGCACTCGCAGGGGCAAGCCTTGCTCCTGATGACGTTCAGAATCCCAGCCCCTGTCATCTCCCGCAGATGACGGAGAAGCATCCTCTCCGTAATTTCAGGAATACTCTTCCGCAATTCGTTCGTCCTCATCGGCCCGTCCAACAGTCGCCAGAGGATTGTGCCCTTCCATCGCCCGTCGATGACGCTTAGCGTCACATCGATGGGGCATGGTGAGATCTCTTTCTTTGAGACGCCCATAGATTGCTCCAACTGACAACTTTGTCAGTGCTGCTTTTTGCATCAGTGCTCCATTCGAAAGCGTCTTTAGCGAGGAGTCAATAGGAGCCCCTTATGCACTTGTTCAATATGGCGACCCTCTTCGTCGTTCTTACTCTGGTAGGCGTCGAGTTTTCTGTATCTGCATTCGTGAACCCTGCCGCCTCGCGGCTCGAACCCGAATCGCAATTGAAGATGCTAAGCCGTTCTGCTCTCGTGCTTGGAAAGGTGATGCCGGTCTGGTACACGGTCTCCACCCTGTTTCTCGGTATCCAGACCTGGCTCTGTTGGCACACGCCTGGGCGCGCAATCCTGCTTACAGTGGATGCGATCTGGGTTCTTATTTCGGTGGCATCGATCTTTGTCTTGGTTCCGCTCGCTAGTCGCGTGGCGGAAGGTGCTGCTGATTGGCAGCGGATATATCGGATTTGGGACCGGAGACATCGAGTGCGCATAGCCGCTGTCGCCACCGCAGCTGTCCTGCTCACATACGTAGTAGTCCGTTGAGGGATGCTTGATCCAGATCAGTACCGGGAGACGCCCCTGTCGTAAGTTATTTCCGAATGGTTGCGATCGGAAGTTAGCTTGGTGCAGACGAAACTTTAGGCTTTATGCGCAAATCCACGGGGATGCAAGTTCAGGCTTATGCCGTCGGTAGTGCGTTTACGTGATGAACCATTCGGGTAGTTGGGCCTTACGTGCAAACCCGAAGCACATGCCCAACCGGATATCAGCATGCGTTCCCACATCTCGCGTTTCAGACGTGGATGGACCGAAGCCTGGCATGCGCCGTCCCGAAACCGAACGAGACCCCGTGGAAACCACAAAAACCTGCCAGATCGCTCTACACAAATTGCTATCCTTAAATCAGGACTGGAAATCAGGACCGACAGAAACGAAAGGCCACGGAGCGACATCTCCGTGGCTTCCGTCTTTGTAAGTCCTTTCGCTGGACGAATTTAGCGATAAGCCCTCTGGAATGACGAATTTGACCTGCCGGAGAGCTCCTAACCGGATGAAAATACGAGGTTTACAAACCATCCTCCTGTGACGGGAGGGGGGAGGGGGTCACCCCAGCCAGTCGTCGAACGCCCCACCACGAATCGCAGCCGCCAGCTTAGTAATGTCGCCCGAGAGCACGCGATCCTCGCGCAGCGGCGCGACAAACTCGCGCACCCGCGCACGCGCCGCCTCCACCCGCAGCGCAGCCCGCAGCGGCAAACGAAATTCCAGAGCCTGCGCCGCCGTCATCAACTCGATCCCGAGCACCATCTCGGCGTTCTCCACCACCTGTCGCAGTTTCAGCGCCGCCGTCATCCCCATCGAGACGTGGTCCTCCTTCCCGCCCGACGTCGGCACCGAGTCCACACTCGCCGGATGCGCCAGCACCTTCGCCTCGTTCAGCAGCGCAGCGGATGTTACATGCGCAATCATGAAGCCCGACGAGATCCCCGGATTGTCGGAGAGAAATGGCGGCAGTCCCTCGTTGATGTCCGGATTGATCAGCCGATCGATCCGCCGCTCGCTGATGCTCAACAGATCGGCCAGCCCGATCGCCGCGTAATCGAGCGTAAATGCCAGCGGCGCGCCATGGAAGTTCCCGCCGGAAAGAATATCTCCGTCTCCATCGTCGGTCGCGAATATCAGCGGATTGTCGGTCGCCGCGCCCGTCTCTGTCTCGATTACCGCCGTCGCATGATCGAGCACGCCGCGCACCGCGCCATGCACCTGAGGCATGCAGCGCAGGCAGTACGCATCCTGCACCCGCGGATCGTTCAGCCGGTGCGACTCGCGGATCTCGCTCTGCTCCATCAGCGCGCGCAGATGCGCTGCCGCTGCAATCTGCCCCGCATGCGGCCGCGCCTCGTGGATGCGCGCATCGAACGCTGCCGGGGTGCCCCGCAGTCCTTCGAGCGACATCGCCCCCGCCAGATCGAAAAGCCGCACCACGCGCTGCGCGCGAAAAAGGGTCAGGCCGCCAACGGACGCCATCGCCTGCGTGCCATTCAGCAGCGCCAGTCCTTCTTTCGCCTGCAACTGCAGCGGCGAAAGTCCAGCAGCCGCAAGCGCGGTCGCAGCCGGCACGCGCTTACCATCAGTGAACACTTCGCCCTCGCCGATCAGCGCCAGCGCCAGATGTGCCAGCGGTGCAAGATCACCGCTCGCACCCACCGAACCGCGCGACGGCACAACAGGATGAATCCGATGGTGAAGCATCGCCGCCAGCAGCTCCGCCACCTCCGTGCGCACGCCGCTGCGTCCCTTGGCCAGTACATTGGCGCGCAGCAGCAGCATGCCGCGTACCTCGGCCTCGCTCAGCGGCTCGCCCACACCGCAACAGTGGCTGCGCACCAGGTTCTGCTGCAGCACAGCCACCTGATCGGGGGCCACCCGCACATCGGCCAGCTTCCCAAACCCAGTGTTGATGCCATACGCCGCGGCCCCCCCGGCGGCAGCACGGTCCACGACCGCGCGCGAAGCCAACATGCGGCTTCTCGAACCGGGAGCGATTGCGACCTCGAGCGTCGCCGCAGCGACCGCATCAAGTTGCGCTAATGTCAGAGGATCACCGTTAAGCAGGAGCGGAGCGGAAGAGTTCGTCATAAGAGAGCGTCAGGCAAACTCTTCACTATAGCGATCGCAGCCCCGAAGGTCACGCAGGACTCAGCATCCTGCGGCGACGTGCGCGCTGCTTCGCCACCTGCACCCACGCGAACAGCGCTATCGCACACACCGGCAACACAGCGAAGAACCATACCGTGCCGCGACGCGCAGAGTAGTTGGCAACCGTCAGTTCAGTCGCGACACTCGCCTCGCGTCCAGTCTCGTTCACATGAACGACAGCGCGCCAGCGTCCAGCACGCGGCAATTGGACAACAGCATCCTGAAGGAGCCGGTTCGTCGCATGCGCATGCGATAGATGCGCGATCACAGGCGCGCTGCTAGCGTCCTCCGGGGTCAGCGTGACGACGACATCCGGGTCCAGCAGAACGGTGCTACCCCCCTGCTCTTCGATCATCACGCTCAGGTCCGCCGGCCCCACAGCCAGCGATTCCGGCGTAGTGAACAGCGACACCACGAACGGTCCCGCCGCCTGCCGCAACTGGAGTCGTCCGCCATCGGCGTGCGCCATTACCGCAGCACACGCAAGCCCGAGAGTGACAAAGACACGCTTCACATGCCACCCATCATCACGCCGCGCATCTGCATCGGCTGGAGCAGCAGCCAGAAGCCGATACAGTACAGCGCAACCGTCAGCAGCGCCAGCGGGGCGATCGCCAGTAGCCGTTGCGCAACACGCACCTTCCCAACAGTGCGCCACACCATATAGAGGGATAGCAGCAGACCGCCATCCAGGAACAGGAGTTGTAACTGCAGCAGGCCATTTCCCTGCAACACAACAGAACCTGCGCTCCACTGCGGCACGCCGAGCCAGCGGAACCCGAGATCCTGCCCAGCCTGCTGCACCAGCGGCAGCAAGGCGGGCGCACCCATCAGCAGGTGAAACAGCAGGTGCGCCGCCCACATCCCCATGCCCAGCGGTACCAGTGCCAGCGAACTACGTCCGAACACCTCACCCCGCGACTGTGTGCCACGAGCAGACTGAGAGGCCAGCCACACAATTCCGCCCGCAAGCAATACCCCGGCCAGCACTCCGGCAAAGCTACCCGCGCTGGTAGCCAGCCACGGCACCCGTCGCCCTGCCGCCGTCAGCAAGTCACTCCCCGGCCCCACCATCGCCGCCGCATTCGCAAACCCCGCAAACACCAGCACCAGCGCAGCCGCCGCAACGTCCATTCTCCGATACAAGCGCCCGAGCGATGAAGTGGGTTCGCTGGCCAGTACATCCTGCGTCATGCTGCGCGGAACAATGCCAATATTGTCGTGCGGGCACGCCTTCACACAATCCATACACAGTGTGCAGTCGGCGTTGCTGCGCTTCTCGGGAAGGTACAACTCCAGCTCGCAGCCGCGCTGCTGTTCGTTGCCCCGAATGCAATCGCGCGTCGCGCATGTATTGCAGGTCGAGGCGCTGCGCACCTGCAAGGTCGTGGGCGAGATCAGCGATCCAACAAAATTGAACTGCCCGATCGGGCAGACATACTTGCAAAAGCTGGCGCCGCGGAAGAACGTGTCCACCAGAAGCGCCGCGCCGATATATGCAACCAGCAACCACGCAGTGCGCGCCGGACTGTTCCATAAGGCAAACCGTTCGTATCCGAAGAAAAACACCAGCATCAATCCGACCCCGATCCACTTCACGCGCAGCCACTGCGGCCAGCGCAGACGCGCCCAGCCCAAGCGTCGGCCCAGTTCGCGTGGCAGCGTGAACGGACACGCCATGCAGAAGAGATTGCCGGCGAAGAGCAACGCCAGTACTCCGACCGCGCGCACAACATTCCATGGCAGCACGCCGGCAACGTTCATGGCGGCCATCGGATGTCCTACGAAGCCATCCGCGATCACGAGGCACATCACGAGAAGGCTGATCGCCTGAAGTGACTGTCTTCCATAGCGCGTGCGCAGGTATGCGCCAATCACCGGCACGCGCAGCAGATCAAATGGTTGTGTAGCAGCGTGAATCGTTCCCGCAGCCGGAGCGCCGCCAATCATCACCAGAGCATGCCGCGATGTGCGCCGGGAGAGCAGTGAGAAAGTGACGCCGATCGCGGGAACCAGATAGATTGCCGAGCCCACTACCCACATGAACGCTCCCGCCGCCGCTTGGTCCTGCATCGCCGACAGACCGAAGATGCGTGGCGCCGTTGCATACGTGGGATATAAGACGCCGCGGGAGAAGGCCAGAAATGCGGAAAGCGCTGTATTCGCAAGATCCGCCGTAACCAAATACGGCACTACCGCCCACGGCGACCAGCGCGCCCGGCTCGGCCAGGGCTGCAGCACGGTCCACCAGAAAAGCAGCGAGGTAAACAGGAAGCACGCGTGCTCCACTTCGTGCCAGGCAGGCGAGCGCAGCGCTAGTTCATAAGCCGCCGGGACGTGCCAGCCCAGGTACGCGACATTCATCGCGATCCAGCCTGTCGCCGGATGCGTCAGAGAGCGCCCGATGGCGTGAAGCGTGCGCGAGCGAAAGAGTGGCCCCAGGCCGTCGCGCATCCAGCCGCGCGGCACTCCGCGCAGCAGTGGCACCGTTGGCGCGCCCAGCAGCAGAAGCGGCGGCGCCACAGACATCAGCAACAGGTGCTGCGCCATATGCGCGAGCAGCAGCCAGTTGCCCAGCACATCCAACGGAGACGCGATCGCCAGCCAGATCGTCGCCAGACCTGCAAAGAAACAAGCCGCCCGCCACGGCGGCAGCTCAGTCGCGCGCGTCAGCCGGGCAGCCCGCCAACCCCGCCAATAGACAGCCGCCGTCAGCAGCAGCGACAGCGTGGCCCACAGCGGAATGCTCCATGAGGCCGCAATCGCATCGGACAGCTCAGGATTCACTCGAACTCCACTCGGCGATACGGCTGCCTACGGACGGATCGCCTCCACCGGCTCCTTGGGCGCGGGATTGTTCGTCTCGGCAATGTGGCGCGATGCATCAATCGCCACCGGCTGGTTGGCCGGGTGCAGCGTCTCCAGAAAAGCAACCAGCGCTGTTACCTGTGCCGGCGACAACGTCTTGCCGTAGGCCGGCATGTTGCCGCCACCCTGCGTCACCTGACGCACCAGTTGGTCCTCGGTCAGGCGAGTCGCAACGTAATCCAACGACGGCCCGCGCCGCCCGCCCAGCCCGCCGATCTGATGGCAGTTGCGGCACTGCTTCTCCTGAAGAACAACAGCGCCCTGCCGCTCCAGCGGCGTTGTTCCCTGCACGAAGTGCACCGGAACCGCATCGGCGCTCCAGCCATCCATCTGCGGACTCCATGGAACATAAGTGCCCAGATGCGTGAGCGTGGCAAAGCCAACGGCGAGCACCACCACCATGATCACCGCCACGGGCCGGCGATGCCAGCTCTTCTCGCCAAGTCCGGCAACGAAGGGCAGCGCCAACATGGCGGCGATGCCGATCACCGGCGCAATGAGCATGACTGGCGTCTCGATCGCCGGCGGTAGAAACGCGAGCGCCGTATAGATCCACAGGAAGAAATAGTCGGGCTTGGGAACGGTCTGCACGATGGTCGGATCGGGCACACCGGTCGGTCCCATTGGCCCGAAGAGCAACGCGCATATCGCGACCGCAAGCACGATGCCGGCCGCGAACATTGCATCCTTCCATACCGCCCCGGGTACGAATGGGATGCCATCCTTGTGCGCGAGCTCGTTGTACTCCTGAATGTATGTCTCGCGCTTCACCAGCCGTCCCGGCGTCGGCCATTCATTGATGCCAAGCTTCAGCACCAGCCAGGTATGCAGCGACGCGAACGCCAGCATCGTGGCGGGGATCACGAAAACATGCAGCGCGAAGAAGCGCGTCAGCGTAGCGCCCGCGATGATGGGGCCGCCCAGCATGAACTGGACAAGTTGTCCCCCGATAAACGGCACGCGGCTCAGGATGGACGCGCCGATGCCCAGCCCCCAATAGGAGTCCTGATCGAAGCGCAGCACCTGCCCGGTAAAAGCCATGCCCAGCGTCATCAGCAGCAGACAGACACCGAGGATCCAAGTGAGCTCGCGCGGAAACTTATAAGCGCCGAAGAGGAACACCTGGCACATATGGATGAGCACGATGGCGACCATGAAATTCGATCCCCAGCCGTGCATTCCGCGCAGGAACCAGCCCAGCGGCAACTGATGGTTCAGCACCTGCAGGCTCGCCCACGCGGAGCCGGCAGAGGGCACATACACCAGCGCGAGCAAAATTCCCGTGACGATCTGCAGCAACAGCAGCACGAAGCTCGCGCTGCCGAAGACGTACCACCAGCTCGCCGTCTTACGGGGCACCGGATGCTCGACCGACTCCTTGACGAAGCCTTCGAGCTGCACACGACGCTCTACCCAATCGTAGGCTTGCTTGTACCAGGGCATGGCAGGATTCCTTTAACCAGTTTGGCCTCATTGGCGAGCGTTGGCATCTGCCCGGCGTCGATCATCAACTTGCCGCCGGTGACGCGATAATCGTAGGTAAACAGGCCGCGTTCCGGCGGCCCCGCCGCGCGGTCGCCATTCGAGTAGTACACACCGCCGTGACACGGACACATGAACAGCTCCGACTGGGGAAACCAGCGTACCGGGCAACCCAGGTGCGCGCAGTTCACGGCGAACACCGTGAATTTGTCGCCCGCGTCGCGCCGCACATAACAGGCGACCTTTCCCGTATCGCCATCCCATTGGTCCGTGTGCGGGTTACGATAGGTGGCCAACACGGTCTGGCCTTCGTGGTAATCGTCGACCGTCCCCAACGCAATCCAGGAGTTGTAGCGGCCCTTTCCGCGTATCGGCCCCAGGAGATATCCGATCACCGGAGTTGCGACTGCTGCGGCTATCAGCGCGTTCACCGCAATGCTGACCTTGAATAAAAAGGTCCGCCGCGAAACGCCCCCATCTCCGTCGGTGGCGATCTTGCTGGCATGCTCCACCACGGATTCCTGGTTGGGCTTTGGTAAGCCCGGCTCCGGATTCATCGCACTCCTCCACTCATCTTCGGCTGATGTGCCGGCTGGTGTGTGGCTCCCTGGGTTGCTTGCAGCCCTTGCGTGCTTCCCGCAGGCGCGTTCGGCTTCTGCAGCATCAAAAACGCCACCACATCGCTTACCTGTTGTGCGGTCATCGGACTATCCATCTGCTCACGCCAATCAGGCATCCCAAGGTCTGGCCTCCCGACAATCACAGTTGTGCGAAAAGTCTGAGGCGCCATCAGTGTCAGGAAATCCGGATTCAGCACCGATCCTGCCTCCCCGACCTTGCCTCCGGCCGGTCCGTGACAATTCGCGCAGTTGTTTGCGTACACCTGCTCGCCCGCTTTTGCATCTCCCTTTCCGTCATCGGCATACGGGGGCAGATTCGCTACTTTTAATGCATCTCCCTTTTTCCAATTCGCGCGAATCCCATGCACGATGGCGTCCACCTGCGCATCCGTCAGCTCGCCACCTGCACTCTGCGCGAACGCCGGCATCATCGAACCAGGCAGCCCCCGCGAAATCACGCGATGCAGCGTTGCATCATCCACCAGCGCCTGATACACCGGTGACGCCAGCGGTGTCGCTGGTCCGTTTTGTCCTTCCACGCCATGGCATCCCGCGCAGTTTTGCGCGAAGAGCACCTGCGGCGACAAAACGCTGTCCGGACGCGGCACCTCCGGCCCGGGCGCCGGCTTTCCCGGCAGGCTGTTGCATCCGCTTGCCAGCAGGGCGCACGAAAGTGCGAGCGCACACACGCCTGCTCTCATCGCCGGTCCTCGTCATCCTGCGGCTGCGCAATTTCCACACCTAAACGCACACCGAGTGGCGCACCCGCAAGGCTCTTAAGATGCCCCTGCCTGGCGACTACCCAGCCCGCCACGATGCCGTATCCCACCTGGCTCAGCGCGAACCAATACCAGTTGATGTGGTCATCGAAATATGGATTGAGCAGTCCAAGCGTGGAATGCAGGAGACCAGTCCACAGCGCCGGTGCGATCAGCCCGCCTAACACGATCGGATGCCGCGGCATGATCGGCAGCAATGCGCCATAGAGCAGTCCCACCAGGAATGACGACGCGGTGTGGATCACGATGGCAATCAAAAAGGGCGCCAGGTGGAATGTAGCCAGATCATGTTCCGATGGATTAGTCCAGCCAGCAACGCCTGCACCACCCAGCAGGTTCACCACGTACCAGATGCTGTGAAAGCGCACGATGCCATAGATCTCTGCGAGGACGATCATCACCGTGCCGCCGGCAAAGCCGCCCCTGATGCCGGAAATAACCGGATAGGTCGCAGTCGGCATGACGCTTCGCCCGACGAGCACGTGCTCCACGCGCCTCACCAGTCGCCCCTCGCGCTCGATTGCTATCTCTTCCGCGCTCACCGGAAGCAGCTCGATCACCTCGTGAGGCAGCACCTGCCGGAACCAACCCACCGCGCCGGCAATAGCCATCACCACTCCGAGCGCTGAGATCATCATGTTGGTCACAAGCCCGGCGAACATCAGAGTCAGCCCGACAGCCATGATCAACGGCCAGTGCGTGGGAGCCGGCAGGTGAACCAGGTCCTGCGTGCCGTGACTCTCCCCAGCGGAATGCTCGTACTGTGCGTCTGTGCTCATGATCAGCGTCCAATCACATACACAACGGTGAAGACCACCACCCAGACCCAGTCCACAAAATGCCAGTAAATCGCGAGCACCTCAACCTTCTCGGTATGCTCGGGTTTCAGGTGCCCGGTCAGAGCAAAAATCAAGACCGTCGTCAGCATGATGAGTCCGACAATTACGTGCGAGGCATGCAGACCCACCAGCGAATAGAAGGTCGTGCCAAACAGGTTGGTGCTTATCGTCAGGTGGTCTACAGTGATCAACTTCTTCCACTCCTGCGCCGTACCCAGCAGGAAGATTGCGCCTAGCACGATAGTCAGCGCCCACCACGCCTTAAATGTCGCCATGGCGCGCTTCACCAGCGCACGCTCGGCCAACAAGATCGTGAGGCTGCTCGAAAGCAGAAAGACGGTATTCAGGATCGGCAGCTCCAGCACCTGCCGTGGCTGGGGGCCATAGGTGCTCCGGCCAATGTTGTAGACGTAGGCCACGACGAAGATCACGAAGATCGCCGACTCGGCCACAATGAGCGAGAACATGCCGACACGGCCGCGCGACGGCAACTGCCACTCCGGATCGCTGACGTGGCCATGCACAGTGGGAGTCATGGGAATTGTGCTCATGATGGTGACATACCCCTGCGACTCATTCCTTCTTCCACTGGTTCGTCCGGATCGTTCGGATGCTTCAGGTCCCAGAGCGGGCGCCGGCTATGCACCACGGGCTCAATGGCAAAGTTATACGGAGGCGGCGGAGACGACGTGGTCCACTCCAGCGTCCAGGCATCCCACGGATCGGGTCCGGCGATAGCCCCCTTCAGACACGAACGGATGATGTTGTACACAAGAATCGCGATGGCGATCCCCTGTATGACCGCACCAACGCTGACGATCTGATTCAAAGTGGTCCATCCACGATCCGCCTCGTAGGTGTAGATCGACCGGGGCATGCCCAGCATGCCGGGAACGTGCATGACGTCGAAACAGACGTGGAAGCCCACGACAAACAGCCAGAAATTCCATTTCCCCAGCCGCTCATCCAGCATCCGGCCCGTAACCTTGGGGAACCAGTAATATATCCCTCCAAAGATAGCGAATAGAATGCCGCCCACGATCACGTAGTGGAAATGCGCAATCACAAAGTACGAGTTGTGCAGCTGCCAGTTGAACGGTGCAATTGAAAGTATGATTCCCGTCAGGCCTGCGATCAGGAACTGCAGCAGGAATCCGACGCAGAACAGCATTGCTGTCGTATACCGGATCTTGCCGCCCCACATGGTCGCAATCCAGTTAAATATTTTGATGCCCGTCGGAATTCCTACCAGCATCGTCGAAAGAACGAAGAAGGCGTTTCCAATCGACGTCATCCCGATGGTGAACATGTGGTGCGCCCACACGCCGAGGCTCACGAAGCCGATCGCTACCGATGCCGCCACCATGGCCGGATAACCGAAGATGGCCTTCCGTGAAAAGACCGGGACAACTTCGTTCAGAACGGCGAAGGCAGGCATTATCAGGACGTACACCTCCGGATGACCGAATATCCAGAAGAAGTGCGCCCATATCAGCGCCGAACCGCCCGCCTGCGTGTCGAAGAAATGGCCACCCAGGTAGCGGTCAATCATCAACATCGCCTGCGCTGCGGTGAGGGGACTTACCGCAAGCAGAATGAGAAATGACTGCACCACATAAAGCCAGGGCAGCAGCGGCATGCGAAACAGCGTCATGCCCTTGCAACGCATGCAAAAGGCTGTGGCGATGAAATTGACACCCACTCCGATCGATCCGAAGCCCGATACGATCAGCGAGATCGCCCAATAATCGGTAGAGTGGCCGCGCGAGAAGGCGCGCGCCGTCAACGGAGAGTAAGCCCACCATCCTACATCCGGCGCGCTGCCTGCTCCCTGCAATCCCACGCCGCCAATAAAGCTGTAGTAGAGCAGCAGCCCGCCGAAGGCTGACATCCAGAAGGCGAAAGCGTTCAGGCGTGGGAAGGCCATATCGCGCGCGCCCAGCATCAACGGCAGAAGGTAATTGCCGAAGCCGAAGGTGATCGGCATGGCCACGAAAAAGATCATGGTGGTGCCGTGCATGGTGAAGATACGATTAAAGGTTTCCGCGCTGACGAAGTGATTGTCCGGAAAGAAGAGCTGGATGCGAATGATGATCGCCTCGATGCCCCCGATCACAAGGAAAAGCATGGCGTACAACACGTACATCACGCCCAGCTTCTTGTGATCAACGGTGACTACCCAGCTGTGCAGTACTTCCAGCCAGGTTCCTTCACCTTCGGCGGCTGCCACTTCCGTTGCGCCCAGGCCTCCAGGTACCGGTATGCTCGATCCTGCCATCTCCTGCCCCGCTCTCCAATGAAAGGCTATTACTGCAAGGTATTCAAGTAGGCTGTGATCTCATGCACTTGGTCTGTTGTCAGGTGCATGGCCGGCATCAGCGATCCCTGTTTGATCAGGTCCGGATTTTCGATCCACCGTTCCAGGTTTTCCGTTGTGTTATCTGCGGCTCCGGAGGCAATGGTCTTCCGGCTCGCCAGATGTGTCAGATCAGGTCCGAACTGCCCGTGTGCGGGTGTGCCCGCAATGGTATGGCAATTCATGCATGCTTGCGATTCAAACTCGTGCCGGCCAGCCGCAACCGCGGGATCTTGAATGCCCGGCTGCTGCTCCTGCTTCACCCAGGCGGCAAATTGCTCCGGCGTGTCGACGTAGACACGCAACAGCATCTTCGCGTGCTGCACCCCGCAGAACTGCGCGCACTGCCCCACGTACAAACCCGGCGTATGCGGATCCATCCACATCTCGTTGATGCGGTTCGGCAATAGGTCGATTTTGCCGGAAAGCCGCGGAACCCAGAAAGAGTGGATCACATCCGCAGACGTGAGCTTCATAAACGTCGGCTGCGACGTGCTGGTATCGCTGACCGGGATGTGCAGCTCATTCGCCGTCGTGATGTGCTGCGCGGGATAGCGGAACTCCCACCAGAATTGGTGGCCGATCACTGTTACATCCAGCGCCGACGGAGGCTCCGGCGCATCCTGGATCGCGAAGATCATCCGCGCCGTCGCCAGGAACATCACCACCACGATCAGTACCGGAATGATGGTCCATGAAAGCTCAATCTGGTTGCTGCCGAAGATCTGCGGCGGCTCGCTGCCATCGTCATCCGGTCGCCGCCGGAAGCGCACAGCTGCATAAAAGATGAGTGAAGCAACTATGACGAAGATGCCACCGGTGAGCGTTAGAACAAACAGCGAGAGATCGTAACTCACCTTCGCCGGTGTCGCGGCCGGCGAGAAGATGCTCGTATTGCTGTCGAGTGCAAAGGCGTGTCGAGCGCCGCAAGCAGCCAGCAACAGCGCTGCCTGCAGCATGCGGCGTCGGCAAATCGTAACGGATTGCCTTGCGCACGCACGCGGTCGAGCCATACCTTCAGCATAGCGCAACTCTTCTGATGGCTAAGCCCCATATTTCTGGTATACGTCCGCATTCTGCTGCAGCCACCGCAGACAATCGGGCGCGCTGGAGCATCGCCTTTCTGCTTGGCTTCGGCGTGCTCATCAATTTTTTCGATCGTGTGAATCTTTCGGTTGCACACGATGCGCTGCGTTCCAGCTTTCACATGGATGAGGTCGCATTCGGCTATCTGGCCGGCGCTTACAACTGGACCTATGCGGTCTGCCAGTTACCCATTGGCGCGCTGCTTGGATGCCGTGGGCGTCGCCGTAGTCGGGCGCATCGGATCTTTTGTTTGGGGCGTCGCCACGCTCCTCGCTGCCATCTCGCCCACGTACGGCACCCTCTTCGCCTCGCGCATGCTCCTCGGTGTCGGCGAGGCACCCATCTTTCCGGCAAACGCCAAGGCCATCGGGCTGTGGTTCCCGCCCGAAGAACGCGGCCTCCCCACCGCCATCTTTGACGCCGCCGCAAAGTTCTCCACCGCCATCGGCGTCCCCATCATCGGCATCCTGCTGCTCCACGTCGGCTGGCGGTGGGCGTTCGCGGCCACGGCCTTTGCGAGTCTCGCTTACTTCGGACTCTTCTACTTCATCTACCGCGATCCGCCGCCCGACGAGCGGCATGGAGACGCGGCCGGCGGCCAGCACCCGCCCGTCCCCTTCCTCTATCTCCTGCGCCAGCGCAAGGTCTACGGCCTCTTCATCGGCTACGGTGCATATAACTACGTCTTCTATCTCCTGCTCACCTGGCTCCCCACCTATCTCGCGGTCACCCTCCACATCGACCTGATGCACTCCTTCCTCTACACCGGCGTGCCCTGGCTCATCGCCACCGCCACAGATCTCATCGCCGGCGGCTGGCTGGTGGACGCGCTGATGCGCCGCGGCTTCTCGTCCACCCTTGTACGCCAGACCATCCTGATCGCCGGCATGTTGCTGGGCATGGGATTGCTCGGCGCCGTGCACTCCACCACGCCGGGCACGGCGCTCTTCTGGATCAGCGTCTCTATTGGCGGATTAGCTGCAGCAGCTCCCGTCAGTTGGTCGCTGCCGGCGCTGGTCGCACCACCCGGCGCCGTGGGCCGCGTCGGCGGCATGATGAATCTCGCCAGCCAGATCTCCGCCATCGCCGCGCCGGTCATCACCGGCTATCTTTACGGCCACTCCCACTCCTTCGCCATCGCCTTCAGCGTCCCCGTCATCTATCTGCTCGCCGGCATCGCCGGCTACATCTTCCTGCTCGGCCGCATCGAACCCATCCCCACCCCCGTCCAGCCGTGATCTGCCCGCAACACCCGGCTGTATCCTTGTCCCCAAGTCCATGGCGTCAGTTCTCGGTTCGTCCGGTCAATGATGGGTCTACGCCTCAGCGCCGCCCGCCTGCGCGTGCCGGCCGCGCTGCTGGCTCTGTTTTTCCTGGCCTCCGGCGCGCTACCGCTCCACGCACTCGATCCTGCACAGTCTCTGCGTCAATACGGCCAGCAACTCTGGCAGACCGACAACGGGCTGCCCCAGAACACCGTCCACGCCATCTGCCAGACGCGTGACGGCTATCTCTGGCTGGCCACCGACGGCGGCCTTGTCCGCTTCGACGGCATTGACTTCACCCTCTTCGACCGGCGCTCCACCCCGGAGCTGCGCAGCAACCTCATCGGCGCGCTCACGGAGACTTCCGATGGCACCCTCTGGGCCGCCACCGCCGACGGCCTGCTTCGCCGCAACCAAGGCTCTCTACAAATGCTCGGCGCAGCCAATGGACTCCCCGCCGGGCCCATCGCAGGCGTGATCCCCGCCGGCAATTCCAATCTCTGGGTGCTCACCCCGGAGGGCATCGCGTTCGGCGCAGCCAATCACTTCACCCTGATCCACGGCCTCGATGCCCCGCTCACCAGCCGCGATGGTGCCCCCATCGCGGCCGGCGCACCAGACGGCTCGCTTTGGCTGGCCACCGCGCACAATGTGCTGCAATTGCGCGAGGGCCACGTCGTCACCACCCTCCCCGGCTCCGCCGACCAGCTCGCCGTCGCGCGTGACGGATCGCTATGGCTCACCCGCGACGGCGCCCTCTTCCACACAGCAGCACAGCGCGCTAGCCGCCGTCCCGTTTCACGCGCCCGCAGTCGCAAAGGGCAACCGTGGCACCCGACGCGGCATTCCTGCCATTCCAGACAACTCGGTCCGCACGATCCTCGCCGGCGCCAACGGCAATCTTTACGTCGCCACCTCCAGCGCGCTCGGCATCCTCTCCTCCTCCGGCAGCTTCACCTGGAAGACCACCGCTGATGGCCTGCCCGCCGGCCGCATTCTCCATCTTTTCGAGGATCGCCAGGGTGCGCTCTGGATCGGCACCGAGAACACCGTCGCGCGATACGCCGAGGGCCGCTTCGAAATTCTGCGCGCCCGCAGCGGTCGCGGCCGGCATCGAGGCCTTCTACGAGGATCGCGAGGGCAACCTGTGGCTCGGCACAGACGCTGCCGGGCTGCTGGAATTGCGTGAGCAACGCTTCACTACCCTCACCACCGCCGACGGCCTGCCTGGCGACGCAATCCGTACCATCCTCGCTGACAAGAATGGCGTGTGGGCGGGCACCGATGGCAACGGTCTTGCCCACCTTCACGGCTCCGCCTGGCAGACGGTGACCACGCAGCAGGGCCTCGCCAGCAACACCATCCTCTCGCTCGCCGCTGATCGCGATGGATCGCTTGCCGTCGGCACGCCGGACGGACTCGACCGTCTCACGAAGGGCCATGCTACGCCCGCGCCGCACAGCGACACCCTGCCCGACGACTTCGTTCGCTCTCTGCTCTACGACCCGGACGGTTCACTCCCGGACGGTTCACTATGGATCGGTACCCGCCGCGGCCTCGCCCACCAGGCCGCTACCGGCCTGACATTGTGGAATCGCAGCGATGGGCTCGGCAGCGATCTCGTCGGTGCACTCGCGCTCGATCGCGCTCACTCCGGCGCATTATGGATCGGCACCCGCGGCGGCCTCAGCCATCTGCAGGATGGGCACATCAGTCCACCCTCACCACGCGCGACGGCCTCTCCTCCGACGTCATCACCGCGCTCTATCAGGACCCATCCGGTTCCCTCTGGATCGGTACCAATGGAGGCGGCCTCAACCTGCTCCGCGACGGCCACATCACTGCCTTCCCCGCCGCCACCGGATTGCCGGAAGTTATTCACGACATCATCGAAGATGGCCGCGGCAACCTCTGGCTCGGCGCCGCAACCGGCATCTACCGTGTCCCGCGCCAGCAGCTCGAATCCTTTGCCAGCCACACCCTTACCCACCTCGACGTCTCCGCATACGGTGTCGCGGACGGCATGCGCGTCAATGAGTGCTCCTCCGGCCATCCCGCCGCGGTCCGCACACCGGACGGCACGCTCTGGTTCGCCACCCTGCGCGGCATCAGCGTCACCAATCCGGAACACCAGCAGGAGAACCTTCTGCCTCCCCCGGTCGTCATCGAAAACGTAACCGTAGATGATCAACCCGCCGCACTGCTCTCCCCGTGGAAGGTCGATAAGACCATGGTGGCCACGCCACCCGCGGTCGTCGGCGTCGTGAAGGTGCAACCCGGACAGGCCCGCCTCGCCCTTCACTACGCCGGCCTCAGCTTTGTCGCTCCCGCGCGCGTACGTTATCGTTATAGGTTGGTCGGCTTCGACTCCAAATGGATCGATGCCGGCGCGCGTCGCGTCGCTTACTACACCAACATCCCGCCCGGTCACTACACCTTCCGCGTGCTCGCTGCCAACAACGACGGTGTATGGAACGAGAGCGGCGCCACCATCAAGGTCCACGTGCTCCCGCACACCTGGCAGACCTGGTGGTTCCGCACTCTGCTCGGCCTCGCCATCCTGCTGCTCGGCTATCAGATCTACCGCATGCGTGTCCGCAATGTAGAGCTGAGCTTCAACGCTGTCCTCGCCGAGCGCACCCGCATCGCCAGGGAAATCCACGACACCCTCGCGCAGGACATCGTCGGCATCAGCGTGCAGCTTGAGCTGGTGTCGCGCCTGCTCGGCTCCTCCATCGACGCGGCCCGCACGCAGCTCGACACCGCCCGCAGCCTCGTCAAGAGCAGCCTCACCGAAGCACGCAGCTCCATCTGGAACCTTCGCTCCGCCACCGCCGGCGCGGACGATCTGCCCGCGCGCATCAACCGCGCCGTCACCCAGGCCGCCGCGAATGGTCCGGCAAAGCTGCGCTTCCAGGTTCGCGGCACCTATCGCGCCGCGCCTCCCGCCGTCGAGGATCAGCTTCTTCGTGTATCGCAGGAGGCGGTGAACAACGCCGTGCATCACTCCGGCGCTTCGATGATCGACGTGACTCTCGGTTACGACACGCAGGCAGTCGAACTTTCGGTTGATGACGACGGTCGCGGTTTCACATATGATCCGGCTGGCTTCGTTTCGGGCGGTCACTTCGGCTTGCAGGGTATGCAAGAGCGCGCAGCAGAGATCGGCGGCGTCCTCCGCATCGACACCCAGCCCGCGAAGGGAACGCGCATTTCCCTGCGCGTCGATATACCATGAGGACGCTTACCGTTTTCACAAATTGAAAGTGCTGCCTGTGACCGCATCCGCTGATTCCGCTACCAAACCCGTGCGTCTGCTCGTCGTCGACGATCACCACATCGTCCGTCAGGGACTGGTTGCCCTGCTCGCCACCGTCCCCGAGATGCAAGTCGTGGCCGAAGCCTCCGATGGCCAACACGCGCTTGCGCTCTATCGTGAGCATCATCCGGATGTCACCCTGATGGACCTGCGCATGAACACGATGAATGGCGTCGAGGCCACTCGCGCCATTCGCGCCGAATTCCCGAACGCACGCATCATCGTGCTCACTACCTTTGATGGCGACGAGGACATCTATCGCGCCTTGCAGGCAGGCGCCCGCGGCTATCTGCTCAAAGGAATGGACACCGAGGAGCTGCTCGCGGCAATTCGTACCGTCCACAGTGGCAAATCCCGTATCCCGGGCCCGGTCGCCGAGCGCCTGGCCGAGCGCATGAATACCCCCTCGCTCACTGATCGCGAAACCGAGGTCCTGCGCCTCATCGTCGGTGGCAATAGCAACAAGGAGATCGCCGCGGCCCTCTTCATCTCTGAGGCCACGGTGAAGACACATATCAATAGCCTGCTCAGCAAGCTCGGTGTCAGCGATCGCACCCAGGCCGCCACCACCGCATTGCAGCGAGGCATCGTCCACTTTGACTAACGTCCGCGCACGCCGACATTTCCTGCACCGAGCCTTCTGCTCCACTCTGCTCTTGTCGCTCCTGCCCGCTGCACTGCATGCGCAGTCCGCCGAAGGATGGCGCGCCGCCACGCCGGACGAACTCAAATCCGTCATTCCCGCGCGCGCTCCCGTCATCTCCGAGCGCATCGAGACCGAGTTCCGCACCGCCTCCGGCATCACTGACGGCAGCGGCCACTTTATCGCCGGCGTCGTGATGATCACCGCCGGCTATTCCGCCGAAGGCAAATACTCGCACTACTTTCTGGTGCAGGCGCCCGTACGCGTGGGCCCCCTCGATCTCACCCCCGGCGACTACGTATTCGGATGGACCCGCTCCCAGGACGCGCTGAATGTCAGCTTCTATCTGGCCGCCACCGGCAAAGAAATCGGCAAGGTCGATGCCGTGCGTAATCCCGCTATTACGCGCGTAGAGAGCTTCCGCATCTGGCCGCCTCGCGGCGCGGGTAGTGAGCCGCACTCGATGATTCAGATCGGCCGCTTCTCCTTCCCCTATTCACTTGCGAAATAATCGCTGGCAAGCTACCCTCCTTCCGTCTAGTTCCTCTGATTCGAATCGACTTTCTTCGAGAGATGCCTGCGTAAGGGCTCTGGAAAAACCGTGAATGGACAAAGCAGAGTGCCCGACGAGGAAGCGGCAACCATCCTTCCACGTGAAGAGCCGGGAAGTGCAAAGTCCGATAGCGGAGTGCTCCTAAAGGGCCTTGCAGTCGCGGAAACGGAACGACTGCTCGCGCATGTCTCCGCCGAGTCCGACAGGTGGAAGCGGCTGTATGAAGCAGTCCTCGCCAATACCCCGGATCTCGGCTACGTCTTCGATCTTCATCACCGTTTCACCTATGCCAACGACGCATTGCTCGCCTTGTGGGGCAAGACATGGGACGAAGCGATTGGGAAGAATTGTCTGGAACTTGGCTACGAACCCTGGCATGCCGCGATGCATGACCGGGAGATTGAGCAGGTCATCGCCACCAAAAAGGCGATCCGCGGCGAGGTTCCGTTCAACGGCACCAACGGCCGCCGCGTCTACGACTACATATTCTTCCCGGTCTTCGGCAGCACTGGCGAAGTCGAAGCCGTTGGCGGGACAACGCGAGATATCACTGAAATAAAAGAAGCCGAACACGTTCTGCACTTGAGATTCACTCAGCAGCGAATCCTGGTGGACGAAGCTCCGCTCGGCGTCTATATGATCGACGGCGACTTCCGTATCCAGCAGGTGAACCCTATCGCCTTGCCGGCATTCGGAGATATTCCCGACCTGATTGGCCGGGACGTCGGAGAAGTCCTTCGCATCATATTCGGCGAGGAATTCGCGGATGAGCTCGTCCGCATTTATCGCCGTGTTCTGGAGACCGGCGAGCCTTATGAGGTGAATGAATACATCCGTTTCCGGGCAGACCGCGGAGTCACGGAATACTACGAATGGCGCGTCGCTCGCGTCCCCATTGCCCAGGGTGGAAATGGTCTCGTCTGTTATTTCCGCGATATATCGGCGAGAATCAAAGCAGAGGAAACTCTGCGGCAGACGGAAAAACTGACGGCGGCCGGCCGCGTTGCTGCCACAGTCGCGCATGAGATCAACAATCCCCTGGAGTCCGTCACGAATCTTCTCTATCTCGCGCGGTCCGATAGCAGCCTCAGCGAAGAGGCGGCCAACTATCTGGCAATGGCCAGCAGAGAGTTGGACCGTGCCGCTCATGTGGCCAGGCAGACACTGGGGTTCTACCGTGATACTTCGGCTCCCGGCTGGCTGGATGCGTCCCAGACGATCCGGGAGCTGGCTGCACTGTACTCACACCGCTTGCGCGAGCGCGATTTTGCGCTGGAAACCGATACCGTAAACCCCGCGCTGGTCTCTGCCGTTGGTGGAGAGTTTCGTCAGGTCATCTCGAACCTGTTGGTCAACGCCGCGGACGCAACCGCCGCAGGAACCGGCAAAATACGCGTGCGTGTGCGCGCCGCGCATGATTGGACTGCGGCCGGCCGTGGCGGCGTGCGCATCAGCGTTGCAGACAATGGCTATGGAATCGCTCCGGCGCACTTTGCCAACATCTTTAACGCTTTCTATTCCACCAAGAAAGATATCGGCACCGGTCTGGGCCTATGGCTGGTACGAAACATCCTGCAAAGGCATCACGCCAGGATTAAGGTACGCAGCCGGTCTCACTGCGAACAGAGCGGCACGGTGTTCTCAATCTTCTGGCCCAACCCGAGCGGCGATACGCCGCACACGGACTGAGATGGACTCAGGCGGTCAACACAAGCTACTTCTTCCAGTTGGCTAGTGTCTCAGCCTTCACCAGCTTGCCACCCTCGGCCATCACGTAGAGCTTATTTGCCGCCAGGTTCTTCCATGTATCCACCTGGCCGGAGGGCCAGCGGATTTCTACGGACTCGACTGTCTCCGCCTTGTCCAACCCGAAGTGCAGCCGTAGATCGTTCTGCGAATAGTAGCTGCCGCCGCTCCGCACCTCATCCACCTGCACCAGCGGCTTCGCTGCCGCCGGGTCGGTCTTCGCCGTCACCGTCACCCGTGCTCCAATGCCGGTACGGTTCGATTTCACCCCAATCACCTTGATCTTGATCCAGTTGCGCTTCACCGTCGCGTCGCAACGTAACAGTTGTGGATACGTATTTACGCAATTCACCACCACGTCTACATCACCGTCGTTGTCGTAGTCACCAAAGGCGCAGCCGCGCGCCGGTACCAGGGCCATGATCCCCGGTCCAGCTTTGTCGCTTACATCTTCAAATCGCCCGTTGTGCAGGTTGCGATAGAGATACTTGTGCTCCGCGTACGGCGCCTCCGTCTTCGAACTGCTTACCTCCGGGTACACGTGCCCATTCGACACCAGCAGATCCAGCCAGCCGTCGTTATCCATGTCGAAGAAGCCCACGCCCCAGCCCAGGTAGCGCGTGTTGATGCCGAGTCCGGACTCGTAGGTGCGGTCTTCAAAGCTGCCGTCTCCCAGGTTGCTGTACAGCGAGTCCGTGTCACCGGCAAAGTTCGTTTTTGCTATATCGAGCGTGCCGTCGCGGTTGTAGTCGCCCACCGATACGCCCATGCCCGCCTGCGGTTTGCCATCCGGCGAGAGCGCCGCCCCGGACTCGATCGCCACATCCTTGAACGTCCCGTTCTTCTGGTTCTGGTAGAGCGTCGCCGCGGTCGAATCGTTCGCGACATAAATGTCCGGCCAGCCATCGTTGTCCAGATCGGCCACGGCCACGCTCAGCGCGTAGTTGCCGATGGTCTCCCACATGCCGGCCTTCTGCGAAACATCGGTAAACGTTCCGTCGCCATTGTTGTGGTAAAGAATGTTCTTTCCTGGCTGCAGCCCCGGCGGTCCACACGCCACCAGAATGCCCTTGTATGTGCATGGTCCCGACTCCGGCACGGGTGCCGTCTTCAGATCGAGGTCGATGTAGTTCGCTACAAACAGATCAAGGTGTCCGTCGCGGTCATAGTCCAGAAAGGCGCAGCCGGAGTTCCAACGCGTCTTCGACTGCGTCAGCCCCGCCTTTACCGTCACGTCCGTAAAGGTGCCGTTGCCATTGTTATGGAAGAGCGCGCATTGCCCGTAGTAGCTGACGAACAGGTCGTCATGCCCGTCATTGTCGTAGTCGCCCACGCAGCAGCCCTGCCCCCAGCCGCTGCGCGCCAGACCGGACTTCGCCGTCACATCGGTAAACGTTCCGTCGCGATTGTTCTTGAACAGGTGACAGATCGGCTCCTCGCCCTTGGGAAAACCCTCCAGCCGCCAGCCATTTACTAGAAAGATGTCGATCCATCCATCCGCGTCGTAGTCGTAAAACGCCACGCCGCAGCCCGTCGTCTCCAGCAGATATTTGTTCTTTCCCATCCCGCCGTAGATAGTCTTCGCATTCAACCCGCTCTGTTTCGCGACATCCACAAAACTCACGCCCAGCGGCGTCCCGGCGATCGCCGATGCCGGACCCGGCGGCGGCGCCACGGGCTTCGCCTCGTACTCATGCTGCGCGGCCGGGGCCTGCTGTCCCTCCGCACGAGCCCAGGGTGGTACCGCCATCGCTAAAACATCGGTAAAGGGAAGCACCAGTGCCGTCCGGCTCAGCGAGCCAAGCACACGTCGGCGGGTCCAGCTCAAATCGAGCACCTCTTGAAATTCTTCGTTGAGAAACGGCGCAGCCAGTATAGCGACGCTGTTGTCGCCACCTCGATCATTGGGCTGGCTTTTCCAGCGCGGCAGCTTTCTCGCGTTCCGCGGCCGCTTCGGTCGTGCGCCCCTGCCGCGCCAGCGCCGTCGCCAGCCCGGTATGCGCATCTGCGTAGCTCGGGTCGCTGGTCACCGCTTCCTGATAGCGATCGATCGCATCGGCCACTTGCCCTTTCGCCAGCAGCATGTTCCCGGTATTCGTTGCAAAGGTCGCACGCTGCCGGTTCACCGCGACGCGCGTTAGGTCCGCGGCCTGCTTGCGCTCCGCCGCCGCCGCTGCCTTCTGCCCCTGGTCCGCCAGCACTCCGGCCAGCGTGATGTGCGGCCCTGGCTGGTTCGGCAGCATCGCAATCGCGTGCCGCAGCGCATCTGCCGCCTCGGGCAGCTTGTTGTCCTGCTTGTACACGCTGCCCAGTACCGCCCATGCATCGCCGTTCTGTGGACGCAACTCCAGCGTGTGCTGCAGTTGCCCCTCCGCATCCGCGAACCGCCCCGCCTGCATATAAAGGATGCCCAGCGTATAGGCCGGATCGGGCGAGTTGGGATCCAGCCGCGCCGCCAGCTCCAGTTCCGGAATCGCGCGTGCCGTATCGTCCTTCAGCTTGTAAGCCAGCCCCAGGTTGTAATGCAGTTGCTGGCCATCGCTATCCAGCTTCAGCCCGGCCTGGAACTCGCGAATCGCATCGTCAATATCACTCTGCTGCAGATACGCCACGCCGAAATCCTCATACACCACGGGATCGTCGGGCGTCAGGGCAGCCGCGCGCGTGTAGAGCGGAATCGCATCCTTCGCTCTCCCCTCTTGCACCAGCGCGAGCGCATAGTTCGTCAGCGCACTGGCGTTCTCCGGCTCAGCTTCGACCACGCGTGCGAACAGCGGGATGGCTTCGCGCTCGCGTCCCAGACCCTGCAGCGCAAGCGCCGCCTGGTAGGCCGCAGCAGAGCTCCCCGGCGCGAGCCGCATGGCTTCCTGTGCCAGCGGAAGCGCTTTGTCATAGCTTCCCTGCGCGGTATAGCTGAGCGCCAGCTCGTTCAACACCGCCACATTCTGCGGCTGCTCTGCGTGCGCCGCTTCGAGCATCGCCGCCGCCGCCGCCGGCTGGTTCAGTTGCATCAAGACTGTGCCCAGGTGCAGCCGCGCGGCAACCATCTTCGGATCAAGTTCCACCGCGCGCGCAAACTCCGTCTGCGCTGCCGTCCATTGCTGCGCCTGCGCCAGCAGCGACCCCAGCGCATCATGCAGGGCCGCATTCTCCGGAGCCACGGCGACCGCTGTACGTAAACGCTCGACGGCCACTGGACGCTGATTCGTCTGCGTCAACGCCTGCGCATATCCAATCTCAACCTCGGCCGGCAGCGCCGCATCTGTCGCTGTGAGTTCTTTGAACAAGACCAGCGCCGCGGCTGACTGGCCCGCGCGCACCTCGGCCAGCGCCAGATTCATCTTCATGTTTGGATCGTCCGGCTTCAACACAAGCCCGCGCTTCAGTTCAGCCGCGGCTTCCTGCGGCTGTCCCAGGTTCAGCAGCACCGAACCCAGCGCCGCATGTCCCTCTGGAATCGCGCGGCTCCAGCCGCACGACCTCTGCAAAAGAGCGCCGCGCCTTCTCCAGATCGCCGGCGTTCGCCGCCTCATATCCGGCTTGGAAATCCGCACTCGCCTCTTTTGCCAATGCCGCTGGGCGCCCAGCATTCGGAGCCTGAGCCAGAGCATGCGAACCAGCCAGCAGGCAAAAGCCGGTCGCAAAGATCGCAGCAAGCACCCGATATCCCGTGACACAACTTTTCATGGCTTCAAAAGCTTCGGCGCAGTCGCCGCCTGCAGCTCGACCGCCTTCGCTGTCTCCCGCTCGGCGTCGTCCGTCCGGCCCGCCGCTCGGTATGCCTGCCCCAGCAGGCTATGTGTCATGAAGTTGTTGGGATCCATGTTGCGCGCACGCTCCAGATACATGGTCGCCATTGCGGCATTCCGCTGTTTCAGCAGCACCTTGCCCAGCAGAATGTACGGCCCCGTCGAAGCCGGCTCCAGCAAGACCGCGCGGTTGAGTGCCTGCTGCGCCTTGTCGTAATCACCGGCCCGCAGATAAGCGTCGCCTAGCCGGTCGTAGAGGCCTCCATACAGAGGGTTGATCGCGCGCTCCTGTTCGAATTCCGCGATCGCATCCGTCTCCCGCGACTGTGCCAGCGCGATCTCGCCCAGCAGTTCGTGAATCAGCGGCAGCTTCGGCGAGAGCGCCAGCGCCTTCTGTGCTCCCGCCATCGCAGCGGGCATATATTCCCGCCGGAAGAGCAGCCGCGCCGACAGCAGATACGCCTCTGCGCCATCCGGGGGGAAGCCATACTGCGCCGCGAAGGCCCGCCGCGCATCGTCGTAACGCCGCGTGTCCATGTAGCAAAGCCCCAGGACATAATTGCCATCGACGTTCGCGCCGGTCGCGCTCGCCACCTTCTGCGTGCGCGAGCGCTCCAGCAGCGGAATCGCATCCGCCGGTCGCCCCATACGAAACAAGGTCACGCCCTGCATCTGCGCCGCTTCGATATCGCTCGGGTCCTGCGCCGCAGCCCGCTCGAAGGCGGCGGCGGCATCCTCCAGCTTGTTCTCTTGATAGAGCGCCGTGCCGCGCAGCTTTTCCACACCAGCGGGTTCGGGTTTCTGTGCCGCCAGTAAATCGAGCCCACGCAGCGCCTCGGCCATGCGGCCTTCCTGAATCAGTTTCTGTGCCGCGGCGGTGCTTTCCTGGGGAGTCGGTGCCGCGGGGGTATCTGTTGCAGTTGCCTGCGCGAAGGAACTCAGAGCACCAAGCGAAGCCGCCAGCAGCAGGACGCTGCATCGCCTGAAGGATTCGGTACACAACTTCATGGGTTCGACAATAGAGCATTTTCACGGTTACTGGGTACAGCCAAGTTCCGCGCAATGTGCTTTCGCTAAGGAAAAAGCAAATCCAAAAAAAATCGGCAAAAAGAACAGAGGAGAGCAGGTCGGTCTTTCAGATCGTTTTATCAAGGTCTTTGCAATCAATCCAATATCGCGTTTCAGCCGCTCCTGGAGCGGGTTTCCGGCCTATCTGCTCATAGGGTCTCATGATGGCTGATATGGGCCGAAAACGGTCGAAAACTGTCACCACTGCAACCCGAATTCGAGGAGCGCAAATGGAAAACCGCCCTGTTGAGGGTGGAGATTCTCACAGCCTGTTCCAGTCGATCCGAAGCAGGTTTTTCCGGTTCGGCCAACAGCCGGATGTGGCTCCTTCCTGGCCGGTTTGCCGCATCGTATGCAAATCCTCGCAACCGTCGGCGACACTACCAGCCCTGCGGGCGACAACTCCCAGGTCGTCTCTCCTCAGACCGGCTTTCCCGCCATCACCGTACCCCATGGGCTTCACTCACGGCACACGGCCCGCCGGTCTCACCTTCCTCGGCACCGCTCCCTTCACCGAGCAACAGCTCATCCGCTATGCCTACAATTACGAACAAACCACGCGCCACCACCAGCCGCCGGTGTTCTTCCCGCCGCTGCCGTCCACCACTGCATTCCACTCGGAGGAGATCCACCGCCCATGAAGCACGTTGTCGCTCTCATACTGAGTCATGTCCTCATCGCTGTTACGTTTACGGCAGCGCATGCGCAGTCGCCGCCGGCACCCGCCGTGCCGCCCGTCACTGAGCACGCCTACGTGATCCACAACTTCAAGACTGAGAGCGGCGTCGCCCTTCCCGAAGCGAAGATCGTCTACGGCACCTACGGCCACCTCAATGCGACCGGCGACAACGCCATTCTGCTCCCTTCGCACTACATGGCCAACCTCCACGGTTATGAATGGCTCATTGGCCCGGGCAAGGCCCTCGACCCTGACAAGCAGTTCCTCATCACGTCGGAGCTCTTCGGCAACGGCCGCTCCTCCTCGCCCTCCACTACGCCAGAGCCCTTCCACGGTCCCCGATTCCCCGTCACCACCATCCGCGACAACGTCGAAGCCGTTCATCAGCTCCTCACTCAAGAGCTCCACGTCCGGCATCTCCAGGCCGTCATCGGCTTCTCCATGGGCGCGCAGCAGGCCTTCCAGTGGGCCGTCTCCTACCCCGACTACATGAGCCACATCGTCGCCACCTCGGGCACCGCCAAAACCTACGGGCACGGCATCGTGCGCAACGAAAGCGAGATCACCGCCATCGCTACCGATGCCGCCTTTGAGAACGGCGACTACAAGGCCGAGCCCGCCAAGGGCATCGAGGCCTTCTCCATCGTCTGGACCGCGTGGCTCTACTCGCAGGAGTGGTGGCGCAAGGAGCTCTGGCGCGAAGAAGACCCCAAAGCCACCACGCTCCAGCAGGTCATCGACAAGTACCGCACCCACTTCATCGAAGGCGCCGATGCCAACGACCTCATCCTGCAACTCCACACCTGGGAGAAGCACGACGTTGGCACCACCCCCGGCTTCAACGGCAATCTACAGAAGGCTCTCGGCTCGATCAAAGCGCCCGTCCTCTACATGCCCTCCGCCACCGACCTCTATTTCCCTGTGGCCGACGCGCAGTACGAGTCGCAGTACATTCCCCACTGCACCCTGCTCCCCATCCCGTCGCTCTGGGGCCATCCAGCCGGCGCCGGCGCAAGCCCCGCCGACGAAACCTTCCTCAACCAGCACATCGCCGAGTTCCTGAAGGAATAAATCCGTCGCGCCCTGAGGCGGCCCGGCGGAACTCCGCTTCCACAAATCGCTAACTAGCGCCACTGCTCGTTGAACTCTCATCGCGCACCACATCTCTATCGCGCTGCACGTTCTTCCACAGCACGCCTGCGGTTGGGCAGAACTCCTCGCGTTGCGCTCCCTCGAACCTTGGACGGCTTCAACGGCGTGAGCTCCATCAGCGATTCCGGCCACGTCTCCGTGTGCGCCTGCTCCGGAATCTTCTCGAAGTGCTTCCGGAGTTTGTAGCCTGCACTATCGCCTGGGCGAACCTCGACCTCTGCCCTATTCGGCGAGTGGCCAGCCATCAGTGTCGAGGTAGCGCGTTACGCGCTTCTAGTGGAACTCCGTGGGGAAGAAATTGTAACCTCGTATTTTTACTAGCGGCTCGCCTTCGTCTGCGGAATAACGGATGGTGACCGTTTCGCTCTCGCCCGGGAGCAGCGAGACATAATTGTCGCTGTAGTATGCCGGAAGGATGCGTTGGCCGCTCTGCCTGTTCATCAGCGTCAATTTGAGTTGAAGGGCAGCCTGCTGGCCTTTATTTGTAAGCGTCGTGGTGATGAGCCTCTCCCTTTCGTTCCGAGCCTTGGTTGCCGTGAACTGAATGTTCGCTTTGGGCAGCGTATTTAACCGGCGCAGGTCTTCGTCATGCTTTGTAAGCCAATAAAAATTGGAGGAAAGGACCTTCCCATCGCCGGCCAGCAATTTTAGGCGGAGGAAGACAGGAGCATCGACGGCGGGTCCAGCGAAGATGTCGTCCAGCGGCAACCGGAACACATCCGCCTCCGCGTCGGCTCCAATGGCGGCATTCGTGCTTTTACTGTAGAGCGGTTGCCCGGCAAGCGAGACGACGGTAGCCTGTACGGTCACACCGGTCAGAGGCGCAGCCGTCGTGTTGATCAGATCGACCGTGAAAGTGGAGAGGTCCAGCTGCACATGCTGCGGCTCACATGCTTTCATTACTCCATAGAAAGAAGCCTGCGTATCGTAGTCGGAAGAAATCATCTGCCAAGTGTTGCTGGGCCAAGCTGGCTGGCTCATCCAGATCAGACGGCCACTGTTGGGCTTCCAGAGGTGCGCGTTAAATCCCTCGAAGATTGCGCGGTGCAATGTGTAGTCCAGCATTTGCGCTTTGCGCTCCATGTCCGGCAGGTTCACGGGCGCGCCAAACTGCCGGTCCAGGTGTTCCATGAAGGGATGCGTATCACCGCCCTGGCTTTGGTGCCAGTCGTGGTAGGCCCAGGCGTCGCTCACCGGCCAGCGATTCTCGGGTGCGATCCAGCGTTCTAGACTCTCCAGCGTCGACAGGGAAGGAACGCCCAGTTCGACCGCAAAGCCCTGATCCAATCTGTCGAAGTAGAATGCAGGATCCCGATACTGATACGGGCCGCTCCCTCTGAGGTTGATACGATTTGAAGAGGGCGTGTAGTACCGTGTGCCGTCGTCCTGCACGAGCACTTGCGCGAGTCCGTCAGAGATCAGCGGCTGTGGCACGCCTTCATTGCGGCCGCACCACATGACGATCGAAGGATGATTGCGATAGCGCTTCACGGTGTCAGCTGCATTCGCAAGCCATAGTTCGGGATCCTGTGCCTCTGCGTTGTAGTTCTCCGTGGACTCCCAGAAATCGTTCCAAACCATGAGGCCATACTCATCCGCAAGTTCATAAAATTGCGGCTCTGTGCTTTGGCCCACCCAATTGCGAATGATGTTGACACCGGCCTGTTGGTGGAGACGAAAATACGGCTCTAGCCGCTCCCGGCTGATGCGTTTCATGGCGTCGTCCATGCCCCAGTTGCCGCCGCGGGCTGCGATGCGCACGCCGTTTACTTTGATGACTAGATCGGTCATTGCTTCTTCATCGGTGACGGCGGCTATCGCCTTTGAGTGCAGCGCTGTTTCTGTAAGCGATGCTGCCCAGCCGTCCGGTGTTTGGCGCAGGCCCGCGTGAGAGACATCGACGACGCTTTCGTGCGCGAAGCGCGCCAAGGTAGGATTCACCTCTACGCGCCGAAGAGTCCCATCGGGCGCGAAGAGACTCAATTCGTACGTTACTTCCCGAATCCCGAATTGTGTGACAGTCTCCTGCTTTGAACCGCTGCCGCTGTCGACCGAAAGGCGGAGATGGTAGAGGTCGGGGCTGCCATAGCCGTTGGGCCACCATAGTCGGGGATGGTCGACATGAAGCTGCGGAAAATCCGAGGGAGAGAAGGTCACCGAGGATTCACCAGGGGAAGCCGTAACTTCTTTGCTGATGGAAACGCCCCCCTCAAGGCTGGCGTGAAGCGTGACCTTCTCTGCAACTGTCGCGCGGTTTTCCAGCGGCACCTGAATGGTGACATCTGCTGAGTCTGTGCGCGGTAAGGGAAGCTCTGTGATGATCTGCGGATCGCCGAGCGCCACAGGGCCAACCGCCTGCAGTGTCACATCCTGCCAAATTCCACTATCGCGATCGCGGATGGCGGGAATCCAGTCCCAACCTTCGGTTGCGACGAAAGTCGGCCCGTCCAGCAACATCGCGCCACCATTGTCGCCAGGACCACCCTTCATCGACTGTTCCTGGGGAATGCCCGGATGGGGTGGCGGAGAGATGCGCACAGCGAGCGCGTTCTCCCCTTCGCGACGAAGCAGATCCGTCACGTCATAAGAGCCGCGCAGAAACGCGCCTACGATGGAGCCGACCTTGCGCCCATTCAACCAGATCTGGGCTGCATAGTTGATTCCGTGAAATGTCAAGATGTAGCGTGATCCGCTGGAGAGTTTTTCCGGTGTCGGGAATGCGACGCGATACCAATAGTCCTGCTTATTGAGCGACTCTGGAATTGTCAGGTTATTCAGGTCCCAGTAGGGATCAGGGTAGACACCTCGATCCACCAGTGTGGTTAGCACTGTGCCTGGCACAGTTGCGGCATACCAGGTATCGGTTAAGACGTTGGCGCTTGAAAGCTCCTGGCCGTCCGCATGCACCGCAGGAGCTGCCTGCATCCGCCAGTTGCGCGCGATGGACCATTGATCTCGGCCGGCGAGTGCGAGTGTCGGTCCCGTAAGTACAGGAATAGCGACCGGCTTCGCAAAGGGCGCCTTGCTCTGCGGCAAACCTTCCGGCGGTTGCGGCGCAATGTATCCCACCTGCTGCTTCACTTGGAAGGGCCATGACTTCGAGCCATCCTCGTAAAGGAGGTTCTCGAACTCCGGGGGGCGGCCGGCGTCCCGCTCAATCTCTGCTGACGAAAAGGGCGATCTGGCGATCGAGAAGCCTGCAATCTTCCCACCGAAGTGCTGCCACTCCTGAAGGCGCTTCGGTATCTGGAGGGGAAGAGTGACGACATTCCGGCGCAACTTCTCTCGCTGATTGCTGACGAAGTCCGGCGCGATCATCAATTCAGCGTCCTGCACAGGACCCATGTCGGGTGTGCCATGATCGACCTCGCGACCATCGACGAATAGCCTGGCCGTGACACCGTCGAACGTAGCAGCGAGAAAGTGCCACCCGCCCGCAATAATGGATTCAGGTCCGGTCAGGCCGTTGCCAATCCCTATGCGCAGGATCGGTTTTGCGTCCCGGAGACCGAGGTAGCGCGAGTCCTCCTCTGCGGGATCGCCGAATCCTGCGAGCAGAGTTGTCGTTACGCCACTTTCGGCGCGGAACCAGAGCGACATCGTCCATGGACTCTGAGACGCCAGCAGAGGATCGTCGGACGCGAAAGGCTTATTCAGTCCGCGTCCGCCACGCAGAAACGCTCCTGCATAAGGGCCAAAACCGCAGAGCTGGGGTGGCGCGTCGCCACAAAGGTTCTGCGCGCACGCAGGTGCGGGGTTGAAGCAGACTGCGATGGTCAACAAGCTTCCGAAAAGCAAGCGTGCAATTCCGAGGACGATGGGACGCCCATGCAGAGAGCGATTGAGAAATCTATCAGTGTGGTGACTCAATGCGTGTCCGATGATGGCTCGAAGTGGATGCGCTGCTTCTGCCCAGAGTAATGGATGACTCGGTCTCCTTCGGTGATTGCTTCTCCCGTGCCATGCCCGCGAGAGACGAATGTCACGTGGAACTCCTGTGTTTCCTGTTGACCGGAAAAATGACCTTCAGGAGCAGAAAGGGTCAACATCCGGGAGAGATCGCTCCAGTGCATGTGTATCCACGATCTCTGTCCCCGCTCGTAAGCATAGGTCACCCCGTCATCGGCGTAGAGGCTCGCATTGCCGTCGGAGCCGGGATAGATGCGCAGCTCGAGCGGAGTGCCGGGATGCTCGTCCACGTACTCTTGCTCTGGTCCGAGGGGTAGGATGCTGCCCGCGCGGACGTAGAGCGGCATCACGTCGAGAGGAGTGGGTCGTGCGACGGACTGACCGCCCCGGAGACGCTCGCCGGTCCAGAAATCGTACCAGTCCGTGTCGCGGGGAAGATAAACAGTGCGTGAGGATGCACCCGCTTCGGTCACGGGCGCAACTAACAACGATGGGCCGAACATAAACTCATCCGACGTATCCAGCGCTTTGGGATCTTCGCGGAAGTCGAAGGCAAGCGCCCGCATCGGCGTATAGCTGTTGTAGGTCGTCATTGCGGCTACCGCATAGATATAGGGCATCAGCCGGTACCGGAGCCGGTCATAAAGAGTGAGGATGGACTGAGCCTGCGGACCGAACGACCACAGCTCATTCTGATTGTTCTGCCGCGCCCCGTGTGCGCGAAAGATGGGGCAAAAGGCACCGTATTCGAACCAGCGCATAAAGAGCTCGCGATAGGCCGGATCGTTTGTGTCGCCTCCTACAAAGCCCCCGATGTCTGTCGTCCAGTAGGGCAGGCCGGTCATCGAGTAGTTTAGCCCCGCAGGAATCTGCCGCCGGAAGGTGTCGAAGGTTGTCAGGGTATCGCCCGACCAGGCCGCAGCAGCGTTGCGCTGCATGCCGGCAAATGCCGATCGAGTCAGGATGAAGACACGCTTCGAATTCGGCAGACTGCGTTGGCCCTGGTAAATTGCGGTCGTTGTCATCAGGGGGAAAAGATTCGCATACTTTGAACCGTCACCCAATGCTGTCTTTGCGCCGGCTAGCATCGGACCGTGCTCCTCAGCATAAAGATCCGCTGGCTCGGTGGAGTCCAGCCAGAATGCATCCACCCCAATGTCGTAGAGAGCTGATTTGGCTTGTTGCCAATACAGGGTTCGCGCAGCTGGACGAAAGGCGTCGTAGAGGCGAGCGCCGGGCAGATAGGACGGAAGAGGATCCGGTCCCGGCTGGACGAAACCGTTTGCCGCGTCCATGGCGGTAAAATTGGTGCTTCCTGGCTGGAACAGCGGCCAGATCGAGACCATCAGATGGACATGGTTGTCATGCAGATGCTGCACCATCGCAGGCGGATCCGGATACTCCTTCGTAAAGATGCGTGAGCCGAAGACTGTCTCCCATCCCGCGTCAAGCACAAGACTGTCGAGCGGGATGTGCGTCGCTCGATATCGATCGGCAACCGCAGCCAATTGCTCGCTGCTGTTGTAAGCCAACTTCGACTGCCAGTAACCATAGGCCCACTTCGGAAACAGTGGCGCCGCGCCTGTGAGGTGCCGATACCCGGCGACGATCCTGTCGAACGAGGGACCGGCGATGAAGTAGTAATCCACCGCATCAGCATTGCTGGAGCGAATGGCGAGCACCTGGCGGAAGCGGTTATTCCAATCCGTCACGGAGGCACTGTTCCACAGCAAGCCGTAACCCTCGGAAGAGAGAAAGAACGGGATCGAGATGTTTGTGTTGTCTTCCGAGAGAGTAAATTCGAGGTTCCGGTTATCGAGCACTCCCGTCTGGTGTTGGCCCAGGCCATAAAGATGCTCCTCTGGCATCAATGCAAACCACGTGGCCGCCTCGTGTGCGGCATAGCCGGAGGTGACGGTGGCCGCGACGCGGCGCGGAAACGGCCAGTCTGCCTCCGCGAGCAATGTGTGGTTTCCGCTGTCCGTGAAGTGAACGGCCCCACTGTTGCGATTGACGGCGACGCGCAACTCCGGCGTGACCAGGGCTACCTCCGTAGGAGAGTCTTCTACTCCGAACGGAATGGGCGGGCAGGCCGGATCTAAAATTGCTGGACTGCTGAGATCCGGGATGTCATGGCCGGGAGCGAAGCTGACGTGAATGACATTGCTGCTGCATGGGATGAGCCGCAGCAGACCGTTCGTCATCTGTACAAATTCGCCACCGGCTTGCTGGCGAGATTCCTGTACTACGTTCGGATGCGCTGGTGGCTGCGAATAGCTGGCATTGCTGGCCACCGCCACCCCCATGACAATCCACTGCAAAGACCGGCCGGTGGTCCTCCTGTTCAACGCCATTCTTTCCTCTCTTGATACTTCGAATCACAAAGCCGGGCACAGTCGGTAAACAAGGGATGATCTGTTCCTTCTGCATCGAAGTGCAGGTGTTGTATTCCCGAAGGTTGAGCATCCCAACGTTCTTGTCACGGCGCCCCTTCTTGAGGATGTCGCGGCTCAGATACCGCTTCAGGTCGCCGACCTGAAATACGAAAGACATCAGACTGTAGCTGCGACAGAATCGTATCGATAGACACTGGAGCTCGTGTTGTGCCCGCAGACACCGATACAAAGCCAAAGAGTGCGAGGCAGGCAAGGACGGATATGCAGCGTCGAATGAGAGAAAACAAATGCAAGCGTGAGTCTCCAGTGCAGTGAATCAATGGGCTGGCTCAGTAACCTTGACTGCCTGGTCCGTGTGCACGTCATGGAGGAGTTGCACGATGCCTGAAGGCCACTGAATCTCAATTGTGCCGGCAAGCGAATCCTGGCCAAGGCCAAAATGCACTGGGCCATCGCTTGAGGATGCATACCCTACTGTCGTCGTCATATGGTTGTATTGCGTACCGCTATCGGACACCACCTTGATCCTGGCGCCGATGCCATCGCGGTTGCTCTTCGTCCCACGCAACACGAGATCCAGCCAGTGCCCCGATCCTTTCGTGCGGTTCATCCATATCTCGGCGTCCGCGCCAAGCGCGGTTGTTACAACGTCGATCCGCCCATCGCCGTCCAGGTCGCCGAAGGCGCAGCCACGGTGCCGGGCGCCGGGCGCCGCCTCCAGACCAGCCTCAGAAGTCAAGGCTTTCCACTTCCCGCTTTTGCCCGGGTTGCGGAAGACCGTGTTGTACTCATCGATCTCTGCGCCAGGAACCGGCATCGACTCCACGTGACCGCGAGTTACAAAGAGATCTTTCCACCCGTCATTATCGAAGTCGTAGAAGCCGGCGCCATAACCCGCCATTTTGATACTGGCTTCGCGCATTCCGCTCGGCGTTGTTACTTCCTGAAAATCACCCTTGCCCATATTTTCCAGCAAGGGGAAAGTCTGGTTGTTGAGTGCGACATACGCGATATCGGGATATCCATCGTTGTTATAGTCGCGAAAATCCAGACCCATTCCGGAGATAAAGCCGCCGTCTTCCGTTAACGCCACACCCGCGTTGAACGCGACCTCTTCGAATTTGTTTCCGAGATTGTGAAACAGGAAGTTATAGGATGCGTCGTTGGTCACAAACAGGTCCGGGCGCCCATCCAGATCGTAGTCGGCCACACCGACTCCCATTCCCTTTCCTGGATGTTCCCGGATACCCCACGCGGCGGAGACATCTTCAAAGGTGCCGTCTCCTTTATTCAGAAAGAGCTGATCCGGTTGAGGTTTGTAGAAGCGTGGATGGCAATAGTCCGCGACGCCGCGATAGGAACAGAGAGGCAGATCGCTGTATTTCCATTGCATGTAGTTGACGACGAAGAGGTCGAGCAGACCGTCTCCGTTCACATCCACCCATGCCGCCGTGATGCCCCACAGCGGGCCATACTGCGGATCGAGCGACCGATCGAGGCCAGCCTTCTTCGTGACGTCTGTAAATGTGCCATCGCCGTTGTTGTGGTAAAGAGTGTTTCTGTAGACGCCGGCAATGAATATATCCGGGTGGCCGTCGTTGTCATAGTCGCCTACGGCAACCCCTATGTCGTAGCCGGTGCCGCCGAGTCCCGCCTTGTCTGTGACATCGGTGAAGACGCCGTTCCCGTCGTTGCGGAATAGACGGTTTTTGTATTTCGGCGCATCCTTCTTCAATGTTGCGATATTCGCGCCATTGGTAAAGAAGATATCCGGACGGCCATCTCCGTTGTAGTCAAACACGGCGACACCCCCGGCCATCGCTTCCGGGGCATTCCTTCCTGAGGTCTCGTCGTTCTCCAGACGGAAAGGGATCTTCTGCAGATCGAAATGGATGGAGGGATTCGGCGGCTGTGCAGCGAGCGAAGTAGTTGCGAACGCAATGTACAGAGAGGCCAGCGAGAAGACGATTCGGCGAAGCATCATGTCTCAAAAGAAAGCGGGGCGGGAGTGAACCGCCCCGAGGGGATTGTAGGACACAGCTAGAAGTAGAACTTGGCTGCCAGGGTGACGAATCGTGAGCCTGTCTTAAAGGCAGGAGTGCCGGTTGTCAGCGCGTTCGTGTTGGTTGGCGATAGGGACGTGACCTGGAGAGGCATGCCGGTTGAGTCGACGCAGCCCGAGCAGCCGGCATTCGACGTCTGCTGGAAGTTGAGCTGCCCATCAAGCGTATTCGCCAGATTGAACTGGCGAAGCGGGTGATTGAGCCAGTTCGTGGCGGAGGCACGGATCTGCACGAACCGGCTCTCCGTGATGTGGAAGTTTTTGTAGATGCCCAGATCGCTGTTCCAGTAGTTCGTGTTGTGGATGTAGGGCAGGACGTTCGTGCCCTGCTGCCCATAGGCCGGGACGGTGAAGCAGTCGGGATTAAATCGCTGCCCCTGGCGCAGATGTGCAGTGGGATTACAGGTGATTGCGGGGATGATCGCTTTCACGGCGTCGGAGCCGAACCACATCGATGAGTTGATGCTTACAGCGCGCAAACCGTTCGGCAATTGGTAACTGTTGTCCGGCAGGTTGGGATGCTGGACGGTGGGTACGGTAAGGCCGCTCGGGTACTGCGCGTTGAGCGAGGTACCCAGGATGGACTGAATGGGTGCGCCGCTCTGGAAGGCAGTATAGCCGGAGAGCTGCCAGCCGTTCACCGCGCCGCTCACAAGGTGCATGCCCAGGCCGCTGCTATGGATGGGACTGGGCAGGTTCCAGTTGTAGGTCAGGTTCAGGATGTGAGTGTGGTCATAGTCCAGAGGGCCGTAATTGTTGCGCAAGACAAACGGGTCGTTGGCGCTCCCGTTTCCGGCGCCGTTGTTCGATCCACCATCGCGGATGCCCAATACCTTGGAGAAGGTGTAATTGGTCAGGAACGTGATAGGCCCGCTCTGCTTGGTAAATGAGACTTGCAGCGAGTTGTAGTTCGAATAGGGCGCGTGCGAGAGCAGATAGATATTCTGATAGCTCTGCAAAGGCCGGTAGTCCTGTGTATTAAACGTGGGGGTGTATGCGGCGGGGTCGTTCTGGCAGTAGAGGGACCAATCGGTAGCGCCGTTCCCAGGGCAGGACGGGGCTGCGGGCGAGACTGGCCTTCCCAATTTCGGGTCCGCCTGGAAGAGACGTCCGAGGGGGTTGTTGTTCAGATCGAACAAGTTGCTGTTGGTGCCGTCCATGTACTCGTTCGCGCTGCGGTTGCCGACGTAGGAGATTTCCATCAACGAACGATGAGGGAGCGCTTGGGAGATGGTGACATTCCAGTCGTTTGTGAACGGAGCGCGATCGTCGCCCAATTGCATCGCGTCAACGCTCGATCCGTTTTGCGAGACCGAAGAAGGTGGCGTCAAGCCGGCAACGCTCGCGTATCCGTTGAATGGAGTGGTACTGGAGTACTCGAAAGAGCCGAACGGTCCACCAAAGGCGCTGGCCGTTTCGCTCGTCGCCTGGTAGCGGTACACCGCAAACCCTCCGCGGAAGACGGTCCTACCGGTGCCGAAGATATCCCAGGCAAAGCCCAGGCGAGGCGCCCAGTAAAACAGCGGTGTCTTAAAGCCCGAGATGGGGACGCTTGAGTCGAGGGCGTGCCAAAGCAATCCGGCATTGTTGGCGGTGGGATCTTTGTCATAGGCTGCCTGGCTCCATACCTGAAAACCTGGGCCGGAGTCGATGCCGTACCACTGGCCGATATGGTCAAAGCGCACGCCGTAGTTCATGGTCAAGCGCGGACTGCCTCGCCAGGAGTCCTGCGCATAGAACGACACTTGGTGGAAGTGGGTATTTGTCGGGACAAGCGTGTTCTGCTGCTGATACTGGTTGATGCGGCCCAACATCACGTCGGCTACCAGGTTGTTGGTCGAGTTCTGACCGGAGGTCTGGTAGTTGAAGTTGCCGTTATTAGGCGCGTTGCTGTTCTGGCTGTTCCGGCTATCGTCCCAGTAGAAGCCCACCTTCACGGTGTGAGTGCCCAGCACCTTGGTGAAGTTGTCGTAGACGGCAGGCACCTGCTTGACGCCGCCAAAGGTGCCGGTCGACATCGGGTAGTAGTTCAAGCTGGCCATCTGCTCGCTGCAGCAGGAGTCGGGATCGATATTTGGGATCTGATCCGTGGTAGTGCCGAAGAGCCCAGGAACATTAAAGTTGTTCTTGGTGCGCGAGACGGCCGACGGATTGGAGAGCGCGTATGGGTTAACGAAATGCGACCAGGTGAAGACAGTCTCGTTCGTCGTGGTGGGGTTGAAGACGTGGGTCAGGTTGGTCAGGATGACGTAGGTGACCGTATTCGAGGCGCCCGGGCTTGGATACGGGAGGGTGTTCGGGGTCGCCCACCAGATGGAGATGGGGGCCAGGTCGGCTTCTTTTTGATATGTATAGGAGCCGGTCAGTTTGGTGTTGTCGCTGAGCGAGTAGTCCAGCTTGCCGGTCGCCTCCCAGCGGTTCTGCGGCGAGGTATTCACGTAATGGTAATTGCTATATCCATTCGCCGCGGAAGGCGTCTCGTTCGGCTTGGGATAGAGCGCCAGAATGCCGGTTATGTTGGGGTCGATATCCGCGGCTGGAAATCCCGAAGGGCCACCGCCGGCGGGCGTGTTCTTGCTCAGTTGGCCATAGAACCTCGGCCACGCGGTGACGGCATTCGGATCGATGCCGGCGTTGCTGAAATCGCCGCTGAGCTGCGCCGCATTGGGCACGTTGTAGTTGAAGATCGACCCGGCGGGCTGCTGCTTCATGTACTCGTAGCCGCCCCAGAAGAAGAGCTTGTTGCGATTGCGATTGAAGCCAAGCTTCGGCAGCAGCACCGGGCCGCCCACGTTGCCGCCCATGTAGTAATAGCTTTCCGCCGCGTTGTTTCCGCCCTGGCTCTTGGTGAAGGCATCCACGGAATCCAGGACTGAATTGTGGGTGTATAGGTAGAGCTCGCCATGGAAGTCGCGGCCCCCGCTCTTGCTGAAGGCCTGGAAGATCGAGGGGCCCTTCGCGTATTCGGCGCTGTAGTTCGACATCAGCATCTTGATCTGGCCGACCATGTCCTGGTTGATGTTCGCGATCTGGGTGCCGAAGTTGCCGGGATCGACCAGGTTGGCGCCGTCCAGCATGTAGGCCATGGTGCCGTTGGGCTGGGTGCCGTTCGAGGAGTACTGGCCGACGGGACCATTGTTGGAGCCGACGATCTTGTCATTGAACTGGGGTCCCACATGTGTGCCAGTGTTGATGCCCATGCCCGGCATGACCTTCAGCAGCTCACCGGCGTCGCGGCCTTGGAGCGGAAAATTGTTGATCATCTCCTGATTCAGCGAGGTGCTGATCTCCGGCGTGTCGGTCGGCACGACCGCGCCGCCGCCGCCGATGACCTCAACGCTGGTCGTGCTTCCGCCGATCTCCAACCGGATGCTCGGGATCTCGCGTGCATCGCCCTGGTTCATCACGATGCCGTTTTCCTGCCAAGTCCTGAAGCCAGACGCTGCGATATTGACTGAGTAGGTCGCTGGCTGTACGGCGGTGATGACGAAATGGCCGCGGCCATCCGCGACGGCCGTGCGCGTGTCGCCGCTGGCCTGGTTCTTCAGGGTCACGCTCGCGTTAGGAACAGCGGCTCCACTGGTATCGAATGCCGTGCCGCTCAGCGTGCCGGTAAGCTGCTGTGCAATTCCAGACACGACAAACAGGAACAGGACCGAGACTGCTACCAGCTTTACGCTTGATCCCAAACGCGGCAGGCGCCGGAGCTCACCTAGATTCTGCATACACATGCCTCCCAAAAACGTTTTCTGCGTTAATTTTCCGAAGCCCTGCGTCTTGCGCGCCCTCTCGTTCCTATCCAGAGGCGCTGAAGACCATGGCGCTTTCTTCATCAAAGAGCCATCGCATCGTGCCAGGCAGTACTGCCTTGCAACTCTGCTTACTGCGTCGTCCGACAAAGCGCGTGTTATCGTTACCACGCTTTTGGAATAAGCTTATTACTCCGATGGAAATATGGCTGTCAACAGAAAAAGCGGCAACGTTCGACGGATGAAAACTAAGCCCTTTGCGCTAAAGGCGCGGAATCCCGCTTGCCATACACGTCTCGGGCAGGATCGTGTAGGCTGACGCGGACGCGATCTTAACTTGGTCGAGCGGCCCGAGAGCTTTCCTGGCACTCCAGAGCGCCTTGCACAGGTGTATGGCTGCCTTACCGGATTGGATACAGGGGTGTGCGGGATACATTGAGATCGGCCAATTCGGACAGCATCCGTTCCGCCTCCGTTGCGGCGGACCCAATCCAGCCGAGGGCGTTGCCGGGAGGAGGACTTCGTTCCATCGTCAAACGCTGCTGGTTCTTCCTCGTGCTGACGAGCGCTCTTGCCCTCCCTGCCCGGTCTCAGACCGCCGATTTCTCTTCCTTGGCCGCAAGCGCAGATGCGGCGCGCCAACAGGGCGACATCCCGAAGGCGATGGAACTCTATCGAAGGGCCACGACGGAAAATCCGAATTGGCCGGACGGCTGGTGGTTCTTGGGAATCCTGCAGTACGATGCGAACCAGTATGTGGCTGCGCAGGAGGCACTGAATCGCTATCTGCAACTCACTCCCAACGCTGCGCCCGCGCTGGCTCTAAGGGGTCTTTGCGAATTCAACACCCGTAACTATCCCCAAGCCCTTCAAGACCTCGAGCTTGCCGAGTCGCTAGGTGCGGCGAATCAGCCGCGAAATGCTCAGATCATCTATTACCACGAGGCTCTGCTGCTCACCCGCTTGGGACGCTTCGAGGAAGCTCTGGGAAAATTTCAGATCCTGGTCCGGCAAAGCACAACGAACGGCGGAAAGAATGGCGCAAGCGATCCGGATCTGCTGCCTGCCGTGGGCTTGGCTGGACTCCGCCTGAATCTGTTTCCTGACGAGGTCAAAGCCGAGCAGGCGGCCATTCTGTCGTCGGTGGGCCGGGCAGCCGTCCTGCTGATGAACCGGGATGACGACGGCAGCCGTCAGGCCTTTCAGTCCATCTTCGCTCAGTACCCGCGTGTTCCGAACATTCACTATCTGTACGGCTATCTGCTTTTTGCTACGAAGCCGGATGAGGCTATCTCTCAGTTTCGAGAAGAACTGGCGATCTCGCCGCATAGTGCTCATGCTCGTGCGATGTGTGCGTGGGCGCTCGAGTTCCAGGGAGACTACGCGGCGTCTCTTGACGATGCGGCGAAGGCGGCAACGGATGATCCGTCGCTGCCCATGGCCCAGCTCGTCTACGGGAGGGCGCTGGTCGAGACCGGCGACATTGCCGGCGGCCTGCCGCATCTGAAGAACGTACTGCGGAGTGAACCAGGAAATCTGGAGGCCCATCTGACGCTGGTCAAGGCCTACTCGAAGTTGGGCCGAAGCGAAGACGCTCGACGGGAACGACTCCTTTGCCTATCTATCTCACAAGAAGGAGCGGCTCCGATTGCGTCCCCGTAGTCCACGGCTTCTCATTTCGTTGCTGCTCATCTCCTTGTCAGCGATGCCTCAAGCCTCCCGCAAAGGGCACGGTGTCACCTGCGCAACCTGTCACGAGGAACAAACTCTACCGCAGCCTGCCACGCAGATGGCCCATGCCATGGAGACGGCACAGCGCAACGATGTACTGGCGGGGCATCCCAGCCTGACCTTTCGCAAGGATGGATATTTGTATTCCGTGGTGACCAAGAATGGCCACAGCGTTTACGCGGTGAGCGATGGAAGACAGACGGTCTCCGTTCCTATCGTCTGGGCGATGGGAGCGCAGGCACAGACTTGGGTTCTGGAGCGCAACGGCAACCTTTATGAGAGCCGGGTTAGCTACTATCCGTCGATCCAAGGCCTCGAAATCACCACCGGCGATGAGCAGGTTATGCCCAAAACCATTGACGAGGCGGCTGGCCGCCCGATCGGAACGGACGAGGCGAAGGCATGTTTCAACTGCCATGCGACCAACGCGATCTCCCGCCACCAGCTCGATCTGAAAGGCCTGCATCCGGGCATCAGCTGTGAGCGTTGCCACGCCGGGGCGCACGCTCACGCAACCGATATGATCGCGGGGAGCGCTTCGGCACCCATGCCGCAATCTCTCGGCAAACTCCCCTCGGAGGACATCTCGAACTTCTGCGGTCAGTGCCATCGTAGCTGGGAGACGGTGGTGCGCGCCCATTGGAAAGGCCAGGCGGATGTCCGCTTCCAGCCATTCCGGCTGGCAAACAGCAGATGCTTCAATGGCGCCGACCCTCGCATCAGTTGTGTTGCCTGCCATGATCCTCATCAGCAGGTGGTGCGGGACATTTCTTACTACGATAAAAAGTGTTTGGCGTGTCACGGACAGGCATCCACCGCAGGCGATACATCCTCGCTTCACCCAAAAGCCTGCCCGGTATCCAAGTCACGATGCGCCACCTGCCACATGCCACAAGTCTCGTTACCCAATGGACTTCTGCGTTTCACCGATCATCAGATTCGTGTCGTGAGAGCGAACGAGCCGTATCCAAACTAGTTTTTCCGTCCGGCATGCGACTAATTCTTACGGAACGCCCGGCCCCTTGGTCTGCTGCTGCGCTGTGAGCCGTGCCACGATCTCCCGTTCTTTGGCGCCGTCCTCGGGACGATGCAGGCGATAGTAGACATTCGCCAGCTCGATGTGCGGCTCCAGCCAGTTCGGGTCTGTGCGCGCCACCTGCTCGAGGTCCTTTGCCGCCTCTTCATAGTGGCCGGATTTGCTATTCCAGATGGCGACCTCGTAGCGCGCCATGGACGAAGCCGGATTGAGTTCGAGCGCTCGATCCAAATACGGCTTTGCATCATCCATCGATCTGCGTTTGTAAAGGATGGAGCCGAGATAAAGATTGGCATCGAAGTCGTTCGGATTCTGCCGCAGAGCTTCGCGAAACGCCGGCTCAGCCGCGGCCAGATCGCCGGTGTCGTCTCTGGCCATGCCAGTCAATGTATAGATGTGTGGGAGACTTGGCTTCAGCCGCAGCGCCGCTTCGAGGTCCGTCCGTGCGTGCTCAAAATCATTCAGATCCAGGAAGGTGGACCCGGCTAGCAGATATGCATCCGCGCTTTGTGTCCGCTCTGCCAATGCGCTTAGCTTCTGCGCCCCTTCTCGACGATCTCCTGCCTGCAGCAAGGCGGTTCCAAGGACATATTCGAAGTCAGGATTGGCCGTATTTGCCGCTTCCATGGGGTTCAGCATCGCCACAGCTTCCCTACCTCGCCCCAAACGAACCTCGCTGTCACCCAACAGGATTGCGATCTGTGCATTCTCCGGTTGTAGATTGTGGAGGTCATCGAACTCGCGACTAGCCGCATCCAGATCGCCCTTCTTGTAGTACGCGAGCGCGATGTTCAGTCGAATGGGGACCTTATCCGGAGCGTCGGGAAGCGCTACACGATATTGTGCGATTGCGTCATCGAATCGCCCGCTATCGGCCAAAGCTGCTCCGAGATTTACCCTGGCCTCGACCAGCCCGGGCTTCAGCCCGAGTAGCTTCTGGTACTCCCGGATTGCTGTAGGAAGATCACCATGCTGCTGGGCTTCGATCGCACTCTTGAGGAGCCGCTCGGGCTCTCCCTGTTGGGCGGAAGCGAATGGAACGGAAAGCAGCAGCAGCAAACACAGGCAGCGCACCGCCCAAGCATAGCGCATCTTTCGCGTGATCAATAAGGTCTGGCGAAGCGTACGTTCTTAGCTCAAGCGAGCTTTTTCAGTTCCGGATACTCCAAATGAATTCTGCGCTGATCCTCGGCGTTCAACTGGCCCAGCGCGTGTGCCTCACCATCTGCTGAGAGTGGCCTTGTTGACTTTCGTTGGAGGTTTACTCAGGATCGCGGAAAGTGAAAAACAATGTGACTTTGCCAAAATGGCCACACTTAGGGTTGTGTTTGGTGATTGAGATCGACGACCTTCGATTCATCGAGCGCGATGCGACGGTAGGCTGTCGCGCGATGGCACTCATGGATAATTTCCTGTTAGCCCGTTACTCGCCCACAATTGACAGCCAGCGTCAACGAGCATTTAACGCTTCAGAGTAGTCTTTGGGAAATTAGTCGCTCGCGCACGAGTGCGATTTGAGCCCTGCCTTATGGGCTACGCACAATAGCAAGCTACCGGATGTTCACAGTAGTGGCTAATTTGATGTCCCTCGACGAGCTTCCAATCATCAGCTTCACGGGCTCTGCTTCAACCTTGAACTGATTTCGCTTCTCGTCCCAGAAAGCGAGCGTTGAAGCCTTCAATGAAATTTGTACGGTCGTCGTTTCGTTCGGTTTCAAGGTCACTCGCTGAAATCCCTTGAGCTCCTCAACCGGCCGCTCCACCTTGGACTTGAGGTGCTTCACGTAGAGCTGTACCACTTCATCTCCGGTCCGGCTCCCTGTGTTCGTTACATCCACGCTAGCCGTGATAGCGCCGTCGCTCGTCAGTTCCGCAGAGCTTACTTTCAGGTTGGCGTAGCTGAAGGTGGTATAGCTCAAGCCATAGCCAAACGGGTAGAGCGGCTCTCCCTTGAAGTACATGTACGTGCAGCCGTGGCGAATGTCGTAGTCCATCATTGCAGGCAGTTGATCGACTGACTTCGGCCACGTCGTCACCAGATGACCGCCCGGGTTATAGTCACCGAAGATCACCTTGGCCAGCGCTGTGCCCTCATCCTGCGAAGAGTGCGCCATGTGCAGGATCGCCGGAACGTTCGATTCCGTCCAGTTGATCGCAAACGGGAAGCTCGAGACCAGAATCACGACGGTCTTCGGATTTACCGCATACACCTGCTTGATCAACTGCTCCTGCGCCAGCGTAATCACCTCGCGGTCCCGACCCTCGCGCCCATCGCTCGGCACGGTACACGGCAAAGTACCTCCGCCGTCGGGGGAGTTGTGCCAATCGTGTGCCATGTCCGGACCACACGTGGGATCATTGCCAACCACCACAACCGCCACATCGGACGACTGAGCCGCATGCACCGCAGCGTTGCCGATTTCATCGGCAGCATAGTTCACCTTAACGCCTGGGCCGACTGCGTTCCTGATTCCATCAACCGGTGTAATTGCATGCGGAGGCGTGCCGCCGTACCAGTCCCAGTGCACTGAGTCGGCAAGCGGTCCAATGACGGCGATCGACTTGATCGAATCTTTCTTTAGCGGCAGAAACGCATCCGCATTCTTCAGCAGCACCACCGACTCCAGCGCCATCTTCTCCGAAACGGCCTTATTTCTCTCTGTGTTCCACGGCTCGGGCGAGTCCTTGATCTTCGAATAAGGCACCATCTCCGGCGGATCGAGCAGCCCCAGCCGCATCGTGACCCGGAACTTCGGGCGCAACAGATCGTCGATCTCCGGCTCGGTCACCGATCCATTCTTAACGGCCGCCTTGGTCTCATCGATATACGTATCAAGAAATTGATTAATCCCGGCTTTCAGGCAGGCCACCACGGCCTCTTGCTGATTCGCAAAACGTTTGTGGGAAGTCACGAGAAGTTTCACCGCCCCACCATCGCTCGAGAGCACATCTACGCCCCACTGTTTCTGGACGAGGCTTTTCAGAATTGGATTGATAGCCATCGGCGTACCGTTCCAGGCGTTATACGAGGCCATCACTCCCTTGGCCCCACCCTCTAGAAAACCCATACGAAAGGGGACCGAGTAGTACTCCCAGAACAGACGCTGGTCGAAGTTCGAAGAGGAATTGGTGCGGAAGTTCTCATTACTGTTCGCGAGAAAGTGCTTCAGCAGCGCCGCCGACTGCCAATATCTGGGATCGTCTCCCTGCAGCCCCTTCGTAAAGGCCACAACCATGGTTCCGTTAAAGAACGGATCTTCGCCATAGACCTCTTCGCTCCGTCCCCAGCGCGGGTCTCGGGCAAGATCCGCCTGCGGTCCCCACAGCATCAGGATCTGACGATTGTACTTCTCTGTCTGCGTGATGAACCGAGCCTCGTATCCTTCGACGCCGCCGGCCTGACGGACCAGCTCAGGATCCCACGACTCTCCCATGCCGGGTGGCTGCGGAAACTGCGTTGTAGTGATGACGGAGCGTTCGGCCTTACCACCGCCACGCTGAACAACACCGTGGATGCCTTCAGAGCTGCCGAAGTTCGGAACGCCGAGACGAGGTACTCCGGTCTTGGTTCCCAGACAATCAATCTTTTCATCGAGCGTCATGAGCGAGAGGAGGTTGTCGATCCTCTTCTCCATCGGCAGAGCAGGGTTCCTGAAGGGTTGCGGAGATTGCTGTGCCGTCGCGGAAACGAGAGTTAGCGCCAGAAGGCTGAATATGCTTGAAAGTCGCTTCATCATCATGGACAGCTACTGCCTCGAGTTTTCTGTCATCGTTACGCGAATAGGTCGGAACTTTCTACACCGAGTGCCTTCCGCAAACGAACCAAGGCTACCACGCTCAAGCGTGAGAACTCCGAAGCATGATCTGCTAAAGAGATCTAGTTGCGGAATATGCAAGCATGTTGGCCCGCTTTTAAGCCGATAGTTGTCGGTTCAAAGCACCTAGGACTGAGCGCGACAGAGATTCTGGATAGTTAGTCGACAAGTAGGAAGTAATCCACCATCCATCTGAGGGATCCAGCAAGCTGGCCACCAGCCATACGGTACAACCGGCTCTGGAACTCTCTAAAACGTCAGTGTGCCCGTAACCACCATCACGCGGCCTGCACCCGGGGAGCCAAATGATCCGTAAGGACTGGTTGGCGCGACAACATCGCTGTTGATCTGACCCAGGTTTGACAAGGACGCATCGTTTTGCGGCGCCCCAAAATTGGTGTGGTTAAGGACATTGAAGGCCTGCGCACCAACTTTGAACTGAGCCTTGTCCGACTTATACAGGTTCTTGTACAGGCTCAGGTCCACGTCCGAATAGTGCGGCCCGTAGAACGAATTTCGCGGCCGGTTGCCGAAATCCGTCTGCGGCGCGGATCCGTAGGGGTCCTGAGAGTAGGGGTCCTGATCCGAGCCAGAGCCGTTGAAAAAATGGCCTTGAAAGCAGGGATGTTGGAATGAGGCGCAGGAGTGGCTGACGCGATTGTCCAGTACGTCTGCCAGGACGAAGCCATTGCCCGTGCCGTTGTTTAGGTCGTTCGCAGCATTGTTATTGAACACACTGAAGGGAAGACCGGACCGCCCGTAGGCCTTGCCGGCGATGGTCCAGCCTCCCGCTCCGAGCTCAGTCAACTTATTCTGGAAATGGTAGGGCACGATATAGGTGAGATCGACAAGAAAATTGTTGCGAACGTCGTAATCGGAATTCGAATACATCAACTTTGCGGTGTTGTTCGGCACGATCTGGTAGGGGAGTCCGTTGTTGTTAAAGGTCTCATCCTGACCGCCATTCGAAACATCGTCGAGGGCGTGCGAATACGTGTACGAGATATTCGCCGTAAGACCGCGACTGTCAACGCGCTTGTACTCAATCGAGACTCCGTTATACGAGGAGACTGCGTTGGCGTTGATAATTCCCATCTGCCCAAACCGCGGATCGGGCGCATTCACGGGCACATCCTCGAAACTGGTATAGAGCGCAGACGGCGTGTAGGCATTGCCGGCCAGATTCTGATTGATGCCGTAGTCATAGCTCACCAGGTCGTATCCGTGATTGCCCGCATAGGAGATGATCACCGCGTCCGTCTGAGTGAGTTGCTGCTGCATCTGCAGGCTCCACTCCAGATACTTCGGGCTCACCATGTGCTGGGGGGACAGATAATGGTTCGGCGCGAAAAATGGCACGCCCGAGGGCAGCGATGCCGCCAGTTGGTTGGCATTCTCCCCCCGGGAGAACCCGGTTGTGAGCGCGTTATAGGAAGCGGCCGCAAAGGCCGGCGCGCTCCCCGGACCCTGACCAACGTTCCCAGCCTCGACAAAGGCGCCGTAGTTATCGGGGAACGTTAAATACTGGTTCTCGACCAGCGCGCCGGGAAATGAGTCTTCGAAGATGCCCACGCCGCCGCGGAGAACCGATTTCCCGTTGCCTCTTGCGTCCCAGTTGACTCCGAAGCGCGGCTGAACAATCGCCAATTCCAACGAGGGAAAGACGTTGCCGTATCCGGTGGCGACCGTCTGACTATAAGGGGTGTCCAAAGTGACGCCGGTCGGCGGAAAGGCGCCGAGATAGCGCGAAAAGCAGTTCGTGTTGCATAGGATATTTCCATTGCGATCAATGCGGACACCATAGTCAAGCACCAGCCGTGGCGTCGCCTTCCATTCATCCTGTGCGTAGATGCCGTAGTTATAACCGGCCAGGCTGATGGCTTTGACCTGGTCGAAGGTCTGATTGAAGTTGGAATTTGACGATCCCGGCAACACGCCGCCGACTAGATCTCCCAGGGAGTTGAAAGAGTAGTAGCCGGCATAGGTGTTCACCGTCGGGTAGCCATCGGTCACGTCATATCGCTTGAAGTTGAAGCCGAATTTCAGATTGTGGTTGCCCTTCAGCCAGGAAAGGTCGTCCACAAACTGATACTGGGTGGAGTTTGTGCTTGTGGGATTGCTGCCCCAATCGAAGCCGACCCTGCCAGCCTGACCCAGCCCGACGGAAAAGTTAGTGCCGCCATCGGAGCTGTTATTGAACTGCGCCGGCGAAGCCGCCAGCGTCTGCTGCAGGTTGGCCGGGCCAAAAGGCCACGAATAATAGAAGGCCGATGCGATAAATTGATTTGTTAGATTAGGACCGAAAATGTAGGTCTGGTTGATTTGCCCGTTCCAGATCGGCTGTTTGCTCTGCACGTTCAACAGCGGATTGACGACACTGATGAAATTCGGCTGGTAGCCCTGATCGTCGCTGATGCGTACAAAGACTTTTTGCTTGTCGCTGATGTTCCAATCAACGCGGCCAACGATCATGTATTCAGTTAAGGCAGCATGAGTCACGCCTGCCGCCGCCGTCATGCATGGAATAGCTGTTCCGGAAACGCCACTCGGCATAGTGCCAAAATAGTTGCCGGCCTGCCCATAGACGGGGGTACCGGCGAAACTGCCGCACCCCAGAGTGCCTGAAGCGTCCTGCAGCGGGCCGTTGCCGGTCGACACCGGAACGGCGCTGTTATACGATGGCGCGCCCGTCAGCAGCTTGAACATCTGCGTATACAGCGGGACGCTGGACGATGGAATCGTATTCAGGGTCGTGTTCTGAAATGCGGCGGTGGGAAAATTCACATAGCTGGTCGAGGGCTGGACGTAGCGAATGCCTTCCGTATCGGCGAAGAAGAACAAATTATCGCGCAGGATGGGGCCGCCGATCTGGGCTCCGTACTGGTTCGAAACCGCCTTCTGGCGCGGTATGCCATTCAGGTTGTTGAAGAAGTCATTCGCATTCAGGCCGTCACTGTTATAGGTCCAATGCAGAAGACCGTGAACACGATTGGTGCCGTTTTTCGTGGCATAGGTTTCGACGGCGCCCGCCTGACGTCCCCACTCCGTACTGTAGCCGTTCTGCACAACAGAAGCCTGCGCAATCTCGTCCGAGCCGATGCTGAGCGTCGATGCGCCGGTAGTGGAGTCGTTGAAGAATGAGTCCGTCTGGTCGGCGCCGTTCAAGATGATGAGGTTGGAAATGCCCGGCAAACCATCGGAGCTGAAATTGCCATTGCCGCCGGTACCAATGTTGACCACCACACCGGGAACTGTGAAAGCAATCGTCGTAATATCGCCGCCGGGATTCGGCATGTTCTCGAATTGCTCTGTCGTAAACGTCGAGATCGTGTTCGCCGACTGCGTATCAATCAACTGCGCGTTATTCGCGCTTACCGTGACGATCTGCTTATTGCCGGCTGGAGTGACCATAAGGTTGGCAACCGATTGCTGACCCACCAGGATCTGTATGGATGTGGTATTCGACTGCAGGTTAGGCGCGGTAGCCGAGATGGAGAATCTTCCAGGCTTCAGAAACGAAGCGACATAACGTCCCTCTGCATTCGTCGTCAGCACGCGAGTGTCCCCGGTAGTGGTGTTCACTACCGTGACCGTTGCGTTGGGAACTATAGCTCCAGTCGAGTCCGCGACCACGCCACTCAGCCCGCCAGTGACAGCTGTTTGCGCCGATGCGGAAGAGGTCAAGCGGGGAAGTGTTGCGGATGCGAAGCTAAAGATCGCGACGAATACAAGTCTTCGATTACAACGTTTAATTTGGCCCATCTGCAACACCCTCCAATTTCGCCTCAGCGTATTGTCACACGATTGAATGCCGACAGACGGCTGCGCGTGGCGATCAGACCGAAAAGTGAGCCGGACAGACAAATTGGAATATCTGGCTCACAGAATCGCAGGACTGTCGCAAAATTGTCTTAGCGCATGCCCCAGCAAGTGCCTTGAGCAACGATAGTAGCTCTGCTTCGTTATCTTCGCAATTGCGTTAGGTCGGCCCGAAGAAAACCGGATGACGTGGCACGCCAACCGAAGAGCGTTGCCGGATTACACAGGTGATGACAATGCCGCCGCTAAACGCCCGTGTCAGCGCCACACGACATTCTGAGCGGTCATTGCCCTTTGACTGGTGGCAATTGTAGTTCCAGGATTTCTTCAAATACGCTCAGCTTCGCTCCACGCAGGATTGGAGTCTGTCCGATGTGTGATCCCAACTCTTGCGCCATGGGCTCTCCGGGGCGATACGCAGGCCACGGAGGAAGTCCCGGAGGGGACGGCTTCCCTGCCTTCGCGAACTGAACCCAGTAGCCGACGATAGCGTTGGACAACTGAGCATCTCCAGGATTCGGCACCCAGCTTGTCCAATACTTCTTGCTGAGGAACATGCTCTCCTCACTATGAAATGCACCAAGTGTCGCGAACTGTCCCGCCCCTACATTGGTGAACACATAAAGGTACGCAGGTTCTCCGGCGGCGGCCACCTCCTGCGCGAGCAAACTCGCTCCAAATCCGAACTGATAGTCCGTGTCCATTGCGCGGAATGCAGTTGGAACCTGCGCGTCTGTACGTGCCGGATATGCCGCGAAAACAGCATCAGCATGCGAATGGAACTCGCGCGACAACCATTGATGGTATTCGGCGACGGACTTAGGACGATAAGAACTTCCACCCACAAGCGGACTGGCGAAGATCGAGACCTCATCGCTATTGCTTCCGACGATGACTGGAACCCGAGCCTGGGCTCCCCGCGCAAAGGTGAGGACAGGCTGTTCGTGGAAGACCCAGCCGTCCACCACTGGATTGAAGTCGACATCCTTCTCATCGGCTGCTTTACGCACCAACTCATCCGCAGGTACAGCCCGGAGTTTTGCGAGCGCATCGGGGCCATTCCCAAGTCCTAGATCCGCGGCTATTCGCACTCCACTAGCCTCTGCCCCGGCGAGCAGCGGTGCTAGTGAATCGACGCATACCCCACTCTGCATAATTGCGCGCTGAAAAAGGCTGTTTGCGAGCGGTGACGCCATCAGATCGCAAATGTCGAGCGCTCCCGATGACGCACCAAAGACCGTCACTCGTTGCGGATCGCCACCGAACCGGTCGATGCTCTGTTGCACCCATCGGAGCGCTGCCATCTGATCGAGCAGTCCGTAATTTCCTGAGGCGTGATGTGAGGACTCCTCGGTAAGTGCCGGATGCGAAAGATAACCGAGTACACCCAGCCGGTAGTTGATTGTCACCACAACTACCCCGTGCGCAGCGAGCGTCGAGCCGAGCGGAGGCCATTCCTGCGAACCCTCGATGTTTCCGCCACCGTGAATCCACACCATCACGGGCAGCTTGGCATGCCTGTCCAGATCTGGCGTCCAGACATTCAGGTATAGGCAGTCCTCGTCCGTAAGCATCTGCTTGCGGCCGAGCATCTCCGGTAACCATGCGCTCGGGAGTTGCGGGCATGCAGGTCCGTACCTAGTAGCCTGGCGAACACCCTGCCAACTCGCGGGTCGCTGCGGGGGGCGCCAGCGTAAGTCGCCCACTGGCGGAGCGGCATACGGCATTCCCAGAAAAGCCGCGTTCTTGGTAGACGGACCGAACTGAGTCCCCGCAAGCACCCCGTCTTGCAGCACCACTCGGGGATGCTTTTTTGCGGCCGCACCGGTTCCATCTGCTCCCGCGAGTACCAGAGCAAACAACCCCACCATCACGATTCTGCTATCCCGCCGCCATGCTGCCTGCGTTGACATCGATCTCGCACTCTGCTCGTTCTGCAGCGACTAGCCGCCTATGGTACATGCTTCAACGATAGCTGGAATTTGAGCATCCGGCGTAACGCGACGAAAAACTGTTACTTGACCATTCTCCCTCTCAGAAGCGATAGTTTCTGGCGTTGGGTGTAACGTTTAAATTGGTTCGGTCGAGTCTCCTCCACCGGAGGGTTTTCGGGATAGGCGACGCGACCGGCAATATCGTGGCACAAACGACCTGCCGCGCTGCGCCCACATATCAGCAACTCACGGTGAAATTCAATTCCGGATCCAGCACGACGATGAAGGTCCTCGCCGGATTCTGGGGCCAGAACACCGACTACTGGCTACATCTGGATGATTTCTCTGTTCTGCAAAAGGTTCAGCAGAGGATCGCGGGAGCTGAGACCTCCCCGCGCATTGCAACACTAGGTACTGGCCCCTGTCCGCTCACGCGGCGAGAGAATGGTTTGGCTTTTTGCGTCCGAACCGTGCTGCTTCACCATCTTGTTGTAAATACCAAGGAGGAGGAAGGCGCGACCCACTGACGGATGAACTAGGCTTCGGGGTGCTTTTTCGCAGACTTGAAGGCGACAGAGCCGAGGATTGAAACCAAGGCTGCCCCAAGAAAGACACTGCTTGGGATTTTTCCGGTTGCGGATATGGCGTCCCGCCCTCTTGGCACATTTTCGGACCCTGGACGACGGGCTTTGCGCCCCTCGAGGATGGCGATGAGGGCGTTGGACGATCTCCTCGGGCCGCGCAAGCTTTGCATTACGTCGACATCTCCGATGTGCCGGCGTGGAAGGTGGCGCAGGCGCAGACGATCGCTCACTTCCGCAGTTGTGCGATTGGGCTCCTAAGTGAGAAGTCCCCGCTTCCCCAGGCTCTCAACGTCGTGCGAAAGACACTCCACAAAAGTCTTTCTTGCTTAGGAACTCCAAGCTTACGTCGATCCCCTCTCGAGGATCTGATCATCTTCACCTATTGCTCTCCTGAGTGCTCTCAGGCGGGATTCTTCAGAAGATCTCCCACCGTCTTCAAGATTTCGCGCGAAAGCGCCTCATCCGATACGGCGCGGGCCAGCGACATCGCTCCGACAAGCGCGCTGAAAGTCAGGATCGCTCTCGACCTTGCCGCGCGCTTGTCCTTGCCACGGAGCAACCCGACAATTAACTCAATGTCATCCCGGACTTGTTCAGAGGTAAGCGCACGGGTCCGCCTGTCGCTGCGAGCGATCTCCGGGGCCAATGCGCTGAAGGCACAGCCTGCACCTGGATTCTTACGGTGCATATCGCTCACGTAATCGTCGATAAGTTTTGCGAAGGACAGCGGCTGGCCGCCAGCTTCAGCAGCTTCCTTTTGGCGCTGCCAAACGCCAAATGCATCGCTGAGTGCTTCGGCCACGAGTTCGTCACGCGAGTCGAAGTGTTTGTAAAAGCCGCCCACCGTCAGGCCGGCTTCCTTCATCAACTCCGCAATTCCGGATCCCGCGAGACCCCTTTCGCGGAATCTCTTTGAGGCAATGGCAACGATGCGCTTATGAGTTTTCTCCTTTTGGGCTTTGGAATAACCCATCTGAACCTCCTCGAAAATAATCTGCGACTAAATCAGGATTACGAATCTAATCCTGTATGTGGATTATAGCAATAATCCACGGGGCCTTTCGGTGAATGCCAGGGACTCAATCAATTCGCGACCTGCTGGTGGTCTCGATCGACATTAACCATCTCCGTGTAACGGCCTAGCGGCGCAGGCCAGGAGCGACATGGGAAAAGGGAGAATCAATATGCGTGCGATGAGAGCAGAGCAATTTGGCGGTTATGTAGCGTTGAAGCTCGTCGAGCTTCCAAAACCAACGGCTGCAGACGGGAAAGTACTGGTGCGAATCACTGCAGCTGGCGTCACGCCGCTCGACCATACGATTCTCTCCGGCCAATTTCACGGCATGGGAGCGCCGCTCATCCTAGGCAATGAAGGAGCGGGCGTGGTGGAGGAGGGAGGTGGCGCGGAGTTTCCCGCCGGCTCACGTGTGATGTTCTGGGGCGTCTATGGTGCTTTTGAAGACGGAACCTACTGCGAGTGGATTGCCGTACGGAAGGAAGATCTTTGCCTGATCCCTGATGGTGTCGACGATATGAGCGCCGCAGGCATTCCAGTTGCGTATCTCACCGCACAAGTGGCTCTTACCCTGGCTGGTTTTCGTCCGGGCAAAACCGTTCTGGCGCCTGCGATCGGGGGATCAGTCGGCAACGCGGTAACGCAACTGGCGCGCGCTCTGGGAGCAAAACACGCCATATCCAGCACGACCAGCCATGCGAAAGCCGAGCAGACGAAAGCGCTCGGATTCAGCGAGGTAATCGATACTTCCGTGGAGAAGTTGAGTGACGGTGTGCGTCGTATCACGGACGGCTACGGCGCAGATATTGTCATCGACGGGATCGGCGGTGAAGTCTTGAGCGAGGCGCTCAAAGCGCTCGCGTTGGGAGGAAGCCTCACAACACTGGGATATTCCGCAAGCCGTAAGGCAACCATTGACGTGACTGATCTCATCGTGCCGCAAGCCAGCATCCGGAGTCTCAATATGTTTCGCCAGCCGCAGGCGACCGTTACGGACGCGTGGAACGCAATTGTGTCTCTCCTTCAATCCGGTGCGATCAAACCGATCGTGGCGAAGACATTCCCTCTGGCCGAAGCGGCTGAAGCTTTGCGTTATCTCGTGGAAGGCCGCCCTTTCGGGCGGGTCGTTCTTACAGTCTGACGACAATTGACGGGGAAAACGTAACAGGTATCCCGCTCCGCAGAGAGAGGAATCAATGACAACAATAAAGGCGATTCGGCTGGCTTCGCTGGTCACGGCAATCAATGTCCTGGTCGCGAGCGGCTTTTCCATCGCGGCGATCATCCGTCCGCAATACCTGGTCCCTGTCGAATCCGTTCCAACGGAGGCGTCGTTGCTATTGGCGATGTACGCGGCGGCGCGCACAATTCCTCTGGCTTTGTTCGCATTGGGGGCGATCTATAAGCAGGCGACGCCTGCGTTGCTGATCCTGGGTGCGCTCGCCGGCGCCATGCAATTGCTGGATGCCGGAATCGGTCTGTTTGAGCATGATCTTGGGAAATGCGCTGGGCCGCTCTTTATCGCCGTCCTCCAATTCTTCGTGGTGTATCTGCTTCACAGATCCGTGCGGATCACGCCGCAAACCAAGCGCGGATAAACGCACGCTACGGCTCGGCACTTCCAAGTTCGCCCCGGTTGCGCGGTGAAGCTGATGCAGCGCATCACTCGGCCGTGATCAGCCATGCCCGTGCGAGGGGACCTTAAGTTTGTTGCCGCAGATACCCAATGTCAAACCAACAATCCTCGGACGAGGATATAAGGAATTTCCATGTTCAACGCATTTCTAATCGATTCCAAAAGAACCGAGGAGAGCAGGTCGCTCTCCTCGTAGTCGAATGTCGCTTACACCTTAGAACTGAAGGCGAACCGAGAACTGCAGTTGCCGGGTTGGGAACTGGCTCCCGAACAGGCCGCCAATGGTCTGATCGCCGTTGTCGATGGAACCGCCCGGGTTGCCCAGGCTCATGTGGTTGAAGGCGTTGTAGGCATCCATGCGGAACTGCGCGAAGAACGACTCATGGATCGGGAAGTTCTTCTGCACAGCCATGTCGGTGTTGAAGAAGTTCGGACCAAAGGTACTGTCCCTTCCGCTGTTACCGATCTCATCCAGACCAGGAGCCGTGAAGCCATCGAACGCCTGTGTGGTCAACGGTACAGTGGCGCCATGGAACGCTAGGCGATTGTGATTCGTTGTATTGAGCTTCTGAATGTGCAATTTGAGGTTGTTGCCTCGTCCATTCGGGAAGCAGGGTGCGCCGTTGCCGGGAATAGCAGAGCTGCATTCCTGATAGGTGAGGCTGAAGGGCGTACCGCTCGCATAAGTCACGATCGGGCTGACCTGCCAACCGCCGATGATCTCGTTCACAAAACCAGGAGCGTTTCCGCCGACCAGGTGGTTCCGGCCGAAGGGCAACTCATAACTGCCGTACGCGACGATCTGTTGCTCGCGCTGGAAGTCGTCACGGCCCTTGTTCGCCAGCTTGTTCCAGGTGGCATAGCCCGAGCCAAAGTTGATCGAGCGCTGCCATGCATAGTTGGCGTTGAACGTCAGCCCCTTGGTCAGTTGCTTTGCCACACTGATCTGGAGAGCATTGAAGTGAGTGTCCTGGTCATTGCCGTTGTACTGGATACCAGACAACCAACCGCAGGCTCCCGGCGCAATGCCCAGACCCGTGGGCTGCTTATAGTTGGGGTCCTGGCAGGCCGGCAGCGTGCCCGCATAGTAGCGTTGCAGAAGCGCCGAGTTGTTGGTTCCATTGTCGGGGTAGATGCCCAGCGAATTCGGCATCGCCGCGCCTTCCGCCGCCTGAGTGGTGTAGTGGAGTGTCTGCCCGTTGATGCTGTACTGCGCCGGCAGGAAGATGCCGGACTCGTTCGGATTGGTGTTGTTGCCGTCACCCGAGCTCAGTGTGTGGGTGCCCTTGTTGCCCACGTAGGCCATGGTCACCGAGAGCGTTGGGGTGATCGACCGCTGGAGGCTCAGGTTCCACGCATCGATGGTCGGCAGCCGAAGCGGGTTGGCCCGGGCAATCGATTTGACCGAATTGCCAGGGTTTGGCAACAGCCCACTCGACGGAACCGCAGTCACCGGAACCGCGGGCGGCCCAGCAGCGAGATTGAAGGCAGACGTGCTGGAGGTCGGCCCGTTCGGCTCGGAGATCGACTGGTTGGTGAGAATGGGCAGGTTCTGCGTTGAGGTATGTCCAAAGATCGAGCCGAAGACGCCCAGGTCAAAGCTCCGTCCATATCCTGCGCGAATCACTGTCTTGGGGTTGATCTGATAGGCGAGACCGATACGCGGCGAGATTGCCTTCCAGGACGGATCCCACCCCATATTCGATCCGAAATTGCCGAATCCGGCGACCTGCAAATAACCGGTCGAATCGGTCGGGCTGTTCATATTCAGCAATGCGCCGTTGCCCTTCCCATTCACGGTCTCCGGGAAGTAAAGCTCGTAGCGCACGCCAAGGTTGAGTGTCAGGTTCGGAGTTGCACGATACGTATCCTGTGCGTAGAAGAAGACCCGCTTCTGGAACTCCTTCGCGTTTGTCGAGGTGTTGGAATAGCGCCCAAAGGTGGACACGTCGCCAAGCATGAAGGTGGCAAAGCTCAGACCGCCAACACCCTGATTTGCCGTGGGGCCGGTGCCGAAGAGGAACTGGCCCGCACGATTCACGTCGCTCGGAACGCGCAGATTGCGAGCGTAGCGAAGGTCGGCACCGAACTTGATCGAGTGGTTGGCAATAATCTTGGTCCAGTTGTTCACGATCTGGTACTGATCCTCGCGCTGCGTCAAGGGGCAGTTGCAGCGGTTTACGTTCAGGCCGCTTCCGTATTGCGGGCCAACGTTGGAGGGATTATTCGGATCGCCCGTAGAGCCAACTTCTGTGAGTTCGAATGCCGCGGCACCGCTGGTGAAGTTATCGCCCAGGTTCGAGCCCGGGATTCCCAGCTGGGTTTGAAAGCTGGTGCCCTGGTCGTACTTGCTGGTGACGGCGTTATAGCGGTAATAACCGAGACGAAAATCCGTCAACAGGGTGGCGTTGATCGCCATGTCCGCGCCACCCGCAAAGCTGTCATTGGCACCTACCGAAGTACCGCCATAGCCGTTCTGCCCGAAGCCCGTTCCCCCGGCGGCACCGAAGATTGTTGAACCGCTCAACGTGTCGGTAAAGCGGCTGAAGCGTCCGAATGCGTGGATCTTCTGCGTGACCTGCATATCGCCGCGTACATCCCACTGATCTGCGTTGAAGAGGCCCGTGCCGCTGGCCGAATAGTTGCCTGCCAGTCCGGTCGTCCCTGAGGTGCCAACAGGAGTCGTCGGGGCATAGGGCTGTAGCAACTTGAACAGCGCCAGCGCCTGAGGCGAAAGCCGCGCCGCCGGAATGACGTTGTTGGTGAATTGCTGGCCGGTTGTCGGGTCGTAGATGGGTACCCTGTAGTCGCTGAAGTCGCAGCCTGCGATGCCGCCGGGACCGATCTGATTGCCCAGGCAGGTGTTCATCAACAAGCTCGTCGGCACCGTCTGTGTACCCGAAATGCCGGCTCTTGATCGCTGCCCCTGGTAGTCGCCAAAGAAGAACGCACGGTCTTTCTTGATTGGGCCGCCCACTGACCCACCAAACTCGTTGTAGAGACCGCCCGGAAATTGGGAGCCCGGCGGGCTGGGAGAAGGGGTTGCGCGCAAGGTTTGCATTGCTGCGCCGGTAGTCGAAAGCGCTGCCGTGGAAGTTGTTGGTGCCCGACTTGGTCTGCGCCGTCACCACCGCCGATACTGCCTTGCCAAACTCGGCGTCAAAGTTTTGCGTTGCGATCTTCGACTCAGTCACCGCGTCGAGCGCCGGATTCACCACGATGATGCCCAGGATCGGATCCTGATTGTCCGTGCCGTCCAGTTCGAAAGCCGTACCGCCGAAGGCCTGCCCGTCGATCTGGATCTGCTGGCTCTGCTGCGGATTTTCGTCAGAGGCATGGCTCCAGCCGAGCTGCTGTGCGCCGGGAAGAAGCAGTTGCAAGCTGGTGAAGTTGCGCCCCGAGACGGGCAGGTCCGATACCGTCTTCTGGTCAAATACCGTAGCCACGTCTGCGCGATCCGTCTTCAACTGCGGAATGGCATCGGCGTTGACGTTGACCGTCTCGCTCGCGCCGCCGGTCTGCATTATCGCATCGACTTTAGGCGAGGTATCTGCCTGGACCACCAGATGGGTGGTCTCAAAACCTTTGAAGCCGGCCGCCTCCACCTTTACGGTGTAGATATCCGGAATCATGTGCTCAACGGTGTAGTTCCCAGACTCGTTGCTCTTGACGGTTACCGAGGTCCCTTTGGCCTCATCGGTCACGGTCACCGTGGCACCTGGGATGGCGGCTCCCGATGCATCCGTCACTGTTCCATAGACTGATCCGTAAACCGCCTGGGCGTTCGCCGCTTGCGGAAGGATGGCTATTCCAATACCAAGGCACGCGGTTAGGACCGCCTGCATGCGTCTTGTCATAATGGTCTCCCCTAAAATGCTGCTCTGGCGCCCCGCTGTGCCTCTGAAATCTGCACGAGCAGTTATGCGTTTGCTACCGTTGCTGTACTCGGCGGTACTGCTTCCACTTCATACGAATGGATGATTACTGCCCGGCGCGAACTATAAAGATCGAACAAGCCGGTGTCAAAGAAAAAATCGTCCAATCCCGGACACCCCGTCTGCACCAGCTTCACTACAATCGGAAAGCGATGCCCCGGCTAGACAAACGTTGTGCGAAAGCGCTCATAGTTAGCGTTTACGCCGCTTTCCTCACGGTTCCCGTCACCGCCCAGAAGGCTGCCCAAAGGGTATCCGCACCGTACCCGCCAGGCACCACCCATCCGCCTCCGGCGTGGTTCGAAAACATCGCGCCCCAGGCCGGAATCAAGGTGCTAAACGTTAACGGCGGAGTAACCTCCAAGCGCTATATCCTCGAGGCCACGGGTTCCGGCGTCGCCATCTTCGACTACGATGGCGACGGCTACCCAGACATCTTCCTGGTCAATGGCGCCTCGCTCCATCCCCAGGCTGGAGAAACCGGCTCCCCACCCACCAGCCATCTCTTCCACAACAACCACGACGGCACATTCACCGATGTCACCGCCAAATCCGGCCTCACCGACACCGGCTGGGGCCAGGGCGCCTGCGTCGGGGACTACGACAACGATGGCCTGCCCGACCTATACGTAACCGGCTACGGCAAGAATCGCCTTTACCACAATGAGGGCCATGGCCGCTTCCGCGAGGTCGCAGAACAGGCCGGCGTTGCGGGCAGCGGCAAGGAGTGGGGCACCGGCTGCGCCTTCGTCGACTACGATCGCGACGGCAAGCTCGACATCGCCATCGCCAACTACGTCCACTTCGACATCAAGGATGTGCCCGAGCCCGGCAAAGCAGCCGCTTGTATATGGAAGGGCGTGCCCGTCATGTGCGGTCCGCGCGGCCTGGAGTGGGCGCCCAACACGCTCTATCACAACCTCGGCAACGGCAAGTTCGAAGATGTCTCGGTGAAGAGCGGCTTCACCAAAACCAGCGGCCACTACTGCTTCTCCGTCTCCACGATCGACGCCGACGAAGACGGCTGGCCGGACATCTACATGGCCTGCGACTCGACCCCCGCCATCCTCTACCGCAACAATCACGACGGCACCTTCACCGATCGCGCCGCCGATGCCGGCGTGGCCTTCAACGAGGACGGCCGCGAGCAGGCCGGCATGGGCTCTACCATCGGCGACTACGACGGCGACGGCCATCTCGACATCTTCAAGACCAACTTCTCCGACGACACTGCCACCCTCTACCACGCGCGCGGCGACGGAACGTACGACGACGTCACCTACCCTTCCGGCCTCGGCATCAACACCGACAAGCTCGGCTGGGGCACCATGTTTCTCGACATCGACAACGACGGCTGGCCTGACATTCTCTCCGCCAACGGCCACGTCTACCCCGAGGTCGACTCCAGCCACCTCGGCTCGGACTACCGCGAGCCGCGCCTCCTCTACCACAATCTGGGCAACGGCAAATTCGCCGACATCACCAAGGACTCCGGCCCCGGCATCACCACGCCGGCCTCCGCGCGCGGCCTTGCCATCGCCGATCTCTGGAACGACGGCCGTCAGGAGGTCGTCATCAACGATGTCAGCGCTCTCCCCATGCTGCTCGTCAATCGCGCCCCCAACAGCAATCACTGGATCGGACTGGCCCTCACCGGGACCAAATCGAATCGCAGCGCCATCGGCGCGCGTGTCACCGTGCGCGGCACCGCGGCAGACGGCACGGGGGCAGCAAAGGAGCGCGGCTGGGTCAATGAAGTGCGCAGCGGCTCCTCCTACAACTCATCCAGCGACATGCGCCTCCACTTCGGCCTCGGCCCCTCACCGGCGCTGCGCGAGGTCGAAGTAAGCTGGCCCTCCGGTTTGACGGAAGTCTTCCCCGCCCCACCGCTCGACTGCATCACCGCGCTCACCGAAGGCACAGGCAAACCGCTGATCGCGAAAGCGGCGCGATAGATGCGCTATTCGTAATTGACACTGTTGCTTGAAAAGTCTTAATAAACTCTTCACCCACCATCCGTAAACTTCCAGCATGTCCCTTCTCCAAGTCATCGTCCTCGCCATCGTCCAGGGGCTCGCCGAGCTGCTGCCGGTCTCCAGCTCCGCGCACGTCATCGTCGCCGAGAAGCTGATGGGCCTCGATCCCTCTGCTCCGCAAATGACGCTGCTTCTCGTCATGCTGCACACCGGCACCATGTTCGCGGTCATCGCCTATTTCTGGAAGACATGGAAGGAGTCGTACTTTGCGAGCAAAGCGATGTTTCGCCGATTTGCAATGCGCGTCGTCTGGGCCACGCTCCTAACCGGCCTCGTCGGCGAGGGCGTGAAGAAGCTCCTCGAAAAAACACTGCTCCGTGGCGCGCCGAAGGCCGAAATCGAGCAGCTCTTCAGTCATCTGGAACTCATCGCGCCCGCGCTGGCGGCGGTGGGCATCCTCATTCTGGTCGCTGGCGTCGTAGAACATCGCAAGCGGAGCTCGGCCCCCAACACGCCCTCGTCGACGAACACTGTAGACAGCAGCATCACGATGTCGCAGGCCGCCTGGATGGGCGTCGTCCAGGGACTCGCCTTGCCCTTCCGCGGATTCTCCCGCTCCGGCTCCACCATTTCCATCGGCATGCTCGCCGGCGCAGCGAAAGAAGATGCAGAACGCTTCAGCTTCGCCCTGGCCGTGGTGCTGACCCCCGCCGTGGTTGGCCTGGAAGCGCTTCGTCTCTGGAAGGCCGCGCATCTAGCAACGTCGACAGGCACGCCCATCAATCTTCACGCATCACTCCTATCCAGCCTGCTCGGCATGGTCTTCTCGTTTCTTGCCGGACTGCTCGCGCTGCAATGGCTTAGCCGCTGGCTGGAGACAGGCCGCTGGTATCTCTTCGGTGTTTACTGCCTCGCCGCCTCTGTCATCGTCTACGCTCTCCACGCACGCGGCTTCTAACCACGCTCGGAAACGACTTCCGCAGCGGCCAAATCACTTAATCTGGATGCATGACTGGAATGGATAGAACGATCCGCGTGGGCTTGATTGGTTACGGTTATGCCGGAAAGACCTTTCATGCCCCATTGATTCAATCAGTACCAGGCCTTGCGCTGGTTGTTGTTGGATCCGCCAAACGCGAACTCCTCCAGGCAACCTATCCCGGAATCACTGTCTGTTCCGCTACCGAGGTGCCTGTGCACCCGGAGGTCGATCTCGTTGTCATCGCCACTCCCAACGACAGCCATTTTCCTCTCGCAGCGGCAGCACTGCGCGCAGGCAAAGATGTCGTCGTCGATAAGCCTTTCACCGTAACTCTCGCGGAGGCTCGTTCGCTCGCAGAGATCGCAAGACAGAACAACCGGCTCCTTTCGGTCTTTCACAATCGGCGCTGGGAGAGCGAGATCCTTGCCACAAAGGCAATTCTCAATGCAGGCTCACTCGGTGAAATATCGCATTACGAATCCCATCTGGACCGCTTTCGTCCAGCGCTGCGTCAACGCTGGCGTGAGGATCCTGGTCCGGGCGCGGGATTGTGGTTTGATCTGGGACCGCATCTGATCGATCAGGCATTGCATCTGTTCGGACTCCCGCATTCGGTGAATGCCAACTTTGGAATTCTGCGTCCAGGCGGTCGGACGGACGATTGGGCCCACGTGCAGTTGAACTACGCTCGCCTCAAAGTAGTTCTCCATGCCTCATTATTGGTATCGGGCGGCGGCCCGCGTTCTGTGCTTCACGGTACGCAGGGTAGTTGGGCAAAGTTTGGTGGAGACGTGCAAGAGCGTCAGCTCATGAGCGGAATGCTCCCGGATGATCCGAATTTTGGCTACGACCCCGATCCCGGCATCGTCTACGACGGCGTGACCGGCGCGCAGACGAACGTGCCGTCGCCTGCAGGCAACGAGCGCCGTTATTACGTTGAGATCAGAGACGCGATCCTTGGTAAATGCCCGGTTCCGATTCCAGCAAGGGACGCGGTCGCAAATATGGCCATTCTCGAAACGTCCTTTGCATCGGGAGCTCGAGGTCAGGTGCTCCCCCTTCCGCTGACGGCAGATGAGTGCGCTGCATGGGCGTAGCATGACTTCGCTACCATCCTTCCCACAAAACATAATCTGTGCTTTCCCGCTTGAGCGCGCATCCGTGGACGCGGCATCCACTTGTGATTCTCCACTGGCGAGAACGCCGGACACCCGATGAAAGCCCGCGACAATCACACTGCGGCGGCGCTACATTGGTGGAGCGAATCCACATGCTGCCCCATACAACGCCCCCCGCGTCATCCCGGTTGCTCACCAGCCGCCGTCAGGCTATCGCGCTCTTCGCCGCAGGCCTCGGTTCACTTCTCGCATCACACGCCGGCGCAGAAGACGCATTCGTCTACGGCAATGATATCGATGGCCATGACGTGACCTCGCTATCCGGGCATGATACGAAGTACGTTGTCGCCATCTTCGTCGCCACCGACTGCCCCATCTCCAACCGCTATCTCCCACTCCTGTCTCGCCTCGCAAAGCAGTTCGCGCCGCGCCCCGCCACAGGCGGCGACGGAATTCGGCTCTGGCTCGTCTATCCCAACGCCAGCGACACCCTCGCCTCCGTCCGTGCGCATCAGTCGCAATATCCCGCAGCCGCATCCTTGCCGCAGCTCATCGCCCCCGATTCGCGTTTCCTCGCCCACGCAAAAGTCCACGTCACGCCGGAGGCCGCGATCTTCCATGCCGATCCGCCGCCCGGGGGGTCAATCATGAGCCGGTCCGTCCTCTGGCATGGCCGCATCGACGACCGCTATCTCACCTTCGGCACCCAGCGCCCCGCCCCCACCCGCCACGATCTAGAGGATGCGCTCAACGCCGCGCTCGCCGGCCGCCAACCCACAGCACCTGCTGCGCCCCCCGTCGGCTGCGCCATCATCCCGCGGGACATGCCATACTTGATGCGACGCGGCGCTCTTATTCCGTCGTTCGCTTTCCTGATCGCACTCGTATCAGCCACGAGTCACATTTTCCCAGTCTCCTGCGAAGCCGGCCAACGCCAGTAAATGAAATAACGCCCACCTGGTCGCACCAGATCGCGCCCATCCTCTATAAGAACTGCACCACCTGCCATCACCCCGGCGGCGCGGGTCCCTTCAGTCTGCTCACTTACGACGACGCGCGCCGCTGGTCTGCGCAGATCCTCACCGTCACGCAATCGCGCTTCATGCCACCCTGGCTGCCCGAGCCCGGCTACGGCGACTTCGCCGATAACCGCCGCCTCTCCGCCGACGATCTCGCGAAGATCAAGCGCTGGGTAAACGCGGGCATGCCCGAGGGCAATGCCGCCGAAGCTCCCGCACCGCCGACGTACAGCTCCGAGTGGCAACTCGGGCCGCCTGACCTCATCCTCACCGCGCCCAAGTCCTTCACCGTTCCCGCCGACGGCCAGGACCTCTTTCGCAACTTCATCTATCCCGTCGGCGTCACGCGCACCCGCTACGTCCGCGCTGTCGAGATCCTTCCCGGCAACGCACGCGTCGTCCACCACGCCAACATCCTCATCGACCGCACCGCCGAGCTTCGCCGCCAGCACCCTTCCGACTGGCGCGCCGGCATCCCCGGCATGGAGCTCGAGATCGGCTCCGGCGACCGCTTCGATCCCGACAGCCACTTCCTCTTCTGGAAGCCCGACACGCCCGCCGTCGTCGAGCCGCCCGGCATGCCGTGGCGCATCGACCCCGGCAACGACCTCATCCTCAACACCCACCTCAAGCCCACCGGCCGCGTCGAAACCGTGCAGCCGCGCATCGGTCTCTACTTCACGGACAAAGCTCCCACCCGCGCCCCGATGCTGTTGCAGCTCGAGCATGACGCCGCCCTCAACATCCCCGCCGGCGACAGCCACTTCGTGGTCGAAGACGAGCTGCGTCTGCCCATCGCCGTCTACGCGCTCGGCATCTACCCCCACGCCCACTATCTCGGCAAGCAGCTCGAAGCGTGGTCCATCGCGCCCGACGGCAAGCGCACCCAGCTCATCCTTATTAAGGACTGGGATATCGACCGCCAGTCCGTCTACAGCTATCGCCAGCCGCTGCTGCTCCCCGCAGGTTCCGTGCTGCACATGCGCTACGTCTATGACAACTCCGCCGCCAACCCGCGCAACCCCGCCAGCCCGCCCATCCGCGTTCACAATGGCAACCGCTCCACCGACGAGATGGGCCACCTCTGGCTGCAGGTGCTGCCAGTCCATCCCATGGAACGTAACAGCTCCGGTGCTGAAATTGACGCCCGCATGCTCCTCGAACGCGCCTGGATGGAGCACCGTCTCGCCCGCGACCCTACCGACCGGCTCGCTGCCTACAACCTCGCCTCACTCGACAGCATGAGCGGCAATTCTGCTGGCGCCATCGCGATCTACAGCAAACTCGCCGCCGCCGAGCCGCCAAATTCTTCCAACGCCGCCCGTATTGCCACATCCCTGGGTGCGGCCCAGCAGGAGGGCGGCGACTGGCAATCCGCGCTCGCGACCTACCGTCACGCGCTTACCCTCGATTCCACCTACGCCGACGCGCGCTACGACCTCGCAACCCTCGAATTGCAGCACGACCAATATGACGCCGCAGCATCGGACTACCGCGCCTTGCTGGCAAAGTCTCCCGATGACGCCGCAGCTCACGGTGGTCTGGGCGCAGCGCTCGCGCAACTGCAACAGCCCGACGCCGCGCGCGCCGAGTTCGACCACGCCCTGGCGCTCGATCCCGCCCAACTCGACACACTCGCCAATTACGCTTCGCTCGAACTAGCCAACAGCAACCCGCAGCATGCGCAGGAGCTGCTCACCAAAGCCGTAGCGGTAGGCGCGCACGACGCCGCAACCTATCAGCAGCTAGCCTTCGCCGATCAACAGACCCGCCATCCCGCCGAAGCCGAAGCCGCACTGCGCTCCGCCATCGCCGCTGATCCGTCGGACGCGACCAGCCATTCCCTGCTCGCGCAACTGCTCGCCGCCCGCGGCGATCTCCCGGCCGCCATCACCGAGCAGCAGGCCGCCCTCCGCATCAATCAGAAAGACGCCGACGGCTGGAGCAATCTCGGCGTCCTCCACGCACAATCCGGCCAGGCAGACCAGGCCCGCAGCGATTTCGAACATGCCCTCGCTCTCGACCCGCAGCATGCTCAGGCTAGGGCCAATCTGCAACGTCTCAACACCGGTGCATCAAAACAATGAAGCGGTGCTTGTCATCGTTTGGCTGTATGGTGAACGGTCGCCGCATCAACGCCCATTGCCGTATACGGGAAGTGGCCCGGAGCGGCTGATTTCGAGAACCACTAGGGTTCATATCTCAGGTCAGAGCCCAGCCCGAAACTTCCGAATGAGCCGGTGACAGGGGATTTAACGTGAAACAGGTGCACCGCCAGACCTTTTCTCCCCAACAGACTCCCGATATTCTGCTTGGGAAATTTGGCCCCGCTCAAGCATATTCAGTTCTAGCTTTCCTCTTTGACGCTCTAAAAATGAACCCATTAAGGGTTTGATGAATCGAGCGACAATTCTTATCCAGCCAAACCGTTGCTTATGGTAGTTGCGTTGGAGGCGCACCTTCCAAACGTCGGCGACATCTTCCCTTTCGCGGTACTCGGGGCGAATCGTGCGATGTATATGATGGCCGATTTCATGGAACAACACGTCTGCTAAGCTGCTTTCACGAAAAAGCCGACTTCGGACCCAGAATGTCTTCTCCCATCCACGCAGGACGTTATCCACGAATATCTCAATCCATGCAGGATTACTCTTCGCAGCGGCGTGATACAGACCTGCTGCCGCCCCCAGGCCCGTTCTGCGCTGTCGAGATTTGAGGGTGATGTTGCGACGTTTCCGGGACAAGGCTCTTGAGTTGGTAAGCACCACCGCGCTCAATCCAATCAGATATTTCCTAGGGATCGAATTGAGTATGTGTTGAACGGTTGACGCTACATCAAAGCGCGGTTCGTAATCACTGAAGGCGACAATCACTTCAGGGGACGACGTTGGTGCTCTGGAATTTGAGCCCAGTTCTGTTTGTTCGCCCCGGTCCATCCTTCCAATATATTGGAAGGCGAAGAAACAAATGACAGGCGAATCTCCCGGATGACGGTATGTCCGCAAGGTAACTCCCATCTCGGGAATCCCATAAAACTCGTGCCATTTCATACCCACGATTTCGCTACACTGGAAATAGATACAGACTCAGTCACAGTTCAGTGCAGGAAAAGCCACCGCCGCGGTGGCTTTTTTCATGCGTAACTTCAATGGCTGGACGAATTTAGCGGTAAATCGTTTGGAAAGAAGAATTTAGCCCTCGGGAGGCCACTCAACCCATAGAGACGAAAGGGCTTACAAGCCACGCTCCGGTGACGGGAGGGGGAGGGGTAGGGTCACGTTACTCCCAGCAATCAGGCTCGAATCTCGCGCCGCTCCAACACAAGCTGCGCAATCATCAGCAACACCAGGATCGCAATCACCCGCCCGCCAAGCTCCAGCCAAAGATGCGGCGCAACCGCCGAGCTGTACTGATACGGAAATGGATCCACCCACCAGCTCGGGAAGAAGTACTGCGTCGCCCCACCCCACTCGCGAAGGGCTTTCAGGTGTAAGTAAGCATAAGCAATCAACACCGCGACGGAAATGACACGCGCCGTCTTGTCCCGCGGAATCAGCATCGTGCACAGGTAGGTGACCGCGTAAATCAGCCCGGCGAAGACGAGTCCGCTGAGCGGCACCAGCAGGAAGACGAGTGGAGAGATTGAAGCGCCCGGCGGAAAGCGAATGATGCCCGCAAGTGCAAATATCCCGAAGAGCAACGTCATCCCCCACGCCAGCGCCGCCATCAATCCGAGGCTGAATCCGCTGTCGGACCAGACAAAGAATCGCCGCAAGCGAGGCCGCGTCAGCATGAACGCCCCCCGGTCCTCGGCAATGTCATGGCCTACTCCGTCGCCCCCAAGAGACCACCCTACGAATAGCAGGAGAACGCCGGCGACACTCAATCCGCGGGTGAGCAGCCACTCCATGCTCGCATGCGAATTGGTAACAAAGTCCGCATCGCCGTGCCGCAGCAGGCCATACAGCATGAACACAATCGGCACGGAAAAAATCGCAACACTCAGCCGCGCCTCACGCCAGCTTTTCAAGAGGTACATGGCTACTCCTTCTCCTTGCCGTCAGCACCGAGGCACTCCAGAAAAATCTCCGACAAGTTCATCGGCGACGACTGGATCACCGTCGCGCCGCCCCGCTCCAGCGCATCCACAAACTCCTCCGCGCCGTCGCGCACAACGTACTCCGTGCTCGCGCCCGAGCGCCGCACCCGCATCGCAGCCACAGGCATTGCCATCTCCGCCACGCCCGCCACCTGGATGCGCCGGAAGCGTGCCCGCAACTCCTCCATCGGCGCCTCCAGCAGCAACTTGCCCTTGTCGATCATCCCCACCCAGTCCGCAATGCGCTCGATCTCCGACAGATGATGCGACGACATGAAGACCGTGCGTCCCTCCGCCGCCACATCCTCCACCAGCACCCGCAGCAACTGGTCCGTCACCACCGGATCGAGCCCGGCCGTCGGCTCATCCAGCACGAGCACGTCCGGCTGTTGCGCCAGCGCCAGCATCAGCCACATCTTTGTTTGGTTGCCGCGCGACAGGTTGCGAAACCTCTGCTTCATCGGAATATCGAAGACGCGCACATACCGCGCCACCAGCTCGTCGGACCAGAGTGGATAAAAGCCGCGGTTAAAGCGCACCAGTTGGTCGCCGGTCCAGCTGCCCAGCAGCGGCCGGTCGCTCACGTAGCCCACACGCTCCAGCACCTTCACGCGCTCGGCGTGAACATCCATCCCTTGAACGCGCGCCGTGCCAGCGTCGGGCCGCGCAAGGTCCAGCAGCATCCGGATCGTCGTCGTCTTCCCCGATCCATTGCGCCCCACCAGCGCGTACACCGCGCCCCGCGGTACCGAAAGACTCAACCCGTCCACGGCACCCACGCTGCCGTAGCGCTTCACCAGATCCCGCGTTTCAATCGCCAGTTCAGTCATGCTCTACCCCGTTGCGCGTTCCCAGCATCGCCCAGGCCTCTTCCACCAGCCGCACCGTGTCCGCCTGCGTCAGCTCCACCTGCTTCGCCTCCACAGCAAGCTGAGTCGCAATTGGCCGCACGCGCCGCAGCTTCTCCGACTTCACCAGCCCCGTCGTGCGCGCCGCCACAAACGTGCCGCCGCCCGGCACCGTGCGGATCGTTCCTTCGCGCTCCAAATTGCTGTAGGCCCGGGCCACCGTGTTCGGGTTCACGCGCAGCTCCGCAGCAAGCTGGCGGATCGACGGCATCGCCTCATCGCGTACCAGCGCGCCCGCTGCCACCGCCTGCTTCACCTGCGCCTCAATCTGTAGGTAAATAGGCACGCCCGACCCGGAATGAATGCGTAGGATCACTGTACTAATACAGTGATACGGAGAGGGAACTCTGTCAACAGGAAAATGCGGCAGATACCCAACTACTTCCCTGTTCCGGAACAGACTTGCCCACCGCCCGCCAGCGCCGCGGCCAGCGAGCGCGCCCGTTGGTCGTCCGGGGCAAAGCGCAGCAGCCGTTTCAGCGTGGCCTCCGCATCGTCCTTCTGCCCCAGCCGGCAATGTCCCAGCGCCAGGTTATAGCCTGCAGCCGCCTGCGCCGGATCGGCATCGAAGACACGCTGCCACAGCCGCACCGCCGTCGCATAATCGTTAGTCCCAGCGAACAGCACCGCCATATCGCCGCGTGCCGTACCATCGTCAGGATCGGCTGCAATTGCTGCGCGGTACTCACGGTCCGCTGCATGAATGTCCCCCGACCGCTGCTCCAGAAAACCCAATTCCGTATGTAACTCCGCGTCCTTCGCCGTCGCCGCCTCCAGCGCCTCCGCTTTTTGTAACAACTCCAGTGCCGTTTCGGCGCTCACCCGATTGCCGTGCCGCGCCATCTGTGCATACGCCAGCCCCAGCTCACGGTCGGTCGCCTTCTCCTCGCCGATCAGGACCAGCACCCCGCTCCTGCTCGCACCTTCGTGTGGGTTCCGCGAAGCGCCGTTCACGATCTGGATCCGATGGTCTGTCACCTGCTCATGCGCAATGTCCTCGCTTCCCGCGCGCGGCATGTGGCAGGTCGCACAGTCCGGCTGCTCCGGATGATGCGCCGTCGCAAACTTCGCGCCCGTATGGCAGCGCAAACACTTCGCGCGATAGAACGCAACCCGCTCCGCTGCGGTCGCCGTCGACTGGCTCGCATGCGGATCGTGACAGGTTGTGCACCTCATCCGATCGCCGCTCGACCGCTTGCACGCACTCTGCAACAGCGCCTCATACTGCGAGGTCGCCCGCCCATTCGGTCCAATCTCACCCTCGTGCACAAAGTAAGCAACGCTGTCGAACAACGCCTCCCCCGGCCGGTAGGTCGCCAGCGAATGCCCCAGCCGGTACACCGCCGTCTCGCCCTCGAGATGGCACTGCAAACACACCGAGTCGCGGCGCTCTGCGTCCAGCTTCGCCGGATTCAGCACCGCCGCCTTGCCCTTCGTCCGCACATGCTCCGTCGCATTGCCGTGGCATGATGCGCAACCAATCCCGCCATGGGCAAACGGCCCCCCCGCGAAGCGATTCCGCGCACCCGGCAGCGCCACCGCCACGCCGCTCACATGGCAGTGCAGGCAGTTCGCATCGACCTGCAGGGTCAGCGGCATCTCGTGCGCATTCAGAAAATTCGGCGCCATATCCCATACGCTCTTCTTGGCATACCAGTTCACCGGCGTCTCAAACCAGTAGCCGTCACGCTCGAACAGATACGTGCGCCCCCGCGTATTCGAGCCGATAAAATACTCCAGCTTCACTTCCCCGTTCAGGTATCCACCCGCTTCTGTCGCAGGCCGCGCATAGCTCAGCCAACCCGCGCCATCGCGCTGAAATATTCGGTAGTGAACGCCGGAAGCTGCATGGGTGAAACTGCCTTCCATCAGCCCCTCCGACGCGGGGCCGCTCGCACGCGCCATCGGCGTCGTCTCGTAGTGCTCGTAAATCGCGCGATGGCATCCGGCGCACGCAGCGTCGGGCGAACTCGCAACAGGCGTCGCCCGTGAAGCCGCCTTTACCGGTCTGCCGGCGCTCTGCAGGTTCACGCTGAGCACCAGCGCGGCGCCGCACGCGACAGCCACCATCCATCTTGCCCGCACTGCAAACGCCATGCGTACCTGTCCGTCCGTGGCCTGTATACCATCACAGCCGCCACTCTTTAACATCGGAGTAACAGAGCCGATGTCACCTGAAGGTGAGTCAATCCACTCTGGCTGCATCCAACTGCAGAGACCCCCGTCGCACCCACGTTCCGCAACCGCAAGGAGATGCACATGCCGACCGCCGCAAAAGCCAAGCCCACGTCCCATAGTCCGAAAGCACCGGCCGCGGCGCATCCCGAGTCATCGCACCTCGACCAGCACGAGCTCGATATTATGGACGCCTACTGGCGCGCCGCCAACTATCTCTCCGTCGGCCAGATCTATCTGCGCGACAATCCCCTGCTCCGCCGCCCGCTCACCCGCGACGACATCAAGCCGCGCCTCTTGGGCCACTTTGGCACCACCCCGGGGCTCAATTTCATCTATCTCCACCTCAACCGCATCATCCGCCACCAGCACGCCAGCGCCATGGTCGTCGTCGGCCCCGGTCACGGCGCTCCCGGCATCATCGCCAACACCTATCTCGAGGGCACCTACACGGAGGTCTACCCCGACATCGAACGCAATCACGACGGCCTGAAGCGTCTCTTCCGCCAGTTCTCCTGGCCCTACGGCATCCCCTCGCACAACGCCGCAAATGTCCCCGGATCCATTCACGAAGGCGGCGAACTCGGCTACTCGCTCCTTCACGCCTGCGGCGCTGCCTTCGACAATCCCGATCTGCTCGTCGCCTGCATCGTCGGCGACGGCGAGGCCGAGACCGGTTCCCTCGCGGCCTCCTGGCACTCCAACAAGTTCCTCAACCCCATCACGGACGGCGCCGTTCTCCCCATACTCCACCTCAACGGATACAAGATCGCGAACCCCACCGTACTCGCCCGCATCGAGCCGGAAGAGCTAAAGTCCCTCTTCGAGGGCTACGGCTACACGCCTTACTTCCTCGAAGGCGACGATCCCGCCGAGATGCATCGCCGCATGGCAGAAACGCTCGACACCATCTACGCCGAGATCCGCCGCATCCAGCAGCACGCCCGCGACAAGCACGACGCAACGCGTCCACGCTGGCCCATGCTCATCCTGAAGACGCCCAAAGGCTGGACCGGTCCTAAAGTTGTCGATGGCCTGCAGGTCGAAGGCACGTGGCGCGCCCATCAAGTGCCACTTGAAGAAGTACGCACTAACCCTGAGCACCTGAAGCTGCTCGACGAGTGGCTCCGCTCCTACAAACCCGAAGATCTGTTCGACGAAAACGGCTGCCTGCACGAATCCATCGGCACCGTAGCGCCACGCGGCCTTGAGCGCATGAGCGTCAACCCGAACACTAACGGAGGACTGCTCCTCCAGCCGCTCGACATGCCGAACTTCCGCGACTTTGCCGTCAAGGTCGATACGCCCGGCGCCTCCGAGGAGTCGGCCACCGCCATCCTCGGCAACATGCTCGAAGAGGTCATGCGCCGCAATCTGGCTACGCGCAACTTCCGCATGTTTGCGCCCGACGAGAACGCCTCCAACCGCCTGCAGGCCGTCTACAAGGCCAGCGGCAAACGCTGGGACGCGCGGTACTTGCCGGTCGACGAAAATCTCTCCGTCGATGGCCGTGTCATGGAAGTGCTCTCAGAAAATCTCTGCGAAGGCTGGCTCGAGGGCTACCTGCTGACTGGCCGCCACGGCTTCTTCTCCTGCTACGAAGCCTTCATCCACATCATCGACGCGATGTTCAACCAGCACGCCAAGTGGCTCAAGGCCTGCCACAAGCTGCCCTGGCGCAAGCCCATCGCCTCGCTCAACTATCTGCTCACCTCCCACGTCTGGCGCCAGGACCACAACGGCTTCTCGCACCAGGACCCCGGCTTCATCGACCACGTCGCCAATAAAAAAGCCGATACCGTCCGCATCTATCTGCCGCCCGACGCCAACACGCTGCTGTCCGTCGCCGACCACTGCCTCCGCTCGCGCAACTACGTCAACCTCACGATCTGCGGCAAGCAGCCTGCGCCGCAGTGGCTCTCTATTGAAGCCGCCGTGCAGCATTGCATCGCCGGCGTCGGCGAATGGAAGTGGGCCTCAAATTCGGATGATCCGGAAGTCGTCATGGCCTGCGCCGGCGATGTTCCCACCCTTGAAACCATGGCCGCCGTCACCGTCCTGCGCGACTGGGCGCGCGATCTCCGCGTCCGCGTGGTCAATGTGGTCGACCTCTTCACGCTCGAAACCTTCGACCAGCACCCGCACGGCATCGAGCACGAGGCCTTCGACCGCCTCTTCACCGTGGACAAGCCCGTGATCTTCGCCTTCCACGGCTACCCTACAGTCGTTCACAAGCTCACCTACAAGCGCCACAACCACAATGGATTTCATATCCACGGCTATAAAGAGGAGGGCACCACCACCACGCCCTTCGACATGACCGTGCTCAACGAGCTCGACCGGTATACCCTCGCGCTCGACGCTGTAAGGTACGTCCCGCGTCTCAAGGATCGCTTTCCCGAATTCCGCCAGCGCCACTCCGAGATGATGGAGAAGCACAAGCTCTACGTCTCCGAGCACGGCGAAGACCTGCCCGAAGTCCGCAACTGGAAATGGACCCCGAGTAAGTAGCGAGCTTGTGTCAAAGGAGAACCGTCCTGAAGGCTTACGTCGTTGAGCATGCCGGGGGGCCATTCACCGAAACCGATCTGCCGCGTCCTGAACCAGAGGCGACTCAGGTGCTCGTCCGTGTCCACGCAAGCGGCGTCAATCCGCTCGATACCAAGATCCGTGCCGGGAAGGCAGGCCACGCTAGCCAGCCGCTGCCTGCAGTATTGGGTCTCGACATGGCCGGCACCGTCGAGGAGGTCGGCCTGGGCGTCTCCACGTTTCGTCCGGGCGATGAGGTCTACGGCATGGTCGGCGGCGTGGGCGGCCTGCAGGGAACGCTCGCCGAATATGTCGTAGCGGATGCAGATCTGCTTGCGCTCAAACCGAAGTCGCTCTCCGTGCGGGAAGCCGCTGCGCTCCCTCTCATCACCATCACCGCATGGGAAGGTATCGTCGATCGCGCCAAGGTGCACGGCGGTCAAAAGGTGCTGATACATGCCGGAGCCGGCGGTGTCGGGCACGTGGCCGTACAACTCGCAAAGGCTCTCGGCGCAGAGGTCTTTGCCACCGTCTCGCCGGATAAGCGAGCGATTGCGGAACGCTTCGGTGCCATCGCGATCGACTATCGCGCTCTCTCGCCCGAACAATACGTGGCATTGCACACGAATGGGGAAGGCTTCGACGTCATCTACGACACCGCTGGAGGTGCCACCATCGACGCATCCTTCGCCGCGGTGAAGCGTTACACCGGGCACGTCGTAAGCTGTCTCGGCTGGAGCACCCACTCGCTTGCACCGCTCTCATTTCGCAGCGCAACCTACTCCGGCGTCTTTACTCTCTTTCCGATGCTCAGCGGCATCGGCCGCGCCCGCCATGGAGAGATTCTGCGCGAAGCAGCCGCCCTAGCCGACGCCGGCAGGTTGAGGCCCCTGCTCAACGATCAGCTTTTCTCTACTTCCGACATCGCGGCCGCATACGCGCTGGTCGAATCGGGCGCCGTCGGCAAAGTAGTCGTTGAGTTCTAGAGCGGCCGGCTGCTCAGGCAAAACTCGGATTACCGCAACTGCCCGCGCGCGGCCCCAGGAACAATCTCACCCACGGCCCGTATACCCTCCCATGAAAACTCCGCTCGCATTGCTCTTCCTGTTTCTCTTCGGCCTTGCTCCCGCATCCGCCCGCTCGCAATCGAGCGCCCCACCCGATCCCCTCTTCCACACCATCCAATCCCTCGATACCAAACTCTTCGACGCCTATAACCACTGCGATTTGACAACGCCCGCATCCCTGGTTTCCGAAGACCTCGAGTTCTATCACGACAAGACCGGCCTCGCCCGCGGCCGCCAGTCGTTCCTCGACAGCATCAAGAACAATATCTGCGGCAAAGTCACCCGAGAGCTCGTACCCGGAACGCTCCAGGTCTATCCCCTTGCTCACTATGGCGCAGTAGAGATCGGAACGCACCGCTTCCATCACCCCGGACACAACGACGAAGTGGTAGAAGCCCAATTCATCACGCTTTGGCAAAACAAAGGGGACGCCTGGCAGGTCACTCGCGTAATCAGCTTTGACCATCGCCCCTTAACCAAATAATCCGCACATAGGAAGCCCACGCGCTTCCGCATCCAAACCAGCATGATTCTCCGCATCGGCCACGCCACGGCGACGGCGCCTCCCGCCGGACAGGATGCCTGGCAGGCATTCGCGAAGACTCAGCAGCCGCCGCCCTTTGGCACTCTGGGCACGCTGGCTGGCTGCATCACCCAGCCCGCGCACGCAGCCTTGGCCGCACGACTCGCAGCTGCCCTGGACCCGAGCGTCTTCGGCGCTCTGCCCCCTGAAGTCATCGACGCCATCGGCCGCCACGATGCCGGCTGGACCGAGCCGGATCTTGCCGCGCTCGAATGCGTCGGTGAAAAGCAGCCGCACTCCTTCCTTGCATATCCGGCCGAAGCTGCAATCGATGTATGGCGCAAGTCGATTCGCGAGGCTGAGGCTCGCTCTGTTCTCGCAGGCATCCTCACCAGCCGCCATTTCTGCCTGCTCGCGCCGCGCGGCAGTGATCCTTATTACGCCGCGTTCGTGGAACAGGAGAACCAGCGACGCGCACCCCAGGAGGCCACATCTTTAACTCTCCGGACCGACCTCGACCGCTACACCGCAGTCCTCGGTTTTTGCGACCTGCTCTCGCTCTATCTCTGTTCCGGCCTCACGGGTGCGGTGCGGATCCCGCTCGCCCATCCGGCTGATCCCGCAGCGCAACACGCCACCAGTGTGGCCGTATTCCTTGCAGAGCAGACCCTTCGCCTCAACCAGCCGGCTATGACATCCGGCACGGTGGTGTACGCGGACGGCTGGATCGTCTCCTCACCCAAGGTCCTCGCAAGCCATCGCTTCAAGTGGACCATCGGCTAAGCATCCAACCGGCATGGCCACTGAGCAGGATCTCCGTTTTATGCGGCTCGCGATTGGGCAGGCACACAAAGGCCAGCAGGCGTCCGGTGGTGCGGAAGTCGGCGCAGTACTGGTCAAAGATGGCGCGACCCTCTGCGCAGGCTTCAATGAGAGCGAGATGCGGCACGATCCAACCGCACATGCGGAAATGGTCGTCATCCGCCGGCTCTGCGCCGAACTCAAGACCAACTCGCTCGAAGGCTGCATCCTCTACTGCACGCTGCAGCCCTGCGGCATGTGCACCATGGCCTGCCTCTGGGGCGGCATCAGCCGCATTGTCTACGGCGCTGGCCGCGACGACGTACACGCCGTGTACTTCGAATCGCGGCACAACAACACCTTCGATTTCATCCGCGATGCATTTCGCCACGACCTCGAGATCGAAGGCGGAGTCCTCGCAGAAGAGTGCGTCGCCTTCTATGCGCGCCCGCATGAGCCGGTCGCGGAAGAAGCCGACCCCGCCCATGGACAC